>NZ_SCRH01000038.1 GCF_004298145.1 Mycobacterium sp.
TCAGAGGGGTCGACTCCCTCGCATCACTCACCACGCTCGTTCTGCTCGCTCACCTCCCACGTCAGAGGGGTCGACTCCCTCGCATCACTCACCACGCTCGTTCTGCTCGCTCACCTCCCAGGTCCACCCCGAGATCGCCGGGTCGTCCTCACCATGCTCGCGGGTGTACATCCGCGCGGCGAGACGGGCGTCGGCCATGCGCTGCCGCAGCATGGCGGCGCGACTGGCCAATCCGTCGACCCGGTCGATGACGTCGATGACCAGATGGAAGCGGTCCAGGTCGTTGAGCATCACCATGTCGAAGGGCGTCGTCGTGGTGCCGCGTTCCTTGAACCCCCGCACGTGCATATGCGCGTGGTTGGTGCGGCGGTAGGTGAGTCGATGGATCAGCCACGGATAGCCGTGGTAGGCGAAGATGACCGGCCGGTCGCGGGTGAACAGCGCGTCGAACTCGCGGTCCGGCAAGCCGTGCGGGTGCTCCGAATCCGGCTGCAACCGCATCAGGTCGACGACGTTGACCACCCGGACGGCCAGCTCCGGCAGCTCGGACCGCAGGATGTCGGCGGCGGCCAGCGTCTCCAGCGTCGGGATGTCCCCGGCGCACGCCAGCACCACGTCGGGTTCGTCGGTAGCCGTGCTCGCCCATTCCCAGATGCCCAGGCCGCGGGTGCAGTGCGCGATGGCTTGGTCAATGTCGAGATACGCCAGCGCGGGCTGCTTGCCGGCGACGATGACGTTGATGTAGTCGCGGCTGCGCAGGCAGTGATCGGCCACCGAGAGCAGTGTGTTGCCGTCCGGCGGCAGGTACACCCGCATCACCTCCGGCCGTTTGTTGGCGACCAGGTCGATGAATCCGGGATCCTGATGCGACGCGCCGTTGTGGTCCTGGCGCCAAACATGCGAGCTGAGCAGGTAGTTCAACGACGCCACCGGTCGCCGCCACGGCAGTTCGCGGCTGGTGGCAAGCCACTTCGCGTGCTGGTTCATCATCGAGTCGACGATGTGGACGAACGCCTCGTAGCAGTTGAACAGGCCGTGCCGCCCGGTCAGCAGGTAACCTTCCAGCCAGCCTTGGCACAGGTGTTCGGACAGCACCTCCATCACGCGGCCGTCGGGCGCCAGGTGCTCGTCGTCGGGGTCGATCTCGGACAGCCATACCTTGTCGGTCGATCCGTAGACGGCGTCGAGCCGGTTGGAGGCGGTTTCGTCCGGACCCATGAGCCGGAACCGGTCCCGGTTGCGGGCGATCACGTCGCGCAAGAATGTGCCGAGCACCCGGGTGGCCTCGTGTGTGACGGCCGCCGGCCGCTCGACCGCCACGGCGTAGTCGCGGAAGTTCGGCAGGTCGAGGTCGTGCAGCAACAGCCCGCCGTTGGCGTGCGGGTTGGCGCTCATCCGCCGATCACCGGTGGGCGCCAGCGCCCGCAGCTCGGCCCGCAGCCTGCCGTCATCGTCGAAAAGCTGCTCGGGCCGGTAGCTGCGCAGCCACTCTTCGAGCTGGGCGCGGTGTTCGGGATTGTCGTGCGTCTGGGACAGCGGGACCTGGTGCGAGCGCCAGGTGCCCTCAACCTTCTTGCCGTCCACCATCTTTGGCCCGGTCCAGCCCTTCGGGGTGCGCAGCACGATCATCGGCCACACCGGCCGCTGCACCTCGTTGCCGGCGCGCGCCGCGCTCTGGATGCCCGTGATGTCGTCGAAGGCGTCGTCGAGGGCGGCGGCCAACTGCCGGTGCACGTCGGCCGGGTCGTCACCAGCGACCGTGATCGGCCGGTAGCCGTAGCCGCGCAGCAGCGCTTCGAGTTCGGTGTGCGGGATGCGGGCCAGCACCGTGGGGTTGGCGATCTTGTAGCCGTTGAGGGCCAGGATGGGCAGCACGGCGCCGTCGGTGACCGGGTTGAGGAACTTGTTGGAGTGCCAGCTGGCGGCCAGGGGCCCGGTTTCGGCCTCGCCGTCACCGACGACGCAGGCCACCACCAGATGCGGGTTGTCCAGGGCGGCGCCGAAGGCGTGCACCAGCGCGTAGCCGAGCTCACCGCCCTCGTGGATGGATCCCGGCGTCTGGGCCGCGACGTGGCTGGGGATGCCGCCGGGGAAGGAGAACTGCCGGAACAGCTTCCGCAGCCCTTCGGCGTCCTCCTCGATGCCGGTGTACACCTCGCTGTAGGTGCCTTCGAGGTAGGCGTTGGCGACCAGCCCGGGGCCACCATGACCCGGCCCGGTCACGTAGATGACGTCGGCGTCACGGTTGCGGATAATCCGGTTCAGGTGCGCGTAGACGAGGTTGAGCCCGGGGGTGGTGCCCCAATGCCCCAGCAACCGCGGTTTGATGTGATCGGTCGTCAGCGGCTCGGTGAGCAGCGGGTTATCCAGCAGATAGATCTGCCCGACCGATAAATAATTGGCGGCGCGCCAATACTCGTCGATCAGGGCCAATTCGTCGTCGGAGAGCGGAGATCCAGCGGGCGCGGTGGTTCGGGTTTCTAGGCTCACCCGGCCGATTGTCCGCGCCTTCGGTGAACAATGTTCGCGCGCGGCTATTCTTCGCCGCGGGCGCGGGCTTCGTACGCCTGGCGCTTTTCGGCGTCGACGTCGTCGGTGAAGACGTGGTCGCCGCCGAGCATCCGGTTGAGCCCCTCGGCGATCCGGCGCGGCCAGAACTTCTGGGACACCACCATCGCGCCCGCCGCCTTGGTGATCCGCACCCGCGGCTTCGGGTGGGCCACCAGCTTGACGATCGCGTCGGCGATCTCGGCGGGCTCGGCGTTGCGGAAGCCCTTCATCCCGGGCGTCCCGGCGACCAGCTCGGTGTTGACGAACGTCGGCAACACCATGGAGAAGTTCACCCCGGCCGAGCGGTACTCCAGGCGGGCCGAATCGGTGAACGCGACCACCGCGTGCTTGCTGGCGCAATAGGTGGCCAAACCGACGATGTAGAGCTCACCGGCCAGCGACGCGACGTTGATGACATGCCCCTTGCCGCGGGGCACCATGCGTTGTGCCGCCAGCTTGCTGCCCAGCATCACGCCGTAGACGTTGATGTCCAGAATCCGCCGGGTGACCGCGTCCGGCTCGTCGACGATGCGGCCGACCGGCATGATGCCGGCGTTGTTGATCAGCACGTCGATCGGGCCGAGCCGGCGTTCGACCTCGTCCAGGAAGTCCGAGAAGGAGTGCGGGTCGGTGACGTCGAGTTTCCCGTAGACGTCGAGGCCCAGGTCGGCGCCGGACTCCTTCACCCGCACCTCGTCGACGTCGCCGATCGCGACCTTGGCGCCCAGCTTATGCAGTGCGGTCGCGGTGGCCAGCCCGATTCCCCGGGCGCCGCCGGTGATGACGACGACCCTTCCGCGGACCTTGAGGCCAATGGAAGCCGTGTCTGCCATGTTCGGTCCCCTCCCGATTCTTGACGGGTGTCAACTAGACAACCCGGTAAGCACAGCACTCGAAGTTCCACCGCGCAACAACCTTCGGTGGCCAGCGCTCCCGCGGAAGGGCTCAGGCCCGATACAGCACCGGTTCAGCGCACGGCCAGCCACACCAGGCTGGCGCCACCGGCCAGGGCGCAGTAGATCGCGAACGGGGTCAGCGTCCGGGTCTGGAAGTACCGGGTGAGGAAGCGCACGGCGAGGTAGGCGCAGACGAACGAAGCGACGCTGCCGGCCAGCACCTGGCCACCGATGCCGGCGCCCAGCGGCCCGAAGAGTTCGGGGATCTTGTACACCCCGGCGGCCAGGATGATCGGTGTCGCGAGCAGGAAGGAGAAGCGGGCCGCATCCTCGTGCGACAGGCCGCGCCACAGGCCCGCCACGATGGTGATCCCCGAACGGCTGATGCCGGGGAACAGGGCAAGGATCTGCGCGGCGCCGATCACCAGGCCGCGGGACAGCGGGAGTTGGGCGAGCCGAAGATCCGAGGCCTCGTCGCCGTGTTCGAGCTCGGCGTCGGCCACCGCGGGCTGGCCCGGTCCGGGCGCGGGCGCGATGCGGCGCCGGAGCACCTCACCCACATACAGGGCGACGCCGTTGAGCAACAGGAAGGCGGCCGCCGGGAAGGGCTTGCCCAGCGTGGTGCGGAACAGCTGCTCCAGCGCCAGGCCGGCCAGACCTACCGGGATGGTGCCCACCACGATCAGCCAGGCCAACCGTTCGCCGGGTGTCTGGATCCGGCGATACCGCAGTGAGGAGAAGAACCCCGCCAGGATGCGCACCCAGTCACGCCAGAAGAAGAGCAGCAGGGCGGCGGCGGTGGCCACATGCAGGCCCACGATGAACGCCAGATAGGGCGAGTGGGGAGCCGAGACGCTGAGATCCTGGGCCCATCGCCCGCCCACGAGCGCCGGCACCAACACCGCGTGCCCCAGGCTCGAGACCGGGAACAGCTCGGTGACGCCTTGGAACGCGCCGACCACCACGGCCTCGACGTAGCTCAGGTGCGCGGTCATAGGGGATGCCTCCATCGGACGACAGGTCGCGGTCGGCCTGTGACGATAGCCCACGCCGCGCCGACGCGGGTCCCCGACTGAGCGTTCGGCCCGAGCCGAGCGGGTGGGCGCCGAATCCGCTTGCCCACCCGGCCTTTTGGCCGCTGCGTCGCCCGGTCGGGCGGGTGAACGCTCACCATGCAGCGCCCTGACCAGGCAGGTACGGTGTGCAGATGGCCGACGGGTTGCTTGATGCCGTGCGCGTCCTCGACTTGTCGAGCGGCGCCGCCGACGCGGTGACCCGACTGTTTGCCGACCTGGGTGCCGATGTCCTGAAGGTGGAACCGCCGGGCGGCTGCCTCGGACGCGACGCCCTGCCGACGCTGCGCGGTGCCAGCATCCCGTTCGCCGTGCACAACGCCAACAAGCGCAGTGCGGTGCTCGATCCGTTCGACGACGAGGACTGTGCCCGCTTCCTGGACCTGGCCGCGCAGGCCGACATCGTCGTGGACGCCGGCTCCGACGAGCGCGGCGCCATGTTCGGAACCTCCGGCGAGGAGCTGGCCGCCCGCTACGCGCACCTGGTGGTGCTCTCGATCACCGACTTCGGTGCGACCGGCCCGCGGTCCACTTGGCGCGCAACGGATCCGGTGCTGTACGCGATGTGTGGCGCGCTGTCGCGGTCCGGCCCCGCCACCGGCACCCCGGTGCTGCCGCCGGACGGCATCGCTTCGGCCACCGCGGCCGTCCAGGCGGCGTGGGCCGCACTCGCCGCGTACTACAACCGACTGCGTTGCGGCACAGGCGATTACATCGACTTCTCGTGGTTCGATGCCGTCGTCATGGCCCTCGACCCGGCCTTCGGTGCGCACGGGCAGGCCGCCGCCGGCACCCGGCGCACCGGGCGGTGGCGGGGTCGACCGAAGAACCAGGATGCCTACCCGATCTATCCGTGCCGGGACGGCTACGTCCGGCTGTGCGTGATGGCGCCGCGGCAGTGGCGCGGACTGCGGCGCTGGCTGGGGGAGCCGGAAGACTTTCAAGACCCCAAATACGACGTGATCGGCGCGCGCTTTGCGGCCTGGCCGCAGATCAGCGAGCTACTGCAGACACTCTTCGCCGATGAGGCCATGAAGGATTTGGTGGCCGCCGGACAGGCGCACGGGGTGCCCATCGCCGCGGTGCTGACGCCGCCGCGGATCCTGGGGTCCGAACATTTCCAGGCGGTGGGCGCGATCACCGACGTCGAGCTCGTACCCGGCGTGCGCACCAGCGTGCCGACCGGATATTTCGTGGTCGACGGCCGGCGCGCGGGTTTTCGCACACCGGTGCCCGCCGCGGGGTACGACGAACCGTGCTGGCGTGGCAATCCCTCGGTGGTGCCGTCCACCTCGGGCCGGCTCGGCGACTATCCCTTTGCGGGACTGCGGATTTTGGATCTGGGCATCATCGTGGCCGGTGGTGAGCTGAGCCGGTTGTTCGCCGATCTGGGCGCCGACGTGATCAAAGTCGAAAGCGCCGATTACCCCGACGGATTGCGGCAGGCCCGCGTCGGTGAGGCCATGAGCGAGTCCTTCGCCTGGACGCACCGCAACAATCGGGGATTGGGGCTGGATCTGCGCAGCGCGGAGGGCAAGAAGATCTTCGGCCGGCTGGTCGCCGAGGCGGACGCGGTTTTCGCCAACTTCAAACCGGGGACCCTTGCCGCACTGGGGTTTTCCTATGATGAGCTACGCGCCATCAACCCGCGGATCGTGCTCGCCGAAAGCAGCGCGTTCGGCGACGCGGGGCCGTGGAGCGCGCGGTTGGGTTACGGCCCGCTGGTACGCGCCACGACCGGTGTCACCCGGCTCTGGACGTCCGACGGCGCGGAGGACGAGGCCGACGGGGCCCGGCACGCGTTTTACGACGCGACGACGGTGTTCCCCGACCACGTGGTGGGCCGGGTCACCGCGATCGCGGCGCTCGCCGCGCTGATCCACCGCGACCGGGCCGGCAGGGGAGCGCACGTCCACATCTCGCAGGCCGAAGTCGTGGTCAATCAGCTCGACACGCTCTATGTCACGCAAGCCGCCCTGTCCGCGGGCATCGCCCAGATCCGCGAGGACACCGGCCTGCACGCGGTCTGCCCCTGTGCCGGTGACGACGAATGGTGCGTCATCTCGATCCGGTCGGATGACGAATGGTGCCGTGCCACATCGGTTTTTGACCACCTCGACTGGGCGGAGGACCCGCGCTTCGCCACCGGCGAAGCGCGGCTGGCCCACCGTGGCGAGTTGGTGGGACTGGTCTCCGCCTGGACGCGCACCCGCACCCCGCTGCGGGCCGCCGAACTGTTGCAGTCGGCCGGAGTTCCGGCCGGGCCGATGAACCGCCCACCTGAGATACTCGAGGACGCGCAGCTGATCGCGCGCAACGTGTACAGCCCCATGACTCATCCGCTGATCGAGAATCCGCTGCCGGCCGAGACGGGACCGGCGCCGTACCGCCACATTCCGCCGGCGCGGCAGGCCCCGGCGCCTCGGCCCGGGCAGGACACCGTCGAGATCTGCCGAAACGTGCTGGGAATGAACACCGCCGACATCCAGCGACTGATCGACGACCGTGTGCTGTTCGGCGCGACCGACGACGCCTGAGCCACCCCCATCGCCCGAATGTGCGGCCAGCCGCACGCTCGCGCCCGAGTGTGCGGCCAGCCGCACACTCGGGGTCCGATAAATTCGTCGTATGACCGTTGACCCCAGGACCCCGGTTTTGATCGGCTATGGCCAGGTCAACCATCACGATGACATCGATCCGGCGAAGCGGTCCGTCGAGCCCATCGACCTGATGGCAGCCGCGGTCGAGCGGGCCGCCGGCGCCGCGGTGATCGAGGCGGTCGACTCGATCCGGGTGGTCAACATCCTGTCGGCCCAGTATCGGGATCCCGGCCTGTTGCTCGGCCAGCGAATCGGCGCCTCCGGCTTCACCACGCTGTACAGCCCGGTCGGCGGCAACGTGCCGCAATCGCTGCTCAACCAAGCATGCCTGGACATCCAGCGCGGCCGCGCGGGGGTCGTGCTGCTGGCCGGCGCCGAAACCTGGCGCACCCGGCGGGGCCTGCGGGCCAAAGGCGCCAGACTGGTGTGGACCGAGCAGGACCGCTCCGTCCCGATGGCCGAGGTCAGCGGCGACGACGTCCCGATGGCCGGTGACGCCGAGATCAGGATCCAGCTCGACCGGCCGGCCTACGTCTACCCCCTGTTCGAGCAGGCGCTGCGCGTGGCGAACGACGAGTCGATCGACGACCACCTCAAGAGCATCGGGGAGCTGTGGGCACGGTTCAACGCCGTGGCGGTGGACAACCCGCACGCATGGATCCGCAAGCCGTCGACCGCCGACGACCTCCGCCGGGCCGGCCCGCAGAACCGGATGATCAGCTGGCCCTACACCAAGCTGATGAACTCCAACAACATGGTTGACCAGGGCGCGGCGCTCGTTCTGACCTCGGTCGAACAGGCGAGAAGGCTGCGGATCCCGGCGCAGCGGTGGGTGTACCCGCACGCGGGCACCGACGCGCACGACACACCGTCCATCGCCGAGCGTCACGAACTGCACCGGTCCGCGGCGATCCGGATCGCCGGTGCGCGCGTGCTCGAGCTGGCCGGCCTGGGCATCGACGACGTCGATTACGTGGACCTGTACTCATGCTTTCCCTCCGCGGTCCAAGTGGCGGCGGCCGAACTCGGATTGAGGGTCGACGACCCCGCCCGGCCGCTGACCGTGACCGGCGGGCTGACGTTCGCGGGCGGCCCGTGGAGCAACTACGTGATGCATTCGATTGCCACTATGGCAGAGTTGCTGGTGGCCAATCCCGGCAAGCGCGGTCTGGTCACCGCCAACGGCGGCTACCTGGCCAAGCACAGCTTCGGCGTCTACAGCACCGAGCCGCCCGCCGAATTTCGTTGGGAGGACACGCAACCAGCCGTCGATCGGGAGCCGACGACCGACGCGGTGGTCGCGTGGGAAGGCGTTGGCACGGTCGAAGCCTGGACGACACCGTACGACCGCGAGGGAGCGCCGGAGAAGGCCTTTCTGGCCGTGCGCACACCCGATGGGTCGCGCGCCCTGGCCGTGGTCACTGATGGCGCCGCGGTACAGGCATCGGTGCGGGAAGATATCGGTGGCGCCAAGGTTGCCGTCGCCGCGGACGGCAGCGCGACGCTGCAGTAGCCCCGTCCCTGGGCATGACGCCGGGCCGGTGCGCCGATCGTGGGGTAACGGTCGCGTAGCCCATGTCAACTTGCCTATTGTTGAGTGCTGAGGGTTGGGGGAGGTGAGGCCAGGTGCACATCCTGGTTACCGACGCCACCGGCGCACTCGGGCGGCTGGTCGCTGGGCAGCTCATCGCTGCCGGGCACACGGTCAGCGGCATTGCTGAACTCCCGCACGCCTGCCTGGACGGCAACGTCGAGTTTGTTTGCGCATCGCTGCGCGACCCCGTCTTGCGAGAGCTCACCGACGAGGCCGACGCGGTCATCCACCTGGCCCCCATCGATCCGACCGCGCCCGGCAGCGCCGGCATGGACGGGCTCGCGCGGGTGACCGATGCGGCCGCCCGCGCCGGTTCCCGTCTGTTGTTCGTGTCGCAGGCCACCGGCCGGCCCGAGCTGTATCGACCGGCCGATGAACTGGTGTCCTCGAGTTGGGGGCCGACCGCGGTCATCCGGATCGCACCGCCGGTCGGTCGTCAACTCGACTGGATGGTGTGCCGTACCGTGGCCACGCTGTTGCGCACCAAGGTCTCGGCGCAGCCCATGCGCGTGCTGCACCTCGACGACCTGATGCGCTTTTTGGTCTTGTCGCTGAACACCGACCGCACCGGTGTGGTGGACCTCGCCAGTCCGGACACCGTCAACATGGTCACCGCCTGGCGGGTGTTGCGCGCCGCCGACCCGCGTTCCCGGCTGCGCCGGGTTCGCAGCTGGGCGCAGCTGATACCGGAATTCGATGTTGCTGCGGCACAAGAGGATTGGATGTTCGAATACGGCTGGCACGCGCTTGACGCGGTCGCCGACACCGCGCGTGGACTCGTCGGTCGCCGGCTCGATAGCGCCGGCGCGATCAATCACGGCGGTCAGCTTGCGCTGCCCGTCGAGGTGCTGCCGCACCCTCGGCGGCCGGCCGGCGACGACGACGTGCACACCGCCGCGCCGGACGGCATGGAAGGCGAATTCGACGACCAGATCGATCCGCGGTTCCCGGTCTTCAGCGGCACCGCACTGGCCGACGCGCTGCCCGGACCGCTCACCCCGATCACGCTGGACGTGCAATTGAGCGGATTGCGCACTGCGAGCCGGGTATTGGGACAGGCGCTCGCGCTCGGCGGCGCGGCCGACGCCGAATGGGGCAGCAGGGCCATCGCGGTGTTCGGCCACCGCCCCTACGTCGGGGTGTCGGTCAACATGGTCGCGGCCAGTCAGCTGCCCGGCTGGGACCAGGAAGCCGTCACCCGCGACGCGCTTGCCGGCCAGCCTCAGGTCGGGGATCCACTACCGTTCGGCGAGCCGGCAATGACGGCGGGAGCGCTTGGTTCGGTCGCCAAGGCGGTCGCCGCGGGACGATCGGTTGCCCTCTTGCGTCACCTGCGGGCGAACACCCGGGCGTATTGCGCCGCCGCGGGCGCGGAGCACGTTGATGCCGCTCAACTGGCGCTGCTGCCGGAAGCCGCTCTGGAGGTTCGGCTCCGGCTGTTGCGCGACCGCATTCACCAAGGCTGGATCCTCAACGCGCTCTGGTTGATCGACACCGGTGTCGCAGCCGCAGCGCTGGTCCGCAGCCAGGCGGGGCGCAGCGTGCCCGGGCTGGGCATGATCACCGACAGCGGGTTCGTCGCTGCGGAGACGGCCGAGTTGGCGTCGGCGTTGCGGGCCGACCCACCGTTGCGCGCGCTGGCCGCCGAGGGCAACCTCGCGAGCATTCGTGCGCTGTCCCCGAAGACCGCTGCCGCCGTGGATGCCGTCGTCGCACGGATCGGACACCGCGGCCCGGGCGAGGCCGAGCTGGCCAGCAAGACATTCGCCGACGACCCGACGATGTTGCTGACCGCCGCCGCCGCAGCCGCCCCCCAGGAACCCGCGCCGGTCACGCTGGCCGAGCGGCTGGCCGCCAACGCCCGCGGTTCACGGGAGCTGGCCCACGACACCACGATGCGGTTCACGCACGAGATGCGAATGACGTTGCGGGCGTTGGGGTCCCTGCGAGTCGAGGCGGACCTGATCGATGCCGTCGACGACATGCACTACTTGACATGCAATGAACTGGTCACCATGCCGGGCGATGCGCGGCTGCGGATCAAACGCCGCCGCACCGAACGCGAACGCTTGCAGGCGCAACGACCACCGGACGTCATCGACGGGACGTGGGCGCCCATTCCGCACGGCGCTGACGGCTCGGACGCCGAGCCCGCCGCCGGCGACGGCTCAGCCGAGCAGCTCACCCAGGGGTGACTGCGGGTCGGCCAGTTTGTCGGCGTCGACGGAAACCCTGGAGTTGATCAGCGCCTTGACGTCGTCGAGCACGTCCCAGATGTTGACGTTCATTCCGGCCAGCACCCGGTTGTCGCCGTCGAGCCAGAACGCGACGAATTCGCGGCCGGCGACGTCGCCGCGAAACACCACTCGCTCGAAGCTGGGGGCGTGGCCGACGTATTCCATGCCGAGGTCGTATTGGTCGGTGAAGAAATAGGGCAGCTCCGCGTATTCGCCTGGCGTGCCGAGCATCCCAGCCACCGCCACGGCCGGCTGCTTGAGCGCGTTGGCCCAGTGCTCGGTGCGGATGCGGGTACCGAACAGCGGATGTTCGGCGGCGGCGATGTCGCCGACCGCATAGATGTCGGGATCGCTGGTGCGCAACGACGCGTCGACCAGCACCCCGCCGTCACCCAGGGACAACCCGGCTTGTTCGGCGAGCTCGATGTTGGGCTTGGCTCCGACGGCCACCAGCACGGCGTCGGCGGTGATCGTCGCCCCGTCCCGGGTCCGCACGCCGGTCGCCGAGCCATCGGTCCGGGTGATCTCCTCGACCTGTGTCTCGAGCCTCAGATCCACCCCGTGCTCGCGATGCAGGGTGGCGAACACCTCGCCGACGGTCTCACCCAGCGCGGCCATCAGCGGCTGTTTGGCGGCTTCCACCGCGGTGACCTCCACGCCCCGCTGGCGCGCACTCGCGGCCACTTCCAGCCCGATCCACCCGGCACCGACGACCGCGAGCGAAGCCCCCTCGGTCAGAACAGCATCCAGGGCCGCGGCGTCTTCGTAGGTGCGCAGGTAATGCACGCCGCTGGAGTCCGATCCCGGTATCGGTGGGCGCCGCGAGGCCGATCCCGTCGCCAGCAAGAGCTTGTCGTACGGGACGGTGGTGCCGTCGAGCAACCCCACGGTGTGGCCGGCGGCATCCAGGGTGGTCACCCGCGTCTTGAGCCGTAAGTCGATGTTGTTGTCCCGATACCAGTCGGAGTTCTGCACGGTGAAATCGGTCAACGACTTTTTACCGGCCAGATACTCCTTGGACAGCGGGGGCCGCTCGTAGGGCAGATGCTCCTCCTCGGCGAACACAGTGATGTGTCCATCAAATTTATTGTCGCGCAATGCTTCTACGGCTTTAGCTGCGGCGAGTCCGCCGCCGATGATGACGAAACCGGTCGAGCTGGCCATGGTGGGTGCTCCGTTCTGTCGAAGCTTCAGCCTACTTGAGCGCTCACCTCAACAGCTCGCGCAGGTCGAGTGCGTTGCGGACCGCGTGGCCGCCCAGGTCGTTGTTGAAATACATCCACACGTCCTTTCCTTCGGCATCCCACTGGGCGATCCGATCGGCCCAGCACCGCAAGTCGTCGGCCGGGTAGGAGCCGGCGTAGTCCGCGTCCGGATCCGGGCCGTGCATCCGGATGTACACCAGGTCCGTCGTCGTCCGGGGGACGCAGTGGAGCCCGAGGCCACTCATCACCACATACGCGGCGCGATGGCGTTTCAATATCTCGAACACCGCGGGGTCATTCCACGACGGGTGACGGAGTTCGACGGCGACGCGGATCGATCCGGGCATGCGCTCGAGGAACGTGTCCAGGCGCGTGTCGTCGCGCTGTTGTTCGGGGTGCAACTGCACCAGCAGCACTCCGTGGCGATCACCCAGGAGTTGCCAACAGCGTTCGAATCGCTCGATCCACGGTTCGGGTGAGGCCAACCGGCGGTAGTGCGTCAATCCGCGATGCGCCTTGACCGACATGGTGAAGCCGTCCGGCAGTTGATCGCGCCAGCCCTCGAACGTCGAATCCTGCGGCCACCGGTAGAAACTGGCGTTCAGTTCGACCGTGTCGAACACCTCGGCGTAGCGGGCGAGCCGGCGCCCCGACGGGGTTCCCGGCGGGTACAGCACATTGATCCAGTGGCTGTACGACCACCCCGAGGTACCGATGCGTATGACCACTGGGCGCTCAGCCGGTCACCTGCTGACGCACGTCGTTGTCCAGCGACGCCCTGACCAGGGCGGCGGCCAGCCGCGCATTGGCCTTCGGCGCAAGGGTTCTCAGCTCCGCCGGTTCGGCGGGCAAGCCCAATCGCTTGGCGGTGCCGGTGGCCCGGTCATCGAAATAGGGCCGCACCCACGTCCACACGTCCTGAACCTCGCGCAGGTAGATGTCGGCGCCGGTATCACCGATGCCCTTGAACTTCTTGAGCATCCGTTTCACCGCTGCCACGTCGCGCCCACTGCGATCGGCCGATTCACGCAGATCACCGGAGTAGTCGTCGCGAAGGCGTTCGGCCATGTCGGTGAGCCGGGTGGCCGAGCTCTCGTCGTAACGCACGTAGCGCGCGCGCCCGAAGGCGTCGATCATGGTTTGGCGATCCGATGCCAGCACGGATTTGGGAGTCCGCAGGCCCGCCTTGAAGAGTTCGCGCGCGGCGCCCATGGCGATGGCCGCATCGATCGGCTTGCTGGCGAGCATGCACAGCACCAGAAGCTGGAACAGCGGCATCGGCTTGTCGCTCATCGTGATGCGCGCCTGCGCCGCATACGTCGTGCCGGCAACGTCGAGCAGTCGTCGCAGCCGTCGGTCGCGATTGTCCATATCGCACCGCGTACCCCGACGGTGCCGGGGCAAACGGCGCTCGCTATTTGGGCTATTTGGGCTATTTGGGCGGCAGGCCGCGCGCGTGGCCGACCCCGCGGGTGACCCAACCGTGCAGCTGGCGCTTGGTTCGCACCCCGGCCGCCTCGACACGCAACCAGCCCCGGGCTTCCCGCCCGGCCATCACCATCGGGCTGACGTGGGCGCGCTCGACGAGTTTTTCGGTGTCCTCCGGCGGCACCCGCACCAGCAGCCCGCCCTGGCCGCTCACAGCCACCGACATGTTGCCGTTGACCAGAAACGCCAGACCGCCGAACATGCGCTTTTCCTCGATGCCCGGCTGAGATCCGAGGAGTTCGCGGATCCGGTTGGCCAGGTCTTCGTCGTAGGCCATGCCCGACCTTAAGGCCGGCCGCCGACACACGCGGCGGTGTCAGTCCAGATCCACTCGGATGGTCAGCAGATCGCTACCCATCAGACGCACCGCCGCGCTGTTGAGCTTGGGCAGGTTGCCCAGCCGCTGCCGTGGGTCGTCGTCGGGCAGCAGGTGAGCGGTTCCGTTTGCCCACCGACCGCCGAGGCGCACCCGGACGGCGGGGTTGGCCTTGATGTTTCGGACGTAATCGGAACGCTCTCCGTGCTCGGAGACCATCCAGAACTGGTTGTTCACGACACGCCCGCCCACCGCGGTGCGCCGCGGCTGTCCCGACTTGCGGCCGATGGTCTCGAGCATCGTCACCGGCAGCTGCCGGCCCACGGGGTTCACCACCATCCGTTGAACTCGATGAACCACTTGCCGTTTCAGATCCCGGATGTCAGTCATATCTCGCGATTCTGCCGCACGAGAACAGCCGCCGCGGGTGAGCGGCGGCTGTCTCGTCGTGCCGGTTAGGTCGCGTAGGCGACGAATTGACCGCCGGGCAGGAAAACGCCCCACTGGTTTACGGCCGGGTTAAATACGACTGGGTATTCGCCCGGTTGGCCTGGCGGCATCCAGTTGGCGGGATACCCGTACCCGATCGGATCGTTGTAGTGGCCCGGCGGCGGGAATCCGCGCTGCCCCGGCGGAAGCGGGGTGCCCGGACCGATGCAGTTGACGCCGGGTCCGGCGTTACAAATTGGTACCCCCTGCCCCGGCAACGGCCCCGGGCCCGGCACATTCTGGCCCGGCAACGGCCCCGGTCCCGGCATATTCGGGCCAGGCACCGGTCCCGGCACATTCGGCCCATTCGGATCGGCTTGCGCCAAGCCGGCACCAATTCCGAGCGCACCGGACGTCAGAGCACCTGCAACTACGGCGCTAGCAGCGATTCTGTTCAACCTCATGATGAACTCCTTATCGAGCCGCTTGGCTGCCATCCGGCGGCCTCGCAGCAGTGATTTGTTGTTCGTCACCCACGCCTTTTCGACGTCGGATAGAGGTCATCCCCCCTCGGCGGTCTTCCCTCTGCGCTATCGCGTACCCGTCCCCGGGGGAGGCCAAAACTTCTCAACCACCCCGGGGCATCACGTCAGGCGTGACTGAACATGGGTTCAACGGTGCTCAGTATCAGGTGCCCAGCGGCATCAGGCGGCCACCGCGGCGGCGGCGGCCCCAGGCTCCAGCGCCTGGGCCACGATCTCGGCGACGTCGGTCATCGGCCGCACGTCCAGCGCCTCGAGCACCTCGGCGGGCACGTCGTCGAGATCCGGCTCGTTGCGCGACGGAATGAAGACCGTTGACAGTCCGGCACGTTGGGCCGCCAGCAGCTTCTGCTTCACCCCGCCGATGGGCAACACCCGACCGTTCAGCGTGACCTCGCCGGTCATGCCGACGTCGGAGCGGACCTGGCGGCCGGTGGCCATGGACACCAGGGCGGTCACCATGGTGACACCGGCCGACGGGCCGTCCTTGGGCACAGCGCCGGCGGGCACGTGCACGTGGATGCGCCGGTCCAGCGCCTTGGGGTCGACGCCGAGTTCGCGAGCGTGTGACCGCACGTAGGACAGCGCGATCTGCGCCGACTCCTTCATCACGTCGCCCAGCTGACCGGTCAGTTGCAGACCCGCCTCACCGTCGGTGGCGCCGGCCTCGATGTAGAGCACGTCACCGCCCAGGCCCGTCACGGCCAGGCCGGTGGCCACGCCGGGCACGGCGGTGCGCTCGGCCGACTCCGGCATGAAGCGCGGACGGCCCAGGTAGTCAACCAGATCCGGCTCGTCGATCCTCAGCGCTTCGGGATCCCCGTCCGTTTCAGAGGCCAGCTTGGTGGTCGCCTTGCGCAGCGCCTTGGCCAGCAACCGTTCGAACTGTCGCACACCCGGCTCGCGGGTGTAGTCGGCGGCGATCTTGCGCAACGCGGCATCGGTGACCGCGACGTCGTCCTCGGTCAGCGCCGCCCGCTCGCGCTGCCGGGGCAGCAGGTAATCCCGCGCGATGGCGACCTTGTCGTCCTCGGTGTAGCCGTCGATAGCCACCAGCTCCATGCGGTCCAGCAGGGCCGACGGGATGTTCTCGATCACGTTGGCGGTGGCCAGGAACACCACATCGGACAGGTCCAGGTCCAGATCCAGGTAGTGGTCACGGAAGGTGTGGTTCTGCGCCGGGTCGAGCACCTCGAGCAGCGCAGCGCTCGGGTCGCCGCGGTAGTCGGAACCGACCTTGTCGATTTCGTCCAGCAGCACAACGGGATTCATCGATCCCGCCTCGCCGATCGCACGCACGATCCGGCCCGGCAACGCGCCCACATAGGTACGACGGTGCCCGCGGATCTCGGCCTCGTCGCGCACTCCGCCCAGGGCGACGCGCACGAATTTGCGGCCCAACGCGCGGGCCACGCTTTCACCCAGCGACGTCTTGCCGACGCCGGGGGGACCGGCCAGGACCATCACCGCGCCGGAGCCGCGGCCGCCGACCACCTGCAGTCCGCGCTGGGCGCGACGGGCCCGCACGGCCAGGTATTCGACGATGCGGTCCTTGACGTCTTCCAGCCCGTGGTGATCGGCGTCCAGGACTTCCCGCGCGGCCTTGAGGTCGGTGGCGTCGTCGGTCTTGACGTTCCAGGGCAGGTCGAGCACGGTGTCCAGCCACGTGCGAATCCAGCCGCTTTCCGGGCTCTGGTCGCTGGAGCGTTCCAGTTTGCCGACTTCGCGCAACGCGGCGTCGCGCACCGTCTCGGGTAGGTCGGCCGCCTCGACGCGGGTGCGGTAGTCATCTGATCCGTCCGGCTCGCCCTCGCCGAGTTCCTTGCGGATGGCGGCCAGCTGCTGGCGCAGCAGGAACTCCTTCTGCGTCTTCTCCATGCCCTCGCGCACGTCTTCGGCGATCTTGTCGCTGACCTCGACCTCGGCGAGGTGGTCGCTGGTCCAGTCGATCAGCACACGCAGCCGATCGGCGACATCGACGGTCTCCAGCAGTTGCCGCTTCTGCACGTTGGTCAGGTAGGAGGCGTACCCGGAGGTGTCCGCCAGCGCCGACGGATCGGACAGCCTGTTGACGTAATCGATGATCTCCCAGGCCTCACGGCGTTGCAGCATGGCCAGCAGCAGCTTCTTGTACTCCGCCGCCAGGGCCGTGATCTCCTCGGTGGTCTCGGTCTCGGGGACCTCGGTCACCTCGACCCACAGCGCCGCTCCGGGACCAGATGCGCCCGCCCCGATCTGGACCCTGCGCTCACCGCGCACCACCGCGGCGGTGCCACCACCGGCGACCCGTCCGACCTGCAGAATCTTCGCGATCACGCCGTGCGATGGATAGCGGTCCTCGAGCCGAGGGGCGATCAGCAGCTGTCCCGATTCACTGGCCTGGGCGGCGTCGATCGCCGCGCGGGCAGCGTCGTCCAGCGCGATCGGCACCACCATTCCGGGCAGCACGATGGTGTCGTTGACAACTAACACCGGCACCGATGTGGCTTCAGCCATCAAATCCTCCAAAAGTTGAGTCTGATGCGCTTAACCCAGCCGGGCGCCGGTTTGTTCCCGTGAGCCGCGGCCGTCACGAGCGTGCGGCCAGCCTCACACCGGGCAACGAGGGTGCGGCCGGCCTCACACCGGCGGCGAAATGGGGCCCAGCCGCTTCAGCTGCGTGACGTGCTTGGGCGACAGCTCCTCCAGGCACGTGACTCCGAGCAGGCGCATCGTGCGGGTCACGCCCTCGCGCAGGATGTCGATCGCCCGGCTCACCCCCGCCTCACCGCCGGCCATCAGGCCGTACAGGTAGGCCCGCCCGACCAGTGTGCACCGGGCCCCCAGCGCGACCGCGGCGACGATGTCGGCGCCCGACATGATGCCGGTGTCCACCAGGATCTCGGTGTGCCGACCCAGCTCGCGGGCCACCGTGGGCAGCAGGTGGAAGGGCACCGGGGCCCGGTCCAGTTGGCGCCCACCGTGGTTGGACAACACGATGCCGTCGACGCCGCGGTCGACGACCGCGCGGGCATCGTCAAGCGTCTGGATCCCTTTCACGACGAGCTTGCCGGGCCATTGCTCCTTGATCCACTCCAAGTCATCGAAGGTCAGGCTGGGGTCGAACATCGTGCTCAGATACTCGGCGACGGTGCCGGGCCAGCGGTCCAGCGACGCGAACGCCAGCGGCTCGGTGGTCAACAGATCGAACCACCACCTGGGGTGGGGCACCGCGTCCAGTACGGTTCGCAGCGTCAGCGTGGGCGGGATCGTCATCCCGTTGCGGTTGTCGCGCAGTCGCGCGCCGGAGACCGGGACGTCGACGGTGGCCAGCAGGGTGTCGAAGCCGGCGTCGGCGGCCCGTTTCACCAGCGCCATCGAGCGTTCGCGGTCGCGCCACATGTAGAGCTGAAACCACTTGCGGCCCTGCGGGACGGCGGTGACCAGGTCCTCGATCGCGCAGGTGCCCAGCGTGGACAGGGAAAACGGGATCCCTGCTCGGGCCGCCGCTTGCGCGCCGGCGATCTCGCCTTCGGTGTGCATCAGCCGGGTGAACCCGGTGGGCGCGATCCCGAACGGCAGGACGACCGGTTGGCCGAACACATTCCATCCGGCAGTCACGTTGCTGACGTCGCGCAGGATCGTCGGATGAAATTCGATGTCGCGGAAGGCTTGTCGGGCACGCTCGAGGGACAGCTCGTCTTCGGCGGCACCGTCGGTGTAGTCGAACGCCGCCTTCGGAGTGCGTCGTTTGGCGATACGCCGCAGATCCTCGATGGTGTAGGCGGCGGCGAGGCGGCGCTTGGTCGCGTTGAACTCGGGCCGCTTGAAATGCATGAGCGGGGCGAGGTCGCGCACTGTGGGCACTCGTCGTTGGGAGGACATGTGTGCAACCGTAGTCAGATGGAATCGGCAGGCGACCCCTTCGATCTCCAACGTTTTGTGGAGGCGCAGGATCCGGTCTACGGCAACGTCGTCGGCGAACTCCGCGACGGACGTAAGCGCAGTCACTGGATGTGGTTTGTCTTCCCGCAGCTGCGCGGTCTGGGCGGCAGCCCGACCGCAGTCCACTACGGTATCTCCTCGCTGGACGAAGCTCGCGCGTACCTGCGCCATGAACTGCTGGGGCCGCGACTGCGCGAATGCGCCCGGCTGGTCACCACGGTGCAAGGACGAACGATCGGACAGATATTCGGCTCGCCCGACGACCTCAAGCTGCGCTCGTCGATGACGCTGTTCGCCCGCGCCAGCGACGACAACCGCGACTTCCTCGCGGTGCTCGAGAAGTATTACGACGGCCGCCAGGACGAGCTGACCCTGGGGCGCCTACGCCCGATGGGGACGACCCGCTTCACCCGGCTACACCACGCTCGCGATCGCCCCTAGGCCCGATGGGGACGACCCGCTTCACCCGGCTACACCGCGCTCGCGATCGCCCCTAGGCCCGATGGGGACGACCCGCTTCACCCGGCTACACCGCGCTCGCGATCGCCCCTAGGCCAGACGTAGAATTCGCCAGCCGTGCGGGTCCACGACCAGTGCGTCGACCACCTCTGGCGGCGGCACCGCCGATCCGCCGATGACCTGTGCGCGCCCCCTGCCCAGCTCTGACAACGAAACATGCAGCGGTTCGCCGTCGATGTTGAGCACCACCAGCAGGGCATCGTGGCCGTTACGCGTCTCATAGACGTAGTGCCGGTTTTCCAGCCGCAACGCGGTGGTGGATGCCGCATGCAGCCACGGGTGGCGCCGACGCAACCCGACCAGGTACTGGTGCAACGCCCAGACCTCGATACCGAAGTCATCCAGTTGCAGTGGGGGAGAGCTGAATTCCGGGCGCACGACGTCGTCACCGCCAAACCGTTCTTCCTTGACGCCGTGAAACCCGAGCTCGTCGCCGGCGTAGATGCAGGGCACCCCGCCGATGGTGAGCAGGAGCACCAGCGCGTGGGCCACATGCGCGGGGTTTCCCAGCCGGCTGGCGATGCGGGTGACGTCGTGATTGCCGATGAACGTCAGTGGCGCGAAGCGGCGCAGAAAGTCGTTGTGGCGCTGCAGCGCCCAATCCAACTCGAAGAAGTTGCCGTCGTTGAGGCTGCTCCAGATCGCCTTCCACAACTCGTATTGGGTGGCCGAGTCGAACGTGGCGGCCTCGACGACGGTGGCGTAGTCGCCGTGGATGAGTTCGCCGACGAACCAAGCCTCCGGATACCGCTCGCGCACCCGAGGCAGCGTGGACGCCCAGAAGCGTTGCGGAACCGCGTAAGCCGCGTCGAGACGCCAGCCGTCGGCGCCGCGCCCCAACCAGTGCGCCATCACCTCGACGGTGTAATCCACGACTTCGGGATTGTCATGGTTGAGGGTGATCAGCCCGTCGTGGCCTTCGAACGTGTGAAAGCGTCCCGGACGTCCGCGGAACCACCGCGCGGCGGCGGCGTCGTCGGGCGCCTCCCGGTAGCGCGGGAAATCCACCCCGACATGGTTGAACACGCCGTCGAGCAGCACGCGCAGGCCGCGCCGGTGCGCTTCGGCGACGAGGTGTTCGAAATCGGCGTCATCACCGAGTCGGGGATCGATGCGGTAGTGGTCGGTGGTGTCGTAACCGTGTGTGCGCGAGGCGAAGATCGGGCCGAGCGCGATGCCGGATGCCCCGAGTTCGATGGCGTGGTCGAACCAGTCGACGAGCCGCCGCAACCGGTGTTCGTCCGGTTGCGGCGGCTCGTTTGACTGCGGCACGGGGAACGCGCCCACGAACCCCAGGGGGTAGACCTGCCACCAGATCGCGTCCGGGACCCAGCTGGGTCCCGACACGGCACCGGTCACGACGGCACGATCAGCCGACGGTTGCCAGCGTCTGGGAAGCGACAATCGCCTGGGCCACGCCGGAAACGATCGCCGCGGCCTTCAGTGCCTCCTGGATGGTTTCCCGGCTGACACCGGCTTCGCGCAGCGTGTGCTCATGCGAGGCCACGCAATCCGGGCATCCGTTGATCGACGACACGGCAAAGCACCACAGCTCGAAGTTCGCCTTCGCCACGCCGGGATTGGCGATGATGTTCATCCGCAATCCCGCGCGCAGGTCGTCGTACTTGCCATCGAGGAAGCCCCGGCCGCGGTAGAACACATTGTTCATGGCCATGACCGATGCGGCTCCCAGCGCCGCGTTGTATGCCTCGGCGGACAGGGTGTTGGCCGCCTCGGTGCCAATCTCGTTGAGCACCTGCGCGTTCCGGGTGGCCGCGGCGCTCGCCAACAGCGTGCCCCACAGCTGCTCCTCATTGAGCTCGGTCGTGCGAGTGATCGAACCCAGGTTGAGCTTGAGGTCCTTGGCGTACTCGGGCAGCGCTTCTTTGAGGTTTTCTACGCTCATCCCGCCTCCTCATGAGACCTTATGCGATCGGGTCCAAATCAGGCCGACTGCTTGAGCAGCTCGGTGGCGTCCAGCGTCGGGTCACCCTTGCGCCAGTTGCAAGCGCACAGTTCGTCGGATTGCAGGGCGTCCAGAACGCGCAGCACTTCCTCGACGTTGCGGCCCACGGAACCCGCGGTGACCGAAACGAACTGGATCTCGTTGTTGGGGTCCACGAGGAAGGTCGCCCGGTCGGCCACGCCCTCGGCGTTGAGCACACCGGTTGCCAGGCTCAGCTCCCGCTTGATGTCCGAGAGCATCGGGAAGGGCAAGTTCTTGAGGTCCTCGTGCTGGGCACGCCAGTTGAAGTGCACGAACTCGCTGTCGATGGACGCGCCCAGAACCTGAGCGTCGCGGTCCTCGAACTCGTCGTTGAGCTTGCCGAAGGCGGCAATC
Organism: Mycobacterium sp.; assembly: GCF_004298145.1. GTDB lineage: Bacteria > Actinomycetota > Actinomycetes > Mycobacteriales > Mycobacteriaceae > Mycobacterium. The sequence goes on from NZ_SCRH01000038.1 coordinate 21,715, forward strand.
TCGGTCGGGCACACGAAGGTGAAGTCCTTCGGCCAGAAGAACACCACGCGCCACTTGCCGGCGTGGTCTTCGCTGGTGATGGTGGTGAAGTAGTCGTCAGGCTGCTTGGCGTCGACCTTGGACAGGTCGCCCGCGATCAGCGCAGTGAGCTCGTAGTCGGGGAACTGGTCGCCGATGGTTAGCAGAGGCATGTCCGCTCCTTATCTGGATTAACTCAAAATTAGCTGTCTTCCCACCATATTGCCGCGTACCCTTCTTGAAGTAAAGGTGATACTTCCCACTATACTTATAGGTATGACCGATAAGACTTATCAGCCGACACTAGCCGGGCTTCGCGCGTTCGTCGCGGTGGCCGAAAAGCGTCAATTCAGTAGTGCGGCAGTCGCTCTCGGCGTCAGCCAGTCGACCTTGTCGCAGGCCCTCTCGGCACTCGAGGCGGGCCTGGGTACCCGGCTCGTAGAACGCTCGACACGGCGTGTCTTCTTGACACCCGAAGGCGCGGAGCTGCTGCCGCGCGCCCAGGCCGTCGTCGAGGCGACCGACGTATTCACCGCAGCCGCCGCGGGCGCCTCGGATCCATTGCGGGCCGGTATGCGGCTGGGGCTGATTCCCACCGTGGCGCCCTACGTGCTGCCGACCGTGCTGGCCGGGGTCGCCGAGCAATTACCGGGGCTGACGTTGCGGGTGACGGAAGACCAGACCGAACGGTTGTTGGCGGTCTTGCGTGAGGGGGCACTGGACGCGGCATTGATCGCCCTGCCGGCCGCGACCGCCGGGGTCAGCGCGATTCCCATCTACGACGAGGATTTCGTTCTCGCCCTGCCTCCCGGCCATCGGCTGGCGGGCAAGCGTCGAGTTCCTGCGACGGTGCTTGCCGACCTGCCGCTGCTGCTGCTGGACGAGGGGCACTGCCTGCGCGACCAGGCGCTGGAGGTCTGCCACAAGGCGGGGGTGCGAGCGGAGCTGGCCAACACCAGGGCGGCGTCACTGGCGACCGCGGTCCAATGCGTGACAGGCGGTTTGGGTGTGACGCTGATTCCGCAGAGCGCCGTGCCGGTCGAGGCCTCGAGAAGCCGCCTGGGCCTTGCGCAGTTCGCGGCGCCGCGCCCGGGGCGGCGGATCGGCTTGGTCTACCGCTCGTCGAGTGGCCGCGACGAGTCCTACCGCCAGCTGGCCGGGCTCATCGGGAAGTTGATCAGCAGCCAACACCAAGTGCGGCTGGTGAAGTAGACCTACCCGACGCCCGCCGGCGGTAGGTTCGCCCTATGGAAAAGGTGATCGCGGTGCTCATGCGCGCCGACTCCGACGACGACTGGTGCGCCCGGCAGCGGGGCCCGGTCGCCGAGGCGCTGCTGGGGCTGGGCGTGCTCGGACTGTCGGTCAATGTTCGCGACGACGCCGTGCGCCGGTCGTTGATGACTCTCACGACGCTGGACCCGCCGGTCGCCGCGGTGGTGAGCATGTGGACCCAGCAGTGCTACGGCGAGCAGCTGACGGCGGCGCTCGAGTTGCTCGCCCAGGAGTGCGAGCAGCTCGCCGCGTATCTGGTGACCGAATCGGTTCCGCTGAGTGCGCCGGCCGTCGAGTTCGGTGCCCGCACACCGGGTTTGGCCAATATCGCGTTGCTGCGCCGGCCCGCCGACATGGACCGGGCGACGTGGCTGACCCGTTGGCAACGCGACCACACGCCGGTGGCCATCGAGACGCAGTCGACGTTCGGCTACACCCAGAACTGGGTGGTGCGCGCGCTCACGCCGGACGCACCGGGAATCGCCGGCATCGTCGAGGAGTTGTTCCCCGCGGAGGCGATCACCGATCTTCAGGCGTTTTTCGGAGCCGCCGACGACAACGATTTGCAGCACAGGCTAGGACGAATGGTGGCCAGCACGACGGCATTTGGCGCCAACGAGAACATCGACACCGTGCCGACCAGCCGCTACCTCATCAGCACGCCATTCACACAATGAGGAGTTCAGATGACAACGCTGCGCGACGCCGCGGAATTGGCCGCGGCGGAAAGCGGACTGGCGGTGGTATCCACCGTTCGCGGTGACGGGACGGTGCAGGCGTCGCTGGTCAACGTGGGCCTGTTGTCGCACCCGGCGAATGGTCAACCGGTTCTGGGGTTTACCACCTACGGCAGAGTCAAGCTGGCTAACCTGCGTGCCCGGCCGCAGTTGGCCGTCACCTTCCGCAACGGGTGGCAATGGGCGACCGTCGAGGGACGCGCGGAGCTGGTCGGGCCCGATGACACCCAGCCATGGCTGACGGATGCCGATCGGTTGCGGTTGCTGCTGCGCGACGTGTTCACCGCCGCGGGCGGCAGCCACGACAACTGGGACGAGTACGACCGGGTGATGGCACGGGAGCGACGCGCCGTGGTGCTGGTCGCCCCAACCCGCGTCTACAGCAACGGTTGAGCGGGCTTAGGCTGCGGGGGTGGCGCTGCAGATCGATGACGACAAGCGGGTGCGCACCCTCACGCTGAACCGGCCGGAGGCGCTCAACGCCTTCAACGAAGCCCTGTACGACGCCACCGCCGAGGCGCTGCTGGCCGCCGCCGACGATCCCGAGGTGGCCGTCGTCCTGCTGACCGGTGCGGGTCGTGGCTTCAGCGCCGGTACCGACCTGGGCGAGATGCAGGCCCGCATCACCGACCCGGACTTCACCCCCGGCAAGCATGGCTTCATCGGGCTCGTCAAGGCGCTCAGCGCGTTTCCCAAGCCACTGATCTGCGCGGTGAACGGCGTCGGGGTGGGGATTGGCGCCACGATTCTCGGCTATGCCGACCTGGCCTTCATGTCGTCGACGGCCCGCTTGAAGTGCCCGTTCACCAGCCTGGGCGTAGCGCCGGAAGCGGCGTCGTCATATCTGCTGCCGCAGCTGGTGGGCCGCCAGAACGCCGCCTGGCTGTTGATGTCGTCCGAATGGGTCGACGCCGGCGAGGCGTTGCGGATGGGTCTGATCTGGCGTGTCTGCGAACCGGACGAGTTGCTGCCGCAGGCCCGTCACCATGCCGAAATCCTTGCCTCACGGCCGATCTCGAGTTTGATGGCCGTCAAGCACACGATGATGGAACCGGTCCGCCCCGAGATTGCGGCGGCCACCGCGCGGGAAAACGCGCACTTCGCCGAGCTCATGGGCGCGCAAGCCAACGCAGCGGCGCTGGCTGATTTCAATAAGGGCTGACGCGTTTCGATAAACGCGTTTCGATAGCGGCTGATGCGGCGTCCGGGGTCAGGCCGACGGCGCCGTCTCTAATTTCGCCGAGTCGGCGAGGATCGCCCGCAGTGTGCGCCGGCAGCGACCGCAGTCACCGCCCGCCCCGCATGCCGCGGCGATTTCTTTGGATGTCGATGCGCCCTGCGCCACGACGTCGCACACGGTCTGGCTGGTGGCCCCGACGCACAGGCACACGTACATCAGCGCACCCCCTGCATGCGGGTATGTCCCTGGTCGAAGACTCGGTCATGCGAGCGCGTGTCAGCTCCGCGCCTGGCCTCCCGTATCCTCGGGCGTCCCGGCGAAGGTGCCGAACGAACGTGCCGCATATTAGTGGAGTCTAACCTAACTTGATTAGAGAAGTCTAACCTAATAAAGGGTTACCTAGGTCACTTCGGCAACGCACTGAGTGCAGCCAAACCTTGCTGGAACATTTGCGGCGGCCGTGGCAAAGTGCTGGTACAGCCCAAGTTTGTGCGCTCCAGCCCAGCGCATCGACCGCGGCCGAACATGACAGCCGCAGCCACCGTAGGAGTGAAAATGCAAGGGGATCCGGACGTTTTGCGTCTACTCAACGAACAGTTGACGAGCGAGCTCACCGCGATCAACCAATACTTTCTGCATTCCAAGATGCAGGACAACTGGGGGTTCACCGAGTTAGCTGAGCACACCCGTGCCGAGTCCTTCGATGAGATGCGCCACGCCGAGTCGATCACCGACCGCATCCTGTTGCTCGACGGGTTGCCGAACTACCAGCGCCTCTTCTCGCTGCGCATCGGCCAGACGTTGCGCGAGCAGTTCGAGGCCGACCTGGCCATCGAGTACGAGGTGATGGACCGGCTCAAGCCCGCCATCATCCTGTGCCGGGAAAAGCAGGATTCCACCACCGCCACCCTCTTCGAGGACATCGTCGCCGACGAGGAAAAGCACATCGACTACCTGGAGACGCAGCTGGAGTTGATGGACAAGCTGGGCGTGGAGCTGTACTCGGCGCAGTGCGTCTCCCGGCCACCCAGCTGACCTGGGCCGCACGAAATAGGTAATCTCGGGCTGGCATGACGAGCCCGAGAGCAGCGGTAAACCAGGCGGCCCCGGCGGCGGATTCCGCAGCCAGCGGCGAGCTGATCAGTCCGCAACGGCGGAACCTGATCTTTGTCGCGATCGCGCTCGGCATGCTGCTCGCGGCGCTGGATCAGACCATCGTCGCGACGGCGCTGCCAACAATCGTCGCCGACTTGGGCGATGCCGGACATCAATCCTGGGTTGTCACCAGCTATCTGCTCGCATCGACCGTCGTCACCGCGCTGGCCGGCAAGCTCGGGGATCTGTATGGCCGCAAGCGGGTATTCCAGGCGGCCATCGTTTTCTTCGTCATCGGATCGGCGTTGTGCGGGCTGTCCCAGTCGATGACCATGCTGGTGGGATCGCGTGCCCTGCAAGGGATCGGCGGCGGTGCGATCACCGTCACCGCCAGCGCGCTGATCGGCGAGGTCGTTCCGCTGCGGGATCGGGGCCGATACCAGGGCATCCTCGGAGCGGTCTTCGGCGTCACCACCGTCATCGGCCCACTGCTGGGCGGCTACTTCACCGACTACCTGACGTGGCGGTGGGCGTTCTGGGTCAACGTGCCGATCTCGGTGATCGTGATCTTCGTTGCCGCCGCGGCGATTCCGGCGCTGGCCGCGTCCGCCAAGCCGGTCATCGACTATCCCGGAATCGTGTTCATCGGCCTGGGCGCAACGGGCCTGACGCTGGCGACCAGCTGGGGCGGCACGCTGTATCCGTGGGGGTCGCCGACGATCATCGGCTTGTTCGTCGGCGCCGTGCTGGCGCTGGGCGTTTTCATGGTGGTGGAACGTCGCGCCGCCGAGCCGATCCTGCCCATCCGGTTGTTCGCCAGTCCGGTGTTCACCGTGTGCTGCGTGCTGTCCTTCGTCGTGGGCTTTGCGATGCTCGGCGCACTGACGTTCCTGCCGACCTACATGCAATACGTCAACGGCGTTTCGGCGACCACCTCGGGCCTGCGCACGCTGCCGATGGTGGTGGGGATGCTGATCACCTCGACCGGCAGCGGCACCCTGGTCGGCCGGACCGGCCGCTACAAGGTGTTTCCGGTGACCGGTACCGCGCTGATGGCGCTGGCGTTTCTTCTGATGTCGCGGATGGAGCCGTCCACGTCCGCCCTGATCCAGTCGCTGTACCTGGTCATCCTGGGAGCCGGTATCGGGTTGTCCATGCAGGTGCTGGTTCTCATCGTGCAAAACACGTCGAACTTCGAGGACCTCGGTGTCGCCACGTCGGGGGTGACGTTCTTCCGCACCATCGGAAGTTCGTTCGGCGCGGCGATATTCGGCTCGCTGTTCGTGAACTTCCTCAACAGCAGAATCGGCCCGGCCCTGGCGGCCAGCGGCGTCCCACCCAGCGCGGCCAGTTCGCCCGGGGCCCTGCACCGGCAGCCACATGAGGTGGCGGCGCCCATCGTGGCGGCCTACGCGGAGTCTCTCACCGCGGTTTTCTTCTGGGCCGCACCGGTCGCCCTGGTCGGTTTCGTACTGGCGCTGTTCCTGCGCGAGGTTCCGCTCAGGGATATTCACGACAGCACAGTGGATCTCGGTGACGCGTTCGGCATGCCGACCACCGAGACACCTGACCAGATGCTGGAGATCGCGATCGCGCGGATGTTGCGCGGCGAAACCGGCATGCGGTTGCGCAGCATCGCGATGCGACCCGATTGCCGGCTCGACGTCGCCGGGCTGTGGGGAGTGTTGCGCATCAATCGCTACACGCAGATGTACGGGGCCGCTCGTCTCACCGACATTGCCGACTATCTCCGGATACCGTTCGAGGTTCTCGAGCCCACCTTCTCGCGCCTGGTGGCTGACGGCTACGCGCAGGGTGACGGCGAACGGATGTGGCTCACCCCGGCCGGGGCTCAGCAAGTCGGCTACGTGCACTCGCTGCTGGTGGCCTGGCTCGTCGACAAGCTCGCCCGGTCACCGGGCTTCGAGGGCCGACCGGACCGCCGCGCGGTGCAGGCCGCGCTCGAACGCGTCGCGCATCGAGTTCTCGCCCAACGAGATTGGCATGACGAAGCGCCAACCACGGCTATCAACGCGGGCGCTCGCTAGCCGGTGGCGATGCCCGTTTCCCGACAACCGCAACCGCGGCCCTTGCGCGGGCGTACCATCGCGCCATGAGCCGAATCGGAACTTTTGCTGACGACGACCTGGCCGGCTGGTTCGCGAAGTCTCCGGACATCGGCGGCGCGCTCGGCGCCTTGAGCCAGGCGGTGTACACGAAAAACCGGTTGCCGTTGCGCACTCGCGAATTGGCGCGCGCGGTGATCGCCCGCCGCAACGAATGCGTCGTCTGCGCCAACACCCGCGACGAAGACGGGCCCGCCGCGGGCGTCGACGAAGAGCTGTACGACCACGCCCACGAGTGGCGCACCTGGCCCGGCTACAGCGGCCAGGAGCGGCTGGCGGCCGAGTTCGCCGACCGTTTCGCGACCGATCACACCGCCCTGCGCGACGACGAAGACTTCTGGAGCCGCTGCGCCGAACACCTCTCCGATGAGCTGCTCGCCGACCTGGCGCTGTCCTGCGCGTTGTGGGTGGGTATGGGCCGGGTGTTGCGGACCCTCGACATCGGCCAGGCCTGCAAGCTGACTATACCCAGCCGCGTGTAGCCGTTTCCCGCTCCGCACGTTCCGGGCGACCGGCGATGACGCGCGCCGGGGGCACAAAGTGTGGCGCCACGATGTTGCGCTACGGGTGAGACAACGCAGAGGGAGACGCCGGTGAAGGTTCGCTTCGGCGTCGGGCTGGGTGCGGACACCGCTCCGAATCAGCTGGCCGCCATCGTCGATCATCTCGAGGCCAACGGCGTGGACTCGCTGTGGTTTTCCGAGCTGGTGTACTCACCGGCGGTGGATCCGGTGGTCGGGATGGCCTATGCGCTCGCCCGGACGACTCGGTTGAAGGTGGGCACCTCGGTGGCCGTGCTGCCGGGGCGGCATCCGGTGCTGGTGGCCAAGCAGTTGGCGTCGTTGGCGGCCGTGGCGCCGAAGCGGGTCCTTCCGGTGTTCGGTTTGCGTTCGGCGATTCCGGCCGAGCGTGAGGTGTTTGTGGTTCCCGACGGCCAACGGGCGGCGGTCTTCGACGAATCGCTGCGGGTGCTGCGCTCGGCGCTCATCGAGGATTCGACGACGTTCGCGGGCCGATACTTCACCGTGACCGGGGCGGCGGTCGCGCCGAGACCGACACCGCCGCTGGACATCTGGCTGGGCGGGGCGGCACCGGCGGCATTTCGGCGCATCGGTGCGCTGGGCGACGGCTGGCTGGGCAGTTTCCTCACCCCGGCGGAGGCCAGGGCGGGGCGCGAGGCGATCGAGCGGGCCGCGGCGCAGGCCGGCCGACGCATCGAACCCGACCACTTCGGGATCTCGTTGGCCGTCTCCAATGGCGAGTTGCCCGCGGAGTTGGCCGCGGCGGTCCGCAAGCGTCGCCCGGACCTCGACCCCGATGAGCTGATCGCCGCCGGGTGGGATCGGCTGCACCACCAGCTGGACGCCTACCTCGAGGCGGGGTTGACGAAGTTCGTCATCCGGCCGGCCGGCAGTGCACCCGTGGACGGTTTCCTCGATCGGTTCGTCTCCGAGCTCGTCGGCCGCCAGAACTGATCGGCCGTGCCGGCGACGACGCGGTTTGCCATACCGGGCCGCCTCGAGGTTGCAGAATGACTGCCATGACCGGCACACCGCTTGCCGCCGCGGCGATCGCCCAGCTGGAGGCCGAGGGCGTCGACACGGTCATCGGCACCGTCGTCAATCCCGCCGGCCTCACCCTGGCCAAGGCGGTTCCGATCCGGCAGACCAACACATTCGCGGATCCCGGTCTGGGCGCGAGCCCCTCCTGGCACGCGTTCGCCATCGACCAGACCGGCATCGCCTTCACCGCCGATGTAGGTGTGGTGGGGGATCAACGTCTGCGCGTCGATCTGTCGGCGTTGCGCATCGTGGGCGACGGCCTGGCGTGGGCGCCCGCCGCGTTCTTTGAACAGGACGGCACGCCGGTACCCATGTGCGGCAGGGGAACGCTGCGACGGATCGAGGCCGCGCTCGCCGAAGCCGGTATCGAGGCGACGATGGGGCACGAAATCGAATTCCTTCTGGTCGGCCCGGATGGCGGACGGCTGCCGTCGACGTCGTGGGCCCAGTACGGCCTTGCCGGCGTGCTGGAGCACGAAGCGTTCATCCGGGACGTGATCGGGTCGGCGACGGGGGCCCGTATCGGGATCGAACAGATCCATCCCGAGTACGGCGCCAACCAGTTCGAGATCTCGCTGCCACCGCAACCCCCGGTGGCGGCGGCCGATCAGCTGATCCTGATGCGGCTCATCATCGGCCGCGTGGTCCGCCGCCACGGCCTTCGCATCAGCTTCTCGCCCGCACCTTTTGCCGACGGCGTCGGATCCGGTGCTCACCAACACTTTTCGCTGACTACGTCGGAGGGTCCGCTGTTCTCCGACGGCGCGGGCGCCCGGGGCATGGCGCCGGCGGGGGAGAGCGCCGTGGCGGGTGTTGTCCGCGGCCTTCCGGAAGCCCAGGGCGTGCTGTGCGGATCCATTGTCTCGGGTCTGCGGATGCGGCCCGGTAACTGGGCCGGCGCGTACGCGTGCTGGGGTACCGAAAACCGCGAGGCCGCAGTCCGATTCATCACCGGCGGGCCCGGCAGCCCGCGTGGCGGGAATGTCGAGGTAAAGGTCGTCGATCCCTCGGCCAACCCGTACCTGGCTTCCGCGGCCATCCTCGGGCTCGCGCTGGACGGAATCAAATCCGAGGCCGCGCTGCCGCCGGAGATCACGGTCGACCCGGCGGCCCTCTCCAGTGCCGACCGCGAGCGTGACGGCATCGTGCGCCTGACCGATTCGCAGTCCGAGGCAATTGCGGCACTTGATGCTTCGGAGCGGATGCGCGGCATTCTGGGCGATCAGGCGGTCGACATGGTGGTCGCGGTTCGCCGGCTGGAACACGAGCGCTACGGCGATCTGGACCCCGGGCCACTGGCGGATCAGTTCCGCATGGCCTGGAGTCTGTGACAGGGCTGGAAATGACCGCCGACACCCGTGACCTGGCCGAGCACATCGGCACAGTGTCGCTGATCGATCAGCACGTCCACGGTTGTTGGTTGACGGCCGGGGAGCGGCAACGATTCGAGAACGCACTCAACGAGGCCAACACCGAGCCCATCACCGATTCGGGTTTCGACTCACAACTCGGGTTCGCCGTGCGAGCTCACTGCGCTGCCGTTCTGGGCCTGCCCAAACATGTCGACCCGCGGGCGTATTGGGAGCGTCGTCGCCAGTTCGGCGAAGACGAACTCGCCCGCCTGTTCTTGTCGGCCGCGGGCGTATGCGACTGGTTGGTGGATACCGGGATCGGAAGCGACGGGGTCGCCGGGGTTGCGGATATGGCTCGGCTGTCCGGCGATCGCGCGCGCGAAATCGTGCGCCTCGAGGAGGTGGCCGAGCAGGCCGCGCAGGCGCCGGGTGACTATGCGGCGGCATTCGAGGAGATCCTGCGCGAGCGCGCGGCCGGCGCCGTTGGCACCAAATCGATCCTGGCCTACCGCGGCGGATTCGAGGGCGACCTCAGTGAGCCGTCGGCAGCGGAGGTTGCCGAGGCCGCCGGCCGGTGGCGCGAGGGCGGCGGGACCCGGTTGCGGGACCGGGTCCTGCTGCGGTTCGGATTGCACCAGGCGCTGCGGCTCGGCAAGCCATTGCAATTTCACGTCGGGTTCGGCGATCGTGACTGCGACCTGCATCAGGCCAATCCGGTTCTGCTGCTTGACTTTCTGCGCCAGTCGGCGAACGTTCCGATCGTGCTGTTGCACTGTTATCCCTACGAGCGTGAGGCCGGCTATTTGGCGCAGGCGTTCAACAACGTCTATCTTGACGGCGGGCTGAGCGTGAACCACCTGGGGGCGCGGTCGCCGGCGTTCCTCGCGCGACTGCTGGAGATGGCGCCCTTCTCCAAGATCCTCTACTCGTCAGACGGATTCGGCCCCGCGGAACTGCACTTTCTCGGAGCGGTTTTGTGGCGCCGGGGTATCCACCGAGTGCTTTGCGAATTCGTCGATAACGGCGACTGGAGCGAGGCCGACGCAATCCGGGTGGTCGATCTCATCGCCCGCGAGAACGCCGAGCGTATCTACAACCTCACGTAGCCCGGCAACCGGCCATGAGAAGGGATTCGGGCACAAATTTTTCACAAAATCCGATGTAACCAACCGTCCGTGCGCATAGGCTTTCCAAAGACGAATCGGGCGACGTCACCAAACTGAGGCAACAAGGAGGTTTGGGCACATGTTGTCCCGTGCTGCGGTCACCGCGGCCGTCGTTCCCGTCGCCGCCGCCTTGGCGCCTCCGGCCTACACGTCACCCAGTGGCGGTTGCTACACCGCCAGTCCTGGTGGCTGCGTGCCATATCCCCCACAGGGCAGGTTGTAGTCAAGCCCTAGCGCAGTTTGTGCCGAGGGATCGCCGGAATGGCCCATGAGGGGTGGCCATGCCGGCATTCCACGGCACCGCGTATCGAACCGGCGCAGCCCACTCCCTGAAAAAGGGAATTGTCAGACCAGCGCCGACGCGTCGAATACCCAACTGGTATCCCCATTTGCCAAGCCCTCGAAGTGGTTCGGGGGAGCGAAGGCCACCAGGCTGTTCATGTCCCAATAGTCTTTCCAGACCGTGATCTTGCCGTCGACGACTTTGTGGACCGTCACGAATCGCAGCACGCCCTGCTCTCCGGTCGCGAATGTCCATGTCTCAGAGTGCTCGTAGAGCACATCGGAACCGTTGGACACCAGCACGCCGGTGTGGTTCTCGTAGCCCGCGAGGTGCTCGAGCCCCATCTTGAGGCGTTTGACGATGTCCTCCGGACCGCGGGCCGACAAGGCCGGGACCGGCATGTCGACATAGAGGCAGTCGTCGGACAGAAACGTCGTGATCGCTTCCCAATCGCGCCTCGAAAGGGCCTGCCACAGCCCACGTACGACATCCTCGACCGCGATCATAGATACCTCTGTCATACGGGCAAATAAACTCGGTTACCGCGTCGGTGTCAACCACCTGCGTCGACCCGCGCGCGTCGGCCCGTGCTGAGACGCGCGGACGGCTAACTCTCGGTGGCGGCCATCGACCGGGCCGGCCCCAGCGCACCGGCAGCGACGACCATCCCCGCAGCACGCGGGTCTCGCGCCTGCTGCCGGCACCTGCCGCGCGCACCTCGGGGAAGCGGTCGAAGAACGTGCGCAGCCCGACTTCGCCCTCCGCGCGGGCAAGGGCCGCACCCAGGCAGAAGTGCCGACCCCCGGAGAATGCGAGATGCCTTCCAGCATTCGATCTTTCGATGTCGAAGCGGTGCGGATCCTCGAACACGGCCGGATCCCTGTTGGCGGCAGCCAGATACACCAGCACCAGGTCGCCGCGTGCGAGCTGCCGCCCCGCTATCTCGACATCGTCGAGCGCCATCCGCGCGGTCAGCTGCACCGGCGATTCCAGCCGCAGGATCTCTTCGACCGCGTTGGGCCACAATTCCGGGCGGCGTCGTAGCGTCTCGAGGTGCTGGGGCGCGTCCAACAGCATGCGAATCCCGTTGCCGAGCAGGTTCACCGTGGTCTCGAAGCCGGCCGCCAACACCAGTCCGGCGATCGCCTGAAGCTCGTTCTCATCGAGATAGGTTTCCGCAGAGCCGCTTTCGGCGGTCTGGATCACCTGGCTCATCAAATTGTCGCTGGGGTCCAGGCGCAGCCGCCGCAGATGCTCGGTGAGCCAGGAGCTGAAGCCGGCGATCCCGTCCTGCACGCTGCGGTACTGCCGCCACGGCAATCCGATGTCAAGGCTCGGCGCGGCCAGCTCACCGAATTCCAGGACACGCGGCCGGTCCGGCTCGGGCACGCCGAGGATCTCGCTGATGATCGACACTGGAAGCTGCGAGCAATAGCGTCCGACGATGTCGACCACGCCGGACTCGCCGGTCAACTGGTCCAGCAGGTCGGTGGCCGTCCGCTCGACCCGGTCTCGCAGCGCGGCGACCGCCCTGGGCGTGAACACGGCCGACACGGTCTTGCGGTAGCGGGTGTGGTCGGGCGGCTCGACGGCCAGCAAGGACGGCGCCCGCAGCGGATGCAGAAGGTCGTCGCGGGTGCGGCGCTCCAGCCATCGCAACGGTGCCGGCAGATTCGATCCGAAGATCAGCACCCGGAAGTCGTCGGACCGCAGCAGCTCGTGGGCGAGTGCGTGGTCGGCCGCCAGGTACGCGACACGGCCCTTCACCAGCTTGCCCCGGGCCCGTACTTCGTCGTAGAAGCGCACCGGGTCGGCGGCCACCGCCGGATCGGCGATCAACCTGGCCTGGACGTCACCGCGGCGGGCTCCGAACGCGGCGACGCCCCGGATGAAGCCGTGCATCGCGAACCAGTGCAGTCGCTCCTTCACCGGCCCCTCCTTCGCTCAGGTGTCGTTACGAGCGTAGGCCTCGAGCGTCGAGAGAATCAGCACTCCGCAACGATTTTGAAGTCGGTGGTCACGACCTTGTTGGGGTTGCTGCTGTTGATGCCGTACGCGCTACCTGTGATGGTGTACGCGTCGTTGGTGAGGTCGACATGCGCATCGCCCACCCCCCCTTGCCAAAAGCTGCCGGTGAAGCCGTCGACATTACGAATCTTGATCCACTGCGGCATGACCCGGTAACCACTGAGCAGCACCACCGCTTCGACGCCGCCATCGTGGTCGCCGATGTTGATGGTCCGATACATCTGGTCTTGCCGGCACGCCGGGGGACGCGTCATGTGCGTGGCGCCATCGATGGTCAGACGGGCGGCCCGACGCGGTGTCGTCTGCGCCGCGCTGCACCCCGCGACGCCGACGACAACCGCTGCCATCGCCAAAGCCACTGTGCACAAGCGGTTTTGCACCAGCCGACTCCCTACTGCCGCTTTGGCATCAGCGCGGGTAGGGACTTGACGATACTGCGTCGCACGAATTCCGGGCTCAGGCCCTTGAACAAATCAATCAAGCGAATGCTCTTGGGCACGTACCAATGCAACCGCCTCTGATTGTGGTAGGCCCGCCACGCCGTCTCTGCCACGCTGCTTGCCGGCATCAACCGGAGCATGCCCTTTTTGGGCGCGATGGCGCGCAACTCTTCGGCTGTTCTCGGCGCGCCGCCGTCGTCGGAGTGGTTGGTCGTCGTGGTGAGGATGGCGGTGTCGATCAGACCGGGCAGCACGTCGGCGACGCGCACGCCGTGTCGCTGCCACTCCACGCTCAGGGCCTCGGTCAGCCCCTTGACCGCGTGTTTGGTCGATGAGTAGACGGCGAGGCGGGGCATGCCGTAGGTCCCCGAGGAGGACGACGTCGAGAACATCAGGCTGCCGGGGGCCTTCTTCAGGTAGGGCAGCGCGGCGTACGCACCGGTCAGCACGGCTTTGTAGTTCACGTCGACGACGCGCATCGCGGCGTCATAGGGTACGTCCTCGAACCAGCCGGATTCGCCGATTCCGGCGTTGTTCCACATCATGTCGAGCCCGCCACCGGTATTGCCGGCACAGAAGTCGGCGAGGGCGCCATCGAGGGCCGCCTTGTCCGTCACGTCGACGGCGCGGGTCCACAGCCGATCGTCACCCAGTTCTTCCTTCAGCGTGACCAGGCCGTCGTCGTTGCGGTCCACCGCCCCGACCCGCCAACCCTTGGCGTGGAACAGCTTTGCGCCCTCGCGACCCATGCCACTGCCCGCGCCGGTGATGAAGACCGATTTCACGACGCGTCAGCCTCGACCACGTCTTTGATGCGGTTCAGCGTCTTGGTCATATCGCGGATGTTGCGGCGCTTGCGCAGAAAGCCGCCGAACAACCAGTACACGCCGAGCCATGGCGCCGGGTTGAGCCGAAACGACTCGGTGACGTCCGTCCCGCCACCGCTGGGCGCCAGTCGGTAGTGCCAGTTGTTGACCTCCCGATCGCCGAGCAGAACCGTAAAGCCGAATTCGCGACCCGGTTCGCACGCGGTGACCTTGCAGGTCGTCCAGTACACCGGTCCCATTTCATTACGCCGGACGTGACCGCGGAATTTCGCGCCGGGGGCCGGGCCGGTCGCATCGCCCAGCCACTCGGCTTCGAAAACTTCCGGGGAAAAGCGTCCGATGTTGCGCACGTCCGCGATGAGATCCCAGATCTTGGCCGCGGGCGCCGCCATGTGAACAGTCGCCGAACCTTCCATGGGCTGATCCAAACACAGCTTCGTGCTGGGTCATAGACCACGCGGGCGTTTCGTCAGCGCGGGATGGCCGCCTGGATCAGCCCGTTGATGATCTGCTTGATGCCCTGGGCGGGGTGCGAATACCAACCGATCGGAAGGCCTGACTGCGCACCGCACTTTGGCCAGGGCTCCACGCCCTCTTGAGCGAAAACCCGGTTGGCCACAGCGATTTGCTGCTCCCTGGATGCGGCCGCCGGGTTTCCGGCGCCGCCGTAGCGGGCCCAGGTGCCTGGTTTGAATTGCAGTCCACCGTAATTGCCGTTGCCGGTGTTGGCGTGCCAGTTGCCACCGGATTCGCATTGAGCGATCGCGTCCCAGTTGGGAGCGGCGTCCGCGCTCACCACACCTGTGGACGAAGCCATCGATGCTGCAACGAACCCGCCGACCGCTACGGACTTGACGAGAAGCTTGCAGAGATTCTTCATGTCAAGCTTTTCGGCGCGTGTGGCCAAAGCGTTACCTATTCGAAAATGGCGCGAGATATGCCTTCTATCTGCGGGAATCGCCATATTGCGAGGCCGAAAGAAACGGTTAGAGATTGGTGAGGAAAAACTAAATTATTGCTGGCAATACGAGTGTGTCGCTGACCACAGGGCCCGTTGAAAAAGGCCGTCGAGTTGGCGTTCCGCGATGATGCCGCTCCTCGCGGCGTCGAGCTGCAGCGCGCACGCCGGCGAGTGCAGCAGGGCCCAGTTGGCCGATATCTGAGTCAGCATCGCCCGGTTGAGGCCATCGATCGCCGACCGTGACGCCGACAGGTTCGGCGAGTCGACCGGAGCGTCACCCGGGTTCAGTTTCCAGTCCGCGAACCGGCTGTACTCGATGGCCTCCATAGCGCTGATCTGGTCACCGAAGACCCGGGAGACGTAGTCGCGGTCGATGTGTTCGGCGACGGCCTCCTCGCCCAGTTTGGCCAACTCCTGCCGGACGCGTACCGGGTCTTCAACGGCCCCGTGCGTATTCCACTTGTAAGCGGCCACCGGCTCGGCAACGTGTAACCGTTGCGCGGCGGCGTCGACCAATGGAGCCAGCGGGCTCACGGTGTCGGCCCGGGCCGGGGCTGCCAGCATCGCCAGGCTGCCGGCCACAACACCGCAAATCGGAAGGAGGTTGACGCGGCGCGCACGCGTGCTGCGGGGCATGACGACGATTCTGACGTGATTCGCGCCCCTTAACGCACCACCGCGCCTGACGGTGTTGTCGTCAAGCGCAGTAGTGGCCGCGGGTGGGCGATAGGTTATCCGCCGCCGCCCTGGGAAGCGCCCAGCGCGCTTTGCAGGTCGGGCTTCATGGCGTTCAGCTGAGCTCCCCAGTACTCCCAGCTGTGTGTTCCGTTGGCATTGAAGTTGAACACGGCGTTGTGGCCGCCGGCCCCGTTGTAAGCATCCTGGAACTTCAGGTTGCTGCTGCGCACGAAGTTTTCCAGGAACTCGGCCGGCATGTTCGCCCCGCCCAGCTCCGACGGTGTCCCGTTACCGCAGTACACCCAGAGCCGGGTGTTGTTGGCGACGAGCTGCGGGATTTGCAGACTGGGGTCGTTGCGCTGCCAGGCCGGGTCGCTCGACGGGCCCCACATGGCGTCCGCCTTGTAACCACCGGCATCTCCCATCGCCAACCCGATCAGCGAGGGGCCCATGCCCTGGGACGGATCCAGCAGTGCCGATAGCGATCCGGCGTAGACGAACTGGTTGGGGTGATTGACGGCCAGGATCATCGCCGAGGAGCCGGACATCGAGATGCCGACCGCGGCGCTACCGGTGGACTTGACGCCCTTGTTAGAGGCCAGGTACTGCGGCAGTTCACTAGTGATGAAGGTCTCCCACTTGTAGGTCGAGCAGCCGGCCTTTCCACACGCCGGCTGATACCAGTCGGCGTAGAAGCTGGATTGACCGCCGACCGGCATGATGACCGACAGGCCCGACTGGTAGTACCACTCGAACGCCGGGGTGTTGATGTCCCAGCCGTTGTAGTCGTCTTGAGCCCGCAGCCCGTCCAGCAGATAAACCGCGGGGGAGCCGTTGCCGCCGCTTTGGAACTGGACCTTGATGTCGTGGCCCATTCCCGCGGACGGCACTTGCAGGTACTCCACGGGCAGGCCCGGCCGCGAAAATGCATTCGCGGTCGCCGCGCCGCCGGCAATACCGATCAGGCCGGGCAGGGTTGCAGCCGCTGCTGCACCGACCAAAAGTCGACGCCCCCAGGCCCGGACCATCTCGCTCAGATCTGTCATACCTGCCCCTTGTCGGATGTGATCGCAGTCTCACAGGAATTTACCGTGTCAGTCCGTCAAATGTCGATTAGGACGCGAACGCGTCTCGGTTTCGCATCGCTTTTAACCTCGCAATTTCGCCACCCGGACATCCGGGCGGCGACGATCGGCGAGTACCCGCTCAACGTCCGACCAACCGGTCTTCCGCGAAAACTGACAGGCAGCGGCGCCGTCTAGCGGGGGAGCGCCGAAAGCGCACGTGATAGAGCACGATAGAGAGCGCCCCCAATGAACCCGGACCGGGATTTCGGCGCGACGGTAAGCGATGAACAACTCGTGGCGCCTTCGACCGCTGGACGGTGCGCCGTCGATGCGCCCCCGAGGGCGGCAATTGTTCGCATCACCGATAAAACGACGCGGTGCCCAGCGCTGTTCAACCACGAACGTGGATCCCCCGCGTGTCGCGGGGCTGATGCCGACCGGGGCGGCCGGGCTTGCGCCGACCGCGTAGGCTCTGTCGAAGCAAGCCGATGAAGACCACGCTATCCCGGGTCTGTTCCGGCTCTCACGAACCTCCGCACCTGCGGTTTCATGGTGCGCGTCGGTGTGTCTGAGAGCCGAGGCGCGGGACCGATTGGGGCATAGATTTGGACACGGTACTTGGCCTGTCAGTGACGCCGACCGCCGTTGGGTGGGTCCTCGCTGAAGGACACGGCGCAGACGGCACCATCCTGGATCACCAGGAGTTGGCGCTGCGCGCCGGCCGGGGTGTCCGCGCCGTGAGTACCGCGGAGCAAGTGGTAGACGAGGTATTGCGGGTCGACACCGCGGCGACCGCGGACGATCATCGCCTGCGTGTCATCGGAGTGACCTGGAACGACGAAGCGTCCGCACAGGCTGCGCTCGTGTTGGAGGCGTTGACCGACGCGGGTTTCGACAACGTCGTGCCGGTCCGGTTCCTCGAGGCCATCGAGACTTTGGCGCAGGCCATTGCACCCGTCATCGGTCACGAACAGACCGCGGTCTGCGTTTTCGACCGTGACGTCACGACCGTCGTCATGGTCGACACCCACGACGGGAAGACCCAGACGGCGACCAAGCACGTGCGCGGCGGCCTCGACGGCCTGACCCGCTGGCTGACCGGCATGTTCGACCGTAACGGATGGCAGCCGGGCGGCGTTGTCGTCGTCGGCGCACACAGCGACATCGACGGCTTCTCGTGGCAACTCGAAAAGACGTTGCCGGTACCGGTTTTCGTACAGTCGATGGCCCAGGTGACGATCGCGCGGGGTGCGGCGCTGTCCGCGGCCCGCAGCACCGAGTTCACCGACGAACGGCTGGTGGCGCGCCACAGCGAACCCATTTCATCAGCGCCCGCCCGGCAACGGCGGTTGTCTTATGCCGGAGCCCTCACCGCGCTGGCCGCCGGTGCGATCACCTTCGTCGGCTCGGTATCACTTGCGGTGGGGATTCACGTGGGTCCGGCCAGCGCGACCGCGTCAAAGCACGCCACCCATCCGCCCACGCCGCAGGCGGCCGAGGCCGTCAAGGCCGTCGCGCCGCTTCCGGCGGCCCCACCGGTCAAGCGGCCCGCGGCACAGGCCAGGCCGCAGGCCGGCGAACCGGCCGCTCCGGCAGACCAGCCGGGCGCCGGTGGCGAACGGCAATTGGATACCGATAACCGGCAGCAGCCCTACCTGACCCGGGTGCTCGAGCACATTCCCGGTGACACCGGCGACCCGGCGGTCGATTCGGCGCCGCATTCAGCGGCTGAGCCGCAGCCCTGATTCCTCCCGAGCTGAAATTCAACCGTCCTTGGCGTGAACCGCGGTGAAGGTCAACGACACGTCGTCGGCGACCTGGACCGAGCCCATCAGCAGCGAGTAGGGCTTGACGCCGTAATCGGTTTGGCGGACCGTGGATTCACTCGACATCCGCCATGAGTTTCCGAGATCCTCTGTGCGCAAGTCGATCACGTGATCACGGCAGACGCCGCGGATCTCCAGGGTGCCGGTGAGGCGGTATCCGTGGTCGGCCTCCTCGATCGCGTCCGCGGTGTAGCGTATCTCGGGGAATCGGCTGGCGTTCAACGACTTCAATGCATTGGAGCGCACCTGGGTCTTCTCGAGCGCAGACAGCCCTTTGACGCCGCCCGCACCGCGCAGCACCTCGAACGAATCGACCTCGACGGCAAGCTCCGCGCTGACGGGTCGGGAGCCGTCCCAGCTCACCGTGGCACGCCAGCGCGACATCGCGATGGTGAGACGATGGCCCATCCGTGCCGCTCTGCCGGCAACGCCGGTGTGGAGCAATAATTCGCCGTCGGCGGGGCCGATCGTCCATGCCGGGCCTTTGTCAGGAGTCACGAACCGACTGTGTCACACGGTCAAAACGGTGCGGTAATGCGCTCGCCCCTGCTCCAATGCCGCATAGCCTTCGGCCGCCTGCGACAACGGCAGCTCCTCGATCCACGCCCGAACACCGGACAGGACCGCGAAACCCATGGTGTCTTCGACCTCTTTGGCCGTGCCGGAGGGATGACCGACGATGCTGAGCCCCGGGGTGATCAGCTGTACAGGGCTGATAGGCAATGGATCTGGGGTGACGCCGATGGTGAGCAACTCGCCCCGGGGCGCAAGCCCACCCACCGTGTCGGCCATAGCCTGGGCGTTGCCGGCGGTACCCAGAACCACCGCCGCCCCGCCCAACGCCTGCAGCGCTTCGGAGACGTCGCCACTGGTGGAGTCGATGTAGTGGTGGGCGCCCAGCTTCCGGGCGTCCTCGGCTTTGGCGGCGCCCCGGGCGATCGCGATGGTCTCGAACCCCATCGCCCTGGCGAACTGCACGCCGAGGTGTCCCAGCCCACCGATGCCGAGGATGGCCACCCGGTCGCCCGGCAACGCTTTGGTGTGGCGTAGCGCGTTGTACGTGGTGACCCCGGCACAGCCCATCGGGGCCGCTTCCGCATCGGAGAGCTCCGACGGAATCCGGGCCATGGCGCTGGCCGGCACCGTGACGGATTCCGCGTAGCCACCGGGATAGTGCCAGCTCGGGACCTTCCCATTCACACAGTGGATGAAAAGGCCTCTGCGGCAAGGGTCGCAGCGGTAACAGCAGCCGCCGAACCACCCGACCGCGACTCGATCGCCCACGGCGAAGTCTTGGACGCCGTCGCCGAGTTCGGCGATCCTGCCGGCGATTTCATGCCCGGGCGTCAACGGCCACGACATGTCGGGAAAGCCCCCGTGCACGAAGGCGCGGTCGGTGCCGCACACGCCGCACGCGGTGACCGCAATGCGCACCTCGCCCCGGCCCGGTGGTCGAGTCTCGACCTCGACCAGCTCTAAGGGGCCGCCTACGGATTGGATCCGGACGGCGTGATGCGTGGGCATCGGCTTAGCTTAATGCGCGACAGGGGGTTTCGCCGACCCATCGGTGTGGTAGTCCACCTGCCAGTGCTTGATTCCGTTGAGCCAACCCGACCGCAGCCGTTGCGGCTTGCCGATCGATTCCAGGTCCGGGATGCCATCGGCGATCGCGTTGAACATCAAGTCGATCGTCATCCGGGCCAGGTTGGTTCCGATGCAGTAGTGCGCGCCGGTTCCGCCGAACCCGACGTGCGGGTTGGGATCACGCAGGATGTTGAAGGTGAACGGGTCGTCGAACACTTCCTCGTCGAAATTGGCTGAGCGATAGACCATTACGACCCGCTGGTCCTTCTTGATCTGCACGCCCGACAATTCGTAGTCCTCTAGCGCGGTGCGCTGAAACGACGTGACCGGGGTGGCCCACCGGACGATCTCGTCGGCCGCGGTACCGGGACGCTCCTTCTTGAACAGCTCCCACTGATCCGGAAAGTCGGTGAAGGCCATCATGCCCTGGGTGATCGAGTTGCGAGTGGTCTCGTTGCCGGCCACCGCCAACAGGATCACGAAGAAGCCGAACTCGTCGTCGGACAGCTTGTGGCCGTCGATGTCGGCCTGGACCAGCTTGGTGACGAGATCGTCCCCCGGATTCTTCGTCCGCTCGGCGGCCATCTGCATGCCGTACATGATGAGCTCGACCGAGGCGGTGATGGCGTCGTTGTTGGCGAACTCGGGGTCCTGGTCGCCGACCATCTCGTTGGACCAGTGGAAGAGTTTCTTGCGGTCTTCCTGCGGCACCCCCATCAGCCCGGCGATGGCCTGCAGGGGCAGCTCGCACGACACCTGTTCGACGAAGTCGCCGCGGCCCTCGGCGGCCGCTTCCTCGACGATGCGGCGGGCACGCTCGGCGAGGTCCGGGCGCAGGAGCTCGATGGCCCGGGGAGTGAAGGCCCGCGAGATGATCTTGCGCAGCCGGGTGTGCTGCGGCGCGTCCATGTTGAGCAGGACGAACTTGCCACGCTCGATCTGCTCGCCGACCGTACCGTCCTTGTAGCGCGGCAGCGCGGTCTTCGCCAGGCTCGAGAAGACGTCACTGCGCCGCGAGATCTCTTTGACGTCCTTGTGCTTGGTCACCACCCAGAAGCCGCCGTCGTCGAACCCGCCGACCCCGAGCGGTTGTTCGTTCCACCAGATCGGCGCTGTCCGGCGCATTTCCGCCAGCTCTTCCACCGGTAGCCGCTCGGCGTAGATGTCCGGGTCGGTGAAGTCGAAGCCGGGAGGCAGGTTGGGGACCGGCGTGGTGGTTGGCTCGACGGTTGGCATGGCCCGCTCCTCGATGACGAAGTGGTCTAGTCGTCCTTGTGCTAGGAAACCATTGCTGCACCACGGTTGGGAAGCATTGACACAACATCGGCGGGGGCAAATTGGAACGTGTTCCTCACCGGGGCGTCTTCGTGCGCACCGGGCCGCCGCCGGGGATCGCGGCCGCGCGCCGAAACCACCTTGTGGCTGACGGCCCGACCGATATGCTCTTGGTGCAGGTCACCGGTGACGACAGGCGGGGTGGAACATGATTCGGGAATTGCTGAGCGCCGCTTCGATAGCGGGCATCACGATCGGCATGGCGCCGTGCGCGGCTGCCGACCCGCACTACGAGGGCGACGTTCCGGGCTTGAATTACCAAGCTTCGCTGGGCGCTCCGTGCGACAACTACGAGCGCTTCATCTTCGGGCGAGGCCCCAGCGGACAGGCCGAGGCCTGTCATTTCCCGCCGCCCAATCAGTTCCCGGCGGCCACCGTCGGGTACTGGGTGATTTCCTACCCGCTGTATGGAACCCAGCAGACCGGCGCGAAATGCCCGGGCTCGCAGGCAGCCGCGCAGACCCCGGACGGGCTTCCGATGGTGTGTCTGGGAGACCAGGGGTGGCAACCCGGATGGTTTACCGGGGCAGGATTTTTCCCGCCCTCCGACTGATCGGTACGACGATGAAGCGTAGTGAGCCCGGCGCGTCACCCGTGCCCCGCTGGCTACGTTTCGTCCTGGCCTCGGATCGCGTCGGGTCGGCGTGGTACATCGGCGCCGGATTTTTCTTCGCGCCGGTGCTGGCCGTGGTTTCGCCGTGGCCCACAGTCACCACCGTGCTGTGGGTCATCATCGCGCTGGCCGGGCTTGGGCTGGGGCTGCTGGGCATCGCGATGGCCATGGGGCTGGCCCGAATAATGCGCTCCGGGGCCGAAATTCCCGAAGACTACTGGCGCTCCCTGGTGCACTACTAAGCCTTAGCGCCGGCGAGAAAAGGTGGCTTGCCCCGTCTAGAGTCGAAGTAACGAACCCGCAACAAAAGGAGACTCGAGATGGCCTTCAATCCCAAAGATGCGGTCGACGCGGCGAAGGACATCGCGACCAACGCCGTCGAGAAAGCCTCCGACATCGTCGAGCACGCCAGCGACATCATCCGGGGTGACATCGCCGGCGGCGCCAGCGGCATCGTCGCGAATTCCATCGACATCGGCACGTATGCGCTGGACCGGACGAAGGAAGTGTTCACCGGCCGCGAGGACGTCGACGACGTCTAGCCCGGCTGGCCAGGCAAGCCTTCGTCGTCAGACGGAGGCGGCCTCGTTGAGCTCGTCGAGCCTGTTCGTGGCTTCCAGGTACTCCTGCACCCAGCGCTCGATGACCGTCGACGTCTTCTCCACCTTGGTGAACTGCCCGACCACCTGGCCGACCGGGTTGAACGCGACGTCGACGGATTCGTTGGGGTAGCGGTTGGTGGCCCGCACCGCCATGCCGGACACCATGTACTGCAACGGCATGCCGAGGGGCTTCGGGTTGTCCGGCTGCTCCCACGCCTCGGTCCAGTCGTTGCGCAGCATGCGGGCCGGCTTCCCGGTGAAGGAGCGGCTGCGGACGGTGTCGCGGCTACCCGCCTTGACGTAGGCCTCCTGCTGAACCGGCGTGTTCGAGGATTCCTCGACCATCAACCACTGCGATCCGGTCCACGCGCCCTGCGCGCCGAGAGCCAGCGCCGCCGCGATCTGCTCGCCGCTGCCGATGCCACCGGCGGCCAGCACCGGGACCGGGGCGACCTCCTTGACGACCTGCGGCCACAGCACGATCGAGCCCACCTCGCCGCAGTGGCCGCCGGCCTCGCCGCCCTGGGCGATGATGATGTCGACGCCCGCGTCGGCGTGCTTGCGGGCCTGCGAGGGGGAGCCGCACAGCGCGGCCACCTTGAGTCCCGCGTCATGGATGTGCTTGATCATGTCGGCCGGCGGCGTGCCGAGCGCATTGGCGATCATCTTCACCTTCGGGTGCTTGAGCGCCACCTCGACCTGGGGCGTCGCCGTCGCCTCGGTCCAGCCGAGGAGCTGCAGGGTGTCGCCGTCGCTGTCCTCGACCGGGACGCCGTGGTCGGCGAGGATCTTCTTTCCGAAGTCCAGGTATTCCTGCGGAACCATCGCCTGAAGCTGCTTGGTCAGCTCTTCGGCCGATAGGTGCGAGTCCATGCCCTCGTACTTGTTGGGGATGACGATGTCGACGCCGTAGGGGTGGTCGCCGATGTTCTCGTCGATCCAGTTGAGCTCGATCTCCAGCTGCTCCGGCGTGAAGCCGACGGCCCCGAGCACGCCGAACCCCCCGGCCTTGCTGACCGCCACCACGACATCGCGGCAGTGCGTGAAGGCGAAGATCGGGAACTCGATGCCGAGTTCGTCGCAAATAGGGGTGTGCATTACAACTCCTGGGATGCTCGCCGAATTGGAACGTGTTCTAGTTTAGTACGGGGCGCACTGACGTGGCCAGCCGGTCCTGACCTCCACCCCACTACTACGACCCGTCGCTGACGTCAGATTGCGGTGCTGCTGGCTATCCAGAGGATGAGGAACGCGAGCATGCAGCCCGCACACAGCAGATGGTCGCGGCAGACGGACCGGGCCAATCGCGTCTGCTCGGGCGGGCTGTCCTCACGGTGGCCGAGTCGCACCGCGTTGGGCACCGTGTGCGTCATTGCCAGCATGACCGGAATACCGGCAAGCGCGGCCGACGTCACCAGCAACCACCCGGGGTCGTGTCCGCGCGCGGCCCCCAGCACGAGCGTTCCCAGCAACGCGGCCATGACGAGCGCGATCACATAGCTCATCGGTCGCGATGACGTCGTCGCGCGGTGGTAATAACCCGCGATGGACGCGAGCACGGACTCGGGCAGCTCGGTTGCCTTTCGGTGGCGCAGAACCTGGACGTCAAAGATCAAATCCATCCACAACACGGCGAGCAGGAACCCGCCGCAGGCCATGAGCAACGAGGCCATGGCACTCACCCCTCCGATCCATCCCCGGCTCCGCGCCGGCAGCGCAGTCGCCACTGGGACCCATTGTTCCCGGCGGCGCAAGCGGCATCGGGGCGCCGGCAAAGCCCGGGGTCGCTCGTCGCGATTCGCATGCGGACCGACGACCGTGAGCCTAGGGTCGACGAATGAACTGGATGACGCTGGTGGTCAACGCCGTCGTACCGCTTGCATCCGTGATTTCGAGCGCAACCGTCGCGATCTGGACGAAGCGCATCGACGCCAAGAACAAGGTGGAAGACCGCCGCCACGAACGCGTGCTCGACTTCGAGAAGCGGGCGGCCGATGACAAGAAAGCCGTGTTGAAGTCGCTCATCTCCGCGACCGTATACGTCAAACGCGCGGCCCAATATGAAGGGGCCGGCACCGCCGAGGAGATCGCGAGCCAGCGGCGCGCCGAGGCCATCCGGGAGCTCTACGACTTCCGCATGCGCCTGGGCCTGGACGACGGGGTAGCCGAGCTGTTGGTCTACGCCGCGCCACCGGTGCGCGACCTGGTGAGTCTGCTACTCGACGAGTGGGATCGTCAGTTTCGCGAGCATGGCTATTCGCTGACCCAATTGGATTCGTGCAAACGGGAATTGGCGCAGACCACGGCCTGCCCCGCCCCACGTGAGGACGTGACCGTGTATTACGAGGGCGAACTCAAGTGGTCCGAGCTGAGGAAGGTGGAGACGGTCTGGCTGGAGAGGTTGGGCAGGGAATCGGGTCTCGATCTCGACGCACTCGTGGATCTCTGCGACCGCACTCTGGAGGCCGCGCACAAGGACTTGCGTGGCGGATACGGGCTCGAGTAAATCGGTGCCCACCACGTACCGGCGCCTTCCACCACTGCAACGCCGCGAGGCCGACGGACCGCGAGCCTGCCGGATCCCTTGATCCCGCGCCGAGCAACCGGGTAGCGTAGTGCTGCCAATTACGAAACTATGCGTAGCGTAATTGGCCTCCAGGCCACCGAGAGGATCTCCCTGATGCGCAGCCGCTACGCCGGCGATCCCTTCACCACTTCCACACCCGAGATCGCCGCCGCGCTAGAGGATGTCAGCGTCCCCACGCTGTTGCTCTCGCTCGTCCATATCACCGGCGACCCACGATTCATCCGCGACTTCAAGCAGATGGGCGTCTTCCTCAACGAGGTCCAGGGGTTCATGTCGGAGGAGGACAAGGCCCGGGCGCGCGCCGAGGCGCTATCGGTGATCACCGAGTATCGGGATCGCGGTTGCCCCGAACCGGAGCCGCTGAGCCCCGAACTCATCCGGGAAATGCTGGACTGGGCGGCGTGTGAGCACGTTCCCGACGACTACCTGTCGCTGGTCTGCGAGGAGCTGGATCTCGACGGCGTCGACCCCCGCCGGCCCGCCGCCCTGCCGGCCGAGCGCGCGGCACAGCTTCCGGTGCTGATCGTCGGATGCGGCGAATCGGGCATCCTCGCCGGCGTGCGCCTCAAGCAAGCCAACATTCCGTTCACCATCGTCGAGAAGAACGCGGGACCCGGCGGAACATGGTGGGAGAACAGCTATCCCGGTGCCCGGGTGGATGTGGCGAACCATTTCTATTGCTACAGCTTCGAACCCAACAACGACTGGACCCATTTCTTCGCCGAGCAATACGAGCTGCGGGACTATTTCACCAAGGTCATCAACGACCACGACCTGGCCGGCGGGGTGCGTTGGCAGACCGAGGTTCTCGCGGCCGAATGGAACGACGACGACGGCACGTGGAACGTTTCGCTGCGATCGGCCGATGGCGACACCACCACCCTGCGCGCACGGGCGCTCATCACCGCAGTGGGCCAGTTGAACAGGCCCAACATTCCCGACTTCGCCGGAGCGCGGACCTTCGGGGGCCCGTCGTTTCATTCGGCGGCCTGGGATCACTCGGTCGATCTGAAAGGCAAGCGGGTCGCGCTCGTCGGCGCCGGCGCCAGCGGGTTCCAGATCGCCCCCGCGATCGCCGGGGACGTCGAGCACCTCACCGTGTTCCAGCGGACCGCGCAGTGGATGTTCCCCAACCCGATGTATCACGACGAGGTCGGCGACGGTGTGCGCTGGGCGATCCGCCACCTGCCGTTCTATGGGAGGTGGTACCGCTTCCTGGTGCTGTGGCCCGGCTCGGACAAGGGTCTCGACGCCGCCGAAGGCGACCCGGACTACGCCGATCAGGACCACGCCGTCAGCGACATCAATGCCGCCGCGCACATGATGTTCTCCCAGTGGATCACCAGCCAGGTCGGCGAAGACTCGGAGTTGTTGGCCAAGGTGATGCCGGACTATCCCGCCTGCGGCAAACGCACCCTGCAGGACAATGGCAGCTGGCTGAGGACACTGCAGCGCGACAACGTCGAATTGGTGCGCACCTCCATCGAGAGGATCACGCCGCGCGGCATTGTCACCGAAGACGGTGTGGCACACGACGTCGACGTCATCGTCTACGCCACCGGATTCCGGCACACCGATGTGCTGTGGCCGCTGAATGTGACCGGCCGCAACGGGGTCGACCTGCACGAGATGTGGGGGAGCAGGCCCTATGCCTACCTCGGGATCACCGTTCCGGAATTCCCGAACTTCTTCATCGTCTACGGGCCCGGGACCCACCTCGCCCACGGCGGCAGCCTGATCTTCCAGTCCGAGCTGCAGATGCGCTACATAGACCAGTGCCTGGCGCACCTGGCCGAGACCGACGTGCATTCGATCGAACCGAAACCCGACGCCGCCACGGATTGGCACCGACGGACGCAGACCCAGATCAAGAAGATGGTGTGGTCGCATCCGGCGGTCAGGCACTCGTATTTCAAGAACCCCGACGGCGAGATCCACACCGTCAGCCCGTGGCGTCTCAACGAGTACTGGTCGGCGGTGCGTGAGCCCGATTGGTCGCAATTCGTGGTGCGACAGAAAGATCAAGCGCGACAAGGGAAGTGAGCACGCAAATATGCGCACGGTAGTGGTCGATGGGCCGCGTAGCATCCGGGTCGACACCCGCCCCGATCCGGGGCTTCCCGGTCCCGACGGAGCGATCGTCGAGGTGAGTGCCGCCGGAATCTGCGGATCCGACCTGCATTTCTACGAGGCCGACTTTCCGATGCCCGCCGCGATCGCCCTCGGCCACGAAGCCGTCGGCACTGTCGTGGACGCCGGACCTCAGGTGCGCAACGTCAAGGTCGGCGATCAGGTCATGGTGTCGTCGGTCGCGGGCTGCGGCACCTGCGCGGGGTGTGCCACCCGCGATCCGGTCATGTGCCACTCCGGCTTTCAGATCTTCGGCGGCGGCGTGCTCGGCGGCGCGCAGGCCGATCTGCTGGCAGTGCCCGCCGCCGATTTCCAGCTGTGCAAGATGCCCGAGGGGATCAGCACCGAACAGGCGTTGCTGCTCACCGACAATCTCGCCACCGGCTGGGCCGCGGCGCAGCGCGCCGACATTCCCTTCGGCGGCACCGTGGCGGTCATCGGCCTGGGGGCGGTCGGCCTGTGCTCACTACGCAGCGCGATCTTTCAGGGCGCCGCAACAGTTTTCGCGGTTGACCAGGTCGACGGCCGGTTGCAGCGCGCCGCCCAGTGGGGGGCAACGCCCGTCAAAGCGCCGGCGCTCGAGGCCATCCTCGACGTCACCGGGGGCCGCGGCGCCGACGCGGTGATCGACGCCGTCGCCACGGACGCGTCCCTCACCGAGGCGCTGAACGCCGTACGGCCGGGTGGAACCGTCTCGGTCGTCGGTGTGCACGATATGAATCCGTTTCCCCTCAACGCCCTGGGCTGCCTGATTCGCAGCATCACGCTGCGAATGACGACGGCGCCGGTGCAGCGCACCTGGCCGGAATTGATCCCGCTGCTGCAGTCCGGCCGCCTCGATGTCGACGGCATCTTCACCACGACAATGCGCTTGGACGAAGCGGCCAAAGGCTACGCGACCGCGGAGTCGCGAACGGGCGATGATGTGAAGATCCTGTTGAAGCCTTAGCTTTTTATGGCAGCATGATCATCATGCGTTGTGCCGCAATTCAGCTCGAAGCCGTGCCCGCCGACGTCGACGCCAACCTGGCCACCACCGAACGTCTCGTCGAACAGGCGGTTGCCGCGGGTGCGGAGACCATCGCGTTGCCGGAGTTCTTCACCACCGGAGTCGGCTTCTGGCCCGAACTCGCCGACGCCGCATTACCGCCCGACGGCAAAGCCACCGAACTTCTGCTGAGCCTTGCGCAGCGCCACGGCGTCATGATCGGCGGTTCGTTGCTGATCCGGGATCCTGACGGAAACGTGCGCAATGCCTACCTTCTCGTCACCGCGGAGGGCGTCGCCGGCCGCCACGACAAAGACCTGCCGACGATGTGGGAGAACGCGTTTTACGTGGGCGGCCACGACGACGGCGTGATCGAGACGGGGACTTTGACAGTGGGCGCGGCGGTCTGTTGGGAGTTGATGCGCACCCAAACAGTGCGCCGCCTGCGTGGACGTATCGATCTGGCGATGACCGGTTCGGGCTGGTGGTCGATCCCCGACTGGTGGCCGAGGGCTAGCTTCCGCCGGATGGAGGCGCGCAACGCGGCGACCGCCACGCGTGCCGCAGCCTCGTTCGCGGGCTATGTCGGGGCCCCTGTGCTGCACGCGGCGCACGCGGGCGCGCTGCACTGCCGCATGCCGTGGCTACCGTTGGACTACGCCGGCCGGTTCGAGGGGGGCACCATGATCGTCGCCGCCGACGGCACGGTGTTGGCCTGCCGAGACCGGACCGACGGCGAAGGCATCGCGGTCGCCGACGTCGAGGTGGGACGCCGCGCCCCGATTGCCCACGCCCCCAAGGGTTTCTGGCTGCACCGGCGCGGCGCGCTGGCCACGATGACATGGCACTACCAACGCCTGCATGGCCGGCGGTACTACCGTCGCCACATCGCGCGAGCCGCGTCCTGAGTGGTTACCGGGTGGCCGTGATGTATTGGGACCGCATGAAACCGTCGATCTTCACGTCGACATCCGGCGGGGTCATTCCGTAACCGGCCTGTAGGACGAGCGTGTTGCGGACGGGTTCGACGGCCCATCCGTGCGCGGCGAGCCACTCCGCGGGGTCGGACTGCGGTTCGTATGTCAGCGCCGAAAAGTCGACATTGCCGGACACATTGACCCCCGGGTGAGTCGCCTCCAAGGCGTGGATCTGGTCGCGGTCCAGCCGCGACCCCAGTGCGCCGATCGCGACCCGGCTGCCCGGCGCGCTGAGCCCGCTGATCCGGGTGAAGAGCGCGTGCTGCGCCTCGTCGGTCAGGTAGGGGAGCACCCCCTCCACCGACCAGGCGCTCGGGCTCTCGACGTCGAATCCGGCCGCCTCGAGCGGCCGCGACCAGTCGGTGCGCAGATCGGCGGCGACCGCGATTCTGTGCGCCTTCGGCGCGGCGCCCTGCTCGCCGAGCACGCGTGCCTTGAATTCGAGCACCTTCGGCAAATCGACTTCGAAGACCTTTGTGCCCTCGGGCCATTCCAGGCGGAACGCGCGCGAATCCAGCCCGGCGGCGACAATCACCGCCTGCCGGATGCCCGCCTGCGCGGAGGCGACGAAGAAGTCGTCGAAGAATCGGGTCTGCACGCCGTACAGGCGCGGGAAGGCCATCTCATCCTCGGAGCTACCCGGATTGGCGAGCACCCCCGCCAGATACGGGTCGCGCGAGGCGGCAATGAAGACTTTCGCGTATTCGTCGCGCACCAATGGCTGCGGGCTCACGGCATGCAGCGCCCGCCAACCCGTCACGAGCAGCGCGGTGTAACCGACGCTGGTGACGATGTCCCAGTTGTCATCGTCGGCGCGCATCGATCCGAATTCAGGTGTCGCGCCCAAGGTCGCCCTCCCGTCGCCGCGGCCAGGAAAAGCCGGCTTTCCCAACGTACCCGCGGGCCGGTCTCAAAGTTCCAGCAACACCGTTACGGGACCGTCGTTCACCAACTCGACCTGCATGTTGGCGCCGAACGCCCCGGTCTGTACGTCGGCGCCCAGCTCCCGCAACACCGCCGCGAAGTCCGCCACCAGCGGCTCGGCGACCGCCCCCGGCGCGGCCGCATTCCATGACGGGCGGCGGCCCTTGGCGGTATCGGCGTAGAGGGTGAACTGGCTGACGACCAGGATGGGGGCGCCGGCGTCGGACGCGGACCGCTCCTCGGCGAGAATCCTTAGGTTCCAAAGCTTCTCGGCGAGCCGCCGTGCCTTGTCGTGATCATCGGTATGGGTGACGCCGACGAACGCCAACAGGCCCTGCCCATCCGGCCGGATCGCGCCCACCACCGCGCCGCCGACCGACACCGTTGCCGACGAGACCCGTTGCACCAACACCCGCATGGGCCTCGATGCTGCCAGACCGGCCGGCACCCGGTTGGGTACGCTCGGTGAGTGTCCGTGCTCGTCGCGTTTTCCGTCACCCCGATGGGGGTCGGCGAGGGTGTCGGCGAAATCGTCGCCGACGCGGTTCGGGTGGTGCGCGAGTCCGGCCTGGCCAACAAGACCGATTCGATGTTCACGGTGATCGAGGGTGAAACGTGGGAAGAAGTCATGGCCGTCGTGCAGCGCGCGGTCGAGGCTGTGGCCGCCCGCGCGCCCAGGGTCAGTACCGTGATCAAGGTCGACTGGCGCACCGGCGCCACCGACGCCATGACGCGGAAGGTCGCCTCGGTCGAGCGTTACCTCTCTGACGGCTAGGCCCGCACCGCCGCCCGAAACGCTCGCTCGGCCCCGTCGGTGATCGTGTCGACTTCGAGCTTGGTCACGCCGGCCTGAAGTACCTCTAACCCGATCATCGGCTCTTAGGCTCCCAAAAGCGTCCCGCAGTCCGTGCGTAGGCTCATCCCGGTGAGCGCACGCGCGGGCATCGTTGTCACCGGAACAGAGGTCCTCACCGGCCGTGTCCAAGACGCAAACGGTCCCTGGATCGCCGATCGCCTCCTGGAGCTGGGTGTCGAGCTGGCGCACATCACGATCTGCGGCGACCGCCCGGCCGACATCGAGGCCCAGCTGCGTTTCCTCGCTGATCAGGGTGTGGACCTGATCGTCACCAGCGGCGGCCTGGGGCCCACGGCCGACGATATGACCGTCGAGGTGGTGGCGCGCTTCTGCGAGCGGGAGCTGGTGTTGGACGCCGAGGTCGAAGAGAAGATCGCGAACATCCTCAAAAAGCTGATGGCGCGCAATCCCGCGTTCCAATCCACCTTGGATCCCGGCACTTTCGAGTCTTTGCGGGCCGCCAATCGTAAACAGGCGATGGTTCCGGCCGGGGCGCAGGTGCTCGACCCGGTTGGCACCGCGCCCGGGGTGGTCGTGCCCGGCAGACCCACCGTGGTCGTGCTCCCGGGGCCGCCGCGCGAACTGCAGCCGATGTGGCACACGGCGATCCAGACATCGGCGGCGCAGGACGCGATCGCCGGCCGGACCATCTATCGGCAGCAGATGCTGCGGATGTTCGGGCTGCCCGAATCGGGGCTGGCCGAAACGCTGCGCGATGCCGAAAAGGTCGTGCCCGGCTTCGGGCAACTCGAGATCACCACCTGCCTGCGGCGGGGAGAGATCGAAATGGTCACCCGCTACGAGCCGGACGCCGCCGACGCGTACGCCCGGCTCACCAAGCTACTGCGAGAAAGGCACGGGCGTCAGCTCTACTCCGAGGACGGCTCGCGCGTCGACGATCTGGTTGCCCAACTGCTGGCCGGCCACCGGATTGCGACGGCGGAGTCCTGCACCGCGGGGCTACTCGCGGCGCGGCTGACCGACCGGCCCGGATCGTCGGACTATGTGGCCGGCGGCGTGGTGTCGTACTCGAACGAGGCGAAAGCGGAGTTGCTGGGCGTCGCCCCGGCGCTGATCGAGACGCATGGCGCGGTGTCCGAGCCGGTGGCCGAGGCGATGGCCGCGGGCGCGCTGCAACGCTTCGGCGCCGACACCGCGGTCGCGATCACCGGAATCGCCGGACCGGGTGGGGGTACGGAGGAGAAGCCGGTGGGCACGGTCTGTTTCAGCGTGACGGTGGGTCCGCCCGGTTCAGCGGGCCGCACGGATACCCGCACACTGCGTCTTCCCGGCAACCGGTCGGATATCCGGGAGCGCTCGACGACGGTGGCCATGCACCTGCTGCTGCGCTTGCTGAGCGACACCGAATAACTTCACCTCACTTCGGTTGCAAGAAAAGCGCTTTCCGTCGTGCCGAAGCGGATTCCCGTGGCGTCTTTCCCGATCAGCGTCAGCACCGTGACCGCGATCAGCACCGGCACGATCGTCGCCGCCAACGCAAACGGGTAGCCGTGGGTCTCGGCGAGACGTTCCTGGATCGGCAAATTGAACGCCGCCAACAGGTTTCCCAGTTGGTAGGTCACGCCGGGGTAGAGGCCGCGGATGGCGTCGGGGGACATCTCGGTGAGGTGGGCGGGGATCACGCCCCACGCGCCCTGCACGAAGAGCTGCATCGCAAACGAACCCAGGCACAGCAGGGCCGCGCTGCGTGAGTATGCGAACAGCGGCACGACCGGTAGCGCCAAAACCGCGCAGAAGACGACCGTGTAGCGGCGACCCCATCGCTGCGACAGCGTGCCGAACACCAGGCCTCCGATGATGGCGCCGACGTTGTAGACCACCACGATCCACTTGACCGTCGTGCTGGACAGGCCGGGGCCTTGATTGGCGTGCGCACCCAAGAACGTGGGGTAGACATCCTGTGTGCCGTGGCTCATCCAGTTGAAGGCCGTCATCAGCAACACCAGGTAGACGAATCGCCGGATGATCGCGCCGTTGCGCAGCACGTCGCGGATTCTGGTGCTGGTGAGCTTCATCCGGTCTTGGGCGGCCTCCCACACCTCGGACTCCTCCACCCGGTAGCGAATGACCAGGCTGATCAGGGCGGGGACGATGCTCAGGCCGAACAGCCAGCGCCAGGACAGCCCGAGCCAATCCATCACCACCAGGGAGGCGACGGTCGCCAGCAGGTAGCCGAATGCGTAGCCCTCCTGCAGCAGCCCGGAGAAAAATCCGCGTCGCTGGGCGGGAACCTTCTCCATGGCGAGCGCGGCGCCAAGCCCCCATTCACCGCCCATGCCGATGCCGTACAGCAGTCGCAGGATGACCAGCACGGTGAAGTTGGGCGCGAAGGCGCACAGGAAGCCCACGACGGAATAGAACATGACGTCGACCATCAGGGGCAGCCGCCGACCGACGCGGTCGGCCCACAGCCCGAACAGCAGCGCGCCGACGGGACGCATGATCAGGGTGGCCGTGGTGACGAACGCGACCTCGGCCTTGCTGTGGTGGAACGTCTTTGCGATGTCGGCGTAGACGAGCACCACGATGAAGTAATCGAAGGCGTCCATCGTCCAGCCCAACAACGCCGCGATGAACGAGTTTCGCTGATCGGCGGTCAACTTCTGTTGAGGACTCGGTGTGGTCACGTCAGCATCGTGGCCTACCGGGCCCGCCGGCGCGACCTGTTTCGCCACGCACCGTCCGAGAGTAAGTTCCGGATACATGCGGATCATCGACGCCGACGGCCATGTCGCCGAAAATTCTTCGCTGGCAGTCGAAGCGATCAAACGATGGCCGGAACATGTCAGGCCCAGCACGCACGGGCGGCTCGGGTTGACGGTCGAAGGCCGCAACTATCCCGAGGACCGTGGGCCGGGCGCCGGCTGTCCGCCCGAACATGGGATCAGTAAGGCACCCGATATCAACTGCCGGTCGGCCGAAGGCGTGCTGGGCGACGCCGATCGCGATCACATCGACACGATGGTGCTGTACCCCAGCCTCGGCCTGTGCGCGCCGAGTCTGGAGGATCCCGACTTCGCCGCCGGATTCGCCCGCCTCTACAACGAGTGGATCGCCGATTACTGCGCCTCGTCGGGCGGGCGGCTACGAGGCGTCGCGGTAACTCCGATCGAGCATGGACAGCTGGCGATCGACGTCATGACCGAAGCCAAGGACCTTGGGCTGGTGGCGACTTTGGTGCCGCCGGCGCTCAAGACCCGCAACCTCGACCACCCCGACCTCGACCCGTTCTACGCCGCCGCGGTCGAGCTCGGGATGCCGCTGGGCGTGCATGGCGCCCCGGGTATCCATCTGCCCAAGATCGGGGTGGACCGTTTCACGAATTACATTCAGGTGCACTGCATCAGTTTTCCTTTTGACCAGATGACCGCGATGACCGCTTTGGTCTCCGGCGGCGTCTTCGAGCGCCACCCGGAGTTGCGGGTCGCTTTCCTCGAAGCGGGCGCGGGCTGGGTTCCGTTCTTCATCGACCGGCTGCACGAGCATTACGAGAAGCGCGGCGATTGGGTCCAGGGCGGCTGGCGTCGCGATCCGCACGACTATCTGGCCGCGGGCAACATCTGGGTGACGTGTGAGCCGGAAGAACCGATCCTGCCCGGGGTGATCGACGTGCTGGGCGCCGATTTCATCATGTTCGCCAGCGACTACCCGCACTGGGACGGCGAGTGGCCGGAGAGCACCAAGTACCTGCGAACTCGTGCTGATATCAGCGAGGAAGCCCGGGAAAAGATCGGCGGGCGCAACGCGCAGCGTTTCTACAACCTGAACTGATCGCGCCGATTTCCGGCTTACCCGGCCGGGCGGGTGGCAGGATTCCGGGGCATGGGCCCTTTTCTGTTGCGCGCCGCGCTGACCGGCTTTGCGTTGTGGATCGTCACCCTGTTCGTGCACGGCCTGAGCTTCGTGGGTGGCGACACGAAGCTGGAGCGGGTCGGCATCATCTTTGTCGTCGCCGTGATCTTTGGTCTGGTCAACGCGTTCATCAAGCCCGTCGTCCAGATCTTGTCGATCCCGCTCTACATCGTGACGCTGGGCCTGTTCCATGTCGTCATCAACGCGCTGATGCTCTGGATCACCGCGTGGATCACCGAGCACACCACCCACTGGGGCCTGCAGATCGACCACTTCTGGTGGACCGCGATATGGGCCGCGATCGTCTTGTCGGTCGTCAGTTGGTTGCTGTCCTTGATAATTCGCCGCACCGGCGCCTGAGATCAGCGGCTGCCGACCAGGCTCACCACGTCGCGCGCGCAACCCCAGGACAGGGTGACGCCGTTGCCGCCGTGCCCGTAATTGTGAATGCACCGCGCGCGCCCCAGCGGCTCGGCTTCCACACGCACCGAGTCACGGTGGGGACGCAATCCGGTGATGACGTCGATCACCTCGGCTTCGGTGAGTCGCGGCTCGACGCGCCGGCAGCGATCGAGGATCTGTTCGGTGATCTGGGGGTCCGCGGTGGTGTCATAGCGGCCGCCGATGCTCACGCCGCCGCACACCACTCGCTGCGGATGGGGGAAGTAACAGGTGAATTCCGGCTCCCGCGTCATGTCCAGAAACAGTTGTTGCAGACCGGGATTGGTCAGCACGACATGTTGTCCGAATAGCGGCTCGACGGCGTTGTCCCCGGCGAGTTCGCGCGCCTCGAGGCCGGCGCAGTTGACGACGATTCCAGCGGCGTCGGCGGCCTCGGCCAGGGATCGGACGGGATGCTCTTCGATTTCGCAGCCGGCCGCTGCCAGCCGCCGGGTCAGGTAGTCCAGATAGTGCGGCATGTCGATCATCGGCATCGTGCCGCGAAACCCCGAGTCGAAGCCCGCCGGCAGGTCGGCGGGTTCTGCCGGCCGCAGGTCGTGAATCAGTTTCTTCTGGTTTGCGTCGACGTCCCCGACGATCAGCGCCGGCGCCATCAGGACCCCCGTGGTCGGGTGCTGGGCCAGGTCGCGAAATACCCCGAGGGAGTGCTTGTTCCACTCCGCGGCTTTGCCGCTAGGCCGCATCGGCCGCGGCGCGCAGACGGCGCCCGCCACCGCCGAGGTCGTTTTCCGTGGCATTGTGGCCGCCCATACCCGGACCGGCCAGCCCGCCTCGGCCAGGCAAATGGCCGACGTCAGTCCGCTCACGCCGGCGCCGACCACGACGATCTGCTGCGTACTGGTCACGGCGCCACCGTAGCGAAAACACGCCGGCAGCGGGCCGCCGCTGGTCAGCGTCGGGGGCTAGCGCGGCCGATCAGGAATGCGCGGCTTGCGGGGTTACCGGGGTTGCCGGCGCGCCCGCGGGCGCTTGCGGGGTGGCCGGGGCCGCCGGCGCTCGGGGTGCCGGCGCGGGTGCCGGTGCTTGCGGGGCCGGCGCGGGTGCCGGTGCTTGCGGAGCCGGCGACGCTTGCGGGGCGTGCTGTCCGTTCCCGCCCATCAGACTGTTGAGGATGCCGAGCGTGCCCTGCACCGCCGCGGGTGGCGTCTGGGCGGGTGGGACCGCGTCCGGAGTCAGTTGCCAGGGCTGGCAGCCCGAGGTCTTGAACGACTTGTCGCCCGGATCGATCTGAACGACCTGCGGCTTTTTGGTCATTGCGTTGTCAATGAGTGTGCCGTCGGGATTGCCGGTCCGTTTCCAGTAACACGTGCCGTTGCCGACGGGGCCGCCGGAGCTGTAGATGCCGGGCACGATGTCGGTCCCCACCGCGTAGATGCCGTCATTGTCGATGGTGGTTTTCGGCGCCGGCGGCGGGGGAGCCGGTGCGTCCCCCGGCGATCCTGCGGGCGCCGGGGACGCTGAAGGTGCTGGTGGCGCCGCCGGCGACGGCGAAGCGGCCGGCGATGGCGACGCCGCCGGCCCCGGTGCCGGCCCCCGTGTCTCGTCCGGATCGGCGCTGGCAACCACCGTCGACGCGGCCCAGCCCGCGACCGTCAAGCTCGCAGCAGCCAGCCTTACCGCAGTAGCTACTCCACCCATAGGAATCGAGGGTACCGGGGTGACGAACCGAATGCCGTTGTGAAACGAAGAGAGCGGCAAGGAACGCCTAAACGAGCCGTCGCACCCGGCCCGCGTAACCGAGCGCATGTTCGTATGTCTCGAGGTTGTCGCGGGAGATCTTCGCATGCACCGGGCGTTCGAGAAAGAAGCGCAGCACCGGGTTGTAGGCGTGGTACGTCTCGTGGAACGTCAGCACGGTGGTTCCGTCGGGCTGCTCTTCGAGCTGGTGATACCCCTCGGCGCGTGACCACAGCGGGGCGCCGACGGCCACATAACGCGACAGTTTGTTGATCTCGGCTTCGGTCACGGTTTCCCACGAGCGCGCCCGTCCGCCGGTCAGCAGGTATTTGGGCACCTCGAAAATGCAGGTGCGGACCAGTCCCTCGCCGGCTTCGTTGCCCTCGTTGAGGATTTCCATGCTGCCGGTCGGCCACTTGAGCACCCGGGGGCGCGGGGCGTTCGGTGGCGCCGGCGGATGCAGCACCCGCCAGACTTTCCGCGGCGGGGCATCGATGTGGAATCGCACGGTGTAGGACTGCATCACCTTTCTCCTGCAGGCCGTTCCCAGGTGTCCCAATAGGTGATGGTCGCCGCGGGTGGCCGGGCGGCCGGCCGGAAGTCGGTGCCGATCGTGTAGGCGACGGGGAACAGCGCGGCTTGCGTGACGGTGGGCGGAATGCCGAGCAGCTCGGCCACCTCCTTCTCCTTGAACAGATGCATCGTCGTCCAGACCGATCCCAGCCCGCGCGAGCGGAGCGCCAGCAGAAAGCTCCAGCCCGCCGGGATGATCGACGCCCACGCCGCCGCGGCAATGCCCGGTTCGGCGGTGTCGATGCGCTGGTTGAGGCAGGGAATGACGTGCACCGGAACTTGTGCCAGCGTTTCGGTCAGGCTCATCGCGCTCTGGTAAACCCGCTGCGTCTGCGGGTCGGTCGCGTTGTCGGCCGCGTACGCGAGGTACTGCGCACCGATGCTGCGGTAGATCTCGGCGATGGCCGCGCGCTTGTCCGCGTCGGTGATCACCAGCCAACGCCAGTCCTGCGTGTTGCTCGCCGTGGGCGCCTGCATCGCCAGCTGGATGCACTCCAGAATCACGTCGCGGCTGACCGGCCGGGTCAGGTCGAGCCGTTTGCGCACCGACCGTGTGGTGCTCAGCAGTTCGTCGACGGTGGCGATGTCCATGGGTTCCTTCCCGATGCGTGGTTAGAGGTCGATGGCGCAGGACTGGTCGACGCCCAGCACGGTCAACGACCGCCCCAGGCCGAGAAAGACGGCAACGCACAGCGTGAGATCCAGGATCTCCTCGTCCGAGAACGAATCCCGAAGTCGTTGGAAGAACGCATCATTCATGGATGCGTGGTCGTTGGCGAAGCGCTCGGCGTACTCAATGGCAAGGCGCTGACGCGGCGTGTAACCGGGGTAGCTGGCATATGCGGCGACGTTGTCGTACAGCTCGGGTGCCACACCGGCATCCAGCACCGATTGGGCGCGAAAGCCCGAGCACGCGACGCAATCGTTGATCTGTGCGATCCGCATTCTGGCCAGCTCACGCTCGTCGGGAGGCAGGATGCTCTGCTGGTAGGCGCCGCGGATCATGCGTTCGACCATGCCGGCGAGCTGCGGCCGTAGCGTCCAGATCATGGCGGCTTCGCCACCGGGGCCGTCCGGCACGTTGAGACGGGCCATCAGCGAACTCCTGCCCGCAAAAATGAGGTGTCGAGCTGAGCAAACCAGACGCTCAGCTCGGCTGTCTAGGCCCGGGGGTCCCGGTTGAGGATGTGTGCCGCTTCGGCGACCATGTCATCCACGATGTCAGCGGCGGGACGCACATCGCGGACGCGTCCCACCGCTTCGCCGGTCAATATGGCTGCGGTATCGAAATCCTCTGCGGCAACGGCCTTCTCATAGCTGGCGACGGCTTGGGGCAGCTGCGCCGACAGCTCGGCCTCGTTACCGTGCCAGGTGTTCAGGAACGCGTTCCCCAGCGCCCGCGCGTCGTATTCGGCGGGCCAATCGAGGCGCCGCACGACGTCATAGACGCGGGTGCGTACGGTGTCGTCGCCGTCGGCCGCCACGGCGCGCTGCTGCGCTCGCGGTGACACCAACGCCTCCGCCGATGCCCAGAACCTGGTTCCCACGACCGCGCCGTCAGCGCCCAGCGCCAGCGCAGCCGCCAAACCGCGGCCATCGCCAATGCCGCCGGCAGCCACCACCAAGGTGCCGGGCGAGCGTTCGGCCACGAGGTCGACGACTTCGGGCACCAACGTGAAGGTCGACCGCCCGCTCATTCCATGACCGCCCGCCTCGCTGCCCTGCGCCACGATGACCTCCGCCCCGGCGTCCACGGCCCGGCGTGTCTGGTCGAGGTTCTGCACCTGGGCGGAGAGCGAAACGCCGGCCCCGTGGATGCGATCGGCGAACGGCAGCAGATCGCCGAACGACAACATGACCGTCGCCGGTTGCCGGGCCAGCGCGATGTCGAGCACGCCCGGGTCGCGGGCCAGGCTCCAGGTGATGAATCCGCATCCGACCCTGGCCCCACCGGCGTGGTCGAATTCGCGCTCCAGCCATTCGGCATCGCCATAGCCCCCGCCGATGAGGCCCAGCCCACCCGCCGATGTCACCGCCGCCGCGAGCCGGCCCCCCGAGACCAGCGCCATCGGCGCGAGCAGGATGGGGTGCTCGATACCCAAGAAGGCCGTCAGGCGGGTGTGCAATGCCATGGTGTTACTCACTTCAGCACACGGTCGCGCGATGCGAGCGGCTGGCGTGACAATCGCGCCGGAGCTGTGCGGGTCGCTCAGGCAAGCGGCGCCAGTCCGGAGCGCACCAGGCCCAGACTTGCGGCCACGTCTTCACCGAGGTCGCCTGCGCAACCCCTGCGGCCCCAATTCTCCACTGCCGCAACGAGGGCCGCGGCGAGCGCAGAACCCGCGACCTCGGCGAGCAGGTCGATGTCCACCACTTCCGGGTTGCGCGTCCTGACGAAATCGGTGAGCACGCGCGCGAACGAGGACTGCACCACCCGGAGGTGGCCGGCGATCCGGTTGGCGCTGATCAGTTCCGCGCGCGCGCTCGCGGCCTGGCGGACCACTTCGAGGTCGTGTGGGAAGGCGGCGACGCTGGCCAGCACCGCATCGAACAGCGACTCGGACGGCGGGCGTTGCGCGAGCGCCGCGACCAACCATTCCAGCTGCGTCTCGTAGTCCTGGAAAAGAACGGCTTCCTTGGTGGGGAAATGCCGGAAGAAGGTGCGCTCGGTGACACCGGCCTCGCGCGCCAGCTCGGTGACGGTGACATTCGCAAAACCCTTGTGGGCGAAGCTCTTCAACGCCGCACGGCGAAGGGCCTCATGCGTCGATCGTCGTCGTTGTTCATGACGGTTGCCCGGGGCGGTCATCTCAGGGGAGATCGTATCCCAGCCGAAGTGGTCATAACTGACATCTTTCAACTATGTCAGTACTGACATATTCTGCATTCGGTAACCCGACGAAGGCGAGGGTCATGAGCACAACCGATTACGACGCAATCGTGGTGGGGGCCGGGCACAACGGGCTGACCGCCGCGGCGATACTGCAACGCGCGGGCCTGCGCACGGTGTGCCTGGAAGCGAACACCTATGCCGGCGGCATGGCGGCGACGGTCGAATTGATCGACGGCTTCCGATATGAGATCGCCGGTTCGGTGCAGTTCCCCATGGCAAGCCAACTCACCAAGGACCTCGGGCTCGACACGCTGCCGGCGGTGGAGCCCGAGGTGATGTCGACCAACATCGGTGAGCACGGTGAAGAACCCATGATCTTCTATCGCGACCCGATGCAACTGATGACGCACCTGGGCGAGAAACACGGCGTCGACGCCGTCACCGGCATGGCCGAATTGATCGGTTGGAGCCAGGGACCGGCGAAGGCGCTCGGCCGCTTC
Organism: Mycobacterium sp.; assembly: GCF_004298145.1. Taxonomy (GTDB): domain Bacteria; phylum Actinomycetota; class Actinomycetes; order Mycobacteriales; family Mycobacteriaceae; genus Mycobacterium. The sequence continues at coordinate 62,847 of NZ_SCRH01000038.1, forward strand.
GACGTACGCCGGCCGCCCAAGACGCTGGACGAGATGTATGCCTGCGCGACCAACGACGCCGAACGCCGGGCCATCCACGAAATGCTGTTCGGCTCGGCCATGGACGTGATCGACCGCTATCTGCCCGACAAGGAAAAGCACGCGGTGATGCGCGGGATGCTGGCATTCCTGGCCGTCAACTCCACCTACCGCGGCCCGTATACACCGGGCAGCGCAACATGTTTGGCGTTCGCGCTTGCGGTGCCCGACGGCGGCACCGCGATGATGACCAAGCTGAAGGGCGGCATCGGCGCACTCACCGAACACCTGCGCGAGCTCTTCATCTCGCACGGCGGCGAGATGCGTTTCCGCACCAAGGCCGAGCAGATCCTCGTCGACCGGCAGAAGGTGACCGGCGTGCGACTGCGCGACGGGTCGACGATCTCGGCGTCGATCGTGGTGTCCAACCTGTCACCCGACGTCACCCTCACCGAGCTCATCGCACCCGAACACGTTCCCGCGGAGCTGATCTCGCGCGTGTCCGGCCGCGACCACCGCGCCTCCTTCGTGCAGATCCACTTCGCCCTGGACGGGCTACCCGAATTCGCCCCGCCGTATGAGTTCCTCAACGCCGACGGCATGCAGCAGTCGGTCGGCATCTTCGGGTCGCCCGAGGAGCAGCAGCTGCACTGGGAAAATTGCCGGCGGGGCATCGTTCCGGCCAGCCCGTCGATGGGCATGCAGATCCCGTCGGTACACGACCCCGGCATGGCGCCGCCCGGCAAGCACGCCGCGAGCGCGTTCGCCTACGCCTTTCCGGTCGAAGTCGAGCGCGAGCAACATGGGCACCTCAAAAACGAGATGGCGCAACGAGTTATCGACAAGATCACCAGGTTTGCGCCGAACTTCAAGGACATCGTGATACGCCACATCACGTTCGCGCCCTACCACATGAACACCATGTTCGGTGCGCCCGACGGCGACTTCTGCCACGGGCTCTTGCACCCAGACCTGATGGGCCCCAATCGGCCCGGCCCGAGAGGCTTCCTCGATTCACCTATCCCGATCGACGGCCTCTACCTCGGTGGCGCCGGCTGCCATGGCGGACCGGGCATCACCTTCACCCCCGGGTACAACGCCGGCTATCAGGTGCTCGACGACATGGCCTGAATCAGGGTTTGCATGCGGCTTCGAGCCCAAGCACGGCGCCACCGGATTGCAGCGACAACAGATATAGGTAGGTCGTCAGCGAATGTTCGCACGACACCGTGTATTTCACCAGGACCTTGGGCGGAAGCGGAATCAACCGGATCGGGTTCAGCTCAACCGGATTGAGTACGTGCTCGTAGTCGATGGGCGGGGGCAACGCGGGGACGATGTCCAAGCGGTTTGCGACGCGGTAGGAGTTCTTGACGACCTGGTCGAATGTGCCCGCAAACAGCGAGTCGCCGGTGCGTGGACTGCCCCAGGTGTAAACGGCCGGATTGGTGAACGCCGTGTTCGCGGCCATGTCAAGAGCGAGCAGTGTCGCGAGTGCCCCTCCCAGGCTGTGCCCACAGACCGTCAGCGAGCCAACGGATTGCGGAAACGGGAGTGTCCCGAGCGCGTCGACCACCGTCGGCGAACCCGGCGCGGCTCCGGTGCGCAGGGACGCGTACATGTTCGTGAAGCCGTCTTCGGTGTGGCCGGCGCCGGCCAGGAACGGGCATGGCACCTGGAGAAAGTCGGCGTCGTGAATCCATTCCAGCCATCCCTCGGTGCCACGGATTGCGATCGCGACGTCGCCCGTCTTGACCTCCTGGCAGATCAGCCCCATGGACACTTCGTCGGCGCCACGCGCCGGGTTCATGTCGGTCGCCAGATCGTTCGCGTAGATCGTGGTCACCACGGTGTAGTCGACGCCGCCGGCGCTCAGGGGTTGACCCGCCTTGTTCGTCAGATCGCTAGGCGACGTCCCATAGGCCGCATTGACGAGCTGAGCGAATTGTATTGCCCGTGTTACGTCGAACGTCGATGGTGTTGGCATGGCGCTCCCGCTCGGATTCAGCCGCCGAACATTCCGGTGAGTTGCGCCTGCGCGGTCGCGGCGCCGGCGATCGTCTGCGCCGCCTCAACGCCGGCCAGACCGCCGGGCAGTCGATACTCGTTGGGCAACTGGTAAAGGGTGAACCGGTAATGATGCGTGCCGGTTCCGGCCGGGGGGCAGGGGCCCTTGTACGCGGATTGGCCCGCCGTGTTCGGCAGGGCGGTCGCCCCGGCCGGGGTCTGACCGTCGGCGGTGCTGCCCGAGCCGGGGGCGATCCCGACGACGACCCAGTGGATGTACACGCCGTTGACAGCGTCGGGGTCGTCCACGACGAGGGCCGCGCCCAGCGGCGCCGACCAGGTCAGCGGGGGCGCGATGTTGGCGCCTTTGCAGGTGTACTGCAACGGAATCGGCGCGCCGTCGGCGAAAGCCGGGCTGCTGATCGTCATCGGTCCGTCCGCGGGCGCGCTCGGCGCCGTGCGGCCGAGGGTGGTGATCTTCGGCGCCGGCGGTGTGGTCTGGTGGCTGTTACCGTGGCCGCCGCAGCCGGCCAAGCCCGGCGCGATCGCCAGCGCACCGATGATCGCCGCGATTCGGTGAAGCGTGCCCGCCGGCGTCGATTCCATGCATAACAGTCTGACTCGCGCGCCCGCGGTGGGGAAGGACCCGATTTTCACCGGACCGCGGTGCCGCTACCTGCCACGCTTCTCGACTTCGAGCACCCGCTTGCGCAGCCCCTCGGTGGCCGTGTCCATCAGGCTCTTGGCCCCCTTCTTCACCAGGAACCCGGGCACCGGCGCCACCAGGTCCACCATCAGCTCGAAGTGGACACGGGTGGAGTCGCCGTCGGGGGTGAGCGTGTACCGACCCTCTTGAGCGCGTTGTTGTTTGGAGCTGACCAGGGTCCAGCCGATGCCGTCGTGGTGAACGGTGTACGCCAGCTCCTGTTCGTCGCTGACGCCGACGAGTTTGACGACCTGTCGGGATCTGGTCGGGTGGTTCTGATCGTCGCGCTCGAGCACTTCGACCTTCTTGTGGGCCGACGACCACTCGGTCAGGGACTCGATGTCGAACAGCACATCCATGATCTCGTCGGGTGTCGCCTCGATGACGACTTCCCGGGAATCGGTGATAGCCATGTCCTGGAAATAGCCGGAGCGGTGCGGCTCGAAACCAGCCGAACGGCGCGTCAGGGACTCGCCCACCACAGCTTCAGCAGCGCGGGTTCGGTCAGCAATCGCCACACCGTGGCCGGTGGCGCCGCCACGACTTGATCCACCCGGATCGTCGCGAACCGTGACGTTTCGGTCATTGAAGCTCCTCTGCTACCTCGGCGAGCTTGGCCAGTCGGGCACGCCAAACCTTCTCGAAGGGATGCAGCCACTCGCGCAACTCCGCCAACGGCTCCGCGGTCAGGCGATAGATGCGATGACGCCCGTGCGGCTGGTCGGCTACCAGCCCCGCCTCACGCAGCACCTTGAGGTGTTCGGCGACCGCCGGCCTGCTGAGTTCGAACCGTTCGCTGAGTTCCCCCGCCGACAGCGGTTGGCGGAAGAGGATCTCCAGCAGTTCGCGCCGCACGGGATTGGCTAAGGCGAGGAAGACGCGATCGACGCTGGCCACGTCCAGCAACATATGTCGGATATTCCCGACATGTCAACTATTTCCGACATAATAAGGCGCCGGCGGGAAGCCGGCGGGCTTACCTTCGGAGGGTATGCATCTCACCTGGGAACGACTGACCAGCGGCGTGCAGCGCTGCCGGCTCCCGTTCTGCGACGTGACCATCGGGCTGGTGTGGGGCAGTGGCGCGGCGTTGCTGGTCGATACCGGGACCACGCTCACCGAGGCGGCCGCGATCGACGCCGACGTCCGGCTGCTCGCCGGGCGCCCGGTGAACCATATTGTCTTGACGCACAAGCACTTCGACCACGTACTGGGTTCGTCGCTGTTCACCGGGGCGCGGGTGCACTGCGCCCCCGAGGTGGCCGAACACCTGTCCTCGGCAACCGACCAGCTCCGCGAGGACGCCCTGCGGCATGGCGCCAACCCCGCCGAGGTGGACGCGGCGATCGCCGCGCTGCGGCCCGCGCCCAGCGGCGGTTACGACGCCGTCGCCGACCTGGGAGACCGGACGGTGGCGATCGCCCACCTCGGCCGTGGCCATACCGCGTCGGACTTGGTGGTGGTCGCGCCCGGAAGGGACGGTGGCGAGCGGGTCGTGGTGTTCACCGGTGACTTGGTGGAAGAGTCCGGCGAGCCCGCGATCGACGCCGACTCCGATGTCGCGGCCTGGCCCGCGACCCTGGACCGGCTGCTGGCGGTCGGCGGCCCCGACGCGATCTACGTCCCGGGCCATGGCGGCGTCGTCGACGCGGGGTTCGTCCGGCGCCAGCGGGACTGGCTGACGCGCCGTGCGGCTGCGCTGTGATCGACACGGTGCCGAAAAGTATTGTGCCCCAGGGCATCGACGCCGCGCACGAGCATGGCATCCCGGTCCGCGAGCGTTCGGAGCGGCGAACGGTGCGCGCCGGTCACCGACCCGCAGCCGAAAAGCTCTCGCAAGTACAGGGCCTGGCAACAGTTTTGGCTCGAGTCTTTCGACTCCTGATTGAACTGCCCTTCCCGGGGATAGACTCACGTTCAGTGGAGTCGTGCCGGAGAGGGGCGTAAGACATGGCGATCGTCGATAAGGACACACAAGTCCGGCCATCCTTTGACGACGAGGTCGCTGCGACACAGCGATACTTCGACGATCCACGCTTTGCTCGCATTACCCGCCTGTACACCGCGCGCCAGGTAGCGGAGCAGCGCGGCACCATCCCCACGGACTACACGGTGGCACGAAACGCGGCGGCGGCGTTCTACGAACGGTTGCGCGAGCTGTTCGCCGAGAAGAAGAGCATCACTACGTTCGGCCCGTACTCGCCCGGCCAGGCGGTCGCGATGAAGCGCATCGGCATCGAGGGGATCTACCTGGGCGGTTGGGCAACGTCGGCCAAGGGTTCCACCACCGAAGACCCCGGACCCGACCTTGCCAGCTACCCGCTGAGTCAGGTGCCCGACGACGCCGCGGTGCTGGTGCGCGCCCTGCTCACCGCCGACCGCAACCAGCAGTACCAGCGCCTGCAGATGAGCGAACAACAGCGCGCGACGGCTACGGCGTACGACTATCGGCCGTTCATCATCGCCGACGCGGACACCGGCCACGGCGGTGACCCGCACGTGCGCAACTTGATCCGGCGATTCGTCGAGGTCGGCGTGCCTGGCTACCACATCGAGGACCAGCGCCCGGGCACCAAGAAGTGCGGCCACCAGGGCGGCAAGGTCTTGGTGCCGTCCGACGAACAAATCAAACGCCTCAACGCCGCGCGATTCCAGCTCGACATCATGCGAGTGCCGGGCATCATCGTCGCCCGCACCGACGCCGAGGCCGCCAACCTGCTGGACAGCCGCGCCGACGAGCGCGACCAGCCCTTCCTGCTCGGCGCCACCAACCTCAGGATTCCTTCGTACAAGTCCTGCTTCCTGGCCTTGGTGCGTCGCTTCTACGAGCTCGGTGTCAAGGACCTCAACGGTCACCTTCTTTACGCACTGCCCGAAGCTGAGTACGCCGAGGCCGCGGCATGGCTTGAGCGCCAAGGGATCCAGGGCGTCATCTCCGACGCGGTCAACGCCTGGCACGAGAACGGTCAACAATCGATCGACGACCTGTTCGACCAAGTCGAGTCGCGATTCGTGGCGGCCTGGGAGGACGACGCCGGCCTGATGACCTACGGCCAGGCCGTCGCCGATGTACTCGCGTTCGCCGCCAGCGAAGGCGAACCGGCCGATATGAGCGCCGACGAATGGCGGGTTTTCGCGGCGAGCGCATCGCTCTACTCCGCCAAGGCCAAGGCGAAGGAGTTGGGCGTCGACCCTGGTTGGGACTGCGAACTGTCGAAGACGCCCGAGGGCTACTACCAGATCCGCGGAGGCATCCCGTACGCCATCGCCAAATCACTGGCGGCCGCGCCGTTCGCCGACATTCTGTGGATGGAGACCAAGACCGCCGACCTCGACGATGCCCGGCAGTTCGCCGACGCGATCCACGCCCAGTTCCCCGACCAGATGCTGGCCTACAACCTGTCCCCGTCGTTCAACTGGGACACCACCGGCATGACCGACGAGCAGATGAAGCAGTTCCCCGAGGAACTGGGCAAGATGGGCTTCGTCTTCAACTTCATCACCTATGGCGGACACCAAATCGACGGCGTGGCCGCCGAGGAGTTCGCCACCTCGCTGCAACAGGATGGCATGCTCGCGCTGGCCCGCCTGCAGCGCAAGATGCGCCTGGTCGAATCTCCTTACCGCACACCGCAAACCCTGGTCGGAGGGCCACGCAGCGATGCGGCGCTGACCGCCTCCTCGGGCCGCACCGCAACCACCAAGTCAATGGGTGAGGGCTCGACCCAGCACCAGCACCTGGTGCAGACCGAGGTGCCGAAGAAGCTGCTCGAGGAGTGGCTGGCGATGTGGAGCGAAAATTACGACCTCGACGAGAAACTGCGGGTGCAACTGCGGCCCCGCCGGGCCGGCTCGGATGTGCTCGAACTCGGCATCTACGGCAACGGCGACGAGCAGCTGGCCAATGTGGTCGTCGATCCGATCAAGGACCGGCACGGCCGCAGCATCCTTCAGGTGCGCGACCAGAACACGTTCGCCGAGAAGCTACGGCAGAAGCGGCTGATGACCTTGATCCATCTCTGGCTGGTGCACCGCTTCAAGGCCGACGGGGTGATCTACGTGACGCCGACCGAGGACAACCTCTATCAGACCTCGAAGATGAAATCCCACGGCATCTTCAGCGAGGTCTACCAGGAGGTCGGCGAGATCATCGTCGCCGAGGTGAACCAGCCCCGCATCGCCGAACTGCTGAAGCCCGACCGGGTGGCGCTGCGCAAACTGATCACCAAAGAGGGTTAGCCGCGGTTCGGCTCCGGCCCAGGTCACAGCCGTGCGCGGCCGACGAGCCCCGATCCGCCGATGTCTAATTAGTGAATATAAGGAATTTTCTAATTAACGAATGGAGAAATTCCGCGTACGGCGGACCCCGGTTCCGGATACGATTCTGTTCGCCGATGGTCCATAGGCCCGAGATGGGCCATCGGCTCTCAAGACCTCGTTGGTCAGATCAAACTTTGTGCCGATAAGCGCTTCGCCATTGCAGTTGTTCGGCCGCCACTTTCCGCCCATGGCCCGTCAGACCCGTCTGACGGGCCATCGTCGTCGACCGCAATCTCCGGCCGGAAGTAGTTTGCGCGCCGGGCCCCCGGGGTAAGAAAAAGTGGGCGGCGCGATGTGGCGCAAGCGAAGATTGGGGATCTGATGGGATCTGGACCGAGGACGACGGTTGCCCTGTTCGGCGGCGCGGCCATGCTGGTGCTGGCGGTCGGATGCGGCGGCGGTCACAAAGAAGGCCCAAGCAGCACGACCACCACGACGACCACGCCATCTTCGAGCGTCGCGCCGTCCACGACACCCGGTGAGGGCGGCGGTGCCCCCGGCGGCCCGACCGGTGGCGGTGGACCGGGCGGCGGCCCGACCGGTGGCGGTGGACCGGGCGGCGGCGGTGGCAGCGTGCCCGGCGGCCCGACCGGCGGCGGCGGACCGGGTGGCGGCAGTGGCAGCATCCCCGGCGTCGGCGGTGGCGGCGGCGGACCGGGCGGCGGCGGCGGTTGCGTCGGCAACGTCTGCGGCGGCTACCCGTGATCAGCCACTGTCGTTGAGCCTGTTTCTAGTTCGAAGCCCAGACTTGTTTCCCTAGCCGGTGGGGCCATGGTTGCCTGGCCCCGCCGGCTGATAACTCCTGGGTTTATTCTTCTGGCTTCCGGCAGCACGCTTTGAGCTATGGTTCGGGGGACTCGATTGCAAGGGGATCCCCATGGCCAAGCTCAGGTTTGGATATTTCATCGCCCCGTTCCACCGCGCGGGCACCAATCCGACACTGGCGCTGCAACGCGATCTCGAATTCATCGAGCATCTCGACGCCCTCGGCTTCGACGAAGTCTGGATGGGCGAACACCACTCGGCCGGTAGCGAAATCATCAGCTCCCCGGAGATCTTCATCGCCGCCGCCGCCGAACGCGCAAAGCGAATCCGCTTCGGCACCGGGGTCATTTCACTGTCGTATCACAACCCGCTGTGGGTTGCGGACCGGCTGATGCTGCTGGACCACCTCACCCACGGCCGCATCATCGGCGGTGTCGGGCCGGGCTCGCTGCCCAGCGACTCGTCCATGATCGGGCTCACCCCCACGGATACGCGTGAGCTGCTGGAGACGAATCTCGACGTCGTCGTCCGGCTGCTGGCAGGCGAGACGGTGAGCGCCAAAACAGCCACCCACCAGTTGTTCGACGCCAGGTTGCAGCTTGCCCCCTACTCCGACGGCGGGATCCCGCTGTCCGTCGCCGCGGTCGCGTCGCCGACGGGCGCGCGGCTGGCCGGCAAGCATGGCATCGGCCTGCTGTCCATCGGGGCGACCCTGACCGTCGAGGGCTTCAACGCACTCTCCTACCACTGGGACATCGTCGAAGAGCGCGCGGCGACCTTCGGCACGCAGGTCGACCGTAAGGACTGGAGCCTGGTCGGTCTGTTCCACCTCGCCGAGACCGAAAAACAAGCCCGTGAAGAGGTCAAATTCGGCATCGAGCCGTGGTTCCGGTACTTCCAGAAGGTGGCCGCGTTCCCCCAGATGACAATGCCGGGAGAACAACTCGACGAGATGATCGACGTGATCAACGACAACGGGGCGGGTGTGGTCGGCACGCCCGAGCGGGCGCGCGAACAGGTGCAGCGGCTGTGGGACCAGTCCGGCGGATTCGGTTGCCTGCTGCAGATGGGCCACGAATGGGCCAACCCGGCCGCAACCAAGCGATCCGCCGAATTGTTTGCCGCCGAAGTGATGCCGCACTTCCAGGGCCAGGCGCAGCCGACGCTGGACGCCGCCGCGCGCGCCGGCCAAGCCCGGGAGAGCCTCGCGCAGTCGCAGTTGGATGCCGTCGCGCACATGACCAAGAAATATCAGGACGAGGTCGGCTCCAAGTAAGCGCTCAGATACCGAACCACCGCGCGAATATACTTCGTAGACAACGTGTTTCGCCGGAATCGGGCAGCGTCCCCGACGCTACCCACGCCATCTAACCCTCCGGGCGTACGCCGTTACCGCACGCCGTCCGACTCGCGCTCGGCCGCCTTCACAAGCCGGCCCGCGAAGAATCGGACCGCCCCGCCCATGGCGGCTCGCATCACCGGACCCGTTCCGCGGACACCTTCGGTGAACGAACCGGTCCAGCGGATGTCCGTGCCGCCCGCCGCATTCGGCGTGAAGACCACCTCACCGGCATAGTCCTTGGCCGGGCTCGGCGGCCCCACCAGCTTGTAGGCGTGGCGACGGTCCGGCTCGTACTCGACGGTCTCCTCCTGCACGAAGACCGGCCACATGCCCACCTTGCGGATGGCCCCGACACCGCCCGGTGCCGGATCACCCTGGCGTGCCCAACTCGAGTGCATGACGATCGGCTTGGCCCACTGCGACCAGTTGGCACCGTCAGCGACGAGCCGAAACAGCGTCGCGGCGGACGCACTGCTGGTACGGGTGATTTCGAAGGAGAACTTCCGGCCCGGCATGACAACTCCTGGTGGTAGCAAACGCGACGGCCCTGGACGCCGCCCGCCGGTAGGCTACCGTCCACGCCGGGCGCCCGGCGGATCGGGTTGAGCGTCGCTGCGCACCCGATGATCGCACGTCTGCCGGAATCAGCGAATACGGCGGCCGCTCTTGGTGTTTGCCGATTCACCGAGGCCGGGGCGCCGCATCGGCTTGCCTAGACTGCATTCATGGATTTCGCTTCCCGGCAAAACGGTGCAGGTAGCCCCGCCGGCCTGCTGCGCATCGAGGATTGCCTGGACGCCGACGGCGGTGTCGCGCTGCCGCCCGGTGTCAACCTGATATCTCTCATCGACCGCAACATCGCAAACGTCGGCGACGCCGTCGCCTATCGCTACCTCGACTACAGCGGCCCAGGGGAGGGCAAAGCCGAAGAGGTGACGTGGACCCGGCTCGGCGTCCGGCTGGAAGCCATCGGCGCGCGCATCCAACAAATCGCGAGTCGCGGTGAGCGCGTTGCGGTCCTCGCGCCGCAGGGCATCGACTACATCGCCGGGTTCTACGCGGCGGTCAAGGCCGGAACCATCGCGGTCCCGCTGTTCGCCCCGGAATTACCCGGGCATGCCGAACGCCTGGATACCGCGTTGCGCGATTCGGGGCCCACGGTCCTACTCACGACCACCGCCGCGCACGATGCGGTCGAGAATTTCTTGGCCGGCCACCCGCACCTGCGCCGGCCGCAGGTGATCGCCATCGACCAGATTCCCGACTCGGCGGGGGAGTCGTTCGCGCCGACCGAGCTCGGCATGGACGATGTGTCACACCTGCAGTACACGTCGGGCTCCACCCGCCCCCCGGTCGGCGTCGAGATCACCCACCGCGCGGTCGGCACCAACCTGGTGCAGATGATTCTGTCGATCGACCTGCTGGACCGAAACACCCACGGCGTCAGCTGGTTACCGCTCTACCACGACATGGGTTTGTCGATGATCGGCTTTCCTGCCGTCTACGGTGGCCACTCCACGCTGATGTCTCCCGCGGCGTTCGTCCGTCGGCCGCTGCGGTGGATCCAGGCCCTGTCCGACGGCTCGCGGCGGGGCAATGTCGTCACCGCGGCGCCGAACTTCGCGTACGAGTGGGCCGCGCAGCGCGGCCTGCCCACCGGCGGCGAGGACATCGACCTGCGCAACGTGGTGATGATCATCGGCTCCGAACCGGTCAGCATCGATGCGATCAGGACCTTCAACAAGGCGTTCGCGCCGTACGGGTTGCCCCGCACCGCGTTCAAACCGTCCTACGGCATCGCCGAGGGAACGTTGCTCGTCGCGACCATCGCCCCTGAGGCCGAAGCGACGGCGGCGCACTTCGACCGCGAACAGCTGGGCGCCGGGCACGCAGTGCGGGTCCGCCCGGACGCTCCCAACGCCGTCGCTCACGTGTCCTGCGGCCAGGTGGCACGCAGCGCGTGGGCGGTCATCGTCAACCCCGGCAGCGCAGCCGAATTACCCGACGGCGAGGTGGGCGAAATCTGGGTGCAGGGCAACAACATCGGCCGCGGCTACTGGGGACTTCCCGAGGCGACCCGGCTGGCGTTCGGCGCCAGGCTGCAATCCCGACTCTCGGACGGCAGCCACGCGCGGGGCGCCGACCTCCAACGCTCGTGGCTGCGCAGCGGCGACCTGGGCGTATACCTCGACGGTGAGCTGTATGTGACGGGCCGGATGGCGGATCTCGTGACGATCAACGGCCGCAACCACTATCCGCAGGACATCGAGGCCACCGTGGCGGAAGCGTCGCCGATGGTTCGGCGCGGATACGTGACGGTGTTTTCGGTGCCGGCCGAGACGAACCCGGGCGGCGATGAGCTCGTCGTCGTCGCCGAACGTGCCGCGGGCACCAGCCGCCAGGATCCACAGCCGGCGATCGAGGCGATCCACGAAGCGGTGTCGCGGCGACACGGTGTGACCGTCTCGGACGTGCGTCTCCTGCCCGCCGGCGCCATCCCGAGGACCACCAGCGGCAAGCTCGCCCGTCGGGCATGCCGCGCCGAATACCTCGCGGGCGACCTGGGCGCCCACTGACCGGGCCGACCGGAACGTCCAAATGACCCTGCGTGCGGACGCGGCTGGCTAGTCTCCACTCGGAGGCGCGAGATGGTTCTCAGGGTGAGGGTGTCGCCGGATTTGATCGGCGGCGACGTGGATGCCGGTTACGGCAAGGTGGCCGACGCTTTCCGCGCGACTCTTCGCGGCGGCGCAGAAGTGGGCGCGACCGTCGCCGTCTACCGCGACGGCGTCAAGGTGGTCGACCTGTGGGGCGGGTACCGCAACGGATTGACCAAGGATCCATGGCAGCCCGACACGATGGTGAATATGTTCTCCACGACCAAAGGGGTCGCCGCCCTGGTCGTGGCGCTGGCGGTGTCCCGGGGGCTCATCTCCTATGACGCCAAGGTCGCCGACTACTGGCCGGAATTCGCCCAATCGGGAAAGCCGGATGTCACGGTCCGCCAACTGCTGGGACATCAGGCCGGCTTGTGCGCGCTCAAACCGAAGCCGACGCTGGCCGACGTGGCCGAGCCGGAGCGGCTGTCGCCGATCCTGGCCGCCCAGGCACCGGCGTGGCGACCGGGCACCCGACACGGATACCACGCGATCACGCTCGGCTGGTACGAATCCGAGTTGATCCGCCGTACCGACCCCGCCGGGCGCACCCTGGGCCGGTTCCTGGCCGACGAGATCGTCACGCCGTCGGGACTCGACCTGCACATCGGCCTGCCGGCTTCGGTCGACCGCACGCGAGTGGCGCACGTCCACAACTGGGTGCGCGCGGAAACACTGCTGCATCTGGGCGTGATGCCCCCGGGGTTCGTCGGCGCCTCGCTCAACCCGGTCGGCCTGACGGCACGCACCATCGCGGTCCCACGCGGGGTCAACCCGTTCAACGGTGACTACAACCGCGACGACGTCCGGGCGGTCGAGATCCCCTCGGCCAACGGCATCGGAACCGCCAGGTCGGTGGCGTTCATGTACGGCAGCGCCGCCGCTGGAGGCGCCGAGCTGGGTCTGAGCGCCGGCACGCTCGAGGCCCTGGCGGCACCGGCGATCTCGCCGAGTCACGGCGTGCGCGACAAGGTGATGCACATCGACGTCGCGTATGCGCTCGGTTTTTGTAAGCCGGTGCCGCACTTCACATTCGGATCGTCGGACAGGGCCTTCGGCACCCCCGGCTTCGGCGGGTCCTTCGGATGCGCGGACCCCGATACCGGTATCGGCTTCGCCTACGTCATGAACCGGCTCGGGTTTCACCTGTGGAGCGATCCCCGCGAACTCGCGTTGCGGCAGGCGCTGTTTCGCGATGTGCTCGGGGCGCGCCCGCAGAGTTGACCGAACGCCCGACCCTCGTGGTGGCATCCTGGCCATGTGGGCTTGCTATTCCGGTTGGCGGAGCTGCTGATCGTCATCCTGCCGCTGACGGGCGCGATCGTGGCCGCGGTGCGCGCGTTCGGCGCCTATCGGCGTCGCGCCGACGAGCAGCCGCGGGAATTCGACCGGGCACCAACGCGCGACGCGCCCGCGCCCGCCCCCGCCGGCGCCGCTAACAATCACGCGGCCCAGTGGCGCGCGATCCGGCGCGTTCTCGACGAGCACAACCGCACCGATGACCGTTGGCTCGAGTACGAACTCGACGTCGCCAAGCTGCTGGACTTTCCGCTGATGACCGACATGCGTGACGCGCTGACGATCGCGTTCCACAAAGCCAAGCTCCGCGCCGACTTCCTGCGCCCCGTCAAGGCCGAGGATCTCCTCGACGACCGGGAAGCCGCCGTGCAATACATGGCCGCCGTCGAGGATTACGCGACCGCGTTCAATGCCGCGGAGGCCGAAGCGGTACGCCGACGCCGCAACGATTTCTCCCGGACGGATCAGCAACGGATTGCGCGCGCGCAGAGCCTGTTGCGGGTGGCGGCCGACCCCGCGGCGGCCGCGCACGAACGCCAGCGTGCCTACGAGGTGGCCCGTAACGAACTCGACGGCCTGTTGGTGCTGCCCTCGAGCACGCAGGCGAACATCGAGCGCGGGATCTCCGGCGAGATCGAGCGGTGAGTGCGCGCTACGGGCAGCTGTATCCGCCGTCGATGACGATGTCCGAGCCGGTCATGTAGCTGGACGCCTCGCTGGCCAGATACAGGTAGAGGCCGGTGAGTTCCTCCGGCCGGCCGATGCGGCCGAGCGGAATCTTGGGCTCCCATTGGCGGTGATACTCCTCGAGGGGCTCGACCAGTTCGGTGAGGATGTAGCCGGGGCTGACGCTGTTGACCCGAATCCGGTGGGGCGCGAATTCGACGGCCATCGCTTTGGTCAGGTGGATGACGGCCGCCTTGGAGGCGCAGTAGTGGCCGACCTGCTGCGGGACATTGATGATGTGGCCCGACATCGAGGCCGTGGTGATGATGGCGCCCCCGTGGCCCTGCCGGACCATCGCCCGGGCGGCCGCCTGGGCGGTGAGGAAGACGCCGGTCACGTTGGTGTCCTGGATGCGCTGGAACTCTTCCGGCGACATCTCCAGCATCGGGATGACCGCGATGATGCCGGCGTTGCAGACCGCGATGTCGATGCCGCCCAGCTCCGCGACCACCCGGTCCACCATGGCGTTCACCTGGTCGGGCTGGGTCACGTCGCAGGCGATCGGCACGACCCTGCCGTCACCGTCTGCGGCGAGCTCGCCGGCGATGCGTTGCAGGGCTTCGAAATTCCGCGCGGCAATGGCCACATGGGCGCCGGCTTGCACGTATGCCTGCGCCACCTTCTTGCCGATACCGCTGGACGCCCCCGTCACCAGCGCCCGCTTGCCGCGCACGGCGAACATGTCCAACACGTTCATTCGATAACCCTATTCGCAACAACCGGCCCGAAACCGGAACACGTTCTAGTGTGTCCGCTATGGGCAATTTCACCAGGGCCGAAATCGATAATGCCGTCGAGAACTACACCAGGGTCGTCGAAGGATGCAGCACGTCGGGCGACTGGCGACCCTTCGCGGATCTCTTCACCGAGGACGTCGTCTACACCGAGCATCACTACGGGGTCTTCCACGGCCGCGAGGCGGTGCGGGACTGGATCGTCGCGGTGATGGCGCCGTTTCCACACATGCGCTTTCCCAACGACTGGATTGCCCACGACGAAGACAACGACGCCGTCGTCGTCATGATCAAGAACCTGCTGGACCATCCCACCGATCCCAAGGGTGAACCGTTTTGGTTCCCGAACTGGACGCGGCTGGTCTACGCTGGCGACGGCCTGTTCTCCAGCGAGGAAGACATCTACAACCCCGACCGCGACGCACCCCGTGTCGTTGCGGCCTGGATGCGGGCCGGCGGACAGCTCGCCACGACCGAGATCTTGCAGCCCAACGCCTAACTAGGCCGACGAGTGTGAAATCCGCGACACGTCGCCAGCGTGTCGCGTCGCGGATTTCACACTCGCGGTTGGAGTTAGCGCGCGACCATCGGGGCGACCCGCCTGCGCCGCCGCGAGCGGACCTTGCCCAGCGCCTGCTCCCAGGCGAGCAAGGTCGTGGCCCTCACGTTGGCGGGCTTCACGCTGTCCCTGGATAGCAGCGCGGTTGCGGCGGCCTTCGTGGTCGCCGACGCCTTGGACATGTGGCCCGAGTCGAACGGTGGTTGCGGGTCGTATTCGATCGCGAGCTGGATTGCCTTGGCGCGGCTTTCGCCGCCGATCTGTCCGGCCAGCCACAGTGCCAGATCGAGTCCGGCGGAGACGCCGGCGCTGGTGACGATGTCGTCGGAATGCACGATGCGTTCGTCGGCCACGGGGACGGCGCCGAAGGCCTTCAGCGCGGGAATGGTCAGCCAGTGCGACGTCGCGCGCCGGCCGTCGAGCAGGCCCGCGGCCGCCAAAATCACCGAGCCGGAACACACCGACGCCGTCCAGCGCGCGGTGCGGTGCGCACGGCGCAGCCAGTCGAGCAGCGCGTCGTCGCGGGCATGAACCGGGGTCGACGGGCCACCGGGGACGAGAATCACGTCGGGAGAGGGTGTTTCGGCCAGCGAGTGCGTGGCGCCGATGACCAGCACCCCGGAGTCGGCGGTGATCGGCCCGGGTTGGTGCCAGACGAACCGCACGTCGGCACCCGGCAGGTTGCGCAGCACCTCATACGGGCCGATCATGTCCAGCGCGGTGAAACCTGGGTAGGCCACGATTGCGATTTGGGTCATCGTTTCGTCCTTTCCGGCTAAGCGAATGCCTTGCGGTACTGGTCGGGCGAAATGCCCACGCGGCGAAGGAAATTGCGGCGCATCGTTTCCGCGGTACCGAAGCCGCATCGATTGGCGATCGCGACGACGGTGTCGTCGGTCTCCTCCAACTGGCGGCGCGCGGCTTCGGTGCGAATGCGCTCGACGTATTGGCCGGGCGCCTCACCGATTTCGGCGGTGAACACCCGGGTGAAGTGGCGCGGACTCATCGCGGCCCGGCGGGCCAGATCGTCGACGGTGTGCGGGTGGCCCGGTTCGGCCTCGATGGTCTCCTGCACCTCGCGGATCGAGTCCCGTTTGGCACGCGGCATCCACACCGGCGCCGCGAACTGCGACTGTCCGCCGGGGCGGCGCAGATACAGCACGAGCCAACGAGCAACCGTCTGCGCGACCTCGGTGCCGTGGTCCTCCTCGATCAGGGCGAGCGCGAGGTCGATGCCCGCGGTGACCCCCGCCGCGGTCCATACGGTGTCCGAGGTTCGGACGAAGATCGGGTCGGCGTCGACGTCGATGGCGGGAAACTCGCTCGCCAGGCGTTCGGCGAAGGCCCAGTGCGTGGTCACGCGCTGCCCGTCCAGCAGCCCCGCCTGGGCCGCAAGAAACGCGCCGGTGCACACCGTCACCAGGCGGCGGGCGTGCCCGGCGACGGCCTTGACCCAGGCGACGAGCTCCGCATCGGATCGCGCCGCGTCGATGCCGGCGCCGCCGGGCAGCACGACCGTGTCGATCGGGTCGCCCGGATCCGGCAACGGCGTCGCCACGAAGGCCAGTCCGGTGGCCGTCGCCACCGGCCGGCCGTCGACCGAGGCCACGGTGACGTCGTAGCCGCCGCCCGTCAACAGCGATGCGGCGGTGAACACGTCGTGCGGCCCCACCACATCCAGCGCCTGCACGCCCGGATACCCGGCGATCACCACCTTGCGAGGCATGAACTCAGTGTTGGACACGCGGAGGTATGTCGTCTACGCCGCGCACCCCACCAATTAGGACATACGGACCTGACCCCGACCGGCCGCATCGGGCTTGGCAGACTGTGGCCATGGCACAGATAACCTTGCATGGAAACCCGATCAACACCGCCGGCGAGCTTCCTTCCGTCGGATCCCCGGCCCCGGCCTTCAACCTGGTCGGCACGGATCTGGGCGCGGTCGGCAACGACCAGTTCAGCGGTAAGCCCGTCGTGCTGAACATCTTTCCGTCCATCGACACACCCGTGTGCGCCGCGAGCGTGCGAACCTTCAACGAGCGCGCAGCCGCAAGTGGCGCGTCGGTGCTGTGCGTGTCGAATGACCTGCCGTTCGCGCAGGCGCGGTTCTGCGGCGCCGAGGGCATCGAGAACGTCAAGACGGGGTCGGCGTTCCGGGACGGCTTCGGGCAGAGCTACGGCGTCAGCATCGTCGACGGCCCGATGGCCGGGCTGCTTGCGCGCGCCGTGGTGGTCATCGGCGCCGACGGCAACGTCGCGTACACGGAGTTGGTGCCCGAGATCGCGCAGGAGCCCGATTACGACGCGGCGCTGGCTGCGGTGGGCTGACCCGGCGGGGACTGACTACAACCGGCCCAGCCGGTCGGCAGTGGCGGCCAGCGCCTCGCGGCATCCTTTCCACATCTGCTCGATGATGTCGGCGGCCGGGGGCAGGTCGTCGATACGGCCGGCCACCTGACCGGTGTTGGCGACGCTGGCGTCCAGGTCGCCTTCGAAGTAGAGCCGCTGTACGCGTTGCAGTGCCGCGGCGCCCTCCCCGGCGGACGTCGCGGATTCCAGCCTCTCGGCGGCGGGCGTGCGAATGACGCGCATCATTCGTTTGCCGTCGAGGGGGAGCAGGACGGTGGCCGTCTCGTCGGCCTCGACGACCGCCTGCTTGAGGTTGCCGTGCACCGGGGAGTCCGCCGAGGCGAGTAGCCGCGTGCCCATCTGCACGGCTTCGGCGCCGAGAACGAAGGCGGCCGCCATGGACCGCGCGTCGCAGATCCCTCCGGCGGCCACGATCGGCACGTCGACATGGGCCGCCACCAAGGGCAGCAGCACCATCGTGGAGGCCCCGAACCGGTTCTTGAATCCGCCACCCTCGACGCCTTCGACCACAAGCCCGTCCACGCCGGCGTCGACGGCTTTCTTCGCCGCGGCCAGGGTGCCCACCACATGGAAGACCGTGATGCCCGCGTCGTGCAGCCGGCCGGTGAACAGCGCCGGGTCCCCGGCCGAGGTGGTCACGAACCGAATGTCGTTGGCGACAAGCAAATCCAGCATCGCGGGATCGCGGTTGAAGAGCAGCGCGATGTTGGCGCCCACGGCACCGTCGGTCAGGTCGCGCACGCGCCGCAGGTCGGCTCGACCCTGATCCGAGGTGGTCTCGATGATTCCCAGGGCACCGGCGTTCGACACCGCCGCGGCCAGTTGGGCGCCGGCGATGTAGGTCATCGGCGCCTGAATGATCGGGATGTCGATGTGCGCGAGTGTGCAGACCCGGTTGGGGGCGGGGCTTCCGCTGCCGGCGGTCATCGGCCCCGCGGATCGACCAGGTCGCGAAAGCTCTCCGACCGATGCACCGAGGCACCCAGACTGCGGACTCGTTCGGTCAGCGTTCGGTCGGATGTCACCACGGCAATGTCGTGCGGGTGGGCGTCGGCCTGAACCAGCCGGACGATCTCGTCGTCGGCCGAATTCGCGGCGGCCCTGGGCGCATGGGCTATGTCGATCACCGACGACGTGAGGGCGGTCGACGGCGGTCGCTCAAACACCACGGTCACCGTCTCTCCTCGATCCGACGCCCATCTGTCCAGCCTCTCTACCAAAGTGACCATGGCACCGTTGCGATCCTTCCACCAACCGTCAGGCCGGCTCCCGATCACGTTCATGCCGTCGACAATCCAGCGCACAACCCACACCGTAAAGCGACGCGGCGTGACACGCGATTTTCGTTCGTCGGGCCTCGACGGATTGATACGGTCACCGATGTCAGTTTCCGCTACGGATGCCGACGCACCCAATGACGGGAGTGGGCCGATGACGTCGATCGCCGACACGGATGACCGGGTCGTTTCGCTGGCGCGCGGTATGCGCGAACTCGTGGCTGCCCAGGCCGCCGAATCCGAACAATTACGCACGTTGACTCCGGCGATCGTCGACGAGATGTGGGCCAGCGGACTGATGTCCGCGTTCAACCCGGCCGCGGCCGGAGGGGTCGAGCCGTCGTTCACCGAGATGATCGAGACCTGGATCGAAATGGCTTGGCAAGACGGCTCATTCGGCTGGGTGGGCATCGCCAATCTGCCATCGTCCTTCGCCGCGGCGGCGTACCTGCCGGACGAGGGCTTCGCCGAGGTGTTCACCGCCCACGACAACCGGGTCACCATGGGCGGGCAGTTCTTTCCCAACGGACAGGGAGCCGCCGTCGACGGCGGTTACGTCGTCACCGGAGCGTGGAACTTCGGTTCGGGCATCGGCCACTCGCAATACGTTGCGGCGGGGTTCCTGCCGATGGACAACGGCGAGATGCGCTGGATCAGTGAAGGTTTCCCCGAGATGCGGGTCGCCGTCATTCCCCGGCAGGAGATCAGCTTCAACGACGGCTGGTATGTCCAGGGGCTCAAGGGAACCGGTTCCTACGACTACAGCGCCACCGATGTGTTCGTCCCCGCACACCGCACGTTCGAACTGTTCGTGCGTCAGCCCTATCGCGGGACGTCGCCGGCCACCCGGATGGGGCTGATGCCCGTCACCGCGGCCGGGCACGCGTCGTGGGCGCTCGGTGTCGCCAAGAGCATGCTCGACGACGTGCAAGAGCTGGCCGCGACGAAATTCCGGATGAGTGACATGGCGTCGCTGGCCAGCCGCCCGACCTTCCAGAAGGGGCTGGCGCATCACCGCGCGGCCTGGCGCGCGGCCCGTCTGCTGGTGCTCGACGCGTTCACCACCGCCGAGGCGGCGGTGGCGGCAGGGGAGGAGCTGACACCGACCCTGCGGGCCGACATGCGGGTGGCCGCCGTCTACGCCACCGACACCGCCCGAAGCTGCGCCGAGTGGGCCCACCTCGCCGCCGGGACCAGCTCGATCCGGGAGGGCAGCCGGCTGGAGCGCGCCTTCCGTGACATCTACACCGGCACCCAGCACGCCTTCATCAGTGAGAAGGTGGCCATCGACGTCGCCCAGATATGGCTGGGCATCATCGAAGACCAGCCCGGTCTGTGAGGCGCCGAGGCGGGCGGTGTCCCGCGGCATCCCGGGCCGGCGGACGTTCACGGATCAACTGACGGCCAATCAGGTCCTCGCTACCATTGCGCCCATGCGCGGCTCGAAAATCCTGATCACCGGTCCGACCGGTCAAATCGCCACCCCCATCGCCCGGGCGCTTGCGGCCGATAACGAAGTCTGGGGAATCGCCCGCTTCACCGTTCCCGCGGCGCGAGAAGGCCTCGAGGCGGCCGGAATTCGATGCGAGACGGTGAATCTGGCGTCCGGCGACTTCGGCGGCCTGCCAAAGGATTTCGATTACGTCCTCAACCTGGCGGTGGCCAAGAGCGGGAGCTGGGACAAGGACCTGGCCGCCAACGCGGAGTCGGTCGGCCTGCTCATGGCCCACTGCCGCGACGCGAAGGCCTTCCTGCATTGTTCGTCGGCCGCCGTCTACGACCCGCCCGGCGACGACCCCCGCAGCGAGCGGTCCGCCCTGGGCGACAACCACAAGCCGCTGTTCCCCACCTATTCCATCTCCAAAATCGCCGGGGAAGTGGTCGCCCGTTCGGTGGCGCGCGTGCTCGGACTGCCCACCACGATCGCTCGGCTCAACGTCCCCTACGGCAACAACGGCGGGTGGCCGTTCTACCACATGGAGATGATGCTGGCCGGCATCCCGATCCCCGTCCCGCCCGGTGAACCCGCCCGCTACAACCCGATTCACGAGGACGACATCATCGCCACCATCCCCAAGCTGCTGGAGGTCGCGTCGGTCCCGGCGACCACGGTCAACTGGTGCGGTGACCAGACCGTCAGCCTGCAGGAGTGGTGTGACTACCTCGGCTCACTCGTCGGCAAAGAGCCGATCTTCGAGGCGAGCGAACAAGCGCTGCGCGGCAACCCGACCACCATTGACCGGATGCACGAGCTCATCGGCGGCACCACGGTGGACTGGCGGGAGGGCATTCGCCGCATGGCGGCCAAGTTCCACCCGGAACTCGTGGCGTGAGTGCGCCCAGAACTCGTGGCGTAAGCGTGCCCAGCGTCGACAGTTGTGCCCATTTCTTGCAGTAGTCCCCAACAACTCGACGTTCGGCGGCGGATTACCGGATGCTTGACCAGGCCGTGCGCTCAATGCTAAGCAGGTGCTCAGCACTGAGCGCATTCGGCGCCGGCGCGCCACGACTGGCAAGACGAAGGGGATCAGATGACGGTGCAGGCGGTACTGGACGACATTCGCAAGCGCCCAGGAGCGGGTGATGTCATCGCGGTCATCGATCCCGCGACCGAGGAGACGATCACCGAATTCACCGACTGCGGGCAAGAGGCCGTCGACGACGCCGCCGCGCGGGCGAAGGCGTCGTTCGAGTCGGGTGTCTGGTCGGAGCTTCCGGGACGCGAGCGGGCCAAGATCTTGTGGCGAATCGGGGACTTGATCGACGAACACGCCGAGGAATTCGCCCAACTCGACTCCCTGAACACCGGCATGCCGTTGATGCAGGCCCAGTTGCAGATGTCCACCTGTTCGGAGTTCTTCCGCTATTACGCCGGTTGGTGTTCGAAGATCAACGGCGTCGCCTACGACGTGAAGACCGACGGTATCGCGACCGACAACTACGTCAACATGCACGCCTACACGCTCAAAGAGCCGTACAGCGTGGTGGGCCTGATCTTCCCGTGGAACGGCCCGATCTTCAACGCCAGCGCGAAGCTTGCGCCGGCTCTGGCCGCGGGCGGCAGCCTGCTCGTCAAGCCCGCCGAGGAGACACCGCTGTCGGCGCTGCTGCTGGACAGGCTCATCCACGAGGCCGGCGTGCCCGAGGGGGTCGTCAACCTGCTCACCGGTTACGGCCACACCGCGGGCGCCGCGATCACCGCGCACCCGGATGTGCAGAAGGTCGCCTTCACCGGCTCGACCGAGGTCGGCAAGGAGATCGTGCGCGCCTCGGCCGACAACCTGAAGAAGGTCACGCTCGAACTCGGCGGGAAGTCGCCGGTGCTGATCTTCGACGACGCCGACCTGGACAAGGCCATCATGATGGCGTCGCTGGGCATCTTCGTGCACTCCGGCCAGGGCTGCGTGTGTGGTTCGCGGATCTTCGTGCAGCGCGGCGTGTTCGACCGCGTCGTGGAAGGCATTGCGATGATGGCGAATTCGTTCAAGCTGGGCGCCCCCAGCGAGGAGGGCTGCATCAGTGGCCCGCTGATCAGCCAGAAGCAGCTGACCCGGGTCATGGGCTTCATCGACGAGGGCAAAAGCGACGGCGTGGAAGTGGTCACCGGCGGCCACCGCCTGGACCGCAAGGGCTACTTCGTCCACCCGACGGTGCTCACCAATGTCGACACGAGCATGCGGCTGTACCGGGAGGAGATCTTCGGGCCGGTCGTCAGCATCCTGCCGTTCGACGATGAGGACGAAGCCGTGGCCCTGGCCAACGACACCACCTACGGCCTGGCGGCCACCGCGTGGACGGAGAACCTCGGTCGGGCGCACCGGATCATGAGGCGGTTGCAGGCCGGCAGTGTTCAGGTCAACTGCCAGCTGGTCTTCGACCACGATGTGCCGTTCGGCGGCTACAAGCAGTCCGGCTGGGGTCACGAGTTCGGTAAAGAGGGCCTGGAGATCTACCTGAAGACGAAGTCGGTCTGGGCTCAGCTCTAAATCCGTCGTGTCACAACGAAAAGTCCCGGACCGCAAGCAGGTCCGGGACTTTTCCGACGCCCGCCGCGAATCGGCTACCGATCCCAAGCGTCGCGTGCGACGACGGCAGCATTACCCCTGCCTCGGTCCGGATGGCAAGGGTCGGGTGGCACCGTGATCGGGGAGTGAGCTCACTTGCGGCACCGGGGCGCGGGTGGGTCAATGCAGATGGACGCCCACGATCGCCGGGGGATCGCGTCCGCCGCTTGACTCGAGGGAGGTTCCCCATGATGAATCCGATCAAGCTCGCCGAGCAGGTCGCCGAATCGGTCCTGGCGGTGGGCGGCATCCGGCTGGGCACCGAGGAGCCCCAGTACACACACCGCCGACTTACCGACACCGTCGAGATCCGCCGCTACGGTCCGCGGATCGCCGCCGAGACGGTTGTCGACGCCGCCGAGGACAACGCCCGCAACGAAGGGTTCCGGCGATTGGCGGGATACATCTTCGGCGGTAACCGGCGCGATCAATCGATCTCGATGACGGCACCGGTCAGCCAGCAGTCGAGCCGAGGCGGCGAGCGGATCGCGATGACCGCACCCGTCGCTCAATCCGCCGGCGTCGAGCGTGGCTGGACGATCCGGTTTTTCATGCCCGCCAAGTGGACGATGGAGACCCTTCCCGCGCCCAACGATGATCGGGTCCGTCTCGTCACAGTGCCGCCCGCGACCGTGGCGGTGCTGCGATTCAGCGGTGACCGCAGCGCCAATGCGGTTAGCGCCCGCACCGGCGAGCTGTTGACGATATTGCGGGACAAGGGGATTCAACCGACCGGCGATTCCGAGGCCTGGTTCTACGACCCACCGTGGACGGTTCCGATGCGGCGTCGCAACGAGATCAGCGTCGCCGTCGATCCGGCCTCCGTGCCCGACTAGCCGGACCGGCACGGTTACGGTTTGGCGTGATGAATCCTCGAGACAAACCGCACGTGGATGCCGGGCTGCTGACCGGCGTCTCGGAAACGGCGCTTCTCACCCTGTACGGACGGGCACACCAGGCCGGGCAGCCGGACCCGATCATCGACGACCCGGCGGCCGTCAGCCTCGTCGAGTCCATCGACTTCGACTTCGAAAAATTCGGCCGCAAGGGCCAGGAGATGGCGCTGCGCTCGCTGGCTGTCGACCAGTGCGCGATCGACTACCTGACCACGCACCCCCGGGCGACCGTCGTCGCGCTTGCCGAAGGCTTCCAAACTTCCTTCTGGCGCCTGGACCGTGCACTGCCCGACCCGCAATTCACGTGGGTCTCGGTGGACTTGCCGCCGGTCGTCGAATTTCGACAGCGCCTGCTGCCGTATTCGGCGCGTATCACCCACCTCGCGCAATCCGCGCTCGACTACGGCTGGATCGACAAGGTCGACGCCGACCACGGCGTGTTCATCACCGCCGAGGGCCTGTTGATGTACCTGCAGCCCGGCGAGGCGCTAGGACTGATCGCCCAGTGCGCCAAGAGCTTCCCCGGCGGCCAGATGTTCTTCGACCTACCGCCGACGATCGTCAAGCGCATCGCGCGGAACGGGCTGCGTTCGTCCAAGCGCTACCGGGTGCCGCCGATGCCGTTCAGCCTCTCGGGGCGTCAACTGGCGAAATGGGCGCAGACCACGCCCGGCATCCGCGCCGTACACGATGTGCCGATGCCCAAGGGGCGGGGCGTGTTCTTCGGAACCCTGTACCCCGCGTTGTGGCGGTTCCCGCCGATGAAGCCCTACCGCGGGATCTACGCCCTCCTCGAATTCGGTTGAGCCTCAGCCGACCTTGACCACCAGCTTGCCGACGTTCTTGCCGTCGAACAGCATGTTGATCGCCGTCGGCAACTGCTCGAACCCCTCGACGATGGTCTCGAGGGGCGTGAGCTTTCCGGCCTCGATCAGGCCGGCGATCTCGCCGATCGCCTCCGGTGCGCGCCCGAAGTGATCCAGCACGATGAAGCCCTGCACGGTGGCGCGCTGAATGAGCAGGTTGCCGAATGCGCGCGGACCCGGCGGGGGGTCTTCGGCGTTGTAGCCGGAGATCAGGCCGCAGAGCGCGACGCGGGCGCCGATGTTGAGGCGCGCGAAGACCGCGTCCATCAGATCGCCGCCGACGTTCTCGAAGTCGACGTCGATACCGTCGGGCGTGGCCGTCGCCAGTTGGGCGGCCCAGTCGTTCGCACGATGGTCGACGGCCGCGTCGAAGCCGAGCTGATCGGTCAGTAGCGCGCATTTCTGGGGCCCGCCGGCGATGCCGACGACACGAGCGCCGGCGGCCTTGGCGAGCTGGCCCGCTATCGAGCCGACCGCGCCGGCCGCCGCGGAGACGACGACCGTCTCACCGGGCCGCGGCTTGCCGATGTCACGGATCCCGATCCACGCGGTGAGCCCGGTCATGCCCAGTGCGCCCAGATAGGCGCTCGGCGAGATGCCTTGCGCGACGTCGACCGGGTTCACCATCGCCGTGTCGTCGAGGAGCGCGTACTCCTGCCAGCCGAGCAGGCCTTGCACCTGCTGGCCGACCGCGAATCTGGCGCTCTTGGACGCGACCACCTCACCGAGCCCGGCGGCGCGCATCACCTCGCCGATCCCGACCGGGGGCAGGTACGTCGGGGTGTCGTTGATCCACATGCGGTTCGTGGGGTCGAGCGAAATCCAGTCGACGCGCACGAGCGCCTGGCCATCACCGAGCTCGGGGATCGCCTCCTCGCTCAGTTCGAAAGTGTTCGGGCCGATGCGTCCGGTGGGTCGTTCGCGAAGCAGGAAGCGATGGTTTCGTCCGGTCATTAGCGCACCGTACCCTCAGCGCACACGGGCGTTCTACGCTGCACAAAGGGGGCCGCTCTACCGGAGGTGCGCTCGATGAAGGTGATGGCGCGAGTTGTCCTGGTATCGATCACCGCGATCGCGGTGGCCGCTTTCGTCCAGCCCGGATCCGCGTTCGCCGATGCGCCGCCCACCCAGGTGATCGCGGTGATGGCCGTCGGGCCCGCCGGCGAAGCGATCAACGGCTACCACGTGTTGTCCGGGCCGGACAGCGTCGGGCAAGCCAGCGACTGCTCGGAGCCGTCACCGTCGGCGGTGGCCGACAACGTCTACTACTGTTCGCCGAGCGCGGCCGGGGCCGGCACCTGCTGGCCATCCACGCCGGGATCGCTGCTGTGCGTGGACAATCCGTGGGACAGGCAGCTGCACCGGGTGACGTTCGACGGTCGGCTTCCGCCCGTGCGCGCGACCGCCAACCCGGACCCGTTCGCGCTCACCCTCGACGACGGCACCCGATGCCTGCTGCGCAACGGCGGCGCGTGGGGTGGGCGGGCCGATGGCTACGTCGGCGTCTACGGATGCGGCGGCCCCGGCGGCGAACTCGCCGTGCTGTGGCTGCCCAGCCAGGGCGCCGGATCCTGCATCGACCGCTCCTCGGCGGCATGGACCGTCAAGGTCGGTCGCCTCGGCGCACCGGACGCCGTCCTGCCGCCGCCTGCGACCCGCGCCGTCACCGAGGCCTGGCTTGCCGGGGGCAGGGCTGGGCAGTAGGGCGGCGCCCCGGGGCTGCTATAACGCAACGTATGTCAAGCGACGCGCACACCATCACCCATGTTTCCGACACCGCCCGGTGGACGGCGTTGCACCGGGCGACCGAATCGGCCCGCCCCGATGCGCTGTTCCACGACCCACTGGCGGAACGCCTCGCCGGTGCACACGGTCGCGCGATCGTCGACAACGTTCGCTGGACGGATCGCAGCGGTTTTTGGCTGGTCGCGCGCACCAAGCTCATCGACGACGCCATCGCCGACGCGCTCACGAACGGCTGCGACCGGGTGCTGAATCTGGCCGCCGGCCTGGACACCAGGCCCTACCGCTTAGACCTCCCACCCGATCTCACCTGGATCGAGGCCGATCTGCCCAAGTTGCTCGAGGAGAAGACGCAGGTACTCGGCGATCAGATCCCGCGCTGCCGGCTCCACCGCATAGCGGTTGACCTCGCCGACCCGCCCGCCCGAGACACCTTCTTCAACGAAGCGCTGGATGGCGCGACGAAGGCCTTCGTGCTGACTGAGGGTCTGTCGATGTATCTGGAGACCTCCGACATCGCGGCGCTTTCGGGTGCGATCAAGCGACCCGAAGTCGCCTGGTGGATGCTCGATTTCGCGTTTCCCGGCCTGAGGAAGCGGATCAATAAGAATATGGCCGGAATTGCGGCGAACGCTCCGTTCAAATTCGCGCCCGAGAACGGGCTGGCCTTCTTCGAAGACCTCGGCTGGCGCACTGTCGAAGCGGAATCGGTGCTGGCCGCCGCCCACCGGTTGCACCGCCTACCGATCTGGATGCGCCCACTTGCCTGGCTGCCTCGGCCGGATTTGCGCCGTCCGGGCGGCAGATCGTCGAGTGCGATTGCCCTGCTCACCCACTGACGGCGGCTCGGCTCCTACCAGACGCGAATCCAGTCGATGAGCATGTCGGCGGGGTAGCTGCCCGGGCCCGGGTCTTCGCCACCCGAGCCGGCGACCGCGAGGTTGAACACGGGATACGCCGTGTACCCGGGCGCGCTGAAAGGCCAGTCCGGCAGCGAGCTGGCCGGCACGTCGAAGTAAGGCGGCGCGCCGTCGGTGTAGTCCTTCCAGAACCGGATGCCGGCCTCGTCCCACTGCGTGCGCCAGGTATGCCAGGCGCTGTCCACCGCGATGTTGTGCGTCTTCCATTCGCCACCGTTGGCCTTGGCGTGCACCGTCGTGGCCGACGGCCATTTGCCGTTGCCGTACCACTCCATGACGTCGATCTCGCCCTGGTCGTCGTTGCCCAGCCAGTAGGCGGGCCACGCGCCCGCGGTCAGACAGCCCAGCTTGATCCGGGCCTCCCAGGTGTGGCCGACACCGCCGCGCCACCGGCTCTGCACCTTGCCGCTGTAGTAGGTGGGGCCGTCCTTGGCGGCGCGCAGGACCAGATTGGACTTGCCGTCGAGGAACACGTTGCGGCGATCATCGCGGTACTGACCGATGTTGTCGGGCCGCTCCCAGTAGGTCGGATCCTTGATCGTCTCGCGGGCTTTGGCCACCGCCCATTTGGACGCATCGGGTGCCGAACCGGCCGGACCGTCGAATTCGTCGGAGAAGACGTAGGTCCCGGACTGGCCGCTGGGCGCGGCAGGCGGCGGTATCCGACCGGCGGGTTCATCCCGTCCGCCCGGGTGGGCCCAGGTTTTCGGGGCCGGCAGCGCGGCTGCCAGCACGCCGATTCCGGTTGTCAGGATCATGCGGCGGCGATCGATCTCCGGCATAAGCAAGGGACCCTAGCAGCCAACCGTGAAGACGATAAAACGGGAATTGTCGGAGCCCGCCGCTATCGTTTGGATCGCGGCCGGTCCAGCACGGGCCGCGGCACGGCAGTGGCACCCGGACATGTTTTAGGAATTCACGGCCAATTCTCATCCTGACGGATGGTTTGGTCTCAGGATTCGGCGGGCATTCTGGAATCACGATCCGATAACCACTGTCCTAGCATTTGCGGGTGGTCTGAGAGGAGTGACGATCGTGGCGAATACCCAAGAAGGCACGGTGGTCGTCCTTCGCTCCCATCCGGTATGGGCCGCCGCCCAACGTCGCGAACGCGAACGCAGCGAAGCGATGCGTCGCCACCCTTCGTATCGCGCCCGTCAGCGCGCTGCGGCCTCGGGCAGTGCCGTCATTCCGCTCATCCGTAACTTCAAGGCTTACTCGAGCGGCAACACCCCGGCCTGATCCCCGTCCGATCGGCGTCCAAGGGTTCTTGAACCCAGGTGAAGCGCTCAATACCGTAAATCCCGAGTGAGGTATTTACACGCATTCCCATAACTACTACCATGTGTAGTAGTTATCCGGTGGGAGAAGTCGATGCCCAATAACTGGAATGCGGTGGCAACGCACCGTTCGGTAATCGCGGCGATGATCGGTTTCGTCGCGGCGTTTGCACTTCATGGGATCGACCATTTTCGGCGGGGCACGACGGCGTCGCCGCCGGCGGTCATGGTTGGCGGGACGATTCAGGGATTGATCGTCGCGGTCGCGCTCGTGCTGGTATTGCGCAATCACCCGTGGGCAGCCCGGGCCGCAATCGTCGTCGGATTCGGTAGCGCGATCTTGTTTGCCTACGCGCATGTGCTGCCTACTTTTCTTCCTGACTTCCAGGACAGCTTCACGTCGGGACCGCGGATCAACGTCACCTGGTTCTCCTGGCTCACCGCCGCCGGCGAAATCGGGGCAGGACTGATCCTCGGTTTTGTCGGCCTCAAAGCGAGGCGCCGGCCGGTGATCGATCCGCCTGCCCAGCTCCGTCACGAAATTGTCTAGCCGCCGTTACCCGCGCCGGGGACCGGGTCGCCGCGATGGTCAGTCACGCCCGGACGTCGCGGCGCCGATGTCGAGCACACCGCCGCCTGCCGGATCGACGACCTCGACGGTCGGGTCGTCGACGTCGTCAAATTCCAGCCGCAATGCCCGGGACATGATCGCGTGCATCACGTACATGGTTGTGGTGTAGGTGAATTCGAGGATCTCGGCGTCGCTGAAGATCTCCCGCAACTGGGTCATCAGCCGTTCCGGAACCCGGCCATGCTGTCCCGCAAGGCAATCCGTGTAGGCCAGCAGCAGCCGCTCGGTCTGGTCGAAGCAGTCGGCGGTCTGCCAGGACGGTACGGCCGCGATCTTGTCCTCGGATAATCCCGCCGACCGACACGCTTTGCAGTGTTGCGAGAAGACGAACTGGCTACCAACCACCCAGCCCGCGCGGATCTGGCCCAGCTCGCGGTGATCGGCCCGGATGGAAACCTCTTCGCGGTACAAGCGGAAGCCACGTACCGCGTGGCGCAGGGTGGCGGGGGATTGCGCCATCACCGTCCACCAGTTGCCGGGTGTGCCGCCGATGGTGCCCGGCTCGGCCACCGGATCACGATCGCCGAACATGACGTCGTACATCTTCAGCGTGAATTCGTCGCTGACCTCACTCCGCGGGATCGGCTTCAGACGCGGCATCGCGTCTCCTCTCAGCGGGCGGCACGAATCGGGCCCACACAGTCGGCGTTGGATCGTGTTCGATCTTAGGTTCCACCGTCGCGTCAACACAGCTCGCAGCAACCGCGGCTGGTGAGGGTCCGGGCAGCGGATTCGCCGCCGCCTGGGTGCGCCGCGCGGCCCGAACGTGCGCGAGGCCGCCGTCGACGATCGACTACCGGTCGATCAGAGCTTGCCTGCGACGAAGTCGGCGGCCTGATTGGCCATGCCCGCGTCGATGTAGGCGCCGGCGAGATGCTGTGGCCAGTTCTGCTTCCATGTGTTCGGGTCGGCGGGATTGCAGATCGGGTCGGCGCCATGGCACAACTCGATGGTCCGGTCGTTATAGGTCGGGTTGAGGTTGGTGATCGGGCCCGCCCATTGGCTTCCGTTGCCGAACAATGCGACCGCGGCGATGTGTTGATCGATGCCCGGCGGCAGCGGGCTATCGAAGCCGAACGCGCTGATGGGCGCGGCGAGCACGACGTCGGTGACGGCCGCGCCAAGGGAGTAGCCGCCCAGCACCAGCCGGGTGTCCGGGCAATTGTTGACCACGTCCTGGATGTGGTGGCTCATATCGTTGGCACCCTGGGCGACCTCGGTGTCGGCGGGGTAGCGCACGGCGTAGGCGTCGACGGTTCTGTTCACCTTGGATCGCAGGGCGCTGATGAACGCATTGCCCAGCACGCCCGGCCCGGGTGATTCATTGCGGCCGCGGGCGAACACGACCTGCACCGGCGGGCAGCTCGCGGCTGCGGCCGATGGCGCCGCGGCCGGCGCCCCGGGCGGAAGCACCGCGGCAGCCGACATCAGGGCAGTCGCGGTTGTGACCGCGGCAAGACCGACAGCACCGGATCTACGGATAAGCAGGGCGCGCACGCCCATGATGGTAAAGCGATCTCGCCACGCCCGCTGGGCAGTCGCCAAGCCAACCTCGTGTGATCGCTCAGCGCGAACATCGACCAGTGTGGCTGCGGCGTCGATCCAGGCGATAGGTTCGGCTGATGGATCACGTCGACTCGAGTGTGCCCGAGCGCTTGTTCGCACTGGCCGAACAGGTACGAGGTTTCATGCCGGCCGACGAAGGGCGGGCGTTGTACGACGCGGCACTGCGGTATCTCGATGGCGGTACCGGCGTCGAGATCGGCACATACTGTGGCAAATCCACCCTCTTGCTGGGCGCCGCGGCGCAACAGACCGCGAGTGTGCTCTACACGATTGACCACCACCACGGCTCCGAGGAGCATCAGGCTGGCTGGGAATACCATGACGCCGAGTTGGTGGATGAGGTCACGGGCCTGTTCGACACACTGCCGACGTTTCGTCGCACCCTCGATGCCGCTCAGTTGGACGAGCACGTCGTCACCATTGTCGGCAGATCGCCGCTGGTGGCACGGGCGTGGCGGACGCCGCTGCAGTTCCTGTTCATCGATGGCGGCCACAGCGAAGACGCCGCGAACCAGGACTTCGACGGATGGGCCAGGTGGGTGGCCGCCGGTGGGGCGCTCGTCATCCACGATGTGTTCCCCGACCCCAGGGATGGCGGGCGGCCACCGTATCACATCTACTGTCGTGCAATCGATTCCGGTCAGTTCCGGGAGGTAGCGGCCAGCGGATCGCTACGGGTACTCGAACGTGTCAGCGGCCGGCCGGGGGAGCAGGTTTAGCGGAAATCTCCGGTTACCGGCCCGGTCCCGTAGCGACGCATTCGCAGTCGAAGTCGGTCTGCAGGCCCATCGGCAGCGCGTCGCCGCGGAAGATCCCTGCGCCGGCGGTCGCGTTCGACAAGGCATCTGCCGCCAAGATCATCGCGGCGCCCGTCCAGGTGGTCCGCTCCTCGGGCCACCGTTTCCCGTCCGCGAAAACCAAACCCGTCCAATAGGATCCGTCGTCCTCGCGCAGGTGTTGCATCGCGGCGAACTGGCGGTGAGCAGCTGACCGCTGCCCGAGGGCATCCAGCGCCAGCACCAGCTCGCAGGTCTCGGCACCGGTTACCCACGGACGATCGCCGACACATCGGATGCCCAGACCATCGACCACGAAGTCATCCCAGCGCTGCTTGATGCGCGCGACCGCCGCCGGACCCCGCAAGGCGCTGCCGAGGATGGGGTAGTACCAGTCCATCGAGTAGCGCTCTTTTTCGGTGAACGCCTCCGGATGGTCGGTGATGGTGTGGCCCAGTCGGCCCAGGGCCAATTCCCACTCCGGCTGCGGATCCCCGACGAAGGCCGCCAGCGCGAGCGCGCAGCGGATGCTGTGAAACACGCTCGAGCATCCGGTCAGCAGGGCTTCCGGCAGCAAGCCGGCTTCGCTTCGAGCCCAACCGATCTCGCCGTTGCCAACCTGCATGTCGATGACGAAATCGATCGCTTTGTGCACCACCGGCCACATCTCGGCCGCGAACGACTCGTCGCCCGTCACCAGTATGTGGTGCCACACGCCGGCGGCAATGTACGCGCAGAAGTTGCTGTCGCTGTTCGCGTCTTCGATCACGCCCGCCCGGAACTGGATGGGCCAGGAGCCATCGGATCGCTGGGCGCGGCGGCTCCAGTCGAAGGCCGCCCGTGCCGGCTCCAGCAGGCCGGCGGTGGTGAGTGCCATCGCGCACTCCACGTGATCCCACGGATCGGTATGCCCGCCCTCGAACCAGGGGATGGCTCCCGAGGATTCCTGTGCGGCGGCAACAGACAGCGCGGTCTGTCGACACTGCTCGGGACTGAGTGCCCCCGCAACCGCTGGCAGGTTAGACCGATGCAACTGAATATCCCACAGTCGCTTGGCTTTCCGCTTTCTGCTGTTTGACGAAGTACATTGCCACGCTCTTGCCCACCAGCGGGTTGAGCACCGACTCCGCCAGCTGCGTGATCTTTGGCCGCTGCATCAGGTCCCAGACCAGAAGTTTGTGGTAGGCGGTCACCGCACGGTGGTCGGTATTCGAGACGCCCACGGCGCATTTCAGCCACCAGAAAGGGGAGTGCAGTGCATGTGCGTGATGGGTATGGGTCAATTCCATTCCGCCATCGAGGATCTTGCCACGCAATTCACTGGCCCGGTAGATACGTACGTGGCCGCCCTCGTTGGCGTGGTATTCGTCGGACAGCAACCAGCACACCCGCTCGGGTAGCCAGCGGGGCACGCTGACCGCCAGCGTGCCACCGACTTTGAGCACCCTGATCAGTTCGGCGATGGCGATGTCGTCTTGCGGTATATGCTCCAGGATCTCCGAGGCGATGACACAGTCGAATGTCTGATCGGCGTAGGGCAACGTGAGCGCATCCCCGGCAACCACCTTCGCCAATGCTCCGGCCGGCGCCTCGCCGGTCTCGGCCATCGCGCGCAAAATCGTGTCGACCGACCGCAATTCGGCCTCGTCGCGGTCGAAGGCGACAACGTCGGCACCACGCCGATACGCTTCGAACGTGTGCCGCCCGGCACCGCAACCCACATCGATGACCTTGCACGACGGCCCGATTCCCAGCCGGTCGAAATCGACTGTCAGCATGGCGTCGCGCCCCGCGCGTGGCGTGCGATCGACCGCTCGTAGACCCGAACGGTTTGGGCTGCCACAGCCTCCCAGCTGAATACGTCGACTGCGCGTGTCCGTCCCGCCTTGCCAAGGTTGCGGCGCTTTTCCGGAGAATCCAAGAGCTCACCGAGCGCGTGGGTCAGGGCGTCGACGTCGGCGGGCGGGACCAGCTCGGCGCAAGCACCGTCCGTCCCAAGGACTTCCGGCAGTGCGCCCACCCGGCTGGCGACGATCGGCGTGCCGCTCGCCATAGCTTCCACGGCCGGCAGCGAAAATCCTTCGTAGAGCGACGGAATGCAGGCCACCTCCGCGGACGCGAACAAAGCAGCGAGCTCGGCATCGGAAAGCCCACTGGTGATGTGCACGATGTCGGAGATTCCGAGTTCGGCGATGAGCTTGTGGGTCGGGCCGTTGGGTTCGACCTTGGCGACCAGCCGCAACTCGAGATCCCGGACGGTACGCAGCCTCGCGACCGCTTGCAACAGGGTACGGACGCCCTTCAGCGGCGTGTCGGCGCTGGCGATCGCGATGATTCGACCGGGTTCTCGTGGGCCAGATCCCGGTTTGAACAGCTCGGTATTCACCCCGAGCGGCACCACGTGTAGCTGATCCGGC
Source organism: Mycobacterium sp. (assembly GCF_004298145.1). Taxonomy (GTDB): domain Bacteria; phylum Actinomycetota; class Actinomycetes; order Mycobacteriales; family Mycobacteriaceae; genus Mycobacterium. The sequence continues at coordinate 96,789 of NZ_SCRH01000038.1, forward strand.
GAGACGCCGAAGTCGCTGATGATGTCGGTGGCCGACGACGACGAGACCGTCAACAGGTCGGGGATGTGACGGGCGACCTCTTGCTGCATACCCAAAAACCCATACCATCGGCGCACCAACGGTTTTCGCCACCATCGCGCCGCGGCCAGATCCAATACCCGATCGCGGGTGATCGGGTGGTGCACGGTGGCCACCACCGGCAACCCCGCGCCGGCGATGCTGAGCAGCCCGGTACCCAGGCTCTGGTTGTCGTGGACGACGTCGAAATCGGCTGTCCGCTCGGCCAATAACCGGGCGGCGCGCATCGTGAACGTCCGCGGTTCGGGAAAGCCGGCCGTCCATGTGGTGAGCAATTCCAAAAGGTCAATGGAGTTGCGAATCTCGCTCGGCCGCGGTACCCGGAAAGGGTCGGGCTCCCGATAGAGATCAAGGCTCGGAACTTCGGTGAGCCGGACCCGAGGGTCGAGTAGGTCGGGATACGGCTGCCCGGAAAACACCTCGACGTCGTGACCGAGTTCCACCAGGCCGTGGCTGAGATGGCGCACGTAGACGCCCTGTCCGCCGCAATGGGTCTTACTACGGTAGGACAGCAAGGCAATTCGCATACTCAACTCTTCTTTGCTGGAAAACGACCGCGGAAGGGCGCCGAATCCATCGCGGTCAACGGGTTCCCGAACTCCGTGGCAGCAAACTGGACATGTGTCCAAACTATAGTTCGATCACCTAAGCGAGCGCAACGAGCCTGAAATCCACCGTCCCGCGTGTAGCCGGCCCCCCGGGATGTCCGACACGCAAAAATTGTCTGGCACTCGGGCGCTGACCGGCCACAATGAGCGGCTCAGGGGTTTTGCTACCATCGCGCGGTGCGGGATTCGGCTGCACCGGCGGGACACACGCCGCGATCTGCTTCCAGACGCGACGTCCTCAAATACGCGTTCGCCCCGGCGCTGCTGAGCCTGGCCGCGGTGGGCGCGATTACCGACGGGCCGAAGGCGGCAGCTGCCGGCCTGACGCTGATCGATTTCGCCGAAAAGAGGATCGCGCCGGAGGAGATCAAGGCCGCCGGATACGGCGGGGTGGTCAATTACGTATCGGAGTCGCGGCCGGGCGCGGACTTCGAGGCCAAACCCATCACCCGCCAGTACGCGGACTCGTTGCGCGCGGCCGGCCTTCAGATCGTCAGCAACTTTCAATACGGCAAGCCGGGTTGGCCCGACCCGTCGGACTACACGCGCGGGCACGACGGCGGCGTGGCCGATGCCCAGACGGCGCTGCGGCTGCACGCCGCGGCCGGGGGACCGGATTCGGCGCCGATCTTCTTCAGCATCGACGACGATATCGACGTCGACACCTGGAATAGCGTGGGCGTCGACTGGTTTCGCGGGATCAACTCGGTGCTGGGTGTCGGTCGCACCGGCATCTACGGGCATGCCGGGGCGTGCGGGTGGGCGATCCGGGACGGCGTCATCGGAAATTCGAGCACGCCGGGGCACCGGTGGGCGTGGCAGACGCGATCGTGGTCGCACGGGGAGCGTGAACCCGCGGCGGTGCTCTACCAGGCGGTGGTCAACAGCCCGTCGAACCCGAGTCCGCTGCTCGGCGGGATCAACGTGGACGTCGACGATGTCCTCGCACCCGACTACGGGCAATGGGATTTGGCTCGCTGATCGCGCCGATCCGGCGAGCTGCCTCACGGCGACCGCTTGAAACCGCCGTCCAGATTCAGTGCACAAGCCCGACGCTCGTTGGCAGTGATCTGCTCACCCACCGAAGCGATATCCCGCGAGCCATCGGCTCGCGGGATATCGCTCACGATCCGCGTTTTACTTGAGGTCGAACCGGTCGTTGTTCATGACCTTGACCCAGGCCGCGACGAAGTCCTCGACGAACTTCCCCGCGTTGTCGTCCTGGGCATAGACCTCGGACAGCGCACGCAACACGGAGTTCGATCCGAACACCAGGTCGTTGGCGGTGGCCGTCCACTTCACCTGGCCCGAAGAGCGGTCGACTACCTCGTAGACGTTCTCCGCCGACGCCGACGCCTTCCACTCGTTACCCATGTCGACGAGGTTGACGAAGAAGTCGTTGGTCAACGCGCCCGGCTTGTCGGTGAACACCCCGTGCTTGGTGCTGCCGTGGTTGGCACCGAGGGCACGCAGACCCCCGACGAGCACGGTCATTTCCGGACCGGTCACGCCGAGCAAGTACGCCCGCTCTATCAGCAGCTGCTCGAGCGGCGCCTTCTCGCCGGGACGGATGTAGTTGCGGAACCCGTCGGCCCGCGGTTCGAGCACCGCGAAGGACTCCACGTCGGTGCTCTCCTGCGTGGCATCGGTACGCCCGGGCGCGAAGTGCACCGCGATCTCGTAGCCGGCGGCCTTGGCCGCCTTCTCCACGGCCGCCGAGCCCGCCAGCACGATCAGGTCGGCCAGCGAGATCTTCTTGCCGCCGGATGCCGAAGCGTTGAAGTCCTGTTGGATCTTCTCCAGCACCGGCAGCACCTTGTCCAGCTCGGAGGGCTCGTTGACCTCCCAGTTGCGCTGGGGCTCGAGACGCAGCCGCCCGCCGTTCGCTCCGCCGCGCTTGTCGGTGTTGCGATAGCTCGCCGCCGCCGACCAGGCCGTCTTGACCAGCTGCGGAATGGACAGCCCGGAGTCGAGCACCTTCTTCTTCAGCGCCGCGACGTCCTTGTCGTCGACCAGCTTGTGGTCGACGGCGGGGACGGGGTCCTGCCAGAGCTGCGGCTCGCCGATCCACGGCCCCAGGTAGCGGCTGACCGGGCCCATGTCGCGGTGCAGCAGCTTGTACCAGGCCTTGGCGAAGGCGTCGGCCAGCTCCTCGGGGTGGTCGAGCCAGCGCCGGGTGATGTCGGCGTAGATCGGGGACTCCCGCATCGAGAGGTCGGTGACCAGCATCGTCGGAGAGCGGCCCGGCCCGCCGAACGGATCGGGGATGGTGCCCGCACCGGAACCGTCCTTCGCGGTGAACTGCCACGCCCCGGCGGGGCTCTTGGTCAGCTCCCACTCGTGGCCGTACAGGGTCTCGAGGTAGGAGTTGTCCCACTTCGTCGGCGTGGGTGTCCAGACGACCTCCAGGCCGCTGGTGATGGCGTCCTTGCCCGAACCGCTGCCGTAGGAGCTCTTCCAGCCCAGCCCCTGCTGTTCGATGGGGGCGGCCTCCGGCTCGGGTCCGACCAGATCGGCGTCGCCCGCGCCGTGGGTCTTGCCGAAGGTGTGGCCGCCGACGATGAGCGCGGCGGTCTCCTCGTCGTTCATCGCCATCCGGCCGAACGTCTCGCGGATGTCGATCGCCGCGGCGATCGGATCGGGCTTGCCCTCCGGGCCTTCGGGGTTGACGTAGATCAGGCCCATGGTCGTCGCGCCGTAGGGCTGCGCGAGATCGCGTTTACCGGAGTAGCGCTTGTTGGTGCCCAACCATTCGTCCTCTTCGCCCCAGAGGATCTCTTCGGGCTCCCAGACGTCTTCGCGGCCGAAGGCGAAGCCAAAGGTCTTGAACCCCATGGATTCCATTGCCACGTTGCCGGCGAGGACGATCAGGTCCGCCCACGAGATCTTGTTGCCGTACTTCTGCTTGATCGGCCAGAGCAGCCGGCGGGCCTTGTCCAGGCTGACGTTGTCCGGCCAGCTGTTCAGCGGGGCGAAGCGCTGCATGCCCTGGCCGGCGCCGCCGCGGCCGTCGTGAATGCGGTAGGTGCCCGCGGAATGCCAGCTCATGCGGATGAACAGGCCGCCGTAGTGGCCGTAGTCCGCGGGCCACCAGTCCTGCGACGTGGTCATCATCGAGATCATGTCGGCCTTCAGCGCGTCGACGTCGAGCTTGGCGAACTCCGCGGCGTAGTCGAAGTCGTCGCCGAGCGGGTTGGACTGCGGCGAGTGCGGGTGCAGCCTCGAGACGTCGACCTGGTCGGGCCACCAGTCCTGGTTGGTCAGCGGGGCATGGGCCTTCGGCTCCGGTGAAGGGATTGCTGGGTTTTCGCTTTCGCTCTTGCTGGCCGTCCCGGTGTCTGGTTGGGGTGGGCGGCTACCGGATGTATCAGATGACACAGCATTCCTTTCGAGGGTGGGTGAATCGGGCTGCGATCACGGGCTGTGACCTAGGAGCCTGGAGTCGAACAATCGGCGCACAGGCCCCAGTAGATGACTTCGGCCTCGTCGAGAACGAAGCCATCAAGAACGTTGTCGTCGTCCGACGGTGTCAGGCAGGGCGCGTCACCGACGGCGCAGTTGATGTCGGCGATGATCCCGCAGGACCGGCAGACGACGTGATGGTGGTTGTCACCGACCCGCGACTCATAGCGCGCGACCATTCCCAATGGTTGGATGCGCCGGATCAGACCCACCGTGGTCAGCGCGTTGAGAACGTCGTACACGGCTTGGCGGGAAACATCGGGCAGCCCCATCCGGACCATCGAGAAGATCGTCTCGGTGTCGGCGTGCGGGTTGGCGTTCACGACTTCCAGCACGGCAACCCTAGGTCGGGTCACCCGCAGATCGGCCATCCGCAACCTGGCCGCGTACTCGTGCGTCGATGACACCGCACCAATATGACGCACTTATCTGGAACGAGTCAAGAGTTTCTTGTGAAGTGGAGCACAATTCTGGGTGACAAATGAACTGGGTCACTTTTACGGCGGCGTCAGGCGAGCGTCACGTGGGCTTGAGCGCGCTGCCTTTGCGCCACTGGTCCCAATCGAGCGTCCAGTCGCCGTTCTGGGCCAGCGCCAGCGGCGGCCCGCCGCTGTTATGGACCTCGACCACGTCACCGGGCACCGAAAAGTCGTAGAACCACTTCGCGTTGTCGGCGTTGAGGTTCAAGCACCCGTGGGAAGTGTCGCGGCGCCCCTGGGCCCACACCGTCGCTTCGAGCTCGTGCAGATAGATGCCGTCCGTGCTGATCTTGGTGGCGTGGTTGATGGTTTCGCGATAGCCGAGCCGGGAGTTTTTAGGCAACCCGAACGTCGAGGAGTCCATGACCACCGGATTGCCCTTGTCGAGCACGGTGTAGACCCCGGACGGGGTCCACAGTGAGATCTTGCGCCCGCCGACGTCTTCGGTGCCGCCCATTCCCATGCTGGTGGGCATCGTGCGCACCAGCGCTCCGTTGTCGAAGACGCTCACCTGTTTGGTGGCGTCGTCCGCGATTGAGACATGCGCATCACCGATCCGGAACGAGACCCGGGTGTCGTCTTGCCCAAAGAGCCCGTCGCCCAAAGCGATTCCGTAGATTCGCGCCTCGGCGGTGATCTCCGTCCCCGGAGCGTAGTAATGCTCTGGCCGCCAATGTGCATTTTGGCCGTCGACCCAGAACCACGACCCCTGGACTTTCGGGGCGGTGGTCACGGCCAGGTGTCGCTCGGCGGCGGCCCGGTCGGCGATCTGCTCGTCGAAGTGCGCGACGATGACTGTTCCCACACCGTAGGCGCCGCCGTCTCGCAGCGCGGACTCCGCCGTGGTGGTGAACGACACCTTGGTCTGGTTGGACGGCTGCAACGTGGTGAATGTCGAGACTTGTTTGGCCGCAACACCATTGGTGCCGCGGCTGGTGATCGTCAGCGTGTAGGTGCGCCCGTAGCCCAACGGAACGGTGGGCTTCCACACCAGGTTGTCCGGCGTCATGACGCCCTGGACCGAACTACCGGTCTCGTTGACCATGTCGACGCCGGCCAGGGTGCCCGCTTGGGCCTTGACCATCACCGGGGCGACGGGGTCCACGTCGTGCGCATCGGGGCCGGGTGTGAACGTTACTTGCGCCGGCCCGGGCGTTGTCGCGACGGTTCCGGAGTGACGATCCCGCGAGGCGATCTGGATCGCGCCGACCACCCCGACGACAACGAACACGGCCAGCAGGAGCCGGTGAGACCAACTGATTGTCATGGTGTGCACCTGATAACCCGCGGCGTGCTGTCGGTAAACGTGCGGTGCCACGCGCCGAACGTGCATTTCGGGCGAAGAAATCATGAAATCCTCGCCGCCATTGCACACTCGGCGCAAAACGAGATCAGCTCGTCTTCTGAAAGACGAGCCAGCGCAGCTCGATCGGACAGTCGTCGCGCTCGACGTCGAACACATCGATGCCGCTGGCCCACCCCTCGAACCAGGCCGTGGGCGGCCACGCGTCGGCGGGCAACCGCGCCTTCTCATATTCATAGGCCGAATCGTCGCCAACGGCCTCGAGAGGCAGACCGGCCGCCGCGCCCCTCACCTCTTCTCGGGTGAAGATCATGCTGTTGCACTGTTGACTGAGTTGCACCGCGGCGTCGTCGGGCACGTAGCCGTCGCGGGCCAGGAAGGTGTTGAAGACCAGGCGTCCACCGGGGGCCAGACAATCGGCGGCGAGTTCGAACATGCCGCGCAGCTCGTGCAGAGTCCGGAAGTCGGGCACCACCTCCGAGAGCACCATCAGCTGGTACTCCGCGTGGGCACCCTCCATCGCCGTGAACACATCGCTTTGTATGACGTTCACGCGCAGCGATTCGCTGTCGGCCTCCGCACGCATGACGTCGGCGAACTTCTGGGTCATCTCAACCGCGTCGACCGGATGGCCGCGCCGGGCGAGGGCGAGGGCGTTGCGTCCGGTTCCGGCACCGATGTCGAGCACCCGATGCGTGGTGGGGTCGGTCGCTTCCGCCGCCAGATCCAGCACCCGCGCGTCGGGCTCGGTGCCGAACAGCGGCTCCGGGCGCACACCGACCCACTGCGCGTAGTCGGCCTCGATCGTCCTCCAGTCGGCCTGGACGCGGAAGTTCACGCCCGACCCGAACGGGGCGTGATAGGAGATGACTACGTCCGAACGAGGGGACGCCTTGAAGGCCTTCGCCAACTCGACTTCCAGCGCGGTCCGCAGCTGTGCCGATTGTTCGGGGGTGTACCAGACGCCCAGGGTGGCGCAGACGTTGCCGCACAACTGCACGTACTCGTCGATCAGGCCCGGGACTGCCGGCACCCGGATGTGGCCCTCGGCCGACGATCGGCGATACGACCGCCTGATGATCGCTTCGCGCAGCATCGACGGATCGAACGACCCATTCGGCGGATCCTGCACCAGAACCTTTTACACGACCGCCCGGCTTTACACCACAGTTCGGCCCACCAGCTTGCGCCGATCAGTCCGGCCGCGCAGTGCGGGCAGCGTCTTCGAGGAGATCCGCGGCACGGGCGACGCTGTGGGCGGATGTGGTCATTCGGGTGGCGACCTCACGGGCTCGGCTCAGGTGGTGCGGATCAAGCAGGGAGCGCAGGTCCTCGACCAGTGAGTCCAGGGTGGAGGCCGAGAACGGACGGCCCAAACCGACTTTCAAGGTGCTGACGGCCTCGGCCCACAGCGGCTGATCGAGCCAGAGCCAGAGAATCAGCATGGGCACTCCGGCGCGCATACCCGCGGCGGTGGTCCCCGCGCCACCGTGGTGCACGATGGCGCGGCAAGCCGGGAAGACGACGGGGTGACTCACCGCCTCCACAATCTTCAGGTGGTCTGCGGCGAAGACATGGGTGAAATCGTTTGGGCCGCTGCAGATCAAGGCCCGCTCGCCCAAACGCGCGCAGGCCGCGCTGATCACCGCGACCGTCTCGCCGGGGGAGGTGACGGGCGTGCTGCCGAACCCGAAGTAGATGGGCGGCGTCCCGGCGGCGATCCAGGACAGCACCTCGTCGTCGACGTCGCTTGGCAGTCCCAGCGTCAGGGGACCGACGAAGGGTCTGCGGCACTCGGAGGCGGCCCATTGTTGCGCCAGCTCGGGCACGCACAGCTCGTCATAGGCCTGGATCTCGAGCGCCGGCGGCGTCGACGGCCCGGCTTCTGCGGGCAAACCGAGCGCCTGACGTTGCACGCCTTCGGCCGCGCTCGTGACGTGTGACTGCAACCAGCCGAGTTCCAACGTGTCCGCGGGAAAGAAGTGCAGCGCGGCCAGCGGAATGCCGGAACGCTCCGCGACGTTGGCGGCGAGCCGCTGCTCGTTCATCCCGGCCACCAGCAGATCGGCACCGGTTGCCAACGAGGCCAGCGTTTCGCCCTTCCCCATCCAGATCGTCGTGACGCGCTCCATGAGTTGCGGCAGCGCGCTGATCGGATCCTGCACCTGGCGGACGAAATCTGTGGCCCTGTCGAGTTGCTCGCGGCTGTCGGGCCCATAGGCGACCGCGGCAAGCCCGGCCGACTCGGCCAAGGCGAGCTTGTCGGGCGGCACCGCGATCACGACGTCGTGGCCCCGACATCGCAGCTCCCGTGCGACGGCGGCGCATGGTTCGACGTCGCCGCGGCTTCCGTAGGCGGCGAACACAAATTTCATCAACGGACCTCACTCGCGGTGGTGTACAAATCCAAGCAGAAAGGACGATCGCGTCCCGTTGAGGATGGGCTGAGAGTGATTTGCGCAGAACGCGCCGAACCCTTGTGAGTTTCCGGTGTCATGCGCCGGTAACCTATCGTTAACCCATCGCAACAATTTCGCTGTATTCGTTAACGTGGGCCGCACCTGCAAACGTGTGAGACCGGTCCCTCAGCAGTCGGGACGGTCTCATTAGGCCGCCTTCGTTCGCGGTACAGACCGTACCAGAGGGATTGCGATTTGTTTGCTGCTCGGCTGGCTACCCCCATACGACGCGCACCGAAGCCGTCGATGCTCCCGCGGCCATGAAAGCGATCGGAGGAGAACGACATGGACTTCGCAGTACTACCGCCGGAGGTTAACTCCGCGCGGATGTACGCCGGTCCGGGGTCGGGACCGATGCTGGCCGCTGCCATGGCCTGGGACGAACTGGCCGCCGCGTTGCAGTCGACGGCGAACTCGTACCAGGCGGAGATCACGGCCCTGACTTCCGGTCCGTGGGTCGGCCCGTCGGCGGCGTCCATGGCCGCAGCGCTGGCCCCCTATCTGGAGTGGATGCGAACCAGCGGCGCGCAGGCCGAAGAGACCGCTAACAAGGCCAGGGCCGCGGCCTTCGCCTACGAGACCGCATTCGCCGAGACGGTGCCGCCCCCGGTTGTCACGGCCAACCGCACCCTGCTGGCATCGCTCGTGGCGACCAACATTCTCGGGCAGAACACCCCGGCGATCGCCACGACCGAGACCGAGTATGCCGAGATGTGGGCGCGTGACACCGCGGCCATGTTCGGCTATGCGGGTTCTACGGCGTCGGCGACGAGGCTGACGCCGTTTGCCCGGCCGGAGCAGACCACCAGCTCCGACGCCCCGCAAACCCGGGCCGTCACCCAGGCTACCGGTACCGCCGCCGGGAGCACGCGCAACGCCGTTATGCAGCAATCGTTTTCGGCGGTGCCCAACATGTTGACCAACGCCGCGGTGTCGCCGGCCGCCGTCGGCCCGTCGGCGCTGGACCTGCTGGGCCTGGAGAGCGATCTCATCGCGGTCTTCCTCGACGCGCCGGCCAGCGTCGCCGGACTCGGCATCGACGCTCCGGGCACATTGGTCGCTCTTCCCTTCGACGTGGCCGGTGCGCTGACCGGTTTCCACACCGATGACATCGTCAGCGGCTGGGCCGGGGTGCAGTCCTGGCCGGGAATGGGCGCGGTGCCGCCGTCGCTGTTCCCGGTCATCACGAACCCGGCGGGCGGGTTCGGATCGTTGATGTCGGCGGGTCTGGGCCAGGCGAATACCGTCGGCGGCCTGTCGGTGCCGCCCGGGTGGGCGGCCGCCGCACCGGCGATACGGCCGGCCGCCTTGGCGCTGCCGGCCACCAGTGTCGGCGCCGCGGCCGAGGCTGCAACCGCTCCCAGCGGGACCGGAAGTTTATTCGGCGAGATGGCCGCGGCGAGCATGGCCGGACGCGCGATGGCCGGCACCGGCGCCTTGGGTAAAGAGCGAAGTAGGGCCGAGACGCCGAAGGGGACGCGCGACCCGAGGAAGGAGAAGACCGACGAGTCCTCAACCGCCCCGCGGGTTTCGCCGGGCGGACCGATCACGAGTATCGCCGCCGAGCTGCGCGAGCTGGCATCGCTGCGCGACGCCGGAATTTTGACGCAGCAGGAATTCGAAGAGCAGAAAAAGCGCCTGCTCCCAAGTTGACCCATCAGTCAATCGTCGTTTTCGCGGAGCCCATTTGATCAGTGGTAACGCCCTGCGATTTCGGGCACAGTGGGCAGTGACGCTCGAGTGAAGGTGCCTATGGACAAGTCGACGGCCGGCAACGGTCCCGGTGCCGTGCAGATGCGGGTGCAGGCTTTGCGCCGTTACCCGGTGAAGTCGATGCTCGGCGAAACGCTGGATGCCCTGTCGGTCGACGAGCGCGGCGCCCAGGGTGACCGGCGGCTGGCACTCGTGGACGGCGAAACCGGACATGTGGCCAGCGCCAAGAATCCGCGGCTGTGGCGCGACCTGTTGACGTGCACCGCCCACGTGGGCGCCGGGGGAGTGAGCATCAGGTTGCCCGATGGGATGAACGTGGCCGTCGAAGACCCCGGTATCGATGACTTGATCTCCCGATTGACCGGACGACGCGTCCAACTCGTGGCCCAGCGCCCCGACGGGGCGACGCTGGTCCGCCCCGATCCGGAGAAATTGCTCGAACTCGGTCTCGATGCCGAGGTCGACGGGCGTATTGTGCGGATCGCTCAGGCCACCCCGGGCGACTCGTTCACCGACGAAGCTCCACTACACGCGATCACGACGGCAACCCTCGAGCACATCGGTGTGGAGGCGCTGCGCTACCGGCCGAATCTGGTGATCGCGACGCCGCCGGGCTACCCACCGTGGGCCGAAAACGACTGGATCGGAAGCGATATCACCGTCGGCGAAGCGAGATTGCGCGTGCTGACAGCCACGTCACGGTGCGTGGTTCCCACGCTTGAGCACGGCCCGCTGCCGCGGGCGCCGCAAGCGCTTCGCATACCCGCGGCTGAAAACCGTTTGGACACAGGCGGTCACGCAGCGCAGCCGTGCGCGGGGGCCTACCTCTCGGTGGTGACCAAAGGCGTTATCTGCGTGGGTGACCCCGTCACCATCGGGCCGTAGGCGAGGTCGAGCCGAAAGGTTTCACCGCGTCGCTTTCCAACGTGACGAGACTTCCCGTGTCGGTGGGGTCTTTGAACGCGACCTCGTAGACCTGTGCTCGGGAGCCGCGGTCAACGGCGATGATGTCGCTAGGGGCGACGTCGTCGATGAGGTCTTAGCGGAAGCGGTCGACGCCGCTCAGACGCGCGGCGCAGCCTGGTTGATCTTGTCGGCCGCGAATGTCGCTGCCTGCGCGGTCATCCCGGCGTCGATGTAGGAGACGTGCGCGATGATGTTGCCGCCGCCGGAGCAGATGGGGTCGTCGGGGGCGCACAGGCTGATGACTTTGGCGCCATACGCCGGGTTGATCGTCGGCAGCGGTTGGCCCCCCCACAGCATGGTCGAGAAGCCACTGGATGGCTCGCCGAAGAGGGCGACGGCGGCGACGTGATCGGCCACCGACGCCGGCATCGCGTTGGTGGCGAGGTCGATCACCGTCGAGCCCTGCGAGTACCCGCCGAGCACGATCCGCGAGTTCGGGCAACTGGCCACGGTGTCCTGAATGTGGGCACTCGCGTCGTTGGAGCCGGCGTTCGCGCTGTTGTGGTAGTCGTCGTTGGCGGGGTAGTTGACGGCATAGACGTCGACGGACCGTCCACCGAGCTGCGATGTGAGCGAGTCGACGAAAGCCTGTCCGATGTTGCCGAGGCCGGGCTCCTGATGGGTGCCCCGGGCGAAGACCACCGAGACGTCCGAGCAGGGATCAGCGGCGGCGGTAGGAGTACCGATGGGTGCACTCAGCAGCGCCCACGCCGTCACAACCGACATACCAACGAAGCGAGCAAGTCCGCGTGCATTCATCCCAGAATCCTGACATATGGCCCGCCACGACGGTGCCGGTGGCTGGTTGTGCGGCATCCGCACACGTCAACGGCCGCGCCACTGCGGCTTGCGCTTCTCACCCCATGCCCGAATACCCTCGGCCACGTCTTCGGTCGCGCCGGCCACCTTGCGCATCGTCTCACCGAAACGCACCGACTCGATCCAGCCCATGTCCGCGGTCCGCCACGCCACCTCCTTGGTCGCCCGCTGGGCCAGCGGAGCGGCCTCGGTGAGGGTGCGGGCCCAGGCCTGGGCTTCGGCCTGCAGTTGGTCAGGCTCGACGAGCTTCCAGACCAGGCCGACCTCTTTGGCCCGCTGGGCGCTCATCGGCTTCCCGGTCAACAGCAGCTCCATGGCGTTGGCCCAGCCCACCCGCTGCGGAAGCCGGATCGCCCCGACGATGGTGGGCACCCCGATCGACACCTCAGGGAAACAGAACGTGGCCTCGGTGCTGGCGATCACGAAGTCACAAAACAACACCCCGGTCACCCCGTAGCCGATACAGGGACCGTGCACGGCGGCGATGGTCGGCTTGAACAATTCCATCCCGCTCTCGAAAGAGTTGATCGTCGGTTTCTCCCAGAAGGTGCCGCCGAAGGTGCCGACCGAGCCTTCGCCGTCCTTGAGGTCCCCGCCGGCGCAGAAAACGCTGCCGTTGGCCGTCAGGATCCCTACCCACGCATCCAGGTCGTCGCGGAAACGGTCCCAGGCCGCGTTGAGGTCCTGGCGAAGCGCGCCGTTGATGGCGTTGCGCGCCTCCGGGCGGTTCAGCGTGATGGTGGCAACGTGGTCTTGCAGCTCATAGGTGGCCAAACTCATGACTGCAGACTATTGCTCCGGGCACGGCGACCCCGCCTGAAGGCGGCCGTAAACCTACCTCATGGCGTACGGGAGCGGTGAGAGTCGTCGGAACCCGCAAGTCGCCCATTGGTTTTCGTGGGTGACCGCCTGACGTCATCGAACCGCACGCTGACACGCTCGAAGACCTTGACGCGTTCGGCCTTGACTTTCTTGGTGTAGGTCCTGCGGTCGGCCGGCGTCAGATCCGCGTCGTCGCTGAACGCGCTGAGCAAAGCGCGCGGGTACAACTTCTCCACCAAAACGACGTTGACCTCGGCACACACCACCAGCGCCACCGACGCGAGGAACAGAAAGGCCAACGCCCCCAACACCAATGCGAACACACTGTTGGTGGCGCTGGCCCGCTTCACAGTGTGCGCCACATAGCCGGCCCCGAACCACTGCAGCATTTGCCAAATGAAGGCCGCGGCAACCGCCCCCGGCAGCACCTGCCGGTAGGTCAGTGCTCGGGCGGTCGTCACGCGGAAAGCCACCAGGCAGATCAACGCATTGATCACGACTGCGGCAAGCGCGAGGCTGACCTTTTCGACAATGCCGAGGGCGCCGGTGGCGTGACCCGCCGCGGCCAATACGGTGGCCGTGATGGCCGCCGAGCCGAGCACCAACAGCAACAGCAAGCTGCGCAGGCGGGAGCGAATCGGGTTGGGCCGCTTGTGCTTCGGTACCGCCCACACCGAATCCATCGCGTTCTGCAGCGCCTGTCCCACACCCAGGCCGCCGTACAGCGCTCCGAGCAGGCCGACGGCCACGCCTACCGTTCCGCCGCTGAGTCCCTCAGGGTGGTGCAGCTGGCTGCCGAGGACCGGGAACTGGCTCAGTGTGCTGTGTAGCACCTGTGCCTGCAGATCGGGTCGCCCGGCCAGCACCACTCCCAGGCCGGTGGTCAACAGCAGCAGCAGCGGAAAAAGGGACACCAGCCCGTAATAGGTGATCAGGGCAGCGAGGTAACCGCCTTGGTCGTCGTTGTATTTGTAGATGACGGCGATGATCACGCCGACGGTTCGATTCCGTCGCTGCAGCTCGTCTAGCCAACCGACCATGACTCGCTAGTCCGGTGGCTCGTTATCCGAGCCTCGGACGGCGGCATGCTCCCGGTCGCTGGGCTTGCCGGGAACTCCTTCGGCTTCGCGGTCCTCGGCAACCTTCTCCTCGAGTCGGTCGACGATGTTCTCCAGCTCCTGAGCGCGGCTCAGTGGGTCTTTGTCGGGTCTTGTCATGTCGCTTTCCATCGGCTTGTGGGGCCCGCGAATCCCGCTGCCGGGAGCCCGCCGCTATCCCATACCCGATCCTGCGATCGCTAACCCAACCAGTTGATCGCGCCGAATGCGTGGCGGTTGCCGTTCGAGCGGGAGTGGTGCGACACCAGGCCCTAAAAGCCGCGGGTGCCGGTTCAGCTCAGTTCGGCGCTGAGATAACTGATGGCGTGGCGGAATTCCTTGAGGATCTCGTTGTCAGGCACCACGAATCCGTAGTGGGCATAGACCTTTTCGGTGGGGTGGTGGGTGACGTTCCAGCCGGTGGCGGCCAGGTGCTCGGCAGCCGGACGGCGCGCCCCGAGCCAGACGAGTTCGGCGACGTCGATGTCCAGTCCGTGTCGACGCCAGCTGCTGCGCATCGCCCGAGCCCGTTCGTCGGTGAACACGCTCATATCGGTGATGTTCTCCGTGGCCAGCCGGCTGCCCGGCGCGCTGAGCGCGGTGATGTTGTCCAGCAGCCTGTCTTGGGCTTCCGGCGGCAGGTAGGGCAGTAGGCCTTCCGCAATCCAGGCGGTGGGGGAGGCGGTGTCAAAGCCGCTGTCGCGCAGGGCTGTTGGCCAATCATCGCGCAGATCAATAGCGACGGTGCGGCGCTCGGCGGCCGGTTCCGCACCGATCCGGGCGAGCGTGTCGGTCTTGAAGGAGATGACCTCGGGCTGGTCGACCTCGAAAACCACGGTGCCCGCAGGCCACGACAACCGGTAGGCCCGGGCATCGAGCCCAGCGGCCAGGATGACGGCCTGGCGGGTGCCGGCGGCCGTCGCGGCGCGGAAGAAATCGTCGAAAAACCTGGTCCGCACTGTCATCTGTTCGCGCCGCTGCTGCAGCGTCATCGGCGAGTCGTCGTTGTCGAGCGGGATTTGGCCGTCCAGCATCCGGGTGAAGAAGGGGTGTCCGACCGCCCGCACCAACGGCTCGGCGAACCGGTCGTCAAGCAGTGGGTCCGGCTCGCGAGAAGCCAGCGCACGGGAGGCCGCCACCATCGTCGCGGTCGCACCCACGCTGGAGGACAGGTCCCAACTATCGCCCTCGGTACGTGCCGAATCAGTTGATGACATCCGTATTCCCCTTCCGGGATCCAACCGTCGCGTCTGCCCATTCGACCACGGACCCGGCCGCCACCCGCGACTACACCACCGGTACCGAAAGGTACTTTCTGCCTATGCCCGGGCGGGCGGGGGGAGAGAACTCCCGTCCCCGCAAAACTCGACGACAGGAAGTGAATCAGGTTATGGCACCGACCCTGCGCCCGCGCCGATCTGCCCTATACCTGCCCGGCAACAAGCCCCGGGCGCTGGAGAAGGGCAAATCGCTGCCGGCGGACGTGCTGATATTCGACCTCGAGGATGCCGTAGGACCGGATGCGAAAGCCGAATCGAGGGCGACGGTGTGCGAGGCGATCTCGTCCGAGAGCTACCGCCCGCGTGAGATCGTGGTGCGCATCAACGGCTTGGACACCGACTGGCACAACGACGACCTGGCCGCGGTGGCCGGATCGGCCGCCGACGGGGTACTGGTGCCGAAAGTCGAGACGGGCCAACAGGTTCAGGCGCTGGCCGACGCGCTGGACGCACTGCGCGCGCCGAAGTCGTTACAGCTGTGGGTGATGATCGAAACGCCCCGGGCGTTTCTGAGGGCCGAGGAGGTCGCGTCGGCCAACGACCGACTGGCCGGGCTCGTGGTCGGCACCAACGATCTCGTCAACGAGCTGCACGGCCTGCACGTCCCCGGCCGTGCGCCCGTCGTGCCCGCGCTGGGCATGGCCCTGTTGGGGGCGAGGGCGGCCGGAAAAGTCATCTTGGATGGCGTGTTCAACGACATCACCGATGAGGGCGGATTCCGGGCCGAGGCGCGGCACGGCCGCGAAATGGGATTCGACGGGAAGACGCTGATCCACCCGTCGCAGATCGCCCCTGCCAACGAGCTGTTCGGCCCCTCGCGAAAGGAGCTGGTCGACGCCCGCAAGGTCGTGTCGGCCTACGAGGAGGCGCGGGCGGCGGGCACCAGCGTCATCACGGTCGATGGCCGCATGATCGAGAGCCTGCACGTGCGCGACGCTCAGCGAATTCTCGCCCTCGCCGATTTGATCGCGGAGATGGAATCCGCTTCCTAAGAGTTGATTAGCCCGGGCCGGGCGATCAGGGTCGACCACACGGTAGGTTGAACGCGATTCCCACGACCCGAGAGGAGACAAGGTGGGCCAGACCGCGGCCATGGGCGAGGCCGACCGGGCATGGATGGTCGACACACTGCTCGCACTGCTGCAGACCCCCAGCCCGTCGGGGCGCACGGACGCGGTGATGCAGGTGATCGGCGACATCCTCGACGACTTCGGCGTGCCGTTTACGCTGACGCGGCGCGGGGCGCTGACCGCGGAACTCCCGGGTGAGTCGGCGACCACCGACCGGGCGCTGGTGGTTCACTCGGACACCATCGGCTGCATGGTCCGCGACCTCAAGGACAACGGCCGTCTGGAGCTGGTTCCGGTGGGCACGTTCTCGGCCCGGTTCGCCGCGGGAGCGCGGGTGCGCATCTTCATCGACGACCCCGACGAATTCATCACCGGCACCGTCATGCCGCTCAAGTCGAGTGGCCACGCGTTCGGCGATGAGATCGACACCCAGCCCACGGACTGGGAGCACGTCGAGGTTCGCATCGACCGCAAGGTGTCCTCGCGGGAGGACTTGGTTCGTCTGGGCCTGCAGATCGGTGACTTCGTCGCCTTGATCACCAGCCCCGAGCTCACCGCCGACGGGTTCATCGTTTCCCGCCATCTGGACGGGAAAGCGGGTGTCGCGATCGCGCTCGCGCTGGCCAAGAACTTCTCCGAGAACAAGGTGGTGTTGCCGCACCGCGCCACGATCATGGTCACCATCACCGAGGAGGTCGGCCACGGGGCCAGCCATGGGCTGCCCGCGGACGTCGCCGAATTGGTGTCGGTGGACAACGCGGTGTGCGCGCCCGGCCAGCACTCTCTCGAGGACGGCGTGACGATCCCGATGGCCGATATGCACGGGCCGTTCGACTACCACCTGACCCGCAAACTCTGCCGGCTCGCCAAGGAGCGGGGAATCCCGTTCGCCCGCGATATCTTTCGCTATTACCGATCCGATGCGGCCGCGGCGATCGAGGCGGGGGCGAACACCCGCGCCGCATTGGTGGGCTTCGGGCTCGACGGCAGCCACGGCTGGGAGCGCACCCACATCGATTCGCTGGAGGCCGCCTACAACTTGGTGCACGCGTGGCTGCAGACGCCGTTGACGTTCGCCCACTGGGACGCCAAGCCGACGGGCAGCCTGCGCGACTTTCCGTCGTCGAAGCAGCCCGCTCCCAGCGAGCGGTGGGTGCCGCTGTCTCGGGGCGATTACGAAAGCCCGGGCGACGCATCGCCCGGGACGCCCTGGCCACCGTCAGAGGGGCCCCAGGCCTAAGAGCGGAGGGCCATCCGCTCGGCACGCCGAAGTCCGTTATGGCCCTCGGCGATTGATCCGATTCTGCGTCACCAGAGCGCACTGTGATTGACGAGGGCGTCGGCGATGAGTCCGACTCCGAAAACGAGAAACAATAGCCGCACCGATATCGGGCCGTAGCGGGTGAGCATGCGCACCAGTCCCCGCTGAATACGCATGGCCCGCACCGTTCGTCTCATCGAAAGAGCGAGGATCGCCAGCGGCGGCGTTATCGCGATTGCGCAGTAAGCGATGATGACCAGCGGCCAGAGCGGCGGCCGTGGATGCAGGGCGGCCAGCATCGCCAAGCCCGTGAGATACGGCACCGCGGTCGGCGCTTGTCCGCTTCCCACCGCCACGCCGAGGAATCCGAGCAGCCACGGACGTTTGCGCATGGCGGCCATCGCCCAGCCCGGAGCCGACGATTGCGCGGTCAACGGGAAGTACGCCAAGCCGACCAATACGATTCCCAACAGCAGTTCGCTCCGAAATCGGATGGCCGGCGTGACGTGAAAATCGAGTGCCTCGGTGAGGAAGCTGATCCCCAGCACCGTGCACAGGCCGAAGGTGGTCGTCACGGCAAACACGCCCGCGACGAAGCTCAAGGCGCCCGGGATGGGGGAGCGTCGGCTGAGCCGACTATCGAAGATGACCGCCGAGACGACCCCCACGTTGAGGACATTGAGCGAGTCGAGAAACGCCAGTCCCGCAAGGGCAAGTATCAGAGCCGCCACGCGCCTGTACCGGGCCTAGCGTGCGGACCCGCGGGCCGCCCGAAAGCGGTTGGACACTGACCACGGCGACAAGATCAAAGCGGCGATCATGCTGCAGACAATACGAGTCAGGCGGGAGCGAGGTCGGCGGAGGCCCGCCCATTGTGCGTGCTGACCGATGATCACGCAGGGGTGCTGGTGTCGGCGCGGGCGATCCACGGCATTATCGAGGCGTCGGCGACCCTGCTGATGCATCCACGTCGCGGCAGCACATCGATCCGGAGAGGCACCAACGATGACCACCCTTACACCTGAGAATCTTCGCGAATACCTCATCGGGGCTTGGACGTTGGAGTCCTATCAAAGCTCCGATGTGGACGGCTCGAACATGCGTTACCCGCTGGGGCCCGACGCGCGCGGCATCATCATGTACACCGCCGACGGATACATGTCTGCCCAGATCATGCGCGCGGACCGCGCGCCGTTTGCCCGTGGTGACCTGCAGGTAGCCGATACCGACGAATTGGCCGCGGCGGCCAAGGGATACCTTGCGTACACCGGTCCTTACAGCGTTCTCGACAACGGCGTGATCGCCCACCACGTCGACGTCAGCCTGCTACCGAACTGGATCGGCGGAACGCAATACCGCGCCGCCCAGGCCGGCGACGACCGCCTGGAACTGCGCCCCGCCGAGCCCGTAGTCATCAAGGGGAAGCCACGCCACGGCCGTTTACACTGGCGGCGGGCCAATCCCGCCGAATGACCTGATTCCCAATGGAACTCGGGCGAAAGTCACCGAAACCACCTCGCCGACGTCAGGAGGACTGGATGGGACTGCTCGACCGCAAGACTGCCGTCGTCACCGGCGCCAATTCCGGGATCGGGCTGGCCACCGCGGAGCGATTCCTTGCCGAAGGCGCCGAGCGGGTGTTTATCACCGGCCGGCGTCAGCCCGAACTCGACCACGCGGCAAGCAAACTGGGGCCTCGCGCAACTGCCGTGCGCGGCGACGTCGGGATACCGAAGGACCTGGATCGGCTCTACGCCGAGGTCACGTCCGCCGGTAAGGGCGTCGACATCGTCATGGCCAACGCCGGCTCGACCAGGGTGGCGTGCCTGGGGGAGATCACCGACGATGACCTCGACACGCTGTTGACCACCAACGTCAAGGGAGTCGTGTACACCGTGCAGAAGGCGCTGCCGCTGCTCAACGACGGTGCCTCCATCATCTTGACGGGCTCCACCACCGCCGACCGTGGCCGCGCCGGACTGAGTATCTACGCGGCGACCAAAGCCGCCGTCCGGTCACTGGCCCGCGCCTGGGCTAACGAGCTCGCCGGCCGCAACATCCGGGTCAACGTCATCGTCGCCGGCTCCACCGCCACGCCGGGAAGCAATGCGCTGGCCGCCCAAACCGACCCCGATGCCTCGATCGAAGAGTTCCGCGCCGGTCGCATCGCGACCATCCCGTTGGGTCGCTTCGCCGATCCCATCGAGATCGCCAATGCCGCAGTGTTTTTGGCGAGCGATCTGTCCAGCTTCGTCACCGGGTCCACGGTGACCGCCGACGGCGGATTCAATCAAGTCTGAAGGCTGCTACGGTCCGCCCCTTGGCGCCGAGCCGTTGCGTCAAGCGCTTTGTATACCTGCGCTAATCGCGCGAAGCGCGAACACCGACGCGATGACCGCGCTCATGGCCGACGACTTCGTGTGGCAACTCCACGTGCCCCTGTCTCCGATCGTGCGGGGACGTGACGCGGCGCGCGCGGAACTCGAGAAACACAACACACTGTCAACCGGCATGATCGAGGGGAGCGAAATCCGCACGATCGTGTCCGACGGCGATACCGTCATCGTCGAACGAGTCGACGTGAACTCGATGAATGGCGTGGCGGTCACGTTTTACGTCACAGCGATTTTCGAGGTCCGCGACGGTGCGATCACTCATTGGCGAGAGTATTGGGACACCGTCCACGTCGCGCAGCAACTCGGCATCGATCCCGCGTTGATGTTCGCACCGTTGACTGATTAATCGACGCCGCAGGGGATTTGGTGGACGGACCTAGCCCGAGGCGCTGAGGATCTTGATCGCGAAAACAAGCGTGTCGCCCGGCCGGATTCCGGCGCTGGGCTGACCTTGGGGATAGCCATCCGCGGGGACCATCGCGACGGCGACCGTGGACCCGACCTTTTGTCCCGCGATGGCCTTCTGGAAGCCCGGTACGACTCCGGTGAGGGGGAAGTCAACGGGGGCGCCACGTGCGTAGCTGCTGTCGAACACCGACCCGTCACGTCCGTTGACACCCATGTAGCAGACGGAGACCTTGGCGGCGCTCGAGACCACCGGTCCATCTCCGGCGTGCAGCGTCTGCACCTGGGTCTGGGTCACGCTGAACGGTGTCGTCACGCTAACGCGCGGAGCCGTCGTATCCGTAGACCCGGTGACCGCGACGCTGCCGGTGGTCCCCGCCAGGGTCCAGTCAGGCGCCCCACCGTTTTGGGGCGCTGCGGTCGGGCACGAGCCGGCCGCGTTTGCCGTACCCGGTCCAGCGAGCAGCAGAACGGTTGCCGCGGCACTGGCCGCGAGCGCCATAGACGAATACATCCGGAAGGAGGTCACGGGCGTCACGCTACAGCGAGGTGTCGCGTCCCCGACCGGTAGCCCGTGTTGGACCGCCCATCATCAAGGGTTGCGTCGTCGCTGCGGCTGCTGTTGCTGGATCGATCTTCGTGCTCACCGGTTGACCGGGGAAGTTTTTGCGTTACCGGATTGCACCGGAGCGACTGTATTTATCGGATGCGATGTCTGGACAAATTATATGGGACCTGGCAATTCACAATAAGACAAATGTGCAATAACGCCAATGCGTGCCCTTCGTTACGATCGGTATGAAAACTTGCGACGGCGGAGAGGGCGGCTCCCACACCATTCCCGCTGGTGTGATGTAACTAACATTTTCGATTCGACTCTAGTATTGCTCACATTACCAAATGTACGCTAACGCGAGCCTCGAAAGCCCCTCTGACGTGCGCGTATGATCGGCTTCTCATGCGCTGCCATTAGTAGACATTCGTGGAATAACGCCATCGGCATGACCGAGTGGCCCTTAGTAGACATTTGTTAAATAGTCGTCCGTCGGTGCCACGTCGCCCTGGGTATGGCGCCTAAATCGTTGCGGCCATCCCGGCAATTCCGCCGCGGCCCCGAGGAGGTTTTGTGGTCACGTTTGGGACGGTCCATAACTGGGACCCGGGAACCGGGTCGGTCATTTCTTGGCATGCGACACCGGCAGCGCACCACAAAGCGCGACTGGCACCATTAAGTGACGTTCCGGCAAGTTATCAGCAGGTTCAGCACCTTCGGCGATTCAGCGAACAGGCAACCCGCGGACTGGATATGACGCGTCTGAACGTCGGCGCCTGGGATATGCCCGGCATCTGCGATGTCCCCACCATGACCGAGGCGATCAACGCACACCTTCGTCGGCACGACACCTACCACAGCTGGTTCGAGTATCGAGCGCGCGGGCGCATCATCCGGCACACCTTCAGCGATCCAGCTGACATCGAATTTTCGCCGCTGGAGCGGGGCGAAATGACGCCAACCGAACTGCGGGCCCACATATTGGCCACACCGAGTCCGCTGCGGTGGGACTGCTTTACCTTCGGAGTTGTCCAGCACGCGGATCACTTCACGTTCTACATGAGCGCCGACGATCTGGTCATCGATGGGATGTCGGTCGGCGTGATCTTCCTCGAAATCCATTCCATGTACTCCGCGTTGGTGGGCGGCGGAGTTCCAGTGGAGCTGCCCGAGCCGGCCAGCTATCACGATTACTGCGGCCGGCAGCACCAGCACACCGCAGCCCTGACTCTGCAGTCCCCGCAAGTGCGCAAGTGGATTCGGTTCGCCGAAAATAACGGGGGAACTCTACCGAGTTTCCCGTTGCCACTTGGTGTTCCGTCGGTGCCGTGCGGGAGCGGCGTGGCCGTCATACCGCTCATGGACGAGGATCAGGCAGAGCGGTTCGAGACCGTTTGCACGAATCTGGGTGCCCGCTTCAGTGGTGGTGTGTTTGCAGGTGCCGCGTTCGCCGAATACGAGCTGATCGGGACGGAGACGTACTACGGAATCACGCCATACGACACCCGCAGCACACCAGCCGAATTCGTAACGCCGGGCTGGTTCGCCAGCTTCATCCCGGTTACCGTCCCAGTCGCAGGAGCATCTTTTGGCGACGCGGTCGCCGCCGCGCAGGCTTCATTTGATTCGGGAATTGACTTGGCGGATGTTCCCTTTGAGCGAGTCCTCGAGCTGGCGTCTTTCGGAGGGCGGATCAGAAAGCCCGCAGGCAATGTCCATATGCTGTCGTATGCCGACGCACGGGCGATTCCGCTCAGTTCTCAATGGGACGACTTGAATGCCGGTATCTACGGCGACGGCAGATCGTCGGATGGCGTGCGTATGTGGGTAAACCGGTTCGAGGACGAGACCACGTTGACGGTCGCATTTCCGCAGAATCCGGTCGCCCGTGATTCAGTCGAGCGATACATCCGGGCACTTAAGACCACGTGCCTTCGCGTCGCGGCACACGGCGCCACCGTGGTACCCAACCGGCGGCGCCGAGCGGCGGCGCTCAATGCGTCGGCCGCCGGATCGGCCGCGAACCGTGCTGACGGCGCTGGTCGTCTGGTGCAAAGCGTGGGTCTCTACCTATAACGAAGGCGCGCGGCGAGACTCCCGACACTGATCGCGTTCCCTGGATGGCTGAGACGAGCGCCGGGGCGCCCCGACCGGCGGCACAAAATGGCCTATTCACACAAAATAGACAAAACGGCTAAAATGGCGGGTGTGCAGACCAAGGAGGGGAGCGCCATGTCCACCGTCTCGTTCCGCAACCGTGACGGCAAGCTGGTCGATGTCCCGTCGGTGACCGCCAGCCGCCTCAAAAACGAGTTCGGCACCGTCTTCGATGAGGCCGCGGTCAGCGGCGCGGTGGTGATCACCAAGCACAACACCCCCAGGGCGGTGTTGCTGTCGTACGCCGAATTCGAGGCTCTGACCGCCTCGGCCACACCCGCGCTCGAGGACCTCAGTGAGCGATTCGACGAGCTGCTGGCCACCATGCAGACACCAAAAGCCAAGGCCGGAGTCGCGGCGGCGTTCGACGCCGCACCCGAGGAGCTGGGCGCCGCCGCGGTGAAGGCGGCGCGCACCGCGCGGCTGCGCTGACCCTGCGCGCCCATGGGTCGCACGACAACGATGCCGGCACAGATACACGTGTTGGCAGGCGTGAACGGCGTCGGCAAGAGCAGCGTCGTCGGCGCGACGATCCGCGATAAGGGCGGCGAGTACTACAACCCCGACGAGGCCGCACGGGCGATCATGGCGGCCAACCCCGGACTGGGCCAGACCGAGGCCAACGCGGCGGCGTGGGACCGGGGCCGGACGCTGCTGCAACGGGCGATTGACCAGGGCCTCGATTTCACCTTTGAGACCACACTCGGCGGCAACACGATGCCGGGGCTGCTAGCCGAGGCCGCCCGGCGTGGCATCGAGGTCTGCGTCTTCTATGTCGGGCTGGACAGCGCCGATACCTGCATCGAACGGGTGCGACAACGGGTCCACGCCGGCGGGCATGACATTTCGGAAGCCGACATCCGCCGTCGCTACCGCCACAGCCTGATCAACCTCGTGAAATTGCTACCGCTGCTCACCGAGCTGCGGGTGTATGACAACTCGGCGACCGCCGATCCCGCGGCCGGGCAGGCGCCGAGGCCCGTCTTGGTGTTGCACATGGACCGCGGCCGCATCGTCGGGCCCTCCGATTTGATCTCCACACCGGCCTGGGCCAGGCCCGTCGTCGCGGCCGCACTGGAGCTCGCAGCGAGGACGTAACCGGGAACCCGTTTCGGGTCTCTCGCGCCCCTACTCGGCGACCGAAACTCGCTGGGGAGCTAACTGTTCGCAATTTGCCGCGATGGTCTTGACCTCGATGCCCCGGCTCGGTTCGATAATGCATAGACCACGAGGGAAAGGTCCGCAAATGAAGGTATTCGTTCGCCGTCTTGTTCCCGCCGTCATGATGGCGTTCGCGTCGATGGCAGCCGTGACGATCGCGACGCCGGCGGTCAGCAAGGCCGACTGCGCCGACGGCGAGTGGTGGGACCCCACCGGGAAGGTCTGCCGGCCGCTCGGGGTCGGGCCACAACCCCTGGCGTGCGACCCCGGTCAGTGGTGGGACCCGACGGCCAATGTATGCCGGCCACTCGGTGTCGGACCACAACCGCTCGCATGCGACGACGGCTGGTGGTGGGATCCGGGCGCCAACGTATGCCGTCCGCCGGCCGGCCAGTAGCAACACATGGCTTGCGGCGGGTCGCTTAATAGGCGATAGCGATCCTTGAACGCAAGCAACCGAGCAACACAAGCTCCGGCGCGTCGCGTTCATCTGTCATGAGGTAGGCGACGCGGCGGCCCGCGGTCCGGCACGGGGCTTTGATAAATGTCTGCCGCACGCACGTGCCGTTACTGTCGCGCCGCCGTCACATATCGGTGCCCAATTCCGTCTAGCGATCAAGGACGAGAAGAAAGTTTTGTCGGAAGGGCAGCATGATGAATCGCTTGAGTACGCCGGCGCGGATCTACCTGGTCGCCGTGACAGCGGTTATGGGGATCGTTACCGCTGGGATTGGGATCTGGTGCTTGATCGATCCGAATTCATTCGCCGATTCCGTCGGGTTTCAGGCGCATCGGCACTTCGTGCATGACGTCGGTGCGTTCCAGCTCGGTCTGGGCATCACGCTGCTTCTTGCACTGATCTGGGCCGACGCGTTGGCTACCGCGCTCGCCGGATTCATCGTGGCGAACACCGTGCACACAGTGAACCACTTTGTCGATCTCGACGTGGGTGGTTCACCCGCGCAAGCGTGGATCCTCGGTGCGGTGTCGGTAGCGCTGGTCCTGGCGTTCGTGCTGCGGCTCCGCCAACTCGGCTATGTGCTGGGCGCCGTTGGCACGGCAACCGATTCGACGTTGGCGCCGTTCGTGCGGCAGAAGACGATCTCGCTCACCACCTTTCGTAAGAACGGCGCCCCAGGCTCCAGCCCGGTCAGCATCGTGGTGGACGGAGATCGCGCCTACTTTCGGAGTTTCGAACGGGCGATCAAAGTGCGCCGGATTCGGCGTAATCCGAACGTCGAATTCGGGGCGGCGACGGCGTTGGGCAAACCGACAGGATCAACCCTGTCCGGCGCCGTGCGTCTGCTAGATGGGGCTGAATATTCAAAGGTGGGATGTCTGCTGCGGCAGAAGTATCCGTTCCTGCACGGTGTGTTGGTGCCGTTGGTACACCGGGTCATGCGGCCCAAGTACGGCCGCACCATACACGTCGCGTTGACCCCGTTGCCTGAGTCTCGCGCTGACAGAGGCTGATTGACTCGACGGACGAAGGTCAGCCGCATTCGGCCACGCGAAACCCTATGGCGCAGAGGACTAAAGGTGACTCACAGCAAAATCCGCACCCTGGTCGACCATGCCGTTCGCCGCATACAGCGTGTGAACGATGCCGGGCGGCCCCGGAGGAGCGCCATTACAAATCGTGTCATCGGCCGCGCACAACTGGATGGTCTTGGCCGCGTACAGCGGGCCGATCGTGATGGGCGGTGCGCCGGCACCGCGCAAGAACTCGTTGGAGGGAGTTCCGAACAGGACCACCGCGGCCACATGATTGGCCACCGCCGGTGGCAACGGCTGAGGTACGTAGGACACGAACTCCTGTGGCACTTCCTTCGGTACGGCCGCCGACGTGACGAAGCCGGACACGGCGGCGCCTTGGGAATACCCACCGAGCACCACTCTGGTATTCGGACAATTCGACGCCGTGGATTCAACGTGAGCGCCGGCGTCCCTAATCCCGTCCACGAAGGTTCTCGCGAAATCGATACCTCCGTTGAAGTCACCGCTCGCCTCATAGTTGACCGGATAGACGCCCACCGACTTGCCGCCGACCCGTGCCCCGAGCGCATCGACGAACGCCTGCCCGACTCCGCCGACCCCGGGCGGCTCGCCCGTACCTCGGGCAAACACCACTTCGACGTCGGGGCACGGCTCGGCGGACGCGGCCGGGGCGGCCAGGCCCACCATCGACGCCCCAGCTGCCACCGCGGCAGTTGCGAAAAAACGGGCAAATCTTCGCACGCTCATCGCCTGCGAATGCCCAGCCGTCAGCTAGTCGAAACCATCTCCTGTATGGCAGGTGCCGCTGGCTTTGGGACCGGCTGTGCCGTGCGGCCTCGAGGGCACATCTGCATCGCTCTGACGAGCGCGACATCACATCCATGGCATCGAGTGGACGTGCGTCGTAGGTGTGCGGCACCTATCGGAAGTCGCGTCCTGGGCGATCCGGCCGTCACCGGTGTCGTAGGCGCCGATCCGCCAACGGAACGAGCATCGGATTCGCCACGCCCTACGGGAGGCTCGGTCAGTCTGGCTCTTTGGTCACGCCGTAGATGAGCATGCGGGCCGCTTCCTCGATTTGTCGTTTCTTTCCCGGTCGGCGTGCGCCGGACGAGAAAAGCCAGTCGTCGAGCAGAACCATCGAGAGGATTGACCCGACGGCGAAGGCGACGGCAACGGGTTCGTCCATCGCCCGCAAATGCCGGGCGGCACCGTGCTCTTGGAGATTCCGCTGAATGCCAGCGAGACTGTCGGCGATCTGGGCGCTGACGGTCGCTGCCACTTCGGCGAGTGCGGGTTCGCCACCTTTGACGCGTGCGGCAATCAACGTTCGCATCAGTTCTTGGTGTTCGTAGGCGACATCATGGAAGCCCTTCGCAAACGCTCGGCCGATCTCCAGTATGTCCAGGTCGGAGGTGAGTCGCGCATCCCACTCTTTGGTCCAGCTGTCGACGAACTCGGTGAATGGCTGCAGAACAGTGGTTTTGAAGAGTTCAGCCTTTGTCGCGAAGTGCCTGTAGAGGACTGACTCGCTTACTCCGGCCGCGTCGGCGATCTGACGAGTGGCTGTCCCGTGGTAACCATTCGTGGAGAAAAGATGATGCGCGGCTTGCAGTATCAGGGACCGAACCTCGTCGGGTGGTCTGCGACCGGCGCGCCGGCGCCTCGTCACCTCGTCGTTCGTGGTCACTGCGATCGCCTCCGTCGTGATCGTTCCCTCCCTGCCAACGACTCAATCTAACCGCTGTTCGGCGCTCCACTTGGGTAACAGCCATCTTTAAGACCTGGTGCAACACCAATATCGTTGGCATTTCCACATGTTCGCCGCTGACACGGGGTTATCGGTCAGAGGATGGTCGCGGCCTCTTGGGCAGTGAGCACACCAACCAGCATTGGATGCGAGCGGGCCGCTGCGCCGGGGGGAACGCGAATGCACCCGCCTCGAACATGATCGTGATCCACAACGAACCCAGCGCGATCTCCCACGTTGGCTTCGTTCTGAGACCCGACTGATTCCGTCAGCCACGACCGAGTCGTCTTTCTTGTTGCTCGACTGGTATGAGTCGTTGAAGGTTGGGGCCGGCTGCTTACCCGGTCGCCGAATCCGGTGTGAGCGCCGCAATTTGCCGGTTCAAATTCTTGTGGATCACGTACGTCATAGCGCTGAACCAGACGGCGAATGCCCCGATCGGCACATAGATGCCCATCACGCCATTCCAGGCGAAGGGACCGCTCTTGAAAAACGTGACTGTCCCGGCGGGCAGGATGAGCATGGCGACCCAGAGGTTGAGGTAGCCCAACCAACGTGGAAGGACCGGTTCGCTGTTCCGGTCGATGAAGATCGCGACCGCGATGGCGATAAGTTGTACAAACAGCGACCAGATCACCGTCATGAACACGATCCAGCTGACGTCGTGGATCGTCTCGGTGATCGGTGCCGGTCGTTCGTCGACACGGAAGCTGACCCCCAGCCACATTGCAATCGGACTGATGAACTCGAGGGACAACAACGCACAGGACACCATCTGGACATCGGCCAGCATTCGGGCGCCGTCGATGCGCCTCAGCTGCCCAGAGACCGCACATGCGAACGGCACCAGCAGGGCAGAACCAAACATCGCCAACACCAACCCGACCTTGATGGCAATGGCGTGGTCCTCATACAGCCGCACGAGGGCTTCGGGACTGGCGGACGGTGCCGACGGGGGGATGAAGCCAGCAACGAGGACGAACGCGCCCAACCACACAACAATCATGCCGAGCCCGCCGTAAAGCAGGACTCGCTGCACCTTCATCTCCATCACGCTTGCCTCCGGCGGAGGCGAACCTGTTGCAGCACTCGACATATGGCGTGGAATGACGGTCACGGCGTCTCCTCGATGTATGGAATTGCTATGGCCCGACTTGTCGTTGCCGGCGCCGGCTCTCGTGTACGTCCCGCAACAAGTTACGCAGCGAGACACAGTTCGCGTCGTGCACTACTCGCGCTAACGGCAAAATAGCTGAGGCACACATTCATTCACCATTAGTCAGTAGTGATACCCCCGGTAATAAGAGGCATCACTACTTAGAGTATTACGGTCTCAAAATGTATGTGAGCTGCGTCGCGTTGTCAACAAGCAGAGGGAAAAATGGCGTTGCGACAGCGGCCCTTGTTCAACCTGCCTACACACCGGGGGTCGACGCACGCAGCGGCGGTGGTGGCCGATTCTCCAAAGGACTACCTGCCACATCCGGGTCCGCGAAATAATGACAACGCACCCTTTGCTGGACACAAGAGACGGTCCACAATCGGCCGATTGTCTACATTTCGTCTACACCGAGTACACGGCAGCGGAAACCACCACCGTCCGAGTCCGCCGACCCGACTCTGAGCGGCTCCAATCTCTGGCCAGGGCGCGTCAAACCACCGTTGTCGACGTCGTTCATGCAGCCATCGATGCCTTGGAACAGCAGGAGTTCCTCCGCGAACTCAACGGGGATTACCAGCGCCTGCGCAACGACCCCGAACTGTGAGAGCAGTACCTGGCCGAGCGCAACGAGTGGGACGCCCAGGCTTGATCTGGCGACGGGAGGTCTATTACGTCGACCTCGGCCAGCCGGTCGGCCACGAGCCGGCCTTTCGGCGCCCCGCGGTCGTGGTGTCGGTCGACATTCTCAACAACGGACCGGTCTCCCTCGAACGACTGTCATCTCGCCAGAGCATGATCGGGGCCAGACCGGATACGCGCCATTGACCAAGCGCTTCGCCGTGTCCTCGATCTGTGATGCTCAGCTGTCCACTCGTCCATCCTCAACGGGACGTTGATCCGTCCTGTGAGCTCGCTGGTAGCGCCCATACACGCGGGGTCGGATCGGTAGGCAAGCTCCCCAAACCCGGTAGGCCGCCGCATTAAATCTGATCGAGGTGGGTGTGCAGCGGATCGGGCAGGGCAGAGCCCATCATTCAGGGTGGATCGAGGCGAACATTTCATGACGGTTTCAGTTGAGCAAAGGTCCTGCAGCTCACCCGCGACGCGCGGGCCGATATCGCCTGTATGGCTTTAGTGTTGGCTGCTATGGCCGGACTGGGCAATTATGTGAAGCGCTGGCGCACAGCGCTTCAGATAAGCGTGTCGGCATTGATAGTTGCCACCCTCGGACTCGCCATCACCCCCGTAGCTCATGCGGCTGCGGCCACGGCGACGTTGTCGGTGGAACATACGTGGCAGACCGGTTTCATCGCCCGCTTCGCCATCACCAATGCGAGCACGGTGCCGCTCACCGATTGGAAGCTTGAATTCGACATGCCGGCGGGACAATCCGTCTCGCACACGTGGAATAGCACCATTACCCAATCCGGCACGCACTATGTTCTCACCCCCGCGAATTGGAATCGCAGCATTGCACCCGGTGGTTCAGCCACAGGGGGTCTAAGAGGCGTGCTGACCGGTTCCTACTCACCTCCGTCGAATTGTGTGCTCAACGGGCAATATCCATGCACCTAAAGGCGACTGCGCACTGAGCGCTCGACCGCTCCGAGACCCACCAACCCCCAAGCCGCTCTTGGGTGTCGACCAGTTCGATGAACACGATGAAACATCGAACTCGAAACTGAGCAGGCCCGGTGGCACCGAAATCCGTTGATGTGAACCGTAGAGAAATCGCACGGTACACTTCGTCATAAGCGATATCGTGAAAACCGTTGCTATACAGGCATTTAGGGACGACACGAGCTGGTCGAGTCGGTCGCGTCCAGCGGCGAGCACGCGGTGCGGACTGTCAGATGCCGGCTTTCGGCCGCGTCGGTCGAGCGGCGCTTCGATTCAGCTCGGTCGAACCGGCGCTCGACGGTGGTAGGGGATAGCAGCTACTGCGCAGTCCCGGTCCCTATCACCTGGATCACCCGGCATCGGGCGATGCCCGAGTCGCATCGAATCCGGCGGTGCGTCGTCGCCTAGGATCGGAAGGCAGTCTTCGGTTCCATCCAATGGCTTCGACACATCGCTAAATTCGCGGCTGCGCGCTCGCCCCAGGCGACCGCGGTATTCTGCCCGGTCTGGGACAGGTAGTCACCCGCGAACTGGATGCGATCGGATTCGTCGATGCCGGCCACGAAATCGCCGATCGCGCGATAAACGCCCTGCTGAGTGTGGGGCAGGGCGATCGGCCAGCGGCGAACATATGTGTAGTCGATCTCGCCCAGGTCGGGAAATACGCGACGCAGTGTCTGGACCGAGCGTTCGGTGATGGCGTCGTCCGTTGCGTTGAACCATGCGGCGGCGGCAGTCATCTCCCACGAGATCGTGAACAACCCGTGGCCCGCCGGCGCGCGATCCGGGGCCTTTCGGTTCTCGACGATGATCATGGCGATGTTCCGGTCCTCGCTACGCGGTAGCTGCACCAGAAATGAGGGGTCCGAGGGCGCCCGGGTCGACCCGATCGCGACGTTGATACCTTGCGTGAAGGTCAGCTTTCCGGCGAAAACGTCCAGTCGCGCCCGATGATCGGGGCAGATCCGCGCTGCCACGGGCAGCGGGGTGGCCACGACCGCGGCATCGAATTCCTCGACCCGGGGTGCGCCGGTGGCGTCGCGGTAGCTGATCCGCACGCCGGCCGCCGTCCTGACGACCTGATCGACGAGCGACGAGGTGCGTACGTCGCCGATCCTGTCGACCATGCGGTTGATGATGTCGGCCTGGCCGCCGATGATCGTTCCGAGCGTGCCGGCGACCGCGTTGATGAGGCCCGACATCAGCTCGACCCGGCTGACCTGGTCGGAGTTGGCCAGCAGGAGCGCCCGGGTCACCGGCTCGGCGAAGAACTGGTCCGCCTCCGCGCCGGCGACGCGCCGAACGTATGACTGGGCGGTCTCGTCGTCGAGAATGGCCGCCTTGCTGAGGTTGTCGTAGTCAAGCCGGCCGCGGGCCTTCGCTGTCACGATCTCGGCAACCAGGCGCGTCATCCGCAACTTCGTCGGCCATGACAGGAGTTTGGTCCGAAGGCCCGAACGCACCAGATCGTCGAGCTTAAGAGAGTGGATCCGACCGTCGCGGACAACCCCGAGATACGGTGCGGTGGAAACGATTTCGCAGCCCAATTCCTCGGCGAGCGCCGTGAAGATCGGGTAGCGGGCCGCGATCGCGGTCGCGCCGGTATCGACGATGTAGCCCTGGTCCTTGATCGTCTCGACGCGTCCGCCGGCGTGATCCTCGGCCTCTAGCACGACGACCTGCCAGCCCGCTTGCTTGAGCCGAAGGGCCGCGGTGAGTCCGGCGATTCCACCGCCGACCACGGCTGCGCGCGGCTGTGTGTCTGTCATCAGGCTCCTCAGCGGGATATCGGTAGCGGTTGGAACGCCCGTGTCTCGGACATGGGTGAATACAGCATCGAACCCTCCCATTCCGCAATAGCACCCCGTTCCATTCGGAACGTTGTCATGTTTGACACCACGTGTCAAATATGACTAGCATCACGCGTCAGGAGGCGACAGGTGAAGCACGAATTCGAGCGACAACAGTCCGCATGGCGCGATCGGAAGAAAGCGATGCTGCGCGACAACATCGTGCGAAATGCGCTGGACCTCTTCGCCCGGCATGGCTACGACGCGGTGTCTCTCGACGAAATCGTCGAGGCCTCGCATTGCTCGCGCAGCACCTTCCACCGGCACTTTGGAACGAAAGAGGACCTCCTCTTTCCCGGTGCCGAGGAGTACCTGACGGCATTCGAGCACGAGCTCGCACAGGTCGCCGACGGCGACGACCCGTGGGTCGCCGCACGTGCGGGTGCCATCCGGGGCCTGCACGGCTTCATCGGGTCACTCGACCCCGACCTGAAGGCAAGCTTCGCCCGACTCTGGCTCAGCGGCCCGATCCCACGACGCCGATATCAGGAGATCGTCATGTCATGGGAGACAGTGCTGGTCGTTCACTTCGGCCGTTCCTTGGGTCCCGGTTCCAGCGAGGGGCTGGAGTGCCAGCTGCTGGCTTCCATGGTCACGGCCGCGTTGCGGGCGGCCCTGAATGTCGCGGTCACGGCGGGTGACGACGTCGACGTCACCGCGGCCCGTGCCTTCGACCTCGTCGAATCCAGCCCTCTCGTCCATCAACTGCGCGCGGCCGCACGCCCGGCTGTCTGAAACAGGAGACGACCTTGCTTCCTCTCGGATCCATTCCGGTAAGCAGTTTCGGTGACGATCGGGCCGTCAACGGCACCGCGGAAATGGCGGCAATCGTCGCGACCAGCGTCCTCGCCGTCGTGGTCGTCGGGCTGGTCATCAGACTCTGCATGCGTGAGCGCATCACCTGGCCGTTGTTCGTCCTCGTTGGCGGCACCATAACGGCCTTCCAGGAGCCGTTGTTCGATCACCTCTACGGCCTGTGGTTTTACACCGCAGGGCAGACCACCGCATTCGAGACCTACGGCGTCCACGTGCCGGTGTGGCTGCCGATCATCTACATCTCGTACTACGGCGGCCTGACCATCTTCTTCACCCGCCTGTTCTCGCGGGGTATCTCGCAGAAAAACATCGTGAAGTTCTTCCTGATGTCGGTCTCCCTCGCCGCAACGGCGGAGATCTTCTACATCAATGTCTGCAACCTCTACGGCTATCAGGACCACCAGGCATTCGTCGTGTGGACCTATCCGGTGTGGGTCGCGTTCGTCAACGGGGTACCGCCGTTCCTGGCCGCGATCGCGCTGGCCCGCCTGGTACCCATCACACGTGGCTGGGCACAGCTGGGGCTGCTCTTTGTTGTGCCAATTGCGTTCGCGGCGGACTCCTTTGGTACCGGGTTCGTCTACCTGTCAATCCGGCACGGCGCTTGGGAGAACGGACCCAACATGGGATTGGTGCATGCCGCGGCGGTTCTCACGGCGGCCTTGACCTTCGCGACTGTGCTCACCGCCGCCAAGATGGCCGACCTCAAAACGCCACGGCCGCTCAACCCACCGCGGCCCTCGGTTGCCGACCAGCCCGATCACGTCCACGCATGACCGACGCGACAGTGGCAATCGCCGGCACGTCGGCAATGATCGAGAAGCACCAACGTCTTTGCGTGTGGGCCGGCCTTGCCTTCGTTCCCGTATTCGGTGCGGTGTTCATCTTCATGGGATGGCTACCGCCGCCGTCTCCGAACCTCGGCGCCGCCGAGATCGGCCAGATCTTCGGCGAAGACCGGACCCGCATCCGAATCGGGATGTACCTGCTGACCTTTGTCGCGCCACTGCTCGCGTTCTTCGGCGCGGCTCTGACACACCAATGCCGAATGATCGTCGGCAACTCGCCATTGGTGTGGGTGCAGGCGTTGTCTGCCGCCGTGCTGATGCTGGAATTTCTCATCCCCCAAATGGTTTGGCAGACAGCGCTGTTTCGGACTGGACGCGCACCGGAAATGGTGCAGATGCTCAACGACCAAGCCTGGTTGCTGTATCTCGGCGTCGTCGGAACTGTCATGGTGCAACTCATTGTTCTTGCGATCTGCATCTTCCACGACCCGCGCACGGAGCCGCTGATCCCGCGCTGGGCGGCCTACCTGTGTCTGTGGGTGACGCTGGGAGTCTCGGCCGGCGGATTGATTGTGTTCGCGCACACCGGACCGATCGCGTGGAACGGCATCATTTCCTGGTGGATCGTCGTGATCTCGTTCTTCGTCTGGATCGCGTCGATGTCGACTCTGATGATCCGGGCCAGCCACCGGGTCGAGGGTGAACTCGCAGTGAGGGTTACAACTCAAGGCTGATGAAAAATTCCGCACAACGGTCGATTTGACCCGCATTGGATATCGGCAGTATCAATTCGGGTTGTATTCGTCCGACAACGATGTCCGAGCCCTGTTTACTGGACAACTAGGTCCGCGTAGCGGGCAGAGTCCGTTCATTGGACGGTTCGATGGCGGTCAGGTCGTCCCGGTAGCGAAGATGTATGCGCAACACTGGATCTGCGATCCAGTAGAGGGTGGTCCCGCTGGTCACCGTCGTCGGGCTTTCCACGTTTCACCCAACCTTGCCGAATCAGGCGCCCGAGCGCGGCGACTACGTTCTGGTTCGACATTCCTAACGTGGCGGCAAGTTCTGTCACGGTTTGGGCTGGCTCGTGTCTGCGAGTTCCACGATGAGACGGCGGGGGAGCCCGCTAACGCGATCGCTGGTGGTGCCCGCTTCCAGGCAATGCCGGTCACTGCGGGCTGGCCGCACCGCAGCCGCGGCAGGAAGGGGCCGAAGGCCCCCGGCGAGTGATATTTGGGCAAGGCTATCCTAACTTGTATGCAACTACCTATGTCCGACAGGAAAACCGTTGACCTCCCCGGCCATTGGCTGTTCGCCCGGTTGGGCAAACGGGTCCTCCGGCCCGGCGGACTCGGCCTGACCGAACGCATGCTCGCCGACGCTAAGTTGCCCGGGGCCGAGGTGGTGGAACTGGCACCGGGGATGGGCAGGACCGCCCGGGAGATCCTGGGCCGCACCCCCGGCAGCTACACCGGGGTGGAGGCCGACGAGAACGCCGCCGGTGCGGTCCGCTCGGTCGTCGGCGACAAGGGCCGTGTGGTGCAGGGCGAAGCTTCCGCGACCGGACTGGCCGACGGCAGCGCCGACGTGGTGGTCGGTGAAGCGATGCTGACCATGCAAACCGACCCGCACAAGGCTGAGATCGCCCGCGAGGCGTTCCGGGTGTTGCGCCCGGGCGGCCGCTACGCCATCCACGAGTTGGCGCTGCAGCCCGACAGCGTTACCGACCAGGTCAAAGACGAGATTCGCATCGCCCTGGCCCGCTCGATCAAGGTCAACGCCCGCCCGCTGACCGCCGGCGAGTGGACCCAGTTGCTCACCGAGGCCGGCTTCAAGGTGACGAAGGTGTCCTTCGCGCCGCCGTCGTTGCTGGAGCCGCATCGGCTGGTCGCCGACGAAGGCCTGATGGGTGCGATGCGTTTTGTGTTCAACGTGCTACGCGACTCCGACGCCCGGGCTCGGGTGCTCGACATGCGTTCGACGTTCCGCAAATACCACAAGAACATGTCGGCGATCGCGATCGTCGCGGAAAAGCCTGCCGCTTGACCTTCCTGCACCGAGGGTGAACCTCGCGACGTGACACACCGGTGCAACGTCGCCAGCTCCACCCACACCCAAAGCTGCAGCCAGGGAACTATTCTCGTGCACCGCCGCTCGACGATGTCGGCCGCGCGGAGGAACGGAGGAGTGATTGATTCATCTGATGCGATATGCAGTGGATTACTGGTAACCCTGCATATTCGATTGCTGCATATTCGCCCGCACGAGGAAGCGCAGGATGCACCTTCCGCGCCACCGTCTCACCGGTGATACACTGGCGCATATGGATACAGTGACGGTGCGCGAACTCCGGAACAGCGGAGGGGAAGTTCTGCGCCGTGTGGAGCACGGAGAGCGCATCGTCATTACCCGGGACGGCACGCCGGTAGCGGAGCTTCGCCCTCTGCCTCGTTCCAGCGCCGGCCCAGCGGAACTGATTCGTCGCCGTAAGAATCTTCCACAGGTAAACCCGGACGCCCTCCGGCGCGACATCGACAACCTGATCGACCCGTCGCTGTGACGGAAGCCCAGGACCGGGGGATGCTGGATACCTCCACAGTGATCCTGCTAGGCCAGATACCCGACCCGACCGAGCTTCCCGACGAATCGGTGATTAGCGCGATAACGCTGGCCGAGCTTTCCGTAGGTCCGCACGTCGCGCGCGACGATGCCGAGCGCAGTGCCCGCCAACAACACCTCCAGCAGGCCGAGGCGGACTTTGACGTACTTCCGTTCGATGGAGACTGCGCCCGAGCATTTGGCAGCGTAGCGGCGGCACTGCGCGCGTCGGGGCGCAAGCCGGCTGCGCGAGCATACGACGCACTCATCGCAGCCAGCGCGATCGCACATGCGGTGCCGCTATACACATGCAATCCCGCCGACTTCGCAGGAATCCCGCGGCTGGAACTCCGATCGGTCACCCACCCGTACCACCAGCAGGGAACTGAACGATCGGTCACCCACCCGTACCACCAGCAGGGAACTGACAGCTAGCGATGAAAAGCGTTGGGCAACAACACGATATGCCGTCGTTCACTTGACATAATGTCGCTTATCGGCAAAACCCAATGCGAGCTGCATCAGGCCCCGGTGCGATTGCGGCGTTGGCGCAGCTGACAAGCATCCCACCTCCCGCGGCATAAGCCAGCAGCCGTCGTGTTCTCTATTGAGCGTCTCTGCAGCTTGAAAGTGAGTTTCAATCACTTAGTGAACGATCTGTTAGGTGACGCGATGGAAATAGCGCTCAGCGCTGGCCCGCAGGTTTACTTCATGCCGACCTGCCCCTGCCCGCCGGTCGCATGCATAAACGTCACTGTGACGAATTAATATGTGCCGCCGGGCCATTGACGCCTCGAGGTGCGGCTTCGCTATCGACGCTGCGAGTGGCTTCCACATGGTCACGTCGGACGTTTGGCGAAGACTCAGATGGCTGCCGAGGAAGCTTCCGCGCTTCATTCCTCACGTCCCGCACGTCGGTGCCGAGCCGATCCCAACTGCACATAATCCGTCGACCCGCCGATCGGCCACCCCTCCCCGCGCCTGGCCGCACCGCCGATAATGCGTCACTGTGACGAATTGCTCTGGCCCGCAAGGGCTATTGGGCACCGCTTCTGCCGCGCCGCGAATCGGTCAATAGGTCTGGAGCCGCTCGCATTCGGCTCCGTGGCGGTTTAGCCGCTGACCGATGTTGCGGGTTTGGTGGCGCGGATGATCGCGCCGTGCATGCCGTCGGCAACCTCGTGCGTGAAGGCCACGGAGACATCGACGAATCCGGCGGCGGCCAGGCCGTCGAGGTATTCCTGGTTGGACAGGGCTCCGGCGATGCAGCCGACGTGAGACCCGCGTTCGGCCCGTTGCACGGGGGTAAGGTGATCCTCGGCGACGACGTCGGAAATGCCAATCCGCCCGCCCGGCACCAAAACCCGAAACATCTCGGCGAGCACGGCAGACTTGTCGGACGACAGGTTGATCACGCAGTTGGAGATCACCACGTCGACAACTGCGTCGGGCAGCGGGATGTCCTCGATGGTGCCCTTGCGGAATTCGACATTGGTGACACCGGCTTTGGCCTTGTTCGCCTCGGCCAGGGCAAGCATCTCATCGGTCATGTCAACGCCGTAAGCGAATCCGGTCGGTCCGACCCGGCGGGCCGAGAGCAGCACGTCGATGCCCCCGCCGGAGCCCAGGTCCAGGACGCGTTCGCCGGGGTGCAGGTCGGCGACCGCGGTCGGGTTGCCGCACCCCAGGCTGGCCGCAACGGCTTCGGCGGGCAGCTCGGAGTGCTCGTCGTCCCCGTAGAGACCGGCGCCGAAGATGGTGCCGACGTCGACCGAATCGCTCGACCCGCAGCAGCTCGCCGCGGTGAGCACATCGCTGTTGGTGGCGCCGCTGCTGATCGCGGTGGCAGCCGCCCCGTAGCTGGCACGAACCTGATCGCGCAGCTGGCCATCCCCAGTCTCGGCCATTCCGATACTCCTCTCATCGACAGATGTCTATGGGACATAGAATGCACTATCCATTGATGACTGTCAATGTGTGCCATACTGGGTTTCATGCCCACGACGATCCCGACCTCAGCGCAATCCGATGGATCGCTACTTGTGGCCGATCTCGAGGCGTGCTGTCGTCCCATCACCGATACGCCGCTGGATTCAGCGGCCGCTGAGCGGCTGGCCGCCATCCTCAAGGCGCTGGGTGAGCCGACCCGGCTGCGGCTGGTGTCGCTGATAGCCGGCCATGATGGCGCTGAAGCATGCGTCTGTGACCTGACCAGCCCGGTCGGGTTGTCCCAACCGACGGTGTCACACCACCTCAAGATCCTGGTCGAGGCCGGCCTACTAGAACGAACCCAACGCGGCAAATGGGCCTACTACCGGCTAGTGCCGGCCACCCTGGATGCACTCGCCGGCGTGTTTGCTCGCACCGGCCGATAACGGCTCGGCCGCCGCATCAGTCGGCACCGATCGGTAGTTGCGTGCGGGGTGGATCGACTAGAGGCCGAAGGAGACCGGAACTGCCGCTTCCCCTAGGCGGTGAACTCGCACCTCTTGAAGACGCACGGCTACCAGTTGCTAACCGCCGAGTTCATGCCACCCTGGGCGGCTACGTTGAGCCGATGTCCGATCCGCTCCATGGTTGAGAGCAGCTCAACCATCCGGCTTCCCTGCGCCACCGACCTGCTGAACCGGGTTCCGGCGAATTTCCGCTCGGTGTGCTGTTATCTGAGACTGATTGGCACCGGCCACCAACCAATGCGGTCACCGCGAATACGCAACCCGCACCTACCGGCTTGGCGTGACCCGATTGGTCAGGCTGTCGAAGCGCGGAATCGGGACACCCTTGCCGGGGCAATCGTAGTTGGTGTTCGGACCACACACGCCACCCAATCGCCACGGTTGCTTGAGATACACCGGCGACATCTCCGAGTGCTGGGCATAGATCTGGTACGGGATGTTGTAGGTCAACAGGATTGACAGTTGACACATACCGGCGATCGCCAGGAAGCGAAAGAAGGTCTTAGTCCCGCCACCACCGACTCGGATCATTTCGATCCCACGTTCGGGCAACGAGCGGCCCCGGTCGTCTCGGAAGAAATGTAGGCACGATAGGAACACATACGTGCCAGCCCAGCTAATGGTCTCGTAGATCGGGAACTGATGATCCGTACCCACGAACAGGCTCAGGCTCGGAATCACGCTACCGTAGCTGAACAGGTTCGTCCTGGTGATGAACGCCTCCAGAACGAGATCGAACACACAGAATGCCAAGTACGTCAACGCGATCAGCTTCAGCTTGCTGATCCCCGGCTGACGACGAGTCACCCAGCCCATGAACTTCGACCCGGCCAGCGCCGGGATGGCAACCAGCCAGAAGTACGCAGTACCGCACCACGCCGACACCGGAGTCACCTCAGCGTGCGGATAGCTCCAGCCTGGGATGTGACTGAGCCAGCTGCCGAAGTTGATTGACGTAGTGCTGTAAAGGAATTGCGGGCTGGTCCAATTGATCCACGGCTCCTGGAAGAACATCAGCCCGCAGCCGATCACAAACAAACCGTCGAAGGAGAATCGCCCAGTCTTCAGCTTCGGCCTAACGACATATACCCACAGGATCGCCAGTGTGCAGACCAGGGCGAAGATCTCCCATCCCCGCATCGCAGTCACGTACCAACCGGGTTCCTGACCCCTGCCAAGGGTGTTGGTCTTGAAATCACCGCCGACCACCCACGTGGTCCAACAGTAGGCGATCAGAGCAATCCACAGACCTCCGTGAATCACCCATAACGTGGCCCGATTCCGTTGTGCTGCAACCGAATCAGGAACCAGATCGTTTTCCAATGCCGTCATATCAATCTCCTTACGGCCGCACCATCGGCACGCCGGGACCGGGGCAGGTGTTGCCGTCGACCCCTGACTTGCACATGTCGTTGATCATGTAGGACTTGTAGCCCTCCGGGAATTGGTCGGAATGCACCGCAAACCACTGTTGCGGAACCGAGTACAGCAGAATGAAGGAGAGGTGAACGGCACCGAATACGGCGCAGAACCTGACTAGCGTTCTGCCTTTGGTGCTGACCTTGAGCGTATCGACTCCTCGTTCGACGATGGTGCGTCCCCGGTCATCCCGGAAGTAACTGAGCGCCGCGATGGCGCTGAGACCCAGACCACCAAACAGGAAGGTCTCCGAGAGTGGCAGCTGGTATGTCTCGCCGGCGAACAGCGTGATGACCCGGATCCCACCGGGATAGGCGTAGAGCCCGGTGCTCATCAGTAGTATCTCGATGATCGTGTCCACGATCGTCAGCCCAACGATCATCGTGGCGATGGTCCCCATCACGCCGAGATCCGGCCAGCGCTTCTTCGCCTTGCGTAGCAGCCACAGCACGAACACCGCCTGGGAGTAGACCATCGCACCGTAGCCGGGTATTGCGACAAAGATCGGCTCCGGCAGGTTGCTCGCGCCCGGGCTGATCCATGTCGGCCACGAGCCGTTCGCCCAGGATCCGCGATTCACGAGGTGCGAGTTATACAGCAGTGACACTGATGTGTAGTTCATCGACATGTCCCAGAAGAAGAGCATCGCGCCCGACAGCGCCAACATGCCATCGGTGGTCAAGTGCCCTTCGTGCCGCCACGGCCGAACCACCCAGACGTACATGAGGATCGCAAACGCGATGGGAACCCCGATCTGGAGCGCCATGGCGAGCGCGTGCTGTCCCCCGGTCAGCTCGTCGGGACCGGGCGGTGTGGGCTTGAAGTTCGGTCCGAAGATCCATCGGGCCAGAACGAAGATTTCGAAGGTGATCAACACAGCCCCGACGACCGCGAATATCACGACCAGGCGGACCTTCTTCGACGAGGTTTCCGGATCGACTGGCAATCCCGTCGATGCCAGACGCTGAGGGTGGGCCGTCACAGCGCTGTCCTCATCTTTTGAGCATTCTGCGGGCCAACACCGCATATTGGGACAGAGCGTCCATGTATCCTCCGGAGTTAACGCGGACTTAACGGCGCGCGACAATCATCGCCACTGTGGGGCCGCTACCCGACAGATCGAAGCTTAAAAGCCTGGCAAGCGGGGAGAAATGGCCAAAGCGGTCGGATTGAGGACCGAGCAAGACACCACCGTGATATCCCGGCCGACCTACCGCACGCAAGGCGACCCACGTTTCAAGACGTTCGCTCACCACCAAGGCCCGCTCGTCCGGCTA
Organism: Mycobacterium sp.; assembly: GCF_004298145.1. Lineage (GTDB taxonomy): Bacteria > Actinomycetota > Actinomycetes > Mycobacteriales > Mycobacteriaceae > Mycobacterium. The sequence goes on from NZ_SCRH01000038.1 coordinate 138,111, forward strand.
CGGCCGACGCGGGTCAACTTCTATCTCAAGGTCGCGCGTCGACTCGGGTTCGGTGCCGACCAACTGCTCGCCGGCACGGGCTTCACGCAACAGGATCTCGCCGACCCGATGTACCTGATCGACGTCGCAAAGTACATTCGCGTCGTCACCAATATGCGTCGACTCTCGGACTCACCGTCGCTGGCATTCACGTTCGGTCAGCACTTGACGCTTGGCGACCTGGGCATACTCGGCTACAGCGTGATGACTTGCGAGACATCCGATGAAGCGACACGGCTGTGGCTGCAGTACGTCCCCGTGTTCTTCGGCAACCTCATCGAGTTCACCTCCGATGCGGTGGGCGATCAGCTTTTGCTCACGTATCTCCCCTATACCGACATCCGTGGCGAGCTGCTGCAGTTTCTGATCGAAGAGAAGATCTGTTACGAGATTGCGCTGCAGCGGTTGATCGGCATGCCGGAATATCCCATCGAACGGTTGACGCTCACCTATCCCGAACCCGACCACGTCGACCTCTACCGCGCATTGATCAAGTGCCCGATCGAGTTCTCCGCTCCGCGCAACACGATGTTGCTCTCCAGCAACGCGTTACGCATCCCATTACCGGGCAGCGACCCCGAGACGCATCGGCACTGTGTGAAACTGCTGGCCGACGTGTACAACACCATCAACGCGCGTTCAACCGTCTCACACACCGTGAAGGTGATTCTTCACGAGAACCTACATCTTCATCTGACCGTCGATGATGTAGCTCGCCAATTGCACTGCACATCACGTACTTTGAACCGCAGACTCGAGAAAGAGTCCTTCAACTTCAGCCAGCTCCATGCCGCCGCCCGGCTCGAGGCAGTCGAGAATCTGCTTGCGACAACGAATCTAAAGTGCAGCCAGATCGCTGATCGCGTTGGATTCTCCGATGTCCGCAGTCTCCGACGATTCTTCAGATCACAAACCGGAAAGACATTACAACAGTTCCGGGCGGAGGCGTTGGGCGAATAGTCCGCGTATATTCCCGGAACTGCCGGCGCTTACGCTCGCGCGTGTCCAACTTCCTGAGGTGCCGGTGCCGAGACTGCCCGCGGTTTGGCAACCAGCGCGGCCACCAGATTCACCAAGACGAATGCAGCGGCAAAGGTGACCAGACCGCCCAACTGGGTCAATAGCCAGCCCACCTTGGTGTTGATGACCAACCACGACGGCCATCCCACCGCGGCGTTCACCACAGCGCTGGTCGTCAATGCCAGCGGAATGATCGCCAAGACTCGCCTGCCACGGAAATACGCATCGAACCGGAAGATCACCGTCGCCAAGACAAGCGGGGTCGCCGCATTGACCGCCATCCACCACAACGAAAACTTACCGAGCATCAGCGGCTGATATCCGTAGTAGACGTATGGGTTCCAGATCAGCAAAACCGATTCGAAGACCAGGTCCCCCAGCATCGCGGCGCAAAACACCAGCCAGACCTGGCGGTGGGTCAAGCCCCGGCGTAAGGCCTTCCAGATCACGGTGGTTTCGATACCGAAGAAGACGAAATAAGCCAGGCACAACCAGACCGGCAGTGGCCTACCCCAGGCGCTAAAAGCGGTCCAGGAGTTCGAGGGGAACCAACAGGCGCCGACGGTGTCGACCATCGGTTCGAAGATCATCATGGCGCCGCCGGCAAGCATCAGTACCACTCCAAGCGGTCGACCGCTGCGACGCCAATCAACGACCGCCCAGATGGCGGAAAGTGCCACGATGACGGCCAGGACAGCGGTGATGCCCTGCTCGGCGGTCTTGTCGACGACCATATCGAGTGGGGGTTGGGGTGTAAGCGTGCCCGTTTGCTCCTGCATACGGAGAGCGTAAAAGCCACACACCGTGCAGATAATGGCAAATACGGTCATATCGGGAACCGAGCGGGACACTCCGACGGCGCCCGTAGAAACGACCGTTAACCGGCTCGACTCCTTGAGAGTGCCATCCGGCCGTTGACGCCCGCGCCTAGATCCCCCCACACTTACGTCACACTGACGCGGTAAGCTCGACCGGCGGGTGCGACGAGCAGGGCTATCGCCGACCGAATCATGCTCCTACACAGCGGTTCCCGCGACTCGACGGGGCGTGATGATCCACTTCTCGCAACAGACCTCAGGCTCGCTGCGCCTTTGCCGCGCCCGGCTCATACGCCGGACGACGGGCTCACTGGATGTGCACTGATTCGGCGGGACAGTCCCTGACGGCCCCGCGCACGGCGTCCTCGAGTTCGGTCGGAACTACATCGACTGTCACCCACAATCGGTGACCGCAGGGCGCCCACGCTGATGCGATCTCGAGGACACGCAGTATCCACCGTATCCGGTAATGCAAGGAGTGAGATGACGGATACGTTTCGGCTTGATGGCAAGTAGCCCTCATTACCGGTGGCACCAAAGGAATCGGGCTGGCCATCGCCCGATTGTTCGTCTCGCGCGGAGCCCGCGCAGTCGGATGCGGACGCGGCGACGAAGCGGGTCGCGCTGTCGCCGCCGAAAACGAGCTGGCGTTTCAGCGACCCGACGTCACCAACGAGGATGACGTGAACCCCCTTGTCGCAGCTTGCTATAGCGAATACGGAGGGCTCAACATCCTTGTCAACAACGCCGATCCGATCGAGCTTCTACACCCGCAACGTCGACGCTAGCTCGGCACTCGACATAACCACATCTCCCCCTTCCCCGCACACCGCCGCGATGCATTACCGCAACGAATTATCTTGGGGTGCAGGTCTATTGAAATGCGGTGTTAACAGGTTTCGGATCGGCTTACGCCCCGAGCCCGAAGTGTTGCCACGCCCGTAATGGCCGCGGCCGATGCCAGCTGTCTAGCGGCGCGTGCGGCGATGTGTGTCGGTCGACCAGAGATGACCGCAACCGGAGCACTGCAGGTGAACCAACGTCCCCTTGTTGCTCAGCAGATACTGCCAATGCGTGCTGCAGTTTCGGCTGCTTCGGCAATCACCACATTTGGTGCCCTGATCGCAGGACGGGCAGGGCAACCATGCGCGGCGGCCGCGGTCGGCGGTCGGATCAATCGGTAACACGAGCACTCGTCCGTTCGGGCAGAACGCCGGCGCGGACCAACTCGTCGTAGACCCGCTGCTGCTCGTCATCGAGATTCGAGTACAGCATGTCGTAGGCCTTCTGCTCCTCGCCCAGCACGGCGACGGGGTCCCAGTCGTCACCTATCGCTTCGAGCACAGCGCTGCGTCGACGCGCCTCGTCGAGGGTCACGTCATAGGCAAAGTCGAGGTCGGCCATCGCGCTCCCAACCATTAGATACGCAAACGAACAGTCAGCTTGACCCGATTGCGTTGATCAGGCTATGACCTATGTCACTACCGTCGGTTGACGTTCATCACACTTGGCGCCGGCACACGCAGTACTGACAATCCAACGACTGCGGGGTGACAGGCAAGACGACGACGCGGGTCGCCGGGCTGCCACATGCCTGAACCGGCCCGCGGACCCTCCCTTCCCTCCCCCCGCCCTATCGCCGACAATACGTCACTGTGATGAATATCGTTGCAGTGCACGGTCATTAATGATATGTCGACGGGTCGATGATTGTCCGCTAGCCCAATGCAATGGCGCAGTGCAGTCCGAGTTCAACGCGCCAAGGGACTCCGCCACGGCCGGAAGGCGACCAACAATGGCGGCCACTCCGAGGTCGATCCGATCCCCTTGGCCAGGATCCTCCGTTGGCACCGCGGCGGAAGCGGTTGCGGTTTCAGGGTGTACGCGGCGGGAAGTACATCTCTTGTTTGACCGTGCACACCAGTTCGCCGTTGCGGTTGAACATCGTCCCACTCGCCAACGCCAGCGAACCGGCGCTACTCGGGGATGAACAGTCGTAGAGAAGCCAATCCGACAACGCCGCCGGAGCGTGGAACCACACCGAATGGTCACGCTGAGCTGACTCCCCGACGCCACCGCGTGCCGCATATGCCGGTTCGGTCAACGTCACCGCCGACAGGTAAGCCACCAGGCTGGCGGTCAGCGCCGGATCATCGGGAACCTCCCCATCGGGTCGCCACCACATCAGCGCCCGCGCGGGTGGAGCGCCCTCGGTGTCGATGATCCGGCGCTCGAACCAGCGCAGGCTCGACCACCGCCCTTGGGTGCTGGCGTCGGACTCCGCCAGGTGCGGCGCAACCCACGGCAGCGATTCTGGACTGGAAGCCTCCGGCATGGGTGGTTGGTAGACGACCTGAGCGGGTGCGGAATCGGCGACTTTGAACGAAGACATCGCTTCCATCAGAATCTTGCCGTCTTGGCGGGCAGTGACTCGTCGTGCCGAAAACGTCCGGCCTTCTTGGAGATCGATAACCTCGAAGTCAACCGGCCGACGCGAATCGCCCGGCCGCAGGAAATAGGTGTGGACGCTGTGCGGTGCGCGACCGGGCGCGGTGTGGCTTGCCGCCAACAAAGCCTGAGCCGAAATATGTCCGCCGAGAATGTGGTTGGCGGGCGCGGGCAGCTGCTGCCCGACGAAGACCCACTGGTCGACCCTCTCGAGCTCCAAGGTGGCGAGTACGTCGCCCAGCGAAGATGACATCAAGACGCATCTTGCCGGATCATTGCTCACGCGCTGAGTCGCCGGTACCGCTGAAGCCGCCGCAATGCCTGCGCCGACGCCGGCCCCGACGTGGGCAGCAGCGCGTTGTCGAGTCGCGCGCGTACGGCCGGGACGTCGAGATGCATCCCGATCGCCACCAGACAGTTGGCGTCGGCCCCCGGCGGCGCCTTCCCGATGTGGATTGCGCTACCCACCAGGTTGACGACGTAGTCCTGGACATTCGCGCGCTGCCGCACCGCAACGATGCCTTTCAGCCTGAACACCTGCTGTGGCGGCTGTTCGAGGAGGTCGAACAGGGTATCGGGGTCGACGCAACCAGCACTCCTGACGGTGACGGCATCGGCATGGACGTGGTCATGGTTGCGCTCGGACACCAAATCCAGAAAGGAGAGCTGCCCATCCTGCCCGGACGTGGCAGACGCGTCGAAGAGCAGCTCTGGGTCTATCCGGCCACCCGTTGTGCCCACGACATGTACGCGCGGGTTACGTTGCGCCGCCCGCTGTGTGACACGTTGCACCACAGCCGGCCGCTCCTTCTCGGACACCTGGTCGAGCTTGTTGACAACAATGAGCGACGCCGCGCCATAGCGCGCCGGCGGTAGTGTGCCTCGGTCGACGGTGTCGAAGTGGTTCACGGCATCGACGACATCGACAAGCCCACCCACCCGCACGCCGCGTATCTCACTAAAACCAATGATCCGCGTGATCGCCACAGGGTCGGCCAGGCCACTGGCCTCCACGACGATGGCGTCGAGGCGTCGGGCCGGGTCGGCGAGCTTGATGAGCGCATCATCGAGCCCACCGCCGTCGGGCAGGCAGCAGATGCATCCTCCGGCGATCGAGGCCGGCTCGTCGACCTGGCCGGCCACCAGACCGGCGTCGATGTTGATGTCTCCGAAATCATTGACCACCACACCGATTCGTGTGCCAGGTTGCCGTAACAGGTGGTTGAGCAGCGTCGTCTTGCCGGCGCCCAGATGGCCGGTGAGCGCGATGACGGGTATCGCAGCCAAAGCCTTACCCCTCCATGTCGACATCTGAACATCCGATGTTAACCCGCGCAACACTGATGGTCTGGCCCCGGCCTTCGGTCCGCATGGCCCCTTGTGCACCCACGGCCAACCATCGTCCACATTGCTCGTGGTAACGGATTATATTGTGGCACAGCGGATTATTGATTGATATTCGTCCGGCGTTGCGTCCGACTCGTTCGAGGTCGTTCAGCGGACATGGTCGAGTGCACGGCGAGGACCCGGACGTCCGCACTAACCGACGGCGGAGACGAGACGCGCTGAAACGGACTGTGCCGCTAGCACAATGCACTGACGAACGCGCGTACCGCTCAACCTGTTCACATTCTGCGCATGGACACTACGTCTGTCCTGTATGGTCAGCATGTCTGCCGGCGCAAGGGAACAGAGGGCATTCGATGGCAAACAGGCTCCCCGACAACGCCTTCACGTCGCCTCACGTCCTGGATCCCGATCTTCGCAAGGTGGCTCGATTCGTGCCTCGGGGCTACGCTTTGCACCGGGGTCTGAAGCTGCAGCGCGCCCTCATGAACCTGATGGGCAATGCCGGCCGCATCCGCACCGTGCCGGTGGCCGCCGTCAACGAGCACGTCACCGTCCGTCTGCATCGTCCGGCCGGCCTTCCGGACCGCACACCCGCGCTGCTGTGGATCCACGGCGGCGGAACCATCATGGGCCACGCCGCCCAGGACGATAAGTATCTCCGCCAGCTGTCTCAGCGCACCGGTGTCGCGATTGCGGCGGTGGAACACCGGTTGGCACCCGAACATCCCTACCCGATACCGGTCGAGGACTGTTATGCGGCCCTGCTCTGGCTGGCGCGCCGGCCATGGGTGGACCCGGATCGAGTCGCCATCGGCGGGGCCAGCGCCGGTGGGCATTTCGCGGCCGCGGTGACGCAGCGGGCGCACGACCGCGACGATGTCAAAATCGCCTTCCAAATGCTGGTGTATCCGATGCTCGACGATCGCACCGGCGCCCGGCGCGACGGCCCCCGGCGCATCATGTGGACCGAATCCGACAATCAATTGGCCTGGCAGTGGTACCTCAACGGGGCCGATCCCGAGGAGGCGGCGCCGGCCCGCCGGAAGGATTTGTCGGGTTTGCCGCCCGCCTGGATCGGCGTCGGAACGTTGGACCTCTTTTATTCTGAGAGTCTGGAGTACGCACGACGATTGCGTGAGGCCGGCGTTGCGGTGCAGGAGGAGATCGTTCCGGGCGCGTTCCACGCTTTCGACCAGATCGCGGACAAGGCGCCGATATCGGCGAAGTTCTTCGAAAGCCAATGCGACTATCTGCGCGGTGCACTCACCCCCAGCGGATGACCGCCCGCACCCAGCGCTTTGACCGCGGTATCTGATCGAATAATGCTGCGCAACAACGGTTATGGTGCGATATGTCTAAAGCCCGGCATGGGACCCCACCGCCCTGTGCGGGCCCGGCCGTCATCGGTTCCCCACCGCTCATCCGGCACCTTATGACTGCAAACTGTGCACAACGTGCAACTATATGGGTATGTCCAATCCCGTGGGGCTACGCGAGCGCCGTCGACGCCAGACGAGCGCCGACATCCGCGATGCCGCCGTGCGCCTCACGCTGGAACGGGGATTCGACAAGGTCACAGTCGACGAGATCTGCGCCGAAGCCGGAGTCTCGACGCGCACGTTCTTCAACTACTTCCCCAACAAAGAGTCCGCGCTCGCCTACGGCCCCTCAGACATACCCGCCGAGCTGGCAGAGGATTTCGTCGCCGCCGGGCCCGCCCCCTACTCGGCCGTCCTGGCAGAGCTGATCACCCTGGCGGCGCACCACCTGCGCGACGTGCCCCCCCGGCGCGAACACGCGGCCCACATGCTGGAACTCGCCAAAACATCCCCCGCAGTCTTGGCGGCGTTCCTCGCCGATCTGGAGCGATTCCAGAATCAGTTGACCGACATCATCGTCCGCCGCCAGGCGATGCAGCCCGGTGACGAGATGGCCGCGCTGATCTCGGCGCTGGCGCTGACGGCGGTGCGGTCCGGCCTCGAACGGTGGGCAAGCGGCGAGGCGAGTGAAACCGCCGACACGCCGATGCCCTATGTTGAGCGTGCCGCGGCGCTGGTGAACAGCATCTTCACGAAGTGAGCTGAAACACCACCAGCAAATGTTGCATACACTGCAAGATATGCACATCATGTACTATGCGCTGGTGGCGGCACCCGGGGAGGCTTGAGCGACAAGGTGAGCCGGGCGTCGACGCCGGGGACGTCAGCCGGTGGAGATGGCCAAGTTTCGCCGCGTTTGACGGTCGAGCGCACACGAACCATGGCAATCGACGTAATTCGTTGTTGATCGGTGCGACTTGTGGACCCTCACCTGTCCACGACCTCCAGTCGCGCAAACGCTCATCCGCGTCACGACCGCGTGATGGGGAAGGGATCACCTAGGTGCAGATATCGAAACTTGTGCGCAACGCCTGGCTGCCGCTGTTGATCGCGGCGGTTGTGCTGGTCGGCGGATTTGCTGTGGTTCGGGTCAAGTCGTTCTTCGGCACCGGTGACTCCGGCGTCATGACGAGTCCGCGACTCGATGATTCCAAGCCGTTCAAGCCCAAGGTCGTCAAATACGAAGTCTTCGGCTCGGCCAGTCACGCCAACGTGAACTACATGGATCTGTCCGCCGACCCGAAGCGGGTCGACGGCGCACCGCTGCCGTGGACGTTGGTGCTCAGCACCACCGCGCCTTCGGTCTTCCCGAACCTCTCGGCACAAAGCGACGGCAATTCCCTCGGTTGCCGCATCACCATCGATGACGAAGTCAAGGACGAAAACATCACCCACGGCGTACACGCCCTGACCTTCTGCATGGTGAAATCCGCATGAGCACGACGTTCAGCGACACCCGTACCGACACCATCCCCGTCGTCAACGAACCCGCGCGGGACAAGATCCCCCGGTTCATCAGAACGTTCGCCGTACCGCTCATCCTGGGCTGGATCGCGCTCATCGGGGTGCTCAACGTCGCCGTCCCCCAGCTGGACGAGGTCGGCAAGATGCGCTCGGTGTCGATGGCGCCCGACGATGCGCAATCCGTGGTCGCGACCAAGCGCATGGGCGCGGTGTTCAACGAGTACAAGTCCAACAGCTCGGTGATGATCGTGCTCGAGGGCCAGAATCCCCTGGGCGCCGACGCCCACGCCTACTACGACGAGATCGTCAAAAAGCTCAACGCCGACACCAAACACGTTGAGCACGTTCAAGACATGTGGAGCGACCCGCTCACCGGGGCGGGTGCGCAGAGCAACGACGGCAAAGCCACCTATGTCCAGGTCTACCTCGCCGGCAACCAGGGCGAAGCGCTGGCCAATGAATCCGTCGAGGCCGTGCAGAGCATCGTCAAGAGCATGCCTCCGCCCAAGGGGGTGAAGGCCTACGTCACCGGGCCCGCAGCGTTGGCCGCGGATCAGCACATGGCCGGCGACCGCAGCCTGCAGCTCATCACAGCGGCCACGTTCACCGTGATCATCGCGATGCTGCTGTTGGTCTATCGGTCCGTCGTCACTGTGTTGCTCACCCTGGTGATGGTGGTGCTCGAGTTGTCGGCCGCGCGGGGAATGGTCGCGTTCCTGGGCTACTTCAACCTCATCGGGCTCTCGACATTCGCCACGAACTTGTTGGTCACGTTGGGGATCGCGGCCGCCACTGACTACGCGATCTTTTTGATAGGCCGATATCAGGAAGCCCGGGCTATCGGTGAGTCCCGAGAAGACGCGTACTACACCATGTACACGGGCACCGCACACGTGGTGCTCGGGTCTGGCATGACCATCGCCGGTGCGACATTCTGCCTGCACTTCACCAACCTGCCCTACTTCCAGACGCTGGGTATCCCCTTGGCGATCGGCATGGTGGTGGTCGTGGCGGCGGCGTTGACGCTGGGTCCCGCGGTCATCTCGGTGGCAACGCGCTTCCGCAAGACGCTCGAACCCAAACGGACGCAACGAATTCGCGGGTGGCGCAAGGTCGGCGCCCTCGTCGTCCGGTGGCCCGGCCCGATCCTGGTCGTCACCATCGGGGTGGCCCTGGTGGGCTTGTTGACCCTGCCCGGATACCGCACCAACTACAACGACCGCAACTACCTACCCACGGACCTGCCCGCCAACGAGGGTTACGCCGCCGCGGATCGGCACTTCTCGCAGGCGCGGATGAACCCCGAGGTGCTGATGATCGAAAGCGACCATGATCTGCGTAACTCGGCGGACTTCTTGGTGATCGACAAAATCGCCAAGACGATCTTCCGGGTTCCGGGCATCGGCCGTGTGCAGGCTATCACCCGACCGCAGGGCACGCCGATCGAGCACACGTCGATCCCGTTCCAGATCAGCATGCAGGGCGTCAGCCAGCAGATGAATCAGAAGTACCAAGAAGATCAGATGGCCGACATGCTCAAGCAGGCCGACATGATGCAGACGACCATCGACAGCATGGAAAAGATGTCCAGCATCACCGTGCAGATGTCCAACGACATGCACATCATGGTCAAGAAGATGCATGACATGACCATCGACATCAACGAATTACGCGACCACATGGCCGATTTCGAGGATTTCTTCCGGCCGTTCCGCAGCTACTTCTACTGGGAGAAGCACTGCTACGACATCCCGGTGTGCTGGTCTATTCGGTCGATCTGGGACGGCCTCGACGGCATCGACACGATGACCGATGACATCGAGAGCCTGCTGCCCATCATGGATCATCTCGACACCCTGATGCCCCAGATGGTGGCGCTGATGCCATCCATGATCGAAAACATGAAGGCCATGAAAACGACGATGCTGACCATGTATTCGACCCAGAAGGGTCTGCAGGATCAGCAGAAAGAGGCGCAGAAGAACTCCAGCGCCATGGGTAAGGCGTTCGACGCCTCCAAGAACGACGACTCGTTCTACCTGCCGCCGGAGACCTTCAACAACAAAGAGTTCAAGAAGGGCATGAAGAACTTCATCTCCCCCGACGGGCACGCCGTGCGCTTCATCATCAGCCATGACGGCGATCCGATGTCGCAGGAAGGCATTTCGCACATCGGTGCCATCAAGAAGGCCGCCTACGAGGCACTCAAGGGCACGCCGTTGGAGGGCTCGAAGATCTATCTCGCGGGCACCGCGTCGATCTACAAAGACCTCGGCGACGGTAACACCTACGACCTGCTGATCGCCGGAATCGCTTCGCTGTGCCTGATTTTCATCATCATGCTGCTCATCACGCGGGGTGTGGTGGCCTCAGCGGTCATCGTCGGAACGGTCTTGCTCTCGCTGGGCGCATCCTTCGGGCTTTCGGTGCTGATCTGGCAGCACCTCATCGGCATCGAGCTGCACTGGATGGTGCTGGCGATGTCGGTCATCATTCTGCTGGCCGTCGGCGCCGACTACAACCTGCTCCTGGTGGCGAGGTTCAAGGAGGAGATTCACGCCGGCTTGAACACCGGCATCATCCGGTCGATGGGCGGCACCGGCTCGGTCGTGACTTCAGCGGGGCTGGTGTTCGCGTTCACGATGATGACGATGGCGGTCAGCGAGTTGACGGTCATCGGCCAGGTGGGCACCACCATCGGTCTGGGTCTGTTGTTCGACACCCTGATCGTGCGGTCGCTGATGACGCCCTCGATTGCCGCGTTGCTCGGCAAGTGGTTCTGGTGGCCGCAGCGGGTCCGGCAACGCCCGGTTCCGTCGCCGTGGCCCCAACCGACTAAAGAAGCCGAATCCGTAACCGCCGCTGGGTAACCCCGTCCGGCCGGCCCGACAATTTCGCGCGAGACTGTAACTGCCGACACGCCTCTCGAGTTGCACCGTCGGTAGTTACAGTCTCGCGGAAGAATAGCTAGGTAACCCAGTCCGGTTGCGCGTCGGTCTCGACGTTGGAGAAATCCTTGTGTCCCAGGCCGGCGGTGGTGCCGCCGTCGACGACGAACTCCGAGCCGGTCGAGTAGCTGGACTCGTCGCTGGCCAGATAAACCACGAGGTTAGAGACCTCCACGGGCTGGGCGGCGCGGCCCAGTGCACTCTGGAAGATGTCGTCGGGAACCCAGTCGGTCATCGGCGTCTTGATCAGCCCGGGGTGAATGGAGTTCACCCGGATTCCGCTCGGCCCCAGTTCCAGGGCGGCCGACTTCGTCAACCCCCGCACCGCGAATTTCGTTGCGGTGTAGCCGTGGCATGCGATCGTGCCGGCCATCCCCTCGATCGAGGAGATGTTGATGATCGATCCCCGTCCCGCTTCCTTCATGGGTTTGACCACCGCGCGGATGCCGAGGAAGACACCCGTCAGATTGATGTCGAGGATTCGCTGCCACTCCGAGAGCGCGTAGTCCTCCAGGGTGCCGATGTTGATGATGCCCGCGTTGTTGACCAGCACGTCGATGCGGCCGAACTCGCCCAGGGCGGCGCCCACCGCCGCATCCCAATCCTCGGGCTTGGTCACGTCGAGGTGCAGATAGCGGACGGCATCACCGACCTCCGCCGCCACCGCCGTGCCCTCGTCGTCGAGGACGTCACCGAACACCACCTTGGCTCCCTCGCCGACCAACGACCGCACGTGTGATGCGCCCATCCCCCGGGCGCCACCGCTGATGAGGGCAACCTTTCCCGCCAACCGTTCAGCCACTACGCATCTCCTGTCGTGTCCGTGCACCGATCGGCGCTTAGGAGCACCATACATATGGCAGATGATGTATGACCAGGGCTCCGTGAAGAGCTCATGAGCGATAATTGCCGATCGTTTTGGCGGACCGCGTGTTCGGTGGCCATCCGCACATCGGCGAGGATCAGCTGAGAACCCTCAAAGTCGGCCGGCGCGAATTGTCCTCGACACCCCATTCGTATGTCAGCCGGCTTGCAAGCTGTCCGACAACATTTCGCACCATTCCCCGTCGGACATGAGATGACGGATGACGGCTCATCGCCTCGCGCCGCTCGCGTTGACCCTTCTGAGCCGCCACCCAGACCGGGTGCGACTGTAGGACAATGACTTTGGCCGTAACTGCGGGTGCCATAGCTGGCTGCTCCTCTCGGCGGCATTTCCGTTGCTCAAACCCATCTTTACAACAAATATCGCGTAGCCACGTCCATCGATAGGGGCCGAAGTCTCTACTGCGAAGGCCGTTCGTCCACTCCCCCAAGGGAACAGCGAGTGCTGCGCGGTCAGAACAGCGGAGCCACCCACCGCAGCCGGGTGCCCCCGCCTGAGGCGCCACCGACGTCGAGGGTGCCCCCGAACGATTCGGCGCCTCGGCGCAATTTCATCAGGCCGGCTTCGGTGATGTCGTCGGGCAGGCCTCTACCGTTATCGACGACGTCGATACACAACTCGTCGGCGACCTCGACAGCGATGGTCAGCTTGGTGGCCGCGGCGTGCTGTACCGCGTTGCTGATCGCTTCCGTGACGACGGCTTCGGCTTCTTCGGCCAACACGCCCTCAACCACCGAAAGCGGCCCTTTGTACTGCACGGTGGTAGCTAAATCTTCCGACAGCCGGCCGATCACTTCATCTAAACGATGGCGCAGCCCTGCCACGTCGGTTGCTTTGCGGCGCAGGTCGAAGATCGCCGTGCGAAAGTCCTGCACCACGCCGTGCAGGTCATCGACCGCCGTGTTGAGACGCTGCTGCACCTCGGGCGAGCGCGCCCGCGGGATGGTGCCCTGCAGCGCGAGACCGACCGCGAAGACGCGCTGAATCGCGTGGTCCTGCAGGTCGCCGGCGATGCGGTCACGTTCGGCGAGCACTTCGGCCTCGGCCCGGGTCTCGGTGAGCTCGGCCTGGACGGCCAACTGCTGGGTGATGTCGCGGATGGCCGCCGAGACCATCACACCCTGCTCGGTCCGTAGTGGGCTCAGGCTCACGTCAACCGGGAACACGGTTCCGTTGCAGCGCAGCCCCCAGAGGTCTAGGCCGGCCCCCATGCGCCGTGCGTCCGGGTGGGTGAAGAAACCGGTGCGGTGCCCCTCGTGGACACCGCGAAACCGGGGCGGGATCAGCGTCTCGACTTCCCTGCCGATCAGATCCTCGCGCTGATAGCCGAACAGCTTGTCGGTTTGGGCGTTTGCGAGCACGATGCGCCCGTCAGGCCCGACGATGACCATCGCGTCGGGGGCCGATTCCAGCAGAGCGTGGAACATGGTTTCGGCTCGCAGATGCTCGGCTGTCACATCCCGCATCACTTTGGTAAATCCGGCGACGGCACCCGCGTCATCGTTGAGCAGGGCCAGTACCACGCCGGCACGAAACCGCTGGCCGTTTTTGCGCACCCGCCAGCCTTCGTATTCGACGCGTCCCGATTCGCGCGCCGCGGCCAGCTCGCGTTCAGCCAGTCCGGCCTCTCTGTCCTCCTCGGTGTAGAACGTCGACACGGGTCGGTCCAGCACCTCGGCCGCCGAGTAGCCGGTCATCACCTGGGCACCCGGGCACCAGCGCACTACGTCACCGTTCACATCGAGCTGGATGATCGCGTAGTCAAGGATCGTGTCCACCATGGCGTCGACATCACAAAGACGTTCGCGCAGGCTCTTATTGAGTAGTACAGCGCTCAGGTACCGTTCAGCGCTGGGCGATGTCATCAGGCCCGACCCTCTTTCGTTGCCTCCAGCTGCACAAATGCTACCGTGCCGGCCACGATGCGGGCTTGGCGTTCGACCGTCGGGCTCTCGGTGCGCGCTTGCGCCGATGCGTTCGGCTGGCCGTGACCAACCGCGCGACACCGTTCTCGATTCCGTCAGCGAGCGCCTCGATATCGGGGGCGGTGTCGTAGTCGGCGGTGATGCCGAAGACGAAATGCTCGGCGTAACTGACCATCGCGATGCCCGTGCGCAGTTGAAGGGCTATCGGCGGGATCGGCAGAATTTCCAGTACTCGGCGGCCCATCAACCTCTGCTGACCTTTGGGCCCGGGAACGTTGGTCGCCAACGCGACGACCGCTCGTTGCGGCAATCGCATGGCCAGGCGCATCGTCCACGCGGACAGGGCGAACGGGACACGTTTGACCGCCGAGACCACCGCGCCGCCGCCTTCGCTTTGACCGCTCGCCTTCGCTCGGCTGAGCCGCTCGTGCACCCGCCGCAGCTGCTTCACCGGATCTTCCTCGTCGACCGGCAGTAACGGCAACATGGCCGAAACCCGGTTGTCGGCAACGTTGAATTGGTCGACCGTCCGCAGGGAGACAGGAACCAGCGTGCGCAGTGAATTCCGACCGGGCTGCTCACCGCGTCCGAGCAGAATCGCGCGGTAACTGCTGGTTATCGCCGCCAGCGCAACGTCGTTCAATGTCACATCGAATTCCTTGGCAACCTTACGCATGTCAGCTATCCGAACCCGGGCCGCGCTGTACCGGCGCATCGTGGTGACGGGTCCGGTGAGTGACGACTCCGGGGCGGGGCTGAGCAGACTGGCCGCGAGTTCGGCCGCACCCCACGCCGCGTGTTCGGCAGCGGTTGCCGCACCGATGGCGCTTCGTCCGATCTCACTCACCCAGCGGAACGGGTTCAGGGTTGGCGTTCGCAGCGGCGACTCCTGCCGGACCGATTTTTGAGATGCATGAATCTTTGTGGCGAAGCTTTCGCCGATGTCATCGCTGAATCTCGCCATCAGCTGCGTTGCCGCGATGCCGTCGGCGATGCAGTGGTGAAGCTTGGTCAGTACCGCCCACCGGTTGTCACTCAGCCCCTCGATGATCCAGCAGTCCCACAGTGGGCGTTCACGATCCAGCCGGCGTTCCATCAACGTCGCGACCACCTCGAACAGTTCGGTGTCACCCCCGGGATGCGGGAGCGCGAGCCGATGGACATGGCGCGAGATCTCAAAGTGGGGGTCATCCACCCATTCGGGCGGGCGTATGTCGAGCGAGTGGGTCCGCAGCACCTGACTGAATCGCGGGATTGCCGGGAGCCTGTCCGCGAGAGCGGATACGAAGTCGTCGTGGCTTGGGGCCGGGCCTTCCATGATCGACACAGCGCCCACCGCGAGACTCACGTGCGGGTCGGAGTCTTCGGCCTCGAGGAAGCCCGCGTCCAGGGCGGTCAGTTGCTCCACTTGGCCACCTCCCGCGCCGTCCTGTCTGGACCAGAGCCCGCGAATGCGGATGGCGGTCGACGATAGAGAGCCGCCCCCGCGGTAGGTCCGGCACCGGCGACGACGAAAAGCACCTGGGTGCCGGGGGTTTGCGGTTCGGCTTGCCGCTCGAAAGCGGCCGCCAGCGCCGCGGTGTGCATGTGCTGATCGTCGGCGACGACGATCTCGTCACTCGGCACCCCAAGCCGGGCGCTCAACGCGGTGCGGTATCCGTGACCCGCGGGTGCCGCGACAATCACATCGACGTCGGCGAGCCGCGCCGATTGGGCCGCTAGGCACGCGCATACCGCCGCGGCAGCGGCCGCGGCGAACCGCTCGTCCATGTCACCCGATCGATCAAACCGGAGAACATTACGGGAGTCGGCGAATCCGACTGTGGCGGTGAAGGCCTGGTCCACTCCGGTCGATTCCTCGGCATTCACCCACGACACGGGACTCAGGCCGCAGTCTTCGTCGGTCCACCGGCAAAGTAACGCCGCACCGGCAGCCGAGAACGGAAAATGCTCGCTCATTCCGTGGCCGGGATCGGCATCACTGGCGACGACGAGTGCCAGCTGGATGGCACCTGACCGCAGGAATCCATCGACAATTTGCAGCGCGGTGAGCACTCCGCAAGCGCCGTTGGCGATATCGAACGAGAACGTGCCATGGGCACCGGTGTGTGGGTCTTCGGGATTGGCCCCGATGTCGTCTTGGATCAGCGCCGCCAATGCCGGCTCTCCGAGGTTGCGGTCGCGGTAGATCCCGGCGTTGACAACGAGATCCAGTTCGTGGGGGTTGCGTCCGGCCCGCTGCAGGCAGTCCTTGCCGGCGGCAACGGCCAGGTGCAGTGCGCTGTGCCGGCCACGCCATCGCGGATGCGCGATGGCGACCCGTTCAATGATCGTTCCCATATCGGCTCACCAAATCCTCGTCCAGGGTCACCAACACCACGCCGATCTCCAGCCCCGACGCCAATGCCAGCAGTGCGATTCGTTCCCCCGCTGCGATGCGTCCCGCTTCGAGTTCCTCGACCAGGGCCACCGTGTGTGTCGTCGACGCCGTGTTGCCATATCGATCGACGGTGATCACGGCGTCATGCCGGGGGCGGTCGCCGAACGACTCCGACATTCGCGCCATGCCCTTGCGGATGGCGCGCGCTGAAGTCTGGTGAGTGATCACGTGGTCGATGTCGTGGATCGAAATACCCACGGCATCAAGGACTTCCTGGAGCAGTAAGGGAGTGTCGGCAATCGCGGCCCGCTGGATTGCACGGGAATTGGTGAACATCCGCGCACCCGGATCGTGTCCCTGCGGATACGCCAGGCAGAGCCGACTGTAGTCGGCGACAGTCGTAAATCCCGCCAGGGTGATGCCGGCAGAACCGGCGGGGGCCCGCTCGAGCAGCAGGGCCGCCCCCGCATCGCCAAGGGTCAGGCAGGCCAGTTCCTTGCTCATGATGTTGCGGATGTGGCGCGCCGCATTGTGGCTCAGCTGCGAGATGTACTCACCGCTGACCACCAGTCCGCGCTCGACGATGCCCTGCCGGATCCAGTTGTTCAAAATCGTGACTCCGGTGAGCATCCCTGCGCATGCATTGGATACGTCGAAGGTCATCGCCTGCGGCGCCCCGATCCCGCGGGCCACGGCGCTGCTCATCGTCGGTTCGAGCCATTGGGTCAGGCCCCCACGGAATTTCGTGATGCTGCAACTGATCACCACGTCAAGCGACCCGGGATCCTGTTTTGCCCGGCCGAGACAGTCGAGCGCCGCCGAGGTCGCAAGGCTGTACGAATCTTCCTCACCCACAGAGATCCGGCGTTCGTGGATTCCGGTCAGGCGCTCCAGGTCGATGTGTGTGCGATGGCGCGTGGTGGCCATCAGCTGGTCGGTCGTGAGGTGTGTCTCGGGTAGGTGCCGGCCGGCACCGGCCAATCGGGTGACGAACGGCGCGGCATTCCGTTCCGCGGCGTCCATCACCAGCCAATGCCGCGGCATCGGTCACACCTGGCTTGTGGTCCGGTGATCAGCGGTCGCAGCTTCCAGCAGGAGCCGCCGTTCGGCGGCGGCAACTGCACGCCGGGTGGCGACTACCGCGTCGGGGTTGACCGACACCGAGGT
This sequence comes from Mycobacterium sp., assembly GCF_004298145.1. Classification (GTDB taxonomy): domain Bacteria; phylum Actinomycetota; class Actinomycetes; order Mycobacteriales; family Mycobacteriaceae; genus Mycobacterium. Next base: position 155,935 of record NZ_SCRH01000038.1, read on the forward strand.
GATCCCCATCCTCACCAGGTGCTCCGCGAAAGCCGGGTTGGTCGACGGCGCCTGGCCGCACAACGACGAGGTGATGCCGTGTTTACGCGCGGTCGCGACAATGCGGCCGATGGCATCGAGAACAGCGCCGTCGGATTCGTCGAACAGCTCGGCGCAGATCTCCGAATCGCGGTCGACCCCCAGGACCAACTGGGTCAAGTCATTGCTGCCGATGGATACCCCGTCCACCCCCAGCCCGATGTATTCGGGCAGCCAATACACAACCGAGGGCACCTCAGCCATCACCCACCGATGCAGGCCGCGCTGGGCGCCGAGCGGACTCATGTCGACCAGAGAAAGACACGTCTCCAATTCCCAGCGCGTCCGAACGAACGGAATCATCAGATGCACGTTCGGACTTTGTTCGCGCACCCGCGCCAATGCCTGAAGCTCCAGACCGAACAGATCCCGCTCTTTGATGTATCGATAGCATCCGCGGTAGCCGATCATCGGGTTGTGCTCGACGGGTTCGTAGGCTTCACCACCCCGCAACCCACGAAACTCATTACTACGGAAATCCGTGGCACGGTAGATGACCGGGCGGTTCCCGAAGGCCGATGCGATGCGCCCGATCGATGCCACCAAGGCGTCGATGAGGGTGGACTGCTCGCCGTGAGCGATGAGGTCACGCGGGTGCCGGCCGGAAAGCGCTTGAGTAAGCAGGAATTCGGCCCGCAACAACCCCACGCCGTCGACATCTTGGGCCGCGACCGCCTCGGCGGTGTCCGGTATCGCCAGGTTGACATATATTCTGGTGCCAGTTGTCTCGGTGACACTTGTCGTGAGCGCCGGCGGCTCGGCCACCCGGGCCCGCACCTGCGGGCTGAGTTGTCCGGCATAGACATTCCCGCGCGATCCGTCAACCGTGACGGACTGACCGTCGCGCAGAACGGTGGTCGCATCTCGGGCGCCCACCACACATGGGACTCTGAGTTCGCGCGCCACGATGGCCGCATGGCACGTCATACCGCCGGTCTCGGTCACCACTGCCGCCGCGCGCCGGATAGCGGGAAGCCAGTCCGGGTTGGTCATCGGGGCAACGAGAATCTCATTGTCGATCAACCGGCTGCCCTCTTCGGGGCTGTGAAGAACCCGCACGCGTCCCGAGGCCGACCCCGGTGCCGCCGGCAACCCACGTACCAGGACGTCCGTTGTTCCCGACCCATCGGGTGCGTCGGTGTTCAGCGTCGTGATCGGCCTGGCCTGGACCAGCCAGGTCTCGCCGGAAGCAATCGCCCATTCAACGTCTTGCGGGCAACCGTGATGCGCTTCAACGGCAATCGCCAATTCGGTGATGTGGCGCAACGATGTGTCGTCGAGAACGCGCGTTTCGGCCTGCGCGCGGTCCAACTCCACGATGACGTCGTTCCCATCGGGACCGCGCTCGATCTTGAACGCCTGATATCCGATTTTGACATCGACCACGTCCAAGGTCTTTTTGTCGACGACGTAGGTGTCGGGCTGGACTTTTCCGGACACCACGACCTCGCCCAGCCCGAGCGCGGCTTCGATGACAACGTGTTCGGCCTCCCCCGTGCTGGGATCGGTGGTGAACGCGACGCCGGACCGCTCGGAGGCGATCATCTGCTGGACCACCACCGCCATCGCGGGATCGGTCACGAACCCTCGGCTGGCCCGGTAAGTGATGACCCGCGGGCTGAACAGGGAAGCCCAGCATGTTATGACGGCGTCGAGAAGGGCCGCCTCGCCGGCCACGTTGGTCACCGTCTGATTCATCCCGGCGAACGACGCGTCGCGGCCGTCCTCGCCCGTTGCCGAAGACCGCACGGCCACAGTGCAATTCGGTCCCAAAGCCCGGTAGGCCTCGAGCAGCTGCTCACGGACGTCCTTGCTCAGACCCGCCTTTGCCACCAGCGCCCGCATTCGTTGGCAAAGCTCGGCCAAGCGGGCGGTGCTGTCCACCTGTGCCAACGCTTCGCGATGGAGAGCGGCGAGCTCGGTATCCACGCCGCCCGCCTCCATCGACGCCCGGTAGCTGCTCCGCATCAACACGAATCCTGGCGGCACCGGGAGGCCGGCGGCGACCAACTCGCCCATGTTGGCACCTTTGCCGCCGGCCTCCTCCGCGTCCCCCAGGCGTAACGTCGCGATATTCGAGACATACGGGCTGGTAAGGGTTTTGGTTGACATGTCTACCCTTTCTCAATCGACATCGGGTGCCGCGAAAAGAACCTGGCCTCAGGACGGCCGAGCCACGATCACCGGCATTCGGACCGAATGAATGACGGCGTTGCTGACCGAGCCCAACAGCGCACCGGTCAGGCCACCGCGGCCGTGGCTACCCACGACCGTCAGCTGCGCGGTTTCGGACTGCTCGATCAACTGCCGAGCCGGTCGGTCACATACGACCATTCGGTGCACCGTGACGTCCGGATAGCGCTCCTGCCAGCCCGCCAGGCGTTCGGCCAGGCTGCGTTCGGCTTCCGCCCTCAGCACCGACCAGTCCATCCCGGGCAGCTCGAAAACTTGGGCGTCGCTCCATGCATGGACTGCGTTGAGCTCGACGCCGCGTCGTGACGCCTCATCGAAGGCGATGGCCGTCGCGAGTTCGGAGGCCGGTGAGCCATCGATGCCGACCAGGACGGGTGCCTGCTGGGGGTGCGGCATCAACGGGTCTTCGTCGTGAATGACGGCGACAGGGCAGCTGGCGCGTCGCACGATGCCGGAACTGACCGACCCGAGCAACGCCCGGCCGACGGCTCCGCGCCCATAGGATCCGACGACGACCATGTCAGCCTCTTCCGACATCTTGCCCAGCGTCGGCACCGGGGGCGCATGCCACAGTTCTTGCGTGATGTCGATTTTCCGGCTTGTCCTCGTGGCGTCTTCGGCGATCTTGACCGCTTCCTGCAGGACCCGGCGGCCGTCATCCTCCCGCCATGCCAACACTTCGGCCGCCATCGCCACCTGTGGCCACGTCGTCGTGGCGTTCACCATGTGGACCAGGGTCAGCGGAACGTTGCGCAGCGCCGCGTCGCGCGCGGCCCAGCACACGGCAAAGTTCGACGCCGGCGATCCGTCGACTCCGACGACGATGCCATGGTGCTTCCCCGGTGCGGTCATGTTGTCTCCCTCAGTCGCCTCCAACGCTATTGATCGAGCGGGGACCGGTCATGAGACTTTCGTCCCCAACCGCATGGACGAGAGACCCTCATTGGGCGCTGGGGCTTGATTGGGGCTCGTGCTGTGGAATCGTCGGAAGGGTGACTGAATGGCCCGCCACCGTCGACAGGCGCTACCACGACGCGGTGATCTTCGACCTCGCATGCGTGGTCACCGAGACGGCGCCGGGAACTCTGAAGGCCTGCGATTCCACCCCCCTGCTGCTGCGGCGGCTGCGTGATGTCGGTGTCACCACAGCCGTCTACTCGCGCACCCAGAACTGTAAGCAGGCTTTGCGAAGCGCGGGAATAGACGGATCCGTCGACGTGCTTGTGGACGCAGAAACCGGCGCAACGCCCGATTCCGCGTCCTTGGCGGAGGTGGCGGCGCGCTTAGGTGTCCGCGCCGAGCGTTGCGCGGTAATCGAAGCTGACCAAGTCGGTGTGGAAGCCGCCATGAGGGGCGGCTTCGGCCTGGTCATCGGCCTCCGGCGCAACGGATATGCCGGCGACCTACTGGCGTGCGGTGCCGACGCGGTGATCGCCGACCTCGCGGAGGTCTCGGTGCGAAGCGGTGGCACCGCGATGTCGGACATCGCCGACGCCGTCCAGGTCTACAGTCAGCTGCAAGAGCTGGTGGCCGTGAGGCGACCGACGGTGTTTCTCGACTTCGACGGCACGCTGTCCGATATCGTCGATCATCACGAATCGGCGACGCTGGTCGACGGTGCTGCCGATGCGTTACGCGCGCTGGCCGCGTGTTGTCCCGTCACGGTGATCAGCGGCCGCGATCTCTCGGATCTCCGCGAGCGGGTAAGCATCGCCGGGATATGGTACGCGGGCAGCCACGGGCTTGAACTGGTGGAACCCGACGGCACCCACCACGAGAACACCTCCGCCACAGGGGTTCTCGATGCCCTATCCCTTGCGGCGACCCGCCTGGCGGAGATGCTTGACGATGTTTCGGGGATAGAGATAGAGAGCAAGCGGTTTGCGGTTGCTGTCCATTACCGCAATGCCGATGCGGGCGACCTCGGCCGCGTGATCGCAACCGTCCGCGAGTACGGCCATTCTGAAGGTCTCCGAATTTCCCTCGGGCGCAAAGTCATCGAACTCCGCCCGAACATCATTTGGGACAAAGGGACGACACTGAATTGGCTCCTCGAACACATCGAGGGCCGCGACGGCGGTTCGGCCGCGATGTTGCCCATCCACATCGGTGACGACCTGACCGACGAAGACGCCTTCGACGCGGTCCAGTTCGGTGGCGTGGGGATAGTCGTGCGTCACGGCGAGGACGGTAACCGCCCATCTGCCGCACTGTTCAGCCTGGAGAACCCCTCCGCGGTCTGCGGATTCATCCGACGACTTGCCGACGATCTGGAAGAGATCGCAGCGACACCGGCCGATGCGTGGGAACTCGTGTACGACGACTATCAGCCGGACCATGAGCGGCTGCGAGAGGCGCTCTGCACGGTGGGCAACGGCTACGTCGCCACACGTGGTTGCGCGCCGGAGGCATCCGCGGGCGAAGTGCATTATCCGGGCACTTACGCGGCCGGCGTGTACAACCAACTGGCCGATCGGGTCGCGGGCCGTGTTATCGAGAACGAGAGCCTGGTCAACCTACCCAATTGGCTCTCGCTCACCTTCCGAATCAACGATGGGCCGTGGTTCCGCGTTGATGACGCCGAGTTGCTGTGCTATCGGCAGGTATTCGATTTGCGCCATGCGACGCTGACACGCACGCTCCGCTTCGTTGACGGTGCCGGCCACAGCACGACGCTGACCCAGCAACGATTTGCGTCGATGCACCAGCCCCACGTGCTCGCGATGCGGACGACCATCTCCGCCGAAAACTGGTCAGGCACTGTCGAGTTCAGGTCGTTGTTGGATGGAAGCGTGCGCAATACCCTCGTGGAACGCTATCGCGCACTGTCGGATACTCACCTCACCGCACCCGTGATCGACGAAATATCGCCCGATTCAGTGATTTTGCAAACTCAGACATCGCAGTCCCGCATCGCGATCGCCGTGGCCGCGCGCAGTACCGTCTGGCGAGATGATGTCCGCGCCGAAGCGCGGTACGAGGCCGTGCGGGAAGGTAACCGTGGCGGTCATGACATCCGGGTCGCCGTGTCCGCGGGAGAGTCGATCACGCTGGAGAAGGTCGCGACAATCGTTACCGGGCGCGACGCGGCCATATCGGAAACGGAAAGTGCGGCACGGAATTACCTCGAAGAAGCTGGCCGCTACCCCGATCTTTATCATCAGCATGCCCGGGCGTGGGCCCGGCTGTGGGAGCAATGCGCCGTCAATCTGGACGACAACATCGAAGCGTTGCGAATCCTCCGGCTGCATTTGGTCCACGTGCTGCAGACCATCTCTCCGCACACCGCCGAACTCGACGTCGGCGTCCCGGCCCGGGGCCTGCATGGCGAAGCCTACCGCGGACATGTCTTCTGGGACTCGCTGTTCGTCTGCCCGGTGCTGAGTGTGCGCATGCCGAATTTGGCTCGCTCCCTGCTGCTTTATCGGTATCGACGGCTTCCCGAGGCCCGTCGCGCGGCGCGCAGGGCGGGGTATCGCGGGGCAATGTATCCCTGGCAATCCGGCAGTGACGGGCGAGAGGTGAGCCAGCAACTGCACCTCAATCCACAGTCAGGCAGGTGGAATCCGGATCCCAGTGCGCGGGCACATCACGTGGGTCTCGCGATTGCGTACAACGCGTGGCAGCACTACCAGGTGACCGGTGACCGCCAATATCTCGTCGATTACGGAGCCGAGATGTTGGTCGAGATCGCCCGTTTCTGGGTCGGGTTGGCGAAGTTCGACGACAGCCGCGACCGTTACACGATCCGGGGAATCATCGGTCCCGACGAGTTTCATTCCGGTTATCCGGGCATGGAGTACGACGGAATAGACAACAACGCGTACACCAACGTGATGGCCGTCTGGGTGATTTTGCGAGCAATGGACGCGCTGGACATGCTGCCGTTGCGGGATCGGCTCGACCTCATCGGCAGGATCGATCTGACGGCACCGGAGCTCGATCGGTGGGAGCACGTGACACGCCGGATGTTCGTCCCGTTTCACGACGGTGTGATCAGTCAGTTCGAGGGCTACGGGGATTTGGCGGAGTTGGATTGGGAGCATTATCAGCGGCGCTACGGGAACATTCAGCGCCTCGACCGCATCCTCGAAGCCGAGGACGACAGCGTCAACAACTACAAGGCATCCAAGCAGGCCGACGCGCTGATGCTGTTGTACCTGTTGTCGTCCGAGGAACTGCTGGGGCTGTTGGGCCGCCTCGGCTACAGCTTTTCGCCCGAGCGGATCCCGAAGACGGTCGACTACTACCTTGCGCGGACGTCGCACGGTTCGACGTTGAGCGCCGTCGTGCATTCGTGGGTGCTCGCTCGGGCGAACCGGCACATGGCCATGGAGTACTTCGACCGGGTGCTCGAGTCCGATATCGCCGACATCCAGGGTGGCACCACATCGGAGGGAATACACCTTGCGGCGATGGCCGGCAGTGTGGATCTGTTGCAACGGTGTTTCACCGGTCTGGAGACGCGCGACGACCGGCTGATGCTCAGCCCTTTGTGGCCGGAAACCCTGGGCCCAATGGAGTTCGCCGTCGTGTACCGCGGCCAACGGCTTCATCTTCGGATCACCGGACGAACCGCGACGGTGACCGCGGAGGCCGGAAAGGCACAACCGATCGAGGTGGAATGCCGCGGTCGCGTGCAACCTCTCCGCCCCGGTCACACCATCGAAGTCGGCTGAATACCAACGCAGGTGACCATCGCCGCGAACCGAGGGGCCGAACGGCCCTGCCGTTCGCCGGCAATGCCCAATAACGTCTGTGATTGACATGGGTTATCCCGCCAGTCCAGCGCCTCGATCGGAGAAATGCGATGAACCATCCGCACTCACCACGGCGGATAGTCGTGGGTATCGACGGCTCCCACGCAGCGATCAACGCGGCCAAATGGGCGGTCGCCGAAGCGACCAGTCGCGACATCCCGCTTCGTCTGATCTACGCGATGCCCGAAGCAAAAACGGATGCACCTTCCGACGATCCCCTCCTCGATGTGGAATGCGGCGAAGCCGCCTTGCGCACGGCCTGCGCGGCGTTGCATGCCGCGACCGCGGAAGTCAAAGTCGAAACCGACCTGGTGAACGGCTCTGCGGTAAGCGCGCTGATCGACGAATCACGCTACGGGACCATGCTTTGCGTGGGGTCGGTGGGGATCGGGCAGATCGCCCATAAGATCATCGGATCGACTGCCCACACTGTCGCTCGCGGTGCTCATTGCCCCGTAGCGATCGTCCGCGCCAACCGTGAAACCGGCGTGCCACGTTCCGGATCGATTGCCGTGGTCGTCGATGACTCGCCCCACAACGACAGCGTGCTCGAACATGGGTTCAGGGAAGCGCAGCTTCGCAACGCGCCCATTCTGGCGATGGGCGTGTGGCGATGGGGCTTCGGGGAAATTCCGTACCGCAAGTTGGACCGTCGACTCCACCGCTGGGTGACTCAGCACCCCGAGGTGCATGTGCGTCCTACCGCGGCCAGGCACGGAGCCGCTGAATATCTGGCCGGCACACAGGAACCCGTGGAACTCGCCGTGGTGGGAGATTCGTATTCCGACAAGGTCGCCCGCATCGTCGGTCCGCTGAACCCCCGTTTCGGGCACACCGGGTGTTCGGTGCTGGTGGTGCGCTGACCAAGCGGGCGGACGTCACCCACCGCGGGCCACAATCACCGGAACCGTAGCCGATTGCGCAACGTGTGAGCCGACCGAACCCAGCAGCATACCGGGAAACCCGCCGCGCCCGCGGCTACCGACAACGACCAGCTGAGCATGTTCGGCTTCCTCGAGCAGCCACCGAGAAGGCTTGTCGCAGACGATCACTCGCTTGACACACACATCCGGATACTGTTCGTGCCACCCGGCGAGGCGCTCGGCGAGAATCTCCTTCCCCTCGGCCTCGCAGTCGCGCCAGTCCATCCCCAAAATGGGAAAAACGCCCACGTCACTCCAGGCGTGGAGCGCAACCAAATCGACGCCCCGGCGATCCGCCTCGTCAAATGCCAAAGCGAGTGCGGCCTCAGATGCGGGCGATCCGTCGGTACCCACGAGCACCGGCGCATCGGCGGCCGGAGTCGCGTCTTCGTCGGCGTGGATGACCGCCACCGGGCAGTGCGCATGATGAAGCAGCCCGGCAGTCACCGAGCCCAGCAGCAGACGGCCCAACGCCCCGAGTCCCTGGCTACCGGCAACGATCATCCATGCGTCCCTGGATGCATCGATCAGCGCCGGCACCGTGCTGGAATAGGCTATCTCGGTGTGTATTTCGGGTGGCGGCGCACCACCCAGATTGGCATTGAGCGTCTTTCGGGCCTGCTCGATGACGTGTTCCGCACTTTCGTGCTGCCAATCGGGCATGTCCGTGTACAACTGGCCCACCGGCCAACCCACGACCACCGGAGAGACGGCGTGCATCAGCGTGATCGGCAAACCACGCATGGTGGCCTCGCCGGCAGCCCACGCCACCGCGGCGTCAGATGCCGTCGATCCGTCGACACAGAACAGTATTCCGCGACTCTTCGTCTCCGGCATTTCCACACTCCTTTTACGAAATCTGTTGACCGGCCGGTGATGACACGTCGCTGCGATCGGGCAGTGCGATGTCCAGATGAAGGACCGATCCGCACTTCGTTCGCTCGCGGGGCCACCCGAAATCAGCCAGGACAGCGAGCATCAGGTAATTCTGCGCCAAGACATCGGCGACGAACCGCCGAATCCCGTGCGCTCTGGCGATCTGGGCCAGACGTCTGAGCAAGGCGGTTCCCACGCCAAGCGAGTGGTCCTCGTGAGCGACCACGATGGCGATGTCGGCGACTGTCGGGTCGGCGCAGACCGTATAGTCCGCTACGCCGATGAGCCGGTCGCCGTCGAATGCGCCCAACGCGTACCGCCCTTCTCCGGGCGCGATGAGCTTGTTCACGAGCTCGTCAAGATGGGCCGGACGCAGTGTGAAGAAACGGAAGTACCGATCGTGATCGCTGAGCTGTTGATGAAGAGCGACAACGGATTCGGCATCAGCGCTAACGACACGGCGCAACGAGATCAGCCGCCCGTCCGGCAATTGGCACGTCGCTGTGTCTCCCACCGCTTGACTGCCCATCGCCACTCCTTGAACGCCGGCAGGCCCAGCTATATGGTCATCCTCGCCAGCCTGGACATGACGCTATGGGAACGGCGGAAATCGGGGCAGGGCCGTTGGACCTCGCGTCTGTGCCATTGGTCCCGACGGGTGTCGGACGGGTGCGACCGATCAGTGATCGGTGAGCGGGGCGGCCCAGTGAACGCGGGTGCCGCCCACGGCCTGGTTGGAGATTTCACAGCGGCCACCGACCTGTTGGGCGCGGTACTGCATATTCGTCAGGCCGCTGCGGCGATGGTTGTCCGCCGGGATGCCGTTTCCGTTGTCGGTGATGTCGAGGGTCAGCATGTCGGCAACGTCGACTTCGACCGTCAGCCGCGAGGCGCCGGAATGGCGGACGGCGTTGCTCACCGCTTCCGCGGTGACCGCTTCGGCGTGCTCGGCGAGCTCGCCGCCCACGGTGGTCGTCGGTCCGTGCATCCGCACGGTGGTGACGATGTCACGATTTTCGGTGAGATCGGCGACCACTCGCTGAATGCGATTCCGGAAGCCACTATCGTGCTCCGCCGGCGACTTCAGCTGGAAGATGGTGGTGCGGATCTCCTCGATAATGGTTTGCAGATCGTCCAGCGTGCGGTTGAGTCGCTCCACGATCTCCGGTGAACGCGCCCGGACGACGGTGCCTTGCAGGTCCATGCCTGCGGCGAACAACCTCTGGATGACGTGATCGTGCAAGTCGTGGGCGATGCGCTCACGCTCGCCCACCAGGGTCAGCTGGCGGGCGTGCTCGCGGCCCGAGGCGACCATCAGGGCCAGGGCCGCGTGGGTGGCGAAATCGCGTACCAGTTCCAGGTAACTGTCGTCGAAGGGCGCCCGGTCCGCGCTGCGTGCTATCGCGATCACTCCCGCGACTTCGTCGTCGGTCCCCAATGGCATCAAGATCGCGCTGCGTTGCCCGACGTCGGTGAAAGCGTGGATGGGGTAGCTCAACGACTCGGTGATCAGCGGGTCACCGGAGCGGAACACGGCGCCGGTGGTGGAGGCGTCCACCGGAATCCGTTGACCGATAACCTCGGCGGCGTTGAGGCCCACCGCCGCCGAGATCACCAGCGTGTCGATCTCGTCGAAGGGGAGATCGTCGTCGACCGGGACCAGCACGATCGCCTGCTCGGCCTCGGTGAGAGCGCACGCGCGGTCGGCGATCAACTGCAACGGAGTCAACCCCGATTTGGCATTGGACAGCAGGGCGGTCATGATCTCCCGGCTCGCTTCCATCCATTTCACCGACATGCGTTCGCGTTCGAAAAGTTGCGCATTGTCGATGGCGACGGCCGCCGCCATCGCCAGCGCCCGAGCGGCGACCTCATCGGATTCCGAGAAGACCCGACCCGGCTCGTCGTGGGTGAGATAAAGATTGCCGAAAACCGTCCCGTGGATGGTGATGGGCACCCCGATAAAGCCCCGCATCGGCGGATGATGCTCGGGGAACCCGACCGAAGCCGGATGTCTGGTGAGGTCGTCCAGGCGCAAAGCAGGCGTGTCGAGAAGCGAGAGGGAGAGAACTCCCTTGCCCACCGGCAGATGTCCGATCAGGCGCGTCGCATCGGAGTCGATCCCGTCATGGATGAACGAGATCAACCCACCGTCGGAGTCACGCACCGCGAGCGCGCCGTAGGGAGCGCGGGTCAGGTCTTTGGCCGCGCGAACGATCCGGCGCAGCATCGCGTCGAGATCGAGATCCGAGCCGATCTCGACGATCACATGCAGCAATCGCTCCATCTGATCACGCGCCGCCAACAACTCATCGAGTTGCTGGTGCATCCGGCTGACCAACCCACGCTGGCCTAGTCCGGCGAAAGCCGATCCGCTGTCATCTTTGGCCACTCCGAGTTGCTACCTCCGACCCTTCAGCCCCCCGTAACAACTGCGCGTCGCACGAAGGTGAATATTCGAAGGCGTCAACGCGAAGGTGCTCACGCCAGCTTAGTCCCATTCCAGCTCGAGTCCAATGCTGGCGATACGGCCGTCTTCGCAGGTCAGCGGCCTGTGATCGGCGGGGCAGGGTGCTGGTCCAACCTCGAGGCGAACACCGCGGCCTGGGTGCGCCGTTCCATGCCGAGTTTGGCCAGCAGCCGCGATACATAGTTCTTCACCGTCTTTTCGGCCAGAAACATCCGCGTGGCGATCTGTCGGTTGGTCAAGCCCTCGCCCAGGAGCCCGAGCAATGTTCGCTCGCGCTCGGTCAATCCGGACAGTGGATCTTTGCGCCCGGTGGCACCGCGGAGTTTGGCCATCAGCGCGGAAGCCGCGCGGTTATCCAGCAGCGATTTGCCGGCACCGACGTCCTTGATCGCCTGCGCGAGTTCCATCCCCCTGATGTCCTTGACGACATAGCCACTGGCCCCCGCCAGGATCGCCTCGAGCATTGCCTCGTCGGACGTGAATGACGTCAGCATCAGACACCGCAACTCCGGGAGCTCCGACAGCAGGTCGCGGCACAGTTCGATCCCGTTACCGTCCGGAAGTCGCACATCGAGCACGGCGACGTCGGGCTTCGTTACGGGTATTCGCACCATCGCTTCGGAGACCGAGCCCGCGTCACCGACGACATCCAGCTCGGGGTCCGATGCGAGCAGATCGGTGAGACCGCGACGGACGACTTCATGATCATCGACCAAGAAGACTTTAACCATTGCGAGTCCTTCCGTGTGGCCGTGCGAAGCTCCGCCTCCCACCGAGGATCATCGGGGGCAGCATACGTAAATCGTTGACGGCGAGGGTTTCGGATCTAGTCACGGACAATCAGCACCGAGCAGCTCGGATAGCCCAGTATCGGGTGAGAATTGGGTGTGGCGAGCTCTGCGATCTGATCGGCATCGGCGCCACCCACGACGGCGAGTTCAATTGCGCTACTGCGGCTCTCAGAGTTCCTCAGGCCCGTGCCGGCGGCGACGACCTGAACGGGAACGTCCGGATAGCGCCGCACCCAACTGTTCAGGCGCCGGTCGATCTGCCGCACAGTGGCGTGCCGTCGCCGTCCTTCCTCCATGGCCTGGTGGACAACTTCGTCGTTGTCGGGCTCGTCGTTGAGTACGACAGCGATCACGCCCGGATGCGCCGCCGTTCCGTCCGGATTGGTTCGGATGATCGCCACCGGGCAGTGCGCGTGCGTCGCCAAGGCGGCCTCGGTTGCGCCCAGCACCTTGTCGGCCGCCCATCGGCGCTGGTCGGTACCGACACACACCAGCGCCGCATCCGCCGACTCGTTGATCAGTACCTGTGCCGGGTCGCCCGAGAGCAGGACCGCTTCCACCTCGACGGGTATGCCTGCGCCTTGCACGGCGACCTCAGCCTGGTACAGGGCCGTTTCGCCGGCTTCAAGCTCCCAGTCGGAAGGCTGCGCCGACGGGGATTGTGATCGGTTGCCCCCGGCGACGTGGACGAGCCGCAGGGGTAGCTGTCGGCTGATCGCCTCGTCCACTGCCCATTTGGCGGCATTCACCGCAGCTTGCGACCCGTCGATTCCCACCACCACCGACTTCGAGTGCAGCTGATTCATCAGAGCTCCTGGCTAGCTGTCGAGCAGATCAGCGATCGGCTCAATGCCAGGCTATGGAACTTCCGGCCGCTACGCAGGAGTCCTTTGGCCTCACATCATCGGCCGTTCGTCCCGAATGCGCGACGCCGGCCACAATCGATCCGAAAACGCCGCTCAGCAGCAGCCCGTGAGGTCGTAGGGCTCGGCGGCCAGTGCGAATAACGTTTCCACCGCCGTTCGGGTACAGACCTCTGTACCGGGCGTCATGGACATCGCCGCGCCCGCCGCTATCCCCAGGCGAACGGATTTGACGAGTGGCCACCCCCGGCTGAGCCCTGTCGTGATTGCGGCCACCATCGCGTCGCCCGCCCCGACGCCGCTCCCACCGCCCCGCAGCGGGACCGCCGAGAACCGCTGGCTCGCCCGCTGTGTCGCAAGAAGTGCGCCCCGGGAACCCAACGACACCAAGACGATTTGCGCGCAGCCGTTTTCGACGAGAGCCTGTGCGGCGGCCAATTGTTCCGTCTCGGTGACAAGCGGGCGTCCGACACGCTCGCCCAGTTCCCGCACGCTGGCCTTGAGCAGAAAAACGCCGGACGAGATGTGCCGCAATCCCCCTCCCGACGTGTCCAGAACCAGACGGGAGTCCACGTCACGGCAGAGGTCGGCGACACGCTGATAGTAGTCAGGAGGTACGCCCGGCGGCAGGCTACCGCTCGCGACGACGAAATCGGCGGACTCCGCCTCCGCCCGTAACCGGTCAAGGCACCGCGACTGTTCGGGGAACGACAGTAGCGGTCCGGGAAGAACGAACCGGTATTGCTGGCCGGAACTGTTCTCGTTGACCGTGAAGCTCTCCCGGGTCGGTGCCGCGATCTCGATCTGCCGGCAGGGCACACCTTCCTCCCTGACGAGGGACGCGACAAGAGCACCGGTTGGCCCACCGACGGTGAAAACGGCTGCCACCGACGCGCCCAGCACGTGCGCGACGCGAGCGACGTTGATACCGCCGCCGCCCGGGTCGTAACGGGTTGTCTCGCAGCGCATCTTGTCAGTTGGCCGCACCACGTCGATGCTTGTCGTGATGTCCAGGGCCGGGTTCATGGTCAACGTGGCAAGCTGCACCCGGCGGGGCGCCGATTCGGCGGGCATATCCATGTCCGTTTGACTCCGCTTCACTGATTACAGTCCGGTGGGATACGTTTCCGGGGTTTCGCCGGCAATCCAGAGGCTGGTGAGCTCCAGGGGTTCGAGTGCCCGGGTCCTGTCGATATGGATCATCGCGTCGAATTGATCGGCGGGCCGGACGTGGAAGTAGTGGCTTTGCCGTTCCGTTTCGGGCCGGTAGATCACGCCGATGGCGCGGCCCAACCGAACGACACCGAGCGGGTCGGCGGCTTCCGGGCTGATCAGCGCGGAGACCAGGAAGGAAGTTTGCCCCGTCTCGTGCAGGAGTTCCTCGATGCTTCCGTTGAGCGCCGGCCGGACGGCCTTTCGTTCCGCCAGGCCGCCCCACTCGCTGGCCGCGGTGACCGTGCCGGCGTACGTACTGAACCCGATCAGGCGCGAATCCTCGCCGTATCGCTCACGCACGAGTTGCCCAAGCGTGAGCTGCCCCTCCGCCCAGACCTCGGTCGCGCGTGCGTCTCCGACATGAGAGTTGTGGGCCCACACCACGATTCGCGCTGCCGGAACATCCGAATGACGATCCAGATGTTTCACCAGCGCTTCGAGCGTCTGGGCCATGTGCGTGTCGCGCAGATTCCACGAGTTGACCCGCCCGCTGAACATCGCTCGGTAGTAAACCTCGGCGTTACGAACCGTCTTCGCATTCTGCTCGGCGTAAAACAGTTCGTCTTCGGCGAGCAGGCCATCCAGGCGCGCGTAGGCCAACGCGTTGCGCTGGATGTCGATCAGCTGCTCGACCGCCTGCGTCTCGCACGACGGGCCGGCGCCGAACGCCGCCGAAAAGCCGTACGCCTGGCCATCATCGGCCGAGGCGTGGTCGAAGCACGCGTAACGCTCCCGCGCCCGCGCGGCCGCTTTCGAATCGACCCTGTCGAGGTAACCGATGACTTCGTGCATCGATCGGTGCAGGCTGTACAGGTCGAGTCCGTAGAATCCGGCCTGCCGTTGTCCGTCCGACCTCTGCCGTTGGTTGCGCAGACGTAGCCAATCGATGAAGTCCCGAACGACCGTGTTGCGCCACATCCAGGCCGGAAAGCGCTCAAACCCACTCAATGCCGCATCGGCGCTATCGTCATCACCGCGACCGTGAACATACCGATTCACTCGATAGGCGTCGGGCCAGTCGGCCTCCGCGGCGACCGCGCAGAACCCCTTCTCGTCGATCAGCCATTTCGTGATTGCGGCCCGCGCCTCGTAAAACTCATGCGTGCCGTGCGAGCTCTCGCCGATCAGCACGATCCGCGCGTCACCTATCAACTTCTCCAACGTCTCACGCGAAGGGACACCCGCCGGCGCTTCGATGGCCACACCGGCGATCACCTGTCCCGGTGTCCGTTCCTGGGCTATTTTCGGCGAGGCGACCGTCGTGGGCATGGCGAGCAGCTGACGAACCTCCTCGTCGGTGACCTGGCGGAAATCCCAGAACGACTCCCCCACGGCGAGGAACGGGGTCGGCATGCTCGCACATACGACGTCGTCCACCAGGCCGGCGAACTCGCGGCACGTGGATTCCGGGGCCGCGGGCACGGCGATCACCATGTGGGCCGGCTCGGCCTCGCGCAGGGCCTGCACCGCGGCCAACATGCTTGCGCCGGTGGCCAGGCCGTCATCGACGAGGATGACCGTCTTGCCGGTCACGTCGACCGGCGGACGTCCGTCACGGTAAACGGCCTCTCGCCGGACCAGTTCCCTGCCTTCACGTTCGGCGACGGCGCGCAATTGCTGCGGCGTGATCCGCAGGCCCCGCACGACGTCATCGTTGACGACGACCCGGCCCCCGCTCGCCAGCGCCCCGACCGCGAACTCCTCGTGTCCGGGTGCGCCGAGCTTGCGCACGATGAAGGCATCCAAGGGAGCGTGCAGTGCAGCTGCGACCTCCCATGCCACGGGTAGCCCTCCCCTGGCCAAACCCAGGACGATCACGTCGGGTTGATCGCGGTAGGCGCCGAGGAGCTTCGCCAGCACCTGCCCGGCCTCGCTGCGGTCGCGGAACACACGCCGCGGCGAGCGCCGGGAGACATCAGCCGCTCTGGTCATCTCGCACCGATCACTGTCCGTTGGCGGATTGCACTTCGATGTGGCGCTCGGCCGGCTTCGATTCCGAGACCGTCACCGAAACGGTGAGGATCCCCTTGTCGTAAGTGGCGTCGATACTTTGTTCGTCAGCGCCGGCCGGCAGCGACACAGTCCGAACGAATGAGCCGTACGAGAACTCGGATCGTCCATCGAAGTCCTTCTTCTCGCTACGCTCCGCCTTGATCGTCAGTTGCCCGTCACGCACGGTGATGTCGATATCCTTCGCCGGGTCGACACCCGGCATCTCCGCGCGCACTACATAGCGGCCGTCTTTGATCTCGTCCTCGAGCCGCATCACGCGGGCGTCGAAGGCAGGACGCAGCCCCGCGAATGATGGGAAGCCGGCGAACAGCTCCGAGAAGTCCGGAAATAGCGATATCGGCTGACGCCGAACGGAAATGGTACTCATGGGTATCTCCAGGTGTAGCGAATTGCGTTGCTTGCATCTTCTATCGCACCAATCGGCCGGCAATGTCGAAAGGGACCGAAGTCCCCGGGTTGTAGGTCGTTCGTCAGCTCCCCAACCGGCGGGGTGGCAACGACTCGAGCCGGCTATCGGATCCGCGGAACGGAGCGGGACAGCGCGCCGATGCAAGCCATGACGCGCTCGAGCACGAGGCCGAATGCATCGCCGTCTTCGGCGATGCCCAACAGCCCCCGCTGACGAAGGAACCCCTCGAGCCGCCGATCCAGCGACCAATCCGCGTAGGTGTCGTCCGCATAGGCCGAGTCCGTGAATTGCCACGCGAGCCCATCGATGTCGGAGTCGGTCAGCGGCAACCAATCAGCGGGGTAAGAGGCCATCTCACTTCTGCCTTAGCGTCGGATCTGCAAGACGTCGCTCAGGGGTCGCCGTGGCGTCGGGTGGGCAGGTAACTCACCCTCGGGCGCGATGCCCACCCTGACCAAGACCTGGGGTATCGCAGTGTGATCGGCTATCAGATCCCGAATCATCTCCCGGCTGGCTGCAAGCTCCGTGATGTGCGTTACCGGGCAGGTGGACAAGCTTGCCATGGTGCACTCCAGCAGGATCGTTGACAGCGCCTCACCGCATCGGAGGGCATCGACCCGTGTGTCGTTGGGTGTTGACAGCAGGACGATTTTCGCTTCGTCGTAGGTGCCGGCGGAGCTCCGCTCGTCAAGCGGGTCGATGGGAAACCGCCGGTTCACGTCGACCCTGCGGTCGTCCGACTCCGAAACCAGCGCACTCTCGGGAATGCCCTCGTACTTTCTCAACGGCGATGTCCACCACTCCAATTCATGGTGATAGCTGTCGTCGTAGCGGCGCAGGGCTTCGGTGAGGAGTGCCGCTTCCGCCAACCGCGGTCGAGCGTCTGCGCCCAGCACGTTGAGGGTGACGACATCGTTTTCGAGTGCGTTACGAAGCACTGGTTCCAGCGACGCCCAGTGCTTGGGCGCCCGGAACGGTAGTCGATTTGTTCGGCGGCGCAGTATCGCGTCAGCAAGATCGCGACGGGCCTGCGCGACGTAATCGGTCGGCGTGGAGTCAATCGAAGCCAGGTGGTCAAGATTGTTCGGGTTGGGGAACCGCTCGACGTTCGTGCTCCAGCCAACCGCGGCCATCGCGATCCGGAAGTGATCGAGCGCCGCGCCACAGCTGATGATCGCTTCGCGACCCGATGTGTCGGTCGATGTCACCGTTCGGCGCGGATCGACGAACAGATCGACACTCGTGTCGCCGGCAACCCAACGCCAGGGCTGACTGTTGTGCAGCGATGGAGCACGACACGCCAGTTCCACCGCCGCAGTGATCACGTCGGTATCCGCGGTCATTTGGGCCATGCCTTTCACCTGCCTGTCTATGGATACGACCTTCCGGTATACGAGGGGCCCGCGCCAGGGCCGTTGGTCCCCACCGTGAAGTCCTTGGACTCCGCCGACCGCAGCGCTGTAGGAGTCGCTCCCGCGTCACGGCCGGCGTTCGGCCATGGACGACAAAACGCCTCGTGGCTGATGACTTTCGTCTCTATTGCGGCATGGAGCCCGAGGAAACGATGGAGACGCCCAAAGCGAAGAAGAGGGGCAGTCATGGTAGCGATCCGCCGCGTCGAGCACCCCACGGAAAGACTGGTAAGACTTCCCGCGACGGTGAGCCACATCGTGCGGGTCAACACTCGGCCGAATCACTAGGTTCTCAAATGGATATCATCCGTAAGATGCCGCACGACTATCGAGTCCAGCCCAATCTCATGGACTACGAGAAGGCGCGGGCACAGTTCGAATGGTCCGACGTTCCGGACTTGTGTGAAGGCATGGGTCCGGGCGGGTGCAACATCGCCTACGCGGCCGTCGACCGGCACGCCGCCGGCGTGAGGGCCAGTCGCACGGCGTTGCGCTTCATCACCGACCGGGGCCGGGACGGTGCGGTCTCGACCCGAGACCTCAGCTACGCCGAGTTCGGCCGGTTCTCCCGGCAGTTCTGCGGTCTGCTTCGATCGCTGGGCATCGGCAAGGGCGATCGCGTGTTCACGCTCATGGACCGTTGCCCCGAGCTCTACATCACGGTCATGGGTGCGCTGCGCAACGGCAGCGTCGTTTCGCCCTTGTTCTCTGCCTTCGGCCCCGAGCCGATCGTGACAAGGATAGGTATCGGCCGACCCGATGTTCTGGTCACCACCAGGACGATCTACCAGCGCAAGATCGCCAAGATCCGTCATCGAATTCCCTCCGTCCGGCACATCTTGGTGGTCGACGAGGACCGGGCCGCCATCCAACTTCCCGAAACGCTCGACTTCTGGGACCGGATGGACGGCGCCGACGAGAACACGCCCATCGAACCCACCACCGCCGATGACCCGGCACTGCTGCACTTCACCAGCGGCACGACCGGAACGCCGAAAGGCGCCATCCACGTCCACGGTGCCGTGGCGATGCACTACCTCACCGGCCTTTACGCCCTTGATCTGCATCCCGACGACATCTTCTGGTGCACAGCGGATCCCGGGTGGGTCACGGGAACGTCCTACGGGATCATCAGCCCGCTGCTACACGGAGTCACCTCGGTCGTCGACGAGGCGGACTTCGATGCCGAACGGTGGTACGGGATCCTGCAGGATCAGGCCGTCTCTGTTTGGTACACGGCCCCGACCGCGATCCGAATGCTGATCAAGGCGGGCCCCGACCTGCCCGCTCGATACCATTTCCCACGACTTCGATTCGTCGCGAGCGTGGGCGAACCGCTCAACCCCGAAGCGGTGTGGTGGGGAACCCGCGTACTGGGCTTACCCATCCACGACAACTGGTGGCAGACGGAAACGGGCGGCATCATGATCGCGAACACCCCCGCGTTCGATATCAAGCCAGGCTCCATGGGCCGGCCGCTTCCCGGTGTGGACGCATATATTGTTCGCCGCACGGACGACGGGACGACCACGATCATCGACCAACCCGGGATCGAAGGTGAGCTTGCACTGAAGCCGAACTGGCCATCGATGTTTCGCGGCTACCTGGACGCCGAAAGCCGCTATCGAGCGTGCTTCGCCGACGGGCTCTACCTGACCGGAGACCTCGCCAAGAAAGACACCGACGGGTACTTCTGGTTTGTCGGACGCAAGGACGACGTGATCAAATCCGCCGGACATCTGATCGGCCCGTTCGAGGTGGAAAGCGCGCTGACCGATCATCCGGCGGTGGCCGAAGCGGCGGTCATCGGCAAGCCCGACCAGACGCTCGGCGAAATGGTCAAAGCCTTTGTCACCCTGAAGAATGGCGTGGTCGGTGACGAGGACCTGCGCCTGGAACTGATCGGCCACGCGCGTAAGCGGCTCGGGGCCACCGTAGCGCCCAAAGAAATCGAATTCGTCGACTCGTTGCCGCACACGAGCAGCGGCAAGATCATGCGACGCCTGTTGAGGGCCCGCGAACTCGGGCTGCCCGAAGGTGACACCTCCACCATCGAGCGACAGCCCGATCAGCGCACCGAAGAGGTGTCGCTATGAGCGATGCGAAGTTCGCCCGCGAACTCTTGTCGGATATGGTCCGCGTGCGTCGTATGGAGGAGAAATGCGCGGAACTCTACAGCGCAGCCAAGATTCGCGGATTCTTGCATCTCTATGTCGGGGAAGAGGCCGTCGCCGCGGGATCACTGCGCGCTCTGGCCGACGATGACGCGGTAGTCGCGACCTATCGCGAGCATGCGCACGCACTGCTGCGCGGCATCCCGATGACCTCGATCATGGCCGAGATGTTCGGCAAGCAGCAGGGCTGCTCGCGCGGGCGCGGCGGGTCGATGCACTTATTCGACGCGTCCAGACGCTTTTACGGGGGTAACGCGATCGTCGCGGGTGGCCTGCCGCTCGCGGTGGGCATAGCGCTCGCAGACTCGATGCTCAAGCGGAACCGGGTGACCGCGTGCTACTTCGGTGACGGCGCGGTGGCCGAGGGCGCGTTTCACGAATCGCTGAACATGGCCGCCCTGTGGAAACTGCCGGTGCTGTTCTGTTGTGAGAACAACCTTTACGCGATGGGCACCGTATTGGATCGCGCGCAGTCGCAGACCGATCTCACCGCCAAGGCGGCCGCATACCGCGTTCCCACGCTGGCTGTCGACGGGATGGATGTCGAGGCATGCTACGCGGCCGCGCAACGGGGCGTCGATGACGTTCGCAGCACAGGTGGTCCGTTCTTCATCGAGTTCCGTACCTACCGGTTCCGGGCGCATTCGATGTTCGACCCGGAACTGTATCGGGACAAGACCGAAGTCGAGCAATGGCGCAAGCGCGACCCGCTCCGGGCGTTCACCGAACGGTGCCTGGGTGACGGGCGGCTCTGCGACTCGGACGTCCATCAGATCGAGGATTCGGCGGCAGCCGAGATCGAGGCCGCTGTGGCCTTCGCCGAGGCGGGAACGTGGGAGGACGCAGCGGATCTCGAGCGTGATGTGTTGACCCCGGAGCCGGCGCGATGAAAACCACCTACCGAACCGCGGTTCACGATGCGATTCGCGACGCCTTGCGCGACGACCCGCGCGTCGTGCTGATGGGTGAAGACGTCGGCCGGTACGGGGGAACGTACGCGGCGTCCAAAGGCCTGCTGGCGGAGTTCGGCGCCGAGCGGGTGCGGGACACCCCGCTGTCGGAACTGGGCTTCGTCGGAATTGGAATAGGCGCCGCGCTCAACGGGCTCCGCCCGATCGTCGAAGTCATGACGGTGAACTTCAGCCTGTTGGCACTCGATCAAATCGTCAATACCGCGGCCGCGCTTCGTCATATGTCGGGCGGCCAGTTCTCGGTCCCGCTCGTGGTCCGGATGGCGACCGGGGCCGGGCGCCAGCTCGCCGCCCAGCATTCACACAGCCTCGAGCCCTGGTACGCGCACATTCCCGGCATCAAGGTGGTGGCGCCGGCCACGGTCGAAGACGCCTACGGCATGCTCGGGCCGGCGCTGGCCGATCCCGATCCGGTGGTGATCTTCGAGCACGTTCAGCTTTACAACACCTCGTCGGATATCGACGCGCTCGCTCCCACCGACATCTCCCGTGCGGCGATCCGTCGTAGCGGCACCGACGTCACCGTCGTGGCCTACGGCGGCTCGCTCGGAAAGGCCCTCGATGCCGCCAACGAGTTGTCACTGTCCGGGATCGACTGCGAGGTAATCGATTTGCGAGTGCTTCGACCGCTCGACGACGAGTGCATCCTTGACTCGGTCCGCAAGACGCATCGTGCTGTGGTGGTTGACGAGGCGTGGCGCACCGGCAGTTTGGCGGCTGAAGTGATGGCACGCGTGATGGAGGGAGCTTTCTACGACCTCGATGCCCCCGTCGCCCGGGTGTGTAGCGCGGAAGTCCCCATGCCCTATGCGAAGCACCTGGAAGAAGCGGCTCTACCGCAAACCGCCGACGTCGTCGCCGCCGTCCGAAACCTCTTCGGTGACCCGCGATGATCGAGTTCACCATGCCCGCCCTGGGCTCCGACATGGACGAGGGCACCCTGGATCAATGGCTGATCAAGCCCGGTGACAAGGTGACTCGCGGCCAGATCGTGGCGGTCGTCGAAACCACCAAGGCCGCGGTCGAAGTCGAGTGCTGGCAGGAAGGGACGGTCAACGAGCTGATCGTCCCGGTCGGTGAAACCGTGCAAGTGGGAACGGTATTGGCCACCTTGCTGGCCCCCGATGAGCAGGCAGGGGCGCGGCCCCGCCGGCGGCCGCGTCCGTCCGCGAAGGCCGCCGAAAAGCGGGCGGCCCCACCGTCACGGCCGCGAGCAACCGCCGCCACGCCCCCGGAGGCACCACAGCACCGCCGCTGGGTATCGCCCGCCGCGCGCCGCCTCGCCCAGAATCTCAAAGTCGATATCGACGCGGTCACCGGGACCGGCCCGCAGGGGGCGGTCATCATCAGCGACGTCGAGCACGCCGCAGCACGGAATGTCCCTGCCGGCAAGCCGCTGAGCAAACCAACCTCGGCCGAGCGTGCGGCCCAGATGCGGAAGTCGATCGCCGCCGCGATGAGCCGCAGTAAGCGGGAGATTCCGCACTACTATCTTGCCGACGAGATCATCTTGGAGAACTCGTCGAACTGGCTGACCACACGAAACGCGCATCGGAGTATCGACGAACGGGTCCTGCCCGCCGCCTTGGCGCTGAAAGCCGTCGGCATCGCCGCACGGCGTTTCGGCGAGTTCAACGGCTTCTGGCGAGGCGACCGATTCCAGCCCGCGACGGGGGTGCACGTCGGTGTCGGGATTTCGCTTCGTGGCGGTGGCCTCGTTGCACCCGCCATACATGACGTTCCGGACAAGAAGCTGGACGAATTGATGCAGGAGCTGACCGATCTTGTGGCACGCGCACGCTCGTTCTCGCTGCGGAGCTCGGAGATGTCCGATCCGACGATTACGGTGACCAACCTGGGCGATCAGGGCGTCGACAGCGTGTTCGGCGTGATCTACCCGCCGCAGGTAGCTCTGGTCGGCTTCGGCAGGCCCGCCGAGCGGGTCTGCGTCATCGACGGGGGGATTCGGGTGGTCACCACCGTCCACGCGACCCTTGCCGCCGACCATCGAGCCAGCGACGGTCACCGGGGAGCGCTGTTTCTGGGCGCAATCAACGAGCTGCTGCAGCAGCCCGACCTGCTAGAGAAGTGATCTGCCATGACCGAAGAAGACACTCGCAGCGCCATCCTCTCCGTGCTGACCACCATCGCCCCCGAGATCGAACCCGACGAGATTCGCGACGACGTTCGGCTGCGAGATCAGGTCGACCTCGATTCCATGGACTGGCTGAACTTTCTGCGCGGAATCCATCGACGGCTGCACGTCGAGATCCCAGAAGCCGACTACGCGTCGCTGCGCACGTTGGCCGATCTGGTCACTTACGTAGGCACGGGTGCGCGCCAGCGCTGAGCGGCGCTCGGCCAACGATTGGGACTTGTGCGCCAGCAGGGTGCGATCTTCACGCTGAGCGCTTCCTGAGCAGATACCGCATGAATTCGTCGGCCCCCCAGACGATCACCGGAAATGCGGGCAACAGAAGCAGATCCGAGACCGGCAGCGGCGCGGTTCCCAACAGGGCTTGCATCGGCGGCGCGTAGACGAACAGGGCCGCCAATAAGATTTCGGCGGCAATGCCGGCCAACAAATACCGGTTCGTGAAGACGCCCACCGACCGTAACGAGGCCCGCTGGGTTCGCACGGCGAAAGCCGTGCCGATCTGCCCGGCCATCATGCCCAGAAACGTCATCGTCGTCGCCTGCTGGTAGGCGTGGTGCAGCGGAGCGTCCCCATACACGGGCACACCCGGGTGCCATCCTGCTTTCAGCAGGACATAGAAGAACCCGCCCATTTGCAGCGCGGCGACGATGGCGCCGAGGAACAGCCAGGCCCGGACCAACATCGGGCCGCGAATCACGCCCTCCTTGCGGGGGCGCGGAGGTCGGGCCATGATGCCCGGTTCGGCGGGTTCGCGGCTCAATGACAGCGCCGGCAGCGTCTCGCTGCCCACATCGAAAGCCAGTATCTGCATGATCGTCAGCGGCAGGGGAATCAATCCGCCGCTGACGGCAAATATCAAGAACGGCACCGTTTCCGGGGTGGCGTGAGCAAAGATGTAGACGATGAACTTGCGCACGTTGTCATAGATCCGGCGGCCCGCATGCACCGCGGTGACGATGGTGCTGAAGTTGTCGTCGACGAGCACCATCGTCGCGGCCTCACGAGCGACGTCGGTGCCAGACTTGCCCATCGCCACACCGATGTCCGCGCAGCGCAAAGCCGGGGCGTCGTTGACGCCGTCGCCCGTCATCGCGACCACGTGGCCGCCGTCACGGAGCGCCTCGGCGATGTGCAGTTTGGCTTCCGGGGAAGCGCGGGCGAAGATCACCTCGGGGTGGTCCTGGATCAGCGCTGCGAGTTCTGGCTCGCTGAGCTGCTCGAATTGATCACCTGTCACCACAGTGGGGTGCTCACCGGTAATGCCGACCCGCTGAGCGATGGCCTTCGCAGTGAGCGGGTGATCGCCGGTGATCACGATGATGCGAATTCCCGCCGTGTGGCACTGGGCGACCGACTCGGCGACGCCCGCGCGGGGCGGATCCAGCATCGCGATCAAGCCGGTGAAGCACAGATCCCGTTCGTTGTCGCTGCGGCGCTGCGGTATCGGCTCGTCGGTGGCGAGTTCACGCGACGCGAAGGCGAGCACCCGTAGCCCTTCGGCGGCGAACGCGTTGACGGCTGCCTCGACTGCGTGACGTCCCGGTGCGTCCAGAGGCACCGGGTGGCCGTCCATGTCAAGGATGTGAGTGCATATCGCCAACACCGCTTCGGGTGCGCCCTTGGTGTGCATCACGGGCGGCCCGTCGGGCATGTGATCGACGGTCGACATCAGCTTCAGTTCGGGGTCGAAGTGAAATTGACAGTGGCGCTGCGCCTCTCGGCGGTGCCGGTCGGGGTCTGCCCCCAAGTCGCGCGCGGCCATCAAGATGGCGATCTCGGTGGGGTCCCCGGTCGGGTCGACGCCGTCGTTCAGAGACGCGTTGTTGCAGCTGGCGGCGGCACGGCTCAACGGCCGCAAAGCCGAGGGGTTCGCGGCGGCGGTAGCGGCAAAAGTGTTGTCGCCGAGCTCAACTCGTTGCCCGGGCACCCACGCGGCGACCGGAATCATCCGGTTCTCGGTCAGCGTGCCCGTTTTGTCGGTGCAGATCACGTCGGTGGAACCCAACGTCTCCACCGCTGAGAGCCGCTTGACGAGCGCGCCGCGGCCCGCCAAGTGTCGTACCGCCACCGCGAGTGCCAGCGTGATCACGGGCAGCAAACCCTCTGGCACCATCCCGGCCAGCAGGCCGGCCGCGAACACCAGCGAATTGACCAGGGTCAGGTGCGCGACCAGCGTAGCCACCGGGATGAATGACAGCGCCAGCATCACGGAGACGGCGGCTATCAGCCAGGCGACGCGACGGACCTGGTGCTCCAGCGGGCTCGGATCTGTTTTGACGCGCTCGGAAAGCGCCGCGATGCGGCCGATCTCGGTCGCCATGCCGGTCGCGAATGCCACTCCGCGCGCTTCGCCGCCGGTGCAGCTGGTGCCGCTGAACACCAACTCATGCGCGGACAGCAGCGGCACATTCGTGTCCGCCATGGCCGCTGAACGCAGCGCCGGCACGGACTCCCCCGTCAACGCCGACATGTCGACGTCGACAGCACCGTCGAGCAGGCGGACATCCGCGGCGATGCGGTCACCCTCTCCGATCAACACGATGTCACCGGGAACCAGCTGGGACGCATCGACTTCGGTGCTCGCACCGTCGCGTTCCACCCTGGCACGCTGCGGCAGGTATTTGGCGAGTTCTTCCACCGCCCGTCCGGCCTGCAGCTCCTGAACGAATGAGAACGCCGCGTTCAGCACGATGATCAGCACCACCGCGCTGGCAACGATGTTCGAGCCGACGATCAGCAACAGCCCGGCCGCCAACCACAACAACAGCGCCAGTGGGTGGGTGAACTGGCGCGCCAACTCGGCAGGCCAGCGGCGCCTCCGCCGGCGCCGCAGCGAATTCGGCCCGTATTGCAGCAACCGTCGCTGCGCCTCACGGGTCGACAGGCCACCGCGGTCACTGCGCAGATCCCGCAGCAGGCGATCGGCGGCCTCCTCCGGATCGAGCGCCACGATCGAGGCCCCCCGGTCGCCACCGCCGTTCGTGTGACTTCTGTGCGTCCTGACTTCGCTCATCCGGGTTGGTACCGCAGCAGGCTGCCGTGATGCTGCGGACGCCTGATCGGACACGGGTCTACCTTTTTTGGGTGGTCGTAACAATCATCTCGACGGTAGGAGTGCGACGACGCGTCGGCGAGGGTCATTCGTCCTTGGGTGATGGCCCTAAGTCATCGTGCGGTCGGCGAACCGTAAAGCGGGGCAGATTCACGACGAACGTCCCCATGGCGTGGGACTTCAGTCCCTCGCGGGCGCCTCGGCCGAATGCTCAGATCGAAGGTGAGATGGAATCTCACGCACAACGGCCTGTCACCGATAGAGATGCCAGGCGCGCCAATGGAGGTGTGACAAATGACTACTACAGAACAACCGGAGCTTCGCACCCGACTGTTCGCCCGGGTGCTCGGCCCGTTCTTCGTCATCTTCGCGACAACAACCGTGGCCCGCGCATCGGACATGCGACAGCTGCTGTCGGCTTTCGAAGCCAACTCCGCATTGCCGTGGGTGACAGGCGGTTTCCTGCTGTTGGCTGCCCTGGTCATCGTGGGGCTTCACCAGTACTGGCGAGGCGCCGCGGCGATCATCGTGTCGGTGGTGGGCTGGGTCTTCGCGCTGCGCGCGCTGTTTCTCATGGCGTTCCCGCATGCCTTCATGGGAGCCGCCGATGCCGCAGTCCGCATGACCGCCTTGTGGGTCGGTGTCACCGTGTTCGTCGGCCTGGTGGGGCTGTATCTGACCTACGTCGGCTGGAAGCCCGCGCCGGTTCACCCGTCGACAGGGGCGAAAACCTCGACTCCAGATATCCCGCGCGCCGCATGAGGTAGGACTGCAATCGCCGGACGCTCGAGATACAGCCGTCCGCCACGCTCGATACGGTTATGCGCGGGCGGCCCGGCGGGTTTGGCACCGGCCCGATAGTGCACCTACGACCCGGGGGTTCGGCCATGTCATCGCGAAGCGCGTCGTTGGGAATCGTCGTCGGCGTCGACGAATCACCCGCCGCCAAGGCGGCGGTGCAATGGGCGGCGCACGACGCGGAACTCCGCAAAGTTGCGCTGACGCTGGTGCACGCGATCTCGCCCGAAATCGCCACCTGGCCACGGGTGTGGTTACCCGCGGGCCTGGCCCGCTGGCAGCAGGATCGCGGACGCCGGCTCCTCAACGACGCGTACAAGATCGTGGAAACGGCGTCGCGTCGCGGCGGGCCCGCCGAAGTGCACACCCAAGTTTTGTCCTCGGCCGCTGTCCCGACTCTTGTCGATTTGTCCAAGGACGCAGAGTTGGTGGTCATGGGGCATGGTGGAGCCGGCCGGTCGGCCGGCCTGCCCATGGGCTCGGTGAGCTCCGGATTGCTCCGCTACGCGTATTGCCCGGTGGCGATAGTCCACGACGAGGACCCGTCCACACCCCATCCGAGCCAAGCACCGGTTCTGGTCGGCATCGATGGGTCGGCGGCTTCCGAGTTGGCGACCGCGATGGCCTTCGACGAGGCCTCGCGCAGGAACGTGGGTTTGCACGCATTGCACGCGTGGGCCGATGCCGATACCTCGGATTGGCCCGGAATCGATTGGCCGGCAACGGAGTCGATGGCCGAAGAGGTATTGGCCGAGCGTTTGGCCGGCTGGCAGGAACGCTATCCCGACGTGCGGGTTGATCGTATTGTCGTGCGCGACAAGCCGGCACGCCAGCTCGTACAGCGCTCCGAAGGGGCCCAACTGGTGGTGGTAGGCAGCCGAGGGCGTGGCGGCTTTGCCGACATGCTGGTGGGTTCGGTCGGCGAAAGCGTCGCCCAGACGGCGCGGGTGCCGGTGATCGTGGCCCGCGCGTCGCAGACCTAGGTCAGCGGACGACAAGCACTTCGAAGGCGCCATCCGCATGCTCGGTGAGGTCCTCCGGTCGGCCTCCCAGGATGGGCACCGGCGCTCCGCGCAGATTCGCCTCCCCGGCGGCGTGTTTGACGACGTTCTCGTCGTCGGGGGTATCGGTCATCCGCACGACGACCCAGTCGATCTCAGTGTCGCACGACGCCTGTGACCATATCCGAGCGCTGACGCCCGGTATCGATCCGATTGTGAATCACACAGCGCCGGAGTTCTTTTCCGTGACTTGAGGGTGTGCACTGCCGCCTGTCCCCGGGTGGGCGAGCCGGTAAACGTCGATCAGTCGTGCGAGATCGCTTGGCGTGACGATGCCGACCACCCTGCCACCATCGATGACCAGCGCACGGCTGCAGTGACCGGCCGTGGCCAACCGCTCGATGAGCGCGCTGAGAGGTTCGGGAGGCGCCGCGGTCGGCACGCGCTCCAGCGGCAGCGCGATCTCACGCACGCTGGTCGTGGAGCGCCGGTCGGGCGCAACATCGCGCAGCTGTCTGAGCGTGACCAGCCCCACGATCGATCCGTCCCGGTCGGCGACCGGGTATGCCGAGTGAGGGGCGCCCAGCAGATAGCGCTCGATGAATTCCTCCACCGTAAGCCAGCCGGGCGCGGAACGCGGGTTCGCGGTCATCGCGTCGGCGACGCGCACCCCGGCCAGGGCCTGACGGGTCGTCACTTGCAGCTCTTCCTCCCGCGCGCCGGCGAAGATGAACCAGCCGATGAACGCCAGCCAGACGCCGCCGACCAGGCCGCCCACCAAGAACTCTGCCAATCCCAACACGATCAGGATGATTGCGACGACCCGCCCGGCACGCGCCGCCCCGACCGCGGCGCGCACGCTGTCGCCGGAGCGGCGCCATAAATAAGCGCGCACCAATCGACCGCCATCCAGCGGCGCGCCGGGCAGCAGATTGAACACGCCCAGCATGAGGTTGATGACGGCAAGCCACCACGTCACGCTCACCGCGATGGCTCCCACCCCCAGGGCGGGAAGCACGACGGCAAGCGCGGCGAATCCCGCAGACAGGGCAAGACTGGTCGCCGGGCCCGCCGCCGCGATCCGGAAGTCCGCCTTCGGCGTTTTCGCCTCCCCGTGCAACGTCGTCACACCGCCGAACAGCCATAGCGTCACGTCGCCCACGCGGACTCCCATACGGCGGGCGACAACCGCGTGCGCCAGCTCGTGGGCCAACAGCGAGGCCAGCAGGACCACCGCGCCACAGGCGCCTGCCAACCAATAACTCGGCCGCGAATATCCCTTGACGGTGCCGGGCAACGCGGTAGCCAAGCTCCAGGTGAACAACCACAGGATCACTATGACGCTCCAGTGGACCTTGACTTCGAACCCGGCAATCCGCCCTAGTGGAATGGCGTCACGCATGTCGTAACCTCCGAAATTGATGTCCGATAGCTGTTTTCGCGTCCGTGCTGTTCTTGATCGCCGAGCGAGACCGCCCTCCGGCGCGATCAGCCGGCGATGGCCGCAGGCGAGCCAATCGCCTTGACGAACCGCACAACGGCATGCTTGGGCAGGTGCCGGCCGATGTCGTGCTCACGCATGTGTCGGGCTGCGGCGCTTAGTGTCTCGTGCTCGCCCATGCAGCTCACGCCGGAATTCATGATGTCACGCGCAGCGGTCATCGCATCCTCCTCGGATCCGGGTGAAATTCCCGTCTGATGCCGAAAGTAAGGCGACGCTGATCCCGACGCTAGGGCCGTTGGACCTCCCGTCGGCGGCCAATGGGCCCGGGACCGTTGCCGGCATCACGGAGATTATCCGCCGGCCGTGACTGCTCGGCCGGCGCGCCGGCAGGTGCTGCGATGGCCAGTCGCTCCGCCCGGTGCTTGATTCCAAGCAACAAACCCCGAGTGCCGAAGGCGATCGCCGGCCTGATGAGTTCCATGACGAACACCTCACCGGGGTGGCGCAAGCCGATCCTGGTGCGGGTGAGTAGCCGGACCCGGTCCTCCCAGTGGGGCTGGAGGTGGAACGACCACACCGCATTCCAGCGCCGAT
This sequence comes from Mycobacterium sp., assembly GCF_004298145.1. Classification (GTDB taxonomy): domain Bacteria; phylum Actinomycetota; class Actinomycetes; order Mycobacteriales; family Mycobacteriaceae; genus Mycobacterium. Next base: position 186,130 of record NZ_SCRH01000038.1, read on the forward strand.
CCTCCCGCGTGGCATCGAGCACCAGGTATTTCTCGGGCACGATCTCGGCAACGGTCAACGTCACTCCGGCCGGCAACCCCATCCAGCCCTCGGGCGCCAGCCGCACCGGATCCCCCACCTCCAGTTGCTGCCATTGCGGGTGGATCTGCTCGGAATCATCGTCGCAGCGGCCGTCCAGATTCATTCCGGCACAACCGTAGAACCCACCGCGATCCTGTCCCATCTGCAATAGCCAGGGCCACACCGCGGATACGGGAGCGTCAATGTATACGGCCTCCGTGGTCTGGATGGCCGGATCGGCTACCAACGCATCACCCGGCAGCAGCATCCGGGACTCGGACTTCGTCGTACCCCAATTGCGGTAGTACCGCCGCGCTCCGTACAAGATCGCGAGCAACACGGCGGCTTCGGCGGTACGTTCTGTCTTCTTGCCCATGGCGCCAGTCTGCTCGCACCGCACGCTTTTCCGACAGGGTCAATGGTCCTTGCGGCCATGCCAATGGGCTCCGCACCTCGGGCCAACCGAACGGTATCTGGCCCGGCCGACGCACCCGCAGGGGTTTCCGGGGACCAGTGCAGCGTTCAATGCAGCGTCGTTGTGCGGACCAGGTTTTCGTCGGCAAGTCCGTGCGGCTGCGTGCGCCGCGCGGTATCGGACTCGCGGGTCAAGAAGCCGGTGAGTTCTCCGATCGCGCTCATCAGTGGGGCAGCGAAAACGGCCGAAAGTCCCTGTCCGGCCGGCCGAAAGTCCCTCTGTCCCGAGTATCCGGGTGTCGATGAGGCGCCTCCCGGCTGATCGCATCAGCCGCGCACGCCCACGGCGGTTTCCAGTTCGGTCAAGTACAGCTCGGTCAGCGGTATCAGGGCATCGACGTCACCCATCACGTCGGCGCCCGCAACGAACCCGATTCCGATCCGGTCGGCGTAGGAGCACGTCGTGATGTTGAGTGTCTGACCGTCATAGACGGTTGACACCGGATATATCTCCTCGATGTGGGCGCCGTTGAAGTACATTTCGTCGCGAGGCCCGGGAACGTGCGAAATCGGCAGGTTGTATCCGGTTCGCAATTTCGGCGCCAACGGCAGCATCGGGAAGACGACTGTCGCGGCAATACTTCCCGCCGTTGTCAGCAGCGATGCCGCCGATCCGCGTTTTGTCACCCAGTCTTTCCCTTCCGACATCGAGCGATGGATCAGAGCCAGCCGCGCGACCGGATCATCCACATTGGTGCCCAGTGGGCAGAGCCACAGCCCGAACCTGTTGCCATAAGCCTCATTTACTGTGTGAGGGTGAGTCCGATCGCGGACTGTGATCGGACAGATTGCCACCAGCGACTGCTTGGGCAGTTCCTGGCGATCACTCAGCCACCGGCGCAGAACGGAGGCCAGCACGGCATTGACCACGTCGTTGCCGCTCACCCCGGCGGCCAGTTGCACTGCCCGAATACGGCTCTTCGCCCAGCTGCCCGCGCAGACCGCTCGCATGGGCCCGAGACGGCCATTGAAGCGTGTGTACGGCGCCCCCAGCGGCAGCACGGTCGTGTGCCTGACCAGGCTTGCGATCGCCGTCGACAGCTCGCCGGTGATGACCCGCTCGATCAGGCCGGCGCTCGACGCCGCTGCTTCGGCCATCGACCGAATCGGCGCGACCACACGACGCAACAACCCGGTCGATGACATCGGCGGGGCGAATCCGCGGCCGCAGTCCACATGGAAAGGTGGCATTGACCGGCGCTTCGGGTTGCTGGTCAGTACGTCGGCGATCATCTGGAAACCGGCGACACCATCGATGAGAGTGTGGTGCACCTTCACGTAGAAGGCGAATCTGCCGTCGTCAAGGCCGTCGATCAGATACGACATCCACATCGGGTGTGACCGGTCGAGGCGCTCCGCATCCAGCTCGCCGATCAGCCGCCAGAACTTGTCAAGACCTCCAGACACCGTGCGGCGCTGGTAATGTCGACTCAGGTCGACCGTATCGACATCGCGCCAGACCCATAGGCCGCCGGTATCAACTCCCCGATGTGGATACCGGCGAAGTCTCGGGTCGATCGCGTCGTCACCGGCGAGCGCTTCGCGATACAACCGGTCGACATAGTCCGGCCCCGCATCCACGGGCGGTGAAAGTAGCAGCACGGCACCGACATGCATGGGGCTGGACACCAACTCCGCGGTCATCATCGCGGCATCCAGTGGGTTCAGCGGATTCACCCTGTCCTCGGCTCTACGCGGACTTGTCGCGGTGTGCCGCTGGTCCGTTGAGGAGTCCCGACTGCCGTAGAGCCGCCCACACGAACCGCTGCACTGGCTGCGACCGGAAGAACCCGGTGTGCCCGCCGGGGTACCAGACGATCTCCGGCTTACCCCAGTGTTCCCACAGGCGGGTCACCTGTTCGCGTGGGTGCACGACGCGGTCAGCGACGCCGGCATAGATGAAACGCCCCTCCATGGGCACAAGTGGAGTGAGCGACAGCGGCGACACCATCCGCCCTATGGGTTCGGCCAACTTCATCGTGCGACGTCGCGGGTCGTCGTGACTCAGGCCGGAATGATGACCCAGCAGCCCCACCAGGTCTGCCACCGGAACGCCGAGGATCGCGCAGGTCAGGCCGCTCTCAAGGCTGGACACCAGCGCGGCGATATAGCCGCCGAGCGAAAGACTGTTCAATCCGATGAGCGAGTCCGGCTCCTGCAAGCGGATCCAGGACAACAGTCGCCTGATATCCCAGACCGCCTGAGCCGTCGCATGCACGTCGTCGAGAAGGTTTTCTCCCGGAAAGACCCGACCCTTGGGAAGGCCATGGGCCCGCGGGCCGTGCATCGGAAGGACGGGCATGACGACGTTCAATCCAAGCTCATCATGCAGCTTCCAGGAGCGAAAGAGCGCGAGATCCAGTGCGGCCCGGCCCATCTCGGTGCCATGCACACACACGAGCCAGGGACGCGGTTCTGGATGACGCAGCAAAAGTGCGTACTCACGGTTATTCCCTGTGTAGGTTTGCCACCGACGCCCACCAGGTTCGCCGGGATGCGGCAGGTACCCACTGTCATAGGAGAGGCGATAGAAGGAACGTCTGGATCCCTTGACCTGGCGAACAGTGACGTCTGAAAGAAAGGGAGGTTCGGCAAAAAATTCGGTGGGCGCTTCCAGCCACCCTCGACCGCCGTAGAACTTGAGCCCCGCGACCACTTCGTCGGTGATGTGATCGAACGCCTCAGGTCGAGTGACCGGGCGGCGCGCCTTCAAGCCCATGAGGACGACCTCATCGCGGAATGCCTGTGCAGCCAGCGCGACGGTGGGCCGGGCGATCGGCAGTTCGTCCGACCCACGACCACGGTAATCGCGCCACGACTCGGCGATGTACTGACCGGTGTGCGTGAACGGCTTGATAGCGCCGCCCACGCCACTGGCAGCCACGTCAACCCAATTACGGGGCCCCGGACGCTGCCGGTCGTTACCGGCGGGGATAGCGGCCATGAGGGCACGTTAACGCTGCTGGCGGCCGCCCATTAGGGCCTTACGGCCCAACCAGAGTCACGAAAGTCCTTTGCGGCGCCGACTGGTTCGTCGATCCCCTCAGCCGAGTCGCTGGGACAGCAAATCCCTAGAGCAACGACGAAACGTTGTGGGGCCGTAGTCGATATCAGGAGACCGCAGTCACCTAGCTCGGAGGAACGTGCTCTCCCGGCCGCGGGCATTCGTCGGGCACGTGAATCAGCACCGCCTCGTCGTCGAGTGTCTCGGCCTGGCCACGGCGATGCGCAACCAGGTAAAGCCATCCCGGTCCGATGGGCTGCTTGCAGCGGGCGCACTGCGGGTCGGCGGCCATGGCTTCTCCCTTCCCTAGCCTCACTTTCACGGACATCATTGTCCGCGTCTTCCAAGGTCAGTTAACGCCATTGAGAAAACGTCGTGCCGAAATCGGCTCACGAGCCGGCACGTTCTCCGACAGCAGTATCGGCCGGCAGCGACTGACCGCAACGTGAGGAACAGTCAAAACCGTTGAGCAGCAACGTGGCCAAGGTGCGATCGCCCCGACCCGGCGCAATCTGGCCGAACAGCTCGCCTTGGCGCGAATCGCACAGCTCTTCGTCGGTCCACTGTCGTCGACTCAAAGGGACGAACGGCCCTAGCCGGACGACATCGTCATCTTTATGGTTGGACTGCGCACGCGGAAAATGCGGCGGCACCGCCACGACTCAGGAGCACACCATCATGAGCACTCACCATGAGGCCGGCCCTGCCGCAGGCGAATACAGCGTCGAGGACGACAATCAACTTCAGCCGGCGGACACCCTCATCGACCGCGGTACAGACGACATGCTCGACGAGGGCTACTCACCACCCCAGCGACCGTATGGGCCTGGTGCGTTTGAGCCCTCCGAAACAATGAACCAAATGCTCGCGGAGGAAGAGCCGGATCCGGCCGCGCGAATCGATGTCCTGCTCGATGAATCCGAGCGGCAACGTTCCGATGAAGCCGAGCGCGAAGCCGAATTCCCCCAGCGACGCGAGGTTGGCCGGGCGCGAGCCGGCCGGCTTGTGGCGCCGGGCCAGGGATTTGGCGAAGACACCGAGGCAGAGTTGGTCGCCGAGGACGTCGGTATCAGCGGAGGCGCAGCATCGGCCGAGGAAGCCGCGATTCACATCATCGACGACGAGGTTTACGCCATCGACGACCAAGAGTAGCGGCCAAGCAGGCCGACTCTTCCCTGCATGTAGCTTCCGGTGATCGCGCGGGGGCCCACGCGCTCTTCTGCGCGTCTAGGCCGCTCAGCGCGGTTTAGCTCCGCACTACCAGTTAGCTCCGCACTACCAGCAGCGAGCACAAATCGGCGACCGATGCGGCCGCATCGGGATCGAACCGCGTCAGTGGGGCGACCTGGCCACTACCGATGACGGCCAACTGAACGGGTTCTGCGCTACCGACGATGAATTCGGCGACACCGCCGAGCGCGGGGACGGCCTGCACCTGCACCTGCGGGAATCGGGGACGCCAAGGATCGAGGCGGCGCTGCAGCCGGTCGCCGCCCACGGCGGCCGCGCCGACTCCGAGCGCCAACAGCGGGGCGTCGCGCAACCTGGCTTCACAGAACCCTGTTTCAAGGATCACGTCGCTGTCCGGGGAGCCGTCGACGCTGACAGCGATCCAACCCCCCTCGGGTGCCGACGTTGTGGGCTCGGGACGGATGATGGCCACCGGACAAAACGCGGTGTTGGCCAGCGCGGCGGCGGTGGATCCCAGCACATGGCCGACGCGTGGGATGCCAAGTGAGCCAACGCACACCATCTGGGCTGTGTGTGATTCGCTGATCAGGCCAGCCCGTGGTCCCGCGGTAACAACACCGGTTTCGACTTTGACGGTCTTGCCGGTGGCGGCGACCGCCGCTTCGGCGGCGCGCAGCAGCGGTTCGGCGCGGGCGAGATGGCGCCTAAAATCTTCGCCCGGCCCGGACGGGGTTGTGGTGGAGTCGGCGGCGTGGATCAGCCGCAGCGGCACATCTCGGACGATGGCCTCGTCGGTGGCCCATAACGCCGCCGCGATGGCCGCATCTGACCCGTCAATGCCCACCACGACCGACAAAGTCGCGTGCGGCTGGGTCATCGCCCCTCGTTCGTGAACGTGGTTCTCTGCCATCGCAGCCTTCGTGTTGGGTGTGTGGGCGGCCTGGTTCGTTCAGCTGTACCGTTTGATCCCAGCATTCCGTGCCACCGCGTCGATAGGGACCGAAGTCCCTGAGCTGGCGGGTCATTCGTCATCTCCGCCGTCGTGAACCTGCGGCCCTGGGCACCGTAGGCCGTCGGCGTTCCGCGGCACGACAACGGCGATCTGGTCGTGTGGTGCTGTGCAGTGGACGAATACCCCGAATACCTGGGACTTCGGTCCCTATTGCGCGACTGCGGTCGACGGATCGGATTAGTTCATGGGATTCAATCCATCCCAGAGATGACAGTGATGCACTGTCATCTGAAGGATATCGAACTCCAGACGGAGGTCCAGCTATGAATTCTTCACAACAATCCCAAGGCCGGACACGCATGTTCGCCCGCGTGATCGGCCCGTTCCTCGTGATTGTCACCGCCACTGCAGCGGGACGCGCCTCCGACATGCGGACGTTGCTTTCGCAATTCGACGCGAACTCGGCGTGGCCCTGGGTGAGTGGAGCGTTCGTCCTGCTGAGCGGTTTGGTCGTCGTCGCGCTGCACCAATCCTGGCGCGGCACCGCAGCGGTCATCGTCTCTGTGCTCGGTTGGTTGACAGCGCTCAAGGGGTTATTCCTGATGGCCTTTCCCCACACCTACATCTCGGCGGCCAACTCAGCGGTGAGCGGAACGGGCTGGTGGATGAGCAGCCTGGTCGTCATGGGATTGATTGGACTGTATCTAACCTATGTGGGCTGGGCTCCGGCACCAAGCCGGCCGGCGCGTCAGGCTGCGGCTGCAACCCCGGATCTGCCGCGGGCCGCGTGAATCGACCACCGGAAATCCGGGCGACCCGAGGACGCCACGCCCTCGGGTCGCCACGCCATATGGCGAGTTCTGCATCCGCGATGCCGTCAGCGCACGATGGATGCAATCCTCCGTTAGGTCAGCCGTCGTGTACCGGCCCGACTCACCACCCAGAAGGGTGTCAGGACCTCATATCAGGCGTTCAAAGATGTTCCGGCCCGGCCGGAGTCACGAAAGCCCTTTGACGGACCGGGGTTGTCCTCAACCCGCTTGCGGAGGCGTCGCGCGAACGCCGCGGCTCGTTCAAGATCGTGGTCGTCGGGCCGCCCCCGGTTGATGCCGCCGATGAACCCGAACGGCCCCACCGTGTCAAACCCGCGGCACGAAAATGAGCCGATTACCTCAAAGCCCTTCGCTTCGAGGCGTTTCCGAACCAGCTTGTTGTACCTCAACAAGGGAACCTCGCGCGCCCCACTGGTGAAAAAAGTAAACGCCCGGATGTGGTCGACGGCGGGTAAGTGGCGAATCAGGTTCTGCAGCCTCGCGTCCACGCTCATGTAATAGATGCCGGACCCGAAGCCGATCAGGTCGTACTGGCGCAGCGTTGCAGGGTCGACCGACTCGGGTGCGACGACCTCGGCGTCCAGCACCGCGGCCATCCGATCGGCCACCAGGCGCGTATTGCCGTGCGACTTGGAGGTGCAGATGATGAGGGACTTCATTGCTCAACTCTTTTCGGCGATCCCGGCGACTACACTCCGATGCTGCACGCGCTGTCGTCCCTCCGGTAAGGGCGCAAAGACACAACCGGCCGGGGCCTTGGTCACTTGTGGTCGCGGCGGTCGAACGCAGGGACGTTCGCCGATCTCCGCGTGACTTTCGCCCCTACGCTCGGCCTGCGGAAAGCGGCACGATCGATGCACCAACACATGCCCGCACGAGCGGACCCCGATTCGGCACCCACGGATTGACACCATGAAGGCACTTCGCATTCCGACCGAGAAACCAGACTTCGCCAAGATCGAGAATCGCGCGCCGTCGGTGGCCCGCATGTTCCTCAACCGGGTCGCTGCCACTCCGAACGCCGAGGCCTTTCGTTACCCGCAGGACGACACCTGGGAGAGCGTGACCTGGCAGCAGGTCGACGAACGTGTCTGCGCGATCGCCGGTGGTCTGATCGCGCTGGGGATCGCACCGGAGGATCGGATCGCCCTCGTTTCGTCGACGCGCTACGAGTGGGTACTCGTCGACTTCGCCGTGATGTGCGCCGGCGCGGCCACCACTACGGTCTACCCGACGACCAACGACCGCGACACCGCATACATCCTCGCGAATTCGGGAAGCCGCGTGGTGGTCGCCGAGAACCGGACCCAGCTCGACAAACTGCTCGCACACCGGGCCGAGCTGCCGGACGTGGCCAAGGTGGTGATGATCGACGGCAACGGTGACGGCGACTGGGTGATCACCCTTGGTGAACTCGAACGACTGGGCAAGCAATTGCTCGCCGACTCACCCGATGCCGTCACGAAGCGTGTCGCGGCCGTCGGTCCTGAGCAGCTCGCCAGCCTGATCTACACCTCCGGTACCACCGGACGCCCGAAGGGCGTACGGCTGACCCACGGTGCGTGGACGTATACCGCGGCGGCCATTGACGCGCTCGGCATCCTCGGCCCCGAGGACCTGAACTTCTTGTGGCTGCCGTTGGCGCACGCCTTCGGCAAGGTCATGCTGGCGCTGCCGCTGCAGATCGGCTTCCCCACCGCCATCGATGGCCGGGTAGAAAGGATCGTCGACAACCTCGCGACCTTGCGTCCCACCATCATGGGTGCTGCGCCACGCATATTCGAGAAAGCCCACGCTCGCGTCCAGGAGATGGTCGCCGAGCAGGGCGGGTTCCGCAAGAAGATGTTCGACTGGTCGATCGCGGTGGGCCTGAAGGTCTCGGCGGCCCGACAAGCGGGGAAGCAGCCCTCGTGGGCATCATCGCTGGCCTACCGGGTGGCCGACCGGTTGGTCTTTTCCACCATCCGGGAGCGATTCGGCGGGCGGTTACGGTTCTTCGTGTCCGCGGCCGCCGCCCTCGACCGCGATGTCGCGCAGTGGTTCGACGCCGTCGGCATCGTCGTGCTCGAGGGCTACGGTCTGACCGAGACGGCCGCCGCGTCATTCATCAACCGCCCCAACGCCTACCGATTCGGAACGGTCGGCCGGCCGTTTCCGGCCACCGAGGCCAAGATCGCCGACGACGGCGAAATCTTGCTCAGGGGGCCGGGTTTGATGACCGCTTATCACGATCTGCCCGACGCCACCGCCGAGGCACTCGCCCCGGACGGATGGTTCCGCACCGGCGACGTCGGGGAAATCGACGCCGACGGCTTTCTGCGAATCACCGACCGCAAAAAGGACATGTTCAAAACGTCGCAAGGCAAGTACGTGGCGCCGTCGGCGATCGACGCGAGATTCAAGGGCCTTTGTCCGTATGTGAGCGAATTCCTCGTCTACGGGGAGGGCAAGCCGTACTGCGTGGCGCTGATCGGCCTTGACGCCGAGGCGATTACCGAGTGGGCCGGCAAGAACGGCCTCGCGGGCAAGTCCTTCGCCGAGATCGCCCGCGACGAGAAGACTCACGCGATGATCGCTGGATACCTCGACGTGCTGAACTCGGAACTGAACCGGTGGGAACAGATCAAAGACTTCGCGATCGCCGACCGCGAACTTTCTATCGAAGCCGGCGACCTGACCCCGAGTATGAAGCTGCGGCGCAAAGTGGTCATCGAAAGGTTCTCGGACCGGCTGTCGGCCCTCTACGACTCCGGAAGCGAAAAGTCTCTGACTGCGCCGTGAATCGCACGGTGAAGTCATGCGGAGCGGCCGAAAAGAACAAGCGACGGCGACTCGCTCAGCGCGCCGGCGTGATGAGGCCGTAGTGCCCGTCGTAGCGGTCGTACAGCACGCTGCCACGGCCCCGCGAGGTGTCGAGGAAAAACAGGAACGGCAGGCCGAGCAGTCCTAATCGCTCGACTGCCTGCGCGACGCTGAGCGCGGGAGCCCGCTGCGCGCTGATGGTCAGCGGCAGCTCGAATGGCGCCAGCTCATCCGCATGTTCCGGATTGACTTGTGCGAGACGGTATTCCCCGGCCTTACCGAAATACAGCACGCTATCCTGCTTCGTCCCCGTTTCCGTGAAGAGGTGAAAGTCGTAGTCGAGCGACTCCATCTCCAACGCTGCTTCCTCGACCGTGCAGGTCGGCAGGCTGTAGGACTTATGCCGCATGATTCGGCGTTCGCCCTCGGGCCGGGGAAAATACTTCGGCCGATCGTAGGTCTCGGATTCGTGCCGCCATTCACCTCCGTCGGCCCTCGGAATGCCACCTCGCTTGGCCTCCCAGTGTTCGGCGCCGCGCTCCAGGCGGTGGCGCAGACGTGCCTGCAGGAGATCGATTGCCTCCCGTGCGGTGGTAGCTTCCACCTGAGCACGGATCAGTCGCCCATTGACGTCGAGGTTCGCCTGCGCGATCACCCGACGGGGCACAGCCCGATCGGTGTGCTCGCTCAATTTGACGACGGCACGCAACACTGGTTTGTGGGTAAGCGGGCCAAGCTCGCCGATCTTTGCCCGGGCATAGTCCACGGCATCTTCCAGCTGGCCACGCGTCGTCACTTCGACGTCGAGAACGGAGGGTAAATCAGCTCGCTGTCTCATGATTCATTGCTACGCTTTCCCAAATCCATGTTGTAGAGCCGAAAGTCATCGCCAGCGAGGGTACGGTTACGCTTTTCAACCATATTCAGCGGTGCCGGCCTGCGACCTGCTCGTGCGTGCCGGCTTCTATATCTGCTGATGTCATGGCGAACAACTGATCCGCCAAATCCGCAAGAGCCCGGGCCACCTCGTTGCCATTCATGGCCGGCGTGCCCTAATCGGCGAACCTGCCCTTACGGGAGATAACTGCTTGTATCGCACCGAAACGATCTTGGGCGCGCTTGTCGGCGTTCGCCTGTTCTGCGGCGGTAACGACGATGGCGTCCGGGCCCGGAAAGACGGTAGCCTCGTGGCCGTTGGCGAGCCATCGCACCACATACGGTGGTGCACCATCTGATGAGTGAACTTCGGTGATCAGTCCCCGCTGGTCGTGTTGCTCGACCGTAGTGCCCTTGATCACCAGCCAGTCACCGACTTTTGCCTTCATGCGCTTTTCCTTTCCTACTTCGGTCGAATCATGCACGTGTATCGCCAGGCGGAAGGCATCACGTCACCGCCTTGCATGGCCGAAGATCCTCTGGCGCGCCGAGGTTTTCGGCTGACTCAGGAGGACGGTCCTGCACCGGCAGCCCACTGTTTGGCCCGCTCGAGGTCGTCGAGCCCGAACACGGCGAGCTCGCCGGGGACCATCCACGCCAGCGCATGCAGCGTATGCGCGATCCATTCCTTGTCGGATACGACCGCGATTCGCCGGAACGCCGAATGGTGCGGTAAGACAGTGCCCAGGCCCAGCTTGAGATCCTCGACCAGGCCGCCCGGCCCGAAGCCCTCGTAATCGGAATCGATGACCTCCACGATTCTGATCTCGCCGGTTTTCAGCGACTCCTCGATGGCGGGTCTGACGTCACGCAGTTCGTCACCGCGCAGCCGGCCCGAGACACGGATACCGGTCACTCCCTGCGGCATGTCGGGCAATACCTCAATCATCGGCTCCTCCTTTGTGGGGTACACCTAATCTCTGCACACGCTCGACCGGACGCGCTAGTGCCGTAGGTCACCGAACCAATTTTTCGACGCCTCGCATTATCACCACGATTTGCGGCATCGCGAGTCGCGCTCGGGCGATCGGATGAAGATGACTGCCAGACAGATGATTCCGGCCCACACGGGGACATCTTTCGGCACCCGTAGCTCGGCTTCCCAACCGGTAAAAGGTCGACGGCTTCGATGCGTCTTCTGTGGGCCTGTGCGGAACATAACGAACGGAGGTCCTCTCCGGTCGGGACTTCGGTCCCTATCAACCGATCCGGCAAACCGCTCAAATGGATGTTGTCAATGCGACACTTCCCCGACCGAAGGGAGCCGCCGTGGCTGAGCAGTCGCGTGGGGCGCAGGGCGAGATCGGGCAGCGCCGGCCATGAATGGATCAACGGCTTGTCCATTGGCCCACCGCGTATCGGATGCGGAGCGGGCCCAAAAACCCGGCTCTCGCCGACGTACGGCGGGAGTCGTGCCTGGATTCGCCCGTTGGTTTCGAGGGCTGGTGGTTTTGTTTGTGACCGCGCTGATGCTGTCAGCCGTGCCGCCGGGTATGGCGTTCGCCGACGGCGGGCGTCAGCAAGCCAAACCGGAGGAACGGGCCGCGGCCCTGATACGGCCATCAGTCATGTATCTCGCCGGTGAAGGGTATGGACTGGTGCGGCTGCCCAATGGCGAGATCCTGTCTCAATTCGGCCGCGGGTCCAGCATGCCTTTCCTGGCCACCTGGGACTGCACGGCTTTCGTCGTCAATCCCGATGGATGGGTGGCGACCGCAGGCCACTGTGTCGATCCGGCGAGCGCCAAGCTACTCATACTCAAGCGGGCCGCCAGCGAATACCGAAGTCAGTACCCGGATGCCCCCGAGTCGCACGAACCCGCAGCGGCCTTCGAATGGCTTCAAAAGAACGCGATAGTGGAAGGTGACGCGGCCGGGCAAGGTCCGCACGTGAGTTTCAAGCTGATGTCCGGCACGGGCACCAAGCTCGCCGCGAAGCTGCCCGCCAGCGTCGTCGATTTCCGTCCCCTCGGGGAGGGCGACGTTGCTGTCCTCAAGGTAGCCCAGCGCAACCTGCCGTCCTCCGAACTCGGAACCGACGCCGACGTCACCATCGGTACGTCCATTCTCGCGGTGGGTTTCCCCGAAAGTACCCAAAACATCACCGGCCCTTCGCTAGACCCGACTTACAAGAGCGGCCAGGTCAGCAAGAAGTCGATCGTGGGACCGAGTCCCGAGTACGAGATCGACGCCGCAATGACGGAGGGCATGAGCGGTGGCCCCACAATCGGGCTCAACGGCAAGGTGGTTGGCGTGAACAGCTTCGCCCCCGCCGGTGAAACGCAGTCATTCAACTTCATTGCACCTGCCGACGGCCTGGCCGCACTGTTGGCCGCTAAGGGCGTCAAGCCGATGCTCGGGCCCGCTGACCTGTCATATCGAAAAGGGCTGAGGAACTTCTATGCAGGTCGCTACACCGAGGCGATCGGCGAATTCGACCAGGCGCTGGCGCTGTCCCCCGGCTACCCCGCCCTGGACGATCTCAAGTCCAGCGCGGTCAATCTGCGCCAGCAGTACGGAGATACGTCACGGCTCAGCGGCGCAGTTCTGTTGTGGTACATCGTGATCAGCTTTGTATCGGTGGTCGGCGCGAGCGCCGGCCTGACCTTCCTGATCCTCAGGATGCATCGGGCGCCCGTTACCTCAGCCGCCACGTCCAAGATGGCACCCGCCCCGGGCGCTCCGCCCGCCTTCGGCGCTGTCAGCGCAGAATCGGCTGATACACAAGCGGTTACACCTGCCGGGCAGACATCGGCGTACTACGTCACGGACGACACTAGCGGCGTACAGTCGCTTCGCCTGATACCGGGCCAGCAGTCGGACGATGACGAAACTCACTTCTGCGCGCATTGTGGGGCTGAGCATCACCCCGCGGAACGATTCTGTCCGAACTGTGGCCAGCAGATAAATCGTCCGAAGTCGGCGCGGGAAACCGGGATCATCCCGCCGGCAGCGCGTGGTTGATCTCGGCTGTCACCATATCGACCACCCCCGGCACGGCACGTGCGACCTGCGGAGTCATCCCGATGCCATGGCCAGTATCCGGAACCTCGACAGTGAACACCACAACCTCGCCGGGCACACGCCCAAGCGCTTGCCCCAGCGCGTACGTTCGGCCGATATCGAGGCTGTGCGAGCTCAATCCTTCGGGTTGCGTGGCCACATCGGCCAAATCGCAGCGACGGATGCGGCCGGGCGTTGACGGGTCAACGATCGCAGCGTCGATGATCACGGTCAGCCCGGCACCCGTCCACGCCTCGAGAAGACTCATCGGGTCCGCGATTCCGGTTTTCACACCAACGTTCGGAATCGCGAGGGCATCGAGTGCGGCCGCAGCGGCAACGCCTACTCCGTCATCGCGCCGGAGGTCATTTCCGAGGCCGATGATGACGACCCCTCCGGGTTCGCCCGTCATTCTCGCCGCACCGTCAGCCGCAAGAAGTGTGCCGAGCACGAGATGCACGGATCGTAACTGCGAATCGTCTTTTCGCACAGGGCGGTCAGCGCGGCATCATCGAGAGACAGATTGTCCGTAACAACGCGAGCCAGATCCGCCTCGATCGCCGCTTGATTCTGAGAGGTGGGCGGAATGATGGTGGCCGCCGCCACCAGCCCATCGTCGTCGATCCGGTAGCGGTGATACAGCAGGCCACGCGGTGCCTCGCTGACGCCGTGTCCTACGCCCGGGCGCGCCGGGACGTCGACCCATGGGCGTGACGGACGCTGATACTCCTCGATGATCCGCAACGCCTCTTCGATCGCATAGACGACTTCTACGGCGCGAACAATAATGCTCCGGAACGGATTTCGACATTCGGTCGATAATCCGGCGCTCGTCGCAGCCTGAGCAGCGCTGGGCGACAGCGTCGACGAGTTCAACGAATAGCGCGCCAGCGGCCCGGTCAAATAGCGGCCGCCGTCCAGCGTCGCATGCAACGCGGTCGAATACGGTACCTGCGACTCAGCGACGTGGCTGGTGAACTCGGCGGGCGGAAACGCCGGGCCGGCACTGCGCGCGATTTCGCCGTTCTCGATGGGATAACGGCCCGACGCCGTGAGCGCCAAGAACTCATGGTCAAGCTCGAGATCGGGAAACTCGAATCCCGAAACCCACTCGACCGTAGCCAGCGCGTTGTCCAGCGCGATGCGCAGTTGCTCGACGAGCGGCGTGAAATCCCGTTTGGTTGGCACCGAATAGAAGCCGCCCAGGCGCACGTTGACGGGATGTATCGCCCGCCCACCAACGAACTCCATCAAACGGTTGCCGGCCTTCTTCAGCGCCAGCCCACGCTCCACGGCCGCGGCATGATCGCGCGCCATGCCGATGATGTCGGCGTAGCCGAGGAAATCCGGTGCGTGCAGCAGATAAATGTGCAGCGCGTGACTGTTGATCCATTCACCGCAATACAGCAGCCGCCGCAGCGCAATCAGGTCGTCGTCGACATGAACGCCGCAGGCTTCTTCGATCGCGTTGCAGGCGCTGATCTGATAGGCAACGGGGCATATTCCGCAGACACGCGCGGTCAGGTCCGGGGGCTCGGTGTATGCACGGCCGCGCAGGAAGGCTTCGAAAAATCTCGGCGGCTCATAGATGTTGAGTTGAACGCTGTGTAGCACCTCGTCCCTGAAGATGATGTGCAGTGCGCCTTCACCTTCCACCCGAGTGAGCGCGCCGACGCTCAGTGTGCGAGCGTCCGGCGTCATTGCTTGTCACGCTCGGCGGAAAACGGTACGACATTGAACGTCGAGAACACCCGGTCGACATCGCCGTCGGACATTCCATCACGGCGCAGCAGCGGGATCAGCGTCGCCGTCCGCGGGATCGCCGACGGGCCGAAGCAGCCGTAGCACCCGCGGTGATGGCGCGGACAGAGGGCTCCGCAGCCCGCGTGGGTGACAGGCCCCAGACACGGGATCCCGTCGGCAACCAGAACGCACGTCACCCCGCGGAGTTTGCATTCCGTACACACCGTCTTGGCCGGCAGCCGTGGTTTGCGGCCAATGAGAAGCGCCGCAAGGGTATCGAGCAGCTGTCCACGGTCTATCGGGCATCCGGGCAGCTGGTAGTCGACCGTGACGTGCTCCGACGCCGGCGTAGAGGTGGCCAACGTATCGATGTATTCGGGCTTCGCGTACACGACGGACGTGAACTCGGCGATGTCGGCAAAGTTGCGCAGCGCCTGCACTCCCCCTGCCGTTGCACATGCGCCGATGGTGACCAGCACCTTCGATTGGTCCCGAATCTCGTGAATCCGCTGCGCATCGCGGCCGGTGGTGATCGAACCTTCGACCAGGGACACGTCGTAAGGCCCGCTGACGGTTGCGCTCGAAGCTTCGGCGAAGGTGGCGATCTCGACCTGGTCAGCCAGGGTAAGCAACTCGTCCTCGCAGTCCAGCAGGGTCAGCTGACAACCGTCGCAGGAGGCGAACTTCCACACTGCCAGCGTGGGTCTGCGCATTTAGAGCTCCTTGACCTGCAGCAGGGGGCCGGCAATGTCGTAACCGACCACGGGTCCGTCGCGGCACAACAGCAGCGGCCCCAGCTGACAGTGCCCGCACCAACCAATTCCACATTGCATGTTGCGTTCCAATGACACGCGAATATCCTGCGCCGCTAGGCCTTTCGCGAGCAGGGCCTCCGCACCGAAGCGCAGCATCGGCTCCGGGCCGCACAGGAACGCCGTGGTGCGATCGGCATTCAGTTCCAGTCGGCTCAACGGGGCGGTGACCAACCCGACCTCGCCGGTCCAGCCGGGTGTCGCGGCATCGACGATCAAATGCAAATCGATCTGCGGTTCTTCGGCCCACTTCTCCAGCTGGGCGGCGAACACGAAGTCGGCCCGGGACCGCGCGCCGACTATGAGCGTGATCCTGCCGTAGCGCGCCCGCCGCGCCAACGCGCCGAGCACTGCCGGCCGCAATGGACACAAGCCGACGCCGCCGGCGACCATGATCAAATCGCGATCGCCTGCTTCGTCCAACCCCCATGTGGTGCCGAACGGGCCCCGCACCCCGACAACGGTTCCCGGCCCGGCGTCGTGTAGGGCTCGGCTGACGGCGCCGACCGCGCGAACCGTGTGGGTGATCGACCCGTCAGTGACGGTGGGATCGCCGCTGATCGAAATCGCGACTTCGCCCACCCCGAACGCGTAGAGCATCATGAATTCCCCGGGTTGCGGAGACCGTAGCGCTTCACCCACCGGGACCAGGGTCAACGTGACTGAATCCGGACTCTCCACCTCCCGGGTGCCTACGCGATACGGGACCGGCGCCATGGCCGACGCCAGAGCGGTGCCGTTCGCCCCGTCAATCATCGCCGGCCATCTTGTTCATCTCTGCAGTGATGTCAATACCGGTGGGGCACCACGCAATGCATCGCCCACAGCCGACACAGCCCGACATGCCGAACTGATCGTGCCAGGTGCCCAATTTGTGGGTCAGCCAATGCCGATAGCGCGATGCGCCCGACTGGCGAACACTGCCCCCGCCGTGAATGTAGGTGAAATCGAACTCGAAACACGACGCCCAGTGGCGCCAGCGCTCGGCGTGCTCGCCGGTGAGATCGCTGACGTCTTCGGTGCTGGTGCAAAAACACGTGGGGCACACCATTGTGCAGTTACCGCACGTCAGGCAGCGACTGGCCACCTCATCCCATTGCGGGGACTCGCGAGAGCGGACGAGCAAGTCCCGCAAATCCGCCTGCGGCATCTGGCGGCCCATTCGATGTGAAGCGGCCTCGACATCGGCACGCGCCGCATCGATTTCGTTGCCACCGGCGACACGATGCGGGATACCCGCGAGCACGTCGGCGCCCTCCGGACTGCCCACGTCGACGAGGTACGAGGGCGTGTCGCCCGCAAGGCGTTCCGTGAGGGCCAGGTCGTAGCCCGGGCCGACCGCGGGTCCGGTGCCCATCGATGTGCAGAAGCAGAGTCCACCCGGTTCCGTGCAGTTCACCGCGATCACGAACGCTTGTCGACGACGGGCGACAAACGACCCGTCGGGATAGGAAGAACGCCCCAGTACGCGGTCGAGCGTGGCAATCGCTGCCAGGTCACACCCACGCACTCCCAGGAATGCGTACCGGGGGGTGTCTTCTTCGGATTCCGCTTCGCCCGGCCCGTCCCGGGTACCGGACCACAAGCGCTGCCGTGGTGGGTGGAGAAATTGCTTCCAGGACTGCGGACCAGCCGAGTGTCCGAACGCCGCGTCGTCGTCGCGACGGCGGACCCGGTAGTGCCCCGGACCCACATCGACGCCCCACCCCCGGGGCAGATCGTCCGCCGAGTCGAGTTCGGCCAGCACGATTGCGTTGTCCCGCAGGGTCGGACCGACCACGCGGTAACCTCGTTCGATCAGCACCTCGACAAGGCGTTGCAGGCCAGCGGCGTTCAACATCGCGGTACCGGGGTTGTCGGCGTTTCCGCTCATTGACCCATCATCCGCTCGACCCGCAGCTGTGCATAGACGTTTATGTCCAGAAAGATGTCAACGCTGGTTTGCCCGGCCGCCATCGTCCTGGAGGCTCCTGATCTCGTGTTCCCACTGAGCGTCGCGTGCGCGATCGAGCCGCGAACGGATGCCGGTGACAAATGACGCCGTGGCGAGACCCAGCGCCAGCACTATCGTCAGGGAGGTTCCCAGCGCGCCGGTCAGCGCTCGCCAAGCCGGAGTTGGCGGGTCCACCGGATTACCACCGTCGTCGATCCAGATTCGGACGTGCTGACCCACTTTGGTTGCGGTGATGAGACCGATCAAGCCATTGCGGTCGCCGCCTGCGACCGGCCAACTCGCTTGTACGACAGAATGATCCACACTATCGATTCCGGTGGCGGTGACCGTTGCCACTACCGCATGTCGCTGGCTCGCTTCCCGCACGTACTGACTGTGACGCGCCCCGTAAACCACGGTGCCTGCGACACCGGCTACGGGGAGCGCGACCAGCGAGACGACGAGTGCGATCAACACCACCACGGCTTCGATTCGATCGGCGCGACGGAGCAGCGGATTGCGACCGAAGACGCGGGCGATCCGCCAGCAACGTGGATCTAACATGAAGGTCTCCATCACAACTCCCCTGAGCCCCAATGGCTACGACGCCTCACTGATATCGCCGGTGTCCACCACTCCGTCATCCGAAGTCCTGCGCAGAGCGCAAACTACTTTGCCGTGATGGGTTCGCGGTCGACCACCCATTCGACGAAATCGGAGAGTTCGCGTCGCGGCGTCGACGGGAGTGGGTCGGCGTTGATCGGCGACCAGCCGACCCGAAGCAACATCTGCGGATAGCTGCAGGCGCCGAAGATCTCGGTGCGCACCGCCTCCCGTGTGTCGGCAACTTCCAAGGGTTCGGTGACCGGGCAACTGGCCAGGCCCATCGATGTCGCGGTCAACAAGACGATGCTGGTGGCCTCGCCGGCTCGTAGCCGGGCCAGCCTGTCGTCGCTGCGGGTCCCAAGCGCAAGCAGCACCGCGTTGTCTTCGGCAGCAGACGATCCCGGTGGCATCATCAGCGCAGGGCCGGCGAACAGGCGGCCCGGAATTTTTGCGGTGGGATCGGATTGTGGCGTATTCCGCGCCGGAACTCCGGTCACCGACGCGTGGCGGCCGCTCCACGCGGCGAGCTCGGTAAGGTAATCGTGATTCATGTGATCCCAGACCGATTGGGTCACGATCTCGTGCAGTTTATCGGTGTCTTCGACTTGGCATAGCATCACTCCATTGCGGGCAGCCCGGGCGGCCATCAGCCCGATGTCGCCTACGGGTACCGGCCAGGAATTGTAGTGGCGCCGGTCGGTTCGCCGCCGCGGTATCGCCGCGGCGAGCGCGATATCAACGGGATCCGCAGTGGAGCGCGACAATTCGATCGCGGCAAGGTGACTGGGTTCGGCCGGGTTAGGGAATCGGGTCACCTTGGCCTGCCACCCCACCGCCGCGAAAGCGACGACGCAGTGATTGAGCACCGCACCACAGCTCAAAATCAGGTCGCGGCCATCGGGATCGGTGTTCGGCAGTTGCCGGTCATCATCAGAGTAAAGATGCAGGCTTTCGTGACCCACGAGCCATCGCCACGGTTGGGTGTTGTGCACGGACGGGGCGCGAGACCCCAGAGCCAGTACCGTCCGAATGGTGCCCTCATCGGGAAAATGCTTGCTCATTTCACTGGGCCCTTCCGTCGTGTGGTCATGTCAATGCTCGTCTGTTCGCACCGGCTGCGCGAGGGGATCATGTCCCGACCTGCCAGGGACTTTGTGCCACTAATCCGGGGATCACAGCAGGTCGCGGGCAACCTACGCGGCGACAGCAGCGGCGACATCCACCGGCAGCTGATTACCGATCGCGCGGGCGGTCATCCTTCTCGCCAGACCCGAGTCCCAACACCGAGGGCACTTCGGCCCACGAGTTCCCCACCGACCCGAGCCGATGATCGTAAATGGTCCCCACCTCAGTTGGCCTCGCCTGATGTTGTTGCCGCTCAGCGCTTTTGGGTAGGTTCGGGATCGTCCTCCGCGAGAACGAAGTAGCTTTCTTCCTCCTGGAGGAAGTGCAGCCGCAGGAGCGTGTAGAGACCGTAGAGGCACGCGAGTAGGTCATCGACCTGATCGGGCTGGATCGCTCCGGCCGCCTGCGCGAGGGCTAGATGCGTGGCGATGCGATCGGAGAGACGCTGAATCTCGGCGTGGGTACGACTCATGGTCGCGGTGGCTTCGCTGCCCAGAGGGCGCGCCAGCGCCGGGTAGAGCTGACTTTCCTCGGCGTGTTCATGGGGCAGAATCCGTTCGACCAGCAGAGCATGCGCGGCGGTCAGGGATTCCAAGTCTGTGAGATCCGGGCCGGCAACCAGTCGATCCGCGCTGTCGCGCAGTAGGCCGAGGGTATCGCGTAGCTCCTCGTGTTCGGCGGCGAAGCGGTGCAGCATCTCTTCGGTGCCGGCGGTCAAAGGCTCCTCCGCGCCAGGGCTGCCCCGCAGTGCTCGCAGCGCATTGAGGATCACCGCGACGTCAATACCTTCCTGTAGCAACGCGCCCGGGGCTGGCGGCAGCCAGCCCAGTGTGGCAACCACCATGGCCGTCAGGGACAGTCCCATGCCGATAACCGCGCTCTGCACGGCAATGCGCCGAGACCAGCGGGCGATGTCCATCGCGTCAGCGAGTCGGTCGATGCGATCCGTGGTCAGCACGACGTCGGCGGCCTCAGAGGACGCGGTCGCGCCACGCGCGCCCATCGCCACACCGACGGTGGCTGCGGCTAACGCGGGAGCATCATTGACGCCGTCGCCCACCATGACCGTCACCGCGCGACCGCTTTCGGCGCGCACCGCAGCGAACTTGTCGGCCGGGGTCTGCTCCGCGTACACCTCGTCCAGCCCCAAGATCGCGGCGATTTCGCGGGTCGGCTCGGGTCGGTCACCGGTGAGCATGATCAACCGATTCAGCCCGGCCTCGCGCAACCGCCGCACAGTGCGCGGCGCCTGGCGGCGCAGCGGGTCACGTAACAAAATCGCACCCGCCGGCCGGTTTTTGATGCAGACCCAGGCGATGGCTGCGCTGTCGAGGCGTGCGCGATTGAGCACCGTTCGTGCCCACGCGCCGGTCAGCGCGTCATCCGGTAGTTTGCCGACGGTGACGCGACTCCCGCCGACGGTCGCTGCCACACCACGACCCGGCTGTTCGACGACGTCGGTAGGCAGCGACAGCTCCAGACCCCGGCGCAGGGCCTCGGTGACGATGGCCTCCGCCAGCACGTGCGGCGAAAGCTGGTCCGCCGAAGCGGCCAGCCGCAGTATCGAAGTCGCATCGTCGTCGGGGGTGGCCAACACATCGACGACCACCGGCCGTCCCATCGTCATGGTTCCGGTCTTGTCCATCACCAACGTTGTCGCGTGACCGAGGTTCTCCAATACGCCACCGCCCCGGATGACGACGCCGGCACGGGATGCCCGGGACAAACCGGAGACGATTGCGACCGGTGCAGCCAGCAGCAACGGGCACGGCGTAGCCACCACCAGCACCGCGACCGCCCGCACCGCCGATCCGCTGACCAGCCAGGCAGTTGCGGCAAGCAGCAGCGCCAGCGGCAGGAACCAGGCCGCGTAGCGGTCGGCCAGCCGCACGATCGGAGCATTCTCTGCGCAGGCTTGCTGAGCCAAACCGACGATGCCTGCGTACGTGCTCTCGGCGGCGGTTGCGGTGGCGCCCAGTTCAAAAGCACCGCCGGCGTTGATGACACCGCTGCGGACCGGTTCACCAACGCCACGCTCGACCTGCAGCGGTTCGCCGGTAAGCACCGACTCATCCAGCACGGCTATGACGTCGGTGATCCGCCCATCGACCGGCACCACCTCGCCGGGGCCGACCACCAACACATCACCGACAGCCACCTCCCCCAGCGGAATCACGCTGACCTGCGTTCCCACCCGTCGGCGAGCGAAGCGCGGCGCACGCTGAAGGAGAGCCCTCAGATCGTGTGAGGCACGGCGTTCGGCCGCCGCGTCCAGCGCGCGGCCACCCGTCAACATCACGGCGATCAGTGCGCCGGCAAGGTACTCGTGAACCAGCAGACAGCCGATCAGCGACATCAGCGCAATGAGATCGACGCCGCCGCGTCGCCGGCGCAATGCCGACACCACCCACACCGTGGCCGGCACGACGGCGATCACCGTGCCGGCGATCCAGCAGCCATCGGCCACCCCGCGCCAGTCGCCCAGCCACGCGATCCCCCCGGCGGCCAAGGCGCCCACCGTGCCTGCCACCAAAACCGGTTCGACCCAAGGCCGTACCCGCGCGATCTGACGGCCGGCCGCGTCGTACACCATGAAATCTTCCTTCCCGCCCCGGAAATCTCGTTGCTCGTCGAGGGCAAAGCCAGGCTCGTTGACGGTCACAGGCATCCCAGCTCAGTCGATCAGTCATGGGTTTGCGGCGCAAGTGCCGCAATGCCTGCCGCCACGGGTCTTTGGACCCCGCCGAGCAGGCGGCGGACCCCTAAGGCCTTTGTGCCCTACGGCACCGGGTTGTCACCCTGACAATGTCGTCGTGGGAAGGAGGCCGTCGATGTCTGGTCGGGGCCGGCGGGCCGCCGAGGCCGCCACGGCACGAACGGCAGCGCCCGCTCTCGCGGGGTCGACCCGGCCGGGAGTTGCACCGTGGCCATGAAACCGAGCGTCACCGACGAAGCCGATCGGCGGCTGCTGACCGCCCGGCAGGCCGTCGGCGCTTCGGCCGATCAGGTCCTCGGTCTACTGGATAGCTCAGCGGACGGCCTATCGAGCGCCGAGGCCGCGGCGCGACTAGCGCGGGTCGGCCCCAACGCGGTGCGCACCCATCACGTCAAAGCGCTTGCGGTGCTGGGGCGCCAGCTGCGCAACGCCGTGCTGATCCTGCTGGCCGGCACCGCCATCGTGTCGTACTTTCTCGGTGATTCGATGCAGGCCGTCATCATCGGCATCATCCTGGTTGCCAGCATCGGATTGGGGTTCTTCAACGAGTACCGCGCCGAGCGGGCCGCCGCGGCCCTGCACTCGCGGATGCGCCACACCGCGGTGGCGCGCCGCGACGGCCAATTCGTCGCTCTGGACGTCACCGCGTTGGTTCCCGGCGACGTCATCCGGTTGACGCTGGGCGACGCCGTCCCCGCCGACGTGCGGCTGCTCGAGGCAACCGGACTGGAGTGCAACGAAAGCATCCTGACTGGTGAGTCGATGGCTTCGGAGAAGTCGCCGGACCCGGTGGCCGCTGATACCGATCTGGCCGACTGCACGGATCTGGCTTTCATGGGCACCATCGTCAGCGCCGGTGAGGGCGTCGGTGTAGTGTACGCCACCGGCCGAAACGCCGAATTCGGCCGCATCGCAGCCGGTTTGGGTGAACGTCAACCCGAAACAGACTTCCAGATCGGGCTGCGCCGCTTTTCGTATCTGTTGCTGCAGGTTGCGGTCGCGCTGACCGTGCTTATCCTGGCCAGCAACCTGCTGCTGCGCAAGCCGCTGATCGACTCGGTGCTGTTCTCACTGGCTATTGCCGTCGGCATCACGCCGCAACTGTTGCCGGCGGTGGTCAGCGCCAGCCTGGCCACCGGATCGCGGCGGCTGGCCAAGGCCAAAGTACTGGTCAAGCGGCTGGTGTGCATCGAAGACCTCGGCGATATCGACATCCTCATCACCGACAAGACCGGCACCCTGACCGACGGCCGTATCAGCTTGGTTGACGCCCTCAATCCCGCAGGCGCACACAGTGATTCGGTGTTGCGTCTGGGGCTACTGGCCTGCGACGTCGACCTCGCCGACGGCGGGGCAAGCCCCAACCCCATGGACACCGCGCTATGGGAGTCCCCCAACGCCCAGTCAATTGTGGGCGCGGCCAAGCGGGTGGCGTTGCTGCCCTTCGACCACGTCCGGCGCTCGACGTCGGCCCTGATCGACGACGGCGCCAAACGCATCCTTGTAGTCAAAGGAGCTCCCGAACAGGTGCTGACCCGCTGCCCGATGACCGACGCGGCCGCCGCCGACACCCTGGCCGGGCTGTTCGCCGCCGGCCGCCGCGTGGTGGCGGTCGCGGCCAAACCCGCCCCCGACCTCACCGCGATCAGCGCCGACGACGAAACCGACCTGATGCTGGCCGGGTTCCTGGTATTCGCCGACGAACCCAAGGCCGCCGCCCGACAGTCCCTGACCGAATTGGCCGCTCTGGGCATCGAACTCAAGATCGCCACCGGCGACAATGCCCAGGTGGCCGAAAAGGTGTGCCACGACCTCGGATTGGAATCCAAGGGCACCATCACCGGCAGCCAGCTCAACGGCCTGGGCGATGACGAGTTCGCCGAAGCGGCAGTGAACCACACCATCTTCGCGCGCATCTCACCTGAGCAGAAGGCCCACCTGATCACCGTCGCGCGTCGCACCGGGCGCTCCGTGGGCTTTCTGGGTGATGGCGTCAACGACGCGCTGGCACTGCATGCCGCCGACGTCGGTATCTCCGTGGACACCGCCACCGACGTCGCCAAGGACGCCGCCGACGTGGTGTTGCTTGAGAAAGATCTCGGGGTGCTGGCCACCGGGGTGGCCGAGGGCCGGCGGATCTTCGCCAACACCATCAAGTATGTGCTGATGGGCACGTCCAGCAACTTCGGCAACATGTTCTCCGCGGCGGCCGCCTCGGCGCTGCTGCCGTTTCTGCCGATGCTGCCCAGCCAGATCCTGCTCAACAACCTGCTCTACGACAGCTCACAGTTGGCCATCCCGACCGACCGGGTCGACGACGAACAACTACATGCCCCCTCACACTGGAACGTCGCGTTCATTCGCCGGTTCATGCTCTTCTTCGGCCCGATCAGTTCACTGTTCGACTTCATGACCTTCGGCCTGATGCTCGGTGTTCTGCACGCCGGGCCCGTCGAATTCCGCACCGGCTGGTTCGTGGAATCCCTTGCCACCCAGACCCTGATCATCTTCGCCATTCGCACCCGTAAGGTGCCATTTTTCCGCAGTCGGCCGAGCCGATGGCTGGCCGTCACCAGCCTTTCGGTGGTGGCGATCGGCGCGCTGCTCACGGTGTCCCCCCTCGCGCGCGCCTTGGGCTTCACCCCGCTGCCGTGGCAGTTCTTCGGCGCCCTCGGCGCGTTCGTGATCATCTACCTGGCCCTGGTGGAGCTGGCGAAAAAGGCGTTCTACTCCGAACCGATGCGGCTGCTCGACCGGCCGCACCGCACCCGTGAATACGCGCACCGCATCCACCGTCGCGCAGCCCGCTTCTCCCACGCCGGTGCTATCAACTCCTAGACGAACGAAGCGGCAGGCGGTGGCGGCTACAGGTAGGGACACCGACGCTCGCTTGACGTCTGCTTCGTGATGCTGCGAGACAGCAGTGTCGGTGGCCGTCGTGCGGGGTTATGCCCCCACCCGATGCGGCCGCCGAATCCGGCTCAGCCGACGATGTCGAACACCGCCGCCGCAGAGGTGACGGCCTTGGCGGCGTTTCCCTCGTCGTGCAGCAGCATCCGCACGCCGACGCGTCCGGGCCCGCCCGGATGCGCGGTGCCCTCGACCCGGAAGGGACCCACCTTGCCGCGGGACATGAACATCACATGCCAGCTGACGACCTGCAGCTTTTTGGTTCCCGCGACCTCGGCGGCCAGATCGATTGCGGCGGTCTCGAGAACGACGTGCTGGGGTCCGATGTGCAGCGCTGCATCCGGTGACGCGAGTTCGGTGCTGAGTTCGGGCAGTATCCAATGGCCGTCGCCGCGACGGCTGGCACCGAAGGCCTGCCACAGCGGAGGTAGGTCGGAAGAGTCCTCGATCACCAGCTCCGTGCCCGAAACATCCATTCTGTCCAGGCCTTCGGGCGGGATGCCGATGATCGCTCCCTGCCCCTCGTTGAACGCGATCACCCGGTTCGGGTTGTCGGCGTCGACGATGGTGCATCGCCCGTAGCCCATGGTGCGGCCCTGGTGCACGATGCCGGACCCGACGATCTCGACCCGTGTGACGTCAAAGCCGGGGTCGACGATCTGTACCGACGCGATGACCGGATTGGGCACCGCGACCATGTCGGTCTGACAGCCCTCCGGGGAGGAAATGGCCAACGGCGCCACCATGATTCCACCCGCTTCGTTGCGCATGTCGCGGCGGATGGTGACGGTGTCGTCGGCCTCGCCGATATTCATCGACGAGTGTTTGCGGCCGATGTAGCGGTAACTCAGCAGGCCGGTCCAGCGGCGGTACAGTTCATCGCGGTAGGCGTCGGAGTCTCCCACCAACTCTCGGATGTCACGAAGTCGGTCACTCAATTCCGTTCGCCTCCTTAGCTTTTGCCGCGTCGCACCTGGTTGAACGGCACGCCGCGGTCGTCGGCGCGCTCCCGTGGAAAGTTCAGCACCCGCTCGCCGATCACGTTGCGCGCCATCTCGGTGGTGCCGCCGCCGATGCTGGCGGTCTGCCGGCCCAGATAGCGCGTCCCGATGTCGAGCAGCCCGCCGTCGTCCTCGACCACGGCCGATGTCCCCGTGACGGCAAGGGCGGTGTCCGTTTCGACGTCGTGGACGGCGGCCATCGATAGCCGGATGATCGATCCGGCGGCCGGCGGCAGGGCGCCGCCGGCCACCGCGTGGAAGACGTGCTCGCTGAGCTGACCGTGGACGGTGCGGTGGACCAGAGCGCGCCCGATCATCTGCCGGACGCGTTCACTGTCCTGCTGGTTCGTCTTGTCGACCAACGCCAGCAGGTCGACCAAAATATCTTCGGCCTCAGCGATTCCGGGTCCGCTGGTGTACTCCGAACCGTCGCCCATGCAGCGCCGCTCGTGATAAAGCTGCCGCGACGCGACCTCCCACCCCCTACCCGGTTCGCCGACGACGGCGTCATCCCCCACGTCGACGTCGTCGAAGAACTCCTCGCAGAACTCGATCGAACCGTTGACCTGCTCGACGCGGTTGATCGTGATTCCGGGATGCCGAAGCGGCACCAGGAACATCGTCAGCCCGTCGTGCTTGGGTACATCCCAGTTGGTCCGGGCCAGGCAGAGCCCGTAGTCGGCGGCGAATGCCCAGGTGCTCCAGGTCTTGGCGCCGTTGATGATCCATCGCCCATCCCGGCGGTCGGCGCGGGTGATGACGCCCGCCAGGTCCGATCCGCCGCTGGGCTCCGACAGCAGTTGTACCAACACCTCGTCACCGCGTAGCGCGGCCGGGATGTGGGTGCGCTTTTGCTCCTCGCTGCCCGTATCGAGAATCGTTGCGCAGCAGATGCCGAAGGACGGGACGTTGAGTAGCAGCGGCGTCTCGTACGCGAGGGACTCGGCGTCAAATGCCTTCTTGTATTCGTAGCTCAGCCCGAGCCCCCCGTATTCGCGCGGGAAACAGATTCCGGCAAATCCGCCCTCGTACAGGAGCTTCTGCAACTCGCGAGCGCGGTGCCACGCCGGCGGCTGATCTCGCTCCAGCAGCGCCGCGGTGGCCGGATCGCGTCGTGGCATGTTCGCGGCCAGCCACGCCCTGGCCCGGCTCCGGAATTCCTCGACCGACTCGGAAGTCAACGGATGGCCTCTCATTCGAGCGTCGACCTTGTGCTGGGCGACTGTACAGCAACTGTTGTGCGGGTGGGACGGCAGGGCGTCCGGTCGTGCGCGGCGACCCCGTGGCAGGCGCTGAGATCGGTGGCGAGTAGTCTGCCGACGACTCGTGCCGGAGCGTGCGGTGAATTGTTCGGCTGGGCCTCACGGCGCTCCACGTTCTGGCAATCAAGGACCGACATGACTGACCCACATCCCTTCGACGAAGCCATCCACCTCGACGCCGTCAGCGTGGACCTCAGACGCGGTCGCACGCACCCGGAGTGGGCCAACATGGTCGGACCGTTCGGCGGGATCACGGCCGCCGCCATGCTTGCCGCCGTCGAAGGGCGCCCCGATCGCATCGGGGAGCCGCTCGCCTTGACCGTCAACTTCACCGCACCGATCGACGACGGCGACTTCGACATCGCGCTTCGGGCCGCGCGCACCAACCGCACGAACCAGCATTGGATTGTCGAGCTCAGCCAGGACGGGGTGGTCAAGACCACGGCCACCGCGGTCTTTGCGATCAGGCGCGAGAGCTGGGCCGACACGGAAGCTCGGGCGGCGAGCGCCCCGCCGCCCGAGCAGGTCGCCGCCGGCGATCCGGGCTTCGTTGCGTGGACGGGCCTCTACGACATGCGGTTCGTCGAGGGTGCGATGGCCGGCGCGGACGGGCAACCGAGCCCGTCATCGACGACCACCTTGTGGGTCCGCGACAAAGCGGGACGCCCGGTCGACTACCCGGCGCTGGCCGCACTGTGCGACATCTTCTACCCGCGGGTGTTCCTGCGGCGAGGTGGCTTCATCCCGTCCGGGACGATCTCCTTGACGACGTACTTCCACGCCGATCAGCAGCAACTCGGCGCGCTGGGCGACGACTTCGTGCTGGCCACCGGCCACGCCAACCGCTTCGCCGGTGGCTACTTCGACCAGAGCGCGCAGCTATGGGCGCGGGGTGGCGGGCTGCTGGCCTCCTCACATCAGATCGTCTACTTCAAAGGCTGACAGGTTTACACTTCGCCAGTGAAACGTCACGCCAAGTCGCTTACGGAAAGAATCGAGCCGCAATGACAGAGCGCGCGGAAAGCCTGGTCGCCGGCACGCTGCCGTCGATCGAATCCATCAAGCAGCTCAAAGCGCGCTACTGCCGCTACCTGGACACGAAGGACTGGGCGGCCTGGCGAACGATCTTCGCCGACGACTTCGTCAGTGACACATCCGAGGCGGGCGGCAAGGTGATCGCCGGCGCCGACGACTTCGTGGCGTTCACCCGCCAGGCACTCGGCCGCCCCACCCAACCCACCTCCCACCAGGTACACACACCCGAAATCGAGCTCACGTCGGCGACGACGGCGCGCGGGATATGGGCGCTGCAAGACGTCGTGCGTTTCGGGCCCGGGGTAACCCTGGTCGGCTATGGCCACTACCACGAGACCTATGAAAACATCGGTGGTCGGTGGCTTATCAAGAGCTCCAAGCTAACTCGACTCCGCGAGGACATCGTGACCCCACTATTCTCGATCTATGCGTCCCCCCGAATCCGCACGGCGATCGGCAAAATGGCCGGCCGGCTGATGGATCAGTGACGCGCCCATGACTGTCAACACCGTTCTGGTCACCGGCGCATTCGGCCAAATCGGCAGGCGCTGCACGCAAACCCTGCTCGACCGGGGGCGCACCGTGATCGCGATGGATCTGCGCAACGACAAGACCGTCGCCGTCGAACGAGCACTGATCGCCGCCGGGCACCCGGGGACGCTGGTTCCCGCCTACACCGATCTGCTGGACGCCGACGCGGTGCGTGATCTGGTCGCCGCCCACCGGCCTGGAGCCATCGTTCACCTGGCCGCCGTCGTCTCCCCACCGTCGTATCGCAATCCCGGCCTGGCCCGGTGCGTCAACGTCGGTGGCACCGAAAACCTGTTGGCGGCCTGCGCCGCACTCCCCCGCCCGCCGCTGTTCCTCATGGCGTCCAGCGCCGCGGTGTACGGATCGCGGAACCCCTTCCGCCAGCCCGAGCGGATCACCCCGGACACCCCGGTCAACCCGATCGATCAATACGGACAGGACAAAGTGCTTGCCGAGGCGGCGATCCGCGCCAGCGGCCTGCCCTACGCGCTCTACCGGCTCGCCGGCGTCATCTCGCCGGACACCCAGGCCGGCATCAACGGTGACTACCTCACGCTGATGCGTTCGATGCCGAGCGACAACCGCATTCATGCGGTGGATGCGCGCGACGTGGCGCTGGCCTTCGCCAACGGCGTCGACCGCGAAGCGACCATTTCCGGCAAGGTCTTGCTCATCGGCGGTAACGAAACGTACGTGCTCCGACAGCACGTCCTGCAAGACGACATCATGACCGCAGCCGGCCTGGGCCCGCTCGGCCCGTCGGCCGGCCTGCCCGGCGACCCGGGCGACGACCGCGGCTGGAGTTTCACCGGCTGGTACGACACCAGCGAAGCGCAGGCGCTGCTCGACTTTCAAGAGCACGACTGGCAGCAGACCGTGGCCTGGCTGGCCGAGTCGCAGGGCCCCATGCGCATCGTGCTGCGGCTGCTCGGCCCGATCTTGCGCCCGGCGCTGCGTGCCATCCTGATGGTGCAGCGCCGGCTGGAGGGACGCGGCCCCTACGCTGACCCGTGGGCATTGATCGAAAAGAAGTACGGCACAGCGGCATTGGCCAGCATCGACTAGCGCGACGCGAAGAAGACCGCGGCCTTGCGGATCGAGTCCTCGACGGGTTCCGGCGTCCATCCCAGTTCACGGGTGGCCTTGCCGTGGTCCAGCGGCGACATCAACTCGGCCATCCGTATTCCCGCATAGGCGAACGGCAAGTCGCGCCGCGACAGTCTCGCCGCCAGGTCGTTGATCCGCGCCCCGGCGCGCAGCACCGACATCGGGATACCGATGCGTGGCGGCCGTCTGCCGACGGCGGTGGCCGCGATCTCGTGCAACTCCCGGACGCTCATGTACCGGTCGGAGATGATGTATCGTTCGCCGTTGCGTCCGTGCTCGGCGGCGAGAAGCATTGCCCTGGCGGCGTCTTCGATACCCACCACCTCGGCCGAGTAATCGAAATAGAACGGGAACCGGCCCTTGGCGACCAGGGCGATCAGCGAGCCATGCGGGGTCGGCGCCCAATCCCCCGCGCCATAGGTGGTGGAGATACACATCGCGACGCCGGGCAGCCCCTTGTCGCGTGCATACGACAGCAGCAGGTCTTCGCCCGCCACCCGCGCTTCGATGTACGCGCCGCCCTGATCCCAGTTGTGCGGGTCGGATTCGGTGACCGGTCTGCTGTCGCTGATCGCCAAAGCACCCGTGGTGCTGGTGTATACGAATCGCTTCAAGTCGGCGTCCAGGGCCGCGTCCAATACGTGTCGCAAGCCCTCGACATTGGTGCGGAACAGCGGCGCCGCGTCACGCAGCCACATTCTGGCGTCGACGACGCAGTAATAGACGACATCGCAGCCCGCCATCGCGGCGCGCAGGGCGACGTCGTCGAACACGTCGCCGTAGCAGCGCTCGACATCGAGATCGTCGATGCCCGCGGTGGAGCTGGTGCGGCGCAACATGACTCGCACGTCTTCGCCGGCCGCCACCAACTGTCGTGTGACGTGCGATCCCAGGAACCCGCTGGCGCCGATCACCAGTTTCTTGCCGGCCACTAGCGGTCGATCCATGCCATTTGCGCCTCGGCGTGGTGCCCACCCACAGGTCGGGTGAGGCGATCGAGCCGCGCCAGTTGGGCGGCGGTCAGTTCTAGCGCATCGGCCCCGACGTTTTCTTCCAGGCGCGTGACGCGTTTGGTGCCCGGGATCGGCACGATGTCAGAGCCTTTCGCCAGCAGCCAGGCCAACGCGACCTGAGCCGCCGTCGCGCCGGCTTCGGCGCCGATGTCGCGCACTTCGTCCGCGCAGCGCAGGTTGTGCTCGAAGTTCTCGTCGAAGAAACGCGGATTGGTCTTTCGGTAGTCGGTGTCCGGAAGCTCCCCGGTGGAACGGACGGTCCCGGTGAGGAAGCCGCGGCCCAGCGGTGAGTAGGCGACAAACCCGATTCCCAGCTCGCGCAGCAACGGCAATATCGCCTCTTCCTGGTCGCGTGTCCACAGCGAATACTCCGATTGGACGGCCGTGATGGGGTGCACGGCATGCGCGCGGCGGATGATGTCCACGCCGACTTCGGAAAGACCGATGTGCCGGATCTTCCCGGCCGCGACGAGCTCGGCCAGCGCCGAAATCGTGTCTTCGATCGGGGTCTGGCGGTCGAGGCGGTGCTGGTAGTACAGATCGATGTGGTCGGTCGCCAGCCGTCGCAGCGAACCGTCCACGGCGAGAAGGATATTGGCGGGGCTGCTGTCGAGTCCGTCACGGCCGGTATGCGAGATGAGACCGAACTTGGTGGCCAGCACCACCCGGTCCCGCCGGCCCCGCAGGGCGCGGGCCAGAAGTTCCTCGTTCACGTAGGGGCCGTAGACCTCGGCAGTGTCGATCAGGGTGACACCGAGGTCGATGGCGCGATGAACGGTACGGATCGATTCGGCGTCGTCGCTGCCGGCGCCGGCATAGGCGACCGACATTCCCATCGCCCCCAGGCCCAGGCAGCCGACCTCCAGGTTGGCGAGGCGAGCTTGTTTCATGGAGTCATTGTGCGCCCAGCGACTTCACGCCACGGGACGGGTACCGTTGCGCGGGTGCACCGCATCAACCTTGCCGCGATCCGATGGACGACGTAGCGGCTGCGCGACCGGCCCGCAATCTGGCGGTGGACTTCTACCGCGCGTCGGGCGTGGTGCTCATCGTGCTGGGCCATTGGCTGGCCGGTTCGGTGACCTACCGCGACGGGCAATTCGGCCGCGAGAACCCACTGCTCGACATGCCCTGGACACAATGGCTGACGTGGATTTTCCAGGCGGTCCCAGTGTTCTTCTTCGTCGCCGGTTACGCCGGAGCCGTGTCCTGGGCCCACCGCCGCGACGCCGACAGTTTCTCGCGCCAGGACTGGATTCGGCACCGGCTGGCTCGGGTGCTGGGACCCACTGCGGTCTACGTCGCGCTGGTTTCGGTGATCGTGGTGGCCCTGCAGGCCCGACAGGTACCGGGCACGGTGCTCGAGTACGCGGGCTGGGCGGTCGCCATGCACCTGTGGTTCCTCGCCGTGTACGTGCTGGTGGTGTCACTGACACCCATTGCCGTTGCGGCACAGAACCGTTGGGGTCTCATGGTGCCGGTGGTGCTGGCCGCAGGGGTCGCGCTGGTCGACGCCGTCTCGCTCGGGGGCCATGTCCCCTATGTCGGCTGGCTGAACTATCTGCTCTGCTGGGGCCTGCTCTACCAGCTCGGGATCGCTTGGCACGGTGGGCTGTTGGCCGGCCGCAGACCGGTGCTGCTCGCCGCCGGTTCGACCGTCGCTCTGGCGCTGCTGATCCGAGTGGGACCGTATCCGGTCAGCATGATCGGCGTTCCGGGCCAAGCGATCGAGAACACGACGCCCCCCACGATGGCGATGATGGCGTTCGCGTGTGCCCAAGCCGGGTTGGCGATGGCATTCGCGGCGATGCTCGACCGGGTCCTACACCACCGGCCGGTGCAGCGCGTGTTGTCGACCGCCAACAACAACGTGATGGCCCTCTACCTTTGGCACATGATTCCCGTTGTGATCGTCGCGATCGTCGCGTATCCGGCCGGGCTGATACCGCAACCACCCGAGGGCTCGGCGGCGTGGTGGCTGGTCCGGTTGGAGTGGATCACCATCCTCAGCGTGGTGACGGCGACGCAAATGCTGCTGTTGTGGTGGCAGCGGCGGTTCTTCGCGGTTCCGCTACCCACGTTCGGCCTGCCGCTCGGTGATCGCTGGGCCGAGGCGACCATGCTGACCGGTGCCGTCCTGGCCGCCGTTGGACTGCACCTCTTGGCCCAGGGCGGCTTCGCACCGGACGGGCGATTCTCGTGGCCGGCCGCGGGCGTGTTCTTCGCCGGGGCGGTGTTGGTGGCGGTGCGGCCCAGATCCCCGTCACCCGTTACCGTCCCCAGTTCGCGGCGTCGTCCGAGCGCGTAACGGTGGACCGGTCGTCGCGAACGGCGGGGGAAGCGACTTACGACCCCTTGACAGGGGCCCTAGGGCCCTGTTCGTGGTGATATTCGGCGAGAAACGTTTCCGGCAAAGCCTCGGATTACGTGAGCAGTTGAGCCTAGGCTAGACGGAGACACCCTCGCTAAGGGAGTACACAGATGTCACACGCTACGCTCCACACCAGCCACGGCCCTCGGCATCGCTCGCAGGATGCCCAGCTCTTAAAGGAGTCCGGGGTCCACAAGCTCGTCATCACGGACCGCGACGGCAACTGCTTGGCCTTCGTATTGGCTTGGGACAGCTTCGAGTACGACGCCGAGACGGATACCTTTGTATGCGTCGCCGACGGCGACGGCAGAGAGCTCATGACCGTGTACACCGCCGGTGAGATAAAGCCGGCGGCCAATGCGAACACGTATGTCGTAACCGCGCCGGAGAGATTCGGTGGCCCCAGGGCGCTGTAGCCCCGGCTGACCCCGTCGGACCGACCTGCTCGCAGCGGCTTCTCACACGCCGTTCTGGACGGCAGGTCGAAGGGTTTCGGGACCCGATCGCCGGAGGCGCCAACGGCACTGCGGCTTCACGCGGCCGGCGTCACCCAATACCTGTCGCCCAGCTCATGGGATCTTGACATCGCGAAACTTATGATAGACCGTTCGTACGGTTAGTTTGAGCGAAGGTGAAAGATGCCCCGATCGCCAGGTAGGCGTGGCGAGATTTTCGACGCGTTTGTCCGCTATGTTGCCGAACGCGGCTACGACAGAACGAATATGGGTGACATCGCCGATGAGCTTGGCATGTCGAAGGGCACCATCGTTCATCACTTCGGGACCAAAGTGCAGATGTTGCGGGAGCTCGAGGAAACCCACCTTGTCCGCCAACTCGATGCGCTACAGATGGCATGGGCACGTCTCCCCGCGCCGCACGAGCGGATCGCCGCAATCATTTACGCCTCCGCGCTGCTGCAAGTGGTGGCCCGCGATGCGACGGTGGCGAGCCAGCGCGAGGTGGTCCAGTTGTTCGATGACCCGGCCATGCATCAAGTGCGAAAGTTGCGCCATCAATTGCAGATCCTCGCGATTGACGAGATCCGCAACGGGATAGCGAGCGGCGTGTTCCGTGGCGTCGACGCCGAACTGGCCGCGCTGCAGCTGTGGGGATCGCTGCAATGGATGTGGGTGTGGTTCGATCCCGCCGGTTCCCGGACGCCCGAACAAGTCGGGGCGGCCTTCGTCGACGTGTTCCTCGGCGGACTGCTGCTCGACCGTCTGGGCCTGCGCAAGTGGGCGGACCCTTCCGCGGACGTCGTCTCGGTGGTGCGCGAATGCCTCACCGCGGTCACGACTCCCCTAGATTGACCGTATAGCCTCGAACACCTTACGCGGAAAGGGATTTGGGCTCCTACCACGTCCCGCGTGAGGCGCTTGGCCCCTCCTTAGCCGACCTCGCCGAGCGCAAATCACAAAGGCGTTAATGACTGTACGGACGGTCGGTCTACATACCACAGGCCTCCCTGTCGACGCGTTTTGGTACGGACCGAGACTCAGGCGATCACAGCTCAAAATGCCTGGTAACAGAGCGGATACCCCGGCGCAGGCCAGATGATGCCCGCGGCGTTCCTGGTGGCGCACACGCCGACAACCCAAAGTTATTGACTGACCGTACGGTCTAATGCCATAGTTACCGCGTGGCGCAAACGAGGACGGCATGGAGTTGAAAGCACGGTCCCGGAGTGCCGGTCGGGGGGATCACCTGGTCGACGGCCGTCGGGAACGAGGCGATGCGGCACGCCGCGCCGAATTCGGAGCATTGTCGAACCGGAACCTGGGGCTAAGAACCCCGAAGTTGTCGTCACTCGAGCAATGTTCGAAACGCTTTGCGGTACAGCGATTCCCGCAATATAACCGCTCGACGCGCCGGGGGTTGAATCGGAATCGAGATCTTCATCCCGCAACTGTGCGCGATCCGCTCGGACAGTCAGCGCAGACCTTGCGACTCGTCGGATCGTCACGTCAGGGGCAGCACGGATGACGACCTCGCACCTGTTCGCCAGCAAAGTAGGCCAGAGAATTCGTCCGGGTGCGGAAGTGGCCGGAGGGTTCTTCCGGATGTGTGTACTCACGGGCAAAGCCCTCAAGGAGCCCTTCGAATGGCGTGAGTTCATCGTGAACGGCTGGTTCCTCATGCGGGTGTCGCTGTTGCCCACTATCGCGGTGTCCATCCCGGAGACCGTGCTGCTCATTTTCACGCTCAATGTCCTGCTGGCCGAGTTCGGTGCCGCCGACGTCTCCGGTGCCGGCGCCGGCATCGGTGCGGTCACCCAGCTCGGCCCGATTGTGACCGTGCTGGTGGTCGCCGGCGCAGGGGGCACTGCCATCTGCGCCGATCTCGGTGCGCGGACCATCCGCGAGGAGATCGATGCGCTCGAGGTGCTCGGCATTGATCCGATCCATCGGCTGGTGGTGCCCCGCGTCATCGCCTCCACAGTCGTTGCGGTCCTGCTCAACGGTCTGGTGATCGGCGTGGGTCTGGGCGGCGGCTACCTCTTCAGCGTGTACCTGCAGAACGTCTCGAGCGGTGCCTACCTCTCCACGCTGACGGCGCTCACCGGCTTGCCCGAGGTCGTGATCGCGTTCGTCAAGGCCGCGATATTCGGGCTGATCGCCGGCCTGGTCGGCTGTTACCGGGGGCTGATCGTTCGCGGTGGGTCCAAAGGTTTGGGCACCGCCGTCAACGAGACGGTGGTGCTCTGCTTCATCGCGCTGTTCGCGGTCAACGCGGCACTGACCACCATCGGCGTCCGGTTCGGAACGGGCCGCTGACATGGCGACGGTGGCAGCCTTGCGCGTCCGGTTCCCGCGGACAACCGCCGTCTTGCATCGCTACGGGGACACCCCCACCCGGCCACTGGTCGAGA
This sequence comes from Mycobacterium sp., assembly GCF_004298145.1. Classification (GTDB taxonomy): domain Bacteria; phylum Actinomycetota; class Actinomycetes; order Mycobacteriales; family Mycobacteriaceae; genus Mycobacterium. The sequence goes on from NZ_SCRH01000038.1 coordinate 222,418, forward strand.
TCGGGCAGATGGTCTGGTTCGCGCTGACCACCATCGGCCTGATTCCCTACGCCCTACACCGCTACCGCAGAGAGCTGGTACGGATGGTCGCCCAGATGGGGATGGGCACCGGCGCGATGGCCGTGGCCGGCGGCACCGCCGCCATCGTCGGCTTCATCACCCTGTCCGCGGGCTCGTTGGTCGCGATCCAGGGCTTCGCGTCGTTGGGCAACATCGGCGTCGAGGCATTCACCGGATTCCTGGCCGCAATGGTCAACGTGCGTTTCGTGGCACCGGTCGCGGCCGGTCAGGCGCTGGCCGCGACGGTCGGCGCGGGCGCCACCGCCGAATTGGGTGCCATGCGCATCAGCGAAGAGATCGACGCCCTGGAGGTGATGAGTATCAGGTCGGTCGCCTATCTGGCGTCGACTCGGGTGGTGGCCGGTCTCGTCGTGATCATCCCGCTCTACGGGTTGGCGATCACTCTGGCCTTCCTGTCCGCACAAGTCACCACGGTTTTGCTCTACGGGCAGTCCATCGGCACGTACAACCACTACTTCCATACGTTCCTGCGGCTCAATGATGTCGGCTGGTCGTTCGCGGAGGTGACACTCGTCGCCGTGGTCGTGATGACCACCCACTGCTACTACGGTTACACCGCCAGCGGCGGGCCGGTCGGCGTCGGTGAAGCGGTCGGCCGCTCGATGCGGCTGTCGTTGATCACCATCGTTGTCGTGGTCGTACTGACCGCGATGTCGGTCTACGGCAAAAACCCCAACTTCAACCTCACGGTGTGACCCGCCATGACGGCCCCGGTGAAGGAGAACCCGCAACGTATTCCGCCGTACAGGACGGCGGCGACGGTGTTCTTGATGGTGTTCGCGGCGGTGTTGGGCTTCGTCTGGTTGCAGTTTCGGGGCACGCTCACGCCGAATACCCCCTTGACGATGGTGGCGCCCCGGGCCGGTTTGGTGATGGATCCGGGGTCAAAGGTCACCTACAACGGCGTGGAAATCGGCCGCGTGGCCAGCATTTCGGAGATCCAGCGGGACGGCATGCCGGCGGCGAAGTTCGTCTTGGATGTCAATCCGAAGTACATCTCGCTGATTCCGGCCAATGTGAACGCCAACGTCAAGGCAACCACGGTGTTCGGCAACAAGTATGTGTCATTGACCGCGCCGAAAAACCCTACACCGCAACGTATCGACTCGCGGCAGGTGATTGATGCCCGGTCGGTGACGACGGAGTTCAACACGTTGTTCGAGACGCTGACTTCGATCGCGGAGAAGGTGGATCCGGTCAAGGTGAACCTGACGCTGGCCGCGGCCGCGCAGGCTTTGACCGGATTGGGCGACAAGTTCGGGCAGTCGATCGTCAACGGCAACGCGATCCTCGACGACATCAATCCGCGAATGCCGCAGATCCGCCACGACATCGCGCGGCTGGCGGCCCTGAGCGACATCTACGCCGACGCCGCACCCGACCTGTTCGACGCCCTGAACAACGCGGTGATCACAGCGCGCACGCTGCACCGCCAGGAAGCCGACCTCGATGCCGCGTTGTTGGCCGCAACCGGCCTGGGCAAGACGGGCGAAGACATCTTCGTCCGCGGCGGGCCCTATCTGCAACGGGGTGTCGCCGACCTGGTGCCCACCGCCCAGCTGCTCGACACCTATAGCCCCGAGATCTTCTGCACCGTCCGCAACTATTACGACGAGGAGCCCGCGGCCTATGCGACGGTGGGCGGCGGCAACGGCTACGCGCTGAAGACCATGACCGAGCTGACGTCAGCATTAGGGGGCATCCTCACGCTCCCGGGGTTGGCCGGCACGGCGGCCACCATAGGGCTCCTGGGCCTGGCCGGACTGGTCGGCGGGGCACCGAATCCCTATGTGTATCCGGACAATCTCCCTCGGGTGAACGCTCGCGGCGGGCCCGGGGGCGCGCCGGGTTGTTGGCAAAGCATCACCCACGACCTGTGGCCGGCGCCGTCCCTCGTCGTGGACACCGGCGCCAGTCTTGCGCCGTACAACCACCTAGACACCGGCTCGCCATACGCCATCGAATACGTGTGGGGCCGCCAGGTCGGGGACAACACGATCAACCCATGAAAGCCACCGGCAGCGCTATCAAGCTCGGCATCGTCTCGTTGGTGCTGCTGCTGATCACCGTCTCGATCGTGGTGGTGTTCGCGCAGATGCGGTTCAACCGCACCAACAGTTATTCCGCGGAGTTCAGCAACGCCAGCGGTCTGCGCGACGGGCAGTTCGTGCGCGCCTCCGGAGTGGAGATCGGCAAGGTCAAAAAAATACGGCTGATCGAGGGCGGCAAGCGGGTTCAGGTGGACTTCACCGTCGACCGCGCGGTGCCGCTGTACCAGTCGACGACGGCGCAGATCCGCTATCTCGATCTGATCGGCAACCGCTACCTGGAGCTGGTTCGCGGCAACGGCGAAGGCGCGGACAAAGCCCTGCCGACGGGCGGGTTCATCCCGCTGTCGCGAACCTCACCGGCCCTTGATCTCGACGCCCTGATCGGTGGTTTCAAGCCGCTCTTCCGGGCGCTCGATCCGGAAAAGGTCAACACCATCGCGTCGGCCATCGTCACCGTCTTCCAGGGCCAGGGCGGCACCATCAACGACATCCTCGACCGGACCGCGCAGCTGACCGCGCACATCGCGGAGCGCGACCAAGCCATCGGCGAGGTGATCAAGAACCTGAACGTGTTGCTGGACACCACGGTTCGGCATCGCAAGGAATTCGACCAGACCGTCGACAATTTCGAGAGATTGATCACCGGATTGCAGAACCACGCCGACCCCCTGGCCGCCGGCACCGCGAACATCAGCAACGCCGCCGGAACGGTGGCCGACCTGCTAGGCGAGGACCGCGCTCTGCTGCACAAGGAGATCAACTACCTGCAGGCCCTGCAGCAGCCGCTGGTCGACCAACGAGATCAGCTCGGTGATCTCATCCACAAGACGCCGACCGCCCTCAACCTGATCGGACGCAGCATCGGCCTCTACGGAGACTGGGTCAATTTCTACGTGTGCGACCTCACGATCAAGTGGAACGGGCTACAGGCCGGCGGCCCCGTCCGCACTGTCCGGCTCTGGCAGCAGCCCACGGGCAGGTGCACGCCGCAATGAGAACACTCACGGAATTCAACCGCGGCCGTGTCGGGCTCATGGGCGCCGGTGTGCTGGCGCTCGTCGTCGTCGTCGGCCAAAGTTTCACCAGTGTCCCAATGCTTTTCGCCAGCCCGAGTTACTACGGGCAGTTCACCGACACGGGTCAACTGAACAAGAACGACAAGGTGCGCATCTCCGGCGTGAACGTCGGTGCGGTGCAGTCGCTCGACATCGACGGGGACCACGTCGTGATCAAGTTCTCCATCGGCGGCAACACCATCGGCACCGAGAGCCGACTCGCGATCAAAACCGACACCATCCTGGGTAAAAAGGTGCTCGAGATCGAGCCACGGGGAGCCAGGGCGTTGCGGCCGGGGGGTGTCTTGCCGCTGGGCCAAAGCACGACCCCGTATCAGCTCTACGATGCGGTCTTCGACGTCACCAAGGCCGCCGCGGGCTGGGACATCGACAGCGTCAAGCAATCGCTGAACGTCTTGTCCCAGACCATCGATCAGACCTATCCGCACCTGAGCCCCACCCTCGACGGATTGGCCAAATTCTCCGACACGATCGGCAAACGGGACGAACAGATCAAGCACCTGCTCGCCCAGGCCACCCAGGTGGCCAGCGTCCTCGGCGACCGCAGCGAACAAATCAACCGGCTGCTGGTCAACACGAAGACGCTGCTGGCCGCATTCAACGAGCGCGGACGGGCAATCAGCACTCTGCTGCAGAACGTTTCGGCCTTTTCGGCCCAGGTGCAGGGGTTCATCAATGACAACCCGAACCTGAATCCCGTGCTGGAGCAGTTGCACGCCATCAGCGACGTACTGGTGGCGCGCAAAGATGACCTGGCTCAAACCTTCACGTATGTCAGCCAATTCGCCGCATCGTTAGGGGAATCCGTCGCCTCCGGACCGTACTTCAAGATAGTCCTGTCCAACCTGCTGCCGTACTGGGTCTTGCAGCCGTGGGTCGACGCCGCCTTCAAGAAGCGTGGTATCGACCCGGAGAACTTCTGGCGCAGCGCCGGCCTGCCCGAGTTCCGCTGGCCCGACCCGAACGGCACCCGGTTCCCCAACGGCGCGCCACCGCCCGCACCCCCGGTGCTGGAAGGCACCCCGGACCATCCGGGACCCGCCGTCCCGCCGGGAACGGCGTGTTCGTACACCCCACCGGCTGACTCGCTGCCGCGGCCGTGGAACCCGTTGCCCTGCACGGGCGTAGACGTCGGTGCGTTCGGCGGCAATTTCCCGGCACCGATCGACGTGCAGACGTCGCCGCCGAACCCCAACGGCCTGCCACCGACGCCGGGGATCCCGATCGCCGGGCGGCCCGGTGAGGCGCCCCCGGATGTTCCGGGCACACCGGTGCCGTTGCCCACCCAGGCACCGCCGGGGGCGCGCACGGAGAACCTGCAACCGGCCGGCCCCACCCCACCGCCATCCACGTTCGCGCCGGGCTTTCCGCCGGGGCCACCCGCGCCGCCGGGGCCCGGGCTGCAGCTGCCCGCCCCGTTCATCTCGCCGGGCGGCACGGGAGGCAGCGGCATAACGGGAGGTAACCAGAATTGAGCGCCGTCTTCGACATCCGCAATCCGTGGCTTCGCCGAGCCATCGGAGCACTGGTGGTGGTGCTGGCCGTCATCGCGGGGTTCGCCGGCTGGCGGATCTACCAGAAGTTGACCAACAACACCGTAATCGCCTACCTCCCAACGGCGAACGCGCTTTATTCCGGGGACAAAGTCCAGATCATGGGTGTTCGTGTGGGCTCGGTCGACAAGGTCGAGCCGGCCGGCAACAAGATGAAGGTGACGTTTCACTACGACAACAAGTACAAGGTGCCCGCCAACGCGTCCGCCGTGATCGTCAACCCCACGCTGGTGGCGTCGCGCAGCATCCAGTTGGAGCCCCCCTACAAGGGTGGCCCGGTGATGGCCGACAACGCGGTGATTCCCATCGAGCGCACGCAGGTGCCAACCGAATTCGACGAACTGCGCGACAGCGTCGCCAACATCATCAGCAAACTCGGCCCGACGCCCGAGCAGCCCAAGGGTCCCTTCGGTGACCTCATCGAATCTTTCGCCGACGGGCTGGCCGGCAAGGGCAAGCAGATCAACACCACGCTGAACAGCCTGTCGCAAGCCTTCACCGCGCTGAACCAGGGCCGGGGTGACTTCTTCGCGGTGGCGCACAGCCTGGCACTGTTCGTCAACGCCCTGCACAAAGACGACCAGCAGTTCGTCGCGCTGAACCACAACCTGGCCCAGTTCACCGGCAACCTGACCGGGTCTGACCACGATCTCGCCAATGCGCTACAGCAATTCGACGGCCTGCTCGCCACCTTGCGCCCGTTCCTGGCCAAGAACCGCGAGGTGTTCGCGCACGACGTCGACAACCTCGCCAGCCTGACCACCACGCTGGTCCAACCCGAGCCGCTGAACGGTTTGGAGACGGCCCTGCACGTCCTGCCGACGCTGGAGACGAACCTCAGCCAGATTTATCACCCGTCGCATGGCGCGGTCATGTCGATCCCGGCAATCCCTAACTTCGCGAACCCAATGCAGTTCTTCTGCAGCATGATTCAGGCCGGTAGCCGCCTGGGGTATCAAGAGTCCGCCGAGCTGTGTGCGCAATACCTGGCGCCAATTCTCGATGCGATCAAGTTCAACTACCTACCGTTCGGGCTGAATCTCTTCAGCACCGCCGAGACGCTGCCCAAGGAAATCGCCTACTCGGAGCCGCGCCTACAGCCGCCCAACGGATACAAGGACACCACGGTGCCCGGGATCTGGGTGCCCGACACCCCGCTCTCGCACCGCAACACCCAGCCCGGCTGGGTAGTCGCGCCGGGCATGCAAGGTACACAGGTGGGACCGGTCACGGGCGGCCTGCTGACCCCCGACTCGTTGGCCGAACTGATGGGCGGCCCGGACACCGCACCCCCGCCGCCGGGGCTGCAAACCCCGCCGGGACCGCCGAACGCCTACGACGAATATCCGGTGTCGCCACCCATCGGCCTGCAGGCCCCACAGGTGCCGATCCCGCCGCCGGCGCCCGCGCCGGGAGTGGTCCCCGGACCGGTCGCGCCCACGCCGGTGGCGGCGCCCACAGGGCCGGGGTCGTGATGGTAACGGTAAACGCGCTGTGCGCGTGGGGTTCTCGCATCCGGCACCGCACCTGGCAGGGGCTGGCTATAGTGAGCGCAGCGGCGGTGCTGACGTCGTGCGCGAAGTGGCACGGAATCGCGAATGTGCCGATGCCCGGTGGCCCGGGCACCGGACACGGCTCCTACACCGTCTACGTACAGATGCCCGACACGCTGGCCCTGAACACGAACAGCCGGGTCCGGGTGGCCGACGTCTTCGTCGGCACCGTGCGCGCGATCCAATTGAAGAACTGGGTCGCCACGCTGACGCTGCGGCTGGACAAGGGCGTCAAGTTACCCAAGAACGCCACCGCCAAGATCGGGCAGACCAGCCTCCTCGGGTCTCAGCACATAGAACTGACCGCGCCCCCCGACCCGTCCCCGCAGCGACTGGGGGACGGCGACACCATCCCGCTGAAGAATTCGTCCGCGTACCCCACCACCGAGCAGACGCTGGCCAGCCTCGCCATGATCTTGCGTGGCGGCGGCATCCCCAACATCGAGGTGCTGCAGAACGAGATCTACAACATCGTGAACGGGCGCGCCGACCAGATCCGCGCCTTCCTCGGCAAGCTGGACACGTTCACCGCCCGGCTCAACGAGCAACGCGAGGACATCACCCGAGCTATCGACTCCACCAACCGGTTGCTGGCCTACGTGGGCACCCGATCGGACGTGTTGGATCGCGTCCTCACCGAATTCCCGCCACTGATCAAGCATTTCGCGGATAAGCAGAACCTCTTGATCGACGCGGTCAACGCGACCGGACGGCTCAGCCAGGTCGCCGATCAATACCTGTCCGCCTCGCGGAGCGACCTCCACCAGGATCTGCTGTCGCTGCAGTGCCCGTTGCGGGAACTCGGCCGCGCATCGCCGTACCTGATCCGCGCGCTCAAGCTGATCATCGTGCGGCCATTCGACATCGACGCCGTGCCGAAGGCGTTCCGCGGCGACTACTTCAACCTGTCACTCACCCTCGACCTGACCCTCAGCGCCGTCGACAACGCGGTCCTCACCGGGACCGGGTTCTCCGGGGCGCTGCGCGCCCTCGAGCAGTCCTGGGGCCGTGACCCCGAAACGATGATCCCCGATGTGCGCTATACGCCGAACCCCAACGACGCGCCGGGCGGACCGCTGGTCGAAAGGGCGGACCGGCAATGCTGACCCGCTTCATCTGGCGCCAGATTATCTCGTTCACGATCCTGAGCGTGGTCACGGCGATCGTGTTGGGCGGGTACTACTTGCGCATTCCCGCCGCGGTGGGGATCGGCCAGTACACGCTGAAGGCGGACCTGCCCGCGTCGGGCGGCCTGTACAAGACGGCCAACGTGACCTATCGCGGTGAAACCATCGGCACGGTCACCTCCGTCGAGCCGACCGAGCGGGGCGCGCATGTGACCATGCGCATCTCCGATCGCTACAGGATCCCGATCGACGCGTCGGCGAGCGTGCATTCGGTGTCGGCGGTTGGTGAGCAGTATGTGGACCTGGCGTCCGTAGGCAACTCGGGCCAATACTTCTCGCCCGGACAGACCATCACGAAGGGTACCGTGCCCACCGAGATCGGACCGGCGCTGGACGCCGCCAACCGCGGGCTGGCGGTGCTGCCCAAGGACAAGATCGCTTCGCTGCTTGACGAAACAGCCCAAGCGGTCGGCGGATTGGGCCCTGCGTTGCAACGTCTGGTCGACGCAACGCAGGCGATCGCCGGCGACTTCAAGACCAACATCAACGATGTCAACGACATCATCCAAAACTCGGGGCCGGTCATCGACAGCCAGGTCGACTCCGGTGACGCGATTAAACGCTGGTCGCACAACTTGAACACCCTCGCCGCGCAGGGCGCGGAAAACGACCAGCACGTCAAAAGCATTCTGTCTCAGGCGGCCCCAACCGCCGATCAGGTCAACGAGGTGTTCGGCGACGTCCGCGAGTCACTGCCGCAGACACTGGCGAACGTCGAGATCGTGCTGGACATGCTCAAGCGATACCACAAGGGCGTCGAGCAACTGCTGGTGGCCTATCCGCAGGGCATATCGGAAGGCGAGACGGTGACGGCGGCCTTCCCGGGCTACGCCGCTCTCGGGACGTCGCTGACGATCAACCAGCCCCCGCCGTGCCTGACCGGGTTTCTCCCGGCACCTCAGTGGCGGTCTCCCGCGGATACCAGCCTGGCGCCGATGCCGTCCGGAACGTATTGCAAGATCCCGCAGGACCATCCGGCCAACGCCGTACGTGGGGCACGCAATCTCCCGTGTGTCGACGTACCCGGGAAGCGGGCCGCCACGCCGCGGGAGTGTCGAGACACGAAGCCGTACGTTCCGCTGGGCACCAACCCCTGGTACGGCGACCCCAACCAGATCCTGACCTGCCCGGCGGCCGCGGCGCGCTGCGACCAGCCGGTCAAGCCGGGTCAGGTGATACCCGCGCCATCGGTGAACACCGGCCTCAACCCGGCGCCCTCCGACAGGGTGGCGGGGACGCCACCCCCCGTCAGCGATCCGCTGCAGCGCCCGGGATCGGGAACCGTCGAATGCAATGGGCAACAGCCAAACCCGTGCGTCTATACCCCCGCCGGTCCTCCCCCGGCCGTCTACGTTCCTCAGAGCGGCGAACTGGTGGGGCCCGACGGGGTCAAGTACGCGGTCGAGAATTCGAGGAAAACGGGCGACGACGGATGGAAGGACATGTTGGCGCCACCGAGGTGAACCCCCCACCGCCACCGCGGCTCGGGGGGTTCAACCCACCGATATCAACCAGTGAACGCAAGGATCGGAGCGACATGCGGAAAGCCATTGGTCTAGGGCAACTTCGGAGTGATACGTGTGCCTATCTCGAGCGGGTTGCGGCCGGGGAAACCATCGACGTCGTCCGTCGCGGCAAACTGGTGGCGCGGATCGTGTCGGTCGGGGAATGGAGGCCGGCGCCGATCCCTGCACGATCCGTCGCACCCGCTGCGCAGGACTCCGGTGGATGGGTCGGGCTCGACGAACTGCGAACGCGGGCCGGCCGGTGCTTCGACCGGGTCGCGGCCGGGGAAACGATCAGTGTTGTTCGTGGCGGCAGGTTACTGGCGCGGATCGTGTCGGCCGAAGCATCGGAAAGAACCCCGATTCCGGCGGACCCTGGTGGGGGGATCGAGCTCGACGAACTGCGAAAGCGTGCGGGACGCTATTTCGATCGGGTCGCGGCGGGGCAGACGATCGAGGTCATCCGTGGCGGCAAGCTGGTTGCCCGCATCGTCTCCGCCGACGCGAAGTCGCTAACCCTCGAAGAATCCGCCGTCGGGTAGCGGGCGCCGGCAGATCGCAGCCCGCCTCGGCGGGACCGAGGGGCCGCACTGCGTCTCCGGCCAGGCCGTCGAAGCGATCACGTCGCACCTGCATTCCGCTGCGCTGGTGCACAATTCGAGGCGCGCAATCGGTGAAGGATTTATGAAGACGCCGGCGGGCGAGCGACGATTACCGGTATCCGGACCGAATGCAGGACCGCGTTACTGACCGAGCCCAACAGCATCCTCGCCAGCCCACCCCGACCGTGACTGCCAACGACCACCAGCTGTGCCGTTTCCGACTTGTCGATGAGATGTCGCGCCGCCCGATCGCGGGCAATGAATCGATGAACGGTGACATCCGGATAGCGTTCTTCCCAACCCGCCAGGCTCTCGGCGAGGCTGCGTTGCGCTTCGCCTTCCACCGCCGGCCACTCGATTTCGAAAACTTCACTCACCGCCGCGTCGCTCCAGGCATGGATGGCCACCAGATCGACGCCGCGACGTGACGCCTCGTCGAACGCGATTTCCGTGGCGAGTTCGGAAGCCGGCGATCCATCGGTGCCCAGTAGGACGGGAGCATTCCGCAAATCCGGCAACTCTTCGTCACGGATGACTGCGACCGGGCAATTCGCGTGCCGTACCACGGTCGAGCTGACCGATCCGAGCAGACCACGGGCCAGCGCTCCCCGACCGGAGCTGCCCATGACGATCATCTCCGCGGTATCGGACGCCTCGAGCAGTGCCGGGACCGGGGCCGCGTAGACCAGTTTTCTGTCGATGGGCACCTTGCGACCACCCGGCATCGCGTCTTCGGCGACCTTCATCGCGTGCATGATCGCCTTCTTGCCTTCGTCTTCGAGATTCGTGACGAGGGATTCAGGGTACGGGACCGGCGGGTATGTCGTGGTGGGCGTCGTCACCGCGTGCACGACGGTCAACGGAATGTTTCTCATCGCGGCTTCCTGGGCCGCCCAGCGTGCGGCGGCCGTTGACGCCGGCGAACCGTCGACCGCGACGACGATACCGAGTTGTTTGACGGGTGCGGACATTTCGTTCTCCCTCCATCACGAACGATGCTATCGGAGATAGGTGTATCGGTCGTGAGGCTTTGGTCATCAACCCTCGGGCCTGCGGTCTGGCGCGATCGCTAGAGCCGGCGCTGCTGCAGTCGCGCAGTGATCAGCGCTCAGCCGAACAAGCCTTGTCCGATGTAGTGGCCTTCACCCGGTGGGGGCGGCACCGCGAAGATCGCTGATCCGATGTGGCGGATGTATTCGTTGAGCAGGTCGTGGGCGCCCAAGCGGTTCTGCAGGCGGATGAAAGCGTGCGGATCATTTTGATACGAGATGAACAGCAGACCGGCATTGAGCTGGCCGTTGGCGTCGAGGCCGTCGGTGTAGTTGTAGGACCTCCGGCGGATCATGATGCCGTCGTTGTTTTCCCGGGCGGCCAGGCCGATGTGCGACATCGGATCGATGAGCGGGCTACCGTCGGCGCCTTTGGCGGCGAAGTCCGGTGTATCGAACTCTGCCTTGCCGCTCAGCGGCGCCCCTTCCTCTTTGGTGCGGCCGAAGATCCTCTGCTGATTGCCGATCCGGTCGACATCCCATGTCTCCATCAGCATCCGGATCTTGCGGACGACCTGGTAGGTCCCGCCCTTCATCCAGGGCTGGTCGCTGCCGTCGACCCAGACGAACCGTTCGTACTCCGCATCGGTGGCGATGTTGCGGGTTCCGTCTTTGAATCCCAACAGGTTTCGCGGAGTGTTCTGGCCGGGGCCGGCCGAGGCGCGACCGAAACCCAATACCGCCCAGAACGGCGAGACGATGTTGCGGCCGAGCCGGGCCAAGTTGCGCACGGCGTGGTAGCAGACCTGGGGGTCGTCGGCGCACGCCTGCACGGACAGGTCGCCGCCGCGCAGGCGGGGATCGAGGTTGTCTCCGTTCAGCGTTGGCAGGTCGGTGAACACGACGGGCCGGCGGGCGGCCAGTCCGAAACGGTCACCGAACAGCGACGGACCCAGCCCGACGGTGACAGTGAGGCCGGCGGGACTCAGCCCGTAGGCCTCCCCCGTGTCAGCGGGGGGCTGCACCTCGACCTGCGGTTGGACGGTGCCGACCGGCTTTCCCTGCTGCAGGATTGCGGCAGCTGCCGACCATCGTGCCAATAGGGTCTGCAATTCGGTGCGGCCGGCGCCCGCGGCCAGCGAGAACGACATGAACATCGCGTAACGCTGTGGCGGCGTGTCGATTCCACCCTGGTGCGCCTGGCCGTAGAAGCGATAACTGCGCCGCAGGTCGACGGTGTCATCGTCATCGCCGCGTTGTCCCGCCGCCATCGCATGTCCGGCGAAGCCGCCACCGACGGCCCCGATTGCGGCGCCGCCGAGCCCGGCCAACATGGCACCGCCAAGCGCGCGCCGGCGCGATACAGCGGTGGAGTCTGCCGGTGCGCCGGCGTCGTTCGGATCGCTGTCGGGTGGTTGGGTGATGTCGTCGGTCACGATCAGCCGGCCGAGACGACTTTTTGGGCGACCGTGGACAGGCTCTGATGGAGCGGCTGGATGACCGCGGTGAGCTTCGGTGCGTCGCTGGCCTTCAGCGCCGCGGTGTAGGTCCGGTAGCCGCCGAGCGCGCTCGGGTCGCGATATCCGTCCAGGGTGGCGAGCACGCTTTGGAATTGCTGATCGATCTGGTGGACCAGATTGCCGTCGATCTTTTCCAGGCCCGGCCGCAGCGACGCGTACGCCTGCTGGGCGCCCTCGACGTTGCCGGAAAAGTCGACCAGGTCAATGTGGCTGAACGCCTCTTCCTCGCCGGTGATCTTGGTGTTTTGGATCTCTTCGATCAGGTCGCTGGCGCCGTTGGCCAAGTCCTCGGGCTTGTACTGCAAGGTGGCGACAATGCCTTTCAATTTGCCGACGTCGCCGACCAATTCGGTGCTGAAAGCCTTCGTTGAGGCAGTGATCGCGCCGCCCTGCCACAGATCGCGCTCGATGGCGTGGAAGCCCTTCCACCCGACCTTGGCGTCGACCGGCGTGGACTCACGCATGTCGATCAGATAGTCGAGGCTGCCCGAATTGTCACCGACCGCGAAGCCCGGTAGCACGAAGCCCTCCACGGTGGACTCCGAACGCTCCCAGAACAACCGGGCTTTGGCGTAGGCCGCCTTGGCGGCGTCGACGTTGCCCGACTGCACGGCGGCATCGAGTGCCTTCGTACCATCGTTGAGCTGACCGAGCTGCTTGACGATGTATGCCGCGTAGTCCTTGGTGCCCTGACCGAGGATGCCGGCCACGGTGCCCGTCGGCGTTGCCGGTGCCTGACCCGTCACCGTCAGAGTCTGGTATTCGGTGCTCGCGCCGGGACAGTAGAGCTGGTAGGAACCGCCGTCCAGCGTGACCGTGAACGACACCGGGTCCAGGCCGGGCGCCAGATTCTCTTTCTCGCCGACGATCCGCTGGTCCCTGAGCAATTCGACTTCACTGATCCCGGGCGCATTCGTGTTGGCGACCGTGAAGGTCACCGGCCCGGCGGGCACGTTGGTGGTGTCCAGCGCGCAGCCGTCTGCGCCGGCATTGTTGGCCATGGTGACCTTGACCGCGTTGGTGGCGCCGGGTTTCGGTTGTTGGGCATGGCTCGAGTCATTACCCGAGTGGCTGCATGCGGTCGCAGACAACGCCGCGACGGCGGCCAAAGCCGTTGCGGCCGACCATATCCTGCAGGTCCGGCGCCCGGCCCAGGCGGTACGATTCACGGTTGATCGGTTCCTTTCACGTTCGTCCGGCGTGCCGCTGCCGCGTCGAGGCTATAGCCCCAAGGCCGCAAACCAGGGCAAAACCGCCCAGCACCAGTGGTAGCCAGACATTCCAGAGCTGCCGCTCTCCACGATTCCGGTCGCTCGCGACGATCTCGGCCGCAGTCGAGTGGTCTTCGGCGCCGGATGTGGACCAGTCCGTCGGGAGCCCGCCAAGGCTGACGGTCTTGGCCCCGGTCAGCCCACCACCGGTCAGGATCGCCGTACGGTTGCTCGTCGCGTGCGCGCTTACCACGGAATCACCCTGCGCGAGCACGGTATACACGGTAATCGTTGACCATTGTCCCTGAAACGGCCCCGGAGTGCGGCCCACCGCGAGACCGACCGGCAGCCGGCCCCCAGTCATGCTGAGCAACTGATCCAGCGTGACCGCCGGCGCACCATCGGCCCCAGCAGCCTCGGGAGCCTGCCATACCTGTACCGGCAGGCCGTCCACGGTTTGGACGCCTGCCGGGATAAGCGGGACGCTGCGGACCGGCGAGGTGCCCTCGGGGGCGACGTTCAGCTCGCGCCCGTGCGGCCCGTTCACCATCGACACCGCAGCGATGTGGCCGGAGCGGTCGGTGACGGTGCGTACCCGTGCGCTCGGCGACGCGCTATCGGCGGGCGTCATGGTCGCCAGCACGGCAGCGACGACGAGCAGCAGCGCCGAGGCCGCCGCCAGCAGCCGGCTGCGGGCTCGCGGTGCGGCGGCGAGCCCAGCCGGCCACAGAAAGACGATGAGCACCGGCACGGCGTACAGCAGCCAGCCCAGCACTTCGATGAGGCGAGGGTCGGCGGGTATGCCCAGCACCCCCGTCGTCACCGCGCCCAGCACCGAGTTGCCGGGTATCCACCCGGACAGATCCAGCACCTGTTGCTGGCCGATGCTCACCCAGCCCGCCTCGTGTGCGGTGCGCAGCGCACCCAGGACCAGCCCCGCGGCGATGAACACCAAAAAGACTCCCGTGACCCGGAAGAACCGGCCGAGGTTGAGCTTCAGGCCGCCGTAGTACAGACCCACCCCAAGCCCGACCGACGCCACGATCCCCACGGCGCCCCCCAGCACCGCGAACCACCTGTTGCCGTGCGACGTCTGGGCGGCCGCCAGCAAGAACACCGACGTCTCGAAGCCCTCCTTGAGGACGGCAAGGAAGGCCATGGTAGCCAACGCGAACGCGCTACCGCGGTTGACGGCCTGCCGGGCCTCCCGCTCGAGTTCACCCTTGAGTTGCGCGGCGTTGCCGTTCATCCAGAGGATCATCGTCGTCACGAACACCACGGCGATGGCGTTGATGACGGTCTCCATCATCTCTTGCTGGGCCTGCGGCAGGCTCGTGGCGAACAGGTCGAGGCCGACGCCCACGGCGACGCTGAGCACCACGGCAAGGGCAACACCGGCAAACATCGGACGGATCGTCTGGCCGTTGCGCTTGAGGAAGGCACCGACGATGCTCACGATGAGCGAGGCCTCTAGGCCCTCGCGAAGGCCGATGAGAAATGTGCCGATGAATACGCCGAATACGCCCTGCATAAGCCCGATTTCTGTCCCGCCCATCGGGACTTCCGGCTTAGCGTAGCCTAACTAAACGACGGGCATTAGCCCTGGTCCGCTGCCCGCGATGTCAGCGGGCCGGCTGGGTCACGAAGTCGATGAGTTCTTCGACCCGACTGATCAGCGCCGGCTCCAGATCGTTCCAGTCGCGCACCCGCGAACGGATATGTCGCCAGGCCCCGGCGATGTCCACCTGATCGGCATGGGGCAACCCAAGCGCCTGACACGCGCCGCGTTTCCACTCCACCTGCCGCGGCACGTGCGGCCAGACCGCCAGCCCCAGCCGCTGCGGCTTCACGGCCTGCCAGATGTCGACGTAGGGGTGACCGACGACGAGTGTGTCGGCGCCGCCCGGACCCCGTCGCACCGCATCGGCGATCCGCGCTTCCTTGGAACCCGTGACGAGGTGATCGACGAGCACACCGAGGCGTCGTCCCGGGCCGGGTGCGAACTCGGCGACGATGTCCACCAAATCGTCGACGCCACCGAGTTGCTCGACAACGACACCTTCGATCCGCAAATCCTCTCCCCACACCTGCGCGATCAGTTCGGCGTCGTGGCGGCCCTCGACATAGATCCGGCTGGCGCGGGCGACCCGCGCGCGGACACCTGGCACCGCGACCGAGCCCGACGCCGTCCTGGTCGCGGCGACCGGTGCCGCCCGACGCGGCGCGGTGAGGATCACCGGGCGTCCCTCGAGCAAATACCCAGGGCCCAAAGGAAAGCCACGCACATGACCGCGGCGGTCTTCCAGGTCCACTCGACCGTATTCGACGCGAACTACCGCGCCGACGTAGCCGGTTTCGACGTCCTCGACGACCAGACCCAGTTCGGCGGGGTGTTCGGTCGAGCGGGGCTTGCGCCGCCCCGCGGCCAAAACATCGGTTCCATAGCGATCCACCACGCGGCAATACTAGAAAGCCTTGCGGCCAAACAGCGTTACGGCGCGCCACGGTCTGCCGATGGTCGGCGAAATCACTCTCGGCGCACCGGCGCGGGCGGCCCATAAAAAATACCTTTAACTGTGTGGCGTTGCCTGGCTGATCGCGTCGTCGATGGTACGTTGCTAGCCATGGCAAGCACTGCCGCTTATGCGCAACTTGCGGTGGTTAGCGAGGTGGACGTATGGACTTGTCGCATTGGGTGACCAGCATCGTGGCGTTCGTGCGGGCCGGCTACCCCACCGGCGTGCCGGCCCCCGATCACGTGCCGCTGGTGGCTTTGACCCGCCGCCGACTGTGCAGTCACGACATCACCGCCATCGCAACCGATCTCATCGCGCGTCGAGTCTGGCCGATCAGCCCCGTCGATATCGGGGTGGAGATCACCCGGGCCACCAACCAACTACCGTCACCGGATGATGTCGAGCGTGTCCAGCGATGCGTTCATGCGATTCGTTGTTCGCGCGGTTAGGCGGCGCCGCACGGTCCACCGCCGTCCGTCACGGTGATTTACGCACCGGGCCGCCGCAGGCCGCCAGATAGTCCGGGTAATTCCAGGTCTGCAGAAACTGTTGGCCCGCTTGCAATCCTCGTTGGTAGAGCGCCTCGCGCTGCTGCGCGGTGATGTCGAAGTCGATCGGGCTGACCTCGTCGGCGGGCACGAAGATGCTGCGCCGGACGGTGCAGGGATCGTCGATGTAGGCGTTGTCCTGGTTGCTCACCAGCGTCTCTATCGCGGCGAGCCCCAACGACACCGGCCCTTGGACGGGGTGCGTGGGCGGGATGCCGGGACGTGCGGACAGACGAATTCCGAATGTGGGCCATCGTGGCTCGGCATCCGGCCGGTCGAACAACTCGACCGGAAAGTCCGACAGCAATCCACCGTCCACCCATGTGGCTCCGCCGACCCGGACGGGCTCGAACACATACGGAATGGCCGACGAGGCGTGTACCGCGCGTGCCACCGGGAAGTCATCGGGGTCGATGCCGTAGGTGCTGAGGTCCCAGGGGATCCGCACCAGCCGGCGCCGCGATAGATCGCTGGCCGTCACCACGAGTGACCACGCGAACTGTTCGGGCTCTTCGCCGGTGCGCAGATCGCCGAACGTCCGCACGCCCAGATCCCCGAGCACGCCGCCGAGAAGCTGTTCGAGGTAGGCCCCGCGGTACACGCCGTCCGACGTCAGCAAGGACAGCGCCCCGCCGATCAGCGGAACTCGTCCGATCAGATTGCGGTCAAGGAACTTCCGGTAGTCGATGTCGCGCATGATGTCGGCCAGCCGGCTAACCGGCTCACCGGCCACCTGTAGAGCCGCCACCAGCGCTGCGACGATCGCGCCCGCACTGCTTCCCGCGACACGGGGAAATCGGTACCCGGCCTGGTCGAGCGCATCCACCGCTCCGACCAGGCCGATACCCCTGACACCGCCGCCTTCGCACACCAGGTCGGCACGCACATCGCTCACTGCCGCCAGCCTAATGGGACCGGGCCGGGCCGCGCACGTATGGCACGCCGAACACCGTGAGCATGGTCAACACAGTCTGCGGCCATCCACGCCGAAGAAGTGCAGGTGTCCCGGCTCCGGATGCAGGCGCACCCTGCTGCCTCTTTCCGGTGGATGGCGCCCGTCGGCGCGCGCGACGACGGGCGCATCGGTTACCTTGCCGGAGCCGGCGATTCGCCCATACACATAGGCGTCGGCACCCAACTCCTCCACCACGTCGACCTCCATCTCGACACCGAAGCCGCCCAGCTCGAAATGTTCGGGCCGGACTCCGACGACGACCTCGCTTGCGGCACTGGCGATCTCCCGCGGCAGTGTGATGGGCCAATCACCAAGCGACACAGCCGAATCCACAATGGGCAGGGTGAACAGGTTCATCGCCGGCGACCCGATGAAACCCGCCACGAAGACGTTGTCCGGGTTTCGGTAGAGCTCGCGAGGCGGGGCGAACTGCTGTAGCACGCCGTCGCGCAGCACCGCGACACGGTCACCCATGGTCATCGCCTCGACCTGGTCGTGGGTGACGTAGACGGTGGTGGTGCCCAGCCGCCGTTGCAATGCGGCGATCTGGTTGCGGGTTTGCACCCGCAATTTGGCGTCGAGATTGGACAGCGGTTCGTCCATCAGGAACACGTGCGGCCGGCGCACGATCGCGCGACCCATCGCCACTCGCTGGCGCTGTCCACCGGACAGTTCTTTCGGCTTGCGATCGAGATACTGTTGCAGGTCAAGCAATTTCGCCGCGTCCAACACCCGGTCACGGATCTGCGCCTTCGGTATTTTGGCGATCTTCATGGCAAAACCCATATTCTCGGCCACCGTCATGTGCGGGTAGAGCGCATAGTTCTGAAACACCATCGCGACGTCTCGATCCTTGGGATCGACATTGGTGACGTCTCGGTCGCCGATCCGGATGCGTCCGGAGTCCACGGTTTCCAGTCCGGCCACCATCCGCAACGATGTGGTCTTGCCACATCCGGATGGCCCCACCAGAACGACGAACTCGCCGTCGCCGACAACGAGGTCCAGGTTGTCCAGGGCCGGGCGATCCGCTCCCGGATAGCGCCGGGTCGCCCGCTCGAAGCTCACCGAGGCCATTGATCACCCACCCATCCCGGTGACCGCGATGCCGCGGACGAACGAGCGTTGCGCGATCGCGTAAATGATGACCAGGGGCAGCATGATGAGCATCGAGGTCGCCATCAGGACGGGCCACCGGGCAACGTATTCGCCCTTCATCCGGACCAGACCCAGGGTCAGGGTTGCCAGGCTGTTGCGCTGAATCATCAACAGCGGCCAGAGAAAATCGTTCCAGACATTGACCCAGGTGAGGACCGCGAGCACCATGACCGCCGGCCTGGCATGGGGCAGCAGGATGCGCCAATAGACCTGCCACGGTGAACAGCCGTCGAGTATCGCCGCTTCCTCCAGATCGGTGGGGAGGGTGCGGAAGAATTGCCGCATCAGGTACGTGCCAAAGGCGCTACCGAAGAAGCCCGGCACGATCATCGCCCATGGCGTATCGACCCAGCCCAGGGCCCGCATGACGAGAAACTGCGGGATCACCGTCACCGTCAGCGGCACCATCAACGTGCCCAAATACACGACGAACAGTGCATCGCGGCCGCGGAAGTCCAGTCGCGCGAAGGCATATCCGGCCAGCGAGCAAAAGAAGACGTGCCCGGCGGTGACGCATCCCGCGTACACCACGGTGTTGA
Organism: Mycobacterium sp.; assembly: GCF_004298145.1. Taxonomy (GTDB): domain Bacteria; phylum Actinomycetota; class Actinomycetes; order Mycobacteriales; family Mycobacteriaceae; genus Mycobacterium. The sequence goes on from NZ_SCRH01000038.1 coordinate 241,462, forward strand.
AGAACATCCGCCCGAACGGCAGCAACGCGAACACGTCGGTGTAGTTGGACCATCGCGGGTGCGCCGGCAGCAGCGTGGGCTCACTGACCTCGCCCTCGGTTTTCAGCGAGCCCGACACCGCCCACGCGATCGGGAACAGCGCGCACCAGGCGATGCCGAGCAGCGCGGCATAGACCATGCCGCCACGCACCGCGGTGCGCCTGATGACACCCTCACTTAAGCCCACGCGAAGTCTCCATAGAACGTCGATGGCTGACCTTCAACTGCACCACCGTCAGCACCAGCAGGACGGCGAACATCACCCACGCCAGCGCGGATGCATATCCGAACTCGAGGAACGAAAAGGCGCGCTGGAACAGCATGATGCCCAGGACGTAGGTCGCCGATTCCGGCCCGCCGCTGGGGCCGGTGAGGACGTAGACCATGTCAAACGCCTGGAAGGCGTGGATGACCGAGATGATCACCACGAACGAGATCGACCCCCGGATCAACGGCACCGTGATGGAGACGAATTGCCTTATCTCGCTGGCTCCGTCGATTTTGGCCGCCTCGTAAACCGTCTCCGGAACGCCCTGCATCGCGGCCAGCAAGACGACCGCGGCAAACGGCACGCTGCGCCATACACTGACGATGCACAGCGAGGCCATGGCCCATCGGGGCTCGACCAACCACGGGACCGGACCGAGCCCGACCCAGCCGAGCATGATGTTCAACAGACCATTGTCGGTGTTGAACACGAACTGCCACACCACCGCCATCACGACCGACGAGATAGCCAGTGGCAGGAAGACGATGGTGCGGAAAATACCGATGCCCCTGACTTTCTGGTTCAGCACACCGGCGACGGCCAAACTGATGACGACCGTCGGCACCACCGTCCCGAGGGTGAAGATCACCGTGTTGCGGATCGCGATCAGGAAGAGCGGATCCGAGGTGAAGAGATCTCCGAAGTTCTTCAGGCCCACGAATTTCGGCGGTGTGAACACATCCCACCGCTGAAAGCTCATGTACAGGGAGAAGCCCAGCGGAAAAAGCATGAACACCGCGACCGCCACCAGGTTGGGGGCGACGAACAACCGGCCCGCCCATGCGTGCCGACGCCACGGGCTCGGGTTTTTCGGGGTCCTTTCGGTCGCCTTCCCCACCGGGGCGGCCGCACCACCCGAGCGCATCGAGATCATGGGCTGCGCAGCACTTCGTCGACGGAACGGGACAGCCCGGCCAATGACGTCGCCGGCCGGCGACCTCGCAGGATGGGACCAAAGTTGCGGTCCATCAAGGCCTTGACCTTCTCCCAGGCGGGGGTGATCGGCAAGCCTTCCGAAAAGGCCGGCCCTTCGGTGAGCACACTGAGATTGCCGATTCTTCGATGGGCGTTGGCGAATCCTTCCGAGTTGAGCGCGGACCGCAACACGGGAACGAACAGACAGGATTCGCCGATCAACGCTTGCCCGACCGGTCCGGTCGCGAATTTCACGAACTCCCAGGCCTGCTCCTTGCGTCGACTGGTCGACGAGATACCCAGCCCGGTGGCGCCGATGCCGGAACACGCCGCATGTCCCGTTGCCAGCGCCGGGCCGATCGGCAACGGCGCGACATCGAAGTCAAGGTCCTCGGCGCGCGTATAGGTCTGGTAGCGCCAGTGCCCGCCGAGTGCGATCGCCGCCCGTCCCACCGCGAACAGGTTAGGCGTGGACATCGACTGCGTCTCCGATGCATTCGGCGCGACCCGGTGCTTGTTGGCTAGGTCGGCGTAGAACTGCACGGCCTCCTGGAAGGCCTCGTTGTCGAAATTGAGGTGGGTCGGATTCACCCGCGGGTCCGACCACGGGACGCCGTTGTTCATCGCGAACAGGCCGGCCGTGTAGTTCGAGACCCAGGTGTTGACGAATCCGTACTGCGCGGCGCGCCCGGATGCGTCACGCTTGGTCAGCGCGCGGGCCGTGTCCAGGAATTCGGCGAAATCCCAAGGCCGTTCCCACGTTGTGGGCGGCGCCGGCACCCCGGCCTCGGCGAACAGGCGCTTGTTGTAGAACAGGTAGTTACCCGACCATTGTTCGGGAAGCGCGTACTGTCCTCCGTCGAACGTGAAGGTTTCGTACAGCGCCGGGATGCTGTCCGCCTTGAGCTGCCGGGCGAACGTTTTGTCCCGCTCCAACAGGGCGTTCAGGTCCAGCAGCACATCGCGGTCGGCGAGTTCGGCGTAGGACAGTTCCCACGTCATCAGCACGTCCGGGCATCTGCCGCCGACGCAAAACGTCGAAAGCTGTTGCATGACGCCCGGCCCGGACAGCACCGCGCGAACCTTGATGTCGGGATGGCGGCGCGCAAACTCGTCGACGATGCGCATCCGGGCGTCACGCTCGTCCGGATTGGCCGCGAAGAAGAAGGTCAGCGCGTCGTCGTCGGGGGCGCAACCGGCGGACCACGGTGCCAGCGCCACGGCGGAAAGCGCGCCGGCACCCCGCAGCAGGCTGCGCCGTCCGAACGGCTTGTCGAGCATGGCTCTCCCGGTCTAGCCGCGTCGCCGGCCCGTGACCGGCTCTGTCTGAGGTCCTTGGTACCCGATGAGGTTGTCATGTTCCTGGATCGGCCAACGTGGCAGCGCCAGCACCGCCCGGCGGATGCGCTCGGCATCGCCGGTGATGTCGATCGTGTTGATGCGATCGTCGGCTCCGATGCCGATCACCAGCAGGATCTGAGCGCGCCCCCGGGCGGCGACCACGATGCCCGGTGTCCCGTCGATGAGCATGACAGCACCGGCGCGTGCCCGCCGAGCGAACCGGCGGGTCTCCCCGGCGACCTGCCCGGCGCCGCGCAACGTCGTCGGCACGTCGTCGGGGACCAGGCCCCGGTCGACCGTGCGCACCATGTCGGGAGCCAGCAACTCGAGCAGACCGGCGATATCGCCGCCGCGGGAGGCCGCCAGAAACGCCTCCACCACCTCGAGGTGGCGGGTCGTGCGGCGGGGTTCGGCTACCGGACCGGCGTGCAGTCGACCGCGGGCCCGGCTGGCGAGCTTCTTCGCGGCATCCGGCGACCGGTTCAACAACGCGGCGATCGTTTCGAACGGGATGGCGAACATGTCGTGCAGCACGAAAGCCACGCGCTGTGCCGGTGAGAGCCGGTCGAGCACGACGAGCAGCGCGTTGCTCACCGACTCCGCCAGCAGCGCGTCATCCTCGGCCGGCGCGGACGCCGTCCCGGCCAGCCGGTCCAGTTCGTCGGGTTCGGCGAGTGGCCGCTCCGCGCGCCGCTTGCGGGCCCGAAGCTGGTCCAGCGCCTCGCGCGCGGTGATCGTCGTGAACCAGCCGGAGAGGTTGTCGACCGCCCCGAAGTCCGCGCGACTGGCCTTCAGCCACGCCGACTGCACCGCATCGTCCGCGTCCGCCACCGAGCCCAGCAGTCCGAACGCGACCGACCTCAGGTGTCGTCGATCCGCGTCAAAACGCTGCGCGAGAGCCACCAAATCCGTTGTTGCGCCCATGGGTCACCTTTTCTGCACGGAAATCGTCAAGGAGATGACCGCATCCAAGGGACTTCCTGTTGCGAAGGAGACCAACACCATGACCTTACCGTTTGCGCCCCGCGGTGTGCTCGGCAACCTCGCAACTCGCTGCTGCGGAAATCGCTGCGCGACAAGGGATTGATCGACGTGCACACCGCACTTGTCGTGATCACGCTGCTCACCGCGACGATCACCGCCGCAATCGCTATCGCCGATTTCGTTCCGGCGCGATTCGTGCTGGCCAACTCCGCGCGGGTCGGGGTGCCGCGTTCGTGGTTACCGGCGCTGGGCGCGGTGAAGCTGGCCGGGGCCGCCGGGATCGTGGTCGGGCTGCTAGGCCCACGCGAGTTGGGAATCGCGGCCGCCGCCGGCCTGGTTCTGTTTTTCGTCGGTGCGGTGTTGACCCATCTGAGAGCCCGCGTGCTGTACAACATCGCGTTTCCCGGGGCCTTCTTGTGCCTGTCCGCGGCGGCGCTGGCGCTGATGGTCGTGCGCTGAACAGGGGTGGATCAGCCGGGAAAGTACCGGATCCGGTTGATCGCGTCGCCGCGCCACGCCACGTCGGCGAACATGATGGCGCGCCCGTGGCCCGAGTTGATGGAGACCGCGACCGTCGAGCCCGCACTGTTTATCTTGGTCGCGGCGGCCCCGTCCAGTTGCTCCACCAGTTCGGCCAGCTCAAGGGGGCTGCGATCACCCAAAGTTATTGTGGCTCTGGATGACAACGCCCGCGCGCCAGCGAACGTGTCTCCCCGCGCGACGGCGGCGAAAAAACTCCGCACCAACCGCTGGTGGAGCGCACCCACCCGGCGGAATCCGGCCATGAAACCGGCGGTCCCCCGCCATCCTTGATTCGTCACGAGCCCTTTGGACAGGTGCAGGGCGGGGCTCAGCGCGCCCGGGCCGGTTCGCAGGAACTGCGCCATCATGGCGGGCAACTCCCAATACGCCCGCAGTTCACCAATGAGCCACTGGCCGTTGGCCTCTCGGAGGTCGTAGCGCAGAAACGCGGGAATGTACATCGTCACGGCCGGACCCATCGCCACCTCGAGCTCGAGATCGCGCAGAACCGTCGTGCCGAAGACGATGTCGACGTCGCGATGAAATTTGATGTCACGCGGGCCGATGAAAGTGTCGTAAAAGCGGCCGATCTGCTCATGCCCCACGTGGGGTCGCGAACCCACGGGGTCCTCGACCCGGCCGTCGCAGGTGAACAACCCCACCCACCCGGCATGATCGTGCGCGCCGGCCGCCTGCGGCGAGCGCTCCACCGCCGCGAGCAGACGTTCCCGGTCCACCGGCACCACCATTACGGTCCCCCCACCAGCTCGACGCCGAGGGATTCCATTTCCGCCAGCGCCGCGGCGGCTGAATCCGCCGCCGCGGCCGCGGTCAGGTCCACCAGCACCCTGGTGGTCAGACCCGCGCGCACCGCGTCCTCCGCGGTCCGCCGGACGCAATGGTCGGTGGCGATGCCGACCACGTCCACGTCGTCAACCCCCCGCTGCCGCAACCACTCCAGGAGCGGGGTCCCGTCCTCGTCGGCACCCTCAAAGCCGCTGTATCCCGCAGAGTGGGCGCCCTTACGGAAGACGGCATCGATGCGCGTGGTGTCCAAGTCGGGCCGAAACTCCGCGCCCGCGCTTCCCGCGACGCAGTGCGGGGGCCAGGACGAGGAATAGTCCGGCCGTTCGGAGAAATGGTCGCCCGGGTCGATATGGAAGTCCTGGGTCGCCACGACGTACCGGTAGCCCGGCGCGCCGGCCAGATAAGCGTTGACGGCGGGCGCGACGGCGGCCCCGCCCGACACCGGTACGGAGCCGCCCTCGCAGAAATCGTTTTGCACGTCGACGATGATCAACGCTCGCACATGCTCCAGCCTATCCGGGTGCGCCGCTGCGTCGCCCTAGCTGCGCATATCGGCGTTACGGTTTGCTCGACAAGCTGTCGGGTAATACACGGGCCATGGTGATCAGGAGAATCGCGCGACCCCTGTTATCAGTGGCGTTCATCGGGCAAGGAGTCAATTCACTGCTCAATCCCAAATCGGCGGCCCAGGCGGCGGCGCCGGCAGTGGACGGCTTGCAAGCGTTGCCGGATTCGGTGAGCGGCAACATTCCGAGCGACCCCGAGACGGTCGCCCAAATCACCGCGGCCGTCCAAATCGGCGGCGGTCTGCTGCTCGCCACCGGCAAGCTCCCGCGCATCGCCTCGGCCGCACTCGCGGTGACGGTGTTACCGGCCAACCTTGGGGCGCACTCGTTCTGGAATGAAAGCGACCCGGCTGCCAAAGCTCAGAAACGCCAGCAATTTCTGACCGACCTCAGCCTGCTGGGTGGACTTCTCATCGCCTCCGCGGACACCGCGGGCAAGCCGTCGCTGGGGTGGCGTGGTCGCCGGGCGGCCGAGCGGCTCTCGGAGCGGGTGTCGTCGGCGTGGCCCGGATCCGACGATTCGGCTTTCGATGCCGATTTTTCCGAGCTGGGTGATCGGATCGCACACGGCCTGCAGGTCGGCGCCGAACGCGGCCGCGAATTGGCCAGCACGGCGGCGGAACGGGGTGCGCCCTACGCCGAAGCCGCGCTCGAACGCGGCCGCGAATTGGCCAGCACGGCTGCACAACGCGGTGCACCCTACGCCGAAACCGCGCTCGAACGCGGCCGCGAGCTAGCCAGCACCGCGGCCGAGCGCAGCAAGCCGCTGGCGAAGAAGGCGCGCAAGCGCGGGGAGGAATGGGCTGACGAAGCCGCCGACCGGGCCGCCTATCTCGCCGAGAGGGCGCGTAAGCGCAGCGAAGAACTGGCCGACGAGGCCGCCGACCGCGCCGCACCACTGGCCAAGAAGGCGCGCAAGCGCAGCGAGAAACTGGCGAAGCAGGCACGCAACCGCAGCGAAAAGCTGGCCGACACGGCACGGGTGCGTGGCGAAGGGCTCGCCGAGACCGGCCGCCGCAAGCTGCCCTGGTGATGACGACCGCACACGTGAACTAGACCGGCCAGCGCGACCGCAAGATCTCCGGCGTCCATGCGGGCCAGTCGGGGGAACCGATCGTCAGGCCGCCGCTGAGCCGGGCGGCGATCCGGGGCCCGCGCAGGCGGCTGTTGTCGTAGACGGTGGCGATGTCGGATAGCGCGACGGCCTCGGTGACCGGTGTCCACAAGCGGCGATGACGCTCGCGGACCTTGGCTTCCGGTACGTCATGGCCGCCGGCACGCACCCGGTGCCGGACACGTTCGACGGCAAGGTCTTCCGGGATGAGCAGCGCATGCAGGACGACGGTGAAGCCCGCGCGGTGGGCGGTGTGGACGAGGTCCAGCTTCGACGGGTGGGAAAACACGGTCTCCGCGATGAACGACCGGCCCAGGTCGATCAGCTTCGCGCGGGTGTCCGCGGCGATCTGCGCGGCGTCGTAGGCGTGCGATGCCGGATCCTTCGGCCAGTGCTGCCGCGCGATTTCGTCGGCGTTGACCACGAGGCTTCCGGGCAACAGCGGCGCCAGGGTGAACGCGATGAAGGTCGACTTGCCGGCGCCGTTCGGCCCGACCACCAAGTCAAGTCGATCCATCGGGCCGCGCCCGCGAACCCCGGGTCAGCGCTCGCCCGCGAGCACCACGGCGGCGCCGTCGGGCCGGTGCTCGACGATGTCGCCGTCCTCGTTGAGGGCGACGGTGGTGACCCCTTGGGCGGCCAGCGTCGCCCCGTAATTGGTGCGGGCCAGGCTTTCTTCGATCGCCGCGGAGATCTCGGCGTTGAACACCACGCCTTCCTCCACGGCGAGTTCGCTGGTCGCCAGCTGGCCGGCGAGCGCCGCTTCGACCCGCCGCCGAGACGCGGTGTGCTGGCTGGACACCGCGCGTCCGACCCGCGCCCAGTGGTCGAGTTGCTGCTTGGCCGAACGACTCTGGCGGGCGCCCTCGGCCGCCGCGCTGTCCATCAGGTCGGACGCGACGCGGGTGACACGATCGAGAGCCTCCGCCATGACTTCCTCCATGATGCAGCACACCGTTACAAGCTGTAGCATAATGCTACACCACGCGTCAGCCCCTCCTAGCGCCCCACCTTCAAGACAGCGTCGATGATCGCCTCAACGTCTTGGTCGATGTCCACGGTCGCGCCGGCCTCGTCGGGGCCGAGCGGCTCCAGGGTGTCCAATTGCGACCGCAACAGCGCCGCCGGCATGAAGTGGCCGGGCCGGGCCGCCAGCCGGCCGGCGATCAGGTCCGCCGAACCGGACAGATGCAGGAACTCGACGCCCGGGCAGTGCGCGCGCAGCTGGTCGCGGTACTTCCTTTTGAGCGCCGAACAACTCACCACACCGCCGTCGCGGTGGCCGGCCAGCCATTCGCCGATTTTTTCCAGCCAGGGATAGCGGTCCTCGTCGTCGAGCGGTTCGCCGGCCGCCATCTTGGCAACGTTGGCGGCCGGATGCAGGGTGTCGGCATCGACGAACGGAACCCGTGTACGTTGCGCCAGCGCCGCCCCGACCGTCGACTTGCCCGATCCGGATACACCCATCACCACGACGGGGGCCGATCGGCTCACCTAAGTTTGTTCGCCGAGGTTGCGATTCCATTCCAGCCAACCGACGCCGCTGCGCCCGTCGGCGGTGGTGATCGTGGCCCAGACGCGGGGGAACTGGCTGACCCGTCCGTCGGCGGCGGTGAGCCGCACCGGCGCCTGGCCGCGCACGTTCACGTCGGCGGTGATCTCGCCCGGGTTGAGCGTCACCGTCGCGTCCAGCGGTAACCCGTTGCCGTCGAAGGATTCTCGTGAGTCGACGGTTTGCAGCTCGGTGAGCCGGCCGTCGGCGTCCTGCGCGTAGCCGATGCTGAACGCGGGCGCGCCGGGGATGCGGATGTTGACACCGTGCAGATGGGTGCCGTCATCCAGGTGCAGCGCGCTCCAAATCCAATCCATGCTCCACCAATCGCGCACGCCCCAGGAGTGATCACGCTGGCCGGGCACCGAGTCGACGCGATAGCTGGTGTCGCCGATCGTGACGGTGCCCGAGACGGTGCACGGAATTTCGTACCGCGTCGTCAGCCCGTACTTATACGGGGTGCCGTCGGTGTCCCACACCAGGTTCATGGTCATCTCGACTGGCGTGCCGGTCTCGCCGCGCAGCAACGCCGCGGGGTCGGCGTAGGCCTGGGCCCGCGCGCGCACGTCGACGCGGTAGCTCCGTAATGGTGCGTCGGCGGAATGGGCGAGCTCGAACTCGTCGGTGCGCACCGCCCACGGATCCGGCGGCAGCGCAACCTGCGCGTCGACGGCGACGGTTGGCATCTCGGGGCCGCACAACAGCACGTGAACCCACGCGGTCTGCTCGTTGGCCACCAGACCGAGGCGGAACCAGCCACCCAATCCCTGTGCGGTGTCGGCGAAGTCGGCGTACCAGCTCTCGCTCCACAACGGTTCGGCGGTGGGATCGTGGGCGAGTTCGTCCTCGGGCGACGGTCGCAGCGGCTCGGCCGCCACCGCCGCCGGCAGCGTCGACAGCGCGTCGGTGTCGAGCACATGATCGCAGTGCCGGCGCAGCATCGTCATGAACATCTGGTCGCCACGGTCGGTGCGCTCCACCAGCATCGAGGAGACGATCGCCATCATCACGCCGAAAAAACTCTGCCGGCGGACACCGTCGGCGACGTCGTCCAGGGTGATGGGCGCGCCGGGGCCGAGCGCCTCGTGGTATGCCCGCAGCAGCGCGTCGTAGTGCTCCCGGCGGTCCTCGGTGGGCAGCGCACACCCAAGGAAATAGGACAGGTCGGTCAATGCCGGACCCCAGGACACGGTCTGCCAGTCGACCACCGTCAACGCGCGGTCGGCGCCCGCGGTACCGAACAACATGTTGTCCAGTCGGTAATCGCCGTGCACCAGGCCCTGGATGCGGCCCTGCCCGGACGCCTCGGCCTCCTGCGCGAGGTAGCCGTCGAAGGAGGCCACCAGGCGTTCGCACACCACGCGATGCTCCGGCGCGATCTGGTCGCCGTAGCGGTCGACGAAGCCCGCGTAGAGCGGGGTGATCATGGCCTGGTTCAGCGGCGCCTCGCGGTTGAGCCAGGGTGCTTCGGCCAGCGACGCGTCGCCGAGTAGCGGGCCGTGCAGCCGTCCCAATTCGACGGCGCCGAGGCGGGCCTGTTCGATTGTGGCACCGGCGATTTCGTCGCCGACCACGGCCGGCCCGGCATCGCCCAGCAGCAGATCGAACACGCCCGTCGAGGTGTCGACCGCCGCGTGGTAGCAGGGCGCGATCGGTCCACCCAGCCGCGGCGCGATGTCGCCGTAGAAGCGGACCTCCCGCTCGTAGAGTCCCAGAGCCAGCCCGGTCTGCCGGCTCACCGGGTCGGTGGCCGCGACCTTGAGCACCACCGACTCGGGGCCATCGCCAGGTTTGAACGGCTCCCCGCCGTCGGCGTCGGCATAGCTGAGCCGGATGCGATAGCACTCGCTCATCTGGCCGGTGCCGATGCGCTCGACCGAGAAATCGGCGATGGGTCCGGTGCCGATCACCGCGGCCAACCAGGCGGCGGTGAGGTCACTGGGTCGTTCGATGACTTGCTCGGTCTCGGCATGCATGGGGTTAGCGTGCCAGGTCAGCGCGCAAGTGAGAAGCCGTCCCATGCCATCCGGCGGTGCGGGTGCGGATCGAACTCGACGCGGGATTTCCGGTCGAAGACCAGCACGGCGCGATCGGCGGCGTTGTAGCGAGGCCAGTCCTCCCCCGGGACACCCGTGCGGCTGAAGGTGCGCCAGCGTCGTTGCACCTGGTTGCTCACCCGCAACGCGGCGCGGCGATCCGCTGCCGCCGTCAACAACGCACCGAATCTGGTGCGGTAGACGTCGAAAACCGCCAGCAACTCGGTGGCATGGGTGGCGCCGAAACCCGACCAGCGCAGCGTGCGCGGGGCGTAGTCATACCGGTAGAGGTAGGTCGGCGCGTGCGTGCCGTGGGCTTCGGCGATCTGCCAGGCCGCCGAGCCGAACGCGAAATCACCGCCGAGCTGGATGCACGCCGCCCGCTCGGGATAGTCGGGGTAGGCGGCGGTAATGCGTTCGCGGATAGCGGGTTCCGCCTCGGCCAGCAGCTCCTCGACCATCGCCTCGTTGGTCGGCAACATCGCCAGGAACCGGGTGAACAGCCGCCCTTCTTCGGCGTTGGTGCCCACGATGAGAGGCACCCGGTGCGCCTCGCCGCGCCGCATCGCCTCGACGGGATCCATCGGCAGCATGTCGTCACCGACCACCGGGCCAATCGGGAAGGCGCCCAGCCTGTTCTGCATGCCCTCGTCAATCAATGCATGTTGGGCTTTCACCAGTTGGGCCGCGGACACCCGCATCAGCGCGTCGGCGGCATCCTGCCTGCGCGCCCCGAGCAGGCCGGCGAAGCGGTTCGCGAATTCGGCGGCGACCTCCTTCGACCGCACCAGACCCGAGGCGGGGCTTTCCGAGATCGCCCGTGCGAACAGGCCTTCGGCGGCGGGCACCGCCACCAAGGAGGCGGTGATACAGGCGCCCGCGCTCTCGCCGAAAATCGTCACATTGTCGGGGTCGCCGCCGAATCCGGCGATGTTGTCGCGAACCCACTGCAACGCCAGCACCAGATCGCGCAGGTACAGGTTGCTGTCGATGGTGATCTCCGGCGTCGACAGCGACGAAAAGTCCACACACCCGAGCGCGCCCAGCCGATAGTTCACCGATACGTACACGCACCCCCGCCGCGCCAGCGCCGCCCCGTCGTACAGCGGTGTTGCCGAACTGCCCAGGAAATACCCGCCACCGTGGATGAACACCATGACGGGTAGCGGCCCCTCGGCGGCCTCGGGCGCCACCACATTGAGGGTGAGGCAGTCCTCGCTCATGGGCTGATAACGGCCTCCGATACCCGACAGGCCGAGCAGGGTGTAACGGCGCTGCTGGGGCGCGCAATTAGCGAAGCCGTGACAGTGCCGGACCCCCGACCACGGCGCCGCCGGCTGCGGCGCCCGCAAGCGCAGGTTTCCCACCGGTGGACGGGCATACGGGATCGACCGCCACCGATTGACCCCGTCGCGGGTGAAGCCTTCGACGGTGCCGAGGGCCGTGCGTGCGCGGACAGTCCGGTCATGCATAACCCGACCGTAACCGACATGCCGTCCGTAACGCGCGCACAGCGTCTTAATTACCCGGCGCGGCGGCTAGCCTGGCTGCATGCGGATTGCTGCGATGATCGCCGCGTCGTTACTGGTCGCCGGGTGCTCACACACCACGGGCAGCCATTCCGAGCCGACGCCCAGCACCACCCAGACATCCGCCGGGCCGTCGGGGAGCAAATCGCCGGGAACATCCGCCGCGCCGGCCAACGGTGCCGCGATCTCCGACGTCATCGCGTGGATAGAGGCGGGCCACCCCGCCGATCCGGGGCGCTATCACACGGCCACCCGCGACGGCGTGGCCACACCGCTGGGCGACGACATCGCGTGGGTGGGCGCGGCCGGCAAAGTCTCCTGTACGACGGATTCCCAACACACCGGCGGCGCCCTGGTCTGCCTGGCGAAGCTGACCACTCCAGCACCGGCGCCCGCGACGGCCTACGGCGAATGGCAGGCCGGTTGGGTGACGTTCGACGGGGTGAATCTGCAGGTCGGAGCCGCGCGGGCCGACCCCGGTCCGTTCGTCAACGGCAACGGGCCCGAGCTGGCCAACGGGGATTCGCTGTCGTTCGGTGACTATCGGTGCCGCGCCGATCAAGCCGGCCTGTATTGCGTGAACTACGCGCACCAGTCGGCGGCCAAATTCAGCCCTGCCGGCATCGAGCCGTTCGGCTGTCTACGGCCGGTGCCGCCGCCCGACGGGGTCGGCACGGCGTTCAGCTGCTGAGGTCCCCCGCGATGCTCGCGAAGAGCTCGCTCATCTCGTCACCGGGGCCGCCCGGAACGGTGTATCCGTCCTCGTCGCGGATCTCGTCGAGGTGGTCGCGCACGTCCTCGATGGATAGCCCGCGACGGTAGAAACCCCTTGTCCTGCCGATGAAGAACCGCGCGACGTGGCCCGCGCCCACCGTGTAGATCTCACCCGAAACCGGGCAATCCCGGTGGGTGAGGAAGGCCGCGACGGGCGCGACCTGCGCGGGGTCCAGTTTCTGGAGGTATTGGCCCACAAGGTCGTTCAACACCGCTCGCGACGCCGCATCATTTTCGACGGTCTGCTGCCCGGTTGCCCCGTCGAGCGAATGCGTCAACATCCGCGTGTAAGCGATCGGGGAAATGGCATTGACCTTGATGCCGTGTGCGGCCCCTTCGGCGGCGAGCACACGCGTCAGGCCCAGTAACCCCGTTTTGGCCGCACCGTAGTTGCTCATGCGTTCGGCACCAAGGATTCCCGCGGCCGAGCAGGTGTTGAGCACGCGACCGTACCGCTGTTCGCGCATGACCTTCCACGCGGGACGAATCACATAGAACGCGCCCTTGAGGTGCACGTCCACCAGGGGTTCGAGCCGCTCGGCTGTCATCTCCTCGAACGGAGCGTCACCGACGATGCCCGCGTTGTTGATCACGATGTCCACGCGCCCCCAGGCGCTCACGGCGGCGTCGATAATGGCCGCTGCACCTTCGGGATTCGTCACGCTGTGACCGTCGGCGATCGCCTCACCGCCCCGCTGTTGGATGTCTTCGACGACGGCGCTTGCCGCCTCGGCGTTCGAGCCGTCACCGGTCACCGACCCGCCCGTGTCGTTGACCACGACGCGGGCCCCGCGCGACGCCAGCAGCAGCGCGTATTCCTTGCCCAATCCCCCGGCGGCGCCCGTGATCACGGCGACCTGCCGGTCGAACCGCAGCTCGTTCGTCGCCTTCGTCACCAACTCACCGGAAGTTCTTTCATGCCATAGATGTTGGCGTCCTTGAACCTCATCTCCTCCCGCGGTACCGCCACTTTGAGCCCGGGTAGGCGACGCGCCAGCGTGGCGAACGCGACCTGCATCTCGACGCGGGCCAGGTTCGCCCCGATGCATTGATGCGCGCCGTATCCGAAGCCCAAGTGTCCGCGCGCGTTTCGATCGATGTCGAAGCTCTCCGGATCGTCGACGAATTCGGTGTCCCAGTTCCCGGCGGGCAGGTTCATCATCACGAACTCTCCGGCGCGGATCAACTGGCCGCCGATCACAAGATCTTCGGTCGCCACGCGGTCGACCTGGCTGTGCACGATGCTGAGATAACGCATCAGTTCCTCGACGAAATTCGCGATGACGGCGGGATCCTCGGTTTGGCCCAACCGCTCGTACGCACCGGGATGCTGCAGCAGCGCAACCGTTCCCAGCGAGATCATGTTGGCGGTGGTCTCGTGACCGGCCTGCATCATGATCACACTGTTCATCGCCGTGGTCGCGTGATCGAGTTGGCCCGTCGCGACGTAGTCGGTGATCAGACGGCTGATCAGATCGTCGCCGGGTTCGCGCTCCTTGCGTTGCACCAACTCCTGGATGTAGGCGTACATCGCCCCGAACGCCTGTCCCTTTTCCGCGTCGGTGGATTTCTGGTCGAGCCCCTTGGTGGTGTTGTGCTGAAAAAGTTCGAGATCGTCGGGCGGCACTCCCAGCAGCAGCGCGATCACCATTGATGGCACCGGCAAGGCGAATTCACGCACCAGATCGGCCGGCGCACCATTGTCGATCATCTGGCCGAGATAGTGGTCGACCATGTCCTGGATGTGCGGCCGCATCGATTCGCACCGCCTGAAGGTGAAGTTGCTCGTCATCATGCGCCGCAATCGCTGATGTTCGGGATCGTCGGTCCGCGCGAACATCACCGGGACCTTGTTCTCGGCGTCGGTCGGCATGATGGAGTCCGGAATGGTCTTCGCGGACAATCGCGGATCGACCAGCGCCGCTCTGATGTCCTGGTAGCGGCTCACCACCCATACCGGGTTGCCCTGGAACATCGCCTTTCGTAGCCCGTCCCCCTCCCGCCAGTCCGCGAACTCAGCCGGGGGCGCCAGCGGGCACTGCGCGAGCCGCGGCACCGGCAGCACCGGGAGTTCGGCGTCAGAGCAGGAACCGGACGTCTCGAAAGATATTGACATGACCTATGTTTCCCATTAAGTGTCAGTTATCTGCCAGTTGTAGAGCGTAAAGGGAGGATAGTCGGTAGTCAACTGTCAGTTACGCTGTCACAATGACCGCGGTGGAAGACCGGCCGTTACGGGCGGACGCGGCACGCAACGTCGAGCGCATTCTGCGCGCGGCGCGCGAGGTTTATGGCGAGTTGGGCCCCGACGCCCCGGTCGAGGCGGTCGCCCGCCGGGCGGGCGTCGGTGAACGAACCCTCTACCGCAGGTTCCCCACCAAGGCGGACCTCGTCCTGGCGGCGCTGGAACAAAGCATCGCCGAGGATCTCACCCCGGTGATCGGCAGTGCCCGGCTCGCGAAGGATCCACTACGTGGGCTCACCCAACTGATCGAGGCGGCGATATCGCTGGGCGCCCGGGAACACAGCCTGCTCGCCGCCGCACGCCGGGCCGGGTCCCTCACGTCGGACATCTCGGTGTCGCTCAACGCGGCGCTCGCCGAGCTTGCCCGCGAAGGACAACGAGTCGGCAGCATCCGCGCGGATCTGGTCAGCGACGACCTTCCTCGCCTGATCGCGATGCTCTTCGGCGTGCTGTCGACGATGGATTCGAACAGCGACGGCTGGCGACGCTACGTCGCCCTCGTTGTCGACGCGATATCGGTCGATGAACGACGGCCATTGCCCCCGGCCGCCACCCTGCGCTACACGCTGCCACCGGACGGCTGGCCGTTGTGAAGGGGCGACCGCTCAGCTGGCCGGCAGGCCCGCTTTGATCGCGGCGTCCTGTTTGCGGGCGAGATCAAGCAGGATGTCGGCCGGCGTGGGATTGCCGATGACACAGTCGGATTCCAGGTCGACCATGGCCCTGCCCTCGATGAATACCACCTCGGAGATCTCCATCGGGTTGGCGGGATCGGTTCCCTGCCCGATCACCATGAACCCGTTGGAGCCGATGTCGATGGGCTGCTGCTGGCCGTTGACCTTTTTGCCGACGACGTCTCGCATGTTCGCGGCCGTCTGGTCGGCCGTGGCCGCGTCGGGAAACACCGCGACGGTATCGACGATGGTGCGCTTGCCGTCGGGGTTCTTGAAGACCTGTCCCACGCCGACAATCCCGCCGGGATTCTGAGTCGGCGGCCCGTCAGCGGTGGCGTTGGGCCCGATGTCGGCGGGCTTGATCAGCAAGGAGCTGTAGTCCGCCGGCGCCCCCGGTGAGGGCGAAGGGCTCGACGAGATGGCCGCGCTCGACGACGAGGTCGAACCCGATGACCCCGTCGAACTCTTGTCCTCGCCGCAGCCCACCATCGTGGCGCCGAGCAGCAGTGCGGTGGCCGTCAGGCCAAGCGCGGACGTCCGGACCTTAGTCATAAGCCCTCCTTTTTGAGGTCAGCTATTTCTATCGCTTACCCCACCCACCCGCAGCACGAACGCGCAAACTGCCTTCGGGGCCGGCGTGGCCGCGTTTCGCTCGAACCTTCAGTTGATGGTCACGCCCGCGTCGACCTTGAACTCGAGCCCCGTCACGTATCTGGACTCGTCCGAGAGCAGGAACAGCACTGCGCTGCTGACGTCGGCGGGCTCGACGGCAGGCGTGGGCATCGCATTGACAAAGATGGGAATGAGATCGGACCGCTGCTCGCCCAGGAGAGGCCCGAACGACGGCGGAACCATCCCGGTGGGCACACCCGTGGGAAGTACGGTGTTGACGCGCACGTTCTGTGCCGCCAGTTCGTTGGCCAAGGCCAGCGTCAAGCCGACGACGCCGTGCTTGGCCGCCGTGTAGGGCGTCTGCAGCGGAAAGCCTTTGATGGCGCCGGCGGAGCTGACGTTGACCAGGCTGCCTCCGCCCTGCTCGAGCAGGTGCGGTACCGCGGCCGCACACGTGTTCCACACTCCGATCAGATTCACGTCGACCACCGTGCGCCACTGATCGGCAGTCGTCTTGTCCCACGACGCCACCGTCAGCACACCGGCGTTCGCCACCGCGCCGTCCAGCCCGCCCAGCACCCAGACGCCGTCGTCGACCGCGTCACGCACGCGCTCGCCGTCACGGACGTCGACGACATAGCACACGCAGCGGCGGCCGAGGTCGGTCACCAATCGTGCTGTTTCGTCGAGCTCTTGCCTTGTGGCCAAGGGGTATTCGATCTGGGGCAAGGATTCGCAGATGTCGAGCAGGATGAGGTCCGCGCCTTCTTCGGCAAGCCGTAGCGCATGGCTGCGACCCATACCGCGGGCGGCGCCGGTGATCAGTACGCGTTTACCGGCGACGCGTCCCGGGAGTGCGCTCACCTCGGGTCCGCTACCGCTCGTTCCACATCAGGCCGCGCATCGTCGCCGAGAGCGGGATGTCCTCGACCGCGACGAGTCCCGGGGGCGCGTTGCACACCCAGTCGATCGCGTTGACCGCCCGGCCGGCCGTCGAGATACACCCTGCGTCAGTGGAATCCAGCACCGGGTGGGAGACGTGGGTGTTGATCTCCACCCGTGGTTCGCCCTCCACGACGACCCGGTGCACCCCGGTGTGACCCTCGGGCGGGAATTCCCAGTCGGGCGCCGCGGCGGTGGTGAGCCTGGTGACGTGTTCGAGAGTGATCACCGGTTTGCCGTCGCGCACACCCTCGGTGGCGAAGCGCACCGCCCCCATCTGTCCCGGCTCCACCGTCATCATCGTGCATTCAATGCGTTCTGGGGTGTACCACGGTTGGACGCGCTGGCGCACCTCGTCGAGCTTGATGTCCAGGTTGTCAGCCAGACTCCGGACCTGACCGCCCCACATCGACACGATCACCCCGGGCAGGAACATCATCGGCGAATCGTCGTCCTCAGTTGATCCGAAACCCATTGCTGCACCGGTGAACTCGGCATCGTCGTAGTTCCCGTAGTCGAAGATCTCCTGCACGGTGATCGACGAGATCCGTGTGGTCAGGCTGGCCGCCGAGTGCACCAGCGTATCGCCGGAGAAGCCGGGGTCGATGCCGTTGACATACAGCGAGGTATTGCCGGCCTTACAGGCGCGCTCCAAGGGCTCGCGCAACCACTCGTCGGCATGGCGGGGCGTGACCAGCCAGACCATCGACGTGCCAACGACGTTGACGCCCGCAGCGAGGAACTTGGCCATCTGATCGATGGCCTCCATCGGCCGGGTCTCACCCTGCGATGTGTAGACGACGCAATCGGCGCCGAGGCTCAGCAGCGCGTCGACATCGTCGGTGGCGATGACGCCGGTCGGCTCGTCCAGCCCGCAGAGCTGAGCCGCGTCCTTACCGATCTTGTCGGCGCCGGCGGCGTGCACTCCGACCAGTTCCAGATCCGGTCTGCCGATGATCGCCCGCAACGAATGCCGGCCCACATTTCCGGTGGAGAACTGAATGACTCTGCGCACTTACCCTCATCCTTCCAGCGGTCGGAGATGACCCATCATGCCGCGTCGAATCGCGGTCCAGGTCAGTAATCGGGTATCGGCAGCGGCGAATTGTTCGAGTCGATGCCGCCGTCGACGTGGAAGATCGCATTCGTCGCGTAGCAGTCGCGCGTGCACAGATACACCGTGAGCCGCCCGAGATCCTCGACATCGCCCAGGCGATGCAGCGGTGTGGCCTCTTGCATCTTCTCCAGCGACCCGGGCATCAGATCCAGGCTGCCCTTCAGGCCATCGGTGGCGAACGAACCGAGGGCGATGGCGTTGACGCGAATCTTGGGGGCGAGTTCTTGTGCCATGGCGCGGGTTAGCGCCTCGAGGCCGCCCTTCGCAACGCAGTAGGCGGTCA
Organism: Mycobacterium sp.; assembly: GCF_004298145.1. Lineage (GTDB taxonomy): Bacteria > Actinomycetota > Actinomycetes > Mycobacteriales > Mycobacteriaceae > Mycobacterium. Next base: position 259,782 of record NZ_SCRH01000038.1, read on the forward strand.
GCGCGCGGATGCCGAACCGCGCGGAGCCCGACGAGATGTTGACGATAGAACCGTGCCCGGCACTGAGTATGTGCGGGGCCACCAGCTGGCTCATGATGAACGCGGACGTCACGCACCAGTCGAAGGTGTGCCGAAAATCCTCGTCGGTGATGTCCAAAAACCGGGCATAGGTGGAACCGCCAACATTGTTGACGAGGATGTCGAGGCGGCCGAACCGCTCCATCGCGGTGTTCACGACACGCTCCGAATCGGCGCGGCTCATCGCGTCCGCGACGAGCGCTAACCCCTTGCCGCCCGCGGCCTCGATACCCTCAATCGTGCCAACGATATCCGCCTCGGTGCGTGCGGTCCCGACCACCGTGGCGCCCGCCTCCGCCAGCACCCGCGCGATGCCCGCCCCGACACCCTTCCCGGCGCCCGTGACGATCGCGACCTGTCCGTCCAGCTGGAACTGTTCCAACGCCATGCCGAGCTCCTTCGATCGCGCGTGGTGTGGTGCGCCGTTCAATCTATGAACATTGCTGACTAAAGTCAACGAATCATTGTGGTCGATGGCCGCGCTAGCGGCGACTATCTGACAATGATCAAGTAATGCAAGCCTTTCTGGTGCGGACACGGCATAATGGGTCGGTGAGCCCCGCGACTCTCACATGAGCCGGGTCAACCGTGAGGAAAGAAATGGCTGTGACGGATCGCCTGTCGGCACGCGAAGCGAAGCGCCTGCAGACGAGGGAGCGGTTGATGGGCGCCGCCATCGCGGAGTTCGCCCGCGCCGGCATGGCCGAGGCCGATGTCAGTGCCATCGTGGCCGCTGCGGGCGTCGCGCACGGGACCTTCTTCTTCCACTTCCCCACCAAGGAACATGTGCTGCTCGAGCTCGAGCGCCGCGAAGAGGACCGCATCGCCAAGCAGTTCGCGCAATTCTTGAAGTCCAAGCACGACCTTGCCTCCGCATTGAACGAGGCCGTCCGCCTGGTGATCGGGCTGGAACGCCGACTGGGCGACCGGCTGTTCAATGACTTTCTCGCGCTGCACTTCTCCCAGACCCGCCCGCAAACCGAGGACGGCAGGGACCACCCTCTGATCGTCCTGGTCGCCCAGGAAATCGCGCAGGCGCAAGAACGCGGCGAGGCGGATCCGGAAGTCGATCCGATGAACAGCGCGGTGTTCTTCCTGCTGGGCCTCTACGCCCTGCTGATCACCACCAATCACTGGCCGACCGGCCACACCCTGCTGGAAGACTACGTCGCGAGGACGCTGCGAAGTTTGAAGCCCTGACGCTAGGGCCGTATGACGCCCCGCAGCGGCATGAGCCCGAGTTCCTTGTGGGACATGAACCCCGGCGGAGCATCGCAGACGGCCGGAATGGCGTTCGCCGGGCCCATCGCGGTCCAGGTGTAACCGGGCAGCGCGTAGCCCCCATTCGGGTCCTGCGCCCCCTGCAAGATCAGTTCCGTCGATGAATCACCCTCGATCACTATCCGGTAGTGATAATGCTGAGGCCAATCCTCCTGCGGTTCAATGGCATCGAAGGTATCCATCGTGTATATCTCGTGAAAAACGATGAGGGGCTTACCCTCCACCCACGCCGTCCACTTGTGATGCTGGCGAGCGACGGTGCCCTTCTTGATCACGCCCGTGAAGCCCGGCATGTCGCTGGTCTCCCCTCCTTCGAAGGGGATGTCGCGAGTGGCGGTCCCGAGCTCCACCTCGGTCGTGTATTTCTCGACCGTTTTACCCATCCCCTCGACGACCATCGCCATCGACTGGGCGAACAACGGCCATGCCTGCCCCAACAGGTTCGGGCCATCCTCGAACCCGGCCGGATCGCTGCCCATCCCCATCTCATGGAGGTACTTCAGGGTGTCCCGCCCGAAATTCACCACCTCGTAGATATGAATGGTGTCGATCTGACTGACGATTCGGGCCAGCGTCAGGACGAGCAGGTCTCCGGCAAACCCCGGGTTGACGCCACCGGCGTGAAACGACGTGCCGCCCTCGTGGCACGCGGCGTCGATCTTGTCGATGTCCGCCTGACTGTGCTCGGTTCGATACCACCATGCACCACCCGACGCGACGACATTCTTGCCGCCGCGCAGTAATCGGCAGACCTCGTCGGGGTCCGACCACAACGGCGCATAGAACACGCAGTCGGCGTCGAGCGCCTCGATGGCGGCCTTGTCGGTGGTCGCCCGCACGCCGGTCGGCGGTTTGCCGCACAGTTCACCGGCGTCCTTGCCCACCTTCTCCGGACGATTGCACAGCACTCCGACCAGTTCGTAGGCAGGGTTGTGCACGAAATGACGGAGCGCGACCGTTCCGACATTGCCGACGCCCCACTGGATTACGCGATATTTCTGCTCGGCCGGCGACTTGAGCTTCATCGCTACTCCTTTGCGTGGCCAGAACGCCTGAGCGCTGGATGAGCGTAGGCGTCTCCCGGCGGGTGTGTCAACGGCTTTCAGGCTGACTTTCGTCAGTACGAACGCACCGCTTATCGGGTGCGAGACGGCACGCGTACCGCAGGCATTACGTTGCGCGGTACATTAAACACAGGGATCATGGCGGATTCCCCGCAATCGAGGCGGGAACTTCATCGGCTTCTTCTGCTGACTACAGTCAGCCTGTTATAGTGCTCAAGCCGATCCAATCAGTGTCGCCGCCGGGGAGGGTGCGTGAATCTGCCGAAGCTGGGCCAGCGTGATGCCGGAGGCGCCGCGGCCACCCCATCGGCGGGCGCGGCCCCACCGGGTCTGACGATCGACGAGCACATGGAGCGCTCACACGTCGCGCAGCGTCAGGCCGACAAATGGCTTATCTCGGGCAGCCTGCTGATCGGCACCGCGGCGCTGGGCGTCTTCGGGCTGCCGCTGTTTCTCTGGGGAGTGCGGTTGCTGCGCCGGGCCCAACGAGAAGGTCTCTCCGTTCGGCCGATGCTGGTCACGCTGCTCGGCTACCTCGTCATCATCGACGCCGCCATCAACACCGTCGGATGGGCGCTCGACCTGGTGGCGAACCACACGCTGCTGGCCCGCGTCCTGCTCAACGGGTGGGGCAACATGTTCGACGCCGGCTACTTCTGGCACTACAACGAGCTGTGGGTCGGGGGCGCGGCCGGCCCCGGCGAAAAGGCGCTGGAGGTCGGCCTGATCCTGACCGTCTTCACCATGCGGATCGCCGCCGCCATCGGCTTCCTGCAGATGAAGCGGTGGGGCCACCAGTGGATGGTCATCACGTGCTGGATGGGCGTGGTGATCTGGATTACCTACGTGTTCAACATGACCATGTTCGCCGACGTGCGCTTCGCCGGTGTCGTGCTGCCGGTCGTCGGCTGGTGGCTCTACGACATCTTCTACATCACCCCGTTCCTGGCCATCCCCTATCTGCACACCGTCAACCGCGAGCTCTTCTCCGACTGAAATGCGCGAGCCGAAATCCATTACGTCACCAAGGAAGTCACATCATGGGGTATCTATGGGAAATCCTTCGTTATGTCGCCGCGTGGGGCGGCACCGGACTGATCATCTGGTTCTGGTATTGGCTGTTCTCCAACATCGGCACGTTCTGAACCGGCCGGGTAGGCGCGACGCGGGATTCGCCCGATGACCGAGCATTCCGACGGCCACGCGATGGCGCTGGAACGCAGCTGTTCCGTGACGGCGGTCGCGCTGAGCGAGCAACGCCGCGAAGGCGTCCGGCTCGTCACCGGTGACCGGCGCAGCTTCGGGCTGAACGCGGCGCTCACGTTCGTTCATGTCCCCTATCCCGCGCCCGATCCCGCCAAGTCCGATTGGACACGCAGGACCATGACCTGCGGTGTGGCCCTGCAATGTTCGCCATCAAAGGAACGCGTCACCGAATATCGCCTGAACGAGCTATCCGCTCGCGAACTGCGTGCGCTCACGCTGATCGAGGCCGGCGTCGCCGTCGGCTGGATAGCCTCGCGGTGGCCCGGCCTGCTACCCGAGATCCAACGGCTGCTCCCCGAGGTCGGCACCGAAGCCGCCGACATGGATGCCACGCAGATGCTCAGCCGGGCAATCGCATTGGCGACCACCGGCCGGGAATTGACGGTCCATCCGCTGCTGGGCGCCTTGCCGCTGGCCCACACGGCGCCGCAGGGGCTGACCGATAAGTTGCGGCGCAGCTTTGGCAGGATGCCGTGGACCACCACGCAGAAGCGCCTCCCCCGGCCGTACTCGGTTCCGGTCGGCGGTGATGGCGGCGTCCGCAATCCCAACCTGCCGCCGCCGAGCCGGCCGCAGGACAACGATCTCGACGTCACACCTCAGCATCGGCCCGGGATTCCCTATCCCGAATGGAACATGTGGACACAGCGATTCATGCACGATCACGTCGCCGTCATCGAGCACGCCGACACCCGACACACCCGCCGTCCTGTGCCGGTGGCCGTCGACGTCCGCAAGTGGTTCGAAGAACACACCCACCGGGCGATGACCAACCGTCTCGAAGACGGCTCCGACCTCGACGTCGACCAATACGTCAACCACTACATCGACCTGACGACCGGTGCGGCCAAGGAGCCGAGGGTATTCCGCGACCTGTTGCCCAGCAGCCGCGACGTCACCACCGCACTGCTGCTCGACGGCAGCTCGTCGTTGGGGGTGCACGGCGGTCGCGTGTTCCAGCTCGAATTGGCCTGCGCCGACGCGCTTTCGCGCGCCATGACGCTCGCCCGCGAACGCCACGGTGTGTTCGTGTTCACCGGCAACACCCGACATCGGGTCGAAGTGCGGTGCCTCAAGGACTTCGAAGACCGCCGGTTCGTGCCGCCGAGCGGGCTGGGCCTGTCCACCCGCGGCTACACCAGACTCGGTGCGCCACTTCGTCATTTGACCAACCGGCTGCTCACCCAGCCCTCCGAGCGACGCCTGGTGATCGTCATCGGTGACGGGCTGATCTCCGACGAAGGCTACGAGGGCCGGTACGCCTGGGCCGATGCCGCACACGCCGTCGAGGAGGCCAACGACGCCGGTGTGTCGATGTATTACGTGGGTGTGGGACCGACCCGAGTCGATCCCCTTCCCGAGGTATTCGGGCCCCGCCGATCGCAACGAATCCGGCGCATCGAGGAGTTGCCCCGGGTACTGGCCCATGTCCATCGGGAACTGGTCGCCGCGTGAACGCCGACCATCTGAGGAAGAGATGACCACCGACACATATTTCGCCAACGCCAACGAAGTTCAGCTGTTCGAGCAGGCCTTCCGGCGACGCATACCGGTGATGCTCACCGGACCGACCGGGTGCGGCAAGACCCGGTTCGTCGAACACATGGGCTCACTGCTGCAACGACCCGTCGTCACGATCAGCTGCCACGACGACCTCACCAGCTCCGACCTCGTCGGCCGCTTCATGGTCACCGGCGGCGACGTCGTCTGGACCGATGGCCCGCTGACCCGGGCGGTCAAGGCCGGCGCGATCTGCTATCTCGACGAAGTCGTCGAAGCTCGCCATGACTCGTTGGCGATCCTGCATTCGCTCACCGATCACCGCCGTTCGTTGTACCTCGACCGCGCCGGCGAGGTGGTGCGCGCGCCCGAGGAGTTCATGCTGGTGTGCTCGTACAATCCGGCCTATCGCAGCTCACTCAAGGAGCTCAAACCGTCGTTCCGCCAGCGGTTCGTCACGCTGACGATGCAGTACCTGCCGCCGGACCGCGAGGCCGACGTGATCGTCGCCGAATCCGGAATCCCCTTGGCCGCCGCCCGGCGGCTCGTCGGCTGCGCGGTGGCGATCCGCACCGCCGACGACGCCTTCCACTTCGAACCGCCGTCGACCAGGGTGCTGGTCACCACCGCTCAATTGATCGCCGCCGGCGCAACCGAATTGGAAGCGGCCGACGCTTGCATACTCGCGCCGCTGAGCACAGACGGCGCCGTCACCGATGGTCTGCGTGAAGTCGCGGCGGCCAGCCTGGCCACCTCGAACACCTCGAGCACTTCTTAGAAAGGAGCAACCGGCATGGACCGACAGGAGGAGAAGCGCAAAAGGGCGCTCATCGTCTTCCAAATTTTCATCTACGGCTACCTGCTGGTGATGTTCGGAATCCAGCTCTACATGTCGTTTGCGCGGGGGTGGTGGGACCTGTGAATGTGCCGTTGCTGAAACGGAATTCGGGAGCTGCACCGGACCGACCCAACGGCTCGCCCAGCCTCGACGACCACCACGACGCATCACGCCGGGCTCAGCGCCACGCCGACAAGTGGATGATCGTCGGCGCCGCCCTGATGGGCATGTGGGCGCCGGGCCTCATCGGATTTCCCATTTTCATGCGCGGGGTATGGCTGCAGCGCCAAGCCCTGCGCGCCGGCCTGTCGGTTCGGCCCATGATCGTGACGCTGATCGGCTATCTGGTCCTGATCGACGGAATGCTCAACAGCCTGGGTTGGGCGCTGGATTTGGTCGCCAACCACACGTTGATCAACAGAGTGCTGATGGTCGGGTGGGGCAACATGTTCGACGCCGGCTATTTCTGGCATTACAACGAGCTGTGGGTCGGCGGCGCGGCGGGCCCGGGCGAGAAAGCCTATGTGGCAGGCCTGATCCTCACCGTCTTCTCGATGCGGGTGGCCGCGGCCATCGGGTTTTTACAGATGAAGCGCTGGGGTCATCAGTGGATGGTCGTCACCTGCTGGATGGGCGTGGTGATCTGGTCCGCCTACGTGTTCAACATGACGATGTTCGCCGACGTGCGCTACGCCGGCGTCGTGTTCCCGGTCATCGGCTGGTGGCTCTACGACATCTTCTACATCACCCCGTTCCTCGCCATCCCGTACTTGCACACCGTCAATCGCGAAATCTTCTCCGACTAAAAGGAACAGCGCCATGACCGCACCAACCACCGAAGACAAAGACGCGCCCACCGATCTCGAGCCGGGGACCACGCCGTACTACGCGCGAATGCATAAATGGATCAAGCGCGCCGTGTTGGTGTGCCTGGTGGCTCTGGTGGTCGAGGGCGCCTTCACGCTGCCGTTCATGGCGGTGTACTACGGGTATCCGACGCTGAGCCTCACCGAGATCTGTAGTGAGCTGCTGAAGATCAGATACTCCAACGACACTTTGGAGTGCAAGTACCCCTACCCGCCGTTCGGGCCGCCGGAGGGCGCCGAAGGCAAGGCCACCGCACAGGACGTCTGGGGCATCCAGCCGATACCGAAGTACCACCGGCTGGGATTCCGCGAGCTCGTCAGGATCCACGACGAAAGGCTGGCTCGGCAAGCTTCGCCACAGCAGGCGGTGCCGCACCCATGACGGGGCCGGCCCGTTGACCTATCGGGTCGTCCAGTGGACGACCGGTAACGTCGGCAAGAGTTCGGTCAAGGCGATCGCCGCAAACCCGACGCTCGAGCTCGTCGGATGCTATGCCTGGTCGCCGGAGAAGGCCGGGTGCGACGTCGGCGAGCTGTGCGGGATCGAATCCCTGGAGGTGAAGGCCACCAACGATATTGAGGGGCTGCTCGCACTCAAGCCGGACTGTATTGTCTACAACCCGATGTTCGCCGACGTCGACGAGCTGGTCCACATCCTCGGCGCGGGCATCAACGTCGTGGGCACGGCCGGGTTCATCACCGGTCACTTCCTGGGTGCGGGACGGGAGCGCATCGCGCGGGCGTGCGACATGGGTGGATCGAGCATCTTCGGCAGCGGCATCAACCCCGGTTTCATCCAGCTCTTCGCCATCGTGTCGGCGGGCCTCTCGGAGCGGGTGGACAAGGTGTCGGTACTGGAGTCCTTTGATACCACGATCTATAACTCGCCGGCGACCGAAATCCCCATGGGATTCGGCTATCCCGTCGACCATCCGGACCTACCGGCTGTCACCGAGAAAGGATCCGGCATCTTCGGCGACGGCGTGTTGCTGCTCGCCGACGCCCTCGGCGTCGAGCTCGACGAGGTCCGTTGTGAAGCGGAGTACGCCCAGACCACCGAGGATCTGCACCTGCCCGGGGACTGGATCATCGCGAAGGGCTGCGTCGCGGGAATCCACGTTCGCTGGAAAGGGATTGTGGCCGGCCGAGAGATCATCGAGATCGGCGGGCAATGGCGCAAGGGACAAGCGCTGGAACCGGATTGGCCGCTGGACATGGGCTACACCGTCGAGGTGCGGGGCCGGCCGACGATCAAGACCACGCTGAGCTTCCTGCCGCCGCCGGACTTCGAGGGCACGACCTTGGACGACTACATCATGTTGGGCCTCACCATCACCGCCGTGCCGGCGATCACCGCGATACCGGCCGTGGTCGCCGCGCCCCCCGGCATCGTCACCTACACCGACCTGCCGCTGCTACTTCCGCGCGGAGTCCTGACAACATGACGACACCACACGAACCCTCGCTCCATCACGTCGTGTTCGCCGTGGCACCGCACCGACATGCGGCCGTAGCACAAATGTTCAGCGATCTGGGCTTCGTCTTCGAGCCGCTGCAGCTGGCCGAGCTCGGCCTGGACATCCACCTCGACTGGAATCGGGGCATCGAGCTGATCAGCCCGATCCCGGGGTCGACCGGGGAGGTCGCCGTTTCGGTGACCGAGTTCCTCGAACGCCACGGCGACGGCGTGTTCACCGTGGTCATCGGAGTCCCGGAAGCCTCCGGGGCCGACGCCGTCGCCGAGCGCTACGGTGCGACAACGCGTTTCCGGCAGCGCATGGAGGGCGAGGGCACCTATCTCGACGAAAACGACGTGTCGATCCTGGGACTGCCACTGACATTCCTGGCGACCAACATTCCGTGATTGGAGACGACATGGCCCAACCTCGTGACTCGCGGGGAATTCCCGAGCTCGATCTGGCCGACCTGCCGATGGCGCCCAGCGTCTTCGACGCGGGACTCCCGACGCTGGACTACGACCTCACCGAGACGGTGCACGAGGTCGCCCCGCGCATCCACGAGGCGCGCAAGCGGTCGCCGATCGCCCTCGGGCCGTTGGGACCGGAGGTGCTCGGCTACCAGCTCGCCCGCGCGATACTTCGCGATCCCCGGTTCGTGTTTCCGCCCGGCATGCACATGACCGCTCGCGGGATAACCTCCGGCCCGCTCTATGACAGGGTGCTCGGCACCATCCTGGGCATGGAGGGCGAGGAGCATCGCCGGCTGCGCGGCCTCGTGTCCAAGGCCTTCACGCCGCGGGCGTCCGCGCGCATGGAAGGCACCATCGACACGGTGATCAACGAGTTGGTCGATCGCGTCGCCGACGCCGGCCGGTGTGATTTCGTCACCGACATCGCCCGGCCCTACCCGATCCCGATCATCTGCGCGCTGTTGGGCGCACCTCCCCAGGACTGGGAGCGTTTTTCACTGTGGGCGGAGGACATCTTCAAGATCGTGCGGTTGGACTCCAACCTGCTCGACGAACAGGACGTCGTCATGCGGGCCTGGGACGAGTTCGACGCCTACATCGACGACATGATCGCCGAGCGGCGTAGTCGGCTGACCGACGACCTGATCTCCGAACTGATTCGGGCCCAGGATGACGGTGACCGACTCAGCAACGCGGAGATGCGCATACTGGCGTTCAGCATCCTGAGCGCCGGCACCGACACCACACGCAATCAGCTGGCCGCGTCCATGCATGCGCTGTGCGATCATCCCGACCAGCTCGCGATGCTCCGCGACAATCCCGGCCTCGCGATGCAAGCCGTCGAGGAATGCATGCGGCATTCGCCGGCGGTATGCACCACGCTCCGCACGGTCCTCGACGACGTCACCTTCGCCGATCACACCTTTCCGGCCGGGACCTTCATCTCGGTGAATACCTATGCGGCGAACTGTGATCCGGAGGTCTATTCCCACCCGGACCGCTTCGACATCTCCCGCGTCGACCCGCCGCCCATCTTGACCTTCGGTGGCGGCGCCCACTATTGCCTTGGCGCCAATCTGGCCCGAACCGAACTTGCCGGAGCCCTCAAAGTCCTTGCCCGGCGCATGACCAACCCGCACCGGGTCACCGAATCACGCTGGAAACCGATGCTGGGGCTGAGCGGACCGCTCGATCTGCTGATCGAATTCGACGCTGCGGCCGGCTCTTAGACGTCGCGACCGCCGCCCGGCGACGAGGCACCGTCGTGTGGGGCCAGTTCCAGCACGTGGATCTCGCCCGTCGCCCCGTCGACCTCGACGAGAGCCCCCGACGGCAATGACTTGGTGGCCCCCTGAACGTCCACCACGCAAGGGAATCCGAATTCGCGGGCCACCACCGCGGCGTGTGACATCGGGCCGCCGAGTTCGGTCACGACGGCGGCGGCATAGCAGAACGCCGCCGTGTACCCGACGTCGGTGACCTCCGCGACGAGAATCTCACCGGGTTGGAGGTCGTCGATGGTTTCCGGCCGCACGACCCGCACCCGGCCGCGCACCCGTCCCCCGCACACGCCGACACCCCGCAGCGTGCCCCCGCTGCTGAGCGTCGGCGACGAGGTCGCGCTCGGCCGCCAGCTTCCGCTGAACACCGTCGGTGGGACGACCGTGGCCAGGCGGCGTTGCTCGGCCCGGCGGCGGGCCACCACACCGCCGACGTCTGCGGGTAGCGCGTCGAGTTCGTCGACGAGCAGATAGAAGACATCTTCGGGGGCTCCGAAGATCCCGGCTTCGACCGCCCTACGCCCGTATTCGCGCAGCAGCGTGCGCAGCACCCAGTTCGCCCGCACCACCTTGTCGCGGCGGACTTCGCGGTCTCGCAGTTGCTGCGTGGCCAGAGCCGCAACGGGCTTGGCCCGCAAAGGAATCCGAGGGTGCCGCGGCTCCGGTGCCGTCGGCGCGCTCATCGCCCTGGTCACCATCCGGACCAACAACTCGGGGTCGTCCGCATAACTGGTCGACAGCATCTCGAGCTCGGCCGGACCTCGGTGTCCGATGAGCGCCAGCTCGGCCAGCAGCGCGGCATGGAATTCCGGTGCCTCCACGGCCAGCTTGTCCAGCCGGTCCCCCGGTTCAGCAAGCAACGCTGTGACTTTGGGATCGCGCTGCGCGGCGGCCACCAATCTCTGCATTGCCTCCACCGAACGCGCGCTGACCAATTCCGGCCCGCCGGGCGCGGTGATGTCTCGCCCGCACAAACCGCGCAGCAGCACATTGAACGCCGCGCACAACAGGAATGAGCCCGCCGCCAGCACCCAGCCGTGCACCACCTGGTCGCGCGCCAACGAGATCAGGCTCAGCAGCCGGCGATCGTCGAGCCGAGTGAGATCGCCGTCGGCCAGACGTTCCAGGCGATCGACGTCGGCAACGAAATCGCGGGTGTCCAACGGCGCGCCGGCGGACAGGCCGAGCAGGTTGATGCCGAACACCCCGATGTTGCGAACGGTCCGGAGTCGCTTGCGGATGCGGCTGGTTTCGGAGTGCGGGCGCTCCTCGCCGAAGATCGGCAGGGCCGCCATGCTCGGGCCGAAGAACCCGCTGTTGCTCACGACCGTCGACGGCTTGACGAAAGGCACCGTTTCGGCCATGAAATGGGCGGTCGTGATGGCGCCGTAGAGCCGGTGGGCGAACACCGCCACCATGCGCATGGCGATCTCGCGCTGGATCATGCCCCCGGGCCGCAACCGCTCGGCGACGCACACGGCGCTGGCGCGTAGCCCGCGCACCGTCGCCGATGCCGACGCCGGCGAGAACGGGCCGGGTAGCGCCTCGGACAGGTTCGTGGCCAAAAACGTGGGGAACCGAGGGTCGATCGGCGTGTCGAACTCCCCGTTATCCCCTGGCGCGCCGGCCCAATCGGGCTTCACCCCGTCGTCGCTGGGCGTGTCGACCGAGGGGAGGTCCTGGATGTTGGCGAGCCGCCAGGGCAGCGCTAGCACCCGCTTCCCCACTGTGACCCGCCCGCGCACCGCCAGCGCGAAATCCTCGACGCATTCGGTGGATTCCCAGGCCGGCCGAAATCCCCACCCTTCGCGCAGCCGCGAGATGTCCATGAGTGGAGCATCCTGTACCAGGCGCAGCTTCGCCGATTCAAAGCCCAGCGACGCAACCGGGCGGTGGAGGGCTGCAGCGATCTGGCGGAAGGTCAGTTCGCCGGGGGCGGCGAGATTCACTGGGCCGCTGCCGATTCCATCCTCCACGATCGCGCGGTTGAACAGCCTCAGCGCGTCATCGAGGTGGACAACCTGCATGGGGCGACCGCCCGTCCGGTCGGACAGCACCGGCAATGCGAGCAGGCGGCGCACCCAGTTGTCGACGCTTCGGCCGAGGATCAGCGCGCTGCGGATCGCGACCCATTCCGTTGCCGATTCCGCAAGCATCTGTTCGACGCGGGCCTTGAAGTGGCCGTCGGCGGCGAACGGGGTCATAGCGTCGCGTTCGGTCTTCGGCGTGCCTCCCCCGCCGTAGACGTGCGCCGAGGAGGCGAAAACGATCCGCCTGGCACCGGTCTCGGCCATCGCGTCGAGCACGTTGCGGGTGCCGGCGATGTTGACCTCGTGGCCGATCCGCTCGTCCCGGTCGCGACTTCTCGCCCAGGCGCAGTGCGCGACGACGTCCGCGCCGACGAGGGCGCGCTTGACGGCGGCGGTGTCCCGGATGTCGCCGCCGACGAACTCCGCTGCACTCGGCCAGCTTTCGGGACGGTGGCGGGCGAGCCCGGTGACATCGTGGCCCTCGCTGAGCAGCCGGGCGGCGAGGCCGCGGCCGAGCACGCCGCTGGCCCCGGTGACCGCGATCCTCACTGCATGGCCTCACTCAATTGCGCCGCTCCTCCTCATCGCTACGCTCTGCATCGTCGCCGGCGCCCCCAATTGCGCCGCTCCTCCTCATCGCTACGCTCTGCATCGTCGCCGGCGCGGCAAATGGTCATTCGTCGTCGTCATCCAGCAGCGCAGCATTGACCAAAGCGTCGAGGTCCATGTCCGCGATGTCCTTTTCGGTGGTCATCGCGGCGGCCGCCGGCTGCGTGGCGCCCTCGGCCTCGCTTGCCAGCGCGAGCAACAGTTCCAGCACACCGGCTTGGCGCAGCCGCTTGACCGGAATGGATCCCACCACCCGCTGGATTTCGGCCTCCCCGGGTGCGGCGGCCGGTGTCTGCTGCTCCGACGATCCGACGAGTTCGGAATACATGTAGCCGGCCAGCGCGGCCGAGTTCGGGTAATCGAAGATCAGCGTCGGTGAAAGGGGCAGTCCCGTAGCGGATTTCAGCCGGTTGCGCATCTCGACCGCGGTCAGTGAGTCGAATCCGAGTTCCTGGAAGGCCCGGTCCGGGTGAATCGACTCCGGGCTGGCGCTGCCCAGCACGGTGGCGATGTTGGAGCGCACCAGATCCAGCAGCACGGCCTGCTGCTCATCTTCCGGAAGCCCTTCGAGGCGCTGCAGCAGAGCGGATTTGGATTTCGCCGCCGCCAGTGAGTCGTCGACCTGACGCCGGGTCGGCGCGTTGATCAAATCGACGAACATCGGCGGCAGGGTTCCGCTGTCGAACTTGACCCGCAGCGCCGCCAGGTCGATATGGGCGGGCAGCATGAACGGCTCGTCGACGATCAGCGCGGTGTCCATCAACTCCAGCGCCTCATCGGAAGACATCGCGACAATCCCGTCGCGGCCAAAACGGGCACGATCGGCCGCGCCAAGCGCACCGGTCATGGCGCTGGCCTGATCCCACAGCCCCCAGGCCAGCGACACCGCGGGTAGCCCTTGCCTTCGCCGGTGCACGGCCAACCCGTCCAGGAACGAGTTCGCGGCCGCGTAGTTGGCCTGCCCTGACGCTCCGGCCAGCCCGGCCATCGAGGAAAACATGACGAACGCCGACACATCGAGGTCGCGGGTCAGCTCGTGCAGATTCCAGGCGGTATCGACCTTGGCACGCAGCACCGCCTCGATGCGCTCCGGCGTCAGCGACGAGATCACCGCGTCATCGAGCACCCCTGCCGCGTGAAACACGCCGGATAGCGGCCGCTGCACCGGGATATCGGCGAGCACCTTGGCCAGCGCTTCACGGTCGGCCGCGTCACAGGCGACTACCTGTACCTGCGCCCCGCCGGCCGACAGCTCGGTCATCAGCTCCGCGGCCCCCGGCGCATCCAGACCGCGCCGACTCACCAGCACCAGGTTGCGCGCGCCGTGGCGGGCCACCACGTGGCGTGCCAACGCCGAACCGGCCATCCCGGTCGCACCGGTGATCAGCACCGTGCCCTCACCCAGCTCACCACCCGGGCCAAACGGCAGAGTCATCACGACCTTGCCGACGTGGCGGGCCTGGCTCAGGTACCGCAACGCCGCCGGCGCGCGGCGTACGTCAAACCTGGTCACCGGCAACGGATGTAGCACGTCGTCGCCGAACAGCGTCGCCAGCTCGTCGAGCATCTGCGCAATCCGGTCCGGCCCGGCTTCGAAGAGATCGAAGGCGCGGTAGCGCACACCGGAGTGGTCCCGGGCGACAACCTCGGGGTCACGGATGTCGGTCTTGCCCATCTCCAGGAACACCCCGCCGGGGGCGACGAGCCGCAGGGAGGCATCGACGAAATCACCGGACAGCGAGTCGAGCACGATATCCATCCCAGCCGTGCCCGTCCTGGCGGTGACCGCCCGGAACTTGTCCTCGAACTCCAAGCTGCGCGAATCGGAGATGTGGTCATCGTCAAAGCCCATGGCCCACAACGTGTCCCACTTACCGTGGCTGGCCGTCGCGAACACTTCCAGACCAATCTGGCGGGCCAGCTGGACGGCGGCCATTCCCACGCCACCGGCGGCGGCGTGCACCAGCACCCGCTGACCGGGCTTGGCGTCGGCCAGGTCCACCAGCGCGTAGCGCGCCGTGGCGAACACCACCGAGGCCGTCGCGGCGGCGGTGTGTGACCATCCGGTGGGCACCTTGACGAGCAGTCGCTGGTCGGTCTTGGCGATCGTTCCCGTACCGTCCGGGAACAGCCCCATGACGCGGTCGCCGACCGCGAAACGTCTGCCCTGCGAGGCAGTTTCGGGAGTAGTTTCGATGACCACACCCGCGGCCTCGATGCCCATGATCGCGTCTGGATCGGGATAGAGACCCAACGCGATCATGACGTCACGGAAGTTGGCTGCGATTGCCGACAGCGAAACCCGCACCTGACCGGGCTCCAACGGCGCGTCGGCATCGGGAATCCGCTCCAGCCGCAGGTTCTCGATGGTGCCGTAACTACTCATGCCGAGCCGCCATGGCCCGTCGTCGGGTGGCAGCAGGAGACCGCCCACCGCGCGGCTGCCGAGCACCCGGGCGGTGTAGACCATCCCGTTGCGCAGCAAGGCCTGCGGCTCGCCGACCGCCAAAACGGCTGCGATCGTGTCCGGATCCAGGGGCGCATCGGTGTCGACGAGCACGATCCGACCGGGATGCTCGGTCTGCGCCGACCGCACCAGCCCCCACACCGCCGCGCCGGCCAAATCGGTGACGTCCTCCCCCGGCAACGCCATCGCGCCCCGGGTTGACACCACCAAGGTTCCCGACTCGTCGCTGGCCAACCACGACTGCAGCACCGGCAGCATCGCGCGCGTCGCCGCATAGACCTCCGTCACGACGTCACCGGCCACCGGGGCGGATTCGAACAGCACCGCCGATCGTTCGCCCTCGGCGTTGTCGGGCTCGCCGGATACCGGTGCGCCCCAAGCGGACACCGATACCGGCTGCACCGCCGACGACGGCTGCGCGGACCAGATCAACTCGAAGAGCCGGTCCGGACCCGACTGCGACACCGCGGCCAGTAGCTGCTGATCGGTCACCGGACGCGCCACCATCGAAGCCACCGAGAGCACCGGCAGCCCCAACCCGTCGGCCAATTCGATCGACACCGCTGACGATCCGGCGGGGCTCACCGGCACAATCCGCGCGCGCACCGCCGCCGCTCCCGCTGCATGCAATGACACCTGCTGCCAGGAGAACGGGACCAGCATCGAGCCCTGGTCGACGCCCAAGCCGTCGGATTCGTTGGACGCCAAGATGACCGCGTGCAACGCCGCGTCGAGCAGCACCGGGTGGACCCCGAACCCGGACACCGACACCCCGGCGTCGGCGGGCAGGGTGACTTCGGCGAAGATTTCATCGCCACGGCGCCACATCGACGTCAGGCCACGGAATGCGGGCCCGTATCCGTAGCCGCGCTCGGCCAGTTGCTCGTACCCGTCGCCGACATCCAACGCGACCGCACCCACCGGCGGCCACACCGACAGATCCGCGCTTGGCTGCACCGACCCGGCGCGCAGCACGCCTTCGGCGTGTAACGACCAGCCCGAGCCGCCTTCGGCCCGCGAGAACACCGACACCGCACGCGCACCCGAATCGTCAGGGCCGCCGACCACCACCTGAACCGCGACCGAGCCACCGGTCGGCAATACCAGCGGCGCCGCCAGATTCAGCTCCTCGACAACTCCGCAGCCCACCTCGTCGCCGGCGCGGATCGCCAACTCGACGAACCCCGCCCCGGGGAACAGCACGACACCGCCGACGGCATGATCCGCCAGCCAGCCCTGGGTGCTCGGCGACAACCGGCCGGTCAACACCACACCGCCCGACGCGGGCAGTTCCACCACCGCGCCCAGCAAGGCGTGTTCGCCGGCCGCCAGGCCCAACCCCGCGGCATCGGCCGGGGCGCCGTCACGCGCGAGCCAAAAGCGCCGCCGGTCAAAGGCATACGTGGGCAACTGAACGAGATTTGCCTTGCCGATCGCACCGCGCCAGTCCACGTCCATCCCGGAGACGAACCCCTGCGCCAGGGCGTCGACCAGGGCTACCGGCTCCGGGCGGTCCTTGCGCAGAGCCGACATCGTCGTCACCGGGTTGTCGGCCAGCGTCTCTTCGATCGACGCGGTCAGGCCGCTGCTGGGCCCGACTTCGAGAAAGCGGGTGGCGCCGGCCGAATGGACGAAACGCACGCTGTCGGCGAATCGCACTGCCTCGCGGACGTGCCGCTTCCAGTACGCCGCGGTTCCGAAGTCATCGGTGGCCAATCCCCCGGTCACGTTCGACACGATCGGGATGACGGGCTTGCCGATGGCGAGCCCCGCTGCGACAGTTCCGAATTCGTCGATCATCGCGTCCATCAGCGGAGAGTGGAACGCGTGCGAGACGGCGAGTTGGTGGACGCGGCGTCCGTCGGCGCGAAGCCGGTCCGCGATCGCGGTCACCGCGCCTTCAGTTCCCGAAATCACTACCGAGGCAGGCCCGTTGACGGCCGCGATGCCGACCTCAGGCACCAGCAGTGGCCGTACCTCTTCCTCGGTAGCCTGCACGGCAATCATCGCCCCGCCCGCCGGCAGCGCCTGCATGAATCGGCCCCGCGCGGCCACCAGGACCGCGGCGTTCTTCAGCGACAGGACTCCGGCGGCGTGGGCGGCGGACAGCTCGCCGATCGAGTGGCCCATCACGAAGTCGGGGCGCACGCCCCACGATTCGAGCAAGCGGAACAGCGCAACCTCCACCGCGAACAGCGCCGGCTGCGCGAATTCGGTGGTATTCAGCAGGCTTTCGTCCTGGCCCCACATGACGTCGCGCAGGGGCCGCAGCAGGTGCTGATCGAGTTCGGCCAGGACGGCGTCGAAGGCCTCGGCGAACACCGGATACGCGCCGTGCAATCCCTTACCCATACCGAGTAGTTGGGAGCCCTGGCCGGGGAAGACGAAAACGGTCCTGCCGCCGAGCGTCGCGGCGCCGCGAGCGATCGAGGGGGCCAGGTCGTCCCCGGCCAACTCGTCCAGCCCAGTCAACAGGCTCTCCCGGTCGCCGCCGACGACGACGGCCCGCTGTTCGAAGATCGACCGGCCCGCCAGCGTCCACCCCACATCGGCGATATCCAGTTCGGGGTGGGTTCGCAGGTGGGCCGCCACCCGGGCGGCCTGAGACCTCAACGCGGACGGCGATTTCGCCGACACGGCCCACGGCAGCACCGGCACTTTGGGTCCGGTTTCTGGCGTCGGCTCGACGGGAACTGCCTCGATGATCACGTGCGCGTTGGTGCCACTGATCCCGAACGACGACACCCCGGCGCGCCGCGGGCGCGCTGCGCTCCAAGGACGCGCCTCGGTCAGCAACGACACCGAACCCGACGACCAATCGACGTGGGGGCTGGGTTCATCGACATGCAGTGTCGCCGGCAATATCTCGTGGCGCATCGCCAGGACCATCTTGATCACACCGGCCACACCCGCCGCGGCCTGCGTGTGGCCCATATTCGACTTGATCGAACCCAGCCACAGCGGCTCGCTCGAACCCCTCTCTTGCCCATAAGTCGCCAACAACGCCTGCGCCTCGATCGGATCACCCAACGTGGTCCCAGTGCCATGCCCCTCAACGACATCCACCTCGGCCGCCGCAAGCCCGGCATTGGCCAACGCCGCACGCACCACCCGCTGCTGCGAAGGACCATTGGGCGCGGTCAGCCCGTTGGAGGCACCATCCTGATTGACAGCCGAGCCCCGCACCACGGCCAACACCGGATGACCCAGGCGCCGCGCATCCGACAGCCGCTCCACCACGAGCATGCCGCCACCTTCGGAGAACCCGGTGCCATCGGCGGCCCCCGCATACGCCTTGCACCGGCCATCGACGGACAACCCGCGCATCCGGCTGAATTCGACGAAGATGTCGGGCGTGGCATTGACCGTGACGCCGCCGGCCAGCGCCAGATCGCACTCCCCCGAGCGCAGCGACTGCGCCGCCATGTGCAACGCCACCAACGACGACGAACACGCAGTGTCCACCGACACCGCCGGACCCTCCAGCCCCAACACATACGACACCCGCCCCGAGGCGACGCTCGACGATTGGCCGGTGAGCCGGAAGCCCTCCGCAGTGGGCGCGGCGTCCATGCCGTAGCCCTGCGTGTACACGCCGGCAAACATGCCGGTGGCGCTGCCGCGCAACGCACCGGGTTCAATTCCGGTCTGCTCCAACGCTTCCCAGGAGAGCTCGAGGAACATGCGTTGCTGCGGGTCCATGGCGAGCGCCTCGCTCGGCGGTATCCCGAAGAAGGCGGGGTCGAAGTCCGCGACGCCATCGACGAAGCCGCCTGTGCGGGTGTAGCAGGTGCCCGGAACGTCGGGATCGGGGTTGTACACGCCGACCAGATCCCAGCCGCGATCGCTCGGGAATTCCGAGAGCACGTCGCGCCCCTCGGCCAGCATCTGCCAGAGATCCTCGGGGGAATTCACCCCGCCCGGATAGCGGCACGCCATGCCCACGATCACGATCGGATCGTCCTCGGTGGCGCGGGCGACCGGGGCCTGCTTGATCTCGTGCGGGACCCCGGCGAGCTCGGTGCGGATGTAGCCCGCCAGGCCATTGGGCGTCGGGTAGTCGAAGATCAGTGTGGGCGAAAGCGCCAGTCCGGTCGCGGTTTTGAGCCGGTTACGCATCTCGACCGCGGTCAGCGAGTCAAAGCCCAGCTCTTGGAAAGCCTTGTCCGGGTCGATCGCCTCGGCGGTGGTGTTGCCCAGCACGGTGGCGATGTGGGAGCGCACCAGATCCAGGAGCACGGCGTGCTGCTCGGATTCGGGCAGTCCGTCCAGGCGGTGCGCCAGAGCCGATTTCGATTTCGCGGCCGCCAGCGAGTCGTCGACCCGGCGGCGGGTCGGCGCGTTGACCAGGTCGGTGAACATCGGCGGTACCGCGACCGCGTGGGCGCGCAGCGCGCCGAGATCGATGCGGGCGGGCGCGAGGAAGGGTTGGTCGACGATCAACGCGGTGTCGAACAGTTCCATCGCCTCGTCCGAGGACAACGCCAAGATGCCGTCGCGGCCCAGCCGGGCGAGGTCGGCGGCGTCGAGTCCGCCGGTCATGGCGCTGGCCTGGTCCCACAGCCCCCACGCGAGCGATATCGCCGGCAGCCCGTGCGCGCGCCGATGCGCAGCCAAGCCGTCGAGGAACGTGTTCGCCGCCCCGTAGTTGCCCTGCCCCGACGAGCCCACCAGCCCGGCCATCGACGAAAACATCACGAACGCCGACAGATTCAGATCACGGGTCAGCTCGTGCAGGTTCCAGGCCCCGTCGACCTTGGCCCGCAATACCGCGTCGACTCGCTCGGGTGTCAGCGAGGTGACCATCGCGTCGTCGAGCACGCCTGCCGCGTGGATCACGCCCGACAACGGCCGTCGCGCCGAAAGTTCGGCGATCACCGCGGCCAGTGCGGCCCGGTCGGCCGCATCGCAGGCGATCACTCGCACCCGGGCTCCGGCCGCTTCCAGCTCGGTGATCAGCGCGGCGGATCCCGGCGCGCCAGGCCCGCGCCGGCTCAGCAGCGCCAGGTCCTCGACGCCGTGGTGCGCCACCAGGTGACGGGCCAACGTCGAGCCCGCCATGCCGGTCCCGCCGGTGATCAGCACCGTGCCCGAGGCCAGCCCGGCACTTGGGCCGGCACCGGGCCCAGAAGGCATAGTCATGACCACCTTGCCGACGTGGCGGGCCTGGCTCAAATACCGCAACGCCGCGCGACCGCGTCGCACGTCAAATGTTGTCACCGGCAAGGGTTTCAGAACCCCCGCGTCGAACAGTCCGGCGAGCTCGAGCATCCACTGATGCATCCGGGGCCGGCCGGGCTCGAAGAGGTCGAACGCGCGGTAGCGGACACCCGGGTATTCCTGGGCCACCGCGCCAGGGTCGCGGATGTCGGTCTTGCCCATCTCCAGGAACATGCCGCCGGGAGCGACCAGGCGCAGTGAGGCGTCGACGAACTCCCCGGCCAGCGAGTCCAGCACGATATCCATCCCAGCCACGCCGGTCCTGCCGGTGAACGAGCGGAACTTGTCCTCGAACTCGAGACTGCGCGAATCCGAGATGTGGTCATCGTCGAAGCCCATGGCCCGCAACGTGTCCCACTTGCCGCGGCTCGCGGTGGCGAACACCTCCAGGCCCAGATGTCTGGCCAGCTGAACCGCGGCCATCCCGACGCCACCGGCGGCGGCGTGCACCAACACGCGCTGCCCGGGCTTGGCCTCGGCCAGGTGGATGAACGCCATGTATGCGGTGGTGAAAACCGCTGAGATACCGGCGGCTTCGGCGTAGGACCAGTCGGCGGGCTTGTGCTGCAGCAGGCGGACGTCACCGGGCACCAGCGTGCCGCTGCCGTCGGGGAAGAATCCGTATACCGAATCGCCCACCGCGAATTCGGTGACTCCCGGCCCGACCTCGACCACCACGCCGGCGCCTTCGCCACCGAGCAGCGCCTCGTGGGTGAACATGCCCAGGGTGATCATGACGTCGCGGAAGTTGGTGGCGATGGCGCGCATGGCCACTCGAACCTGGCCCGGCTCCAGCGGAGCGTCCGCGTTGGGAACCGGTTCGAGTTGCAGGTTTTCGAAGGTGCCCGCGCTGCTGATTCCCAGCCGCCAGGGTCGGTCTTCGGGTGGCGTCATGATGCCGTCGACCGCCCGGCTGCCGTGCACTCGTGCGGTGTAGGCCTTGCCGTCCCGCAGCAGCACCTGCGGCTCACCGACCCCGAGAACGGTTGCCATCGCGCTATCGTCCAGCGCGCCATCGGAATCCACCAGCACGATCCGGCCGGGATACTCGGTCTGCGCCGACCGCACCAGCCCCCACACGGCCGCGCCGGCCAGATCGGGAACGTCCTCGCCCGCCAATCCCATTGCGCCCCGGGTCGCGACGACCAGTACACCGGAGTCACGCTCGGTCAGCCACGACTGCACGGCGGCCAGCGCCTCACGTGTACGTCGATACGACCCGGTGACCGGATCATCTTCGCCGGCAACGGATTCGAATACTTCGTGAGCGGGCGTACCGCCGGTGGTCGTTGTCGCCGGCGACCACGCCACCTCGAAGAGCCGGTCCGGGCCCGAGGCCGACACCGCCGCGCGCAGCTGCCGCTCGCTCACCGAGCGCGCCACCATCGCGCGCACCGACAGGACCGGCAATCCCAGCCCGTCGGCCAGCTCGATCGACACTGCACTGGTGGCCGCCGACGCTGCCGCCGCCGGCGCGATGCGCGCACGCACCGCCGACGCGCCGGCGGCGTGCAACGACACGCCCTGCCACGAGAACGGCAACACGACTTCGTCGGTGTGCGCGGTGATTTGCTGGCCGACGATCAGCGCGTGCATCGCCGCGTCGAGCAATGCCGGGTGCACACCGAACCCGTTGACGCTTCCGGCGGCGTCGGGCAGCCGCACCTCGGCGAACACCTCGTCGCCGCGTACCCATGCCGCGGTCAAACCCTGGAAGGCCGGGCCGTATCCGTAACCGCGCGCCGCCAATTGCTCGTAGCCGTCTGCCGGGTCGACCGCGACGGCGCCCGACGGCGGCCACGCCGACAAATCCGCGCTCGGCTCGACCGAGCCGGTGCTCAGCGTTCCCTCGGCGTGGCACATCCAGCCGGACCCGGTGTCGGGGCGCGAGAAGATCGACACCGCCCGCTGACCGGATTCTTCGGCGGCACCCACCACGACTTGCACGGCAACCGATCCCGACCCGGAGCCTTTGGCGGGCAACATCAATGGTGCTTGCAGAGTCAGTTCGTCGACCGTCGAACACCCGACTTCGTCACCGGCGCGGATCGCCAACTCTACGAACCCGGCGCCGGGGAACACGACCGTACCGGACACGGCATGATCGGTCAGCCAGCCCTGCAGACTGGGCGACAAGCGGCCGGTCAGCACCACCCCACCCGAGGCGGGCAGTTCGACGACCGCACTCAGCAGCGGGTGCTCGCTGGTTCCCAGCCCGAGGCCGGTGGCGTCGCCCGCGACGCCTTCGCCGGACAGCCAAAACCGGCGGCGGTCAAAGGCATACGTGGGCAGCTCCACGAAGCCGGCTCCGTCCAGCGCGCCGCGCCACTGCACGGTGACGCCAGCGACGAACGCGGTGGCAGCCGAGGTCAGGAACCTGTCGAGTCCGCCGTCGTCGCGGCCCAGGGTGGGAATGACTTTGGCTTCAGATGCCTCGGCGCCACCGCCGGCCTGGTCGTTGACGGTGTCCTCGATCCCCGCCACCAAGGCCGGATGCGGGCTGGACTCGATGAACGCCCGGTATCCGTGCTCGCTCGCGCTGCGCACCGCCTGGTCGAACTGCACGGTCTGCCGGATGTTGCGGTACCAGTAGTCGGCGTCCAATCCCGCTGTGTCCAAGCGGCTTCCGGTCACGGTGGAAAAGAACGCGATGCGCGAGGAATGCGGCTCGATGCCGGAGAGCACCTCGGCGAGGTCACCGCGGATCGCCTCGACCTCGACCGAATGCGAGGCGTAGTCCACGTCGATCCGCCGGGTCCGCAGTTCGAGATCTGTGCAGAAACCGACGAGCTCGTCGAGCGCCGCCACGTCACCCGAGACCACGACGGCCGACCGGCCGTTGACGGCGGCGATGCTGGCTCGAGTACCGTAGGGCGCCAACAACTCCCGGGCCCGCTCGGTGCTGCAGGCGATCGAGAGCATGCCCCCGGGTCCGGCCAGTGACCGCAGCAGCTTGCTACGCAGCGTGACCACCCGGGTGGCATCCCGCAACGACAACGCGCCGGCGACATAGGCCGCGGCGATTTCGCCTTGCGAGTGGCCGATCACGGCATCCGGACTGACCCCGACCGATTTCCATAGTTCGGCCAGCGACACCATCACCGCGAAGAGCACCGGCTGCACGACGTCGACGCGGTCCATCCCCGGGGCACCGGGTGCGCCACGCAGTACCTCGATCAGCGACCAGTCGACGAATTCCGAGAAGGCCTCTTCGCATGCCTGGATCTGCTGCGCGAAAACCGGTGCGGTATCGAGTAATTCGATACCCATGCCCAGCCATTGCGTGCCCTGGCCGGGGAATACGAAGACGATCTTGCCGGCCGGCGTCGCGGTACCCCGGATAACGGACCCGGCCGGGTCGTCGTTGGCCAGCTCGTCCAGGCCGGCCAGTAACCGTTCCCGGTCGCCGGCCACCACGACGGCCCGGTGCTCGAACGTCGAGCGGCCGGCCAGCGTCCAGCCCACATCCGCTACGTCCAATTCATCATGGGCGCGCAGATATTCGGCCACCCGCGCCGCCTGCGCCGACAGCGCCGTGGCCGTCTTCGCCGAGACCGCCCACGGCAGCACCGGCGCTTTGGGTCCGGTTTCCCGCACCGGCTCGACGGGAACTGCCTCGATGATCACGTGCGCGTTGGTGCCACTGATCCCGAACGACGACACCCCGGCCCGGCGCGGGCGCTCAGACTTCCAGGGCCGAGCCTCAGTCAGCAACGACACCGAACCCACCGACCAATCCACATGCGGACTCGGCACATCCACATGCAACGTCGCCGGCAACACCTCGTGGCGCATCGCCTGCACTATCTTGATCACACCGGCCACACCCGCCGCGGCCTGCGTGTGGCCCATATTCGACTTGATCGAACCCAGCCACAGCGGCTCGCTCGAACCCCTCTCTTGCCCGTACGTCGCCAGTAACGCCTGCGCCTCGATCGGGTCGCCCAAAGTGGTTCCGGTGCCATGCCCCTCAACGACGTCCACCTCGGCCGCCGCAAGCCCCGCATTGGCCAACGCCGCACGCACCACCCGCTGCTGCGAAGGACCATTGGGCGCGGTCAGCCCGTTGGAGGCACCATCCTGATTGACAGCCGAGCCCCGCACCACAGCCAACACCGGATGACCCAGCCGCCGCGCATCCGAGAGCCGCTCGACGACCAGGATCGCCCCGCCCTCGGACCACCCGACGCCATCGGCCGCACCCGCGTACGCCTTGGACCGCCCGTTGGGGGCCAATCCCCGGTGCCGGCTGAATTCCACGAAGACCGTCGGCGTGGCGTTGACGGTCGCGCCGCCGGCCAGCGCCAGATCGCACTCCCCCGAGCGCAGCGACTGCGCCGCCATGTGCAACGCCACCAACGACGATGAACACGCAGTGTCCACCGACACCGCCGGACCCTCCAGCCCCAACACATACGACACCCGCCCCGAGGCGACGCTGGAGGTCATGCCGGTCAGCCGGTAGCCCTCGATCTCTTCGGCGAGCATGCCGTAGCCCTGGACGATGAGCCCCGCGAACACCCCCGTGGCGCTGCCGCGCAACCCGGTGGGGTCAATCCCGGCGCGTTCCAACGCTTCCCACGACAGCTCGAGCAACATCCGGTGCTGGGGATCCATCGCCAGGGCTTCACTGGGCGCAATCCCGAAGAAGGCGGGGTCGAAGTCCGCGACGTTGTCGACGAAACCTCCGGTGTTCACATAGCACTTGTGGCGCGCGTCGGGATCCGGGTCGTACAGCGCCCCGAGGTCCCAGCCACGATCGGTGGGAAAATCCGAGACCACGTCGCGGCCGTCGGCGACCATTTGCCACAGCGACTCAGGACTGTCCACACCACCGGGGAAGCGGCAGGACATACCGACGATCGCGATCGGCTCGCTCGAGCGCTCCAGTAGCGCGCGGTTGGTGCGCTTCAGGCGTTCAACCTGGACCAGCGCTTTCCTCAGCGCTTCGGTCGCATGCTGGAGTTGGTCCACCATCACTAAACCTCGCCCTAACCCTCACCTAGTGTCTGGCCGTCTTGTCCCGCCGGATGCGGTTGTCGCCGATTCACGGGATTTGCTGCACGAGGCGACGCCGTGTTTCGTTCGACCAGCGTCGTGCTGCTCTCCGACCCAAGAATATTGCTGGTGAGTATGGCCAACTCCGACTGGATTTCAAAACGTCCGCTGTTCCCGGCCGCTACAGAAGGACCGGCTTGGACATGCGCGGCGCCCCGCGCAGGCAAGTCGCGGCGCGGGGCGCCCAGTGAGCTCGCTGGACACGGGTCCGCCGTCGACGTGCCCCATGGTCCATGGCGCGACTGTACCCGGCTAGCCATAGCTGGTGGTCAGGCGCATGTCGTGGAAGTTTCCGGCTGGCCGGTCGGGTCCGGGCGCGGGGGCCGAGCGACGCCGTCAGACACCCGCTCGGCGCCAGCCGTCGGCGGCCCGGGCGGCGTGGATCAGCACGTCGCACAACTGGCGGAGTTCGGTGGCCTCGGCGCCTTCCTCGAGTGCGGTGGCGACGTCCTCGGCCGCGCACCGCACCTGGTAGACGCGATCCGAGAGGTCGGCCGCGTCGTCGGCCGACAGCACCACCGCATCGTCGGGGACGGCTGCGGCGCCGTGCCGGTTCAACGAGGCCCGTTGCTCGTAGGCCCGCTGCCGGCACGACTGCCGGCAGTACTGGCGGCGACGGCCCATTGCCACGTCGGTGACGTCTCGACCGCACCAGCGGCAGGGCTGCGGGTGGGTACGGCGGCTCACGACTGCCGACTTTAGTCGGGATTGTTTGGTGATCCCGGTATCATTGAGGGTCGCGTCGCGTATACCGGCTTTTCGCCGGGGAACTGCGCAGATCGCCACAGCGTTGCTGATCGAGAGAGAATTGCACTACAGGAGCCGCAGCGCTCCGAAACGACTTAAAGGAGTAGCACACATGGCTGATCGCGTACTGAGAGGCAGTCGCCTCGGGGCCGTGAGCTACGAGACCGACCGCAACCACGACTTGGCGCCACGTCAGCTCGCGAAGTACCGCACCGAGAACGGCGAGGAGTTCGAGGTCCCCTTCGCCGACGACGCCGAAATCCCCGGCACCTGGCTGTGCCGCAACGGCTTGGAAGGCACCCTGATTGAGGGCGACCTGCCCGAGCCGAAGAAGGTGAAGCCACCGCGCACGCACTGGGACATGCTGCTGGAACGCCGCTCGGTCGAAGAACTCGAAGAGCTGCTCAAGGAGCGCCTCGAGATCATCAAGACCCGCCGTCGGGGCTGACCCGCGATTCAGGTGCGGTTGTCGGCCCCGGTGGCCGGAGTGGCCCGCGCACCTGACCTGCGGCCCTCGACACCCCATCGGGTGACCTTGACCAGCGCTTCGCGGATATTCGAACCGCTCATCTTGGACACGCCGAGTTCGCGCTCGGTGAACGTGATGGGCGCTTCGACGATGGTGAAGCCGTTGCAGATGGTGCGCCAGGTCAGATCGATCTGGAAGCAGTAACCCTTGGAGTCGACGCCGTCGAGGTCGATCGCCTCGAGGACCTCGCGGCGGTAGGCGCGGTAACCGGCGGTGATGTCGTGCACCCCGATGCCCAGCGCCAGCCGTGCATAGGTGTTGGCGGTCCAGGACAGCGCCCAGCGGCGCCACGGCCAGTTACGCACCGTCCCGCCGTCGACGTAGCGCGAGCCGATGGCCAGATCGGCGCCGTCGTCGACGGCGTCTAACAGGCGGTGCAGCTGTTCGGGCGCGTGGCTGCCGTCGGCGTCCATTTCGACCAGCACCGAGTAGTCACGGCTCAATCCCCAGGCGAAGCCCGCCAGATACGCCGCGCCCAGGCCGTCCTTGGCGGTGCGGTGCATGACGTGGGTGCGGCCGGAGTCCGCTGCCGCCAGCTCCTCGGCCAGCCGGCCGGTGCCGTCGGGGCTGCTGTCGTCCACGATGAGCAGGTGCACCTGCGGGCAGGCGTCTTTGAGCCGCCGGTGGATCACCGGCAGGTTCTCCAGCTCGTTGTAGGTCGGGATGATCACCAAGACACGCTGGCTGGGACGATTGCCCGGGGCGTGGGGCGCCGGCTGGCCGGTGGTCATGTAGCTCCTCTGTGTGGCCCGAAATCAAAAAGAAAGTCGGCCGTCCCGGCGGGACGGAGTGTCGTCACCCGCCGTCAGCTGCCGGCGTGCGATCCCCGCCCTCGTCGGCGGCGGTGTCTGAGTCGTGCTCGTCGGGCGGGTGTGTGCCCGGGGTCGCACCGGCCTTTTCGGAAGGACGTGTCGATCGACCCGAGGATCTGGACCTGAGACGAATCGGACGCGGGAACCATCCATTGTGCCGTATCCCGGCCAAAATGACCGCCCCGGCCGCCGCGACCATGATCCACTGCACCAACGGCCCCCAGCGGGTTGCCGGCGTCAACTTGGTCTTGAGACGCACCTGCATGTCCAGATACGCGGGCTGGAAGAAGTCGGTGCGCGCCAACTCGGCACCGTCCGGCGCGATCACGGCGCTGATCCCCGTCGTGCCGGCGACCACCACATAGCGATCGTGCTCGACGGCCCTGACCTTGGCGAATGCCAGCTGCTGTTCACTCATCGTCTTGTTGAAGGTGGCGTTGTTGGCCGGCACAGCCAGCAGCTGGGCGCCGCCCAGGACAGCGTGTCGCGGGACTCGGTCGAAGATCACTTCCCAGCAGGTGGCGACCCCGACCGGCACCCCTGCCATGTGCACCACATCGCTACCCGGGCGGGGCACCATGCTTCCGGCGCGGCCGGCGTACCCCGACAGGTGTTTGAACAGCCACGGCATCGGCAGGTACTCACCGAATGGCTGCACGATTTCCTTGTCGTGGCGTTCGGCCGGGCCGGTGGCCGGATTCCACACGATCATGGTGTTGGTGTAGCGGGGATCCTCCGGAGGGCGCCCCGGGACTTCGAGCACGCTGCCGATCAGGATCGGGGCGCCGATCGCCGCCGCGGCCTGCGATATCTCGAGCGCCGCATCCGGGTTGACGAGCGGGTCGATGTCCGATGAGTCCTCCGGCCAGATCACGAATTGCGGTTGTGGGGCGGCCCCGGCGCGCACGTCGTCGGCCAGCGCCAGCGTCTCCCGGACGTGGTTGTCGAGCACCGCTCGTCGCTGTTCGTTGAACTCGAAGCCCAGCCTCGGCACGTTGCCTTGTACCGCCGCGACGGTTACCGAGGGTTCGCCACCCGAGCCGGTGCCGGCGTGCCGCACCTGCGGCCAGACGATGACCGACGCGAACAACACCAGACAGATGCAGACGCCGGGCAGCACCACCGCGGGCGGTGGCGGCTCGGCTTCGGCCCGGTCGGCGTCGCCGCGCACCGGATGACCCGAGCGCCACCACTTCAGGATCTCCAGCGCGATGGCGGTCGCGCTGAAACCCACCAGCATGATCGCCATCGACAGCAGCGCGACGCCGCCGAGCTGCACCAGCGGCAGGAACGGCCCGTGCGTCTGGCCGAAGGCCACCGAACCCCACGGGAAGCCACCGAACGGGAACACCGACTTCAGCCACTCCCCGGCCGCCCACACCAGCGCGAACCAGATGGGCCAGCCGGGGAGGCGGCGCACGAGGACGGCCAACAGACCGAAGACGGCGGAAAACAGCGCCGACACGGTCGCCAGCGCGATCCACGGGACGGACCCGACCAGGAGCCCGACCCACGGCAGCAGCGGCAGGTAGAACGCCAGCCCGAAGAGGAACGCATAGCCCAGCCCACCCGCCGGCGTCGTGGCGCGGTGAGTCAGCACCCACCCCAGCAACGCCGCGGCGACGACGGCTCCCCACCACCAGTTCAGCGTCGGGAAGCTGGCGCACAGCAGCAGGCCGCCCACCACGGCGCAGATCAACCGGGTCAGCCGGGGCAGCAGCGCGGCCTGGGCGGCGGGCAGCCTGCCGATCAGTGCGGCCGTCAGCCCCGTCACCGCCCGCCGCGGCGCGGTCTCCGCTCGATCGGTCAGCCGCGCGCGCTCGTCGGGCCGTTCCGGTTCCGCGGCGTGAACGGCGGCGGGTTCTTCGTCGCGCTCCGATTCGGCCTCGTCGCTGATCGGGTCGGCCGCAGCGGTGTGGTCCGGGGATTCGTCTTGGTCCGGGGATTCGTCTTGGTCCGGGGGTTCGCCGCCGCGCCAGTGCCTAGCCATGGATGACAGCGCCCCGATGCACGGTCCGCCGGCACCGCGGTGGGGCATCGTCGGGGCCCACGCGGGGCAATGCGGGCACTCGGGAACGCGGATCGGTGGACCAGCGCTGCACGGTGTCGCGCGGCGCATGCACCTCCAGCTCGCCGGCATCCCAGATGACGTACGACGCCGGCGCACCCGGCACCAATGTGCCCGCGTCACCGTCGCGGACACCGGCCGCCCGCCACCCGCCGCGGGTGGCCGCAGCAAACGCGGCCCGCGCCGAGATCGCGCTGCCCGTGGTGCGATGGTTGACCGCGGCGCGCACGCTCACCCACGGGTCGAAGCCCGTCACCGGGGCGTCGGAACCTAGCGCGAGGGGCACGCCTTGGGATGCTAACAGCGCAAAGGGGTTGAGCCGACTGCCTCGCTCGGCGCCGAGCCGCCGCGCATACATGCCGTCGGGGCCGCCCCATAGCGCATCAAAATTGGGCTGCACGCTGGCGATGACGCCCCACCGACCCAGTTTGGCGGCTTGATCGGCGTTGACCATCTCGACGTGCTCGAGGCGGTGCCCGCAGCGGGCGACGGCAACCGGCCCGAGATCCGCGGCGACCCGCTCGAAGGCATTCACCACCGTGGCGACGGCTGCGTCGCCGATGACGTGGAATCCGGCGGTGATCTGGGCCTCGGTGCATGCCCGCAGGTGCGCCTCGACGGCGCCGAGGTCCCGATAGCAGGTTCCCGTGTGGTCCGGCGAGTCGGCATACGGCTCGTGCAGCCAGGCGGTGCGCGATCCGAGTGCCCCGTCGACGAACAGGTCACCCGCCAGCCCGCGGGCTCCGGTCGCGTCCATCAACTCCCGAGCCTCGGCGGCGGTGCTCACCGGCTCACCCCAGTATCCGATGACCTCGACACCGTGATCGACGGCACGCAGCCGCAGCCAGTCGTCGAGCCCGCCGATCTCGGGTCCGGCGCATTCGTGCACCGCGACAATGCCGGCCGCCGCGGCGGCCTCGAGTGCCGCGGCTTGGGCTTCGGTGAGCTGTTCGGCCGTCAGCAAGTCCCGGGCGACGGCCCGGACCAGATGGTGTGCGTCGCCGACAAGCGGCCGCACGGCGCTGAAACCGGCCGCCGTCGGGAGTTCCGCAACGAGCTGTCGCAGCCCCGTCGAAGCCAGCGCGGAGTGCACGTCCACGCGGGCCAGGTAGGCGGGCCGATCACCGAGGACGGCGTCCAGGTCACCGGTACTGGGCGGCGCGTTCTCCGGCCACGACGTCTCATCCCAGCCATGCCCCCACACCGGTTGGCCCGGGTGGGCGGCGGCGTAGTCGGCAACCATCTGGACGCATTGCGCACGCGATCCGGCCGGGCGCAGGTCCAGCCCGCTCAGGGTCAGCCCGGTGGCGGTCAGATGGATGTGGCTGTCCACGAATCCCGGCGCCACGAAACCACCGTCGACGTCTTCGATTTCGGCATCGGGGAACATGCTGCGGCCGACCTCGTCGCTACCCAGCCACGCGATGACGCCGCCGCGGACCGCCATCGCGGTCGCATCGGGTTGGGCGGGACTGTGCACCCGGCCGTTGACCAGCAGGGTCACCGGGGCGGGGCTATCGGTCACGTCCCGCGACGATGCAGGCCGTGAAGCGGCCTGAGGAGGAGGTACCTCCCAGCCGCGCAGCGGCGAGGGGGCGAGCGGGACTATGGGACACACGCCAAAACTACGTGCAACTGTTCGGATGGCGATAACGGTCAGCGGGTGTGCACGGTGCGGCCCGACCGGCGGCTCAGCGCCCGTCGAAGCGTCGGGCCCGAACGGGCGGCTCGACGTCCTGGACATCGATGACCTCGCCGTCGATGTAGTCGCCGTGGCCGCGTCCATCACCCGGGTAAGCCCCGGTCGGAGAGGACGCCGGATGGGAGTCGGCGCGAAAAGCGGTCGCGTAGCTGATCCCCGGCATTCGCCGCTGCAGCGTGCGCACCGCCATGGCGCCCAATCCGGGAGCGGCGGCCGACCGTACCGGCGGGATGAGCAGCAACAAGCCGAACGCCGTGCTCACCAGCCCGGGAACGAGAACGAGAAGCGCGGCCAAACTGACCAGCGCGCTATCGCCGGCCGCGTTGCGTGGTTCGGTCAACCCGGAACGCAATTGGCCGATCCGGCGGATGAGGTGCGAGCCCGCCATCGGGGCCACGATGCCCCACCCGAGCACGAACGTCGCCAACAGCACCAGCAGGGTCCAACCCCATCCGATCGTCGACACCAACGCGAAGATCACCGCGAGTTCGACGACGGCATAAATGAGCAACAGCCGCGACACCATGCCAGGCCAACGTCCGCGGACCGCGCCCAAGTTCCCGTGGTGCGATCCCTCGCGATTGCAGTTAGATGACGCTATGACGACGATTCAGATCGATACCCCCGGCGGACCGATCGATGCGTTACTGAGTACTCCTGCGGGAGAAGGCCCATGGCCGGGAGTGGTGGTGATCCACGACGCGTTCGGCTACGGCCGCGACAAGCAGTCGACAAACGACCGCATCGCCCGGGCGGGCTATCTGGCGCTCACCCCGAACATGTACGCCCGCGGCGGCCGCATCCGCTGCATCACCCGGGTCATGAAGGAGCTGCAGACACAGCGCGGCCGAGCTATCGACGACATCCTGGCCGCCCGCGACCACCTCAAAGGCATGCCGCAATGTTCCGGCCAGGTCGGCATCGCGGGCTTTTGTATGGGCGGCCAGTTCGCACTTGTGATGTCTCCCAAGGGTTTCGGAGCCTCCGCGCCGTTCTACAGCACTCCCCTGCCCCGCAACCTCGACAAGACGCTCGACGGAGCATGCCCGATTGTGGCCAGCCTCGGCGGCCGTGACCCGCTGGGACGGGGCGCGCCCGAGAAGCTGCGCGAGACCATCGCCAACAAGAACATCACCGCCGATGTGAAGGTCTATCCCGGCGCCGGGCACAGCTTCGCCAACGAGCTGCCCGCCCAGGGCCTGCTTCGAATCACCGGTTTCGGCTACGACCAGGCCGCGACCGAGGACGCCTGGCACCGTGTTTTCGCGTTCTTCGGCGAGCATCTGGCAACGGAAGCAAAGGCGTAGCGTCGCTGCGCTCGTGCGACGGTCATATACTCGCTCACTTCAGTGCGGCTGAGTCCCCTGCCGTCGCGATGCCTGCCCCGCCGGCTAACCCGCAGGGCTGCTCGGAGCTGCCTGGAGGTTTTTACGGACGTCGCCTTGCCATTGGCGCAGCAGTGCTTCGTAGCCGATCGTCGGAGCCACCATCCACCGGAACGCGTAACCGAGCCCGGAGGCGACGAACGCGCGGGCCTCGCTGCGGGGGTCGATGTCAGGGCGGATCGATCCGTCGGCAATGCCGGTCTGGATCGCCTGCTCGGTGGCGGCTTCGTAGCGTTCCAGCCAGTCGGTGATCCAGGCGCGCAGGCTGGGGACCGGTGTGATGGATTCGAAGCACAGGGCGTAGAAGCCTCGCATTAGTTCGGGATTGATCACCACTTCGTTGTGGAGGCGGTCCACCTGGCCTAATAACTGTTCGAGTCCGGTGCCCGCAGTCGACTGCGCATCCAGCAGCCGGCTCTCGTACTCCTCGCGAAGCAGCGACTCGAGCAACATCTCCTTGGTCCGGTACCGAGACTGCACCATCGAGCGGCTGTAGCCTGCCCGCTCGCCGATCTCAGCGATGCTTGTGTTGGAGAAGCCCTTCTCGGCGATCAGTTGGATAGCGGCCGCAACAAGCCGGCTGGTGGACTCGGCGACGCGTTCACGCTGGGTACGACGACGGCGCGGCGTGGAGTCGTCGGACACGCATACCAGTGTCTCATTCACACATTTGTGGTCACGAGTGTGGAATTCTCTCGCCACCGCGCGCACCGGGCAGCGCCTAAAACATAGTTGTTACGCACATAGTAAATGCATTATTGTGATCTGCATGACAACCGAGCGTTTGGCGCGGCCGAGAGGCGGCACGTCCACAGGCAAGGGCTCGCCCCCGCGGGGCAGGCTTCCGGCCGATGCTGCGCGAACACCGCCGATCAAGCTGATGGCATTCGGCGGGCTGCTGGTCGCCCTGCTCATGGTTTATGTTTGGGGGAGGTGGATTACTGGCCCGAACTTCAAGCGAGTCCCTCCGGGGCCGACCCCGGCTCCGGGCTGGATGATCGTCGCGCTGCGGGCGTTCGAGGTCGGTGGCATTCTGCTGGCCGCGTTCGTCATCTGGCGCTTCGTCGTGCGGCCGTGGCGGCGTGATGGAAGGCCGTCCACCGACGGGTTGCTGATCATCGGATTCGCGACGGTGTGGTTCCAGGACCCGTTCTCGACGTACTACGTCAACTGGTTCACTTACAACACGAACCTGATCAACTTCGGCTCGTGGGTGCAGGACGTTCCGGGATGGGTCTCCTACGGCGGCCCGGGCCACACGATCGCCGAGCCGATCGTATTCATTGGCGCCTCCTACGTCTACTTTCTATTCGTCAGCGTCGTATTCGGAACGTGGGTGATGCGAACCGTCAAAAAGCGTTGGCAGAACATCCAGGTCTGGCAGCAGATCATCGTCTGCTTCGCAGCGATGTGCCTTGTCGATTTGGTTGCCGAAGGCTTGATCTGGATGCCGTTGGGCTTCTGGTCCTACCCCGGCGGGCACGGGGTCTTGTTCCCGAACACCTACCACAAGTTCGCCGTGGAAGAGATGGTCCCGATCGGGCTGATGTTCACCGGCCTGTCGGCACTGCGTTACTTTCGCGATGACCGCGGATACACCCTCGCCGAACGGGGTGCCGAGCGCCTGAGGGGCACGCCGCGCCGCATCGCGGCAACGCGTGTCCTGGCTGTACTGTTCGCGGTGCACGCTCTCACCTTCCTGCTCTATACGGTCCCCGCAGCGTGGTGGGTGACGCACCCGGTCACATGGCCGCAAGACACCATGAACCGCTCCTACTTCACCAGCGGCCTCTGCGGTGACGGCACCGACCGGGCGTGTAGTGGCCCGCGAGTTCCGTTCGCCACCAACAGGTCCGCGTACATGACGCGCGACGACAAGTTGGGGTTCCCCCCAGGACACGCGCCCTGACCACGGCAGCGGCCGGACGGAACGGCCAACAGCACAGGAGGCGGTGAGGTGAGTCCGTCTTAGTGGTCCAGTTGTCGTGCACTCTGTTGCCCACGTGTTTGGGCGGGAAGAATCGACAACGACATGGCATCGAACAAGCGCCGGCGGCATACGCCGGATCAGATCATCCGCGAGCTCGCCGAGGGCAACGAACTCCTCGCGGCCGGCCAGAAGCTCAATGAGGTGTGCCGACGTCCGAAAGTCGCCGAGTCGACGTGGGATCGCTGGCTTGCCCGGTACGGCGGCCTGAAGGCCAACGACGCCAAACGGCTCAAGGAACTCGAGGCCGTCGAAAAGCTCGTCGCCAACCAGGCCCTCGACATCGACATGCTCAAGGGCATCTCGGCGGGAAACTTCTAACCCCGAACCGCAAGCGCTGCGCCGTGCAGGTGCGGCGCGACCGGTTCGGGGTCTCGCAACGCCGAGCCTGTGGTGGGCATCCACCGCTCCACGATGCGCCTGAAACCGTCGCCGGTGTGTCGGTGTCGCCGTCGGCGCGATGTCACCGATCCGTCCGAACGTCATCTGGGCGATGGACTTTCAGTTCGACACCACCGCCGACGGCCGCACCGTGAAAATGTTGAACGTGATCGACGAGTTCACCCGCGAAGCCCTCCTGATCCACATTGATCGATCCAGCGACGCCGACGGTGTCGTCGATGCCTTGGATCGCCTAGCCCTCAAACATGGGGCGCCGCGCTACGTGCGTTTCGACAACGGTCCCGAGTTCGTGGCCCACGTGATCAGTGATTGGTGCCGATTCAATAGCGCCGGTTCACTTTTCATCGATCCCGGCTCGCCGTGGCAGAACGCCTGAATCGGGTCATTCAACGGCAGGCTCCGTGATGAACTGCTCAACTCGTGGCGCTTCGACTCGCTGCTCGAAGCCCGCGTGATCATCGAAGACCGGCGATGCGACTACAACATCAACCGACCCCACTCCGCCCACGGAGAACTCACCCCGGGCCGAGTTCGCTCTACAGTGGACCACGACCCACCAGCCCCAAGTCGCATAGCGACCACCAAGCGGGTCCCCCTCCCGGGAGGTCGGGCTCGGTGGCGATTTGGTCCGAAGCAGCACTGTCGTCGCCTTCCTGCGGTACCGCAAGGCCCACACACTCGATCGCCGCAAACCGTACCGGCAGGCACGTGATCCGGTGGTCTCCTACCGTTTGAAACTGGCACTCACCGCGGGAGCGGTATGGCTACTTCCAAAGGTCCGCGGCGTCGACCCCTCCGCTCTGACGGACCACGCTGTAGGAGGCGTCGTCCGATCGTTCGCGTGTGCCACGGCGCTCTCGGATGACTCACTGTCGGTCGTCAGATGGCCCCATATCCGCCGTCGACCGGCATTGCAATACCGGTGATGAACGATGACTCGTCGCTGGCCAGGAAGAGCGCAGTGGCAGCAACTTCTTCGGGGCGGCCCAGGCGTCCAATCGGGGTCGCGGCGATGGCGGCTTTCATGATGGGGTGGTCCAACCCGACTCCGGCAACCATGGCGGTCTCGATCAGGCCGGGGCAGATCGCGTTGACGCGAACTCCCGAACCCGCATACTCGACCGCTGCGACCCGCGTCAGACCGAGAATTCCTGTCTTCGTGGCGCTGTAGGCGGCGGCGCCTGGTACGCCGCCGAGTGCAGCGATCGAGGCGGTGTTGATGATCGAACCGCCGCCACCGGCCATCATGGCCGGAATGCTGTACCGGTGGCCGAGGAACACGCCGCGCAAGTTCACCGCGACAACGCGATCGAAGTTGTCACTGCACATCTCAGCGGTACCCACCAGGGTGCCGTCCATTCCTGCGTTGTTGCACAGAATGTCGAGTCGTCCGAACCGGTTGATCGTCGCTTGGACCATGGCAGCTACGTCTTCCTCGATACTGACGTCGCAGTGGATCGCGAGGGCGGCATCGCCGAGTTCGGCGACGACCTCGCGTTCGCCGCCGGTGATGTCGGCTACCGCGACGCTGGCGCCTTCGCCGGCGAACGCGCGAGCCATCGCGTGACCCAGGCCGCCAGCCGCCCCGGTGATCAGAGCGACCTTTCCTGCTAGCCGGGACCCCATCAGGCACTGATCCCGGTGGCAAGGGTGGGGTCGTGCCAGTAAACCCGACCCCAGATCACCTGACCGTCGCGGACTGTCCACTGTTCGAGGATCGTTGCGGTGGCTCCGGTGTGCAGTAGGTTGCATGAGATGACCGCTGCGACGGACTCGCCTTCGCTTATGACGCTCTCGATGGTCATCGTGGGCAGGTCGAGGACCTGCGTCGCGGCGTGGAACAACTCAGCGAATCCGGCCTTGCCTCGGTAGGTCTTGCCGTAGGGCAGGCAGGGTGGTTCGAAGAGTTCGAGGTCGTCATGGACGTATCCGAAGAAACCGTCCGTGTCGCCGGCCAGAGCCGCTTCGTACATCGCGCGAATGGCGTCTCCCGAGGTAAACATCAGTCAGCTCCTTTGGCTACGAGCGCCGCCGATAGTCGGCGCAGTTCCTCCATGGGCACGTGGTCCCACGGTGCGGCCACCTGAATGCACACGTGGTCTGCACCGGCGTGCAGGTGGGCTTCGACACGACGCAGGACTGTCTCCTCGTCGCCCCAGGCGATAAGGGCGTCCACGAGCCGGTCGCTGCCGCCATCGGCGAAATCGGTGTCGTCGAATCCGAGGACGCGACGCCAGTTGTCTGCGTAGTTGGGTAGTTGCATATAGGTGGCGAGGAACTGCCGGCCGGCGGCGCGGGCGGTGTTTGAATCAGTCTCGAGGACCACCGTCTGCTCAGGGGCCAGTAGTTTGCCAGAACCCAATGCCTCGCGGGCGCGATGGGTGTGCTCGGGGGGCATGAGGTAGGGGTGCGACCCGCCGGCACGCTCGCGGGCAAGCGCGAGCATTCGCTGGCCGATCGCAGCGATGATTCGGCGCTCGATCGGGACAGGTACCGGCGCGCCATCGAGGCGGTCGAGGTAGTCGCGCATTGCTGCGAGCGGGCGATGGTACTGCTCGCCCACCACGGGTCCGTGGCTGACGCCGACGCCGAGCAGGAGTCGGCTCGGATGGGTGGTTTGGATCCTCGCGGCCTGCGCAGCGAGATCGGTGGCGTCTTCCATCCAGATGTTCACGATGCCGGTGGCGATGGGTATCGAGCGCGTCGCATCGAGCAGCGTCTGCGCCGCGTCGAGAGTGCCGGGATTAGCCCCGCCCGGAAGCCACAGAGCAGTGAAGCCAAGTTCCTCGAGTTCGGCTGCGCACGCGCGGGTCGCGCCGGGGTCGGCGAACCGCAGCCCGGCCGCCCATACACCGACCTTGCCCAGGTCGATCATTGCGTGACGAGTTTCTCGAAGAGGTCGATGTTGTTGCGCACCTGGGAGAACCCGTGCTGCAGCGCAGCGGCGACGGCGAGCCGGACGGGCTGGTTGTGCAGGCGATGGTTCATCGACACCTCAATGTCGCACCAGCCCTGAATGTCGGTACCACGAACCTCAAGGCGAGCGATCTGGTCGGACCCCAGACACTGACGATGGCCGATCCACCCACCCCACCGCTCGCAGTCGATGAATAATGTCTCGCCGTCGTCGAGCAGGATCCGGTACTCGGCCTCGCACAGGTCGCAGTGGTAGTGGCCCGCGGGCTCGTTTTTGATCGGGACCACCAGTTCCCGAGTATCCCCGGGCCACGAGGCATCGAGGCATCGACCAGCAAAGTTGTTTTGGTGGATCCGGATGCTGCCGGAACTCGGACAGGACCGGCCGCCGGTGCGCACCCGCTAGGGTGGATCCGGGCGAGCCAGCCCTGCAGGGAACTGCGCGACACATTCGGATCGAGGCCGTGGAGGATGCCGTCAGCACGGCGTTGATTGGAAACGATATTTTTCACGAGCACCTAATCGGTCGGGGTCGATTCGTCATGTGGATTGTGGTTTCATTCGCCGAGTACGGTGGCAGCGTCGAGGTCCTGAACCAGGTCGGCACTAGATTCGATCATGGCAGCGAACATGGCATCGCCACGCTCCGTCTGCTCGATCATGACGGACGCACCAGCAAGCAGTAGGAACGGATATAGCGAGCCTGCACGCAAGGCGCCCAAGCACTGAGCGAACGAGAAGTCCGTGATGCCAGCGCTGAGCAGGCCATCGTGGTACTGATGCAGTAGCTCGTCCTGGTGTTCGCGCCGAGTAACCGAAGTAAAGCAGCTACCTAAGAACATGCACAGGTCGATCAGAGGCGGACCCAACCGTACCGCCTGCCAATCTAGGACTGCGGCACGCAAGCCGGTGCCAGTATCTTGAAATAGCAGGTTGTCCAGCCGGTAGTCACCGTGCATAAGTGAGTGCGGCCGGGTCCAAGCGCGGACGGGATACTCGGGGGCCTGCGGCAGGAGCTGCTCCACCAACCGCAGATGCTCGGAACTGATTCGCGGCCCAAACCGTTCCCGGAACGGCGCCAGTGCAGCTGGCATCTGATCGAAGAGAAATTGTGTGCGGCCAGGATCGGCAAGCCAGCCGTAGGCAGCAAGTCGCTGATCGCCCCAGAATGGTGCGTGCAGATTTACCAGCTCGGCCACCCCGGCACGGGCCTGCTCGAACGTGCCGCCATGCACCACGTCGCCGACTCGCCAATCCGCGGAGAGATCCTCGATCAACAACGTGAAACGCCCGGTAGCGGGATCGATGTCACCCCAATACAGCCGCGGTGCACTAACTGCAACCCGCGGAAGGATCTTTTGGTAAAACCGGACCTCGGCCTCATAGGCTCCCATGGCGGTCCCCAGCTGCCGACTGCCGCTATCCGATGACGGCAACTTGACGATCAGCGACCGGGGAGCGTCGTGCGCGGTCGGCCGATAATCTAGCTCAGCGCGCACGACTAGCCCAAACTGCCCGGTGCCGAACACCTCTGCGCGTGCCTTGGACACAGACGTCACGGTGTCTATCACTTCCCCGGTTCGCAGTGCCGCGGTGAACCACTCGGCGGTCAGATGTTCCGTCGAATCCACCATTGCCGGGGCGGCCATAGTCTTGCTCATCGAGCCAGCACCTCGAAAAGGCCGACGCGGTCCCTTGCCTGGGTGACGCCCTGCTTCAGCGCCGCGGCGACCGCGAGCCGCACCGGCTGGTTGTGCAACCGGTGGTTCATCGACATCTCGATATCACACCATCCGGTGATATCCTCGCCGCGGACCTGGAAATGACCAAGTTGATCGGATTCCAGGTAGTTGCCGTGACCGAACATCCAGCCGCCGACTGGCTCGCAATCGATGATGACTGTCTCGCCGCCGGCGAGCTGCCAGGTGACCGTGGCGTTGCGCGCCGTGACGTTGTCGGGCTCGATCCCGATCACGATATCGAGGAGTTCTGCTTGGTATCGTTTGCCGTTTCGGATGACGTAGCCGCCAGAAACCAGGTCCTGGTTACCCAGCATGGTCGCCGATGAGAATGAGAATTGGGGACCGGCTGTTCCGACTACCCACCGGTGCCCGGTCAGGTACTCCCAATCTCGAGGTCCCCATGAATGGTCGCGGTGGAACATCCCGTCAACATCGATGATTTGCTCGCCTATCCGTACGTTGCCAGTAACTCGGCCGGAAGTCTCAAAGTGCGCTGCCGCCATCTCGGCTTCGACGTGCCCACCTGTGCCTTGCTCCCATACCTCGTCCATCGGGTAGAAGTCCTGGTACCGCAGGTGTAGCTCCGTGTTGTCGTCGGCGAAATCGATTGAACCTCTCCGCTCATCGAGCGCCCGCATGCTTTGTCCGCCGGATGCGAGGCCACGTGCATCACGGTCGTCGGCTGTAAGCGGCAATCCGTGTACGTCGGTGAGGTAGCGGTACCCTTCCCCAGTCATCAGCCCGTGCCAGTAGTTCGCCTTGTGTTGGTTGGGTATATG
Source organism: Mycobacterium sp. (assembly GCF_004298145.1). Lineage (GTDB taxonomy): Bacteria > Actinomycetota > Actinomycetes > Mycobacteriales > Mycobacteriaceae > Mycobacterium. The sequence continues at coordinate 300,338 of NZ_SCRH01000038.1, forward strand.
GCCAACTCGCTGGAGTCCGCCGATCTGCTGGCGCTCGTCCCACCAGATAAAGATTTGGCTTTCCTGCCACAGGTGGTCGTCCCCTGGAATGTGGGCACCTTCGTCGACAAACGAAAACCGACTCATACGCGATTTCTCCTACCTAGATCCTTTAGAGCGCGAATACTTTTCGGTATAACCGCTCTCGTAATAGGGCGGGGACGAGCTGGTGTGTTGCGGTGAGCGCCCGAGCATCGAGCCCCACCAGGTACCGAGCCTTCGGGTGCGGGGTCGTGACAACTTTGACAATGACTTCCGCTACCGCGTCCGGAGACGACTGCGTCCGACCGTTAGCACGCATCAGGTTCTTGAGCCGTTCATAGGCACATGCGTAGCGCGAGCCTTGATGGAAGTGCTCATCGACCCAGAAACCCTTGTCGTAGATGGCGGTATCGACGTTGCCCGGTTGAACCGAACTGACACGGATTCCATCTCGTGCGGTCTCTACCCGCAGCGCTGCAGTCATCGCTTCGAGCGCATGTTTGGATGCTTGGTAGCCGCCCAGCAACGGCAGCATGATCCGGCCTTCGGCTGAGGACACGTTGACGATCCGTCCACCGCCGCGCGCCCGCATGTGCGGCACCGCAAGCCGGGCTAGACGTATTGGCGCCACCGTGTTGACCGCCAGGATGGACAGCAGGTCCTCATCAGAAGTCTCCTCGATGGCGGCGACTGCGTTGATACCGGCGTTGTTAACCAGAACCGACGGTCGCCGATGTGCGATGAGCCGCGCGCAGGCCGCAGTATCAGTCACTTCTAGCAGCTCGGTATCAACTTCGACTCCGACGCCACGGGCCGCGTCGTGGACCGCACGCGCCTTATCCTCGGATCGCACGGTTGCCGTAACCGCAAATCCCGAACGCGCCAGCCGCAGGGCACACGCCAACCCGATCCCGGTATTGGCGCCGGTGACCAGTGCATCGCGCTCGCCCGCCGCATGCACCTCGGCCATCCCGGACACCTCTCTGTCGTTGCGAACAGGTGTACGCAAGTGCGCCACGCGAACATGTGTACGCTAGCTTGGTGGCCAAGTCAAGCCGTGCCCTTCGGCGGGGCGAACTCAACAAGAAGCTGATCATCGACGCGGCGCTGCGCGTGGCCGACGCACATGGGCTGGAAGCTGTCACGATGCGCCGCATCGGCGAGGAACTCGGCGCATCTGCCACCGGTCTCTACCGACACGTGAACACCCGTGAGGAGATCGTGGACGGACTGATTGACCGGGCACTGGGGTCGGTCACGACCGATACTGACTCCGGTCAGCCGTGGGATACGCAACTGCGGCACGCTTTCCTGGCGATCCATCGCGCCCTACTCGGCCACCCGGGGCTGACTGCTGTGCTATCCACTCAGCCTGTCAGCACCGTCCGCGCGATGCGGTCAGCCGAGCAGATGCTCGCGGTCTTGCGTGGAGCAGGATTCGCGCCTGACACAGCCATCGCGGCCGTCGCGGCACTGCAGAGTTACACATTCGGCTTCACCGTGCAGCAGCGAGCGCGCACGGCTGCGAACCCCAGTAATCACCTGACCGCGTTGCAGGCACTGCCCGAATCCGACTTCCCTCATATCCATGAACTCGCGGCCGATTTCGGTGCGTGGACCACGGAAAAGCACTTCGAAACCGGACTCGATTGGCTGTTGGCAGCGATCGGCAACGACCATTGCAACGGTGATAATGCGCGAAAGTGAGTGGCGCCGCCCGTCAAATGGGGCATTGTTTTCTCCGATGGCCGTTTGGATGCCAGCTCATGGCAACGAAGGGGGTGGCGACAACTCCGTGGTGATGGCGAAACCACCAGATGTTGATCTCCCGCATCGCTCATGTCCTTAGTTCAAAGCAGGCCGCAGTTAGCGCTTGAACGCGGTTGGGCACTCCTGGGCACCCGCCGTTTCAGTTGGCCATCGTTCCGGCGAAGCCGGACCACAGCAGTTTGGTGATCCGCTCGGGAACGTTCTCCTCCGAGTTGCCGCCGATCAAGGCATGGAGGGCGTACGCGGGGTGGATGCCGAACGTCGCCAGTGCGACAGCTTGGCCATCGAGATCAATGTGATTCCAATTCGACGTCGCCTTCTCACTGGATGCGGCGATCTCCCGCAGCCTGGCTCCGAGCCGCGCTCGATAGAACGGCCGGCCTGCGATGGGGGTTAGTGGACAGGGCGATGCCCAGCAAGGGATGCCATCTCGGGCAACCCCCCGGGGCCATCTCGGCGTCTCCACGCCCACTGAGCCCTTGCCGCACGGAGCCTTTCGATTCCACAGGCACACCCGCCGGCAGCCCGCGACGCTAGGTGGGACGCCAGCGGAGGTGGGCTCGTCGAGGGCGGGCGATCTGGGCGCCCCCCATACCACTCGCGGGCGCTCAACGCGAAGCTGAAGCGCCCCAGCGGCTCCCTGAATCTAGGCAACCAAGGTGCGCAGCGGCCCCGCATCCGCCCGGCCACTGAACGTTCAGCTGACAGTCTCGTCAGAGGCCTTCGGCAGCAACGTGGAGAAAAAGCTTTGGGGCGTGATACGGCACGACTATGCGCCACAGCGCTGCAGCAACGGCGAAGGCGGTGGCCTACACGGGCTTACCCTGCGCCATTGCGGGCGAACGCATATCCAACCGAGGGTAGAACACCGAACAATCCGGTACCGATGATCGAGATTTACCTCTATTGCTGATTGCGGAGGCTCGGCGCCGACACTAGTAGCCAACTGCGTCGACTGCGCGAGCGAAGGGGTCAGCATGCTCCAGCTGACCGCGACCTCGGTCGGGTCGAAGTCGCGGTGTGGGGTCGGGATGAGGAAGGTGGCCGTGGCGCCCTGGGTTCAAACCGCTTTCAGCTCGAGCCCCACGTTGTTCTCCATGCCTCCGCGCAGCTTGCTGAAGAAGTTGAACACTTTTCCCACGACGCCGTAACGCTTGCCGACCGCGTCGTAGACGGCGGCGTTCTGCGACTTGTCGAGGATGACGGCGGTCCCCTCGACGGCCTCACTGGTCGGGCGGCCGTTCATGGTGCAGGTGGCCAGCGTGACGCGGGGCGTGTTGCGGATTCGCTTGACCTTCCACGATTTTTCCTGGGTGATGACCAGGAGTCGGTCTTGGTCCAAGGCCGCCCAGATCGGCGTCGGCTTGGGCTTGCCGTCCTTGGTGAACGTGGTCAGCAGGATGTATTGCGCCTTGGCGAGATCGGCGAAGGTCGGTGTCACGGTGTCAACCTACCGCTGCGCGGACTCAACGTTGACATTCTCAGCACCCAGCTGACATAGTCATGACACCTTAAACGAAAATAATATTTTCACTTAAGAGCTTTCGAACACCGATCGAAGCAGGAGTCGTGAGCGATCCCAACAAGCCGCTGGCGTGGCTGCCGTTCTCCATCGCCGAGGCGGCGTTGTCGACCGAATCCGATAGCGCCAACCTGAGCCAGGCATGGTCACATCTGCTCACTCGGCTGCGCGAAGCAGCACAGATCGTCGAATCCGACCCGGTGAATCACAATCGGGTCGACCGCGCCGCCGGAATCCGGCATCTGTTGGTTCTGCTCGCCGCCGGCATAGACGAAGTGTTGCGGTTCGATCCGGATCCGATGTTGCGCGTTCAACGCACCAGCACCGATGACATCGTGACTTGGGGAATGGAGTGCCCGGACTGCCTTTACACCCGTGCCGTGCTTCGCGGCGGGGAAAGTTATCGACTGTTCGGCAACCGCGGCACCGCACGCTACGTCGGGCTACAGACGATGAACGGCATCGCGGCAACGGCGAACGAGCTGGTCGACGAACTCGAGACGGATGCCGACGGGAACTTCGAGGTGGTGCTGTCGGCCTCGGAACAGACGGGGCGAGCGGGCAATTGGATGCGCATCGACGGTGAGCACCCCACGTTGACCGTGCGGCACTTTTTCTACGACTGGGATGTCGAGGTGGCATCGTCACTGCGCATCGAGCGGCTCGGTGACGCAATGGCGGCCACCATCCGTCCGGTCGAAGCGGACGTCGCGGCGTCCAGGCAGCTGGTCGCCCTCGGTGACTTCGTTCGCGACAACCTGACATTCTTTCTGCAATTTGGCGCCGCCGCACCGCCCAACGGTTTCCTGCCCCCCATCGACCGCTCCGATATGGGGGCGGCGGCGGAGAACAGGCCGGTGATCGGCCGCTGGGAGCTGCGGCCGGACGAGGCGCTCATCGTGGAAGTGGAACCGCCAGAGGGCATTTACTGGAGCTTTTCCATCGGCAATCCGTGGTGGGAGACGATTCACTACGGGCGCCACCAGTCGAGCCTGAATGCCCATCAGGCCGTGGTGGATTCCGATGGTTTGGTGCGTGTGGTGCTCTGTGAACGCGATCCCGGTGTGGCGAATTGGCTCGACACCGCCGGCCACAGTAACGGCCCGATCATCCTTCGTTGCGTGCGGACCGAGACGGCGCCGACACCGACGACGCGACTCGTGCCCTTCCCCGATCTCGACACGGAATTGCCCTCGGATACAAAAAGAGTCAGTCGCGAAGAGCGCAGATCGGCCCTCGCGGCACGTGCCTGGGCCGTGCACGAAAGGTTCGGGAGATGACATTCGACGCCGACGAGTTGGAGGATGGGGCCCGCGCGGCAACGGGTCTCGACAACTTCGGCTCGCCCTACTACCGCGAGGGACTCGAGCGCATCGTCGAGGCGCTGAACGTCGAGGCCGGTCTCAACGAGATGGGCCGGGTCATCCAGCACGCCACCGTCAGCAACGCCCTGATCCAGCGGCTCAAGGTAGAGGACACCTACCGGCAACATCCCGAGATCGACGACCAGGTGGTCGGTGGCCCCGTCTTTGTCATCGGGTTGCCCCGCACCGGAACCACAGCCCTGAGCCAACTGGTGGCCGCCGATCCCCAGTTCCGCTCACTTCGGATGTGGGAATCCCAGGCACCAGCCCCGCCGCCGGAGGCCGCGACCCAGCACAGCGACCCCAGGATCGCACAGGCCGAGGCCGGCCTGAAGATGCTCGACGACATGTTCCCGTTGATGAAGACGTTGTATAACTCCGAGCCCACTGCCCCGACCGAATGCCAAGACCTCATGGGAATGAGCTTCCGCACCTTCCACTTCGACGGCGCCGTTCGCGCGCCCGGATACCTCGCGTGGCTGATGGGCTGTGACATGCGCGGGACCTACACCTTCCATCGGCGAGTGCTCAAGCTGTTGCAATGGCATTGCCCGCCGGTGCTGTGGCACTTGAAGACTCCGGTGCACATGTTCGCCCTCGATGCACTGGTCGAGGCGTACCCGAACGCAAAATTCCTTTGGAGCCATCGCGATCCGGCCATGGTGATGGGATCCGTGTGCAGCCTCATCCGATATGTGCGCAGCTGGAGCAGCGACCGCACCGATGACAAAGAACTCGGCGCCGAGCAAGTCGACAGCTGGGCGGAAGGCGTGCGGCGTGCTATGGATTTCCGCGGCCGGATGGGCGACGACCGTTTCGCCGACGTCTCGTTCGCCGATCTGCAGTCCGATCCGGTAGGCACGTTGCAAACCAGTTATGACGCCCTGGGCTTGCCTTTCACCGACGGCACCCTTTCTTCCGTCGAGCGTTGGGCCGCGGAGCACCGACCGGGCTCCCGCGGCGCACATGACTATGACCTGGCCGACTACGGCCTGACACCCGAAGGCGTTCGCGAGCGGTTTGCGGACTATCTGGCCTGCTACGACGCGACGGCGTGATTGGGTGAGCGCTCCCCGCACGCGGCGACGCGAGAAGCTGGGTCCTGATCCGACGGTTCGCCGCCAGATCCTGGCCGCGGCATCGACAACGCTGCGCGAGCATGGAGTCGAAGGGCTCAGCATCGCCGCGGTCCTGACACGGGCCGCGTTGAGCACGCGAGCGTTCTATCGGCATTTCGGCTCCAAGGACGAACTGGTTGCCGCGGTCTTCTTGGAGAGCGCGCGCACCGAAATGCGGCGGCTCAGGCGTCGAATGGCCGGTGCCGCAACACAAGTCGAGGCAGTCGCGGCATGGATCGATGGAAGACTCGACCTGGCATTCGACGAGGGCATCGGAAACGATCTGCGGCGCCTGTCGCTGGAGGCTCAATCGCAGATCTTCGCGTCCCCCGGTGTGGTTCAGCCCGCATACGCCCAGATGCTCGCACCGCTGCGCGACGCAATTCGACGCGGCCTACTGGACGGCGCCTTTCACCAGGTCGATCCGGTGAACCACGCCCAGTTCATCCACGGGGTGGTGTGGGCGGGAATCGACCAGCAATGGGCGAAGGGCGCTGGTGATCGCGACGATCTACGCCGGAGCATTCAACGGTTCTGCCTGCGCGGGCTAGGCGTGGCGGCTGAGGTGATCGACCAGTTGTGTTGACGTGATCGAAAGGGATTGGCGATGGATCTGGGTCTTGCGGGATCGACGGCCGTGGTCACCGGCGGCAGTAAGGGAATGGGGCTGGCGATCGCCGAAACCCTTGCGGCCGAAGGGGCCAGGGTGGCGGTGATGGCCAGGAGCCAAGGTGCGCTCGATGCCGCCGTGACGTCGCTCCGCGAGGCCGGTGCCCCGGATGCCGTGGGAATCAGCGTGGATATGGCTGATCCCGCATCCATCGCCGACGGTTTCGCCGCAGTCGCCGACCGTTGGGGGCAACTCAACAGCCTCGTCCACACCATTGGGCCGGGCGACGGCTATTTCGAGGACATGGACGACACACAATGGGACGAGGCGTTCGCCCTCGGCACGATGTCGGCTGTTCGATCGATTCGCGCCTCGTTGCCGCTGCTGCGCTCCGCGGACTGGGCCCGCATCGTGACGCTGTCCGCGCATTCGATTCAGCGCCAGAACCCCCGGATCGTTGCCTACACAGCATCGAAGGCGGCGCTGGCCAGCGTCACCAAGAATCTGTCGAAAAGCCTTGCCAAGGACGGTATCCTCGTCAACTGCGTGTGCCCGGGGACCATTGTGACCGCCAGCTTCACCGAGGTGCTCAAAGACATCCTCGCCGCCGACGGTCTGGACGCCACCAATCCGGTCGACGTCATGACCTGGATCGACGACAATTTTCACCAGCCCTGCGACCTCGGCCGTGCCGGCCTTCCCGAAGAGGTCGCCTCCATCACCGCCTACCTGGCATCACGGCGAAATGGCTATGTCACCGGCGCGACGGTCAACGTGGACGGCGGGTCGGACTTCATCTGACGTTTCAGCGGTGCCGAATGTGCGGCCAGCCGCACGTTCGGTGCCGAGGGTGCGGCCAGCCGCACGTTCGGTGCCGGGCTTCGAACACGTGTCGATCAGCCTTCCAGATCGCCCTCGGTTTCCAACAGCGCCCGGCGCAGCCCGTCGAGGGTCTCCGGTTGTGGCTGCGCCCACATGCCGCGGCCGGCCGCCTCCAGCAGTCGTTCGGCCATGCCGTGCAGCGCCCAGGGATTCGACTCCGCCATGAATTTCCGGTTCTCCGGGTCCAACACGTAGCGCTCGGTGAGCTGTTCGTACATCCAGTCGGCCATGACCTGAGCCGTCGCGTCGTAGCCGAACAGATAGTCCACGGTCGCGGCCATCTCGAACGCGCCCTTGTATCCGTGCCGGCGCATCGCCGCCATCCAGCGCGGATTGACCACCCGGGCCCGGAACACGCGCGTGGTCTCCTCCGACAGGGTTCGGGTGCGGATCGCATCGGGCCGGGTGTTGTCGCCGATGTAGGCCGCCGGCGCTTGGCCGGTCAGCGCCCGCACGGTGGCCACCATGCCGCCGTGGTATTGGAAGTAGTCGTCGGAGTCGGCGATGTCGTGTTCGCGGGTGTCGGTGTTCTTGGCGGCCACCGCGATACGCCGGTACTGGCGGTTCATGTCGTCGACCGCCTCGCGTCCGTCCAGGTCGCGACCGTAGGCGAACCCGCCCCACGCGGTGTACACCGCGGCGAGGTCGGCGTCATCACGCCAGTTGCGGCTGTCGATGAGCTGCAGCAACCCGGCGCCGTAGGTGCCCGGTTTGGAGCCGAAAATCCTTGTGGTCGAACGGCGCTGATCGCCGTGCTGAGCCAGATCAGCCTGGGCGTGGGCCCGTACGTAGTTGTCGTCGGCGGGCTCGTCGAGGCCGGCGACCAGCCGCACCGCGTCGTCGAGCATCGTCACCACATGCGGGAAGGCATCCCGGAAGAAGCCGGAGATCCGCACCGTCACGTCGATGCGCGGGCGGCCCAGCTCGGCCAAGGGAATCGCGGCGAGGTCGACAACCCGGCGCGACGCGTCATCCCACACCGGCCGAACACCCAGCAGCGCAAGGACTTCGGCGATGTCGTCACCGGCGGTGCGCATCGCCGAGGTGCCCCACACCGACAGCCCTACCGATTGCGGCCACCGCCCGTGGTCCTCGCGGTAGCGGGTGATCAGCGAATCCGCCAGTGCCACACCGGCTTCCCAGGCCAGACGGGACGGCACCGCCTTGGGGTCGACGGAGTAGAAGTTGCGCCCGGTGGGCAGCACGTTGACCAGCCCGCGCAGCGGTGACCCCGAGGGGCCGGCCGGGATGAACCGTCCGTCCAGGGCGCGCAGTACCTGGTCGATCTCGGCGGAGGTGCCGGCCAGCCGGGGCACCACTTCGGTCGCGGCGAACTGGAGCACCGACGCGACCTCCGTGTTGTCGGTGAGCCGCTCGGCCGCATCGGGATCCCAGCCGGAGGCCTGTAGCGCGGCAACCAACTCCCGTGCGGCGGCCTCGGCCCGGTCGACCGCCGACCGTTCGTCGGTGCCGTCCTCGGCCAGACCCAACGCCTGCCGCAAGCCGGGAAGGACGTGCTCGCCGCCGAACAGCTGGCGGGCGCGCAGGATCGCCAGCACGAGGTCCAGTTCGGCCTCCCCCGTTGGCTTCTGGCCCAGGATGTGCAGGCCATCACGGATCTGGACATCCTTGATCTCGCATAGCCAGCCGTCGACGTGCAGCAGCATGTCGTCGAACGAATCCTCGGCGGGACGCTCGGTCAGCCCGAGATCGTGGTCCATCTTCGCGGCCCGGATGAGAGTCCAGATCTGCTGGCGGATGGCGGGTAGCTTGCCCGGATCCAGCGCGGCGACGTTGGCGTGCTCGTCGAGCAGCTGCTCCAAACGCGCGATGTCGCCGTAGCTTTCGGCGCGCGCCATCGGCGGGATGAGATGGTCGACGAGCACGGCGTGCGCGCGCCGCTTGGCCTGGGTGCCCTCGCCGGGGTCGTTGACCAGGAACGGGTAGATCAGCGGCAGGCTGCCCAGCGCGGCATCGGGTCCGCAGGCCGCTGACATGCCCAGCGTCTTGCCCGGCAGCCATTCCAGGTTGCCGTGTTTGCCCAGATGCACCACCGCGTGCGACCCGAATCCGGCGTCCAGCCAGTGGTAGGCGGCCAGGTAGTGGTGGCTGGGCGGCAGGTCGGGGTCATGGTAGATGGCGACCGGGTTTTCCCCGAAGCCCCGGGGCGGCTGCACCATCAGCACAAGGTTGTCCGATTGGATTGCGGCGATGACGATTTCACCATCGGGATCGTTGCTGCGATCGATGAACAGCTCCCCCGGCGGCGGTCCCCAGTGCGTCTCGACGGCGTCGGTGAATTCCGGGGGCAGGGTCGCGAACCACGCGCGGTAGTCCGTGGCGGACATCCGGATCGGGTTGCCCGCCAATTGCCCCTCGGTGAGCCAGTCCGGGTCTTGGCCGCCCCGCTCGATCAGCGCGTGTATCAGAGCGTCGCCGTCGTTCGCCTCGACGCCCGGCAGGTCACCGACCCGGTACCCGCGGTCGCGCATCGCCTGCAGCAGCGCGACGGCGCTCGCGGGCGTGTCCAGCCCCACCGCGTTGCCGATCCGGGCGTGCTTGGTGGGATAGGCCGAGAACACCAGGGCGACCCGTTTGTCGGCGGGGGCGACGTGGCGCAACTGAGCGTGCCGCACCGCCAGCCCCGCGACACGGGCGCATCGTTCGGCGTCCGCGACGTAGGAGATCAGGCCGTCCTCGTCAATCTCCTTGAAGGAGAACGGAACCGTGATGATGCGGCCGTCGAACTCGGGCACCGCGACCTGGCTGGCGACGTCAAGCGGGCTCAGCCCGTCGTCATTTGCGCACCACTGGGCACGCGGACTGGTCACGCACAGTCCCTGCAGGATCGGAATATCCAGGGCGGCAAGGTGTTCGACGTTCCAGCTGTCGTCATCGCCGCCAGCGGACGCCGTCGCGGCTTTCAGTCCGCCGGCGGCCAGGACGGTCACCACCATCGCGTCGGCGTCCCTCAGTCGTTGCAGCAGTTCGGGTTCGGCGGTGCGCAGCGACGCGCAGTAGACGGGTACCGGCCGCGCGCCGGCATGCTCGATAGCCCGACACAGCGACTCGACATAGCCGGTGTTGCCGGCCAGGTGCTGAGCGCGGTAGTACAGCACCGCGATCGTCGGGCCCCCGGTATCGCTGGCCTTCGGCCGCGCCAGCTCGCCCCACGTCGGCGTCACCACCGGCGGGCTGAACCCGAACCCAGTCATCAGCACGGTGTCGGAGAGGAAGGCGTGCAGCTGGCGTAGGTTATCGACGCCGCCGTGGGCCAGATAGATATGCGCCTGTACCGCGATGCCGGCCGCCGGTGTCGACAGGCCGGTCAGCTCGGCGTCGGCGGCCTGCTCGCCGCTGACCAGCACCGTGGGCACGCCGCTGGCGATCACGGTGTCGATGCCGCTCTGCCAGGCCCGGTAACCGCCCAGGATCCGCACCACCACGATGGCGACGTCGGCCAGCAGGTCGGGCAGTTCGTCCTCCGACAGCCGCGATGGGTTGGCCCACCGATAGTTCTTCCCGCTGGAGCGGGCACTGATCAGGTCCGTATCGGATGTCGACAGCAGCAGGATGGTCGGCTCAGCCACCTGTCATTCGTACCGCAGCGGCATCGAACGGCCGAATCGGCACGTAGGGTCCCCCTATGAGCAGAGGATTCGTCGTCGCCTTCGCGGTCGGGCTGATCGTCGCGTTGTTTGGTGTGATCTGGGCACTGCAGGGATTCGGGGTGCTCGGCGGCAGCCCGATGAGCAACACCACCACCTGGTCCGTCATCGGGCCGATCACCGCGCTCGTAGGGGTAACGATCGCCGTGATCAGTTGGCGGAAACTAAGGTCGAAATAGGGTGCTACGCCGGCACGACGGCGAAGTTTGCCGTGTGCCAGCCGGTGGCACCGTCGGGGACGGGATTGGCGCGCTCTTCGGTTTGGACGGCACCGGTATTGTCGATCGCCCGCACGGTGATGGTTTCGCTTCCGGGACTTTTCGCCTGCCACGGGAAGCTCCACAATCGCCATGTCTCATTGGAATAACTCGCACCCAGTTCGGCCGGTTCCCAACCGCCGTCGCCGATGCGGACTTCGACCGCCCGCACACCACGATTTTGTGCCCACGCAACGCCGCCGAACACCACCGGCCCCACCGGCACCTTCTGGCCGCCCCTGGGCACGTCGATCCGCGACTCCGTCTTGATCGGCGCCTGCGCCGCCCAGCCCTGCCGCGTCCAGTAGGCCCTGGCCCTGTCGAACCGGGTCAGCTCCAAATCCACCACCCACTTGGTGGCCGACACGTAGCCATAGAGTCCGGGCACCACCATGCGGGCCGGGTAGCCGTGCTCGACCGGCAGCGGTTGACCGTTGAGGCCGACCGCCAGCAGCGCGTCGCGGCCATCCGTGAGAGCCTGCACGGGGGTGCCGACGGTGAATCCCTCGATCGAGGTGGAGAGCACCATGTCCGCGTCCCGGTGCACACCGGCCGCCGCCAGCAGGTCCGCCAGCCGGTAGCCCGTCCAGATGCCCGTTGAAATAAGTTCTCCGCCAACGGGATTGGATACACATGTCAGCGTGGTCACCGTCTCGACGATGTCGAAGCGGGCGAGGTCGTCGAAGCTGTAGGTGGTCTCGCGATCCACCATCCCGTGGATACGGAGGCGCCAGTCACCGCGGCTGAGCTGGGGAACGCTCAGCGCGGTGTCGACCCGGTAGAAGTCAGCACTTGAAGTGATAAAACTTGGCAACGCAACGCCTTTCGGCTGCACGTCGGCGGGTATCGGGCGCGCCGAGGACCGCGGTCGGGGCAGGGCGAACCTCTCACGGTCGGCTTCCACCGAATGCGCCAGCCGCGCGACGAGTACCCCCACTACCCCGCTGACGACGCCAAGTCCGAGCAACCCGTACATGACCAACCTGCGCCGGCCGGGATCTGCCTGCTCCCGGTCGTCCGCGTCGTCGTCCGGCTCGGGCCCGAACCGCCGGCTGAGCACCCGCAGCACCCCTACGCCGCACGCGGCGCCGGCGACGGCGGGGATCGTGTCGAGTGCGGTGCCGCCTGGTCGGGACAGCACGGCAATGCAGCCAAGGACGCCCGCCGCGGCGATCACGGCGCTGCCCAACGGGCGGCGCCGCGTCTCGAGGGTCCCGGCGATCGCCGCGATCGTCGCGATCACCACGAGCACGACGACGGCCAGGAAGGGTTTGTCGAGCGGACCGAGTGTTTGGATGGCCCACTCTTTGACGGGGCCCGGTGTCAGGTCGACGACCGCGGAACCCACGGCGGCGCGGGCATCAGCCCGCGCGCCGAACGGGATGCCGGCCAGTTGGGCGACACCAAGCGCAACGGAGGCAGCGGCGACCCCGGCGATCATCCGGTCATTCGACGAAGCCACGGCCACCGAAGTCACTTTACTCGCGCTTTTTCTCGACGCCGCAAAACTCTTGCGGCACAGCGCCGGTGGCACCTAGCACGGGTGGGGTCGCGCACGACTGTCGGGAACGCGAGAGGCGCCAGACTTACGCACAACGCATCGGGTCGTCGTGAATCCTCAGGTAGTTCAACGCCAAAGTCCATGAGGCGGCCCGCCAGGGCTGGTTACGCGAACTGGGTAGCGTCCCGCGCCGGGTTTGAGCCTCGCGGGCGCGTGATCGCGTCGGCGATCAGCGACCGATCAGAGCCGCAACCCGCGTGGCGACTTCCCCGGCGATCCGCAGCGCCTCCCCGCTCGTCCCGGGTTCGTAGCGATCCGCCACCGGGTCGTAGTCGGCACCGGCGATGGAACCGTGGTCGGCGTCGAGCTCCACCAACCCGACCGGCCACCCAACCCTTTTCAGGCCGGCAGCGAACTCCCTGCTGACACTCACCGGGACGGCGTCGTCGGCCAACCCGTGCAGCAGGGTGAACGGCGTGCCCGCGCGGCCGGCCGATAGCGTGTCGGCCGGCGCCTGACCGGAGAGCGGGTCGGGCACCATGAACGCGCCGGCCAGGCACACGGTGTGGACGAGGGTGACGTCGAACCGCGCCGCGTTGAGCGTCAGACCCGCTGCGGCGCAACCGCCCATGGACCACCCGACGAGCACGATGCCGTTGCCCGCGCCCGCGAAGTCGCGGGTGAAGTTGAGCGATCCCAACAGATCCGCCCTGCCCCCGTCGTCGGCGTGGGAATTCCAGTCCGGCGCCACCACGGCCGCACCGCGCTCGCTGAGCATGCCAGCCAGGGGCCTGAAGGCCGCGCGGGCATCGGTCTGCATGCCGTGCCACAGCAGGACGGTGGGTCGTCGGGAGTCGCCGAAGACGTCGGCCAAGCGTCCGGGCGCGTATTCCACCGTGTCCACGGGCACGAGTGTGCCCGCGCCGCGCCGATCCCGCAGCATGCCGTGAACCGCGACAGCGATCGCGTATCCGCTAGCGCTTGCCGCCTCAATTAGTACTGCGGTGTCGACGCGCATCCCCGCAGCCGGCCGCCGTGTCCGGCCGGTAGCCGTACCGTGGACGGGTGGCCAGGACGCGCGACACCGACGCTTGCCCGGGTGCGCTGCAGGTGCACCAGGCCGCCGACGGCGCCCTGGCCCGGGTGCGGTTGCCCGGGGGCATGATCACCGCCGCCCAGCTGGCGGCCTTGAGCGCCGCGGCCACCCGGTGTGGGTCGGGAACGCTCGAACTCACCGCGCGGGGCAACGTCCAGTTGCGCGGGCTCACCGACGTGACCGCGGTCGCCGAGGCGCTCGCGGCCGCGGGCCTGTTGCCGTCGACCACCCATGAGCGCGTCCGCAACATCGTCGCGTCACCGCTGTCGGGGCGCGCCGGGGGCGACGTCGACGTGCGGAGCCGGGTCGGCGAGCTGGACGCCGCGATCTGCGCCGCGCCGCGACTCGCGGACCTGGGCGGCCGCTTCCTGTTCGGCCTCGACGACGGGCGCGCCGACGTGTCGGGGCTGCGCGCCGATATCGGCGTGCACGCGTCGGCGGGCGGTTACGCCCTGTTGCTGGCCGGACGCGACACCGGCGTCCGGCTGGCCGCCGGCGAGGTGGTCGAGACGCTGATCACCCTGGCGACCCGCTTCGTGGATGTGCGCGAAACAGCTTGGCGGGTACAGGAATTGGATGACCTCCGCCGACTGTTACCTGATGCCGAACCGGGCGCGACACCGTTTCCCGCCGTCACCAAGGCCCCCGTGGGCTGGATCGATCAGGACGACGGCCGCGTCACGCTGGGCGCCGCGGTGCCGCTGGGTGTCCTGCCCGCGCGCGTCGCGGAATACCTGGCGGCCATCGAGGCGCCACTGGTGGTCACACCGTGGCGATCGGTGCTGGTATGCGATCTCGACGAAGCCGTCGCCGACACCGCGCTACGCGTGCTGGCGCCATTGGGACTGGTGTTCGACGAGAACTCCCCCTGGCTGACCGTCAGCGCCTGCACCGGCAGCCCCGGTTGCGTGCGCTCGGCCGCGGATGTGCGCGCGGACGCGGCACAGGCGTTGAATGCCGACGTTGTGGTGCATCGGCACTTCGTGGGCTGCGAACGCGCCTGCGGCAGCCCACCCGCCGGTCAGGTGCTGGTCGCCACCGGCGACGGATACCGGATGCTGCGAACCTGACAACCCTTAGGGTGAGCGGGTGCTCGACTACATCCGCGATGCCGCGGAGATCTATCGCCAGTCGTTCGCGACCATCCGCGCCGAAGCCGATCTGGCTCGATTCCCCCCCGAGGTGGCGCGGGTTGTCGTCCGGTTGATCCACACCTGCGGCCAGGTCGACGTCGCCGAGCACGTCGCGTTCACCGACGATGTCGTCGAGCGCGTCGGCGCGGCCCTGCGGCGTGGTGCCCCGGTGTTGTGCGATTCGTCGATGGTGGCCGCCGGGATCACCACCGCTCGGCTGCCGGCGGGCAACGAGGTGGTGTCGCTGGTGGCGGACCCGCGGGCGGCCGACCTGGCCACACGGCGACACACCACCCGCTCGGCCGCCGGGGTAGAGCTGTGGGCGGACCGGCTGGACGGCGCCGTGCTGGCCATCGGCAACGCGCCGACCGCGCTGTTCCGGCTGCTCGAACTGATCGACGAAGGGCTTTCCCCGCCGGCCGGGGTGCTGGGCGGGCCGGTGGGATTCGTCGGGTCGGCCCAGTCCAAGCAGGAGCTCGTCGACCGCCCACGCGGAATGTCGTATCTGGTGGTGCAGGGCCGCCGCGGCGGCAGCGCCATGGCCGCCGCCGCCGTCAACGCGATCGCGAGCGACACCGAATGAGCGCACAAGGGACCGCGCGAAGCGCCCAAAGGGGGACACTGTGGGGCGTCGGGCTGGGGCCGGGCGACCCGGAGCTGGTGACCGTCAAAGCCGCGCGGGTGATCGGCGAGGCCGACGTGGTCGCCTATCACAGCGCCCGGCACGGCCGCAGCATCGCGCGCGGGATCGCCGAACGGTATCTGCGACCCGGCCAGATCGAGGAGCACCTGGTGTATCCGGTGACCACCGAGGTCACCGACCACCCGGGCGGCTATGCCGGCGCGCTCGAAGACTTCTACGCCGAGGCCACGCGACGCATCGCCGCGCACCTGGACGCCGGGCGCAACGTGGCGCTGCTGGCCGAGGGCGACCCGCTGTTCTACAGCTCGTACATGCATCTGCACACCCGGCTGACGGAGCGGTTCAACGCGGTCATCGTCCCGGGAGTGACGTCGGTGAGCGCCGCCTCGGCGGCCATCGCGACACCGTTGGTGGCCGGCGACGAGGTGCTGTCGGTGTTGCCGGGCACCTTGCCGGTCGCCGAACTGACCCGCCGGCTCGCCGACGCCGACGCCGCCGTGGTCCTCAAGTTGGGGCGTTCGTATCACGATGTACGGGAAGCACTTTCGGCATCCGGACAGCTCGGCGACGCGTTTTACGTCGAGCGCGCCAGCAGCGCCGGCCAGCGTATCCTGCCCGCGGCGGAGGTCGATGAGACCAGCGTGCCGTACTTCTCGCTGGCCATACTGCCGGGCGGCCGCCGGCTGCCGGGGCGGTCCCCGAAAGAGCCGGCGGCCGGCAGCGTCGCGGTGGTGGGCCTGGGCCCCGGCGACATGGATTGGATGACGCCGCAGAGCCGGCGGGAGCTGGCCACGGCGACCGACCTGATCGGCTACGGCGGCTACCTGGACCGCGTCCCGGCTCGCGAGGGCCAGCAGCATCACCCCAGCGACAACCGCGACGAACCCGAGCGCGCGCGGCTGGCCTGCGTGCTGGCCGAGCAGGGGCGGGCCGTGGCGGTGGTGTCGTCGGGCGACCCGGGGGTGTTCGCGATGGCGACCGCGGTGCTGGAAGAGGCCAAACAATGGCCGGGCGTACAGATTCGGGTGATTCCGGCCATGACCGCCGCCCAGGCGGTGGCCAGCCGGGTCGGCGCGCCCCTGGGCCACGACTACGCGGTGATCTCGCTGTCCGACCGGCTCAAGCCGTGGGAGGTGATCTCCGCGCGGCTACAGGCCGCCGCGGCCGCCGATCTGGTGCTGGCGATCTATAACCCGGCGTCGAAGACGCGGACCTGGCAGGTCGGCGCGATGCGCGACATTCTGCTGGCGCACCGCGAACCGGGCACGCCGGTGGTGATCGGCCGCAATGTGTCGGGCGCCGACGAAGACGTCCGCGTGGTCCGGCTGGCCGATCTCGATCCGGCTGAGATCGACATGCGCTGCCTGCTGATCGTTGGGTCCTCGCAAACCCAGTGGTACTCAGACGATTCCAGTGACCGGGTCTTCACGCCCCGGCGCTACCAGACCTGAACCAGGGCTTAGCCTGATTGCCCTATTCCTCCGCACCCCGCTACGCGGGCTGCATCGTCGTAGGGCTTAGCCTGATTGCCCTATTCCTCCGCACCCCGCTACGCGGGCTGCATCGTCGTAGGGCTTAGCCTGATTGCCCTATTCCTCCACACCCCGCTACGCGGGCTGCATCGTCGTAGGGCTTAGTGGCGGTCCCAGGTGCTCGGCATCATCGGCACGCTGGAGCCGTCGCCCAGCCCGTCACGGGTCAGCGTTGCCAACCCGGCGGCCTGGGCGGCACCGGATTTGGCCGCGGCACCGGCGAATCCGAGCGGACCCGCGCTGTCCTCGGAGGGCCGGGCGGCGTGCGGGTCGTCGGTGCCGACGCCCGGATCCGGGTCCTCGTCGAGGTCCATGAATTCGTAGCGATAGGCGCGTTCGGTGGCGGTTCCGCCGCGGCGCCGACGGGCCCGCGCCTTCCTCTTGGCCTCGGCGGCCCCGGCTGCGGCGGCGGGCGCGTCGACGTCGTCGGGCGACGGCTCCTCGGACTTACGACGCGATCGACTGCTCGCGCTGCCGCGCGCCGAGAGTCCCGACAGCCCCACCGCATAGAGGGCGTTGGACAGGTTCGCGCCGATTCCGTCGGTCGCCGTCGGGCCGAAGCCGACGCCGGGTCCCCCATCGACCGGTCCGCCGCCGGCCGAACCGGCGACCGTCGTCGCGGGGGCGGTGGACGGTGTCGGCACGTGGCTCACAGTCGCGGGCGCGCTGCTGATGATCGGCGCCGGAGCGGCCACGGGTGCCGGTGCCGCTGCCACGGCCGGCAGGGGCGGGGCCGTTGCCAGCGGGATCCCGACACTGATCGCGGTGATCGCGGCGGCCGCCCCGCCGGCCGCGGCCGCGCCGATGGCGGCAACGACGACCGGCGCGAGCACCACCGCCATTTGGATCGCAAGCTGAATGAACGGCCAGAAGATCATCAGGGTGTGGAAGATGGCCCAGCCGAGCGCGGTCGACAGGGCCGGTGACAGTCCCAGCTGCCCGAAGAACGCGGCGAGACTGTTGACCCACGGCACCGGCGGAAACGGCCATCCCCCGGGGTTGAGGTCCTTGGAAACCGGCCAGGCGAAGTTCTGGGTGTATTGCTTCAGCCACGCCGTGAGCTGGTCCATCCAGGACGGGTAAGTCTGCTGCGGTGGCGAATCCGCGGCCGCGGTCGTCGCATTGTTTGCCTCCGCGCCCGCCACCATGATCTGCGGCGCGGGTGTGCTCTGCGGGACCGCCGCCAGCGCGGATTCACTGACGGCCTGGTAGGTCGTCATCGTCGTGGCGGCCTGGACCCACATGCGCGCGTAGTCGGCTTCGTTGACGGCGATGGGAACGGTGTTGATGCCGAAGAAGTTCGTGGCGACCAACGCGCCGTGCACCGCGTGGTTGGCCGCGAGTTCGCCCAGCGTCGGCATGGCGACCAGCGCGGTGGTGTAGGCGGTGGCCGCGGTCTCGTGCAGGCTCGCCGCGGCTGAGCTTTTGGCCGCGCTCTCCAGCAGCCAGGCCTGGTAGGGGACGTGCGCGGCCACGTACTGCTCGGCGCTGGGGCCGTCCCACGCCCCGGCCTGCACGGTGCCCAGTAACCCGCTGAGTTCGGATGCCGCGGTCGCATAGTCGGTGCTCATCGACGACCATGCCGTCGCGGCGGCCAGCAGTGGGGCGGGGCCGGGGCCGCTGCTGAGCAACGTCGAGTGCACTTCGGGCGGAAACGCGGCCCAGATCGGGGCGATCATCGTCGGGGGCCTTCGGGCAGGAACACGACTACCTCTTCGGTGAATCTCGTGGATGGGCTGGCGATGCTTACGGCCAGAGGTCGGTTGCCGCCGTCGTTTAGTTCCCCGCCATTTCGTTCGGCGCCAAATCCGGGGAGTCTTTGCGCGCGGACGGGCCATGCGCAACGATGCAGGGATGCGGTGTGACGTTGCGCGTGAAGCGCTGTCGGCTCGATTGGATGGTGAGCGCCCCCAGGTGCTCGCGCAGCAGGTCGATGCCCATCTTGAATCCTGCCGCAGTTGCCGCTCCTGGCTGATCGGGGCGGCGGCACAGACGCGTCGGCTGGCCTCGGTTACGCCCGGCGAGGGACCCGACCTGGTCGACAAAATTATGGCCAGCATCGGCGAGCAGCCCTCCGGACACCATGCCTGGATGCGCTGGCTGCGGTCGCACTACCGGCGGTGGGGGTTGATCGGTGTGGGTCTGTTCCAGGTGGCGGTCGCCGCCGCCCAGATCAGCGGGGTCGATTTCGGCATGGTGTCCGGTCACATGCACGGCGCGATGTCGGGCGAGCACTTGATGCATGAGTCCACGGCGTGGTTGCTGGCGTTGGGTTTGGCGATGGTCGCTGCCGGCGTCTGGCCCGCCTCCGCGTCGGGGGTGGCGGCGATCACGGGCGTGTATTCCGTTGCGCTACTGAGTTATGTGCTCGTCGATGCCTTCGCGGGACAGGTCACGGCCACCAGGATCGCCAGCCACATGCCCCTGCTGTTGGGCCTGGCATTCGCGTTGCTGGTGGCGCGCGAGCGGGTGGGTTCGCACCGACGGCACGGCTCCGACGGCTCGGCCGACGCCGACTTCCCAGCTTGGGCGGCCGACTCCCCCAGCGGTCGGCGACGCGGACATCTGCGGCCGATCAATCACGCGGCCCTCGACCACACCGCATCGTCTACGACGACCCGTCGTAGGATCGGGAAACCCGCGGCACTAAGGTGGTTGAGCATGATCGCGCCGAGCGACGACGAGGCCGTGACCGAGCTCGCGTTGTCAGCCGCACGCGGGAACGCGCGAGCGCTCGAGGCGTTCATCAAAGCCACCCAGCAAGACGTGTGGCGGTTCGTCGCCTACCTGTCCGATGCCGGCAACGCCGACGATCTGACCCAGGAGACTTTCCTGCGCGCCATCGGCGCCGTCGAGCGGTTCTCCGGACGCTCGAGCGCCCGGACGTGGCTGCTCTCCATCGCGCGCCGGGTGGTGGCCGATCACATCCGCCACCTGCAATCGCGGCCGCGCACTGCGCTGGGCGCCGATCCCGAACACGTCGTGCGCGGCGACCGCCACGCCCGCGGATTCGAAGACCTGGTTGAGGTGACGACGATGATCGCCGGCCTCAACCCCGAACAGCGGGAAGCGCTTCTGCTCACCCAGTTGCTCGGGTTGCCCTATGCCGACGCCGCCGCGGTGTGCGGCTGCCCGGTGGGCACCATCCGGTCGCGGGTCGCGCGTGCCCGCGATGCGCTGCTGGCCGATGGCGAGCTCGGCGACCTAACGGGCTAGCGCGCCAACCCATTCGGCGGCCTCGGCCACGGTGCCGACGGTCGACACGCCGGCCGGCAACGGTGGACGCGCCACCATCACCACCGGAACATTCAGCGCCGCAGCCGCATCCAGCTTCGCCCGCGTCATCTGCCCGCCGCTGTTCTTGGTGACCAGCGCGTCGATGCGGTGCCCGCGCAGCAGCGCGAATTCGTCGTCGTAGCCATACGGGCCGCGCGAGAGCACCAGCCGGTGATGACGCGGCAGCGAGGAGCTGTCCGGTTCGGTGACCGCCCGGATCAAAAACCACGCGTCGCTGTCAGCGAACGCCGGAACTCCCGAACGCCCCGTGGTGAGAAACACACGCGGATAGCCTTGCCGTGCAACGGTTTCAGCTGCATAAACATCCGACTCGACGACGGTGGCGGCGCCGGGATCCCACGCCGGGCGCGCCAGGATTAGATGAGGGATCCGTAATTCGCCACACACGGCGGCGGCGTGTGCGGTCATGGTGGCCGCGAACGGGTGGGTGGCGTCGACGACGGCGTCGATGCGTTCGTCGTGCAGCCAGCGCCGCAGGCCATCCACGCCGCCGAAGCCGCCGCTGCGCACCGCTCCGACGGGCAAGGCCGGATCCGGTACCCGGCCCGCCAGGGAGCTGATGACGTCGATGCGGGGGTGCAGGGCTTTCGCCAGTGCGCGCGCCTCGCCGGTGCCGCCGAGCAGCAAGACCCGCATCAGTGCCTGCTCCCCCGGGCTCGCCCCGCCGAATACAGGTAACTGTCGGTGAATTCCCCTGCGGTCAGAACGTCGCCGACCACGATGACGGCGGTCTTGGTGATGTTGGCCTCATGCATCTGCGCGGCGAGGTCGGCGAGTGTGCCGCGCAGCACCGTCTCCCGCGGCCAGCTCGCGAAAGCCACGACGGCGGCCGGCGTTTCGGGCCGGTAGCCGCCCGCGAGAAGCTGCGGGATGATGGCGTCGATCTGGGCGGCCGCCAAATGCAGGACCAGCGTGGCGGCGGACCGGGCGAGCGCAGCCAGCTCCTCGCCGGGGGGCATGGCTGTGGACAGGGTCGCCACCCGGGTCAGCGTCACCGTCTGCGCAACCCCGGGGACGGTGAGCTCACGTTTCAGGGCGGCCGCGGCCGCGGCGAAAGCCGGTACGCCGGGCACGATTTCGTAGTCGATACCCAGCGAGTCGAGGCGGCGGCACTGCTCGGCCAGCGCGCTGTAGAGCGACGGGTCACCGGAGTGCAGTCGCGCCACGTCATGCCCGGCGGCGTGCGCCTGGCTGAGTTCGGTGATGATCTGCTCCAACGTCAACGGGCCGGTGTCAACGATTTTCGCGTTCTCCGGGCAGAAGGTAAGCAGGTCGTCCGGCATGATCGACCCGGCGTACAGGCACACGGGGCACGATTGCAGGAGCCGTTGGCCGCGGACGGTGATCAGGTCGGCGGCGCCCGGGCCCGCGCCGATGAAGTACACCGTCATTTGGTCACCGCCCACTGGGTGACCGGGTAATGCGAGTGCCAGCCCGTGAAGCCGCCCAGCGCCGCGCCGTGATAGTGCTGGAAACGTCGCAGCTTTCCGCCTAAACGCGTATACGCTTGTGTAAGCACGGCTTCCGACTCGGTGGTGACCACATTGGCGACAAGCCGCCCGCCGGGGGGCAGCTTGTCGAGGCAGGCGTCGAGCAGACCGGGCCGGGTCAGTCCGCCGCCGATGAAGATGGCCGACGGCGGCTCGGCGCCATCGAAAGCGTCGGGGGCGTCGCCGCGTACGTCGATGCCGACGCCGAAAGCCGCGGCGTTGAATTCGACGTTGTGACGGCGTCGTTCGTCGCGTTCGAAAGCGACCGCGGCGCAACCCTGTCCGCTGAGGCACCACTCGACGCTGATGCTGCCCGAGCCCGCGCCGACGTCCCACAACCGCTCACCGGGGCGCGGTGCCAGCGCGGCCAGCGTCACCGCGCGCATTCCCTGTTTGGTGATTTGGCCGTCGTGGGTGAATGCGTCGTCGGGCGCGGGCGAAACGCGTTCGTCGGGCAGGTAGCGCACGGCGATCACGTTGAGGTCGTCGATGCCTCGCGGGGCGCCGTCGGCCCAGTCGCGGGCGGTGCCGTCGCGGCGATGTTCGTCTGGGCCGCCGAGTCTTTCGAGAACGGTGAACCGCGAATCGCCGCGGCCGTGTGCGTTGAGCAGCGCGGCCAGCTCGGCGGGTGTGGATTTGCTTTGCGACAGCACGATCGCTTGGCCGCCGCGGCGCACGGCGGTGTGCGGCTGCGCGGTGACCAGGCTGATCACTTCGGTGTCGTGGACGCTCCAGCCCATCCGCGCGCACGCCAGCGTCACCGAGGACACGTGCGGCAGCACCCGCACCTTCTCGGGGCCGTACAGCCGGGTCAGTGTGCCGCCGATGCCGTGCAACAGCGGATCGCCGCTGGCCACTACGTGGACGTCGCCCGCGTGGTCGTCGAGCAGGGTCTGCAGGGCGGGCAGCATGGGTGAAGGCCACTGCCGTCGGGGCGCCGGCACCGTGTCGTCGAGAAGGTCGAGTTGCCGCTTGGAGCCGTAAATTACCGTGGCCCTTCGGAGTTCGTCTCGCGATGCTTCGACGAGCCCGGCCATCCCGTCTGCGCCGATGCCGACCACGACGATCATGAGCGCCACTCCTCGTCGCTTCGCACCGCATCGTCGCCGGCGCCGATCATCGCGGCATCCTGCGCCACACGAACTGCGGCAGCAATCGCATCACGGCGGCCGCGGGCCCCAGCGCCCACGGGATCCACACGGTGCGTCGGCCTTTGGCCAGCGCACGCGCGGTCGCGGCGGCCACCCGCGCGGGCGTGCTGGGCAGCGGCGCGGGCGTCATGCCTTCCGTCATACGCCCGATGACAAATCCCGGGCGCGCAATCAGCAGCCGCACCCCGGTGCCGTGCAGCGCGTCGGCCAGGCCGCTCGCGAAACCGTCCAGGCCGGCCTTGGCCGAGCCGTAGACGTAGTTGGCCCGGCGCACGCGCGCACCGGCGATCGAGGAGAACACCACCAGTTGGCCGCGCCCGGCCGCACGCATCGCGGCGGCCAGGTGGGTGAGCATGCTGACCTGGGCGACGTAGTCGGTGTGCACGACGGCGACCGCGTGTGCGGCGTCGGTCTCGGCGCGGGGCTGGTCGCCCAGGATTCCGAAGGCCAGGACCGCGGTGCCGATGGGTCCGTGGTCGGCGATGACCGAGGCGACCAGCGGGGCGTGCGAGGCCAGGTCGTCGGCATCGAACTCCCTGGTGTCGACCGCGGTCGCACCGGCGGCTTTGAGCGCGCTGACCTGGTCGGCGAGCCGATCGGCGTTCCGCGCGGCCAGCACGACCGTCGCCCCCGGCGCGAGGCGTCGCGCCAGCTCCACCCCGATCTCGCTGCGCCCACCCAGGATTAGTATCGGGCCCGCGCTCGTGTCGTCCACGGCTGCGATTATTACCTGCGCTAGCGTGAGCGATGATGGCGAATACCACTACCCGGCTCACCGACGAGGCCCTGGCGTTTCTGTCGGAACGCCATCTGGCCATGCTGACCACGCTGCGAGCCGACAATTCGCCGCACGTGGTGGCGGTAGGTTTCACCTTCGACCCCAGGACGCACATCGCGCGGGTCATCACCACCGGCGGTTCACAGAAGGCGGTCAACGCCGATCGTGGCGGGCTGGCCGTGCTGAGCCAGGTCGACGGCGCGCGGTGGCTGTCGCTGGAGGGCCGATCCAAGGTCAATAGCGACGTCGACGCGGTGCGCGACGCCGAGCTGCGCTACGCCCAGCGCTACCGCACGCCCCGCCCCAACCCGCGACGGGTAGTCATCGAGGTTCAGGTGGAGCGGCTGCTGGGGTCGTCGGATCTGTTGGACCGGGGCGAGTAGTACGCACCTGTCAGCCCATTTCGGCGTTTACTCGTGTGATAACACTGTCCGGAAAGCCATCAAGAAGATACGCGTTTAGCTCATCATAAGAAAGCGGAAGGATGTGACTGTAGGGCATATCACCGCGCGTCATAATAAAGTATGCATCTGGATTACTTCGGAGCACATACTTGACCACTCGATCACTTGCAATCTGTGCGTCTACCTGCGGATCAAGGCCTTCGTCATCCCATTTCCAGCTGAGCGGTTCCAATCTGCAACTAATTCGGAGCGACTCCGCTATTTCATAAATCAGGAATTTTCCGGCATCGCGAACTTGTGAAAAGCTTCCTTTGGGGGTTTCGACGGGAACTTCACTACGTTCAGTCGACGCCCGGAGCACTCTGTAGTCGCCACCAGTACCTTCAAGTATGTACGCCCACCAGTCCGGGTAGGGAAAGCCGAAGCGAAAAGATAAGCGGCCGTCTTCCCAAGCTGCTTCATCGGGAGACGCTTCCCCTGCGTACCCATATATACGCCGCCAAGCGTTGTACCGGGCAATCAGTTCGGCAATATCAGGGTCGTCTTTTTCTAAAGTCACCCGTAGCTCCTTGGCGTCGATAAATAGCGTATCATTTCGGCGGCGTTATTTCTTTCAGAAGTCGCCTCTGAATCAACTCATCAACTGGCACTGGCCGTCCAGTTGATTTGTCAAATACGATCCACTGGTCGCCACCACCAGGTTGCCCAAATGCTTCTTTAGCCGGGCCATGTTGCACTACCCAATCTTTGCCTGGAGGTATTTCGCGGCCAGTGCCCTCGAATGCATGGTATTGGGCAGCCAATCCGGGCGGCGTCGCACGCTCTGCCAATGGAACGCCTTCAGGTGACAGGAAACCTCCCCCGTTAGGGCCTACGCGGTCCAAGTGGAGATCGACTGGAATATGATTACTCTCAAACGGGATTCCTGCGAATCCGTTCTTTGGTGCTTGAACGTCCCAGTCCCAAATTCTTTCGCCGCTTACACTCTTGATTGTGAATTCTCGATTGAATTCTTCTACGGTCCGGCCAGCTAACGGTTCATAACCGTCAAGGATGCTGCGCGGAATACCACCGTCAGCCAACCGCTGAAGCTCAGCCCCGGGATGGTCCAACACGCCCAAGGCACCCGACGTGGGTAAGGGGTAGTCGACACCGGGGATCTTTACTGGCGTTGGCTGTTCATGAGCACCGCCATTTCCGTCGGGTGTTTCACCTGTGCCGCCGTCATCTACGTCCTGGCCAGGCGAACCTTCGCCGTTTGACCGATCGCCCGGCGCATCACCATCGCCATGTCCGCTTGGATCTCCGCCGTGTGGCTCCCCGGGCGCGTGTTCACCCGGAGGGCCACCCTCGCCAGGTCCGTGCCAGCCATTGCCCGACATCGGCACTTCGGCCGGATGACCTTCGGGAGCCGCGAAATGGGGGGATGCCGGCGAAGGCGCCGGTGCGTGGGCAGTCAAAGGCGCGGCCTCACTGGGAGATCCGCTGGGCGATACCGACGGCGAATGGTCGAACGGTTGCGAAAGTGCCGATGGCAAGCGCTCGCCGGCAGCGGCGGGCGAACCGACGGCCGGTGCCGACGCGGGTTCGTGCGGGGCGCCAGCAGGCACCGATGCCGGCTCACGCGGACCCTCCGCCGGTACCGATGCGGGTTCATGCGGTGCCTTCGCCGACGTTTGAGGTACGTCCGGCGCCGCATCCGCCGGGCGCGGTGCCGACTCGACCGGCGCCTCAATCGGCTTACCGGTTGGCACTGCCACCGGAGTCCCACTGGGAGGCTCAACCTTCGGCAGGTCCTTGGTGACTCCTTCGAGGTTCTTGGTCAGATCGCCGCCCGCCCTGGTGATGTCGGTCAACCCAGCGCGTGCGCGGGCGAGCCCGCCAAGCCCTTCGGCCGCACCGGCACGCCCGGCCGCAGCCTCCGCCTCGGCGCCACGAGTGGCGGCCCCAGCACCGTCCACCGCAGCGCCCGCTTCGCCGGCCCCGGGTATAAGCAACGTGGCCAAGTCGAAGAGGTTTTCACCAGCGCCTAACCCCGGCCGGTCTCTTCTCCAATCTTCAAGATGCAGAAGGGATTTGATTTGCTGCAGTTCTGTATCCCCGGCCTCCTTGGGGTTGAGAACGGCGTTGAACAGACTTCCCTTCCACACGTTTTTCGCCAACCCCGTCCAGGTGGCGGCATACCCGTCGGGATCGACCGCACCCCACACCGGGAGGAGGTCGCCCATGCTGACCGCCATACCGACCGCGCCCTTGAGGACACCCTCGTTCGCGTTCAGCCACGTGTCGAACACTGTCGCCACCTGGTTTCCGACCGCCTCACCCAGAAAATCCTTGAGCTGGCCCCGCGTATATTTTTCGAGTTTGACGATGAGGCCGTCGACGACCTGCATCCCGCCTTTCACCATCTGCTCACCGGCGCGGGCTTCGCGCCCCAAGTCGTGCAGCACGCCGTCGATGTCTTGGGCGATCTTTTTGATCTCGTCGAGCGCGTCGCCTTTGACGATCAACATCAGGTCATGTCCCAGGTCGGATAATGACCCCAGCCGGTTCAGCAGATCGCGAATATGGTGGTGAGCTTGATTGACCTCGTCGGCGAACTTGTCGAGATTCGTCGCGAGCTTTCCGGACTGCTCGCCGATTTGCGCAAGGCAGTCGCCGACCTTCGACAGAGCATCATCGATCTTGTCGCCTTCGGGTATGTGTTGCCCATCGAATAGCGACTTCGAAGCGCTGAGTGCATTCTTCATGCCGCTCACCGTCGCGCCGAAACTGCGCCACCGGGCCGCGGCCGCATGCAGCGCGGCGACGTCGCCGTCCGGCCACACATCGTCGACGAAGGATTCCACTACCGCCCAAAGCAATGGCGGCGGCTCCCCTTTACCCCACGTCCCTGGGGGTCCGGGCGGCGTGAAATTGGGCGGTTCGGACGGTGCCTGCAGGACGCCGGCACCGCCACCCAGCGTCGAGGCCGCTTCGACCCTCGAATAGTTCGCTGCGCCTTGCCGTATGCGGGCCCCACATTGTCGGCACGCGTTGACGCCCGCCGCCGCCGCCTTCAAGAGCTGCTCTGCGGCATCCTGATATGCCAGACCGAACGTCGTACCGGCGGCATCCAAGCCCGTATGCGCCGAAAAGCCCGCCGTCAACACCGTCAGACTCGCGGCCAGACCATCACCGGCCGCAACCACGGCACTACCCGCGGCGTACATCGCCTCCGGATCAACGGCCAAGGGAGCCACGTGCGGAATTTTCGCGCAGGCCCGCACGTGGCCGCTACTCACCCCATGATCGGTGCCGCCAAGCTAGCCACGGTCACCTCGCCGTCACAATTCGTTCGGCCACAGCCTCAGGCCACGGGCACCACGATCAGTTCGTGCGGCCGGTTGTTGACGGCCAGGGCGCCGTCGTCGGTCACGACGACGATGTCCTCGATGCGCGCTCCCCAACGGCCCGGGAAGTAGATGCCCGGCTCGATAGAAAACGCCATGCCCGCCGTCAGCGGCAGGTCGTTTCCGGCGACGATGTAGGGCTCTTCGTGAACCGACAGGCCGATCCCGTGCCCGGTGCGGTGCACGAAATACTCGGCGAGCCCTTCCGCGGCCAACACATCGCGGGCGGCGGCGTCGACCTGCTCGGCCGTCACTCCGGGGCGGACCGCCTCGTAAGCCGCACGCTGAGCGCGCTGGAGGACCGAATAATGTTGGGATACCTCGGGATTCGGCTCACCGATGCTGTAGGTGCGCGTCGAGTCAGAGTTGTAGCCGGGTTCATAGGCGCCGCCGATATCGACAACGACGATGTCACCTACCTGTAGTTCGCGATCCGAATACCCGTGGTGCGGGTCGGCGCCGTGCGGCCCGGACCCGACGATGATGAATGCCACCTCCGAATGTCCTTCGGCCACAATGGCGTCCGCGATGTCGGCGGCGACGTCGGCCTCGGTGCGGCCGGCCACCAAAAACTCCGGCACCCGGGCGTGCACTCGATCGATGGCCGCCCCCGCTTTGCGTAGCGCGTCGACTTCGCATTCCTCCTTGACCATCCGCAGCGTGCGCAACACGTCGGTGGCCAGAACGGGCAATACGCCGAGCACACCGGCCAGCGGCAACAAGTGCAGCGCCGGCATGGAATCGGTCACGGCGGTCGCGACGGGGGCACCGCCCAGCGCGGCGCCCACCAGATCGTAGGGATTGTCGCCGTCGACCCAATCACGCACGGCCAGACCGAGTTCGGCGATGACCGACCCCTTGAGCGAGGCCAATTCCAGCCGCGGCACCACAACCGTCGGGTCACCGGATGCGGGCAACACCAGGGCGGTGAACCTCTCCAGCGTCTGGGCGCGCGACCCCACCAGGTAGCGCAGGTCATACCCGGGCGTGATCACCAGCCCCGCCAGATCCGCGGCCGTCGCCGCCGCGGCGGCCGCGGCCAGTCGGCGGGCATACACAGCTGCGTCGAAGCGATGCGACTCCATGGCAGCCAGGCTAACCGGGTGGATCCAACGTCGACTTGTTGTGCCGATTTGGCCCGTTGGTCGACAACGAGTCGACGTTCGGCGACGTGGGATTACCCGGCAGCGACGCGGGATTGCCCGGCGGCGACATGAGACCATAGTCCGCATGCGCCCACCGCTCGTGCTGCTCGATGGCGCCAGCATGTGGTTCCGCTCGTATTTCGGGGTCCCGTCCTCGATCACCGCCCCCGACGGCCGGCCCGTCAACGCCGTTCGGGGATTCATCGACTCCGTCGCCGTGGTGATCACCCAGCAGCGGCCCGGCCGGCTGGTGGTCTGCCTGGACCTGGATTGGCGGCCGCAGTTCCGGGTTGACCTCGTGCCGTCCTACAAGGCCCACCGCGTGGCCGAGGCGGAGCCGCGGGGCGAACCGGACGTCGAGGAGGTCCCGGACGGCCTGACGCCCCAGATCGACATGATCGCCGAACTGCTTGACGCCTTCGGGATTCCGACGGCGGGGGCGGAGGGCTTCGAGGCCGACGACGTGCTGGGCACGCTGGCGGCGCGGGAACGCGACGACCCGGTGGTGGTGGTCAGCGGTGACCGCGACCTGATGCAGGTGGTGTCCGACGATCCGGTCCCGGTGCGGGTGCTCTACCTCGGCCGCGGGCTGAGCAAAGCCACGCTGTTCGGGCCCGCCGAGGTGGCCGAACACTACGGCGTGCCGGTGGGGCGGGCCGGGCCCGCCTACGCCGAACTCGCGCTGCTGCGCGGCGATCCGTCCGACGGGCTGCCGGGGGTCCCGGGCGTCGGTGAGAAGACCGCGGCGACGCTGCTGGCCCAGCACGGTTCGCTGGATCAGATCCTGGCCGTCGCCCACGACCCGAAGTCGAAGATGGCGAAGGGCCTGCGGGCGAAACTGCTGGGCGCACTGGACTACATCGAGGCGGCCTGCCAGGTGGTGCGCGTGGCCACCGACGCGCCCGTCACCTTCTCGACCGCCAGCGACGAGCTACCGCTGGTCGCCGCCGACCCGCAACGAACCGCCACGCTGGCAACCGAACTCGGCGTGGGCTCGTCGATCGCCCGCTTGCAGAAAGCGCTCGACGCGCTGCCGACCTGAGGAACCCGGCGAACCCGGGACGCTACTGGGGACGGCCGACCTCGTAGGTGCCCTTGTTGTCCTGAAAGGTCACTGTCACGTGCTTCGACGCACCGTCGATGCTGACGTCGCAGTCGAACGTGGCGCCCTTCTTGACGGTCGGGTTTTGACCGTGGTTGCACTTGACGTCTTTGACGTTCTTCGCGCCGTAGCCGTTGGTTTCGTCGCTGAGGACCTGCAGGACCCCGGTCTGCGCCTTGCTGACGTCCAGCTTGGTGGTGACGAAGAATCCGGGCTGCCAGAAACCGAGCACCAGCACGACGATGATGAGCAGCAACGCGATCGCGCCGCCCACACCGGCGATCAGCCCGGCCGGTCGCTTCTTGCCGGGCTGCTCATAGGGCGGGTACTGCTGCGGGTACTGGCCCGGCTGACCGTACTGGCCGTACTGACCGTATTGGCCCGGCTGTGGATACTGGCCGGGCTGCGGGTATTGGCCGGGCTGCGCGTACTGCCCCGGCTGACCGTACTGGCCCGGCTGGGCGTATTGGCCCGGCTGACCGTACTGCCCGGGCTGCGCGTAGCCCGGCTGCTGGGGGTACTGCTGCGGATAGGGCTGCTCAGCCGGCTGTTGGTACTGCGGGTACTCGGCGGGCGGGGTGTAGGCGGGGGCCTGCCACGACGCCTCCTGGGTCGACTGGTCCTGCCAGGTCGGCGCCACCTGGGCCGGGTCCGACGAGTGGTCGCCGCCTTGACCTTGGCCGGGCGGTTGCCACTGCTGGTCCGATCCCTGCGGTCCGCTCATCTTTCTCCTCAGCCCCTTGTATCTCGGCATGAACTATCAGCGCTTAACGGTAGCTGCGGCCCAGCCTACCCGGCGTCAACTGCGACGACGCCGCGCCGAATGTCGGTGATCGCCCGCTTCGCGGTGGCCCGCAACTCGGCATCCGGGGCGGCGTTGCGCACCTGATCCAGCAGGTCAAGCGCCTGCCGACACCAGCGCACGAAATCGCCCGCCAGCAGGGGTGAGCCGGTGCCGGCCGGATCGGCCGCCGCCAGCGACGCGGCCAGATCACCGGTCCTGGCCCAGCGGTAGATGACATTGACGAAGCCGTCGTCGGGTTCGCGACTCGGGGCGATCCGGTGCGTCTGCTCATCGGCGCGCAGCGCCATCGACAGCCTCGACGTCTGCTGCAGCGCCCGCCGCAATTGCTGGGTGGGGGCGTCGGCCGCGAACCCCGCACCCGGCCCGTCCCCGCCTCGGCTTTCGTACAGAACCGAGGAGACCACCGCCGCCAGCTCGGCCGGCTTCAACCCCGACCATGCGCCGCTGCGCAGGCATTCGGCGACCAGCAGGTCGCTTTCGCTGTAGATGCGCGCCAGCAGGCGCCCGTCGTCGGTGACGCGGGGATCACCGTCACGCCCCTCGATGAACCCCCGCTCGGTGAGCAGCCCGACGATCCGATCGAAGGTTCGGGCCAGCGAATTGGTCTCCGCCGCAACTTTTTTCTCCAGTTGCGCGTTGTCGCGTTCGATCCGCAGGTAACGCTCGGCCTGCCGGACCTGCGCTTCCAGGCCGGCCGTGTTGTGCGACGGGTGTCGGCGCAGCTGTTCGCGCAGGGACGCCAGCTCCGGGTCATGAAAGGCGCCGTCGGTGTCCCCGCGGCCGCCGCGGTGCCTGGCCGGAATGGTCAGCCCGGCGGCCGCCGACCGCAGTGCCGAGGCCAGATCACGTCGGACCCGTGGCTGCCGGTGCTCGACCCGCTTGGGCAGTGACATCGAACCGACCGGTGCGGACACGCCCGAATAGTCGGCCGAGGAAATCCTTCCCGCCCAGCGGTTTTCGGTCAGCACCAACGGGCGCGGGTCGGAACTGTCGCGGGCCGATTCCAGCACCACGGCCAGTCCACCGCGCCGGCCCTGGGTGATGTTGATGATGTCGCCCCGGCGCAGCGCGGCCAGCGCATCGGTGGCCGCCTGCCGTCGCTGCAACCGCGAGGCACGTGACTGCGCCCGCTCCATCTCGGAGATGCGCGCACGCATCCGGGCGTATTCCAGGATCGGCGCCTTGGGTCCGCCCAGCTCGGCGGCGATCTCGCCGAGCATCGCGCTGCCCCGCTCGATCCCACGCACCAGCCCGACGACGGAGCGGTCGGCCTGATACTGCGCAAATGACTGCTCGAGCAACCGATGTGCCTGCTCGGGCCCCATCTGGCGTACCAGGTTGATCGTCATGTTGTACGACGGGGCGAACGAACTGCGCAGCGGGAAGGTGCGGGTGGAGGCCAGCCCGGCCACCGCGGCGGGTTCGGTGGTTTCTTCGTTGGGATTCCAGAGCACCACCGCATGGCCCTCGACATCGATGCCGCGCCGCCCGGCGCGCCCGGTCAGCTGGGTGTACTCCCCCGGCGTCAGCGCCATGTGCTGCTCGCCGTTGAACTTGACCAGCCGCTCGAGCACCACGGTGCGGGCGGGCATATTGATCCCGAGCGCCAGGGTCTCGGTGGCGAACACGGCCCTGACGAGCCCGGCGGTGAAGAGCTCTTCGACCGTGTGCCGGAAGGCGGGCAACATGCCGGCGTGGTGGGCGGCCAAACCACGCAGCAGCCCCTCCCGCCACTCGTAATAGCCGAGCACGGCCAGGTCGGAGTCGGCGAGATCGCCGCAGCGATGCTCGATCACCTCGGCGATCTGCGCGCGCTCCTCCTGAGTGGTCAGCTGCAAGGGCGAACGCAGGCATTGCTGGACGGCGGCGTCACAGCCGGCCCGCGAGAACACGAACGTGATCGCCGGCAGCAGCCCCTCGGAATCCAGGGTCGCGATCACGTCCGGGCGCCCCGGTGTGCGGTAGAAGCGGGGCCTGCCGGACCCCGCTGACGAACGCCCGCGTCCGGCGCTTCGCCGCGGCTGCCAGTCCGACATGCGATCGGCCTCGCGGCGATGCGCGATGTGCCGCGACAGATCCGGGTTAACGCGCGGCTCGCGAGCGGCACCCGGTTGCGCGGGGGCTTCCGAATTCCGGTAGTCGAAGAGGTCGAAAAGCCGCTTGCCCACCAACACGTGTTGCCACAGTGGCACCGGTCGGTGCTCGTCGACCACGACCGTCGTATCGCCGCGCACGGTCTGGATCCAGCCGCCGAACTCCTCGGCGTTGCTCACCGTCGCCGACAGGCTGACCACCCGCACCTCGTCGGGCAGGTGCAGGATCACTTCTTCCCACACCGGCCCCCGCATCCGGTCGGCCAGGAAATGCACCTCGTCCATCACTACGTACGAAAGTCCCCGCAGCGCAGGAGAATCCGCGTAGAGCATGTTGCGCAGCACTTCGGTCGTCATGACCACCACGGGCGCATCGGCGTTTACCGACATGTCCCCGGTGAGCAGGCCGATGCGGTCGCGGCCGTAGCGCGCCGTCAGGTCGGTGTGCTTCTGGTTGCTCAGCGCTTTCAACGGCGTGGTGTAGAAGCACTTGCCACCGGCCGCCAGCGCCAAGTGCACCGCGAATTCGCCGACCACCGTCTTGCCGGCCCCGGTCGGCGCGCAGACCAGCACCCCGTGGCCGCGTTCGAGCGCCGCGCACGCCCGACGCTGAAAGCCGTCGAGCGCGAAGGGCAGGTCCGCGGTGAACCGGGTGAGCTCGACCAGCTCCGCCACCTCGTGCGGTATCGACGGTTCAGGTGACATCGTCGTGTTGCCCGGCGGTGACCGAGGGCTCCGGTATCGCGGTGGGCCGATCGATGACCGATGCTTCGTCGTCGGGGATCACCGCCTGGGCTTCGCGTTTGGCCTTCCGCTTGTCGTGAAGCCGGGTGATCTGGATGGCGAACTCGAGCAGCACGGACAGCGCCAACCCGAGCGCGGTCATCGAAAACGGATCGGATCCTGGCGTGAATACGGCCGCGAACACGAACATCGCGAAGATCAGACCACGCCGCCACGACTTGAGCCGCTGGTAGGTCAGTAGCCCCACCGTGTTGAGCATGACGATCAGCAGCGGGAATTCGAAGCTGACGCCGAACACCACCAGCAGATTGATCAGGAACCCGAAATACCGGTCGCCGGACAGGGCGGTCACCTGCACGTCGCTGCCGACGGTCAACAAGAAGCCCAGCGCCTTGGACAGCACGTAGTAGGCCAGCGCCGCGCCCGCGCCGAAGAGCACGACGGCCGGGACCACGAATGCGATCGCGAAGCGGCGCTCCTTCTGGTAGAGCCCGGGCGTGATGAACGCCCACAGCTGGTAGAACCACACCGGGCAGGCCAGCACCACCCCGGCCGTCAGCCCCACCTTCAGCCGCAGCATGAACTGGTCGAACGGCGCGGTAGCCAGCAGCCGGCATTGCCCGTTGGCGCTGATGTCCGCGCGCGCCGACTGCGGCAGCGAACAGTAGGGATGACGCAGCCATTCACCGAGGCTTTCCAGCCCGAAGATCGAATGCGAATACCAGACGAACCCGAAAATCGTGGTCAGCACGATCGCCGCCAGGGAAATCAACAGCCGGGTGCGCAGCTCGGTGAGGTGGTCGACCAGCGACATGGTCGCGTCCGGGTTGGTGCGACTGCGTCGGTTACGTGGGTTGAGGCGTTTCAGCACGCCGGAAGTGCGCGCTGAAACCTTGAATGTTTTCACGATGCTCGTCTAGGGCTCGGTCAGGGGCGCTCGGGCACCGCGACGATGATGGCGGCTACGCCGGGCGTGCTTCGCTGTGCCCCTGCTCGCTGGGCGCCGGGGGATCGACCCGCTGCGACTGCACGGGCGTCGGGTTCGCCGCGGACGCGTCACCCGGGGTGCCCAGGGCCGACGTTTCCGCCTTGGTCTCGCTCTGCATTTCCCGGATCTCCGACTTGAAGATCCGCATCGATTTGCCCAAGGAACGCGCCGCATCGGGGAGCTTCTTGGCGCCGAACAGCAGGATCACCACGACCGCGAGGATCGCCCAGTGCCACGGACTAAGACTGCCCACTTTGATTACCTCCAGACGTTCACCCGATGCTACCGCAGTAGCGCCACGCGGCGGTGGGCCCGCGCCACGCCGCGGTGGGCCATATCGCCTGGACTTTTATGAGCTGAGGGCTTCATAGGACGTCACGGCGGCCGCCGCGGCATCCCGCACCCGCCGCACCAGCGACCCCGGCGCCAGAACCTGCACGGCGGGCCCCAACCCCAGCACCAGCCGCGTCATCCAGTCCTCGGAGGCGTAGGTCATGACCGCCTCGCAGGATCCGTCCGGCAACTCGCGCACGTCGCGCATCGGGTAGTACTCGAACATCCAGGACGCCGCGGGCGCCACCCGCAGCGTGGCGAACGGCAGCGACGGATCCCCGTCGAACAGCGAGGTGTCGGGCGGCGCGTGCAGCACCGGCTCCGGCGGCGCGGCGGGCTCGTTGAGCTCGCTGGCGTCCACGATCCGGTCGAAGCGGAACAGCCGGACCCCTTCGGCCTCGCGGGACCAGGCCTCCAGGTAGCTGTGGCCGCCGATCAGCAGCACCCGAATGGGATCGACGACGCGGCTGGTGAGCGTGTCGTGCGAGGCGGAGTAGTAATCGATGGCCAGCGCGTGTTTGGACTGCACGGCCGCGCGCACCGCGGCGGCGGCCCGACTCTCCGCCGGCGCGGGCTCGTCGACGACCGTCGCGGCGTGCGTGGCGTCGTATCCGACGGCCCCCGCGGCGTCCTCGATCTTGGCGATCGCACTGCGCGCGGCTTCGGGGTCGACGACACCGGGAATGTCGGCCAGCGCCCGCAGCGCCACCAGCAGGCCGGTGGCCTCCGGAGAGGTGAGCTTGAGTGGGCGGTCGATACCGGCGGAGAACGCCACCTCGATGGTGTCCCCGGAGAACTGGAAATCGATGAGGTCCCCCGGGAAGTAGCCGGGAAGGCCGCACATCCAGAGCTGGTTGAGGTCGTCCTCGAGTTGCTTGGCCGATACCCCGAGATCGGCGGCGGCCTTGGCCCGGGTCACGCGCGGGTTGGCCTGAAAGTACGGGACCATGTTCAGCAGCCGCACCAGGCGGGTGGAGATGGGGGTCATGCGGACACGCCCGCATGGGCCCGCAACCGGGCCAGCACGTCGTCGCGCAGCGACTGCGGCTCGAGCGCCAGGGCGTCGGCGCCGTAACCGGCGATGTCACGGGCCAGCTGGTCGGTGGATCGGATGTCGAGTTCGATCACCTCGCCGTCGCGCCCACCCAGCCGCCGTTCGCCAACGGGCCTGCCGGCGCGGCGCAATGCGGTGGCCCGCCCGTCGGCCACCCATACCCGGGCGGGCCCGCCGGCCGGCGCCGCTGAAACGTCGGTGACCGTCTGGGCCACGATCTTGCGCAGGTCAATCCCTTCGGGCACGGTGACGGCGCCCGGCGGGCCGATCGGCATGACGTCGGGACCGATCCGGGAGAGCCGGAAGGTGCGGGTGGCGTCGCGGTCGCGGTCGTGGCCCACCAGATACCAGCGGCCTTTCTCGGTGACGACGCCCCACGGCTCGACGGTTCGGGTGGCGTACGACTCGGCCCGCGACGGCCGGTGCGGAAACTGCACGGCCTGTCGGGAGTCGATCGCGGACAACAGGATTCCGAGAACGTCCTCCGAGCCACGCAGACCCGGCACTCCGACCGGCGACGCGATCGCGACCGGCGCGTCCGGATCGACGTCGACCCCGGCCGCGCGGAGTTTGAGCAGGGCGCCCTGGGTGGCGGTGATCAGTTCGGGCGACTCCCACAGCTGGGTCGCGACGGCCACCGCGGCCGCCTCGTCGGGGGTCAGGTCGACGGGTGCGAGCGAATAGGCGTCGCGGTTGATCCGGTAGCCCTCACATGCGTCCCAGGCCGAGACCCTGCCGACCTCGAGCGGGATGCCGAGGTCGCGCAGCTCGTTCTTGTCGCGTTCGAACATGCGGGAGAACGCCTCGGCACTAGCGCTGTCCGAATAACCCGCCACGCTCGACCTGATCTTTTCCGCCGTGATGTACCCGCGGGTGGACAGCAGGGCGATGACCAGGTTCACCAACCGTTCGACTTTTGACGTCGCCATCGGGACCAGATTATTCGATGGTCGGCGCCCGGCGCTTCCACCGGCGCACCGCGTCGCACTATTCCCCATCACCACCTCAGTCTCGAGTTGGGAGGGCAACACCGATTCGCAAACCTGCAAGCGCCCGCGCTGGCGCGTTTGCGATGCGCACTTCAGCGCCAAGACGTGCCGTAGGGCCGGCGTGGCGGGCGGTGAGCCGACGGCGGCTACATGCTCGCGATCAGCCGCTTGACCCGCTCGTCGACCGCGCGGAAGGGGTCCTTGCACAGCACGGTCCGCTGCGCCTGGTCGTTGAGCTTGAGGTGCACCCAGTCGACGGTGAAGTCGCGGCCGGCCGCCTGGGCGGCGCTGATGAACTCACCACGCAGCCGCGCCCGGGTGGTCTGCGGCGGATTGTCAACCGCCTCCGCGATGTCCTCGTCAGTGGTGACGCGGGTCGCAAGCCCCTTGCGCTGCAGCAGATCGAAGACGCCGCGCCCGCGTTTGATGTCGTGGTAGGCCAGGTCCAGCTGGGCGATCTTCGGGTCGGACAGCTCCATGTTGTAGCGATCCTGGTAGCGCTGGAACAGCTTGCGCTTGATCACCCAGTCGATCTCGGTGTCCACCTTGGCGAAGTCCTGGCTCTCGACCGCGTCGAGCTGGCGGCCCCACAGGTCGACGATCTGCTCGATCTGGGCGTTGGGCTCCCGGGTCTGCAGGTGTTCGACCGCGCGGCCGTAGTACTCCCGCTGGATGTCCAGCGCGCTGGCCTGACGCCCGCCCGCCAGCCGCACCGGCCGGCGGCCGCTGATGTCGTGGCTGACCTCACGGATGGCGCGGATGGGGTTGTCCAGCGAGAAATCCCGGAACGGCACCCCGGCTTCGATCATCTCGAGCACCAGCGCGGCGGTGCCCACCTTGAGCATGGTGGAGGTTTCGCACATGTTGGAGTCGCCGACGATCACGTGCAGCCGCCGGTACTTCTCGGCGTCGGCGTGCGGCTCGTCGCGGGTATTGATGATCGGCCGGCTGCGGGTGGTGGCCGAGGAAACACCCTCCCAAATGTGCTCGGCGCGTTGGGAAAGGCAGAACGTTGCGGCCTTGGGGGTCTGCAGCACCTTGCCGGCGCCGCAGATCAGCTGGCGCGTGACCAGAAACGGCAGCAGGACATCGGAGATCCGGGAGAACTCGCCGGCCCGCACGATCAAGTAGTTCTCGTGGCAACCGTATGAGTTGCCCGCCGAATCGGTGTTGTTCTTGAACAGGTAGATGTCGCCGCCGATGCCCTCATCGGCGAGCCGCTGCTCGGCGTCGATGAGCAGGTCTTCGAGCACCCATTCGCCGGCGCGGTCATGGGTGACCAGCTGCACCAGGCTGTCGCACTCGGCGGTGGCGTACTCGGGGTGGCTTCCCACGTCGAGGTAGAGCCGGGCGCCGTTACGCAGGAAGACGTTGGAGCTGCGGCCCCAGGACACGACGCGGCGAAACAAGTAGCGGGCCACCTCGTCCGGGCTGAGCCGCCGATGGCCGTGGAATGTGCAGGTGACCCCGAACTCGGTCTCGATGCCCATGATTCGCCGCTGCACGTAATCGAGCGTACTGGTTGTGCGAGCGCGGCGGTGGGCAAGCCGCGCGTATCGATCCGACGAAGTTTTTCGCACGCCCTTTTCCGGGCCGCCCCGGGACCATTGCGGCAACGGAGGATCCGGCGCACACACTGACGACTTGAGAGCTCACCAGCACCTTGAGCACCACCAAGCCCACCAGTACCGGCGGCGGGAAGCCGCCGATCCACTTCGGGCCGGGTCTAGCCGGACGGTCCGCCGTCCGAATCCGACTGTTCGCCCTCGCCTTCGGACCCATTCGAATCCAGCTCGCGCAGCAAATTTTCCAGGGTGGCGCGGTTGATCCGCCGAAAGGCCCGTCGCGGCCGGTTGACGTCCAAGATCGCGACCTCCAGGCTGCCCACGTCCAGGGTGGACTGGTCCCCGTTCGAGGATTCGCTGCCGGCCCGCAACGCCTTCACCGCGATGCGTGTGGCCTCGCGCAGATTGGCGTTTTCGGCGTAAGACTCCTTGAGCGCGGTGGTGATCGGCTCGGTCGTGCCGCCCATCACCACGAAGTGCGGCTCGTCGGCGATCGATCCGTCATAGGTAATCCGGTACAACTCAGGCGGTTTCGTCTCGCCGTAGTGCGCCACCTCGGCGACGCACAATTCCACCTCGTAGGGCTTGGCCTGTTCGGTGAAGATGGTGCCCAGCGTCTGCGCGTAGACGTTGGCCAGCTGGCGCCCGGTGACGTCGCGGCGGTCGTAGGCGTAGCCGCGGGTGTCGGCGAATTGGATTCCGCCACGGCGCAAATTGTCGAATTCGTTGAACTTGCCCGCGGCGGCAAAGCCCACGCGATCGTAGAGTTCGCTGATCTTCTGCAACGACCGCGACGGGTTCTCCGCGACAAAGAGCACGCCGCCGGCGTAGACCAGGGCGACCACGCTCTTGCCCCGCGCGATGCCCTTACGCGCGAGTTCGCTGCGCTCGCGCATCGCCTGTTCGGGCGAGATGAAATACGGGAAACTCACTTCTCACCACCATCGGGGCCGAAAGTGTCAACGCGCGAACGGCTTTCGATTACTTCGCGAGCCAGTTCCGCGATGCGACTCTCCGGCACTTCGAGCGCCCCCTCGGCGCCGATGGTGACCGCCGTGGGATAGATACCGCGGACCAGATCCGGCCCGCCGGTCGCGGAATCATCATCGGCCGCGTCGTAGAGCGCCTCGATCGCAACGCGCACCGCCGAATCGGCATCGGTGACCTGCGAGTACAACTTCTTCATCGACGACTTGGCGAAAATCGAGCCCGAGCCCACCGACTGGTAGCCCTCCTCCTCCAAGTTCCAGCCACCGGCCGCGTCGAACGAGACGATACGGCCGGCGCTTTCCGGATCGGCCGCGTGGATGTCGTAGCCCGCCAGCAACGGCAACGCCACCAGCCCCTGCATGGCGGCGGCCAGGTTGCCGCGCACCATGATCGCCAGCCGGTTCACCTTGCCGGCAAACGTGAGCGGGACGCCTTCGAGTTTCTCGTAGTGCTCGAGTTCCACGGCGTAGAGGCGGGCGAACTCCACGGCGATCGCGGCGGTGCCGGCGATGCCGGTGGCGGTGTAGTCATCGGTGATGTACACCTTCTTGACGTCACGCCCGGCGATCATGTTGCCCTGCGTCGAGCGCCGGTCGCCGGCGAGCACCGCGCCGCCGGGATATTTCAGCGCGACGATGGTGGTCCCGTGGGGTAGCTGCGGCCCGGCGCTTCCCGACTGGGCGGCCCCGAGGCTGGCAGGCAGCAACTCCGGCGCCTGGCGGCGCAGGAAGTCAGCAAACGAGGAAAGGTCTACTGCGGGGTTTCCCGGAAGTGCGGAATTAATGGACAGGCGATCAGAGAACTGCCAGGTCACTGGCCGCCCTTTTGGACGTATGCCCGGACGAAGTCCTCAGCGTTCTCCTCGAGAACGTCGTCGATCTCGTCGAGCAAATCGTCAGTCTCCTCGGACAGCTTCTCCCGGCGCTCTTGGCCCGCGGCCGTGCTGCCGGCGAAGTCGTCCTCGTCGTCGCCACCGCCACCACGCTTGGTCTGCTCCTGCGCCATCGCCGCCTCCTGCATTGTCTGGGCCTGCTGAATGGCTTTTCATTGTCACGTTCAATGTCAGGCCACGCTTGCCCGTTGGTCTTTCCTACCCTACCGGTCAACCCCGACGTTCCCCGGCTGAACCGGCGTCTAGCTGGTGAGTCGTTCTACCAGTTCCGCGGCGCTGTCCACTGAGTCCAGCAGCGCTCCCACGTGCGCTTTGCTGCCGCGCAGTGGCTCCAGCGTCGGAATGCGGACCAAGGAATCGCCCCCCAGATCGAAGATCACGGAGTCCCAACTGGCCGCGGCGATGTCGGCGCCGAACCGGCGCAAGCATTCACCGCGAAAGTACGCGCGGGTGTCCGTCGGCGGATTGTCCACCGCTTCGAGCACCTGGTGTTCGGACACCAGACGCTTCATCGAGCCGCGCGCGACGAGCCGGTTGTACAGGCCCTTGTCCAGCCGGACATCGGAATATTGCAGGTCGACCAGGTGTAGCCGCGGCGCCGACCAGCTCAGGTTCTCCCGCTGCCGGAACCCTTCGAGCAGGCGCAGCTTGGCGGGCCAGTCCAGCAGCTCGGCGCATTCCATGGGGTCGCGCTCCAGTTGGTCGAGCACGTGCGCCCAGGTTTCGACGATGTCGGCGGCGCGCGGGTCCGGGTCGCGGCTATCGACCAGCTTCGCCACCCGATCAAGGTAAACCCGTTGCAGGGCAAGCCCGGTCAGCTCCCGACCATCGGCCAGGGCCACCGCGGCACGCAGCGATGGATCGCGGCTGATCGCGTGCACCGCGTGCACCGGCCGGGCCAGCGCCAGGTCGCTCAGGTCGATGCCGTGTGCCGGGCCCTCTTCGATCAGGTCCAGCACCAGCGAAGTGGTGCCCAGTTTCAGGTAGGTCGACGTCTCGGCGAGGTTGGCGTCGCCGATGATGACGTGCAGCCGTCGGTACCGGTCGGCGTCGGCGTGTGGCTCGTCGCGGGTGTTGATGATGCCGCGCTTGAGGGTGGTTTCCAGGCCGACCTCGACCTCGATGTAGTCCGAGCGTTGCGACAGCTGAAAGCCGGCCTCGTCACCCGAGGGTCCGATCCCGACCCGTCCGGAGCCGGTGATCACCTGCCGCGAGACCAGAAAGGGGGTCAGCCCGGCGATGATCGCCGAGAACGGCGTCTGCCGCGACATCAGATAGTTTTCGTGCGACCCGTAGGAGGCGCCCTTGCCGTCGACGTTGTTCTTGTAGAGCTGCAATTTCGCGGCCCCGGGCACGCTGGCGACGTGCCGGGCGGCCGCCTCCATCACCCGCTCGCCGGCCTTGTCCCAGATCACGGCGTCCAGCGGGTCGGTGCATTCGGGTGCGGAGTATTCGGGGTGCGCGTGGTCGACGTAGAGCCGGGCCCCGTTGGTCAGGATCATGTTGGCCGCTCCGACCTCGTCGGCGTCGACCACCGGGGGCGGCCCGGCCGAGCGGCTCAGGTCGAACCCGCGGGCGTCACGCAGCGGCGATTCCACCTCGTAGTCCCAACGGGTGCGCTTGGCGCGCTGAATGCCCGCCGCCGCCGCATACGCCAAAACCGCCTGTGTCGACGTGAGGATCGGGTTGGCAGTCGGGTCCGATGGCGATGAAATGCCGTATTCGACCTCCGTTCCGATAATCCGTTGCATGCTTCAAAGACTAGGCGAGGTGCGGAATTGACCTTCTCCGGGGCGTCGGCGCCCTAGAGCCGCGCAAAGTTGACCTGCACCGACAACTGGCTCATCGATGACCGCGTGTGCTGTTGACGACGTTGACGGCGGTGATTAGCTTCACGGGATGACCGACCTATCCGGGAAGCGTTACGGCGAAGTGCTTCTCGTGACCCCCGGGGAGGCGGGACCGCAGGCCACGGTTTACAACAGCTTCCCGCTCAACGATTGTCCGGCCGAGCTGTGGTCGAAGCTCGACGCCCAGGCCATCGCCAAGGAACACGGGGCGGCCACGGCGCTGCTCAACGGTCCGCGCTACTGGCTGATGAACGCCATCGAGAAGCAGCGGCAAGGGCCGCAGATCACGAAGACGTTCGGCGGCATTGAGATGATTCAGCAGGCCACGGTCCTGCTGTCGTCGATGAATCCCGCGCCCTACACCGCCAATCGGGTCAACCGTCACACAGTCTTCGTCTTCAACCCGGGTAAAGAGGTCTACGAACTCGTCGACCCCGGCGGGCAGCGCTGGGTCATGCAGACCTGGAGCCAGGTCGCCGACCCCACCCTGTCGCACGCCGAGCTGCCCGGCTTGGCGGGCCGGCTCAACCTGCCGCACGGGTGGGCCTACCAAGCGCGCGTGCTCGCCAGTGAGCTGCGGGTGGACACCACCACCCGGCCCGCGCAGGTGCTGCAGGACAATCTGACCAACAGCTATTCGCTGGTCACCGACTGACCCACAAGCACCACCCCGCTCGACGCTGATTCCCGCGTCGCGTGACCGCGAGGCTTACTCGTCGGCGGTGCGCTCCAGCTCGCCCGCAGGGACGACACGCTTGAGGAAGCCGCGCATCGACAGATATTCGCTGAGGTACTCGAGGTGCTCATCGCACGCCAGCCATACTTTCCGCCGCTCGGCGGTATGAATCTTGGAGTTGTTCCACAGCAGGCCCCACGATGCTGTTGCGTGGCAACCTTTACGCGAGCAGGTGCTCATAAACGGGGTCCGGCGTTGCTTGCAGATCAACCACAGCCTGCGGCCACTACAGGTACTGACCCAGGTTCGACTCGGTGTCGATGGCCCGCGACGCGCTCGAGCTCTTGCCGGTGACCAGCGTGCGGATGTAGACGATCCGCTCGCCCTTCTTGCCCGAAATCCTCGCCCAGTCATCGGGGTTGGTGGTGTTGGGCAGGTCCTCGTTCTCGGCGAACTCGTCGACGATCGAATCGAGCAGGTGCTGAATGCGCAGACCCGGCTGCCCGGTCTCCAGCACCGACTTGATCGCGTTCTTCTTCGCCCGGTCGACGACGTTCTGGATCATCGCCCCGGAGTTGAAGTCCTTGAAATACATGACTTCCTTGTCACCGTTGGCGTAGGTGACCTCCAGGAACCGGTTGTCGTCGATCTCGGCGTACATCCGCTCGACGACCTTCTCGATCATCGCCTTGATGCAGGCGGTGCGGTCGTTGCCGAACTCGGCGAGGTCGTCGGCGTGCAGCGGCAGCGACTCGATCAGGTACTTCGAGAAGATGTCTTGCGCCGCTTCGGCATCCGGCCGCTCGATCTTGATCTTCACGTCGAGGCGCCCGGGCCGCAGGATGGCGGGGTCGATCATGTCCTCACGGTTGGAGGCGCCGATCACGATGACGTTCTCCAGCCCCTCCACGCCGTCGATCTCACTGAGCAGCTGCGGGACCACCGTCGTCTCGACGTCCGAAGACACCCCGGTGCCACGAGTGCGGAAGATCGAGTCCATCTCGTCGAAGAACACGATCACCGGTGTGCCTTCCGACGCCTTCTCGCGGGCGCGCTGGAAGATCAGCCGGATGTGTCGCTCGGTTTCACCGACGAACTTGTTGAGCAGCTCGGGGCCCTTGATGTTCAAGAAGTACGACTTG
Source organism: Mycobacterium sp. (assembly GCF_004298145.1). Classification (GTDB taxonomy): domain Bacteria; phylum Actinomycetota; class Actinomycetes; order Mycobacteriales; family Mycobacteriaceae; genus Mycobacterium. The sequence goes on from NZ_SCRH01000038.1 coordinate 344,335, forward strand.
GCCTCGCGCGCGTCGTCACCGCGCACCTCGGCCATCTTCTTGGCCAACGAATTCGCCACCGCCTTGGCGATCAGCGTCTTACCGCAACCGGGCGGACCGTAGAGCAGCACACCTTTGGGCGGGCGCAGCGCGTACTCCCGGTACAGCTCCTTGTGCAGGAACGGCAACTCCACGGCGTCGCGGATCTGCTCGATCTGGCGGGTCAGGCCGCCGATGTCCAGGTAGCTGACGTCGGGCACCTCTTCCAGCACCAGGTCCTCGACCTCGGCCTTGGGGATGCGCTCGAACGCGTAGCCGGCCTTGGTGTCGACCAGCAACGAGTCACCGGGCCGCAGCCTGCGGGGCCGGGTGTCGTCGTTGAGAGCATCGGGATGACCCTCCGGCAGGTCCTCGGCGACCAGCGGCTCGGCGAGCCAGACGATGCGTTCCTCGTCGGCGTGGCCGACGACCAGTGCCCGGTGACCGTCGGCCAAGAGCTCACGCAGCGTGGAGATCTCGCCGACCGATTCGAACTTGCCGGCTTCCACGACGGTCAGGGCCTCGTTGAGGCGAACGGTCTGGCCCTTCCGCAGCAACGCGATTTCGATGTTCGGCGAGCAAGTCAGGCGCATCTTGCGGCCGGATGTGAACACGTCGACCGTGTCGTCTTCGTGCGTGCCGAGCAGGACGCCGTAGCCGCTGGGCGGCTGCCCCAGCCGATCGACTTCCTCGCGCAGCGCCAGCAGTTGCTGGCGGGCCTCTTTGAGGGTCTCCATCAACTTCGAGTTACGGGACGCGAGGGAGTCGATGCGGGCTTCAAGCTGATGCACATCGCGAGCAGAGCGGGCGCCGCCTTGCGCGCCGACGGCATGGTCGAGTTGCTCGCGCAACATCGACGCCTCACGGCGTAGTTGCTCCAACTCGGCCTCGTCACCGCTGGACGGGTCTGATTCGTGGGGGGTTCCGAAAGCTTCAGAACGCTCTGAGCTACCCATCTTGCGCTCCTTTCCCACACCGAATTGGCGCGGCGGATACTTCAAAGCTACCGGCGATTGCCGCTTGATGTGCGTAGTCAAATACCCACGAATAGTTAAGATTTTCGTCACGCTGGTAATCTCGGCCACTAATCGTGATGATCGAAAGGGCCATGGGAGGTGGCACAGTGACCGCAAAAAGCCTCGCCACAGGCTCGGCTCGCGTCGCCGTCCCCCCCACCGCCACCGGTGTGAGTTCAGTTGCACCCATCGGCCCGACCTTAGCGACATCTCACCCACCCGAAGCGGCCAGAGCCGCCTAGCCGGCCGACCGACTGGATGCACCGACCACTGTCCGTAGCGCTGTGCACCGCCACCGCCCTGGCGGCGGTCGGGCTCGCGGCGTGTGCGTCGAATCAGCCGCCGAGTGGGTCGTCGACGGTCTCTTCGCTGCCACCGGCCACGTCCACTCAGGTTGGCGCGCCCGTCACGGCTCCCCTGCCGCCGCCGGAAGCCCTCACCGATGTCCTCACCCGGCTGGCGGATCCGAACGTCCCGGGCGCAGCCAAGGTGAGTCTGGTCGAAGGCGCCACCCCGGAGAGCGCGGCCACGCTGGACAAATTCACCAACGCATTGCGGGACAACGGCTACCTGCCCATGACCTTCACCGCGAACGACATCGCCTGGTCGGACAAGAACCCGTCGAATGTGAAAGCCAGCATCGCCGTCCACACCGCCCAGGCCAACAACGCCAACTTCACCTTCCCGATGGAATTCGCTCCCTTCCAGGGCGGTTGGCAGCTCTCCCGGCGAACCGCCGAAATGCTGTTGGCCCTGGGCAAGTCGCCCGCGTCACCGACTTCCGGGGCTCCCGCGAGCCCGGCTCCCGCGCCGCCACCCGAACCCGCTCCGCCACCGGCGCCCCCGCCTCCCCCGCCGGCCCCGGCTCCGGAACCCGCACCTTCCCAAAACCCGCCAGGCTGACCCGCGGGATGTGGATCGGCTGGCTCGAGTTCGACGTGTTGCTGGGCGACGTTCGCTCACTCAAACAGAAGCGATCGGTCATTCGTCCCGTCGTCGCCGAGTTACAGCGCAAGTTCGGCGTCTCGGCCGCCGAGACGGGTTCGCATGAGCTGTATCGACGGGCCGGCATCGGCGTCGCCCTGGTCTCCGGCGACCGCGGCCACGCCGTCGACGTCCTGGATGCGGCCGAGCGGCTGGTGGCCGCGCATCCCGAGTTCGAGCTGCTGTCGGCGCGGCGCTCGCTGCTGCGCAGCGAGGATTTGGCGTAGCCGAGGGTGGCGACCCGCTGCGCCCGGCAACGCCGCGCTTGCGATCCCCACTGATCAGCCGTCGCGGCCTTCGCGCTTGCGACCCAGCGGCGCGGGCGCGACCACACCGGGAGCGAGCCGTCGCGTGAAGATCAGGAAGGCGGTGTGCCCGCGCATCGAATGCTGCGGGCGCACCGCGAGGCCGACGACGTTCCAACCGCGTTGCAACGTCTCCCAGGACCTCGGTTCGGTCCAGCACTGCTGCGCCCGCAACGCCTCGACGGTGCGCGATAGCTGGGTGACCGTGGCCACGTAGATCATCAACACACCACCGGGAATCAGCAGCCGCGCCACCGATTCCAGCACCTCCCACGGGGCGAGCATGTCGAGCACGGCGCGATCGAAAGATCGCTCCGGCAGGTCGGAGTCGGCGATATCGCTGACGATCAGCTGCCAGTTGTCCGGCGCGTCGCCACCGGAGAACACCGACACATTGCGTCGGGCGTGTTCGGCATGGTCGGCGCGCTGCTCGTAGGAGACCACCCGCCCTTCGGGCCCGACCGCGCGCAGCAGTGAACAGGTCAGTGCGCCCGAACCCGCCCCGGCCTCGAGCACCCGGGCGCCCGGGAAAATGTCGCCCTCGTGAACGATCTGAGCGGTGTCCTTCGGGTAGATCACCTGCGGGCCGCGCGGCATCGACATCACGTAATCGATCAGCAGTGGCCGCAGCACCAAGTACGCGGCGCCGTTGCTGGACTTGATCACGCTGCCCTGCTCGAGCCCGATCACCGCGTCATGGGGGATCGCTCCGCGATGCGTGTGGAACTCGGCGCCCTCCGCGAGCACCATCGTGTAGTGCCGACCCTTGGCGTCGGTGAGCTGAACGCGCTCGCCCACGGTGAACGGGCCGGTTACGGACACACGGTCTAGCGTGCCAGCCGACTCACCGCAGCAGGTGCTTGGGGGTTGTCGGCGCCCGGTCATAGGCTTTGGACATGATCGTCCAGCCGGAGGCGCCGCAGCCGGTGACGGGCCCGGTGAGGAAGCTGTCGCGCCCGGCGCTGTCGCCGTCGCGGGCGGCGGACTTCAAGCAATGCCCGCTGCTGTACCGGTTCCGGGCCATCGACCGCCTGCCCGAGGCGCCGTCGCCGGCGCAACTGCGCGGGTCACTGGTCCACGCCGCCCTACAGCAGCTTTACGGCCTGCCCGCCGCACAGCGCGGCCCCGACACCGCCATGTCGCTGTTGGCGCCCGCGTGGGAACAGATGATCGCCGCGACGCCGGAGATGGCAGCCGTCTTGGATCCTGCCCAGCACACCCAGCTGCTGGCCGAGGCCCAGGCATTGCTCGCCGGTTACTACCGGCTCGAGGACCCCACCCGTTTCGACCCGCAATGCTGCGAAGAACGTGTGGAGGTCGAACTCGCCGACGGCACGCTGCTGCGTGGATTCATCGACCGCATCGACGTTGCCGCCACCGGCGAGCTACGGGTGGTCGACTACAAGACCGGAAAGGCGCCGCCGGCCGCACGGGCACTGGCCGAGTTCAAGGCGATGTTCCAGATGAAGTTCTACGCGGTGGCCCTGTTGCGTTCGCGCGGTGTGCCGCCCACCCGGCTGCGGCTGATCTATCTGGCGGACGGCCAGGTGCTGGACTATTCGCCGGATCACGATGAGCTGCTGCGCTTCGAGAAGACCCTGATCGCGATCTGGCGGGCCATCCAATCTGCCGGCCAGACAGGCGATTTCCGTCCCACCCAGTCGCGACTGTGCGACTGGTGTCCCCACCAGCAGCACTGCCCGCTTTTCGGTGGGACACCGCCACCCTACCCGGGTTGGCCGGAATCGATTGGTGCGCAGACCGATTCGCATTCGGCCGAACCTGCGGCGTAGGCGGCTGGTCAAAGGGTGGCGACCCGCTGCGCCCGGCAACGCCGCGCTTGCGATCGCCACTGGCCAGACGGTGGCGACCCGCTGCGCCCGGCAACGCCGCGCTTGCGATCGCCACTGGTCAAAGCGGCGACAGCTCCTGCAGCATCGTCGGAATGAGCTCGCTGACGGTGGGGTGGATGTGCATAGTGCGTGACAGCGTGGTGTACGGCGCTTTGGCCGCCATGACGTCCAGGATGCAGTGAATGGCCTCATCGCCGCCGACCCCGAAGATGGTGGCCCCCAGGATCTCCTGGGTGTCGGCGTCCACGACGACTTTCATGAAGCCTTGTGTCTCACCCTTCTCCACCGCCCGACCAACTCTGGTCATCGGGCGCTTGCCGACCAGCGCCTTGCGTCCCGACGCGCGGACCTGATCGGCGCTCAGGCCGGCACGACCCAACGGTGGATCGATGTAGAGGGCGTAGGTCGTGATGCGGTCGCTCACCCGTCGGGGATCGTCATCGAGCAGATTGGCGGCGACGATCTCGAAATCGTTGTACGACGTGTGGGTGAACGCGCCCTTGCCGTTGCAGTCGCCCATCGCCCAGATGTGATCCACGCTGGTCCTGAGCTGGTCATCGACCACGATGTAGCCGCGGGCATCGGTCTGCACACCGGCCGCCTGCAGGCCCAGATCGTCGGTGTTGGGCCGCCGGCCCACCGCCAGCAGCAGATGACTCCCCCGGATGGGCGGTGCGCCGTCGCGCGGGGTGAGATCAAATCCGTTGCCGGTCTTGGTGACCCGCACATCGTCAGCACCGACGACGATGTCGATGCCCTCGGCCCGCAAGATTTCCTCGACGGTGGCCGAGACGTCCTCGTCTTCGCGGGACGCCAGCCGCGGGCCCCGCTCCACGACCGTCACCCGAGCCCCGAAGCGCCGGTACATCTGCGCGAACTCCAGCGCGATGTAGCTGCCACCCACGATGACGAGATGTGTTGGCAGCGTGTCGAGTTCGAGGATCGACACGTTGGTGAGGAACTCGACCTCGTCCAGGCCCGGGAGGTCGGGCACCACGGCACGGCCGCCGACGTTGAGAAAGATGCGGTCGGCGTGCAGCACGTCCTTGCCGACCCGCAATGTGTGCGGATCCTCGAAAACCGCGTGCCCGCGAACGACGGTGCAGCCGCCCATGCCCTCGAGCCAATCTTCGACACCCTTGCGGTCACCCAGCATGATCTCGTCCTTGCGGGCCTTGACTTTCGCCATGTCCACACTGATCTCGCCGGTGCCGACGCCGTAGTCCGCGCCGCGCCGCGCCAGATGCGCGGCGTGCGCGGAGGCCACCAGCGTCTTGGTCGGGATGCATCCGGTGTTGACGCAGGTGCCGCCGATCAGTTTGCGTTCGACGATCGCGACGCGCTGCCCGGCTGCGGTGAGCCGCCCCGCCAGCGGCGGGCCGGCCTGGCCCGCACCGACGATGATCGCGTCGAAATGTTCTGTCACTTAACCGCCGTCAGCAGGTACTCCGTCAGCACGTGACCCGTCACGGCCAGAATGACGAAACCCCCGACGATCGCGACGGCGTCCTCGAGCAGCGCGATCGGCAGGTCCTTACCGGTCACGGCGGCCAGTCGCTTGCGCGCCTGGTAGCCGCCGAGCGTACCGAGCACCGCGCCGATGACGCCGGCGCCCAGCGCGGTAAAGGTCCAGTGCGGCCAGGCGCCCAGGGCCGCGCCCGCAAGCCCGCCCATGACGATGCGGGCCGCGAAGACCGGTGGCGCCGTGCGGGGCGGGGTCTTGGGCAGCTTGTCGTTGACCATTTCGCCGACGGCGAGGACGGTGAAGACGATCACCGCGATGATGCTGGCCATCCAGGCTGCCCAGGTGCCGTGCAGGTCGATCCAGCCAAGGAGAGCGGGGGCGGCGGCCCAGGCGACAACGGCGGGAGCCGTCAGCGAGCGCAACCCCGCGACAACGCCAATCAACAAAGCCAGCAACAGAATAAGCGCGTGTGTCACGAAGACCTCCTGGAGGACGACAGCCGGCGACCTTTTCCAGGGACGGCCCACACGCCAACCCGGGCAGTCCCCCGAGGCGGACGCTAACACAGCCGCGGCGTTCGCACCGCGTGTGCAATCAGAACCGGCAAAACCTGATATCGGACGCCAGGATCGCCTTGGCGCCGATGGCGGCCAGCTCATCCATGATTTCGTTGACGCCCCGACGCGGGACCAACGCCCGGATGGCAACCCAGTCCGGGTCGGCCAGGGGTGCGATGGTGGGCGACTCCAGGCCCGGCGTGATCGCGGTGGCCTTGTCCAGGACCGATCGGGGACAGTCGTAATCGAGCATCAGATACTGCTGACCGAACACCACACCCTGGATCCGTGCCACCAGCTGATCGCGCGCCGCCTGCGTCCCGGACCGGCTGCTCTGGTCGCTCTCGATCAGCACGGCTTCCGAATCGCACAGCGGATCACCGAAGGCCGCCAGGTTGTGCAGGCTCAGGGTGCGCCCCGACCCGACCACGTCGGCGATGGCATCGGCGACGCCGAGTTGCACCGAGATCTCCACCGCGCCGTCGAGTCTGATGACGGTCGCCTCAATACCACGCCCCGCCAAGTCTTTTCGGACGAGGTTGGGGTACGCGGTGGCGATCCGTTTGCCGGCCAGATCGGTGATCTCCCAGTCACACCCGGCCGGGGCGGCGTAGCGAAAACTCGACGACCCGAATCCCAGCGCCAAACGTTCGCGCACCGGGGCGTCGGAATCGCCCACCAGGTCGCGCCCGGTGATGCCGAAATCCAGCTCGCCCGAACCCACATAGATGGCAATGTCTTTGGGCCGCAGGAAGAAGAACTCGACCTGATTGGCGGGGTCGATGACGGTCAGGTCCTTGGAATCGGTGCGCCGCCGATAGCCGGCCTCCGCCAGGATCTCGGTGGCCGGCTCGCTCAGCGTGCCCTTGTTGGGAACCGCAACCCGCAGCATGGTCATAGCTTCCGATACACGTCGTCGAGGGACAGCCCACGCGCCACCATCAGCACCTGCGTCCAGTAGAGCAACTGGCTGATCTCTTCGGCCAGCGCGTCGTCCGGCTCGTGTTCGGCGGCCAGCCACACCTCGCCGGCTTCCTCGAGGATCTTTTTACCCAGCCCGTGGATGCCACCGTCCAGCGCGGCGACCGTGCCGCTGCCGGCCGGCCGGGTGCGGGCGCGCTCACCCAGTTCGGCGAACAGATCCTCGAAGGTCTTCACGGCCAGCGATTGTTTCACGCGGCGGCCGGCAAAGTCACGGCGGTTACGCTCGGCGACGATGCGAGCCGCGCAGCGGCGCGCTGAGGACCTGGGCAATTCGGCCCAGCGCTCGCCGGCGCCTGGTTCAGTCGAATCCGGCGAGGGTGAGCCGCAGTGCTGCTTCCAATTGCTCGTGAAAAGGCGGGCTCTCGTCGATATCCGAGGTCAGCCATCCGTCGAGGACGAATTGGACTGTGGCCAAACTGGTGTGGACCAACAATGCGGGCCGAATGTCAACCATCGCGTCGACACCCATCCGGTGAGCGACCTGCTGGATCAGGTTGCCGTGATCGGTTTTGCTGACCAGCACCGATTTACTCAACAGGTGGGGTGCGGTGGCGACGGCGTGACGCCAGGTTTCGAGGTTGTCAACCTTGCTGACATCCCTGGCGTGCGTGACGAACAGTTGAATCAGCGCTTCGACCGGCGACTCGTGTGGCGGTCTGGCCCGATAGGAACCCACGATCTCGGCGGCGGCCTCCCGGACGGGGTCGACCAGCAACCCCTCCTTGGTGGGTGCGTAGCGGAAATAGGTGCTGATGGAGATTCCGGCGGCCGCGGCGATGTCCTCGGTCGTCACCGCCTCGAAGCCGCGTTCGGCGAACAGCTGGTGCGCGGTCTGCTGGATCTGGGACAGCAGCTCGGCGCGGCGTCGGTCCCGTAATGAACCGGTGTTTGCTGAGGGCATGCCATCACTTTCGTCAATCCGACATTCGAACCCCACCGTGCCGTCCAGCGACGAACCCAGATGAGTGACTCTACACTATTGAAAGTCGCTATCAAATAGGCTATCGTGATGCAGCACACACCGATGAACTGCAGAGTCGTGGTGCCTGTTAGCGCTATTTTAATGAAAATAGCGCTAACGGCCGCCCCGCGTTTTCTGCTCGGCACTCAGGACTTAGGGGTGGGAAGAGGGCCGATGAAAGCGGTAGCTGGTACGCGATGACCTGTGCCACGGGTTTGCTAGATGGACCGCAGGTCACGCCGCTATGACGACGGCACAACTCGACGGCGTTGTCGCCATCCGGAACTGGTCCGTCGGATATGTCAGACGTCACCCGATCGCCTCACTGACGACGGTGGGTGAACAGTTCGTCCTGGGTGTGCGCACCGTTCAATATTTCTTCTTCGACCTGATGACCGGGCGATTTCAATGGCACGAATTCGTCCGGCAGGGCGCGTTCATGGCCGGCACCGCCGTGTTGCCGACGATCCTGGTATCGCTGCCGATCGGCGTCACCCTGTCCATCCAGTTCGCCTTGCTGGCCGGTCAGGTCGGGGCCACCTCGCTGGCCGGGGCGGCCAGCGGGCTCGCGGTCATTCGACAGGGCGCGTCGCTGGTGGCCGCGGTGCTGATGGCGTCGGCGGTCGGGTCGGCCATCACCGCCGATCTGGGTTCGCGCACCATGCGCGAGGAAACCGACGCGATGGAGGTGATGGGGGTCTCGGTGATCCGGCGCCTGGTCGTCCCCCGCTTCGCGGCGGCGGTCATGGTCGGCGTGGCCCTCACCGGCGTCGTGTGCTTCGCCGGATTTTTCGCGAGTTACATGTTCAACGTGTACTTCCAGGACGGCGCCCCGGGCAGCTTCGTGTCGACGTTCGCGTCGTTCGCGACGACCGGCGACATGGTGCTGGCGCTGCTGAAGGCCATCGTGTTCGGCGCCATCGTGGCCGTCGTGGCGAGCCAAAAAGGCTTGTCCACCAAGGGCGGACCGACGGGTGTCGCGAACTCGGTGAACGCCGCCGTCGTCGAGGCGATCCTGCTGCTGATGATCGTCAACGTCGCCATCAGCCAGCTCTACGTCATGTTGTCACCCCGGACGGGGCTTTGAATGACGGCGTCGGCTTATGAGCCTTTTGCGCCGATTACGCTCCCGCTGGTCCGGCTCTACCGCAGCGGCAAGGCGCCGATCATCCGCCTCGGCCATCTGCTGGTCTTCTTCGTCCGGGCGGCGGCCGCCGTGCCGCTTGCCTTGCGCCAGTACAGCGGCGAATTCTTGCGGCTGCTGTCGAACATCACCTGGGGCAACGGCTCGATCGTGGTGGGCGGCGGCACCGCCGGCGTGGCCGTCGTGCTCGGCATGACCGTCGGCGCACTCGTCGGGATCGAGGGCTACAACTTTTTGGACCTGCTCGGCCTCGGACCCGCCACCGGGTTCGTCTCCTCGTTGGTCAACACCCGCGAGCTGGCCCCGCTGATGGCCTCGCTCGCCTTCGCCATGCAGGGCGGCTGCCGCTTCACCGCCCAGCTGGGATCGATGCGTATCGCCGAGGAGATCGACGCGCTGGAATCGATCGCGATACGCCCGATTCCCTACCTGGTGACCACCCGGCTGATCGCCTCGGTGGTGGCGATCGTCCCGCTGTATGCCGCGTGCCTGGCGATCGGCTATCTGAGTACGCAAATGGTGGTGGGAATCAGCAGTGGCGGTTCGACCGGTTCCTACCTGCACTACTTCACACTGATGCTGGCCGGCCAGGACATCATCTATTCGCTGATCAAGGCCGTCATCTTCGTGTGGATCGCGTCCACCATCCAGTGCTACTACGGGTATTACGCGGGCGGCGGGCCCGAAGGTGTCGGGGTCGCCGCGGGACACGGCATGCGGGCCAGCATCACGGTGGTGATCATCGTGAACATGCTGCTCACCATGGCGCTCTGGGGCGTCGACTCCGGCGCAAGGTTCGGCGGGTAGGCCCGTGGCGAGGTCGGTGGCAGATGCGCAATTCCCTTGAGCTGGACGGACGGGGCCCGTCGGACCGGCAGCTGTTCGGCATCGGTATCGCGGTCGTGGTGGTCAGCACCCTGATCACCATCGCGATGTTGGTCAAATCCACTGGCAGGCTGAATGATTACGTGCGGGTGATCGCCGATCTGGTCAATGTGGGCGATGGTCTTCCGCAGAAATCGGACGTCAAATATCACGGCGTGCTTGTCGGAATGGTCAACGACGTCGTCCCGGCGGCGCATGGCAAACCCAACTATGTCCACATCGACCTCAAAGAGGAATACGCCAAGTCGATTCCCGCCGCGGTGACCGCGCGCGTGGTGCCGAGCAATGTATTCGCCGTCTCGTCGGTCCAGTTGGTGGGCAATGGCCCGGGCGCGAAAATCGGCCAGGGCGCGCACATTCCGGAGGACAAGCGGCTGCCGACCGTGTTGTTCCAAACGACCGTCAGCAAGTTGCGCGACCTGCTCGCCGCTGCGGGACGCGGCCGTGACGACCGGTCCGTGGGGATCTTGGCCGCCCTGGGCGCGGCCACCGACCACCGCCGTGTCAGCCTGCTCAACGCCGGTGCACAATTGAATCGTCTTCTCGACCAACTCAATTCGATCGTCAGCACCGACACCGGACCGTCGACCGTGTCCGCGCTGCTGGATGCGACGAGCGGGCTCGCGCAGACCGCCCCCGATCTTCTCGACGCACTTCATCAGGCCGTCGAGCCGATGCGGACCTTCGCCGAGACCCGTGGGCAGCTGACCTCACTGCTGTCGGGTGCCGACTACACGGTCGGCACCACACGCCAGTCCTTCGACAACCACATCGACCAACTCATCCGGATCACCACCGACTTCACGCCGGTGCTCGGCGTGTTGGCGCAGAAGTCGAACAACTTCGTGCCCGCGGTGACCAAATTGGACAACCTGGCCAACCAGTTCATGGAGCAGGTCTGGAACCCCGAAAAAAATCTGGGCAACATGCACGCGATGCTGACCTTCACGCCCAGTTCCACCTACACGCGCGCCGACTGTCCCCATTACGGCGAGCTGAAGGGACCCAGCTGCTTTACCGCGCCGCTGATTCCGGTGCGGCCCGATCTGCCCGAGGTGCTGCTGCCGCAGAACTATCATCCGCCCAAGGATCTCGCGCCGCCGCCGGGCACCGTGATCGGTCCGGACGGAAACCTGGTCGCCGTGGGCCCGCCGCTGATCAACCCGAATCCCAATTTGACCGATCCCAATCCCCCGCTGGCCCCGGGGATTACGCCGTCACCGCCCGTGCCCGGAAGCGCGAATCCGGACAACCCGTCGCCGGGGGCGCCGGCGACCCCACAACCGCACCAGCCGTGGGTCGCGCCGGTGGCGCCCAAGGCGCCGTGGATTCCGCAGGCCTCGTTCGGGGGCTCTCGTTTCGGGGGGAACGTGGGACCCGTTGGGAGCCAGTACGAACGAAACCTGTTGGGTGTGATCACCGGAGCGCCCGCCACGCCGGCCACCGAGCTGCTGCTCGGTCCGGTCGCCCGTGGAAGCACCGTGTCGCTGGCTCATCCGCCCGGGGAGGCCAAATGAAGTTACGCGGCCCACTCATCGCATTGGCCCTGTTCATGGTGGTCTCGTTGACGCTGACCTGGCTGGTGTATGTGAGCCTGCGGCGTGACGTGTCCGGCGACACGGCCAGGTATGCGGCGGTGTTCACCGATGTGTACGGGCTTCGCGAGGGTGACGACGTCCGCATGGCGGGAGTGCGCGTAGGCCGAGTGGAAAAGGTGGAGCTCGACGGGAAACTGGCGAAAGTCTCGTTCGTGGTCCAGCAAGAACAACGGTTGTTCGGAACCACCCTCGCGTCGGTTACCTACCAGAACATCGTCGGCCAGCGTTACCTCGGACTGTCTTTGGGCAAGGAAGGCAGCCCGGAACTGCTTTCCCCGGGCAGCACCATCCCGCTGGAACGCACCGAGCCGTCATTCGACGTCACCACGCTACTCAACGGCTACGAACCACTGTTCAGCCTGTTGAACCCCCACGACGCCGACAACCTCACCAAGGGCATCATCGCGTCGTTGCAGGGCGACACGTCATCGCTGGCCACGCTCGTCGGCCAGACCTCCACGCTCACAGACACATTCGCGGGTAGGGATCAGGCCCTCGGCAGCGTGATCACCAACCTCAACAAGGTGGTGGGCAACCTCGCCGAGCAGAACGACAATCTCGACGGTGTCATCACACAGACCCGCAGCGTCGTCGGCGAGCTCGACCGGCGGCGCCCCGACCTGGTCGCCTCGGTGGGTTCGCTGGCACGGGTGACCGGCCGACTGTCGACCTCGGTGTCCGACGTGTACCCGGCGTTACGCGAATTCATCGACCGCCAGCCCGGTGTCACCAGACACATCATGGACGTCGAACCGCAAGTGGCGTTCTTCGGCGACAACATCCCGCTGCTGCTGAAGGGACTCATCCGGGTCGGCAATCAAGGCGCCTATGGCAACGCCTATGTGTGCGACGTGAACTTCTTGGGGTTCTTCCCCGGTCTCAACGATGTCGTGCCGATCATCATCAATGCGGCCACACCGGGAAACAAGGCGTGGCACACCCCGAGATGCAGGAGCACGGTCGATGGCTGAGGCGTCTGTGCGACAGCGGCTTTCGGGGAGCAGGCAACGCCCGCTGGAAAGCTACAACAAGACGTGGCTTGGGTTCATCGCCGTCGCGGTGGTCGCGGTGGTGATCGGAGTCATGCTGTTGGTACATACCGTCGGCGCCGGATATCGGCATTACACCGCGGAGTTTCTCCAAGCGGCCTCGCTGCGGGCCGGTAACCCTATCGTGGTCGCGGGCATCCCGGTGGGCAACGTCACGAGCATGAAACTCGTTGGCGACCATGTCGAGGCAGGGCTGAAGGTTCGGGACAACATCGCGCTGGGCAAGGACTCCCGTGCGCGGATCAAGGTCACCACCATCCTGGGTTCGCGCTACCTCGCGCTGGAACCCAACGGGCCGGCACACCTGCCCGACAACACCTTCGACTTGGCACACACCGAGGTGCCCTACGACCTGCAATCCGCGCTGCAGGACGCCACCACCACTTTCGAGCAGGTCGACTCCGACAGGTTCGCACAGTCGCTGGCGGTGCTGGGCAAACAGCTCGAGGGCCTGCCCGCGGTTGTGCCGCAGGCGATCACGAACATCAACACACTGTCGTCGATCATCGCGGTGCGACGTGACCAGCTGGGACAGCTGCTGCGCAGCACTGAGCAGGTGACCAACACGCTGCGGCGCCAGCAGGCCGGCATCGGCAATCTGGTCAACCAGGGCCAAGACCTGCTGGGCCAGTTCGTCGCGCGACGCGCCGTTTTCCACGCGATGATGCAATCCCTCTCGAGTCTTGTCGACACCATGAGCGAGGTCGTGGTCAACGACCGGGCGGGCCTGGACTCGCTGGTCAAAGACATGCGCGACTTCACCGACTTGATGTCTGCGCACGACGACCTGCTGCACAGCATGCTGCAAATCAGCCCGATCTTCTTCCGGGAGGCGGCCAACCTCACGGGTGAAGGCAATGCGGTCAACTTCAACGCCCCCAACGTTCCGTTGATCGACTCGTGGATGTGCGCGATCAGTGGCCGCGCCAAGCAGTTCGGCATGATCCAGTACTTCAAGGACTGCAAGTGAAGGGCCCGTCGAACAAGGCCGGGGCCACCCTCGCCGTCAAAGTGGTGACCATCGTCGCCGCCGTCGCGACAGTCGCCGCGGTGGTCGGCACCGGTTGGTGGCTCCTGCGCTCCGACGACGACACGATCACGGTGACCGCCCAATTTGACAGTGCCTCAGGCCTTTACGAAGGCAACGTGGTTGCGGTGCTGGGCATACCGGTGGGCAAGGTCACCAAAATCAAACCCAAGGGCGGCTACGTCGAAGTCGACTTCACCATCGACCGCCACATCAAAGTTCCCGCCACCGCGCAGGCGGTCACGGTGTCGACCTCCATCCTCACCGACCGCCAGATCGAACTGACGCCGCCCTATCACGACGGGCCGACCCTGCAGAACCACGACACCATCGGGTTGCCCCGGACCAAGACACCCGTCGAATTCAGCAGTGTCCTCAACGTTTTGGACAAAGTGACCAAGTCACTCGAGGGCGACGGCCACGGTGGCGGACCGATCGCCGATGTGCTGGGCGGTGGCACCGAGGTGGTCAAGGGCAACGGCGAAAAGATCAAATCGGCGCTGGGCGAGCTGTCCAAGGCGCTGCGCCTGTCCAGCGACGGCGGCGCGACGACCCGCGAGCAGATCACCACGATCGTCAAAAACATCAGCACGCTGTTCGACGCCGTGGCCGCCAATGACACGAAATTGCGCCAATTCGCCTCCACCATCCACCAAGTCAGCCAGATCATGGCGGACGAGGACCTTGGCACCGGCAGCACGGGACGCAAACTCGACCACCTGATCCAGCGCGCCGGCGACCTGCTCGACGCTAACCGCGACAACATCAAGCAGGTCGTCGTCAACGGCGATACCACGCTGAAGACGGTGACCGACCAGCGGCGCGATTTGGCCGAACTCCTGGACGTGGCTCCGCTGCTGGCGGACAACGCCTACAACATGATCGACCGGGCCAACGGCGCCGTGCGGGCACGCTTCCTCACGGATCGCTTGATCTTCGACAGCCAATACACCAAAGAGATCTGCAACCTGATGGGCCTTCGGCAGCTGGGATGCAGCACCGGGACCATACAGGACTTCGGCCCCGATTTCGGGTTGACCTATGTGCTCGACGGCATGGCCGCCATGGGGCAGAAATGATGACCGTCGGCACGCGGGGACTGCCGGCGGCGCTGGCCGCGGCCATGGTGACCGCCGGATGCGCCACGAACGGCCTTGCCAGCCTGCCCCTTCCGGCGCCGGGGCTAGGTTCGGGGGGCTATTCGCTGAACGCGGTGTTCTCCAACGCGCTCAACCTGCCGATGAACGCCAAGGTCAAGCTGGCCGGCGCCGACGTCGGGCAGCTCGAATCGATGATCGCACGCAACTACACCGCCCTCACGAGGCTGCGGATCAGGGACGGCGTGCAACTGCCCCGGGGCAGCACCGCCGAATTGCGAACCGCGACACCACTGGGCGACGTGTTCGTCGCGCTGAAGCCACCGGCCGCGGGTGATGCGGATGGGCCGCTGTTGCGCAACGGCGACACCATCGGCCTGGATTCCACCGCGGCCGCCGCGACGGTCGAGTCGGTCCTGAGCTCGGCGGCGATTCTGGTGAACGGTGGGGCGGTACGCAATTTCACCAACATCATCAACGGTTTCGGCAAGGCCACCGGTGAGCAGGGCCAGGCGTTCGGGGACATGATCCGCAAGTCCAACCAGTTGCTCGGGACGCTGGGCTCCCGGTCCGATCAGATCAAGGACGCGTTGACCCAATTGTCGCGTCTGGCCGATCAACTCGACGCCAAGAATCACACCGTCAGCGACCTGATGGCTGCGGCCGGCCCCGCCACTTCGGCCCTGGCCGACAACACCACCCAGCTTTCCAATTTGGCGCTGCAGGTGGGTGACACCTCCCGGTTGCTGGCCAGGTTCCCGTCGATCGGTGGGACCGACACCAGCGGCCGCAGCTTGATCCGCGACCTGAACACGGTCGCCGGTGCCGCCAACGACGTCGCGGTGAGCCCGGACACCAGCTGGCTCTCGGTGAACCGGCTGATCCCGCCGTTGGTCAAATCGACGGCGGGGAACTCGATTTCGGTGAACGTGAGCGTGGACAAGATCCTGCTCGGATCGCTCCCCGATATCGGCTTCCCGGGTGACATCGGGCTGCACGGACCGCACCACTACAACGTGAACCTGCTCGTCGGCACCCTCAAGTACACGCTGTGGCGTCTGCAGGAACGCGTGGTCGGCCGGGGGCCGAATTCGCCGCAGGTTCCCGTCATCCCGGACCCGACGATCCCCGGCCAAATCGATGTCGCCCCCGGGCCCCCACCGGCACCGGCCCCGCCACCGGGACCGCAACCATGATCCGCGCCATCGCCAACTTCGCCAATCTCGTCGTGCGGACGGTGCGCACCGGCCATCGGCAACAGGTTTGGCTGTCGGTGGCCGGACTGGTGCTCATCCTGGTCGTCGCCACCACCTACCTGCTCATCGGCGCGTTGCGGGTGAAGCCCTTCGCCTCGTCCTACCGCGTGACCGTGCAGTTGCCCGAATCCGGCGGCCTGCTACCCAATCAGGATGTCGCGCTGCGGGGGGTCCGCGTCGGCCGTGTCGAGGCGCTGCAGATCACCGACAACGGGGTGAACGCCATTGCCAGTATCACCTCGAGGGTGCGGATCCCGGCGAACAGCGTCGCGCACGTCTCGGCGCTCTCGCCGGCCGGTGAGCAGTACATCAACTTCGAAGCCGCGTCCGACGCCGGTCCGTACCTGCACAACGGCAGCCGTATCGCCCTGGACCACGCAGACGTCCCGGTCAGCCTGGCGCGGTTGCTCGGCGACGCCGACGGGTTGCTGGCCCAGGTGGACCCTCACAAGATCGAGTTGATCAAGAAGGAACTGAGCCTGAGCAAGGAGGGCCCGGCGAAGCTGACCGCCATCGTCGACGGCGGCACGTTCCTGCTCTCGACGCTTGATTCGGTGCTGCCCCAAACCACCAGCATCATCAAGACCAGCCGGGTGGTGTTCACCCTGGCAAGCGACAAGAACTCCGGATTAGGCGCTACCGCAACGGAACTCAACCAAACGCTGACCGGCGTGGCCAGGATGCAGGCCGGCTATCGTCGCTTGACTGCGCAGACACCGCGCACACTTGCGGCCGTCGACAACCTGTTCGCCGACAACTCCGACACGATGGTGCAATTGCTGGGCAGCATGGCCACCATGTCGCAGCTGTTGTATCTGCGGGTCCCGGCGCTCAACGCGCTGTTCCCGGACTACCGTGGGTCGGTCTTGGACGCGGTGACGAGCGTCTTTCACGACAACGGAGTCTGGGCGATTGCCGATCTCTACCCGCGCTACGTGTGCGACTACGGGACACCCTCGCACCCGCCCTCGGCCGCCGACTACTACGAGCCGTTCATGTACACCTACTGCCGCGACGACGACCCCGCCGTCTCGATCCGGGGGGCCAAGAACGCGCCGCGGCCGGGGGGCGACGATACCGCCGGCCCGCCGATGGGGGCGGACCTGGGCCGCAGAACGGATCCGACCCCCAAGGGCCGCTACACCATTCCCACCCCGTACGGCGGCCCGCAACTGCCGATCGAACCGCCGCACTAGGCCCGAAACCATCCGAGCCGATCCCTAGGAGATGATCGTGATCGTGACCTCCCAAAAGAATCCGAAGTCCGAGGCAGTCAAAGCGGAACCGGACGCCGAATTATCGGAGGCCGCGACCGACGAGGCACACGTCGACGGCGCAGACGGCGTTGACAATGTTGACGACGAGGCCGCCGGTGCGGCCGACGAGCAACCCCACGAGGACGACGGCGAGGGTGGCCTGCTCAACCGCAAGCAGCCCGAGTCCGGGCGCCGCAAGCGGCCCTGGAAGCGGTATCTGCGTCGCAGCGTCATGCCGCTGTTATTCGTCGTCTCACTTGCCGTTTCGGGATTTTTGGGGTGGCAGCAGTGGCAAGAGCATCAGGTCAAACTGGCCGGCGAACAGGCCCAACAGGCGGCCATCGCCTACGCGCAGGTGCTGACGAGCATCGATTCGAACAAGGTGGATGAGAACTTCCGGCAGGTGCTCGATGGCGCGACCGGCGAGTTCAAGGACATGTACACCCAGTCCAGCGTGAAACTTCGGCAGCTGCTGATCGACAACAAGGCGACCGCGCACGGGGTGGTGGTGGATTCGGCCATTCAGTCCGGATCTACGAACAAGGTTGTGGTGCTGGTGTTCATCGACCAGACCGTCACCAACACGGCCGCACCCGACCCGCGCATCGATCGCAGCAGGATCAAGATGACCATGGAGAAGGTCGACGGCCGCTGGCGGGCAAGCAAAGTGCAGCTGCTGTGATACGCCAGATCGTAGCGGCCACCGTATTGACCGCCGCCGCAACGCTTCCCGCCACAGCCCACGCCCACGCATCGGCGCCGTCGTTCTGCGGTGAGCTCGGCGGCGACTGGGATGGCCAGTACTGCCACACCTCGGTGACCTCGGAGCGCAATGCCGTGCGCGACATCAAGGTCGCCGTGCCTGAGGACCTGGTCGACAATCCGGCCACGGGCCCGGTGATCCGCGATTATCTGCACACCCTGGTCAACAACTGGCGAAATGCCAATTCCAGCATGGCCGCCGACAGCTACGGCGAGGAGAACTTCGAAGCCTTCCGGCACGCCAACCTGCTCAGCGCGGTGTTTCATGAGGACTATCACGCCGACGGGCCCAAGCCCAACAACGCCTACCGGACCTTCACGTTCGACATGGCAAGTGGAAGACGGGTACAGCTGGCGGACCTGACGACGTCAGATCCGCTGACCGCCATTCCCCCACTGGCTCAACCGTTTGTCCAGACCGCGCTCGATCAGGCACCGCCGCCACACGACCCCGGCACCTACCCGTTCGTCGTGGACCGCTGGACGCCGGACAAGGTCTACTCCGGGGCGTACAAGGCCTGGGCGGTGACGCCCGACGAGCTGATCCTCTACATGCCGGACTACCCGGTGGCGCACGACAGCCCGATCAGCTTCACGCCCGGCGTCATGCAGTGGTTCATGGACGGCGGCACGGTGCAGGCGCATATCCCGTTGTCCGCCTTGGCTTCCGTGCTGCGCATCTGAGCAGACCGGCGCACGACATCTGATGACTCGCCCCCAAACGCCGCGGCGCGTCAACCCAGTAGGTGAATCCCATCTGCGCTAGCGCCGGTGTTAGCACAAATGAAACTCACCTCATACCGGGCTTGCGGACCCGGCAGGCAGCGGGGTGCAGCTGCAACTCCTCCGACAGCGTCATGCCGATGCGTTCGGTGTCCAGCAGTCGCACGGTTTTCGCGCGGTACGTAGCGCTCAGTCCTCCGGGTTGTAACCGAGGTTGGCGCCGAGCCAGCGCTCGGCCTCGGGCAGCGTCCAGCCCTTGCGCTTCGCGTAGTCGGCGACCTGGTCCTGGGCCAACCGACCGACCACGAAATACTGCGACTGCGGGTGCGAGAAGTACAAGCCGCTGACGGCGGCACCGGGCCACATCGCCATCGAATCGGTCAGCTCGATGCGGGTGCGCTCGTGGACGTCCATCAACTTCCAGATCGTCGCCTTCTCGGTGTGCTCCGGGCAGGCCGGGTAGCCCGGGGCAGGCCGGATTCCCTGGTACTTCTCGGCGATGAGTGCCTCGTTGTCCAAGGCCTCGCCCGGCTGGAATCCCCAGAACTCCTTACGAACCCGCTGGTGCATCCGTTCGGCGAAAGCCTCCGCCAGCCGATCGGCGACCGACTCCAGCAGGATCGCGCTGTAGTCGTCGAGATCTGCCTTGAACTCGGCGATCTTCTCGCCGCTGCCGAGCCCCGCGGTGACGGCGAAGGCGCCGATGTAGTCCGCCAGACCCGTTTCTTTGGGGGCGATGAAATCACCCAGCGACCGGCTCGGGATACCCGCCCGGTGCTGGCCCTGCTGGCGCAGGTTGTGGAACACGGTCAGCACCTCGGTGCGGGTCTCATCGGTGTAGACCTCGACATCGTCACCGACCGCGTTGGCCGGGAAGAACCCGATCACCGCGTTGGCCGTCAGCCACTTCTCCTCGATCGCCCTGTCAAGCATCTGCTGGGCGTCGTCGTACAGCTTGCGGGCCGCCTCACCCGAAGCCGGGTTGTTGAGGATGTCGGGAAAGCGGCCCTTCATCTCCCAAGCGTTGAAGAACGGCTGCCAGTCGATGTACTCGCGCAACTCGGCGAGGTCGTAATTGAGGAACTCTCGGACCCCGAGGCCCTGGGCGGGCACCGGCGGCGTGTAGCCGTCCCACTCGATCGGCGTCCGGTTCGCACGGGCCTTCTCCAGCGGCACCATCGGCCGCTCGTTCTTCTGAGCGTGCCGTTCCCGCAGCGACGCGTAGTCAGCCGCGGTCTGCTCCAGCAATGCCGGCCGTTGCTTGTCGTCGAGCAGCGCGGCAGCGACCGGCACCGAGCGGGACGCGTCTTTGACCCAGATCACCGGACCACGGCGCCGCGGCGCTATCTTCACTGCCGTGTGGGCGCTCGAGGTGGTCGCGCCGCCGATCAGCAGCGGGATCTCCAGACCTTCGCGTTCCATCTCGGCGGCGAAGCCGGCCATCTCCTCCAGCGACGGGGTGATCAGGCCGGACAGGCCAACCATGTCGGCGTCGTACTCGTTGACCGCGGCCAGGATCTTGTCGGCGGGCACCATCACACCGAGGTCGACGACGGTGTAGTTGTTGCACTGCAGCACGACCCCGACGATGTTCTTGCCGATGTCGTGGACGTCGCCCTTCACGGTCGCCATCACGATCGTGCCGTTGGTGTGATCGCCCTCGCCGGGCTGCTTCTCCGCCTCGATGAACGGCAGCAGGTACGCCACGGCCTTCTTCATCACCCGGGCCGACTTCACGACCTGGGGCAGGAACATCTTGCCCGCGCCGAAGAGGTCGCCGACGACGTTCATGCCGTCCATCAGCGGGCCCTCGATCACCTCGATCGGGCGACCGCCCGCGGCGGAGATCTCGGCCCGCATTTCCTCGGTGTCGGCATCGACGTGTGCGTCGATGCCCTTGACCAAAGCGTGCGTGATCCGCTCGCGAACCTGGAGGCTGCGCCACTCGGCTTCCGCCGGATCCTCGGAGGTCTCCGACCTGTTGAACCGTTCGGCGATCTCCAGGAGCCTTTCGGCCGCATCCTCGCGACGGTTCAGGACGACGTCCTCGATGCGCTCCCGCAACTCGGGGTCGATCGAGTCGTAGGGCACCAGCGCGCCGGCGTTGACGATGCCCATGTCCAGGCCGGCCTTGATGGCGTGGAACAGGAACACGGCGTGGATCGCCTCGCGGACCGGATTGTTGCCCCGGAACGAGAACGACACGTTCGAGATACCGCCGGAGATGTGCACCCCCGGAAGGTTCTCCTTGATCCAGGCGCAGGCCTCGATGAAGTCGATCCCGTACGTCGCGTGCTCCTCGATACCGGTCGCCAGCGCGAAGCAGTTCGGGTCGAAGATGATGTCCTCGGGCGGAAAGCCGACCTCTTCGGTCAGGATCCGGTAGGCGCGCCCGCAGATCTCCTTGCGGCGCTCCAGGTTGTCGGCCTGACCCTGCTCGTCGAAGGCCATCACGACGACGGCGGCGCCGTACTTGCGGCACAGCCGTGCCTCGCGGATGAACTTCTCCTCGCCCTCCTTCATGGAGATCGAGTTGACGATCGGCTTGCCCTGCACGTTCTTCAGGCCCGCCTCGATGACCTCGAACTTGGAGGAGTCGATCATCACCGGGACGCGGCTGATGTCCGGCTCGGCCGCGATCAGCTTGGTGAACCGGTCCATCGCGGCGACACCGTCGATCATGCCTTCGTCCATGTTGATGTCGAGGACCTGCGCACCAACCTCGACCTGTTGCAGAGCGACCGACAGTGCGGTGTCGTAGTCCTCGGCCTTGATCAGGTTGCGGAACCGGGCGGAGCCGGTGATGTTGGTGCGCTCACCGATGTTCACGAATAGGGAATCGTCGGTGATGTTGAGCGGCTCCAGGCCCGACAGGCGGGTGGCCACCTCGATCGTCGGCAGCTCGCGCGGTGGCTTGCCCTCGACGACCTTGGCGATCTCGGCGATGTGCGGCGGCGCCGTTCCGCAGCAACCACCGACCAGGTTGACCAGGCCGGCCTCGGCGAAGTCGGCGATGTAGCCGGCCTGACGCTCCGGGGACTCGTCGTACTCGCCGAAGGCGTTGGGCAGGCCGGCGTTCGGGTAGCAGGAGACGAACGTGTCCGCGATCCGCGCCATCTCGGCGATGTAGGGCCTCATCTCCGGCGCCCCCAGGGCGCAGTTGAGGCCCACCGCGATCGGCTTCGCGTGCCTGATCGCGTTCCAGAATGCTTCGGTGACCTGACCGGACAACGTCCGCCCGGAAGCATCGGTGATGGTGCCCGAGATGATCACCGGCCAGCGCCGCCCGCGGTCCTCGAACAGCGTCTCGACGGCGAACACCGCCGCCTTGGCGTTCAGCGAGTCGAAAATCGTCTCGACGATGAGGAGGTCGGCACCGCCGTCGACCAGGCCGTTGGCGGCTTCGAGGTAGGCGGCCACCAGCTGGTCATAGGAGACGTTGCGGGCTCCGGGGTCGTTGACGTCCGGCGAGATCGACGCGGTCCGCGTCGTCGGCCCGATGGCGCCGGCGACGTAGCGGGGCTTCTCCGGGGTGCTGAACTCGTCGCAGGCCGCCCGCGCCAGGGCGGCGCCGGCGTAATTCAGCTCATAGCTCAGATCCGCCATGTCGTAGTCGGAGAGCGAGATCGCGGTCGCGTTGAATGTGTTGGTTTCCAGGATGTCGGCGCCCGCCTCGAGGTACTCGCGGTGGATCCCCTCGATGATCTGCGGCTGCGTCAGGTTGAGCAGGTCGTTGTTGCCCTGAAGAGCGGTCGGCCACTCCGCGAACCGCTCGCCGCGGTAGCCGGCCTCGTCCGGCCGGTCCCGCTGGATCGCCGTCCCCATCGCGCCGTCGATCACCATGATCCGCTGGCGCAGAGCGGCCGTCAGTTCGTCGGTGCAGTCGGGGCGGATGTTCGGCTCAAAGGTCTTCGAGTCAACAGCGGTCACGTGCACTCCTTCCATAGCGGAAGGCGTCCTTGACTCTGCCGAGCGTGGCGGATACGGGCAGGGGCCCGGAACCGTTGCAACGCCTCTCGACCAGAAAAGTCTACGTTGCCACCCGACGTCCGGACGCCCAGCTCGACCCGAGCCGCTTGGCGACCGCGGTGCCCGAGAGCGCCAGCTTGCGGATTGTCGGCAATGTCGTAGTTACCAAGGTTAACCAGTTTGCAGCCGAACGTATTTCGCGCCTTGACCGCGGCGAAGCCGTTGTCGCAGTCGTGCAGGGTCGGGTCCGCGGCCGGTGACTGGGTGCCCGTTGCGCCGTCGCCGACCACCACGCGCTGCGCCAATGTGTCGAGGATGTCAGTGTCGTAGCGGCGTTCGTTAGCGGCGGTCACGCCATAAGATTAGTCGTCCTATGCAAAACCCCCGGTCGAGCGGCGATCGGCCGGCACTCCGCGGCCACCGCGCCCCGAAGATCGGGGCCGCGATCCAATTGCCCGACTCCGCACCGGAGCGCGCACGGTCCGCATCGTCGCCGGGCGGAAGGCCGTACGCTAATTCTGTGACCCCGCCTGACGGCCCTCCCTTTGGCGCAGCCGCATTGCCCGAACTGCACGACACCGTCGTCGTCGCCGCGTTCGAGGGCTGGAACGACGCCGGCGACGCGGCCAGCGACGCGCTCGAACACCTCGAGGCCATCTGGGAAGCCGACCCGATCTTGGAGATCGACGACGAGTCCTACTACGACTACCAGGTAAATCGCCCGGTGATCCGGCAGGTGGACGGGGTCACCCGCGAGCTGGTGTGGCCGGCGATGCGGATCTCGCACTGCCGGCCCCCGGGCAGCGATCGCGACGTCGTCCTGATGCACGGGGTGGAACCCAACATGCGCTGGCGCACCTTCTGCGCAGAGTTGGTGGCCATCGCCGACAAGCTCAACGTGGACACCGTGGTGATCCTGGGCGCCCTGCTGGCCGACACCCCGCACACCCGGCCGGTTCCGGTTTCGGGCGCGGCCTACTCTCCCGAGTCGGCCAAGCGCTTCGGTCTCGAGGAGAGCCGCTACGAGGGCCCCACCGGCATCGCCGGGGTGTTTCAGGAAGCCTGTGTGGCCGCCGGGATCCCGGCGGTGACGTTCTGGGCCGCGGTGCCGCATTACGTGTCGCAGCCGCCGAACCCGAAGGCGACGGTGGCCCTGCTGCGCCGCGTCGAAGACGTGCTCGACATCGAGGTTCCGCTGGCGGATCTTCCGACCGATGCCGAGGAATGGGAGCAGGCGGTCACCGAGATGACCGCCGAGGACGAGGACCTCGCCGAATACGTGCTGTCGCTGGAACAGCGCGGCGACGCCGAGGTCGACATGAATGACGCGCTGGGCAAGATCGACGGCGACGCGCTGGCCGCCGAGTTCGAGCGATATCTGCGTCGCCGGCGCAAATAACCTCGCGCCGAGCGTCGACTAGTTGGGTGCCGAACCCCCGCGGTCTTCCCGCAACAACTCGACGTTGGACGCCGACATCGAGCGGCCGAGCGCGGCGACCTGGGCGTCCAGCTGGGGCAACAGCTCGGCGGTGAGTTTATGCAAGGGGATTTCGCCGACCGGGGTGGACAGCACCGGCTTGATCCAGCGGAGCAGCGCCACCCAGCGGGGGCAGTAGACGCGGGTGCGCCGACGCTGGATGCCCTTGACGAATGCGGCCGCGCATTTGTCGACGGTCGTCGTCTTGTTCAGCGGCCAGGGCAGGCTGGCGAGCAGTTGGTTGAAGGCCGGCAGGTCGGTCTGGGTGTCGCGAACCAGGGCGGTGTTGATCCAGGACATGTGCGCCGAGCCGACCCGAACGCCGTGGCGGGCCACCTCCAGCCGCAGCGCGTTGGCCAGCATCTCCACGCCGGCCTTCGACGCGTTGTACGGCGCCAGGCCGGGAGCCGCCGCGTACGCGGCCAGTGACGAGACGATCAGCACGTAGCCGTGTCGCTCGATCACCGCGGGCAATGCGGCGCGCACGGTGTGAAAGACGCCGAGGACGTTGATGTCGAGCAACCGCGCGAAAGCGTCGGGATCCACTTGGGCCACCGAGCCGTAACTCATGATGCCGGCGTTGGCCACCACCACGTCGATGCCGCCGAACCGGTCGACGGCACGCGCCGCGGCGGCCTGCATCGCGGACAGATCGCGCACGTCGGCCACGGCGGTCAGCACCCGGTCTTCGCCGAGCTCAGCGGCGAGCGCCTTCAGGTCGGCTTCGTCGAGATCGGTCAGGACGAGTTTCGCGCCCTGGGCGCACAGCCGGCGGGCGACCTCGGCCCCGATCCCTCGAGCACCGCCGGTGATGAAAACGACTTTGTCCTGCAGCGATGTCATGACAGCCACCGTACCGGTGCGAATGGATGCACGAACGCTACGACCGCGGCGATTACAGCACCACGCCCAGTAACGCGTCGATCGCGGCCGCTACCAGCCGGGGCGCCACCGTGTCGTGGCCACCGTAGTCGAGCGCATCGGTCGTCCAACCATCAAGTGCGGCCAGCGCTTTGGGGGTATCGAGGTCGTCGGCCAGATACTGGCGCACCCGCGCGATCACGTCGGCGGCGTCCGGGCCGGCCGGTAGCGCGGCCGCAGCGCGCCAGCGCTGCAGCCGAGTGATGGCCTCGTCGAGCACTTGGTCGCTCCAATAGCGATCGCGGCGGTAGTGCCCGGCCAGCAGCCCCAGCCGGATGGCCGCCGGCTCCACCCCTTGCGCGCGCAGCCTCGACACCAGTACCAGGTTGCCGCGGCTCTTGGACATCTTGTGCCCGTCCCAGCCGATCATCCCGGCGTGCACGTAGTGGCGCGCGAATCGCCTTTCGCCCCGGACACATTCGGCGTGCGCCGCGGTGAATTCGTGATGCGGGAAGATCAGGTCGCTGCCCCCACCCTGAATATCCAGGCCGCTGCCGATGCGGCTGAGCGCGATCGCCGCGCACTCGACATGCCAGCCGGGCCGGCCGTCGCCGAAGGGCGATGGCCAGCTGGGCTCCCCGGGGCGCGCGGCCCGCCACAGCAGGGCGTCGAGCTCGTCGGTCTTGCCGGGCCGCTGCGGGTCGCCGCCGCGCTCGGAGAACAACCGCAGCATGGTTTCGCGCTCGTAGCCCGATTCGTAGCCGAACTGGGGCGTGGCATCGGCCCGGTAGTAGATGTCCGGGTATTCGCCGTCGACGACGTAGGCCGCCCCGGACGCCAGCATCTTCTCGACAAGCTCGACGACCTCGGCGATCGCCTCGGTCGCCCCAACGTAATCGCGGGGCGCCAGCATGCGCAGCGCCACCATGTCCTCGCGGAACAGCGACACCTCGCGCTCGGCCAGCGCGCGCCAGTCGATGCCGTCGCGCTCGGCGCGTTCGAGCAGGGGATCGTCGATGTCGGTGACGTTTTGCACGTAGTGGACGTCGTGGCCGAGATCCAGCCACTGCCGGTAGATCAGATCGAACGCCAGATAGGTTGCGGCGTGGCCCAGGTGGGTCGCGTCATACGGGGTGATGCCACAGACATACATCGTGGCGGTCGAGCCGGCCGCCACGGGGCGCACCTGCCGGTCAGACGTGTCATACAGCCGAAGCTCCGGGCCGCGTCCCGCCAACGCGGGAACCTGTGGGGAGGGCCAGGACTGCATGGCAATCAGCCTAAGCGCGGCGACGATGTGCGACCGAACTGCCCGGCCACCTGGACCCCCGGAGCGCCATCGCCCCTGCGTGATTTGTGGTTTGTTAAGTCCGGTATCGAGCAAAGTCGCTCAGTGTCGACGAGCGAAAGACGGGCGACGCCGGCTCGACGTCAGGCCCCTAGCGCCATGCGTCGCGAATGGCGCCCAGCAGGATCGGCGCCAGCTCGGCGCGGCACATGACGAAGTCGGGCAGGTACGGGTCGAGTTGGTTGTAGCGCATCGGTGATCCGTCGAGCCGCGACGCGTGCATCCCGGCGGCCATCACCACCCCGGCCGGGGCCGCCGAGTCCCATTCCCACTGGCCGCCGGCGTGCACGTAGGCGTCGACGTCACCATCGATGATGGCCATCGCCTTGGCGCCCGCCGACCCGATCGCCACGGGTTGGATGGGCAACGTCTGCCGCATCCGGTGCAGGACCGCCGGGGGCCGGGTGGCGCTGACGGCGATGCGGATCGTGTCGGTGACGCCGACGCGCGCAGCGCCGGCGCTCACGGTGTCGCTGCGATAGACGATGTTCCCGCGGGCGGGCAACGACACCGCCGCGTCGGTGATCTCGCGCTGGCCGTTGCTGGGCCGCTGCCACAGCGCGACGTGGACCGCCCAGTCGTCACGGCCCGGCGTGGAGAACTCACGGGTGCCGTCCAGCGGGTCGATGATCCACACCCGGTCGTGCTGCAGCCGGGACAGGTCGTCGTAGGCCTCCTCGCTGAGCACCGCGTCGCCGGGCCGCTCGACGTGCAACCGTCGCAGGATCAGTTCGTTCGCCAGGCTGTCACCTGCGTCGCCCAGCGCCCAGGGATAGCCGAACCCGACTTCGTCGCGGACTTTGAGCAGCAACTCCCCCGCTTCGGCGGCGAGATCGGCGGCCAGCGCGGCATCGGTCATCTCGTCCGGCTCGTCATCGGCGGCGGGGCTCACCGCTTCAGTATCGCCGACGCCATGCCACGGCCGTCACCGATGGCCCCGCCGCGCTTGCGATCACCGCTAATCCCGATGGCGGCGACCCGCTGCGCCCGGCCCCGCCGCGCTTGCGATCGCCGCTAATCCCGATGGCGGCGACCCGCTGCGCCCGGCCCCGCCGCGCTTGCGATCGCCGCTAAAAAGCCGGCCACGGAATCGGACGATGACGGTTGGGTCCGGGCATCACCGGATTGTCGAGCAGTGCGTGCGCGCGCATGCGCAGCGCGGCGATCTCCGCGCGGGTGATCTGCTCGGCCAGTTCGTCACCCAACGGACCGGTGAGGGCCTCGGCCAGGCCGGCGACGGCCGTCAGGGTTTGAGAGTCGATCGGCTTGCCGGCCCATCCCCACAGCACGGTCCGCAGCTTGTCCTCCACGTGCAGGCACACGCCGTGGTCGACCCCGAAAATGTGACCGTCGAGGTCGCGCAGGACGTGGCCGCCCTTGCGGTCGGCGTTGTTGACCAGCACGTCGAACACCGCCATGCGCCACAAGCGAATATCGTCGGCGTGCATCAGGACGACCTCGTCACCGGCGTAGTCGTGGGCCCGCAGCACCGGCAGATAGCCGGGCTGGGCTTTGCCGGCGGGAAACAGGTCGACCAGATCCGGCCCCGGCCGCGGATCGCTGTCCACCGTGTCGCCGGGCTGCTGCACCCATTGCTGCAGCATGCCTGGGCCCGCCGGCCCGTGGCGAATCATGGTGTAGGGCACGATGTTCCACCCCAATTGCGCCGACACCAGGTACGCGCCCAGCTCGCGGCCGGCCAACGTGCCGTCCGGAAAGTCCCACAGCGGCGCTTCGCCGGCGACCGGCTTGTAGACGCAATGCACCGCGCGCTCGTCGAGCGTCGCTTCGCACAAGAAGGTGGCGTTGGAAGCTGAGCGGATCCGTCCGATGACCGTCAGCTCGCCGTTGCGCAACACCTCACGGTCGTCATATCTCGGGGTCATCGTCAGACCCGAGCAGCGCAGTGCGCCGATAGCCGTTGGCGCGTGCGCAGATATGGCCCTCAGGGTCCAACGGTTCGTCGCACAGCGGGCACGGCGGACGACCCGCTGAGATGACCCGATTGGAGCGGGTGGCGAACTGCCGCGCCGACTCCGGCGTCAAGAACACCCGCACCGCGTCGGGGCCCTCCTCGGTGTCGTCGAGCACCACCGACGCGTCGAACTCGGCGTCGGTGACGGCCAGCAACTCGACCACCACGGTTTGGGCCTCCGAATCCCAGCCCAGGCCCATGGTTCCGACCCGGAACTCGGCGTCCACCGGGGTGATCAACGGTTTCAGGTCCTCGACCTCGGCGGGCTCCGGGGGAACCGGCGTGCCGAACCTGCGATTCACCTCGAGCAGCAGCGCACCGATACGTTCGGCGAGCACGGCAACCTGCTGCTTCTCCAAGATCACCGACACCACCCGGGCGTCGTGCACCGCCTGGATGTAGAAGGTGCGATTTCCGGGCTGGCCAACGGTCCCGGCCACGAAGCGGTCGGGGGTGCGGAAGACGTGAATTGCGCGGGACATGGCACCTCCAAAATACCGGCTGTTGCCGTCGCCGCGCGATCCGATCAAGGTGGCAGCCGAATTAATCCGTCGAACCGCCGACCACGGCGTCGCTGGACGGCACTCCTGTGGCCGGTGCCTGCGGTTCGCCGTTGGACTGCCCGTCCGTTTCCGCCTTTGTCTCTTCCTTCGGCGGGGGCCCGGCCCGCAACGCCGCGGCCAGCCGGGCGCCGGTGTGGTTGACGTGCAACACAAACGGGCGCAGTTCGGTGTACCGGATCACGCTCACCGACGCCGGGTCGGCGGTGACGCGCTGGAACCCGTCCAGATGTAGGCCGTACGCGTCGGCGATCACCGCTTTGATGACATCGCCGTGAGTGCAGGCGACCCACAACGCGTCGCCGCCATGTTCCGCCGCGAGCCGGCGATCGTGCTCGCGGACGGCGGCCACCGCCCGCGCCTGCACCTGTGCCAGACCCTCCCCACCGGGAAACACCGCCGCGCTGGGATGGGCCTGCACAACCTTCCACAACGGCTCGCTCACCAGCTCGCCGATTTTGCGGCCGGTCCATTCCCCGTAGTCGACCTCGGCGAGCCGATCGTCGACGAGCGGCGCGAGACACAGCGAGTCGGCCAGCGGCTCGAGGGTGCGACGGCAGCGCAAAAGCGGCGAACTGATCAATCCCCGGATCGGCAGATCACCGATCCGGTCGATCAGCCCGGCGGCTTGCTCGCGACCCTTGTCATCGAGATCGACGCCCTCCGAACGACCCGCGAGAATGCCCGCGGTGTTCGAACTGGATCGGCCGTGTCGCAACAGAATGACGGTCATGTCGACCACGACGCTACCCGGTACGCGGCTCCGCGACCGGAGGTCTGGCCCCATGGGTGGCGACCCGCTGCACCCGGCTACGCCGCGCTGGCGATCGCCACTGGCCCCATGGGTGGCGACCCGCTGCACCCGGCTACGCCGCGCTGGCGATCGCCACTAGCGAGAAACCGGCACCGCGCGCGCCACGGAGTCGCGAACCGCCGCACTCAGGCTTCGTTCGTCGGTGAGGTCGAGATCGACCAGGCTTCGGACTGCGGTGGCGACCACCTCGTCGGCCTGCGGAACGGGCCCGGCGAGACGCGGCCGGTAAACCTCGACGACAAGTAATCCGTTCTCGATGTGGAACGAAAAACTTCGTCCATCACCGACTTGTCCGTATCCGCTAGCGCAAATACCTGTCGACATGTCTTCGACAGCAAACTCATTCTGCGTCATATGACGGTCAGCAACGACGGCCATCAGCCGACGATACCTCGCCAGTGCGGCTGGATGCGGGCGGCATGGCCCTGTTGCATGCGAAAGCATTCCCTAGAATTTGTGTTCCACCGCCGCACCACGAGGGAAGAGAATTGCTGTCACGACAAGGACGCCACAAACTCGCAGCTCACAGCGGTTTACTGAGCATTGCGGTTTTGCTCGGTGCGACGGTTGGCTGTTCATCGAATCCGCTTCAGAGCGCGCCGCCCACCATCGAACCCGCGCTGGCGGCCGTGTCGCCGCCGGTGTCGCAACCTCCGGCCGGCGCGGTGCGCCCCCTGGCCGCTCACGCCGCGGCCGCCGTGTTCGATGACGGCACCCATCAGCTGGCGGTCCTGGCGCCAGGTGCCGACCCGGCGGCCCCGGCCAGCGTCACCGTCTTCGGTGGCCCACAGGCTCCGCCGCGCGTCGTCGACCTGCCGGGGCCGGCGACCGCGTTGACCGATGACGGCCACGGAACCGTCTACCTCGCCGCGCGCGGCGGTTACTTCGTGGTCGACCTGGCCACCGGTCACACGGCGCGGGTGGGCGTCGCCGGGGCCCCCGACACCGAATTCACCGCGGTGGCCCGGCGCGCCGACGGCAAGCTGGTGCTGGGCAGCGCCGACGGCGCCGTCTACACCCTTGACTCCCCCACGCCGGGCGCGGTGACCAGCGCGAGCGTCGCCAACCGGAACAAGATCTTCGCGCGCGTCGATTGGCTTGCCACACAAGGTAATACGACGGTCGTGTTGGACCGCGGACAGACGTCGGTGACCACGATCGGCGCCGACGGTCACGTCCAGCAGGCGCTGCGGGCGGGCAGGGGCGCCACCACGATGGCCGCCGATACGCTGGGCCGGGTTCTGGTAGCCGATACCCGCGGCGGCCAGCTGCTGGTCTATGGCGTGGACCCGCTGATCCTGCGCCAGGCCTACCCGGTTCCCCAGGCGCCCTACGGCCTGGCCGGTTCCCGCGCGTTGGCCTGGGTTTCGGCGACCCTTTCCAATATCGTCATTGGTTACGATCTGTCCACCGGAATTCCCGTCGAAAAGGTGCGTTACCCGACCGTGCAGCAACCGAACTCGCTGGCCTTCGACGAAGCGTCAGACACCTTGTACGTGGTGTCGGGTTCCGGTGCCGGGGTTCAGGTCATCGACCACGCGGCGGGCAATCCGTGACGAGCGAAGCCGCGGCGCGGCGGAGCCGGCTACCCACGGGCTGGGACACCGAGATGTCCGACGACTATGAATGGGTACCGCTGCGCCTGCCCCCGGAAGTGACCCGGGTCAGCGCGTCCACCCGATTGTCCATCGAGGCCGAATACCGCGGCTGGGAGTTGACCAGGGTGCGGCTCTACACCGATGGAAGCAGGCGAGTATTGTTGCGCCGCAAGAAGTCTCGTGTAGACGGTGCCGGTCTCGAGGGGCGACGGCCCGACCAGCCCGAACTGTGACGCCCGCCCGACCACGCCAGGGCGGCCACCGGTTGTACGGCCTGGTGCGCAGGCTGTTTTTCGCGATCCCGCCCGAGTGCATCCACACACTGGTTTTCGCGGGTCTGCGCGGTGTCACGGCCGTCGCCTGGACGCGGCGATTGTTGCGCCGGCTGCTGGCCCCCACCGATCCGGCGCTGGCCAGCACCGTGTTCGGGGTGCGTTTCCCGGGGCCGTTGGGGCTGGCGGCCGGCTTCGACAAGGACGGTCTGGGCGTGCTCACCTGGGGCGCGCTGGGTTTCGGGCATGCCGAGGTCGGGACCGTCACCGCCCATCCGCAGCCCGGCAACCCGGCCCCCCGCATGTTCCGACTGCCCGCCGACCGGGCCCTGCTGAACCGGATGGGCTTCAACAATCTCGGTGCGGGCGCGCTCGCGATGCGGCTCGCGCGGCAGCGGCCCGAGGTGCCGATCGGGGTCAACATCGGCAAGACGAAGGCAACGCCGTCGGATCAGGCCGCCGACGACTACCGGGCGAGCGCCCGGCTGGTCGGCCCGCTGGCCTCCTACCTGGTGGTCAACGTCAGCTCGCCGAACACCCCCGGGCTGCGTGATCTGCAGGCGGTCGAGTCGCTGCGGCCCATCTTGTCGGCCGTCCTCGCCGAGACGACCACACCGGTACTGGTGAAGATCGCGCCGGACCTCTCCGATTCCGACGTGGACGACATCGCGGATCTGGCGGTCGAACTGGGCCTGGCCGGCATCGTCGCCACCAACACCACGGTGTCGCGCCACGACCTGAAAACGCCGGGCGTCGAGGCGCTGGGCGCCGGCGGTATCTCCGGGCCTCCGGTGGCGCGCCGCGCCGTCGAGGTGCTGCGCCGGCTCTACGGCCGGGTCGGCGACCGCCTGGTGTTGATCAGCGTGGGCGGCATCGAGACCGCCGACGACGCCTGGGAGCGGATCACCGCGGGCGCCTCGCTGCTGCAGGGCTACACCGGCTTCATCTACGGAGGAGGCTTGTGGGCCAAGCAGATTCACGACGGTATCGCGCGGCGGCTGCACGACGGCGGATTCGCCTCGCTCAGTGACGCGGTCGGCTCGGCGGCGCGCTGAGCCGCGCGAGAGTGCAGTGGGCGACGCGTTTCGCGAGTAGACGCGTCGGTATTTGCACTTTCGCGGGTGAGAACCGCCCTACTTCTGTTCGTAGGTGGCGTGGATGACCGCCCGCGCGATGGCGTGCTGGAACAGGTTGAACCCGAGGAAAGCCGGGCTGGCGTCCTCGGGTAGATCCAGTTTGCCGGTGTCCACGGCGTGCACGGCGATGTAGTAGCGATGCGGACCGTGCCCGGCCGGCGGCGCGGCGCCGAGGTAGCGGCGCAGCCCGGCGTCGTTGACCAGCGTCAGCGCATCGCCGGGCAGATTGCTGCCGTCGCCGGCGCCCTCGGCCAGCTCGGTGACGTCGGCCGGCAGGTTGGCCACCGCCCAGTGCCAGAACCCCGAGGCCGTCGGCGCGTCGGGGTCATAGACGGTGACGGCGAAGCTGCGGGTCCCCTCCGGGAATCCCGACCAGCTCAGCTGGGGGCTGACGTCTTCCCCGCCCGCACCCATGATCCCGCTGACCTGAGGCTTGGCCAGAGTTCCACCGTCGGTAAGCGATCGCGAAGTCAACGTGAACGTCGGCAGCTTCGGCAACAATGCGTACGGGTCGGGCGCGGTGGTCATGGCGGTCCTCTCGGGTGATCGGCTTGCGTTCGTCAACTAGCAGTGGGTCAGGAAGTGGGTCAGCACGTCGGTGCCGAACCGCAACGCGTCGATGGGTACCCGTTCATCGACGCCATGGAACAGCGCGGTGAAATCCAGATCCGGCGGCAGCCGCAGCGGGCTGAAACCGAAGCAGCGAATACCCAAGCGCGCGAAGGATTTCGCGTCGGTACCACCGGAGAGCATATACGGCACGGTCCGCGCGTCCGGGTCCAGCGCCAGCACGGCGTCGTTCATCGCGTCGACCAGGTCACCGTCGAAGCTGGTCTCATAGGACGGGAAGTCCTTGATCCACTCGCGGGTCACGTCCGGTCCGATCAGCTCGTCGATCTCGGCCTCGAACGCCGCCTTGCGACCGGGCAGGATCCGGCAGTCCACCACCGCCTCGGCGATCGCCGGGACGACGTTGGCCTTGTACCCGGCCTTGAGCATCGTGGGGTTCGCGGTGTCGTGCAGCACGGCCTTGAGCATGCGGGCCATCGGGCCGAGCTTTTCGATCGCCCCCCGCAGGTCACCCGAGTCGGTGTCGAAGGTGAGTCCGGTCTCCTCGCTGACGGCCGCGAGGAACTGCGCGACGGTGTCGGTCAGCACCAGCGGAAACTGGTGCCGGCCCAGCCGGGCGACGGCCTCGGCGACGGCGGTGACGGCGTTGTGGTCGTGCACCATCGACCCGTGGCCGGCCGTGCCGCGGGCGGTGAGCCTCATCCACGACAGCCCCTTCTCGGCCGTCTCGATCAGGTAGAGCCGGCGTTCGCCGCCGTCGCGGCGCGGCACGGTCAGCGAGAATCCGCCCACCTCGCCGATCGCCTCGGTGACTCCGTCGAACAGGTCCGGCCGGTTGTCGACCAGCCACTGCGCCCCGTAGGTCCCGCCGTGCTCTTCGTCGGCGATGAACGCGAAGACCAGGTCGCGCGGGGGCACGATGCCGGCCCGCTTCAAGTGGCGGGCCACGACGATCATCATGCCGACCATGTCCTTCATGTCGATCGCCCCGCGACCCCAGACAAAGCCGTCTTTGACCGCGCCGGAGAACGGGTGCACGCTCCATTCGGTCGGCTCGGCCGGCACCACGTCGAGATGCCCATGAATCAGTAGCCCGCCGCGCGAGGAGTCGGCCCCCGGCAGGCGGACGAAGACGTTGCCGCGGCCCGGGCCGCCGGACTCGACATACTGTGGGGCGTAGCCGACCTCGGCGAGTTGCTCGCCGATCCACTGCGCGCAGTCGGCCTCGCCCTTCGTGGTCTCCGGTTCGCCGGTGTTGGTGGTGTCGAACCGGATCAGCTTGCTGACCACCTCGACCACATCGTCGCTCCGGTTGGTCGGCACGTCGGTCGCCCCGCTCTGAATGGTCACAACCCCCTTTCCTACCATTGCCGGGGCCGGACGGCTCCGATGCCGAGTATCGGGACGTCCCGGCGAGCTGGATTGGGTTCGCGGCGGGCAATCCGATAGCCTTAGCTGCCAACCGATGCTGGTTTGGCCTTGTCCGAGTGGCGGAATGGCAGACGCGCTAGCTTGAGGTGCTAGTGCCCTACTAATGGGCGTGGGGGTTCAAGTCCCCCCTCGGACACATCGGGCGACACGACTCAGGTCCGCCGTCGCTTTGAGCTGGCGCAGGTAGGGGTCGTAATCAAGACGCAGACCCAGACTGGCGTAAACCCGTGCGCGTTCCGCCCCGGTTGCCGCACCAAGCACGTCGGACAGCCCGCCCAACTCCTCGACGATTTCACTGATCTGCGCGGCAGAGATGGCGCTGGGTCTTTCGGCCCGCTCAAGGCGGGCCTTCAGCTCATCGCGCTCGGCGGTCCGGCGACGCAATGCAGCGGTCAAGTCCTCAACGGCCACGCCGGACTCTAGCCCGGATTTTTCGCGGGGTTTTGTGAGTTTCGGGGTGTAGATACGCGAAAGTGCCTGTCCTGCAAGAGATAATCGGACTTCTCTAGGGTTCGATATCGCTGACGGGAAGGCACCTCGCAGGTGAAGAATATCGCGGTCGGATCACGGACCGTATCCGCGAACTCAAAGCCACCGGCCTGACCAACCTGCCCTGTCACTCCTTCGACGCCAACACCGCCTGGCTCGAAATCGTCCTGGCCGCCGCCGATCTGGTCACCTGGACCCGACTCATCGCCTTCAGCGGCCATCCCCGCCTGGCCCGCGCCGAGATCAACACGTTCGCTACCGCGTCCTACACGTGGCCGCCCGCATCACCCGCAGCGCCCGCCAAGTCCGACTCCGTATCGACGCACCTGGCGCTGGGCAGCCATCATCGCGACCGCCTGGCAGACCATCCGCACCGCCTTCGGCTGATCCGACACACCCTTGACCACCAACGATGAAAGATCCACTGGCACTGGAAAGCCCGCACCACCCGGCGACACGGGACCATCCAACATGACCCCACCCACAAAACCCAGCCCCATCAACACACCCCAGCAGCGAATCCGACCACCACCACCCTGGACGAAAAATCGGGGCTAGGCGCTGACCAAAAAGGGGGATTGCCAGGCGCCCGGCACTGGTAACGCGATCAGTTTGCCGCTGCGGTACTCAAACTTACCCACTACGCGCATCAGCAGCGACTTCTGAATCCGAGTGGGATCGCGTGGGGTTGCTCCAAGATACAAATGCTGCTCATGGTTGAGAGGTTTGCGACGACCCGCACAACCGACGACAGCCATATGGTGAAGCGCCGCCCAGTTCGCCAGATGCCCTTGCCATGTCCTGTGGAACCAGCGAGTAGTCGCTTAGCAGTAACCGTATTCCTTAAGAGCGGCAGTCGCTTCGGATCGTACGGGCTCGTTCATTTGTTCAGATGCATGGCGCCAACCAGCGAGCGCATCCGGGGAATCGCTCGCGGCTGAAATCGACCGTACGACCATTGCCGCCGTTTCGTCATCACCAGGCAAATCCCGCCAAAGCACGGGCTCTGCTGGAACTTGTAAACCCAATTCAGCTACATCTTCCATGTGGACCGACCCGCGCCATATCCCCTCGCTGATTTCAGCAAGCGGCGCAATGATCCTCTCGTCTACTCCATCCTCGCGCGTCCACTGCAATACGGCGGCCTCGCCCCCCCAACTCGATGCTGTCGTCTCAAACGCTGCTTCAAGCACGCGATTCGGCCGGGCCTGAATTGCTACGTGCAATGCTCCATCTGCGGTTCTGAACTCCCGAGCTGTAGCCGCGACCGTCGTTTGCGGCTCTAATTCCACAAGTTCCGCCCCGGCAACGTTGTGCATTTTTGTCAGAGTTCCGGAGTAGACATCTGGTTCGATTCGTTCGAAGTGCGCGAAGCCATCGGCGAACCGTCCGTAAAACACGTGTTCCGAATTCCACAACACTATCCCGAACGTGTCGCCATTGAGGCTTGTGCCCTCAATAAAAAGATCCAATGACCCATCCGCTTGGGGCACTGAGATATAGCTCGCCGAACCTTGTCTCGCCTCATATGGATCCGGAGAAGCCTCGAGTTTAAATTCGGCCAACAAGTTCGTCAGGTCTTCCGATAACTGGTTCCCATCAGGTGCAGATTGAAGAGATGAGAATGGTGCCAAATCCAACAACTCAACAACACGCTTCCCCCGAGGCGTCAAACGCCAAAGAACCCTGCGACCGACTCTGCGTCGATCGACTAGTCCTCGATCGTTCAACTCCTTGGCAGTACGGCTCAGCTGACCCTCGTCTAGCGGACGACCCTCTTTGCCAAGGGCCGCAGCGAGGGACCTACCGGCGATGTCGGGAGTTCCAGCGACTGCCGACAAAAACTGCTTCCGCACGACACTTCCGTCCACGAAGTCGGCACTCACTTCAGTACCCACGGCCGCAAGCCCGGCTTGAGCCATCTCCAGGCCTGCTGCTGTGAAATCCTGGCCCAGGTTCACCCGCCTGTTGCCGTCCATTGGCTGGCAATCGACTGCCTCAATCGCCAAATACAAGTCGCGTAATGCAGTTTCCGCTGACAGCAAGGCCGGCTCGTCCTTTTGGGCGATAGCCAGGGCTAGCAGATGGGCAACGCCTCGAAACCAACGCTGGTTGAGTGAGCCATCGTGCAGGCCGACAACGCCAGCGTCAACAAGCTCCTGGAATCGCGATTGTCTACTCGCGCGCGTGCCGTCAACGCCGTACGCGCCTAACTTCCGCGCGGCATCCAACGCATCCGCGTACTTCTCGAATGCACTCACCACTCACCTCCGCAGCCGGTTAGGGTCTCATACACCAGCACGACTCCAGTATCAGAGGATGTCAAACCTATGTCAAGTGTTGATATAGCCGACGCTTGCGACGCATTTGCCCAGGTGCTGCCCTTGCTCGCGCAGGAGGCCAACAATCCGTCCCGTCAGACCCGGGCCAACTGGAAGGTGGACCCACTTGTCGTTGACCGCATCGCTGCGATCGCCGACGCCGTTACCAACACTGGCGGGGTACCTGCCAACCTCGTCGATGAGATCATCACTAATCTGGGCTATCCGACAGACCGAATGGAGGCCATTCAAGAGGCCTTTGCGTTATTGCTCGGTATAGACAGAGCCTTCGCCGGACTCGACCCGTTTAGAAGCGACGACCGGGACGAGCTTTGGAAGTACCGCGCACGGCTGTGGAAGGACAACCGACTGGATACCGGACTGGCGTCTCCGGCGCGCGTCTTGCCTCGCAGAGCTATTCCAGTTCGTGGTCGCGGAAATCCCGAAAAGCTGGACGAAGAGTTCGAGCATCTCTTACTGATACAGCCCTCTCCCACGAGCTCCATCGACTATGCAATAGCCGACCCGCAGCACGACATGACTGTTGAAGAAATACGCCGTACAGACACTCTAGAAATTGCCTGCATACCGTTTTTAGGCCAATACAACGAGTTAGACATAACACACGGTCTCTTCGCCCCACCGAGCACCAATTATTACTCCATTCAGCCAGGTAAGACGCTTGCGTACTGGGAAGATCGAATGGATCGGATTCTGCGCGAACTTGAATCGAAGAAGATTCACTTTGCTATCCTGCCAGAATTAGCCCTAAGCAACAATTTACTGAAGGCATGGCAAGCCAAGCTCCGAGCGAGCACACGCAGCCCTCAATGGCTCCTGGCGGGCACGGGCAAGCTGGGGTCGAGCCACGGTGGCCCCTTACCGCCCAATAGAGCGATGCTTCTGAGTGACGGTGGCGACGAAGTTATGGGCCAAGACAAACTCCGGCCGTTTGACATGTCGGCCGATACGGTTGATCGTTGGCAACTGGCCAGTTATTTAGGGAAGCAAGACCTCGTTGAAGGGATGACTGAGGGGACAGTCCGCCGGATTCGAGACTTCCGGGCAGGCCGTGTTGCCATACTCATCTGCGAAGATCACGGCCGCTTGGTCCAAGAAGTTGCCAATCTTGTTGAACATGGTCCTACGTTGATATTCGTCCCAATTTTTTCAGAGCCCATCAGGCGGTTCTTCTGGGAGCACAAGGCCGCAACCGATGACGTCCTCGCCTTAGGAGCGAGCGTAATCGTCAGTAACAGTTGCGCAGTACCCGTACCCGCCGAGACGGTCAGCAAACTCAAACCTCCCGATTATGGGACTTCTCTGGTCGCTTGGCCTAAGGACACGTTGGGCTACACCAGTGTGGAGCTGAACATAAGTCCTTTCGACCCCAACCCGGAAAAGATCTCTTATTTCCGGGTACCGCTTACATAGGGGCGAAGAGTGCTCCGGGCGCCGATGTTCGGTCCTCTGTCCCGGTCCGCTGCACCACTTCCATGGGGCAGCTGGTATGCCACTACCGCCTCGAAGGTGGCGGGCGGGCTCAGCGGGCCCGCTATGGCCAATTGTGATCGCGGGGTAGACGCTCGGCGGTTGTAGGCCTGCTCGCTTGTCACACCCCCCGGTATTCGATCGTGGCCAAGATCAACCCGGGACTTGCCGCGCGTCTAGTTTTCCGATTGTTCCTTCGTTGTGTATGCCCGCTCGGCTAGGCAGAGAATTGCCGCCTGCAGGCAGCCCTCTTGCGTTGCGACCGACTAGAACACGCAATCCGAACCGTCAAACAATCTGCCTGTCGGCTCCGGTTGAAAAGTGAGCAGGTAGTTCCGGTCGAAAAGTGAGCACCCTTCTGATTGGAGAGTGATCACTGTGGAGGATTGGGCGGAGATTCGTCGGCTGTATCGGTCGGAGAA
>NZ_SCRH01000039.1 GCF_004298145.1 Mycobacterium sp.
ACCCCGCACAACTGGTCGCGATCGATCTCGGCCACGATCTCCACGAGGCGCCCATCAATCGCATTGCGCTGACCACACAACTCCGCCAACTCCTCGAACAACACCTCAAGACGATCGCCAGGACTCACCACCACAGCGCCAGCAGATGCGATCGACGACATAACGCCATCATCGCAGCCACCACCGACAACACCGGGCCACCCGACCCCCGCTTCGGCGGCCACCACCGCAAATCCCGATCCGGGAGCCAAGTCAGGGCACCGACGTCGGCCACGCATTGCCGTTCTGAGGAAAGCCGTTGGTCAAACAAGGCCTCGACGGAAGTTACCCGCTCAGTGCCAGCGCAGCAGCACCAGCTCGGAACCGAAACCGGGCCCCGTCGCGAGCATCAGCCCGGGGCTCCCGCCGGGCGGCGGTTTGGCGATGGTGTCCCGCAGGATATGCAGCACCGACGCCGACGACAGGTTGGCGATTTCGCCGAGCGAGCGCCAGGTCAGCTCATGCGCCTGCGGTGGCAGCCCGAGGCACTTGGCGATGGTGTTGATGACCTTGGGGCCGCCGGGATGAGTCACCCAGGCCCCGATGTCGTCCTTGGTCAGCTGATGCGCGGCCAGGAACCGGGTCACGTCGTCGGCCAGGTACCGGTCGATGACGTTCGGCAGTTCGGGAGACATCACCAGCTGCATCCCGGCCGAGCCGACGTTCCAGCCCATGATGTGCAGCGATTCGGGATACAGCCGGCTGCGTGAATCGAGGATGTCGGGTCCAGCCGAACTCAGTTGCCCGGCGCGACCGTCGCCGACGGCGACCACGGCGGCGGCGCCATCACCGAACATCGCCGTCCCGACCAACCCCGACACGGTGGGCCTGACCGCGGGGAAGGTGAGCGAGCACAGCTCGACGGAAACCAGGGCCGCAACGCCATCGGGTGCGCCGCGCAGGTAGTCGTGCAGCCTGCCCACTCCCGCCGCCCCGCCGGCGCAGCCCAACCCGAACAGCGGCACCCGGCGCACGTCCGGGCGCAGGCCGAGGCGCCCGACAATACGGGCGTCGAGCGAGGGCACCGCAACACCGGTGACGGTCGTGGTGACGATCATGTCGATGTCGTGCGGGTCCAGCCCCGCCTCGTCGAGAGCGCCCAGCAGTGCGTCGCAGCCCAGTTCCACGCCCTTGTCGATGAAGATCTCGTTGGCCTCCCCGAAGTCGGTCAGCGAGCGGTACCGCTCCAGCGGCAGCACGAAGTGGCGGCTGTTGACCTTGGCGGCGGCGTGCAGGCGCCGGACGATCCCTTCGTGTTCCTTCAACGCGGGGAACTCGGCGATGTGGTCGGTGATTTCGCCCTGGCTGTAGCGATGCGGCGGCAACGCACCGAACACACCCGCGATGACGCTCATGCTCTACTCTCTTGATTGCCAACCAGCTTCAATACGATTCCCCGTAATACCGGAAGTTTATGCGGTTCGGTAGGGTCTTGCAAAAGTTTTAGGTATTCAACACATGTCTTATTGATGCGCCATTGTGTTCGCGTAATCGGGCCCGACAGCGGGGAATTCGTCATCCGATGTCTTCGTCATCCGCCGAATTGAGCGCCATGGCAATTAAGGCGTCGGGGCTCAAAGAGTCGATGTCGTCACCGGCAACACGTGGACCATTTTGATCGGTGACGGGCGTTTCCGGCATACCGGCGAGTAATAGGAGTTTGTCGAGCAATCCCGTTCGGCGAAGCTCGCGCAGGGGGATCTTCCTGAGCGCGGACCATATCTTTTCGTCGTCGGATTCCTCGTGTTCGTCATGAAGCAGTTGCCGGCGGAGATGATCGGCCAGCACGGCCGGGGTCGGGTAGTCGAAGATCAGCGTTCGTGACAACGCCATCCCGGTCTGGGTGGTGAGGCGGTTGCGCAGTTCCACCCCGACCAGTGAGTCGAATCCGAGGTCGCCGAAGGCGCGGTCGTGGTCGATGGCCTGGCCGTCCGGATGCCCCAGCACGGCCGCCGCGTGCTCGCACACCAACTCGACCAGCACACGCTGCTGTTCCTCGCGCGGCAGTCCGTGCAACCGTTGGGCCAAATCGGGTGAGCGGGCGACGGTGGCAGCTGACGTCCCCGCTGCCGGCTCCGCTCCCCCTGGCCCGGCGCCCAGCCAAAACCTCTCTCGCACAAAGCCATACGTCGGCAACTCGACTCGCCGGACGTTCAGGCCGGCGAATACGCCCGCCCAGTCGAGGTCGAGCCCCCGGGTGAACATTTGCCCGGCCGCGCCCAAAGTTGATTCCGTCTCGGGGCGATCCTTGGGCATGGTGGCCACCGACACCGCCCGCTCGGCGCTCAGCGATTGGTCCACGGCGGCCGTCAACGCCGCGCCCGGACCCAGCTCCAGGAAGATCGCTGCACCGGCCGCCTCGGCGGCGCGCACTCCCTCGAAGAAGCGCACCGGTTGACGTACGTGCTCCACCCAGTAGTGCGCCGACCCGTATGAGGCGTCAGCCAGCTGCCCGGTCAGATTCGACACCAGCCCCAATCGCGGGCGCCCCGGCTCGATACCCGCCGCCACCGCGGCAAACTCCTCCAGCATGGGCTCCATCAGCGGCGAATGAAACGCATGGGACACCGCCAACCGATGCACGCGCCGGCCCTCCTGCGCCAGCCGGTCCGCCAGCGCCACGACCGAGGCGTGAGCACCGGAGAGCACCACCGAATGGGGGCCGTTGACCGCCGCAATGCTCACCCCGCCGTCCAGCGCGGGAACCACCTCGGCCTCGCCGGCTCCGACCGCCACCATCACCCCGCCGGCCGGCAGCGCCGCCATCAGGCGGCCCCGGGCCGCGACCATTCGCGCCGCATCCGGCAGCGACAGCACCCCGGCCACACACGCCGCGGCGATCTCACCCACCGAATGTCCCATCACCACATCCGGTGTGACGCCGAATGACTGCCACAGCGCCGCCAGCGCGATCCCCAGCACGAACAACGCCGGCTGGGCAAACTCGGTGCTCTGCAACAACTCCGGGTCCGCACCCCACATCACCTCGCGCAGCGGCAGCCGCAACTGCCCGGCCACCGCGGCGGCGGCCTCATCGAAAGCGCGGGCGAACACGTCGAACCGCTCATACAGTTGGCGCCCCATCCCCAGCCACTGCGACCCCTGGCCCGGAAAGACAAAGACCGCCTTGCCCGGCGCCGTGGCCCGGCCCATCGCCACACCCGAATGTGACTCCCCCGCCGCCAACGCCGCCAATCCCGCAGGATCGCCGCCCACCACCACCGCGCGGTGCTCGAAGAAGGTCCGGGTACTGACCAACGACCAGGCCACGTCGAGGGGAGCAAGATCCCCTCGCTCGGCCACGAAGGCCGACAATCGTTGCGCCTGATTGGTCAATGCGCGTTCGGACCGTGCCGACAGCACCCACGGCACCGCGACGACTTCGTCCGTGCGCATGTCCGGTTGCGCCGTATCGGGCTGGGCGGGCGGCTGTTCCACGATGAGATGCGCGTTGGTGCCGCCCATGCCGAACGAGGACACTCCGGCCCGTCGCGGATGGTCGGTGGACGGCCACGGCACCGGCGTGGTATTGACTTGCAGTCCAAGGCGATTCAGGTCGGCCTCGGGATCCGCGCCGGCATGATTGAGGGTCGGCGGAATCGTCGAATGCTGGATCGCCAGGACGGCCTTGAGCAGGCCCGCCACCCCCGCGGCGGCACCGGCGTGGCCGATATTGGCCTTCACCGATCCCACCCGCACCGGAGCCTGCGCCCGCTCGCCGAAAACCTCACCCAGCGCCTGCGCTTCGATCGCGTCGCCGACCTTGGTTCCCGTTCCGTGGGCCTCGACGTAGTCGATGTCGCCTGCCGTCAGGCCGGCGTCGGCGAGCGCACGGCGGATCACGTCAGCCTCGCCGGGAGCCGACGGCACGGCCTGGCCGCCCGCGCTGTGCCCGGCATTGCCCACGGCGCTGCCCCGAATGACGGCGCGGATGCGGTCGCCGTCGGCGAGGGCCGCGGTCAACGGCTTCAGCAGCACCAGCCCGGCGCCCTCACCGCGCACGTAGCCGTCGGCCCGCCGATCGAACGCATAGGTGTGACCCGACACCGATACGGCACCGAATTCCCGTTCCAGCATGGCGATTTCGTCGGCCAGGTTGAGGTGGACCCCGCCCGCGATGGCCAGCGGCGACTGCCCGCTGCGCACGCTTTCGCATCCGAGGTGCACCGCCACCAGCGAAGAGGACTGCCCGGAGTCGACGGTCATGCTCGGACCCTGCAGCCCGAACACATACGAGATCCTGTTGGCGATCATCGCTCTGCTGATGCCGGTGAACGTGTGGTGGTCGAGATTGTCGGCGAGATCGCGCAGCGTCAGCGCGGCGTAGTCATCCGTCATCGCCCCGAGGTACACCGAGACCGGTTCTCCGCGCAGCGTTTCCGGCACGACGAAGGCGTCTTCGAGCAACTCCCAGCTCAGTTCGAGGCCCAACCGTTGCCGCGGGTCCATCGCGCACGCCTCCCGTGGCGACAGGTTGAAAAAGTCGGCATCGAATTGCTCGGCATCGCCGGCGAACCGGGTGCTTTCGTGCCCGTCGCACAGCAGACGCCAGAAGGGACCCGGGCCGGCCGCTCCGGGGAATTTGCAG
The DNA here is from genome assembly GCF_004298145.1 of Mycobacterium sp. GTDB lineage: Bacteria > Actinomycetota > Actinomycetes > Mycobacteriales > Mycobacteriaceae > Mycobacterium. The sequence continues at coordinate 4,628 of NZ_SCRH01000039.1, forward strand.
GCCAGCCCGATGATCGCGACGTCTGTCGAGGGCACCTCAGGGGCCGACTTCGTCGTCGAGGATCGCGAAGAGCTGGCTCTCGGTGGCGGTGGCGAGGTCGTCGTCGAACGCGTCCTCGGGGTGGTCCGGCAGCGCGGTGGGCGACGGGCCGGTCGATGACGCCAGCAGGCCGTCGAGCCGGGTGACGAGCTGCGCCCTGTCGCCGGGGCTCAGATCGGGCGCGCTGAGCAGTGTTTGCAGTTCCCGCGCGATGTCGTTGAACCGGGCCATGCGATCGGGCGGGGTGGCCGGGGCGGCTACGGCGTTGGTGGCCAGCTCGGTGCCGAGGTGCTCGGCGAGGGCGGCAGGCCTGGGGTGATCGAAGATCAGCGTCGGGGAAAGCGTCAGCCCGGTGGCGATTTTGAGCCGGTTGCGCAGCTCGACGGCGGTCAGCGAATCGAAACCGAGGTCGCCGAACGCGTCGTCGGCGTTGACATCCGCGGTGGTGTGCCCCAGCACCGCGGCCGCGTTGCCGCAGACCAGCTCCACCAATTCGGCGTGGCGTTGTTCGGGACTCAGGCCGTCCAGCCGCGCCCGCAGCCCGGTCAGGGACACCATGTCGGTGTGCTCCAGGACCCGGCGGGCCGGGCGGGTGGCCAGCTGGCTCAGCAGCGGCGGCAGCGCGGCGCTGTGGTGGGCCAGCGCGGCCCTGTCGAGGCGGGTGCCCACCACCATGGGCTGTTCGCCCAGCAGCGCGGCGTCCAACAGTTCCAGCGCTTGCCGAGTGGACAGCGCGCTCAGCCCGGCCCGGCTCATCCTGGCCCTGTCGACGTCACCGAGGTGTCGCGTCATCGTCGACGGTTCTTCCCACATCCCCCAGGCCACCGACAACCCCGGGAGTCCGTGGGCGTGGCGATGGACCGCCAGCGCGTCGAGGAAGCTGTTGGCCGCCGCGTAGTTGCCCTGACCCGGCGCGCCCACGATTCCGGCCATCGACGAAAAGGCCACGAACGCGGACAGATCCAGTTCTTTGGTCAGCTCATGCAGGTTCCACGCGCCGTCGACCTTGGCCCGCAGCACCGTGTCGATGCGCGCGGGGGTCAACGACGCGACCACCGCGTCGTCGAGCACCCCGGCGGCGTGGAACACCGACCGCAACGGGTACTCGGCCGGCACCCGTGCCAGCAGGGCCGCCACCGCGGCCCGGTCGCCGACGTCGCACGCCACCACCGACACCTCGGCCCCCGCGTCGCGCAATTCGGCGGCCAGCTCGGTCATTCCGGCCGCCTGTTCCCCGCTGCGGCTGACCAGCATCACGTGGGGCACCCGGTGCCGCTCGACGAGGTGACGAGCCACCGCCGAACCCGCCATGCCGGTGCCGCCGGTGATCAGCGCCGTCCCGCCAGCCAGCCCCGCCGGCCCGTCCGGCACGGTGAGCACGACCTTGCCGATGTGGCGGGCCTGGCTCACAAACCGGTACGCGTCGGCGGCGCAACGCGCGTCGAAAGCCTTGACGGGCAACGGCGCCAAGACCCCGCCGGCGAACAACTCCATCAACTCGGCAAGCATCTCCGCGATGCGATCCGGGCCGGCCTCCATCAGATCGAACGCGCGATACCCCACCCCGGGATGGGCGTGCGCGACGGCGTGCGGATCACGCAAATCGGTCTTGCCCATTTCGATGAAACGGCCACCGGGGCCCAGCAGCCGCAGCGACGCGTCGTTGAACTCGCCGGCCAGCGAGTTGAGCACCACATCCATCCCGCCGGCGGTGGCGAACTTCTTCTCGAACTCCAGCGTCCGCGAATCCGCGATGTGCGCATCGTCGAACCCCATGGCGCGCAGCGTGTCCCACTTACCGCGGCTCGCCGTCGCGAACACCTCCGCGCCCCAATGCCGGGCCAGCTGGACCGCGGCCATACCCACGCCGCCGGTGGCGGCGTGCACCAGCACGCGTTGTCCCGCCCGCAATCCGGCCAGCACCGACAGCCCGTAGTACGCGGTCAGGAACACCACCGGCACGCCCGCGGCCTGAGCCATCGACCAGCCCCGCGGCACTGGGGTCACCAGCCGACGATCGACGGCCGCTTCCGAGCCCGCCAGCCCGAATATCCCCAGCACCGCGTCGCCGACGGCAACATCGGTGACGCCGGAACCGAGTTCGGTCACGATGCCGGCACCCTCGGCGCCCAACTGCGCGGCACCCGGATACATGCCCAGCGCCACCAGCACATCCCGGAAATTCACCCCGGCCGCAGCCACCCTCACCCGCACCTGACCGGCTTCCAGTTCCGCCGGCGGGTACTCCTGCACCGCCAAATCCTCCAGCGTCCCGGCATCGCCGGCGGCCAACCGCCACACCGACGGCGCCTCGGGCAACCGCAACAGCGCCCGCTGGCCGGCCGGTTTCAGCCGGGCGCTATAGGCCACACCGGCACGCACCACCAATTGCGGTTCGCCACAACCGATCACCGCCGCGATGTCCAACGATCCATCCGTATCCACGAGCACCACGCGGCCCGGGTGCTCGGCCTGCGCCGAGCGCACCAGCCCCCACACGGCCGCTCCGGCCAGGTCGGCCACGTCCGCGACCCTCTCGGTGGCCAATCCCACCGCCCCGCGGGTCAGCACCACCAACGTCCCGCCCGCATCACCGGCCAGCCAGGACTGCAGCACGCCCAGCGCCTCGTGGGTGGCCGCGTAGACCGAGGCGACCGCGCCCGAATCGGCGGACGGCGACTCCCATACGGTGATATCGCCGCCAATTTCGTTGCCGGGCGGCGAAACCGGCGGTGAGATCGGCGACCACACCACGTCCAGGAGCTCGCCGCTGCCGGAGCGGGCCGCCACGGCCGCGGTCAATTGATCGGCCGAGACGGCACGCGTCACCAGCTCCCGCACCGACAACACCGGGAGGCCCGACGAATCGGCCAGCTCCACCGACACGGCACCGGCGCCGACCGGCGCCAGCCTCACCCGGACCCGCGACGCTCCGGCGGCGTGCAGGCTCACCCCCTGCCAGGAGAACGGCAGCACGGTCTCGATCCGCTCGTCGGCGACCCCGAGCGCGTGCAGCGCCGCGTCGAGCACCACCGGGTGGATGCCGAAGCCACCGGTCGCGACTCCCGCGTTCTGCGGCAGTTCGACCTCGGCGAAGATCTCGTCGCCCCGCCGCCACACTGCCCGCAACCCCTGAAAGGCCGGACCATACCCATAGCCCCGGGCCGCCAATCCCTCATACGCGCCCGCCACGTCCACCACGTCCGCACCGATGGGCGGCCACACCGACAAATCGGACACGGGGGCGGCCGCGCCGTCACCCAGCACACCCTCGGCGTGCAACATCCAATCCGCTTGCGCGACACGCGAATACACGGCGACCGGCCGCGAACCCGCCGCGTCTGCGGCGTCCACCACCACCTGAAGCTGCACGACGCCACCGGCCGGCACCGACGGAACCACCAGTGGCGCCGACAGAGTGAGCTCTTGGATCACCGAACAGCCGACCTCATCACCGGCCCGCAACGCCAACTCCACGAAGCCCGCCCCAGGAAACAGCACCGTGCCGGTCACCGCGTGGTCGGCCAGCCAGGGTTGCGCGGCCGTCGACAGCCGGCCGGTCAACACCACACCGCCGGAATCCGGCCGGTCCACGACCGCGCCCAGCAACGCATGTTCGGCCTCGGCCAACCCCAGACTGGCGATGTTCGCCGAACCCACCGAATCGCTCGACAGCCAAAACCTGCGTCGCACAAAGGCATACGTCGGCAACTCGATTCGCCGGGCATTCAGGCCGGCGAACGCCGCTGACCACTCCACGTCCGAACCGGTCGCGAAAAGCTGTCCGGCCGCCAACAGCAGCGAGTCGACCTCGGGGCGTCCCTTGGCCATCGACACCACCGACATCGCGCGGTCGGTCGTCAGGGACCGCTCGACCGCGGCCGTCAACGCCGCGCCCGGGCCGACCTCCAGAAACACCCCGGCGCCCAGGGATTCGGCCAGCTGCACACCATCGACGAATCGCACCGGCCTGCGTACATGGTCAACCCAGTATCCGACCGTCCCATAGTCGGGGCCGGCCAGTTGCCCGGTCAGGTTGGACACCAGCGCGATCCGCGGTTCGCTTGCCGACATGCCGGCGGCCACCGCGGAGAAGTCTTCCATCATGGGTTCCATCAGCGGGGAGTGGAACGCGTGCGAGACCGACAGTTTCCGGGCCCGCGCGCCGCCGTCCGCCAACCGCTCCGCGACCGCCGTGACCGCGGCCTCCGAACCGGAAAGCACCAGCGATTGCGGGCCATTGACCGCCGCGATACCGACGTCGCCGTTCAGCAGGGGCGCGACCTCGGCCTCGGTCGCGGTCACGGCCACCATCACCCCACCGGGCGGCAGCTGCGCCATCAACCGGCCCCGGGCCGCCACCAGTCGCGCCGCGTCGGGCAGCGACAGCGCGCCGGCCACACACGCCGCGGCGATCTCCCCCACCGAGTGGCCGATCACCACATCCGGTGTGACACCGAAGGATTCCCACAGCGCGGCCAACGCGATCTCGAGCACGAACAACGCGGGTTGGGCAAATTCGGTGCTCTGCAACAACTCCGCGTCGGCGCCCCACATCACCTCGCGCAACGGGAGCCGGGAATGGCCGTCCACCGCGGCCACCGCCTCGTCAAACGCCCGGGCGAACGCGGGAAATCGTTCGTAGAGCGCCGCACCCATGCCCAGCCACTGCGAACCCTGACCGGGAAACACGAACACGCGCTTGCCCACCGAGCGGGTGCGCCCGGCGACGACGTCGGGGCCCGGCGCACCGGACGCCAACCCCGCCAGCCCCGCCATCAGGTCCTCGCGATCGGCACCGACCAGCACCGCGCGGTGCTCGAATGCCGCCCGGGTGGTCGCCAACGACCAGCCCACGTCCACCGCGGGCACACCCGCGTTGGCGCCCAGATGGTCCAGCAGCCGTTGCGCCTGGCCGGCCAGCGCATCGGTCGATCTCGCCGAAACAACCCATGGGACAACCGGATTCGTGTCATCCGACGCGGGCTTTCCGTGCGGTTCTGGGCTCGGTCCTGGGATCGCTTCAAAGGGGGCCTGCTCGACGATCACGTGCGCGTTGGTGCCGCTGATCCCGAAGGACGACACCCCCGCCCGCCGCAGCCCGCCATGATCCGGCCACGGCCGCGGCTCCGTCAGCAGCGACACCGCGCCGGCCGACCAGTCCACGTGCGGCGACGGGACATCCACGTTCAGCGTCTGGGGCAGCACCCCGTGCCGCATCGCCTGCACCATCTTGATCACCCCGGCCACCCCCGCCGCCGCCGAGGTGTGACCGATGTTGGATTTGATCGACCCCAACCACAGCGGCCGGTCCGCCGGGCGATCCTGCCCGTAGGTGGCCAGCAGCGCCTGCGCCTCGATCGGGTCCCCGAGCACCGTCCCGGTCCCGTGGCCCTCCACCACATCCACGTCCGCGGCCGTCAATCCGGCGCTGGCCAAGGCCGAACGGATGACCCGCTGCTGCGACGGGCCGTTCGGCGCGGTCAAACCGTTGGACGCGCCGTCCTGGTTCACCGCCGTGCCCCGCAGCAACGCCAGGACCGGATGCCCCAGGCGCCGGGCGTCGGCCAACCGCTCCAGCACCAGCACACCCGCGCCTTCCGACCACGAAGTCCCGTCCGCCGCACCGGCATACACCTTGCAGCGGCCGTCGGGTGCCAGCGCCCGCTGCCGGCTGAACTCGACGAACGCCGCGGGGGTGGCCATCACCGTCACGCCACCGGCCAGCGCCAGGTCGCATTCCCCGGACCGCAACGACTGCGCGGCCAGATGCATGGAGACCAACGACGACGAACACGCGGTGTCCACCGACACCGCGGGCCCCTCCAGCCCCAACACATACGACACCCGGCCCGAGGTCACGCTCAGGGTCGAGCCGGTGAGCCCGTAGCCCTCCAGCTCGCCCTTCACCTCGCCGCCATACCCGGCGTGGATGACGCCGGCGAACACTCCGGTCGCTGTGCCGCGCAACGCCAAGGGGTCAATGCCCGCCCGCTCCAACGCTTCCCAGCAGATCTCCAGCATCATCCGCTGCTGGGGATCCATGGCCAGCGCCTCGCTGGGCCCGATGCCGAAGAATCCGGCGTCGAAGTCACCCGCGTCCCGCAGGAAGCTGCCCTGCCGGGTGTACATCTTTCCCTTCGCGTCGGGATCCGGGTCGTACAGGCCCTCGACGTCCCAGCCGCGATCGAGCGGAAAGTCCGACACCGTGTCCCGGCCCTCAACCACCAAGTCCCACAATGCCTCCGGCGTGTCCACCCCGCCGGCATAGCGGCAGGCCATGCCCACCACCGCCACCGGCTCGGACAGCTGGCCCTCCAGCTCAGCGACGCGCCGCCGGGTCCGCCTGAGATCCGCCGTGAGGCGTTTCAGGTAGTCGACGTGCTGCGCGGTGCCCGGCATCGTTGCTCCTTGTGGGGTCTCAGCGGCCGAGTTCTTCATCGAGGATCGCAAAGAGCTGGCTTTCGGTGGCGGCATCGAGGTCATCGTCGAGGTGTTCGGAGTCGGTCGGATCGCTGGGCGGAAGCGCGTTGAGCAGGGTGTGGATGCGGGCCCGCAGCACCAACCTGTCGTCGGCATTCCAGTTGGGCGCGCTGAGCAGCGCCTGCAGTTCGCGGGTGATGTCGTTGACGCGGGCCATCAGGTTCGGCTGGACGTCGGTGTCGGTCCCGGCCAGTTGCGTGTCCAGGTGTCCGGCCAGCACTATCGGTGTGGGGTAGTCGAAGATGAGCGTCGGCGAAAGGGTAAGCCCCGTCGCGTTTTTGAGGCGGTTACGCAGTTCGACGGCGGTCAGCGAATCAAAGCCGAGCTCCTGGAATGCGCGGCCGGCGTTGATGTCGGCCGGGTTCGGCACGCCCAGCACCATCGCGGCGTTGCCGCGAACCAGGTCGACCAACTCGCGTTGTCGGGCCTCAGGGCTCAGGCCGTGCAGGCGTGCGGTGAGGCCGGTCATCGACGCGGTGGCGTCCGTGTCGTCGACCACGCGCCGGGTCGGGCCGGCGGCGAGTTCGGACAACAGTGGGGGCAGGGCGGCGACGTTCTCCGACAGCGCGGACCGATCCAGGCGGGCAGCCACCAACACCGGACTGTCGACCAGCATGGCGGCATCGAACGCCGCCAACGCCTGCTCGGTGGACAGCGGCGCCAGCCCGAGCCTGCTCATCCGGGCCTTGTCCCGGTCACCGAGGTGCGCCGTCATCGCCGAGGCCTGCTCCCACAGGCCCCAGGCCAGCGACAGACCCGCGAGCCCATGGGCGCGCCGGTGGGCGACCAGCCCGTCGAGGAAGCTGTTGGCCGCCGCGTAGTTGGCCTGCCCCGGAGTGCCGACGATCCCGGCCATCGATGAAAACACCACGAACACGGACAAATCCAGGTGCCGGGTGAGCTGGTGCAGGTTCCAGGCCCCGTCCACCTTGGCCCGCAGCACCGCGTCCACCCGATCCGGGGTCAGCGACGAGATCAACCCGTCGTCGAGGATCCCGGCGGCATGCACGACGCCGCGCAGCGGATACCGCGCCGGTATCCGGGCCAGCATCGCCGACACCGCTTCGGGGTCGGCGACATCGCAGGCCACCACCGACGCGTGAGCGCCGGCCTGCCGCAGCGCGTCCACGAGTTCCTCGGCCCCGGCCGCGTCCGCGCCGGCGCGGCTGGCCAGCACCACGTACGCCACCCGGTAGCGGTCGACGAGGTGGCGGGCCAGCGCCGAACCGGCCATCCCGGTGCCGCCGGTGATCACCACGGTGGCCCCCGCCAGTCCGCCGCCGCACCCGCTGAGCACCTCGCCGGGCCCCGACGCAACGGTCAGCGCGACCTTGCCGATGTGGCGCGCCTGGCTGACATACCGGTAGGCCGCCGAGGCGCATCGAACGTCGAATGTCTTCTGCGGCAACGGTGTCAAGGCCCCGCCCGTCAGCAACCCCACGATCTCGGCCAGCATGGCCGCGGTGCGGTCCGGGCCGGCCTCCAACAGGTCGAAGGCCCGGTATTGGGCGCCCCGATACTGTTCGGCGATGACGTGCGGATCGCGGACGTCGGTCTTGCCCATCTCGATGAATCGCCCGCCGGGGGCCAACAGCCGCAGCGAGGCGTCGGTGAATTCGCCCGCCAGGGAATTGAGCACGACGTCGAAGCCACGGTCGCCCGCCACCGCAGAGAACTTCTCCTCAAAATCCAAGGTGCGCGAATCACCGATGTGGTCGTCGTCGAATCCCATCGCGCGCAAGGTATCCCACTTGCCACGGCTGGCGGTGACGAATACCTCCGCGCCCCAGTGCCGCGCCAGCTGCACCGCGGCCATGCCCACTCCGCCGGTGGCGGTGTGCACCAACACCCGCTCCCCGGCGCGCAGCCCCGCCAGCACCGACAACCCGTACAGCGCGGTCAGGAACACCACGGGCACACCGGCGGCCGCCACCAGCGACAGCCCCTGCGGCACCGGCGTCACCAATCGCTGATCCACCACCGCCTCGGAGCCGACGACCCCCAGCAACCCCATCACCGGATCACCGACCGCCAGCCCGGTCACGTCGGGTGCAGCCTCGACGACCACGCCGGCGCCCTCGGCGCCCAACTGGCCGCCGCCGGGATACATGCCCAGGGCCACCAGCACATCGCGGAAGTTGACCCCGACCGCGGCCACCGCCACCCGCACCTGCCCGGCGGCCAGTTCCACCCGCGGGGACGGGCTCACCACCAGGTCCTCCAGTGTGCCCTCGCCGCCGGCGTCCAGTCGCCAGCCACCGGCCGGCAGACTGATCGCCGAGTCCGCTCGCACCGGCCGCAGCCGGGCCGCGTAGGCCACACCCCGACGGACCACTACTTGCGTTTCGCCGCAAGGGATTACCGCTTGGGCATCCAGCGATCCATCGGAGTCGATCAGCACCATGCGGCCCGGATGCTCGGCCTGTGCCGACCGCACCAGGCCCCACACCGCGGCGCCGGCCAGGTCCGAGACGTCCTCACCGGCAAGCGCGACCGCCCCGCGGGTCTGCACGGCCAGCATCCCGGCGCCGTCGGAGCGCAACCACGCTTGCAGCACTTCCAAGGTTTCGCCGGCCGCCGCGTGCACCGACCGCACCACGTCGCCACCGCGATTCACCACCTCGAACAGCGTGACCTCGGCGCCGCCGTCGTCACGGCCCTGGTCGCTGCCCAGGGAGATCGGTGACCAGGTCACGTCGAGCAATCCCGGTGCGAGCGGGCGCCGCGCCGGCGCCGCCGCGGCCGTCAACTGTTCGGGTGAGACCGCAAGCATGGCCAATGTCCCGACCGACAGCACCGGCAACCCCGCACCGTCGGCCAACTCCACCGAGACCGCCCCGGCGCCGGCCGGCGCGATCCGGACCCGCGCCCGCGCAGCGCCCGACGCGTGCAACGACACGCCCTGCCAGGAGAACGGCAACACGGTCTGGTCTTGCCCGCCGGCGACACCGATCGCGTGCAGCGCGGCGTCCAGCAGCACGGGATGGATTCCGAAGCCGGCGTCGGCCACGGTGGCGTCGGGTGCGGAGGGGTCGGGTACCGCGATCTCGGCGAAGAGCTCATCGCCGCGCTGCCACATCGCCCGCAAACCCTGGAATGCCCGGCCGTATTCGTAGCCCCGCTGCGCGAGCCGGGCGTAGGCGCCGGAGACGTCCACCGCGGTCGCCCCGACGGGCGGCCACACCGACAGGTCCGCGCCCGGCGTCACCGCCCCCGGCCGCAACAAACCCTCGGCATGCAACACCCACTCCGAACCCGGCTGCGCGGCAGTCGAATACACCGACAACCGTCGCTGACCCGACTCGTCGGCCGCGCCGACCACCAGTTGCACCTGCACACCGTCGGCGGCGGACAACACCAACGGCGCCGACAACGTCAACTCCTCGAGCACGCCGCAGCCGACCTCGTCACCCGCGCGGATGGCCATCTCGACGAACCCCGCGCCCGGGAACAACACCGTCCCGCCCACCGCGTGATCGGCCAGCCACGGATGGGCGGCCGTCGACAACCGGCCCGTCAACACCACGCCACCGGAGTCGGGCCGCGGCACCACCGCACCGAGCAGCCCGTGCTCGGCACCGTCCACCCCCAGGGTCGCGACATCGTAGGATCCTGTCGACCCGCCCGGCAGCCAAAAGTGTTGCCGTACAAAACCGTATGTCGGCAGGTCGACGTGCCGGCCGCCGAGGCCGGCGAATACGGCACGCCAGTCCACACCCACACCCGCCACAAAGGCCTGCCCGGCCGAAAGCCAGAAGCGGTCCAGGCCGCCGTCATCGCGGCCCAATGACGGGATGACGCAAGCCTGCTCGCTGTCGGACACCGTCTCTTCGATGGCGGCCATCAGTACGGGGTGCGGGCTGGATTCGATGAATGCCCGATAGCCCGCGTCGCAGGCGCTGCGTATCGCCCGCTCGAATTGCACGGTTTGCCGGATGCTGCGGAACCAGTAGTCGCCGTCCAGGCCCGCGGTGTCGATGAGCTCACCGGTCACGGTGGAGAAGAACGCGACCGAGGACGACTGCGGCGCAAGGCCGTTCAGCGCCTCGGTGAGAGGATCCCGGATCGCGTCCACCTGAACCGAATGCGAGGCGTAGTCGACGTCGATACGGCGGGCGCGGATGTTGTCGGCCTCACAGCGTTGCATCAGTTCGGTCAGCGCGTCCACCTCGCCGGACACCACCACCGCCGAAACACCGTTGACCGTGGCGATATTCAATCGCTCACCCCACGCCGCGATCAGCTGTTCGGCGCGGGGCAGGCCGCAGGCCAGCGAGACCATGCCGCCCCGGCCCGACAACCCCACCAGCAGCCGGCTGCGCAACGCCACCACCCGGGCGGCGTCTTCCAGCGACAGCGCCCCCGCCACATAGGCCGCCGCGATCTCGCCCTGCGAATGACCGATCACCGCATCGGGTACCACGCCCACCGTGCGCCACAACTCGGCCAGCGACACCATGACCGCCCACAGCGCCGGCTGCACGACGTCCACCCGGTCCAGCCCGGGCGCGCCCGGCGCGCCGCGGATGACGTCGATCAGCGACCATTCGACGTGCTCGGCGAGCGCGTGAGCGCACCGGTTCATATGATCGGCGAATACCGTTGAGCTGTCCAGCAATTGGGCGCCCATACCGGCCCATTGCGATCCCTGGCCGGGGAACACGAATACCGTCTTGCCCGGCGGCTGCGCCCGGCCCACCGCGACGCCGGCGTCCTGCTTCCCGGCCGCCAACTCCGACAGCCCGCGCAGCAACTGCGCGCCGTTGGCCCCCACGATCACCGCCCGGTGCTCGAAGCGCGACCGGGTCGAGATCAGCGACCAGCCCACGTCCACCACCCGCACACCGGGATCGGCCTTCACGTGCGCCAGCAGCCGCGACGCCTGGTTCGCCAGCGCCTCGGCCGACCGGGCCGAGATCACCCACGGCACCACCACGTCATCGCCTGAGCGCCCGGCGCTTTCGGGCTCCGGTGAGTATTGCTCCACGATGACGTGCGCATTGGTGCCGCTGATGCCGAACGACGAGACACCCGCGCGCCGCGGCCGGTTCACCGCGGGCCAGGGCCGCGGATCCGTCAGCAGCGACACGGCCCCGGCCGACCAATCCACGTGCGGCGTCGGCTCATCCACGTGCAACGTCTTGGGCATCACCCCGTGGCGGATCGCCTGCACCATCTTGATCACCCCGCCGGCGCCGGCCGCGGCCGAGGTATGACCCATGTTGGATTTGATCGACCCCAACCACAGCGGCTGATCCGCCGGCCGGTCCTGCCCGTAGGTCGCCAGAAGCGCTTGGGCCTCAATCGGATCCCCCAGCGTGGTGCCGGTCCCATGGCCCTCCACCAGATCCACGTCCGCGGTGCCCAGCCGCGCATTGGCCAGCGCCGCCCGGATGACCCGTTGCTGTGACGGCCCGTTGGGTGTCGCCAGCCCGTTGGATGCGCCGTCCTGGTTCACCGCGGAGCCCCGGACGACGGCCAGCACCGGATGCCCCAGTCGGCGCGCATCGGCCAGCCGTTCCAGCACCAGCACGCCGACGCCTTCGGAAAACCCGGTGCCGTCGGCGGCGCCCGCGTAGGCCTTGCAGCGGCCGTCCGCGGCCAGCGCTCGCTGCCGGCTGAATTCGATGAACATCGCCGGTGTGGCCATCACCGTCACGCCGCCGGCCAGCGCCAGATCGCACTCGCCGGAACGCAGCGACTGCGCCGCCAGATGGAGGGCCACCAGCGACGACGAACAGGCCGTGTCAACCGAGACGGCCGGGCCTTCCAGGCCCAGCGAGTAGGCCACCCGCCCCGACGCCACACTCAGCGTCGAGCCGCGCAGCCCGTATCGCTCCAAGTGTCCGGGCACCCGGCCCTGGCCGCCGTAGGACCCGTGGAATATCCCGGCGAACACGCCGGTCGACGAACCGCGCAGGGCGACGGGATCAATTCCCGCCCGCTCCAACGCCTCCCACGACACCTCGAGCAGCAGACGTTGCTGCGGGTCCATCGCCAGCGCCTCGCTGGGGGCGATCCCGAAGAACGCGGCATCGAAATCGCCCACGTCCGAGAGGAACCCACCGCACCGCGCATACGACTTTCCGACCGCGTCGGGATCCGCATCGAACAGCCCGGCCAAGCTCCAGCCGCGGTCCGCCGGAAAATCCGAGACCACATCGCGACCCTCAACCACCATCTCCCACAAGGCCTCTGGCGAGTCCACACCACCGGGATAGCGGCAGCCCATGCCCACCACCGCCACGGGTTCGGTGGTGGCGGTGAGGTACTGGCGGTTCTCGCGCTTGAGCCGCTCGTTTTCCTTCAGTGATTGACGAAGGGCCAGGACGAGCTCGTCGGTGTTGCCGTTCATCGAACGCGGCCTTTCGTGTCGTTCACAGCGCTACTTCCGGCAAGCGGTCCGCCCCCCGCCGACCGGCCCCCATTGCCAACAACTCCGCACCGCCCAAAAAGAACGCCTTAGGGTAGGAACGGAAGTACACGGGCGACCATCAGTGCCAACGCAACAACACCAGTTCGGAACAGAATCCCGGCCCCATCGCGAGCATCAAACCGGGGCTTCCGCTCGGCGGCGGCTTGGCCATGGTGTCGCGCAGCACGTGCAACACCGACGCCGACGAGAGATTGCCGATCTCGCCGAGGGAACGCCAGGTGAGTTCCAGGGCCTCCGGCGGCAGGCTGAGCGCCGCGTTGATCGCCTCGATGACCTTCGGGCCGCCGGGATGGCTGACGAACGCGCCGATGTCGGTCGTGGTCAATCCGTGCGCCCCCAAGAACTGGGTGACGTCGTCTTCGATGTATTGCTCCACGACGGCCGCGACGTCCTTCGACAGCACCAGCTCGAAGCCTCCTGCGCCCACGTCGTAGCCCATGGTGCGCAGCGAATCGGGGTAGAGATGGCTGCGCGAATCGAGGACCCTGGGCCCGCCGGCCGCGAGCTGTTCGGCGCGCCGGTCGCCCACGGCCACCACCGCCGCCGCGCCGTCGGCGAACAGGGCGCTGCCGACCATGCCGGCCAGCGACGGCTTGTATCCGGGATAGGTCAGCGAGCACAGCTCGACCGAGACGAGGGCGGCGACGGCGTCGGGTGCGCCGCGCAGATAGTCGTTCGCGCGAGCCACACCCGCCGCCCCGGCCACGCAGCCGAGGCCGAACAGCGGCACCCGTCGCACATCGTCGCGCAGGCCAAGCCGCGCCGCGATCCGGGCGTCCACCGAGGGCACCGCCAGGCCGGTGACCGTCGTCGTGATCAGCACGTCGACGTCCTGGGGCCGCAGTCCCGCCTCGTCGAGCGCGCCGGACAGCGCCTCACAGCCGAGGTTCACGGCGTGCTCGGTGAAGATCCGGTTCGCCATGCCGAAGTCGGTCAGCGCGGGGTACTGCTCCAGCGGCAGCACCAGGTGACGGCCGCCGACCTTGGCGCTGGCATGCAGCTGCCGGACGATGTCTTCGTAGTCCTTGAACTCGGGAATGCTGACGAAGAAATCGGTGAGCTCACACTGTGAATACCGGTGCGGCGGCAACGCACCGAAGACGCCGGCGACGACGCTCATTGCTTTCCCACCCCTTGGTCACGGGGATCCGGCCCCGAACGTTCATCCGGATCACTATGAACCCGCAGTCTAGTCGCCGTGGCAGGGCAGGGCAGCCAAACCGATCTCATCTCAACCGCCCCCACGTGCCCGGTCCTTGAGCCGGTCGTTCAGCCGTGCGGCGCTGGCCAGGACGTTTTCGATCTGTTCGGCGACCCGGACGGGCGCGGTGCCGCCGCGCGCGTCCCGTGAGGCCACCGAGCCCTCGATCGTCAAAACCTCACGAACCTGCGGAATCAGGTCACCGCTGATGGCGGCCAGCTCGTCGTCGGTCAGCTCGTCGAGTCCGATCCCGCGCTGCTCGGCGGCGCGCACGGCGGCCCCGGCGGCCTCATGCGCGGATCGGAACGGTACCCCCTGGCGCACCAGCCATTCGGCGATGTCGGTGGCCAGCGTGTACCCGGCCGGGGCCAGCGCAGCCATCCGGTCGACGTCGAACGTCAGGCTGCGCAGGAGCCCTGCCATCGCCGGCAGCACCAGCTCCAGCTGGGCCACCGAATCGAACACCGGTTCCTTGTCTTCCTGCAGGTCGCGGTTGTAGGCGAGCGGCTGCGCCTTCAGCGTGGCGAGCAGGCCGGCCACATTTCCGATCAGCCGCCCGGACTTGCCCCGCGCCAGCTCGGCGATGTCCGGGTTCTTTTTCTGCGGCATGATCGAGCTGCCGGTGGACCACGAATCGTGCAGGGTGACGTAGCCGAATTCCGTCGAGCTCCACAGGATGATGTCCTCGGCCAGCCGGGACAGGTCGACGCCGATCATGGCGAAGACGAACGCCGCCTCCGCCGCGAAATCCCGCGCTGCGGTCGCGTCGATGGAGTTGTCGGCGGCGGCCGCGAAGCCCAGCTCCGCGGCGATGGCGTCCGGGTCCAGTCCCAGCGAGGATCCGGCCAGCGCCCCGGAGCCGTAGGGGGAGATCGCCGCCCGTTTGTCGAAGTCGGCGATGCGGTCGACGTCGCGCAGCAGCGGGTGGGCGTGCGCGAGCAGGTGGTGGGCCAGCAGCACCGGCTGGGCGGACTGCAGGTGGGTTTTGCCGGGCATGATGGCGTGCGGGTGGGCGGCGGCCTGGGCGGCCAGCGCTTCGACGACGTCGAGCACCCCGGCGGCGACGCGGCGCACCGCGTCGCGCAGCCACATCCGGAACAGGGTGGCCACCTGGTCGTTGCGGGAGCGGCCGGCCCGCAACCGACCGCCCAGGTCCGGCCCGACCCGGTCGATCAGTCCGCGTTCCAGCGCCGCGTGCACGTCCTCATCGGTGACCAGGGGCGAAAAGCTGCCGTCGGCGACGTCGGAGGCGAGCTGGTCCAGGCCCGCCAGCAGCCCGTCGCGCTGCTCCTCGGTCAGCAGCCCGGCCCGGAACAGGATCACGGTGTGGGCCCGCGAGGCGACGATGTCGTAGGGGGCCAGCACCCAGTCGAAGTGGGTGGACTTGCTCAGTGCGGCCAGCGCGTCCGACGGGCCGTCGGCGAACCGCCCGCCCCACAGTGATCCCTCGCGAGTGCTCACCTACCCGCTCCTCCGCCGCGAGTGTGAATCGTGCGACGGCTCGACGGCGTGTCGCGTCGTGGAATTCACAGTCACGCCTCGGTGGCCTGGTCCCGGCGGGACGCGATCTTCGACGACAACCCGTGCACGTAGACGAAACCCTTTGCGGCCGACTGGTCGAAGCTGTCGCCCTCGTCGTAGGTGGCCAGGTTGAAGTCGTACAGCGATTCGGCGCTGCGCCGCCCGTTGACCGCAATGTGGCCGCCGTGCAACACCATTCGGACTTCCCCCGACACATGCTCCTGGGTCTTGTCGACGAAGCTCTCCAGCGCGGCCTTCAGCGGCGAGTACCACAGCCCGTCGTAAACCAGCTCGGCCCACCGCTGGTCGGTGTGCCGTTTGAACCGGCCCAGTTCACGCTCGAGCGTGACGTGCTCGAGCTCGGTGTGCGCGGTGATGAGGACCATGGCGCCGGGCGCCTCGTAGATCTCCCGGCTCTTGATGCCCACCAGCCGGTCCTCGACGACGTCGAGCCGGCCGACGCCCTGGGCGCCGGCGCGGGTGTTGAGTTCCTCGATGGCGCCCAGCATCGACACCGGTTTGCCGTCGATCGTCACCGGGACACCGCGCTCGAATCCGACGACCACCTCGTCGGGGGTGCTCCAGTTCAGGGTGGGGTCTTCGGTGTAGGCGTAGACATCCTTGGTGGGGGCGTTCCAAAGGTGTTCCAGGAAGCCGGTTTCCACCGCACGTCCCCACACGTTCTGGTCGATGGAGAAGGGCGAGCGTTTGGTCACGTTGATCGGGATGGCGTTCTCTTCGGCGAATGCGATCGCCTTCTCCCGCGTCCAGGCGTAATCGCGGACCGGCGCCAGCACCTCGAGATCGGGTGCCAGCGAACCGAATCCGACCTCGAACCGGACCTGGTCGTTGCCCTTGCCGGTGCAGCCATGTGCGACGATGCTACCGCCGTGCTCGCGGGCCGCCGCCACCAGGTGCTTGACGATCAGCGGTCGGCTGATCGCCGAAACCAGCGGGTAGCGATCCATGTAGAGGGCGTTGGACAGGATGGTGGGAAGGCAGTAGCCCTCGGCGAATTCGTCGCGGGCGTCGACGACCACGGCCTCCACCGCCCCGCAGTCCAGGGCCCGCTGGCGGATGACCTCCATGTCTTCGCCGCCCTGCCCGAGGTCGATCGCCACCGCTACGACCTCACGGCCGGTCTCCTTGCCGATCCAGCTGATGGCCACCGAGGTGTCCAGACCGCCGGAATACGCCAGGATGACGCGTTCTGACATGAACCAATCTCCTTAGGTTGAAACGCTTATGTGAGTTGTTCCAAAGTGCTGGCCAGTTCGGCGCCGGTCATCGGCTCTCGAGCGGCCACGAAGACGGTGTCATCGCCGGCGATGGTGCCGACGACGTACGGGAGCGCCGCGCGATCGATCGCGCTGGCCAAATAGTCGGCGGCGCCGGGCGGCGTGCGCAGCACCGCCAGGTTCGCGCTGGCGTCGGCCGAAACGAGCAGCTCGCTCAGCAGCCGGGACAGCCGCGCGGTCCCGCCGGACACGCCGCGCACCGGGTTGCCGTCCTCGGGGACCATGTAGACGCCGACGCCGCCGTCGGCGCCGCGCAGCTTCACCGCACCCAGCTCCTCGAGGTCCCGCGACAGGGTGGCCTGGGTGACGTCGATGCCCTCGTCGGCGAGGCGCGCCGCCAGTTCGCTTTGGCTGCGCACCTCGGCCGACGACAGGACCGCCACGATGCGGGCCTGCCGGCCGGCCCGGGTGGTCTCGGGGGTGGTTTTCGAGCGGGTCATGAGCGCCGCTCCAGCAGCCACACCAGCAGCGCCTTCTGGGCGTGCAACCGGTTTTCGGCCTCGTCCCAGACCACGCTGGCCGGGCCGTCCATCACCTCGTCGGTGATCTCGTCGCCGCGGTGGGCCGGAAGGCAGTGCAGCACAACGGCTTCCGGGTCGGCCAGGGACAGCAGGTCGGCGTTGACCTGATAGGGCCGGAACGGTGTGCGGCGGTCCAGGCCGTCGTCCTCCTGCCCCATCGACGTCCAGGTGTCGGTGACCAGCGCGTCGGCGCCGCGCGCGGCCGCCTCGGCGTCGGTGGTGACGGTGACCGTGGCGCCGGTGTTTTCGGCGCGCCGGCGCGCCGCGGCGACGAACGCCGGGGCGGGGGCGAAGCCGTCCGGGGCCGCGATCGTGACGTGGACGCCGGCGGTGACCCCGCCGAGCATCAGTGAATGCGCCATGTTGTTGGCGCCGTCGCCGAGGTAGGTCATCCGCACACCACGCAGCGACCCCTTGCGCTCGGCGATGGTCTGCAGGTCGGCGAGCACCTGGCAGGGGTGGAACTCGTCGGAGAGCGCGTTGACCACCGGCACCGTCGCGGCCGAAGCCATCGCCTCGAGGCGCTCCTGCCCGAACGTCCGCCAGACGATGGCCTCGACGTAGCGGGACAGCACCCGCGCGGTGTCTTCCAGGGTCTCGTCGCGGCCCAGCTGGGTGCTGCGGGCGTCGACGACGACGGCGTGCCCGCCGAGTTGGGCGATGCCCATCTCGAACGAGAACCGGGTGCGGGTGGAGTTCTTGTCGAAGAGGACCGCGACCCCGCGCGGCCCCTCCAGCGGGCGGGCGCGCAGCGGGTCCTTCTTCAGTTCGGCGGCCAGCTGCAGTACTTCGGCCTGCTCGGTGGGCGACAGGTCGTCGTCGCGCAGGAAATGCTTAACCATGCGCGGCCTCGTCGAGAATGCCCGGCAGCGCGGTGACGAAGCCGTCGAGCTGGGCTTCGGTGATGATCAGCGGCGGCGCCAGCCGGATGACGTCGGGCGCGGCGGCGTTCACCAGGAACCCGGCCTCGCGCGCGGCGGCCTCGGCGTCCTTGGCCCGCGGGGCGGTCAGCACCACGCCGCACAGCAGTCCGCGCCCGCGCACGTGGTCGATGAGCGGATGGGCGAGGTCCTCGATGCCGTGGCGCAGCGACTTGCCCAGCACCTCGGCGTGGCGGACCAGGTTTTCGGACGCCAGCACCCGTAGCACCGCGAGCGCCGCGGCGGTGCAGACCGGGTTGCCACCGAAGGTGCTGCCGTGCAGGCCGGGGGTCATCAACTCGGCGGCCCGCCCGACGGCCAGGCACGCGCCGATCGGCAGTCCGCCGCCGAGCCCCTTGGCCAGGGTGACCACGTCGGGGGTGATGCCGTCATGCTGGTGGGCGAAAAACGTTCCGGTGCGGCCCATCCCGCTCTGCACCTCGTCGAGCACCAGCAGCGCGTGGTGCCGCGCCGTGATATCGCGCGCGGCGGCCAGATATCCCTCGGGCGGGACGACGACGCCGCTCTCCCCCATGATCGGTTCCAGGAACACCGCCGCGGTTTCGTCGTCGACCGCCGCGGCCAGCGCCTCGGCGTCGCCGTACGGCACGAAGCTGACGTCCCCGGGCAACGGGGCGAACGGCGCCCGCTTGCTCGG
Source organism: Mycobacterium sp. (assembly GCF_004298145.1). GTDB lineage: Bacteria > Actinomycetota > Actinomycetes > Mycobacteriales > Mycobacteriaceae > Mycobacterium. The sequence continues at coordinate 23,705 of NZ_SCRH01000039.1, forward strand.
CTGACCGGTCAGCGCCAGCGAGCCCATGGTCCGGCCGTGAAAAGCCTCCTGCGCGGCAACCAGTTTCGTGCGTCCGGTGAGCCGGGATAGCTTGAACGCCACCTCGTTGGCCTCGGTGCCGGAGTTGCAGAAGAACACCCGCGCCGGCGAGTCTTCGGGCGCACCGAGCAGGGCGACCAGTTCTTCGGCCAGCGCGATACCGGGTTCGGTGGCATACAGATTGGACGTGTGACCCAGCGTCGCCATCTGGTGGGTGACGGCCTCGATGATCGCGGAGTGGCGATGGCCCAGGATATTGACCGCGATGCCGCCGAGCAGATCGAGGTAGCTCTTTCCGTCCACGTCGGTGACCACGGCCCCGTCGCCACTGGCCAGGGCCATCGCCGGGGTGCCATAGTTGTTCATCATCACGGCTTCCCACCGCCGCTTGATCGCTTCGGTGTTCGTCTGGACCGTCACGCTTTCCACCTGCGCCGCTCCTCCTCAGCGTTTCCGATCGCACTGCTCCGTTTATCGTCGCCGGCGCGTACCACCTTGGTGCCGGTGCCCTCGTCGGTGAAAAGCTCCACCAGCACACAGTGTTCGACCCGCCCGTCGATGACGTGTGCGCTGGGAACGCCGGCGGTCACGGCCCGCAGACACCCTTCGACCTTGGGAATCATGCCCGCCTCCAGCGTGGGTAGCAGTTGCGACAGTGTGGCCGTGTCGATTTCGCTGACCAGCGAATCGCGGTTGGGCCAACTCGTGTACAGGCCTTCGACATCGGTGAGCATCAACAGCTTCTCGGCCTGCAGCGCTTCGGCCAGCGCCGCCGCGGCGGTGTCGGCGTTGATGTTGTGCACCACGCCTTCGGCGTCCGGCGCCAGCGTCGACACCACCGGAATACGGCGTGCGGCAATAAGGTCGAGCACCGCGGCGGTGTTGACCCGCTCGACGTCTCCCACCAGGCCGATGTCGGTGGCCACGCCGTCGACGGTGACGCTGCGCCGCACGGCGGTGAACAGCTGGGCGTCCTCGCCGGTGATGCCGACGGCATACGGCCCGTGCGCGTTGATCAAGTTGACCAGTTCGCGGCCGACCTGGCCGAACAACACCATCCGCGCCACGTCGAGCACTTCCGGTGTGGTGACACGGAATCCGCCCTTGAAGTCACCCTGGATGCCGAGCCGGTGCAGCATCGCGCTGATCTGCGGGCCGCCGCCGTGTACGACGACGGGGTGCACGCCGCAGTTGCGCAGAAACGCCATGTCGGCGGCGAACGCATGCCGCAGCGTGTCGTCGGTCATCGCGTTGCCGCCGTATTTGATGACGACGATCTTGCCGTGCAGCTGCTTGAGCCAGGGCAGGGCTTCGGCGAGCACCTGCGCCTTGGCCGCGGTGGGCAGCGCTTCGATGGAGGAGCTCATGAGCTGTAGGCCGAATTCTCCTCGACGTAGCCGTGGGACAGGTCGGTGGTCCGTATCGTGGCCCGGCCATCGCCGAGCCGAAGGTCGACGGTGATGTCGATGTCCGCTGCCGAGAGATCCACCTCGCGTGCGCCCGGCGCGCCGACCCCGTCGGCGAACACCGCGGAACCGTTGAACGACACGGTGATCCGATCGGGATCCAGGGCGATGGGCGCGATGCCGACGGCGGCGAGCACCCGGCCCCAGTTCGGGTCCGAGCCGAATGCCGCCGTCTTGACCAGGCTGTCGCGGGCGATGGTCCGCGCGGCGACCAAGGCGTCGTCCTCGGAGGCCGCTCCGACGACGGTGACGTTGACGCGCTTGGTGACGCCCTCGGCGTCGGCCTGCAGCTGAGCGCACAGGTCGTCGCAGACGCGCAGCACGGCGTCGTCGAGATCGGCCTGGCTCGGGGTGATCCCGCTGGCCCCCGAGGCCAGCAGCAGCACCGTGTCGTTGGTCGAGCACGCGCCGTCGATGTCGAGCCGGTCGAAGGTGCGCGCGGCAGCGTGGCGCAGCGCGGAGTCCAGCGCCGCGGCGTCGGCGGCCGCGTCGGTGGTGAGCACGCACAGCATCGTCGCCAGCGACGGCGCGAGCATGCCCGCGCCTTTGGCCATCCCGCCGACCGTCCAGCTGCCCGGATGGTGCAGCGCAACCTGTTTGGGCACGGTGTCGGTGGTCATGATCGCCTGGGCCGCGTCGTCGCCGCCGGACAGGCCGCCGGCCATGTCCTGCACGATCGCGCGGACCCCGGCGAGCACCTTGTCCATCGGCAGCCGGTCACCGATCAGCCCGGTGGAGCACACCGCGACCTCGATGGCCCCGGTCTCGGTCCCCCAGTCCGACAACGCGGCCGCGACGGCCTCCGCCGTGGCGTGGGTGTCCTGGAACCCGCCCGGCCCGGTGCAGGCGTTGGCGCCGCCGGAGTTGAGAATGACCGCGCGCAGCGCTCCCATGGTCAGCACCTGCTGGGACCAGAGCACCGGCGCGGCCTTGACCCTGTTGCGGGTGAACACCCCGGCGGCCGCGTACTCGGGCCCCTCATTGAAGACCAGGGCCAGATCGCGGTTACCCGAGGCCTTGATCCCGGCGGCGATGCCGGCGGCCCGGAACCCGGCCGGCGCGGTGACGCCCTGCTCGCGCAGCAACCGGGCCGCAGCGGTCTCGCCGGTGCGAGTCACGGCGCCACCCCGATCACCGAAAGGCCTTCCGTCTCCGGCCAACCCAACGCCAGGTTCATCGACTGCACGGCGGCCCCGGCCGTTCCCTTGACCAGGTTGTCGATCGCGGCGATCGCCACGAATGTCTGGGCCGCCTCGTCCACCGCGACGGCGATGTGCGCCGCGTTGCTGCCGATCACCGCCCCGGTGCGGGGCAGTTGCCCCTCGCGCATCAGATAGATGAAAGGCTCTGTGTCATAAGCCTTTTCGTATGCCTCCCGCAGTTGGGACACCGGCGCGCGGGTGCGGGCCGTGCAGGTGGCCAGGATCCCGCGCGACGCCGGGATCAGGACCGGGGTGAACGACACCGTGACGTCGCGGCCGGTGACGGCCCCCAGACCCTGGGCGATCTCGGGGGTGTGCCGGTGCGCCCCGGCGATGTTGTAGGCCCGCGCCGATCCGATGACCTCGCTGCCCAGCAGGTCGGTCTTGGCGGCCCGCCCGGCCCCCGAAGTGCCGCTGACGGCGACCACCGTGACGGCGGGCTCGATGAGGTCCTCGGCCACCGCGGGCAGCAACGCGAGCAGCGCCGCGGTCGGGTAGCAGCCCGGAACCGCGATGCGGCGGGCGCCGCGCAGCCGCTCGCGCGCGCCGGGAAGCTCCGGTAACCCGTAGGGCCAGCTGCCGGCGTGCGGGGAGCCGTAGAACCGCTCCCATGCCGCGGCGTCGGTGAGCCGGAAGTCGGCGCCGCAGTCGATGATCAGGGTGTCGGGCCCGAGCTGTTCGGCCAGCGCGGCCGAATGACCGTGCGGCAGGCCCAGGAACACGACGTCGTGGCCGGCGAGCGCGGCGGCCTCGGTCGGCTTGACCACGCGCTGGGCCAGCGGCGTCAGGTGCGGATGGTGCTCGGCGAGGGTGCTGCCGGCGCTGGTCGCGGCGGTCAGCGCACCGATCGAGAGGCGCCCCTGGGCGTAGGCCGGGTGCCCGAGCAACAGGCGCAGGATTTCACCGCCCGCATAGCCGCTGGCACCGGCAACCGCCACCTTCATCACGTCGGCCATTTCGACGATTCTGCATGGTTATGCAGTACTTTGCAAATCCATTCCGTCAGGTGCGGAGCTCGGCGTCGACCGCCTCCGCGGCCCGGCGCACCGCGGCGTCGCGAGCCGCGGTGGCGTCGTCGTCGGTCAGCGTGCGATCCGGCGCCCGGAACCGCAGCGCGAAGGTCAGCGACTTGCGGTCCGCGCCGATCTGCGGGCCCGTGAAGACGTCGAACAGCTGCAGGTCTTCGAGCAGTTCCCCCGCGCCTTCGCGCACGGCGTCCGCCACCGCCTGGGCCGGTATGTCCGCGGGCACCACCAGGCTGACGTCCTGGAAGACCGCCGGAAACGGCGACACCCGGGGCGCGGGCAGCGCCGCGGCGATGGGCATCGCGTCGAGGTTGAGTTCGAGCGCGCAGGCGCCCTTCGGCAGGCCGGAGCGCTCGATCACACCGGGATGCAGCTGGCCCGCGTACCCCACCGTCGTGTCGCCGACGAGCACTTCGGCGCAGCGGCCCGGATGCCACGGCAGGTGCTGCGCCGCCCGCAACCACACGTCGACTCCGGCGGCGCGGGCGATGATTCGCACCGCCTCGAACGCGTCGGCGGCTTCGGCGCGGCGGCCCGGCCCCCAGGGGCCACGCCGCTCACGAAGCCCGGTCAGCACCGCGGCGACGTGCTGCGGTTGCCGCGGCAACGACGCGTCGAGCGTGGCGATCTCGCTGTCGGTGGGCCTGCGGTCGACGGGGATCAGCGTCACGCCGCGAGTCTCGGCGGTCGGCTGCACCACCTGGGCCAGCGCATAGAGCGAAACATCGACCAGGCCGCGGGATACGTTGCGCACCAAGGCTTCCAGCAACGCCGGCAGCAGCGTGGTGGCCAGCCGCGGGCGGTCGGCCTCGAGCGGGTTGAGCACGTTGGTCGTGGCGCGGCGGGGGTCGTCGGCCGGCAGGCCCCACAGGTCGAATACGCCCGCCGGCAGGAACGGTGTCGGCAGGATCTCGACGTAACCGGACTGGGCCAGTGACTTGCCGATGGCGCGGCGGCGTTGTTGCACGGCGGACAGGCCGCGGCCGGCCGGCGCCGACGGCAACACCGATGGAATGACGTCCAGCCCCTCGAGCCGCAACACCTCCTCGACGAGGTCGGCCGGCTGCAACAGATCGGGCCGCCAGCCGGGTGGGGTCACCGTCAACGCGTCCCCGTTTTCCACGACGACGGCACCGATTTGGGACAACCGCTTCGCGGCCGTGCCCGGGGCATAGGCCACACCGGCGATGCGGTCCGGCAGGTCGGCGGCGATGTCGATCGGCTGCAGGTGCCAGTCGTCGCGCGGTGGGTCGCCCCGCCAATCGGTCAAGGCCTCGGACACCGCCCCGCCGGTGATGTCGGCGAGCAGCGTGGCGCACCGATCCAGCGCGGCCACGGAGATGGCGGGATCCACTCCCCGCTCGTAGCGGCGGGCGGCCTCGCTGGGCAGGTGCAGCCTGCGCTGGGTGCGCGACACCGCGGCGGGGTCCCAGACCGCGGCCTCGAGCAGGACGTCGGTGGAATCGGCGCGCACCTCGGTGCTCGCCGCGCCCATCACGCCGCCGATCGCCGTCGTCGCCGTGTCGTCGACGATCAGGACATCGGCCGGTTCGAGTTTGCGCTCGATGTCGTCGAGCGTGACGACGGTCTCGCCGGGCCGGGCGAATCGCACCCCGAAGCCGCCGGTGATCCGGTTGCGGTCGTGGGCGTGCATGGGGTGACCGAGTTCCAGCATCACGTAGTTCGTCACATCCACCGCCGGCGAGGTCGCGCGGATGCCGGAGAGCAGCAGCCGGCGCTGCAGCCACCACGGCGACACGGCGGTGGGGTCGATACCGGTGACCGGGCGCAGCGCGAACCGCCGCACGCCGGTGTCGGGCTGCACCGTCAGCGGCCAGGCCTCGCCGAGCACCGGCAACGGCTCGACGTCCGCCGGGTCGACGAAGTCCAGGTCGTAGGCGCAGGCGATCTCGCGGGCCAGACCCCGCAGCGACATGCAGTAACCGCGGTCGGGGGTGAGCGCCAGGTGGAAGATCACGTCGTCGAGTCCCAGTACCTCGGCGCCGTCGGCGCCGGGCTCGGCGGTGCCCGGCGGCAGCACGAGGATTCCGGAATGCTCGGCGCCCAAACCGAGTTCGGCCGCCGAGCAGATCATTCCGTCGGAATTGCGGCCATAGGTCTTGCGCGCGGTGATGGTGAATCCGCCGGGCAGCGTGGTGCCCGGTAACGCCGCGACGACGAGGTCTCCCACGACGAAGTTCGTTGCGCCACAGACGATCTCACGGCCTTTTCCTTCACCGACGTCGACGCGGCAGAACCGGATCGGCTTCTTGAAACCGGTCAGCGCTTCGATGTCGGTCACCCGGCCCACCGTCAGCGGGCCGTGGACCGGGCCGAGGGGGATCACCTCTTCGACCTCGTGGCCGATGCGCACCAGCGTCTGCTCGAGCTCGGCGGGGGCCACATCCCAGTCCGGCGCGCCGGCCGCCACCACCTCGCGTAGCCAGCTGTACGGAACGCGCATCAGGCACCCACCCCGAACGGGAGCGAGAACCGGACGTCGCCCTCCACCATGTCGCGCATGTCCGGAATCCCGTTGCGGAACTGCAGCGTTCGTTCCAAACCCATGCCGAACGCGAAGCCGGAGTAGTCTTCCGGATCAATACCCGCGGCCCGCAACACGTTTGGATGCACCATCCCGCAGCCGCCCCACTCCACCCAGCCGGGGCCGCCCTTCTTGCCGACGAACCACACGTCGACCTCGGCGGACGGCTCGGTGAACGGAAAGAAGTGCGGCCGGATCCGGGTCCGCGCCTCGGGGCCGAACTGGGCGCGCGCGAACGCATCCAGCGTTCCCCGCAGATGCGCCATCGAAAGGCCGCGGTCCACCGCCAGGCCTTCGACCTGATGGAAGACCGGCGTGTGGGTGGCGTCGAGTTCGTCGGTGCGGAACGTGCGGCCGATCGAGACGATGTAGACGGGCAGCTCCCGCTCGAGCAGCGTGCGCACCTGCACCGGCGAGGTGTGGGTGCGTAGCAGTTGCCGGGAATCCTCCGGCGCGATGTAGAAGGTGTCCTGTTCGCTGCGCGCGGGGTGGTCGGCGGGGAAATTGAGCGCGTCGAAATTGAACTGTTCGGTCTCGACCTCCGGCCCCTCCGCCAATTCCCACCCCATCGCGATGAAGGTGTCGGCGATGTGTTCGGCCAGGATCGTGATCGGGTGCCTCGCCCCGGTCGGCTGCCGGGTCGACGGCAACGTGACGTCGATGCCTTCGGCGACCAGCACCGCGGCGTCACGTTCGGCGCGCAGCGCCGCCAGGCGTTCGTCGTAACCCTGCTGGGCCTCGCCCCGTGCGGCGTTGACCCGCTTGCCGGCATCGGCGCGCTCGTCTTTGGGAACGCTTCGGAGCGCTTGGCGCGCCAGCGCCAGCGGTGAGCGGTCACCGAGGTGCTCGGTCTTGACGCGCGCCAGCGTGTCGAGATCGTCGGCCAGTGTGAAGGCCTGCCGGGCGGCGTTGACCGCCTCGGTCAACGCTTCCGGCGACAGGTCGACGGGTTGATCACCCACGCGGCGACATTCTCCTTGCTGACGAGGCTGTTAGGGCCGCCCGCATCGATGGTGCTTTCCGCGCGGCACGGGCCGAATGCTGATCATAGTGATTCGACGCACGGCGCCCGGCGGGCGCTGGGCAGTTGCCCGGTGCGGGTCCGCAGATGGCCGCTCGCCGGTTCAGCCGGCGACGGCCGGCTGCGGACCGGGCAGCGTGTCATCGCCATCCAAGCCATCCAGCGGCGCGACCGCGCGGCCCCGGCCGGTGACGAATTTCACAACGGCGTAGGCGACAAACGCACCGAGGAGACCGAACACCGGCGTCGCCGCCATGGTCCCCCAGTGGTGGGCCAGCATCAGGAAACCGAAGCCCGAGGAGGCCGCCAGCATCAGGTATCGGGCCGGCGTCCAGTGGATGGGTTGCTGGAACCGCGCCGACACGAGCACGCCCAGGATCACGGCGACGGTATGACCCGCGTCGGTGAAGTCACCGCCGACGATGGCCGATGCGATGCCCGCCGCCACCCACCAGCCGACCCAGGCGGCCCGCCAGCGCGACGGGATCACCGCCGTCATCGCGCCGAGCACCGCCAACGCGCCGTAGCTCATCCCGACATCGCTGGCCCGGGTGATCGACACGGGCAGCCAGCCGAACTCGACCGCCCCGGCCAGGGCGGCGGCCACCAGCAACGTCGCGCCGATGTGGCCGACGACAAACGCGACCACCAGCCGGACGGTGCGTAAATGCAGCTCGGCCAGCGCCAGCAGGCAGGTCAGGAAGGGCAGCCAGAAGTACAGCGGGCCGGCGTCGACGACCAGCGCGCTGCCCAGCAGCGTGCCCAGATGCCCGTGGCTCAGGTTGTGCAGGTTGGTACTGGCACGCGCGACGATGACGTCATGCGCATCCGGGCCCAGCGCCAGGATGGCGCAGCTGATGGCGAGCAGCAGCGCCGCATACGCCATGGTGAACTGGACCCGGGCGAGCCGGGACACGATGCCCCCGATCATTGGCATCCATTATGGCTGCAGTTTTGCTTCGGCTGTGTCATCAGCGCCTGACAACTCCCTTAAAGTCTTGAGGCGATATATCGCCAAGTCTGCGGGCATGCCCGCGGGCTTCGGCCCGAAAACCGGTTTGCGGGTGCGTTTGGCCTCGACCCCCAACGCATCCAACTCGGTTTGCGGTATGAGATCCAACGTTGAACTCGACACCATGATTCCACCTTTGGTGGCCCGTTCCATGACTCGTGCGGCGACATTCACATCCACACCGAGCCAATCCGAGGCCAGGCGCTGCGGTCGTCCGGTGTGGATTCCGACGCGCATCCGCGGTGTGTAGCCCTGAACCTCGACCGACTTCAGCGCCTCCTTGGCGGCCAGCACGGCCCGCACAGCGACCATGGGATCGCCGAACACGGCCATGAGCCCGTCGCCCATCCGTTTGACGATGTGCCCGCCGGCGTCGAGCAGCGGCGGCTCGAGGGCCCGCGCCACCTGCCGGAGCAGGGTGAGGGCCGCGTCGTCGCCGGCCTGCAAGGACCACGTCGAAAAGCCGACCAGATCCGTGAACACCAGCGTCACCTCGGCATTGGCCGGCTGTCGGGAAACCCCCTCGGTCAGCGCCTGCCACACCTGCAGCACCCCGTGGCTGACCTCGCGCGATACCGCGTCGCGGTCCCCCAGCAGCCGGTCGGCCGCGCGCGCGGCGGCGCGCGGACCGCCGTCGCCGGCCGTGGACAGCGGATCGCCGAACTCGGGGTCCCCGGGCAACAGCCGCCGCGCACGCCGGACCAAGGCCACCGCCCCGGGGCTGTGATTTCGGCCGTGCAGCCACTGCGTCGCGTTATGCACCGACAGCGGCGAACGCCGCGGAGCGGATTGCGCCACCGAGGATTCTTCGGGCTCGCCCGGGTCCAGATCGCGACGCGCGAGTTCCACCTGGCCAGGTTATTTGGTTTCGTCAGAGGCAGGCAACGACTGTTACGGCCGGTCCTGCGATGTGTGTCACAAGTCGCACCTGACGCCCGATCACGGTGGTGCCACACCGGCGTGGAAGCTCGATAACACCCATCCGACACATCGCCGAAATCGTAGACAACGCGCGTTGTCAAAGTTATCGTGAGGCCAATCGGTTCAGGAGGCCGCGATGACAGGCAGATCGACTACATCCGCTGATCCGCTGGGACCAGATTCCCTGACCTGGAAGTATTTTGGCGATCTGCGCACCGGAATGATGGGCGTGTGGATCGGGGCGATCCAGAACATGTACCCCGAACTCGGCGCGGCGGTCGAGGAGCATTCGATCCTGCTGCGCGAGCCGCTGCAGCGGGTGGCCCGGTCGGTCTACCCGATCATGGGCGTGGTCTACGACGGCGACCGGGCGGCCCAGACCGGACAGCAGATCAAGGACTACCACCGCACGATCAAAGGGGTCGACGCCCAGGGGCGCCGCTATCACGCACTCGATCCGGAGACCTTCTACTGGGCGCACGCCACGTTCTTCATGCTGATCGTCAAGGTGGCCGAGTACTTCTGCGGCGGCTTGACCGAGGCCGAGAAGCGGCAACTGTTCGACGAGCACGTGCAGTGGTACCGGATGTATGGGATGAGCATGCGGCCGGTGCCCGAATCATGGGACGAATTCCAGGAGTACTGGGAGCGGACCGGTCGCGAGGTCCTGGAGATCAACCGGGCGACGCTGGACATCTTCCAAATGCGTATCCCGAAGCCGAAATTCGTGTTGGTGCCGACACCGGTCTGGGATCAGGTGTTCAGGCCGCTGGTGGCCGGCCAGCGCTGGATCGCCGCGGGGCTCTTCGAGCCCGCGGTTCGCGAGAAGGCCGGAATGCACTGGACGCCGGGTGACGAGGTGTTGCTGCGCTTGTTCGGCAAGGTCGTCGAGCTCGCTTTCCTGGCGGTGCCCGACGAGATCCGGCTGCACCCGCGTGCCCTGGCCGGCTACCGCCGCGCCGAGGGACGATTGCCCAGCGACGCGCCGCTGGTGGAGGCCCCGCCGTTCATGGCGCCGCCGCGCGACCGCCGCGGACTGCCGATGCATTACTTTCCGCCGCCGCCCAAGCTGCCATTCGACCCCGTCCCGCCACCCGCTCGGGCGCTGCTGGAACGCGCCGGGTCGCTGGTGCACACGACGTTGTCGCTGGCCGGCCTGCGGGCCGGGCGGGGCCGCCCGAAGCGACCCGTCAAGGCCGCGTAGGCAGGTTCAGTGCCCGCGCGCTCTGATACAGACAGATGGCCGCGGCCGACGCCACATTGAGGCTCTCGGCACCGCCGGACATCGGGATGCGCAGCCGGTGGTCGGCCGCGGCCGCGATTTCGCTTGGCAGGCCGTGCGATTCGGGACCGAACAGCCAGGCGGTCGGCTTGCCGAGCAGTTCGCCGGCCTCGTCCAACCGTTGCGCGCCGTCCACGGTGGTGGCGAGCACCTGCAGACCCGCGGCACGCAACGCGTCGACGGCGGCGAGGACGTCCGGGGCGGCGACGACCGGGACCGAGAAGATGCTGCCGGCCGAGGCACGCAGACATTTGCCGTTGTACGGATCGACGCTGTGGCCACCGAGGATCACGCCGGCCGCGCCCATCGCGTCGGCGAGGCGGATCAGGGTGCCGGCGTTGCCCGGTTCGCTGATTTCCACGGCGACCGCGACCAGCGCAGGCGAGCCGGACAGCACGTCGTCGAGGCGAGTCGTCGGCAGGTCGCACACCGCGACCAGCCCCGCCGGGGTGACGGTGTCGGAGAGGGCCTTGGCGGCGCGCTCGGTGACCGGGTGGGCCGGGCAATCCAGGGCCGCCAGCAGCGACGCATGGCGCTGCTGCGCGGTTTCGGTGACAAAGACGTCGCGGACCAACCCGCGACGGGCGGCGGCCTCGACCAGGTTGGGTCCTTCGGCGAGAAAGCGCCCCGCCCGCCGGCGGCCGACGTGGCGATGCAACTTGACCGCCGCAGCGACCCTGGCCGAACGTTCGGTCAGCACCTGCCGGTCCACCTCGCCGGTGAGGACCGGTTAGGCGGCTTCTCCCGAATCCGAGGGGGCGTTGACGTCCGCGGGCAGCGCCGCGCGGGCGATGTCAACCAGCGCGGTGAAGGCGGCCGGATCGGCGACCGCGATGTCGGCCAGGTTTTTGCGGTCCACCTCCACACCGGCGGCCTTGAGGCCCTGGATCAGCCGGTTGTAGGTGATGTCGTTGGCGCGCGCCGCCGCGTTGATGCGCGAGATCCACAGTTTGCGGAACTCGCCCTTGCGGGCACGACGGTCGCGGTAGGCGTAGTTCAACGAATGCAGTTGCTGCTCTTTGGCTTTGCGGTAGAGCCGGGATCGCTGGCCGCGATAGCCCTTCGAGGCCTTCAGGATGCTGCGCCTCTTCTTGTGGGCGTTGACCGCCCGCTTCACGCGTGCCATTGGATGTTCCTACTCTCGTTCATGCGTAATGGGTCGATAAATGGGTCTGCCGTGCCAGCTCGCGATGCGGGTCTGGCCGGCGCGGTGGTCAGCCGTTCAGCAGGCGGTTAATACGCTGGGTGTCGTTGGCCGACACGACGGTGCGACCGTCGAGCCGCCGGGTTCGTTTCGACGGCTTGTGCTCGAGCAGGTGCCGGCGGTTGGCCTTCTGCCGCACGATCTTGCCGGTTCCGGTACGCCGGAAGCGCTTTGCAGCCCCGCTGTGGGTCTTGGCTTTGGGCATGTTTCCTCTGGTTCTCGCTTGGTTCTCGCTGTTAGGTCAGTTCGGTGAAGCAGCGGTGTCGCCGCTTTCGTCGGCGTCGTGCGCGGAGTCGGTCCCCACTTCCTCGGGATGCCGCGCCCTGGCGCGAGTCTTCGCGCCGCGGTGCGGTGCCAGCACCATCGTCATGTTGCGGCCGTCCTGCTTGGCGGACGTCTCCACGAAACCGTATTCGGCGACGTCGCCTCCCAGGCGCTGGAGCAACCGATAGCCCAGCTCGGGCCGCGACTGCTCACGTCCGCGGAACATGATCGTGACCTTCACCTTCGATCCCGCCTCCAGGAAGCGGATGACGTGGCCCTTCTTGGTCTCGTAGTCGTGATCGTCGATTTTGGGTCGCAGCTTCTGTTCCTTGACGACGGTCTGCTGCTGGTTCCGGCGGGATTCGCGCGCCTTTTGCGCCGCTTCGTATTTGAACTTGCCGTAGTCCATGATCTTGCAGACCGGTGGCCTGGCGTTCGGGGCAACTTCGACAAGGTCGAGATCGGCGTCCGCAGCGACGCGCAGTGCGTCTTCGATGCGCACTATGCCTACCTGCTCTCCCCCTGGGCCGATCAATCGGACTTCAGGTACGCGGATGCGCTCGTTGACGCGGGTCTCAGTGCTGATGGGGCCTCCCTTGTTGGGCTTCTGTATGTCCTGCGATGACGACCGGTTGCCCGGGTCCGTCGGGAATCAGCGGCGGAGACACCACACCACTAGCAAAAAAGCCCTGCACAAGCAGGGCCCAATGCCGACCGATCGCGGCCGAGGTCTACTCGGGCCGCCCGCGCTGCACGCGGAACAGGCATACACGTTGCCTGTGACCGGACCGCCAAACCTTCGGAAGATCCGCACAGGGATCTCATCGGCTCGCGGTGGGAGTGGGACTCCACTTAACTGTTCCTGGCATTCGCCGGGATGGTCGCAGGCGCTAGTTTAGCAGCCTTGAGGTGCCTTTTAGCACTTCGGCCGGACGCCGGCGCAGCAGCGGCCATCAACCAGGCCCGAAAACGCGTGCAAACTAGTGCCCGCCACTCTGAGCGCTTCCGCAAGCTTTTCACGGATTGAGGGAATATCCTCGCGGTCTGTGACACTCGCTTCTCCTCGTTCGGGTCCTCGTTCGGGGCCGCGCTTGGGGCCTCGTAGCCGGTCGAACTCGCGGTATCGCTGGGTGCCGGCAGCGGCCGGATGGACCGTGGGTGTCATCGCCACCGTTTCGTTGCTGGGCAGTGTGTCCCCGCTGATCCGTTATCTGATCAGGGTCCCGCGCGAGTTCATCAACGACTATCTGTTCAACTTCCCCGACACCAGCATCGCGTGGTCGTTCGTGTTGGCGTTGTTGGCCGCGGCCTTGACCGCGCGTAAGCGGATCGCCTGGCTGTTGTTGCTGGGCAACATGATTCTCGCCGCCGCCCTGAACGCCGCCGATATCGCCGCCGGTGACAACACCGCCGCCGAGATCTTCGGCGAGAACCTCGGGTTCGCCGTGCACATCGTCGCGATCGTCCTGCTGGTGCTGGCCTATCGGGAGTTCTGGGCCAAGGTCCGCAAAGGCGCGCTGGTCAAGGCGGCCGGGGTGCTGGTGGCCGGGGATGTGGTGGGGATCGGAGTGTCCTGGGGCCTGGTCGAGTTGTTCCCCGGAACGCTGGCCCGCCAGGACCGCCTGCCGTATGTGGCCAACCGGGTGGTCGGATTCGCGCTCGCGGATCCGGACCTGTTCAGCGGCCGGCCACACGTGTTGCTCAACGCGATCTTCGGTCTGTTCGGCGCGCTCGCGCTGATCATGGCGACCATCGTGCTCTTTCAATCCCAGCGCGCGGAGAACGCGCTCACCGGCGAGGACGAATCGGCCATCCGCGGGCTACTCGAGTTGTACGGCAAGAACGACTCCCTGGGCTACTTCGCCACCCGCCGCGATAAGTCCGTGGTTTTCGCCCAGAGCGGGCGCGCCGCCATCACCTACCGGGTCGAGGTCGGCGTCTGCCTGGCCAGCGGTGACCCGATCGGCGACCCCAGGGCATGGTCTCAGGCCGCCGATGCGTGGCTGGGCCTGTGCCAGACCTACGGCTGGGCTCCCGGTGTCATGGGCGCCAGCACCCAGGGCGCGCGGGCATATCGCGAAGCCGGCCTGAACGCGCTGGAGCTCGGCGACGAGGCCATCCTGCGGACCGCCGACTTCAAGCTGTCCGGCCCCGATATGCGCGGGGTCCGCCAGGCCGTGACCCGGGCCCGGCGGGCGGGGCTGACCATGCGGATCCGAAGGCACCGCGACATCGACCCCGACGAGATGGCGGACACCATCACCCGCGCCGACGCCTGGCGCGATACTCAAACCGAACGCGGCTTTTCCATGGCGTTGGGCCGGCTCGGCGATCCCGCCGACGGGGACTGCCTGCTGGTCGAAGCGCTGGATCGAGACGGCGCCGTCGTCGCGATGCTGTCGCTGGTTCCGTGGGGGACCACCGGCGTCTCCCTGGACTTGATGCGCCGCTCGCCGAACTCCCCCAACGGCACCATCGAGCTGATGGTCAGCGATCTCGCCCTCAACGCGGAAGCCCTTGGCATCACCCGTATTTCACTGAACTTCGCGATGTTCAGGTCGGCATTCGAGCAGGGTGCCCAACTCGGCGCCGGTCCCGTCGCCCGGCTGTGGCGCGGGTTCCTGTTGTTCTTCTCGCGGTGGTGGCAACTGGAGACGCTGTATCGCTCCAACATGAAATACCAACCCGACTGGGTGCCGCGCTATGCATGCTACGAGGATGCCCGCCTGATCCCGCGGGTCGGCGTCGCCTCGGCCCTCGCCGAGGGCTTCCTGGTCCTGCCTTTCGGCCGGCGCAAGCCGCACACCGGTCACCACCCGGCCGTCCCGGCCCGGCTGGCCCAGTCCGGCCTGCTGCATCACGACGGGAGCGCGCCGGATGTCAGCGCGCTGCAGAGACGCCAGGCGTCGGCCGACGAAGAAGAGGCGAGAGCCCGGCTGCCCGAACAGGTTCGGGTGCGCCTGGCCAAGCTGAAGGCATTGCGGCGCAACGGCATCGACGCGTATCCGGTGGGCTGTCCGCCCAGCCACACCGTCGCCGCAGCGCTCGATGCGGACGACCGGGAAAGAATCACGGTCTCCGGCCGGATACTGCGGATACGCGACTACGGCGGAGTGCTGTTCGCCCAGCTGCGTGACTGGTCTGGAGAAATGCAAGTGCTGCTGGACAATTCGCGCTTGCAGCGCGGACGGACGGCCGACTTCACGGCGGCCATCGACCTCGGCGACCTGGTCGAGGTCTCCGGCCACATGGGTTTTTCCAACAAGGGAACCCGCTCGCTGATCGCCGGCGACTGGCGGATGATCGGGAAATGCCTGCGGCCGTTGCCGAACAAGTGGAAGGGGCTGACCGACCCGGAGGCCCGGGTGCGGACCCGCTACGTCGACCTGGCGGTCAATCCCGAGTCGCGTGAGGTGATCAAGGTACGCAGCGAGGTGCTGCGCTCGGTCCGGCAGACGCTGTTCGCCAAGGGATTCATCGAAGTCGAGACCCCGATCCTGCAGCAGATCCACGGCGGCGCCACCGCCCGGCCGTTCGTCACGCACATCAACACCTACGACATGGACCTGTTCCTGCGCATCGCGCCGGAGCTCTACCTCAAGCGGTTGTGCGTCGGCGGCGTCGAGCGAGTCTTCGAGATGGGCCGTGCGTTCCGCAACGAGGGCGTCGACTTCAGCCACAACCCGGAGTTCACCTTGCTGGAGGCCTACCAGGCACACGCCGATTACAAGGTGTGGATCGACGGGTGCCGTGAGCTGATCCAGAACGCCGCCCAGGCCGCCCACGGCGAGCAGACCGTGATGCGGCAACGCGACGGCGGCCAAGGCACCGGTGGCCGCCTGGAACCTGTCGACATCTCCGGCGCCTGGGCGGTCAAGACCGTGTACGACGCCGTATCCGAAGCGCTCGGCGAGCACATCGACCCCGCCACGCCACTGCCCACCCTGCGCAAGCTGTCCGATGCCGTGCACATTCCGTATCGGGCGCACTGGGATGCCGGCGCTGTGGTGCTGGAGCTGTACGAGCACCTGGTCGAGGACCGGACCGAGGCACCGACGTTCTATATCGACTTTCCGACGTCGGTGTCGCCACTGACCCGGCCGCATCGCAGCCAACCGGGAGTCGCCGAGCGATGGGACCTGGTGGCGTGGGGTGTCGAGCTGGCCACCGCCTACAGCGAGCTCACCGATCCGGTCGAACAGCGCCGCCGCCTGCAGGAGCAGTCGCTGTTGGCCGCCGGCGGGGATCCCGAGGCGATGGAGCTCGACGAAGACTTCCTGCAGGCGATGGAATACGCGATGCCGCCCACCGGCGGGCTCGGAATGGGCGTCGATCGACTCGTCATGCTCATAACGGGCCGCAGCATCCGCGAGACGCTGCCGTTTCCGCTGGCCAAACCGCATTAATCGAGGCCCGGGAAGATTCAGTCCGTCGTCGGCGAACATTCGGTGAATAGGTTCCAGGCCGGTTAACAATAGATCACAATGAGTGACGTGACAGCCTCGACGAACGGTGCCCCCGCGCAGTTCCTGGCGCTTAGTCACACCTCGCTGATGCATGGCTGGGTGCCGACGGTGATCCAGGTGCTGGCCGCCGTCGTGCTGATACTGGCGGCCGGCTGGCGGTCGCGTCGCTGGCGGACGGTGCGGATGCCCGCGGCCGCGCTGATCGGCGGAGCCGCGGCCTACCTGACGCACTGGTACATCGTCGACCACGGGCTCTCCGAGGAACCGGCGCCGGCGGCGCTGTGGCTGTGGATCGCACTGACGGGTACGGCGGCGGCGGTGTTGGTTCTGGGATGGGGCAGCGCGCGCCGCTGGCGGCGTGGCGCGGCGGTGCTGGCGGTGCCGTTGTGCTTGCTCAGCGCGGCACTGGTGCTCAACCTGTGGGTGGGCTACTTCCCCACCGTCCAGTCCGCGTGGAGCCAGCTGACGTCCGGCCCGCTGCCCGACCAGACCGACCAGGCGACCGTTACCGCGATGGCCGCCAAGGGAACCCGACCACCCCACGGCACCGTGGTACCCGTCGCGATCCCCTCGGACGGGTCGCACTTCAAGCACCGCGGCGAGCTCGTCTACCTGCCGCCCGAATGGTTCGCCACTACCCCGCCGCCACCGTTGCCGACCGTGATGATGATCGGCGGGCAGTTCAACACTCCGGCGGACTGGACGCGTGCGGGCGACGCGGTCAAGACGATCGATGATTTCGCGGCCGCGCACGACGGTAAGGCGCCGGTGTTGGTGTTCGTGGACTCCGGCGGCGCCTTCAACAACGACACCGAATGTGTCAACGGGGTTCGGGGCAACGCGGCCGACCATCTCACCAAAGACGTCGTGCCTTATATGGTTTCGGCTTTCGGCGTCAGCCCGCACCGGTCCAACTGGGGTGTGGCGGGCTGGTCCATGGGTGGGACCTGCGCCGTCGATTTGACCGTCATGCATCCCGACATGTTCAGCGCGTTCGTCGATGTCGCCGGCGACTTCTTCCCGAACGCCGGCAACAAGGCCCAAACGATCGCCAGGCTGTTCGGCGGAAACGCCGACGCCTGGGCGGCTTTCGATCCGACCACGGTGATCAGCCGGCACGGACCGTACCGCGACGTGGCCGGGTGGTTCGCGATTTCGTCGGACGGCCCGCGTGGAGCACACCGGGACGTCCAGCTGACCGACAGCGGCGCCATCCGGCTGGCCGGACGCGAGGCGGCCGCCAACCCCGCCAATCAGACCGCGGCCGCCTATTCGCTCTGTGCGCTCGGCCGCGCCAACGGAATCGACTGCGCCGTGGTCCCGCAGCCCGGCAGGCACGACTGGCCGTTCGCGGACCGGGTGTTCACGGCGGCGCTGCCCTGGCTGGCGGGCGCGCTGGGCACCCCGGGGGTTTCGCGGACGCCGTTGCCCGCCCCATCCGCGACCGCCCCCGGTGCCCCGGCGATCGTCGCGGCCAAGGACTCCAACACCTCGAGGCGTTAGGCGCCATCAGCGCTACCTGAGGTGCGCGTCGAAGAAGGTCAGGATCCGCTGCCAGGCGTCCTCCGCCTGCGGTGTGGAATAGGCCATACCGGCGCGGCGCCCAGATAAATGACATCACCATGTCGCGGCCTCCCCAAGTATCGGTTCGACCACCGCGCGCTCAGACGGAGCGCAGACGGGCGGGACGATACGCAAATATGGCAAACCGATAACGCCGTATCGCAGCGCGATGTCGGTATATTGTCCGCCGTGGATCCTCCCCGGCTGTTTCCCTATGAACCGCCCCCTCCGCCCGAGCCGTCACCCAAGGAGCGGATCCGCGACGCCGCCTTGAGCTGCTTCGCTGTTCGCGGCATCGCCGCCACGCCGCTGCGCGCGGTCGCCGAGACGGCCGAAGTGTCAATCGGGCTCGTGCAGCATCACTTCCACACCAAGGCCGCCCTAATCGCCGCCGTCGATCAGTACGTGTTACAGGTGCTTAGTAAGGCACTGGAGTCGACAGCGCTACCCGAGCCGCCATCCGACGCGCTGGACGAAGCCGGGTACCGACTGACCGCACTGATGGCCGAACGCACCGACGTAATCACCTACCTCGGGCGCGCGCTCGCCGAGGGTAGCGCGTTCGGGTCGGTCATCTTTAATGGCCTGGTGGGCATCAGTTCAGGCCAGGGCGACCAGTTCGTGAGGCAGGGCAACGCCCGACCCGACCTTGACCTTGATTGGGCGATGCTGAACCCGATTATTCTGCGCGTCGGCGCCATCATCTTGCATCCGTACATCGAGCTCTACCTAGGCAAGTCGTTCTTCACCGAGTCGCAGTTGCGGCGCTGGGATGCAGCCGTCACCAGCCTGATACGCCGAGGACACTTCGTCGAGCAGGCGGAACCCACGGACGGGGACATCATTGCCTGGTGACTGATGGGCGTCGGGGATGCCGGACGCCGACGACATCGGAATTTTCGCCTGAGCGCTCCGGCTGACCCACCCGCCGGCCGGTCAGGTGCTATACACGAAACACCATGGACAAGCCTGACGTAACCGCCTACACCGCGCAGGTTCTCGACCCCGATGAGTCCGACGACAGGGTGGCGTTGCAGCGGCTACGAGCCGATCCCAACATCGCGGTCATCGACCAGCTCGACGCGCAATTGGCCAGCCTGCACAGCCTTCGGCCACCACCGGATCCTAAGCTCCTCGGCGAAAGGGCCCGGTGGGCGAACTATCCCTGGCGGCGGGCAGTCGTAGCAGTGCTGGGCCCGCAGGGCTACCGCACGGTACGCCTGGACCGAAATCGCAATAACATCACCGCGCAAGAACAGGCCCGACTTTCCGCACTCCGCATCGGCGTCGCTGGCCTCAGCGTTGGGCACGTCATAGTGCACACGCTGGCTGCCCAGGGATTGTGCGGCCACCTTCGTCTGGCCGACTTCGATCACCTCGAACTATCGAACCTAAATCGGGTGCCAGCCACCGTGTTCGACCTCGGGATCAACAAGGCCTATGTGGCGGCGCGTAGGGTCGCCGAGCTCGATCCCTATCTGACCCTCGAGGTCTTCGATGCCGGCCTCACGGTAGACACCGTCGATGTGTTCGTCGAAGGCCTGGACATCGTCATTGAGGAGTGCGATTCGCTTGATATGAAGGCCGCATTACGCCAGGCCGCCCGTGCCCGCGGCATTCCGGTGTTGATGGCTACCAGCGATCGTGGACTCGTCGATGTCGAACGCTTCGACAAAGAGCCGCTGCGCCCCCTTCTGCATGGTCTCCTGAGCGATCTCGACCTCGGGTTGCTTCCAGGCATGAGCAGTGGTGAAAAAGTTCGACACGTCCTGAGGCTCCTTGAGGCTGAACGATTGTCGCCTCGCGGGGCGGCGTCACTGATTGAGGTCGACCGCTCACTGACAACCTGGCCACAACTGGCCTCAGATGTCGTGTTGGGCGCGGCGGCCCTTGCAGAGGCCGTACGCAGGATCGGGCTCGGCGAATCACTACGCTCCGGTCGCACCCGTATCGATATCGGCTGGGCACTGAACCAACTCGACGAACCCACCATGGACGAGCACCGCCCCCCGCCGACAGAGCGCCATGAAACAGCGCAGCTAGCGGGGATACCCGGTGTCATCGCCGCAGCGGCCGTGCGAGCCCCATCCGGCGGAAACGTACAGCCATGGCATATCAACGCCACGCCCACCGACGTCACCATCGAGGTTGCCGTCCAACACACTTCAACGATGGACGTCGCATTCCGCGCCAGCGCCGTGGCTGTTGGCGCCGCGTTGTTGAACGCCAGAATCGCTGCTGCTGCTCACCACGTTCTGGGGCCTGCCACCGTCGCCGATCACATCGGCGGATCGCCGTTGCGTGCCACCCTGAAACTCAGCGACGGCACCAACCCGAAACTCGCCGAGCTCTATCAACCAATGCTTGATCGCGAAACCAACCGCCACCAGGGAAGTCCCGAACCCATGGACGCCGCCGCGATCGCAGCCCTCAGCGCCGCAGCACAACAAGAAGGCGCCCGACTGCACCTGCTCACCGACAGAAACGACATCGCAGACGCCGCAAAGGTCCTGGCCGCATCCGATCGCATCCGCTACCTGACACCGCACCTGCACAAAGAAATGATCTCCGAATTACGCTGGCCCGGCGACTCAGATCCCGACACGGGCATCGACATCCGCAGTCTCGAGCTAGAAGCCGGCGAATTGGCCGTACTCGGCATCCTGCGCCGCCCCGACGTCATGGCCCAGCTCACCCAATGGGACGCGGGCAGCGCGCTAGGCGAGCCCACCCGCGACCGCATACTCGCTAGTTCGGCGCTGGCCGTTATCAGCGTGCCTGGTCATGGCCTTCGCCACTACGCCAAGGGCGGGTCGGCCGTCGAGCTGGTCTGGATCCTCGCCCAAAAACAAGGGCTATCGGTTCAACCGGTCTCGCCGGCCTTCCTCTACGCCCACAGCCGCCCCGATTTCGATGAATTGTCACCCCGCTTCGCCGACCCGTTAGCACAGTTGCAGCGCGACTTCCGAACTCTGACCAACACACCTGCCGGTGATTCAATCGTGCTGATATTGCGGATGGCTGCCGGGCCACCCGCATCCGTGCCGAGCCGCCGCAGCCTTGATCGGGCCCGGGTGCAGAGTTGAGTGGTTCGTTTTCTGGATCGTCCTGCCGATGTAGTCCGGCGAAGATGCTTGACGCGCTACGCAATGCGCGCCATCAGGGCCCTTTACAGCTACGGTAAGGGCAATGTCGGGCACCTTGGACCACCTGGTCACTGCGGCCGCCGCCGAGTTGATGGCGGCCACCGCAGCTGACTCTGCAGCGATCAGTCAACGGGTGCTCCACGACTTGGTCAGCCACTTCGGGGTGGACTTCAGCTTCCTGCGCCACAACGATCACGCGATCCACGCGACGGTGCTCGTCGCCGAATGGCCGCAGCGCCCGGATGTTCCGGAGCCCGACCCGATCGGTGTTGTCTATTTCGCCGGCGCCGACTCGGTCTTCGCCAGGGCCGAACACCTCAAAGTGCCCGAGGTTGTACGTCCCGAGCCGGAAACTGCCGACTATCAACGCAATATCGAAGAGGGCACCGGGTTTCCTGCGGTCACCCTGGCCGCCGTACCGCTAGTGTCGGGGGACATCACCACCGGGACGTTGGCCTTCGTCAAGCTCGGAGACCGCGAATGGCTTCCAGAAGAACTCAACGCGCTGCAGGCGATTGCCGCGCTGTTCGCGCAACTGCAGGGCCGCACCGTCGCCGAAGAGCGACTCCACTATCTCGCACAACATGATGACCTCACCGGCCTCCTCAACCGCAGGGCGCTGATCGAGTACCTGGACCAGCGGCTGGCCGAGGGGCAGCCCGGCTCGGTTTCGGTAGTGTTCCTTGCCTTGGACCGCTTCAAGGTCATCAACGATCACCTTGGTCAAAACGCCGGCGACCGGTTCATCGAGACTTTTGCCAAAATGCTGCGTGAGGCCACCGATGTTCCCTCCGTCATCGCCCGCTTCGGCGGTGATGAATTCGTCGTCCTGCCAGCCGCATCGATGGATGTCGAAGCTGCCGAAGTGTTCGCTCGGTCGCTACACAGACGAGTCGACCAGCAGGTCATGATCGACGGTGAAATGCTCAGTCGCACTGTCAGTATCGGTGTCGCCGCGGGTCTACCGGGACATGACAGCACTTCGGATCTACTCCACCGAGTCGATCTGGCCACCCGGTCCGCCAAGAGTTCCGGCGGAAACAAGGTCGCAACGTTCAGCCCGGGAATGTCTCGAACAGATACGATCCGCAACGACATCGAGCTGCATCTGCAAGGGATGATCGATGGTGACAGCGGCGCCCTGATGCTGCATTACCTCCCGGAGTTCGACATGCGCACCGGCGAGATCCTCGGCGCCGAGGCATTAATCCGTTGGCAACACCCAAATCTCGGCCTACTGATGCCCGATTCGTTCATCCCCGTGGTCGAATCCGTCAATTTGGGTGCCAAACTCGGCCGCCACATCATGCGTTCGGCGTGTGCGCAGTTTGCGCTGTGGCAATCACACGGCGTCGGGCACGGCACGGTGCTGCGTATCAACGTCTCGCCCGTGCAACTCGTCACCGATGGCATCGTCGACACGGTAGCGACAACCCTCGACGAGTTCGGCCTCGATCCCAACTCGGTATGTCTAGAAATCACCGAAAGCGTTGTGGTCCAGGACATCGACGCCACACGTAGAACGCTCTTCGGTTTGAAGGACATTGGGGTAAAGATAGCCATCGACGACTTCGGTACCGGCTACAGTGTGCTGACGTATCTGAAATCGCTCCCCGTCGACACACTCAAGATCGACAAGGGCTTTGTCCTCAATCTCGACACCAACGCCGGCGATCTGGCGATCGTACGCTCCACTATGGCCCTAGCGGACGCCTTCGGCCTGAACGCCGTCGCGGAAGGCGTCGAAACGGTAGCGGCGGCCAAGATGCTGCTCGAACTGGGGTGCTATCGGGCGCAAGGCTTTCTGCTGTCCCGCTCGCTAGACAGCGCGGCAATGGAGGCGCTGCTCGCGCGACGCGTCATACCCATGGACTTCTCCGACGGGCCGGCCGCGCCACCGGACAATGGGCCTACGGGAGAGAAGGTGGTTCAGATCCGCGGGCAGCGAAGGCTGTAATCGGCGCTTACGGGCAGCCTTGAAACAGGTGTTAGTACGACGGAGTCTTGTTGTCGAGCTACCGTTCGTCACCGCTGGACACGAGCGTCCAGCTTGGGGTGAATCGTCGTTCCAACGCGGTGTAGTCGATGCCCGGCACGCCTAGCCTGTCCCGGGAGGGAACGCGGCGAGACGGCGACTCGACTCGCTGCTTCCACATCATCTCGCACGAGACGACTTCATCGGTGACGGTTCGCGTGACTGCCGCCGCATCGACGTGATTTCTCCTAAGCCGAAATGCGGTTGAGGATTTCGGCGTTCTCGGCGCACATCAGCTTGAATTGTCCCGGCTCGGCATGGGTGGAAAGGGTGCGACGATCCCACCACATCACTTTGGTTCGGTAGTTCTCATTGGGATAGGCCGCTGCCGGTACGCGTGCGGCCACGACGCCTCCGGAGGATTGCCATTGCTCGAGCACATGGGCCGCCGCGGTTGCCATCACGAATTGAGCACCCAGCAGCGTCATCGTCGGCAGGGCGGTGCGGGCCAGCACTCGAGAGAGCGACTGATTGCCGTATTCGCGGGAATCGGCCCAGGCGCTTTTCACCTCCACGACACCGAAGGGAAGCCGGTTGGCGATCATATGCCGAAGCAGGGCAAGGCCCGGGTTACCCGCCCACTCCACGAGAGCGTGGGAATCCTCCGGCGTGCGCAAGGGCCCCACGACACGGGTCCCCCCGACCACGCGCCCCTGCGGGTCGAGCGCGGCAAAGAACAGCGCCGTGTCGACACCATCCTGGATAGCGTCGACGTCGAGCACCCAATCCAACCCGTGCCTTCGATAGCTGTGTAGCGCGCCCTCGAGGTATTGATTCCACAGATCAGGTTCCGCCTTCGGCGTGGCCGCGACCACCCAACATCCCGTCGCGTGGTCGCGCCAGCCGGACCCGCTCTCCGACCACGGGTCGCCAAACACTCTTGCGTCGAGCTGAGCCGCTTCCATTGGTGTACCTCCACTCATTTACCGCGCGATCCAAGCTAATTGTTTTCTACGGGTCGTGAATCATCTCGTAATTTGACTCGCGACAAATAACCATGGTGATTGTGACATAAGTAGCAAATTGCGAGCCCGCAGCGCGGCAGAAACTTGCAAATCGCGTTTGGGCAGCGGCGCATGGGATTTGGCGAATAGCGCGGCTACTCTTCAGTAACCACGGCCGGTGCCCGGTTTATGGTTAACGTCCGTCCGCGCTCAAGCACGGGAAATGCGACGTGCAGCGACGAATCCGCCGCAATCTCGGTGCAGCGAATATGGATGCCGAACACTGACAACGGATGTTGCCTATTCCGACCGCCAGGCGCAGTAACGTGACGGCATGCCCGACGAACCGACCGCGCCCGGCGCCACCGATTCCGGATACGACGACGCCGGAGTGCCGACGTTCGAGTCCGTGCGCGACAAGATCGAGGCTCGGTACGCGACGGCGCAGGGCGCCGCCGAGCTCGATGCGGAGTCACCCGAGGGCCGGTCGGCCGAGGAACAGTACGACGAACGCCGGCGCGCCGCCGCCGAGCGGCTGGCCCAGATCCGCGAGTCGATGCAACCGGGCCACGATACCTGAGCGGCGCACGTCGTCATCCTTCAGGGCCTACCAGAGTTCTTGCCCGACAAGGTTACTCGGCTTTTTTGATGGCGGTCATCGTAGCGAGCATGGTGGCCACGTGTGTGGAATTTTCTCCGGTGACGGCATAGGCATCACCTCGACAGACGGTGAGGTTTCGACCGGGGCGCAGGACCTCGCCATGCGCCCGCAGGCGATCGCCGACGGCGGGATCGAGCAGGTTGACCTTCAATTCCACGGTCAGTACGGCCATCCCCCGCGCCATGAGCGTGAACGCCGCGTAGCCGCACGCGCTGTCGAGAATCGCGATGCCGACCCCGGCGTGGAAGAACCCGTCTTGCTGGGTCAGACCCGGGACGAAGGGCACTTCGATCTCGACCGAACCCGGCTCAACGCTTCGAAGTTCAGCACCGAAGGTGGCCATGATCCCCTGCCGCGCGAAGCTTTCCCGCACTCGCTGCCGGTAGTCCGCATCACGGGGCTCGAAAGAGGGGCACATAGCCCGGAGAGTATCGCGAAGCGGGGTCAGGCGGTGGCTTTGCGGCGCCGGCCCGATCGGCGCACGGGAGCACTTGTTGCCGCCGCGCCGCGCCCGATGACCTCGGCGAGGAACTTCCCGGTGTAGCTCTCCGGCACCGCCGCGACGTCCTCCGGAGTGCCTTCCGCGACAACCGTTCCGCCCTCGGCGCCGCCTTCCGGCCCCATGTCGACGATCCAGTCCGAGGTCTTGATGACGTCCAGGTTGTGTTCGATGACGATGACCGTATTGCCTTTGTCGACAAGGCCGTTGATCACCTTGAGCAACTTGCGGATATCGTCGAAATGCAGGCCCGTGGTGGGTTCGTCCAGGATGTAGATGGTGCGTCCGGTGGAGCGCTTCTGCAGTTCGGCGGCCAGTTTGACGCGCTGCGCCTCGCCGCCGGACAGCGTCGGCGCCGGCTGGCCGAGCCGCACATAACCCAGGCCGACGTCGACCAGGGTGCGCAGATAGCGGTGGATGCCGGTGATCGGCTCGAAGAACTCCGCCGCTTCCTCGATGGACATGTCCAGCACCTCGGAAATGGTTTTGCCCTTGTAGTGCACCTCGAGGGTTTCCCGGTTGTAGCGGGCGCCATGACACACCTCGCAGGGCACATACACGTCGGGGAGGAAGTTCATCTCGATCTTGATGGTGCCGTCACCGGTGCACGCTTCGCAGCGGCCGCCCTTGACGTTGAACGAGAACCGGCCCGGTTGGTAGCCACGGACCTTGGCCTCGGTGGTGGCGGCGAACAGGGTGCGGATCTTGTCGAACACGCCGGTGTAGGTGGCCGGGTTCGACCGCGGTGTGCGGCCAATCGGCGACTGATCCACCCGCACCAGCTTGTCCAGGTGGTCCAGCCCGGTGACCCGGGTATGACGACCCGGGACCTGCCGGGCGCCGTTGAGCCGGTTGGCCAGCACCGCCGCGAGGATGTCGTTGACCAGAGTCGACTTGCCCGAACCGGACACGCCGGTCACCGACGTGAGCACGCCGAGCGGAAACGAGACGTCGATGCCGCGCAGGTTGTGCTCGCGGGCGCCGACGACGGTGAGCTGCCGGCGCCGGTCGACGGGACGCCGGATCGCCGGCATCTCGATGCTTTCCTTGCCCGACAGGTAGGCGCCGGTGATCGAGTCCTTGTTGGCCAACAGCTCGCTGTAGGTGCCACTGTGCACGATCTGACCGCCGTGCTCGCCGGCCCGCGGGCCGATGTCCACGATCCAGTCGGCGTGCGCGATGGTGTCCTCATCGTGCTCGACGACGATCAGCGTGTTGCCCAAACCCCTTAGACGAGTGAGGGTTTCGATGAGGCGACGGTTGTCGCGCTGATGGAGCCCGATGGACGGCTCGTCGAGCACGTAGAGCACACCCACCAGACCGGACCCGATCTGGGTGGCCAGCCGAATGCGTTGCGCCTCACCGCCGGACAGGGTGGCCGCGGCGCGCGAGAGCGACAGATACTCCAGCCCGACGTCGAGCAAAAAGCCCAGCCGCGACTGGATTTCCTTGAGCACCTGCCCGGCGATCGCCTGCTCGCGCGGCCCCAGGGTGAGCGTGTTGAGGAAGTCGGCGCAGTCGGAGATCGACAGCTCACAGACCTCGGCGATGGACTTCTTGCCGCGATCCCCCGCGGCCAGCGACACCGCCAGGATCTCCGGCTTGAGCCGGGTGCCCTCGCAGACCGGGCAGGGCACGTCGCGCATGAAGCCTTCGTAGCGTTCCTTCATCTGCTCGGATTCGGTCTGCGCCATCTTGCGCTGCAGGAACGCCAGCACACCCTCGAAATCGGCGTAGTACGACCGGGTCCGGCCGTACCGGTTGCGATACCGCACATGCACCTGATGGTCGGATCCCTCGAGAATCGCCTTGCGGGCCTTGGCCGGCAGTTTGCGCCACGGGGTGTCGACGTCGAAGCCGAGCTCGTCACCGAGCCCGGCCATCATCCGGGTGAAGTACTCGGCGGTGTGGCCCGTCGACCACGGCGCCACCGCGCCCTCGGCCAGGGTGCGCTCGGGGTCGGGCACGACCAGGTCGGGGTCGACCTCCTTGCGGATGCCCAGACCGCTGCACTCCGGGCAGGCGCCGTACGGCGAGTTGAACGAGAAGGACCGGGGTTCCAGGTCGTCGACGGCCAGCGCGTGCCCGTTGGGGCAGGCCAGCTTCTCGGAGAACCGCTGCTCGCGATTGTGCGCGTCGTGTTCGTGATCGACGAATTCCAGCACGACGATGCCGTCGGCCAGCTTGAGCGCGGTTTCCACCGAGTCGGTGAGTCGCTGTTTGGCGCTGGCTTTCACGGTGAGGCGGTCCACCACCACCTCGATGTCGTGCTTCTCCTGCTTCTTCAGCTTCGGCGGATCGGTCAGTGGGTGCACGACACCGTCGACCCGGACCCGGCTGTAACCCTGGGCGTTGAGCTTCTCGAAGAGGTCGGCGAACTCCCCCTTGCGGGTGCGCACCACCGGGGCGAGCACCAGGAATCGGGTGCCTTCCGGCATGACCAGCACCTGGTCGACGATTTGCTGCGGTGTCTGACGGGCGATCCGCTCGCCGCACACCGGGCAGTGTGGGGTGCCCCCGCGCGCGTAGAGCAGGCGCAGATAGTCGTAGACCTCGGTGATGGTGCCGACCGTCGACCTCGGGTTGCGGTTGGTGGATTTCTGGTCGATGGACACCGCCGGGGAGAGACCCTCGATGAAGTCCACGTCCGGCTTGTCCATCTGCCCGAGGAACTGGCGGGCGTAGGCCGACAAGGACTCCACGTAGCGCCGCTGCCCCTCGGCGAAAATCGTGTCGAACGCCAGCGAGGACTTACCCGATCCGGATAGCCCCGTGAACACGATCAACGCGTCGCGCGGCAGGTCGAGATCGACGCCGCGCAGGTTGTGCTCGCGGGCGCCCTTGATGATCAGACGGTCAGCCAACGCTGCCCCTCTCAGGAACGATCCGGCAACTTCTCCGTAGCCGCAAAGCGCATCCGAGATCAGAATTGCGCACGGCGCATTCCATGCTATGTGCCCGT
Source organism: Mycobacterium sp. (assembly GCF_004298145.1). GTDB lineage: Bacteria > Actinomycetota > Actinomycetes > Mycobacteriales > Mycobacteriaceae > Mycobacterium. Next base: position 51,962 of record NZ_SCRH01000039.1, read on the forward strand.
ACCGACAAGCAACTTCTGACCAGTAACGTGGCCGGTATGACTGCCCAGGACGGCCCCACTGTCAAGCTGGTCGACAACTACACCGGACACGTCGACCCTGGTACCGCGGCCCGCCGGACCCTGCCCGGCGCCACGATCATAAAGGCGTCGGTGGGCCCCATGGACAACAATGCGTATCTGGTGACGTGTTCCGCCACCGGCGAAACACTGTTGATCGACGCCGCCAACGACGCCGACGATCTGATCGCCCTGATCCGGGAGCACGCACCGAAGGTGTCGCTGATCGTGACCAGCCATCAGCACTTCGATCACTGGCAGGCGCTCGAGGCCGTCGCGAAGGCCACCGGGGCGCCGACCGCCGCCAACGAGATCGACGCGGAGGCGCTGCCCCTCAAACCGGACCGTTTGCTGGCGGGCGGGGACACCGTGCAGATCGGCGAGCTGAGCTTCGACGTCATCCACCTGCGCGGGCACACCCCCGGGTCGATCGCACTGGCCCTGGACGGGCCCGCGACGGGCGGGGTCACCCAGTTGTTCACCGGCGACTGCCTGTTCCCGGGCGGTCCTGGCCGTACAACACGCCCCGAAGATTTCGATTCGTTGATGAGCGGCCTCGAAACCAAGGTGTTCGACGTGTACGACGACGCCACCGTCATCTACCCCGGCCATGGTGACGACACGGTGTTAGGCGCCGAACGCCCCCACCTGAGCGAATGGCGCGAGCGGGGCTGGTAGCGGCGCAGCAGGTCGAGCTTTTACGTCGTGGTGTGCACGATCAAGACGTCGGTCTTGGCCCGCCGCGAGACGTTGGCCGGCACCGATCCCAGCAGCCGGCCGGCGATGGTGCTCAGGCCGACGTTGCCGACCACGAGCAGATCGGCCTGCTCTTCCTCGGCTAGGTGTATCAGCGCATCGACCGGCGCCCCCACGATGGGGCGCTCGTCGATGTTGTGCGCGCCGGCAGCAAGGGCGCGGTCCTTGGCGTCGCGCAGAATCGCGTAAATCGGCGCGGTGCCCGAAACCTTGTAGCTTTCATCCCCCAGGGCATCGGCGGCCCGGGCGTCCTCATGTTGAGGCAGGTACGCCGAGGCCACGATCAGCTTGGCGTCCGGCCCGGCGATCTGCGCCGCCTTCTCCACCGCCCGCATAGACGAGTCCGAGCCATCGGTTCCTACCACCACAGTTCGATACGCGCCCATTTACCCTCCCAGTTTCGGTTGGTCAGCCAACCCAAGACAGTATCGCGTTTGCTCGATGCAGAGGAGTTAGATCAGCGACACAGTGTGGCGTGGCGCACCCGCAATTTGCGGCGTCTGGCTGACCGAACCGACAATATCGAGAATGACAAAACAATCAGCTGCTCGGGGTGACGACGGAAAGCATTGCATTATGCGGCTTTTCGCGAATATGGGCGGGAACCGCGAATGCGTCGGGTGCTGTTTGTGACCGGTTCGACCGACCGGGTCCTACAGTAACAAGCATCATGTCCATGCCCACCCTCGAGCCGATTTTCCAGCCGCGCGCCGGGGATGTCGTCGACGAGCCCGTAGCCGCGCGCCCGCGCGGCAGATTGCTCGACCCGTGGGCGATCGCCCTGTTCGCCACCGTGGTCAGCGCGGCGTGGGCCTGCCGGCCGTCGCTGTGGTTCGACGAGGGGGCCACGATCTCGGCTGCGGCGAGCCGGACGTTGCCCGAGCTGTGGCGGCTGCTGGGCCACATCGACGCCGTACACGGGGCGTATTACCTGGTGATGCACGGTTGGTTCGCGCTGTTTCCGCCAACCGAGTTCTTTTCCCGGTTCCCCAGCGCCCTGGCCGTGGGCGCCGCCGCCGCCGGGGTCACGGTGTTCACCAAGCAGTTCGCGACGCGGCCGACAGCGGTGTGCGCGGGTGCCGTTTTCGCCATCCTGCCCCGCACGACGTGGGCGGGGATGGAAGCGCGTTCGTACGCCTTCGTGGCGGCCGCGTCCGTTTGGCTGACGGTGTTGTTCGTCGCCGCCGTCCGGCGCAACAGGCCGCGCTGGTGGGTTTGGTACGCGCTGGGATTGATGCTGTCGATCCTGCTCAACCTCAACCTGGTCCTGCTGGTGCCGGTCTATGGCGCGATGCTGCCGCTCCTGGTCCCCGCGGGCTCCCGCCGGTCTCCGGTCTTGTGGTGGGCCGCCAGTTCGGCCGTCGCGGTCGGGGCCATGACGCCGTTCCTCCTGTTTGCCCATGGCCAGGTGTGGCAGGTCAACTGGATCTACCCGGTGAGCTGGCATTACGCATTCGACATCGTCCTGCGGCAGTATTTCGACCACAGCGTCGGCTTCGCCATCCTGAGCGCCGTGCTGATCGTCGCGGCGGTCGTGACCCGGCTGGTCGGTGTGCCCGCCGGCGACCTGCGCCGGTTGTTGACGATCTGTGCGGCGTGGATGGTCATCCCGACCGCGGTGATCGTCATCTATTCGGCCGTCAACGAACCGATCTACTACCCGCGCTATCTGATCTTCACCGCGCCCGCGATGGCCGTCGTCCTGGCCGTCTGCATCGTCACGCTCGCCCGCCGGCCCTGGCCCATCGCCGGCGCGGTGCTGTTGTTCGGCATCGCCGCGATGCCGAACTACCTGTTCATCCAGCGCTGGCCGTATGCCAAAGAGGGGTGGGATTACAGCCAGGTCGCCGATCTGATCAGCTCGCACGCCGCCCCCGGCGACTGTCTGATGGTGGACAACACCGTGCCCTGGAGGCCCGGGCCGATCCGCGCGCTGTTGGCCACCCGGCCGGCCGCCTTCCGGTCGCTGATCGACGTCGAACGCGGCGTCTACGGCCCGAAGGTCGGATCGCTGTGGGACGGCCACGTCGCCGTATGGCTGACCACGGCCAAAATCAACAAATGCTCCACAATCTGGACCATTACCAATAAAGACAACTCATTGCCCGACCATCAATCGGGACAACGGCTGCCGCCCGGAAGCGCATTCGGGCGCGCCCCGGCATACCGATTCCCGGGCTACCTCGGCTTCCACATTGTCGAGCGTTGGCAATTCCATTACTCGCAGGTCGTCAAGTCCACGCGGTAATCGCGTACGGGCGCCATGACCGACCGCGCAGGGCGCCCGACGCTGGACGGCCCGGCCGCTCAGGCCACGTTGGCGACCGGCTGCGCCTGGCGCGTGGCGCGGGTCGCGGCGTACGACACCGCCACACCGGCGGCGCTCAACGCGGTGAACACCGTGAACAGCAGGTGAGCCGCCACGTCCTCGCCACCGGTGGCCGTGTTGACGACGACACCGGCCAGCCCGGCGCCGATCGCCGCGGAGGTCAGCTGGACGGTGTTGATCGCCGCCGAAGCGGCGCCGCCCTCGGCCGGGTCGTTGACGCAGGCCATCGCGCGGGCCGACAGGTGCGGCCAGGCCATCCCGATCCCGGTGCCGGCGACCAGCAGCGCCACCGCCCACAACGCGGCGGTCAAGGCGGACCCGGCACCGTGCCGGGCCACGGCACCCAGCGCCAGGCCGGACGCGGCCACCAGCGGCGCCACCATGACCACCCGCCCGATCGTTCGCGGGTTTTCCAGCGACGCGCTGACGATTTCGCTGACCGTCCAGCCGACGGCGAGCGCCGCGCCCAGGAAGCCGGCCGCGATCGGCGTCAGGTGGGCCAACCGTTGCCCGAACAGCGGCACGTAGGTGTTCACCATCGCGGCGCCCATCAGGACGCCCATGGTGAGGTAGATCCATTTCAACGGCCCCGGAGAGAACACGCTGGGCGGCAGGATGGCCGCGTGCATGCGCCAGTCGACGATCACGAACAGGCCGACCAGCGCGATGCCGGCCGCGAGCAACCCATACGTCGCGACGGTGTTGCGCGGAATCTGCGCGACGCTGACCGCCAACGCGGCGGCACCGATGATCAGCAGCGACCAGACGGGCACCTTCATCCTGGGGATGCCGTTCGTCGGGTCGTTGACACGGGCCAGCGCGACCGGCACCAGCAGGGCCATCAAGGCGGTCAGAACGGCCATCACGACAAAAGCCCACCGCCAAATCCCGAGCTGTGCGAACAGGCCGCCCGTCGTGGGCCCCACCACGGTCGCGACTCCCCACATCGCCGACACGAGCGCCGAGCCCCGCGTCCACAGCCAGCGGGGCAGGGCGGAGTTGATCACGGCGTAGCCCAGCCCGGCCAGCAGGCCGCCGGCCACCCCCTGCATCGCGCGCCCGGCGATCAAAACGTGCATGTTGGGCGCCGCACCGCAAACCAGGCTGGCGACGCCGAACACGGCGAGTCCGGACAAATATGACGACCGCGCCCCGATGCGCAGCAGCATCGGATTGACCATCGTCGCCGCGACCACCGACCCGACCAGATACAACGTCGTCACCCAGGCATAGAGCCGACTTCCGCCGATTTCGGAGATGGTGTTGGGCAACAAGCTGGTGGTCAGGAACTCGTTTGTGGCGTACAGCGCTACTCCGCCGGCCAGCAGGATTGACGTCCTCAGATACCTGGCGCCCAGCAGCTCTCGCCAGCCGCCGGTGATAGTCGCCGCGTCGGTCACCCCTCTACCGTATGGGGTGGCGCGGGGGTAGCCGCCGGAGATCGGTTGCCAGCAAACTCATTTCAGGCCGGCGGCGTCCATCCCGCGCAGTTCCTTCTTGAGGTCGGCGATCTCGTCCCGGAACCGCGCGGCCAGCTCGAACTGCAAGTCACGGGCCGCGGCCATCATCTGCGCGGTGAGGTCCTTGATCAGGTCGGCCAGTTCGGCGCGGGGCATGCCGGCCGTATCGCGGCCCTCGAACACACCGGCGCTGACCGCGCGGCCCGGCTCGCCCTGCGCGCGCCTGCCGCGGGACGCGTTGCGCCCTGACCCGCCGATCTCCACCGTTTCGCTGTCGTCCGCCTCGCGATAGACCTGGTCGAGGATGTCGGCGATCTTCTTGCGCAGCGGTTGCGGGTCGATGCCGTGGGCCTCGTTGTACGCGACCTGCTTCGCCCGGCGCCGTTCGGTCTCGTCGATGGCCTCCTTCATCGACTCGGTGATCCTGTCGGCGTACATGTGCACTTCGCCGGAGACGTTGCGGGCCGCGCGCCCGATGGTTTGGATGAGGCTGCGCGACGACCGCAGGAAGCCCTCTTTGTCGGCATCCAGGATCGCGACCAGCGACACCTCGGGCAGGTCTAGACCCTCACGCAGCAGGTTGATGCCGACCAGCACGTCGTACTCACCGAGCCGCAGCTGGCGCAGCAGTTCCACCCGCCGCAGCGTGTCGACCTCCGAGTGCAGATAGCGCACCCGGATTCCCATCTCGAGCAGGTAGTCGGTGAGGTCTTCGGCCATCTTCTTGGTCAGCGTCGTGACCAGCACCCGCTGGTCGGCCTCGGTGCGCTTCCGGATCTCGCCGATCAGGTCGTCGATCTGCCCCTTGGTCGGCTTGACCACCACTTTCGGGTCCACCAAGCCGGTGGGCCGGATGACCTGCTCGACGAACTCGCCGCCGGATTGGCTGAGTTCGTAGGGGCCGGGGGTGGCCGACAGGTACACCGTCTGTCCGATGCGGTCGGCGAACTCCTCCCAGGTCAGCGGGCGGTTGTCGCACGCCGACGGCAACCGGAACCCGTATTCGACCAGGTTGCGTTTGCGCGACATGTCGCCCTCGTACATGCCGCCGATCTGCGGAACGGTGACGTGCGACTCGTCGATGACCATCAGGAAGTCTTCCGGGAAGTAGTCGAGCAGGGTCGCCGGCGGCGAGCCCGCCCCCCGGCCGTCGATGTGGCGCGAATAGTTCTCGATCCCCGAGCAGAACCCGACCTGGCGCATCATCTCGATGTCGTAGTTGGTGCGCATCCGCAGCCGCTGCGCCTCGAGCAGCTTGCCCTGGCCCTCCAGCTCGGCCAGGCGGGCGGCCAGTTCCTCCTCGATCGTCGAGATGGCGTGGGCCATCCGCTCGGGGCCCGCCACGTAGTGGGTGGCCGGGAAGATACGCAGCGAGTCCACCTGCCGGATCACGTCGCCGGTCAGCGGATGCAGGTAATAGAGCGCCTCGATCTCGTCGCCGAAGAACTCGATGCGCACCGCCAGCTCTTCGTAGGACGGGATGATCTCCACCGTGTCACCGCGCACCCGGAACGAGCCGCGGGTGAAGGACAGGTCGTTGCGGGAGTACTGGACGTCGACCAGCAGCCGCAGCAGCCCGTCGCGGGGCACGTCGGTGCCGACCCGCAGCTCCACCGAGCGGTCCAGGTACGACTGCGGCGTGCCCAGGCCGTAGATGCACGACACCGACGCCACCACGACCACGTCGCGGCGTGACAGCAGCGACGACGTCGCGGAGTGCCTCAGGCGCTCCACGTCGTCGTTGATCGAGCTGTCCTTTTCGATGTAGGTGTCGGTCTGAGCGATGTACGCCTCGGGCTGGTAGTAGTCGTAGTACGAGACGAAGTACTCAACAGCGTTGTGCGGCAACATCTCTCGAAGCTCATTGGCCAGCTGGGCGGCCAGCGTCTTGTTGGGCGCCATCACCAGGGTGGGCCGCTGCAGCCGCTCGATGAGCCAGGCGGTGGTGGCCGACTTCCCGGTGCCCGTGGCACCGAGCAGCACCACGTCGCGCTCCCCCGCGCCGATCCGGCGCTCCAGCTCCTCGATGGCCGCCGGCTGGTCCCCGGCGGGATCGTGGGGGCTGACCACTTCGAAGCGGCCGCCGACGCGCACCAACCCCTCCACGGCCTCTTCGGCTGGGCGATATTCCGAATGGGCGACTACCGGATGTTCCGTGGCGAATGCCATACCACCAGGGTAGAGCCGATCACCGACAAGCGTCCCGGAGCTGGTCTCCGTTCGTCGTCGTCGCCTGACCTTGCCCCATCCGGCACGGGAGTACCGGGCCTGAAAGGACAACGCGCTTCCCGAACGTGCTAGCGGATGCGCCAGCGGATCCGAAACTCACCTATCGGTACCCGGAGGCCGGCTCCCGAGTGACCGTCCTCGGCTATCCCGCGGGACGCGTCCACGTCCGGGTGACCGGATCGCATTGCAGCAGGTAGCCGTCGCTGGAGGTACTCATGGCGAACACCGAGGTGCCCGGCCGGTCGCACGAGCCACCGGCGGCGTGCACGCCCATCGTGATCGGGGCCTTGGCCCAGCTGCCGCCTTCGCACACGATCTGCTCGTTGTTGGTCGGGTCATAGGCGACCTTGCCGACATCGCCGCACAGCCCGCCGAGCACCGGCGGCGCCGGCGCGGACGCGGTGGTCGAGGTGTTGACGACCTGGGCGGGATCCCCCAGCGCCACCCCCGCCGGGGCGGCGCCGGCCCGGGTGGCCACCACGGGCACCCGCACCACCGCCCCCTGGGCGCCGCACTCGTTGCTCAGCACGGTCTCGGTCTCCGTACCGCGCAGCGTGCCGTCGGCCTGCGGCGCCAGCGACCGGGCGATGGTTTCCTGCTGGGTGGCCGGGATCTGTCCGCTCGGCGGGGTGCAGCCCACTCGCAGCTGCTCGGGTGCCCCCTGCCAGTAGCCACCCACATAGCGCAGGGTGTCGGACTGGCCCGTGCCGGCCAGTTGGTGGGTGGCATCGTCCAGCTGGGTCCCGGTGGCCGCGCACCCGTTGGTCGTGCAGGCCGACCGGAACGCCCACCAGCCGGTGGTGGCTCCGCCGTGCCGGATGCCGATGCCGTTGGTTGTCCGCTTCGTTTGGTCGTAGTCCAGCCGGTAGGTCCCACTGAGCGCCGGTCCGCCCGCGGTGGGCGCGGCGCTTGGGGCGGGGACGGACGGTTTGGACGCGAGCGCGGGGTTGGCCGGCGGCGTGGTGGGCTCGAACGAGTACAGGATCGACCAGGTTGCCGCGACGGCGACGAGCACCGCGCACACCAGCGCGGTAGCCCATCGGGTTTTCGACGAAAACCGCCGGTTCACGGCGGCAAGGGCGCCGCCGGGTCCGCGCCGGCGGCGCGACGTCGACCCGGCGGTGCCGGACCCGGCGCCGCCGCCGGCGTCGGCGTCGGAGAACTGCTCGCTGACGGCCGTGGCGAACGCACGGCACCGCCCGAACCTGTCCTCGGGCCGTTTCGCGAGTGCCTTTGAAAACACGTCGTCGAGCTCCGCCAGGTCCGGCCGAAAATCGCTGAGCCGGGGCGGTTCCTCGTGCAGGTGCTGACTGATCACGGCGATCGGGTTGGAATGCCGGAACGGCGGCGCACCGGTGAGCAGATGGAAAGCCGTTGCCGCCAAAGCATATTGGTCCGCCCGCCCGTCAATGGGAGAACCCGCCAGCTGTTCGGGCGCGGCGTAGGCCACGGTTCCCACCGCGACATTGGTTTCGGTGATCCCACTGATGTCACCGAGGTGACGCGCGACACCGAAGTCCGCCAACAGGATTCGGCGCTCTCCGGCTTCAGGATGGGTGAGCAGGATGTTAGCGGGCTTGACGTCGCGGTGCAGCAGGCCTCGGTCATGCGCGTAGTCCAGCGCGCCCGCGACCGCGTGCACGATGGCGCACACCTCGCGGATCGGCATGCCCTCGGTGTAGCCCTCCTTGACCAGCCGCGAGGCATCGGTGCCCTCGACATAGTCCATCGAAATCCACAGGTGCCCGTTGAACGCGCCGCGGTCGTGGACACCGACGATGTGCGGGTGCCACAGCGTCGCCGCGAGATCGGCCTCACGGTTGAACCTTTCGCGAAACTCGGGATCGGCCGTCACCGCCTCGGCGAGGACTTTTATCACGTCGCGCCGCGGCAGCCGGGGATGCAAAGCCAGGTAGACCTCGGCCATGCCGCCGGCCCCCAGCCGCCGCAAGATGGCGTACCCGGCGAATGATGCGCCATTCCCTACCGCGAGCTGCAACACACTGGACCCGCTGTCCCGTTGTGCCGCTTCAGGTTCCGCGTTCGGTGTGGAATCCACCGGTGGTATCCGGCGAAACAGCTGTCCGATGGGCATGGCGGGCAGCGAATGAAAGCCCGCGCGCAAGGCGTCACGGGCCTGGCGCGGGTTGCTCAGCAGTCCGCGCCCGGCGCTGATGCGCCGGGTCGTTCGCTTGTGCTCATCCATCAATGCTTTGGCCCCCTCGCTCGAATAATGCCCCACGCCAGTGGGCGATTCGCCTCAGGCGGCTATGAAAGCGCTATGAATAGCCAAGCCGAAAACAAAGGGAAGTCACAGCCGGATCCCATAGAGCCACCGCCGGCACGGGCCGATACTTGAGTGGTGACTCGACCCGCCCCGCCTCTCCTGACAATTCGGCACGACGGGTCCCAACGATCATTCGCGGCCGGATGCGAAGTGGTCGTCGGACGCGACGTGCAGGCCGATGTGCGGATTGCCGATCTGCGAATCTCGCGCGCGCATCTGATACTGCGTTTCGATCAAGGTCGATGGCTGGCAATCGACAACGGCTCGCTGAACGGGACGTATCTCAACGGCTACCGGATGCCGGTCATCGATATCCACGACGGCCAGAGCATCCACGTCGGAAACCCGCGAGGCCCGCATCTGACTTTCGCGATCGGGCCCCAGCAGGGCCACGCGGGCCACCCGGCCCGGACCCGGCCGAGCCACGATTCCGGACCGCCGACCCTGACGTGGAACGCGCTCGGCGAGCAAACGAACCCGACGCGTCGACCCCCACCCGCCCGGCGGCGTCCACACGGCGCGCGGCCTCGCCCGGCACCGCCACCGCGCGTAGCACCGTCGCGAATGCGCGGCGCACCGCCGGAGGAGCTAACCGTCATCGACCCCGGCTCGTCGGCCCGGCTGCAGGTCGTAACGCCCGCCGCACACGTGGCGCAGCCCCAGCCCTCCCCCACGCCGGCAACGGAATTCACGGTGATCGATGCCAAGACGGCCGACGTGTCGAACCTGGCGACGCGCTTTGTGCGATTGCTCTCGCCGCGCGCGTCGTCGGCCGCGGGCACGGCCGGCGCCATGACGATCGGGCGCGCCGCCGAAAACGACATCGTCGTCCCCGACGTGTTGGCGTCGCGTCAGCATGCGACCTTGGTGCCCACGCCGCTGGGCAGCGAGATCCGGGACAACAGCGTCAACGGAACGTTCGTCAACGGCACCCGGGTCGGTTCGGCCATCCTGTCCGAGGACGACGTCGTCACTATCGGGAACGTCGACCTGGTGTTCCGTGACCGCATGCTCACCCAGCGCAGCGAGGCCGCGCCGCGCACCGGCGGCCTCGAGGTGCGCAACATCGAATACGTCGTCGACAACGGCAAGCAGTTGCTCGACGACATCTCGCTGATCGCACGGCCTGGGACGCTGACCGCCGTGATCGGCGGGTCGGGCGCCGGAAAGACCACTTTGGCCAGGCTCATCGCCGGCTACACCACACCCAGCTCGGGTTCAGTTACGTTCGAGGGACACAACATTCACGCCGAGTACGCGTCACTGCGCAGCAGGATCGGCATGGTGCCGCAAGACGACGTGGTGCATCGGCAGCTGACCGTCAACCAGGCACTGGGCTACGCCGCCGAGCTGCGGCTGCCGCCCGACACCGGCAAGGTGGACCGCGCCACGGTCGTCACCCAGGTGCTCGAGGAACTCGACCTGACCAAGCACGCCGACACCCGCGTCGACAAGCTGTCCGGCGGGCAGCGCAAACGCGCCTCGGTGGCACTCGAACTGTTGACCGGGCCGTCGCTGCTGATCCTCGATGAGCCCACCTCGGGCCTGGACCCCGCGCTGGACCTGCAGGTCATGACGATGCTGCGCCAGCTCGCCGACGCCGGCCGTGTCGTCCTGGTGGTGACGCACTCGCTGTCCTATCTGGACGTCTGCGACCAGGTGCTGCTGATGGCCCCCGGCGGCAAGACGGCCTACTGTGGCTCGCCCGAGCAGATCGGCGACGCGATGGGAACCACCAACTGGGCCAAGATCTTCACCCAGGTCGGCGCCGACCCCGAAGAAGCCAACCGCCGCTTTCGGGAACGGAGCGCGGCCCGCAAGCTCATGCCGGACAAGACCGACAAGCCGAGCGGGCTCGGTGACCCGGTACACACCAGCGTGCGGCGCCAGATTTCGACGATCGCCCGGCGGCAGTTTCGCCTCGTCATCGCTGACCGCGCCTATTTCATCTTCCTGGCGCTGCTGCCGTTCATTTTGGGTTCGCTGTCCCTGACCGTCCCGGGCAGCAACGGATTTCATGTGCCCGGCCCGAATGCGGGGACACCCGACGAAGCCGCACAGATACTCGCCCTGCTCATGCCGGCCGCGGCATTCATGGGCACCGCGTTGACAATTCGCGACCTGGTCGGCGAACGCGTCATCTTCCAGCGTGAGCAAGCGGTGGGCCTGTCGACCACCGCCTACCTGCTCGCCAAGGGCGCGGTGTTCTGCGGGTTCGCCATCCTGCAGTCCGCGATCGTCACCGCAATCGTGGTGGGCGGCAAGGGCGCGCCGACGCGCGGCGCGATTCTGCTGGGCCACTCGACCGCCGGGGCCACCTTCGAACTGTGCGCCACCGTCGCGGCGACGTGTGTCGCCTCGGCCATACTGGGCCTGGCCATCTCGTCGCTGGTGCGGTCCAGCGAGCAGATCATGCCGCTGTTCGTGGTGACGGTGATGGCGCAGCTGGTGCTGTGCGGTGGCATGGTGCCGGTGACCGGCCGGCTCGGCCTGAACCAGCTGTCGTGGGCGATGCCGGCGCGCTGGGGCTACGCCGCCGCGGCGTCGACGGTGGACCTGCGGCACCTGGTGCCCGATTCGCTGCTGTCCCAGGACCGGTTCTGGCAGCATACGGCGAGGATCTGGCTGCTCGACATGGGCATGCTGGCGGCCTTGTCGCTGTTCTACGCCGGGTTTGTGCGGTGGAAGATCCGGTTGCGCCGGTAGAGTGGCATCTCATCCGGGAGGAAAAGCGAGATCCATCCACCGAAGCACGAGACGTTCGACCTGCCGGGCCGCACCAACACCGATCCCAAGGGCATCGTGCGGTCCGTGGACCAGTATGCCGTGCATCCCTGGGGTCTCTACGTCGCCCGTCCGACTCCCGGCCGCGCCCAGTTCCACTACCTCGAGTCGTGGCTGCTGCCCTCGTTGGGCCTGCGCGCCACGGTCTTTCACTTCAACCCGGGGCACGAACGCGACCATGACTTCTACCTGGATGTGGGCGAATACACCCCCGGTCCCGAAGTCTGGCGGTCCGAGGATCATTACCTGGACATCGAGGTCCGCACCGGCGCCCGAGCGGAACTGGCCGATATCGACGAGTTGCTCGACGCCGTCCGGCACGGCCTGCTGACTCCCGACGTCGCGGAACTTGCGGTGCGGCGCGCCGTGGCCGCCGTGGATGGGTTGGCCCGCAACGGTTATGACCTGTCGCGGTGGCTTGCCGGCGGCGGCATGGAGCTCACCTGGCTCAGCTCAACGGAAGTTTGAGAAACGGTGTGGTCGTGGGCTGGGCGGAGCCTTGCCCGGGTTCGGCCGTGATCGCCAGCGCGGTGCTGTGCCCGAGGTTGGGCAGTATGGCGGTGGTGGACGGCTTGACGGTGTCGGCACCCATGGTGCCCGCCGGTCGTGGCCCGTTCTGGTCGATCAGCCACATCTCGTAGACGGTGTCGGGGAGAGGCGGGGCGACGTTGTTCAGCACGACCACCGCCGCGTTCCGTTGCCGCGAGAACACGACGGTCGCAATGCCGCCGGCTGGAAGCTCCGCGGTCGCGGTGTGAACGTCTGCCGCGGCAAAGACGGCTTCCGCCGTCGACGTCGTCGGGCTCGGGCGCAGCGCCACGGTGACACCGGTAGCGATCACGGCAGCAACCACGGCGGCGGCAGCCGCCAATAGCGCTGTGCGCCAACGGGTCCGGCGGGAGCGATCGGATTCGACGGCCGCCAACACGTTGGTGCGCAGTCTCGGGTGCGGCTCCAGCTCGGTGTGCGCCGACACGACAGCCATGGTCTCGCGGACCGCCCGCACTTCGGCATGAAAAGCCTCGGCGACCGACGGTGGCGCAGCGGCCACCCGCTGTTCGATATCTGCGCGTTCGCCGTCGGAGACGGCATCCAGCGCGTAGGCGGCGACCAGCTCGAGCAGGGTGAAATCGGATGGGTCGGTCATGGCACATCCAAACAACGACGGAGTTTGCGCAACGCATCCCGGATCCGTGATTTGATCGTCGACGGGTTCTGCGCGAGCCGCTCGGCGACCTGAGCATAGGTCAGGCCCTGGTAGTAGGCCAATTCGATGCATTGACGCTGGGCGTCGGTCAACCCCTGTAGGCATTCGACGACCCGATCGCGCTCGTCGCGGGCCATGGCGGCGTCGGCGACGACGTCGCGGTCGCGCTCGACATCGCCGGCGCCGTAGCGTGATTCGCGGTCCGTCGCCGCCTGTTCGGCCCGGACCCGATCGACGGCCCGGCGGTGCGCCAGCGACAGGATCCAGGCCACCGCACTTCCCGCTGCGGGATCATAGGCTCGGGCGTTGCGCCACAACTGCAGATAGATTTCCTGGGTTGTCTCCTCGCTGTATCCGGGATCGCGCAGGACCCGGAACACCAAGCCGAACACCCGGGCGCGGGTCTGGTCATAGAGCTGCGCGAACGCGTCGACGTCCTGTTCCGCGACCCGGCGCAGCAACGTATCGAGCTCGCCGCCGATGCGCGCCGAACTACCCATGGCGCGATAGCGTAACGAGTCGCGCCGCCCCGCCCGCACGCGCGCCGACCCTCCGGCTGCGACGACCTGCATTACAGGTATTCGGGGCCGACCCAGTTGCGGACGTCGTGAGAAACCGATTCGAGGGCACGTGCGGTCCGTCAGCGCACGTCAATTCATTTCCGTCCAAGGCCCACCCGTCTCCGAATGACTGCTGTCCGGCCGAAATCCGGCGGCGCAAGGCCGCCCACGACGAAGGAGTCGAACGCAATGACGAACGCTCGATCAAGGACGGTAGCGGCCACGGGGCTGGCGGCGACCGCACTGTTAGTCGGCTTGTCAGGATGTTCCAGCAACAACTCGGCGTCTGGGCCGACGACCGGCACCCCGGCCGGCAGCATGGCCGCGCCCGCCACGACATCGGGCACCGCCGACCCTGCCGCTGACCTGGTCGGCCCGGGTTGTGGGGACTACGCGACGCGGAACCCCACCGGCCCGGGCTCGGTGGCAGGGATGGCGCAGGACCCGGTCGCCACCGCGGCGTCGAACAACCCGATGCTCACCACGTTGACGTCGGCCCTGTCGGGCAAGCTCAACCCGGACGTGAACCTCGTCGACACGCTCAACAACGGCCAGTACACAGTGTTCGCGCCGACGAACGCCGCATTCGACAAACTTCCCGCGGCGACCCTGGACAAGCTGAAGACCGACGCGCCGATGCTCAAGAGCATCTTGACCTATCACGTCGTGCAGGGACAGACGAGTCCGAACAAGATCGATGGCAGCCATGCGACCCTGCAGGGCGCCGGTGTGCACGTGACCGGCCAGGGCAATGCCCTCAAGGTCAACGACGCTGGTCTGGTGTGCGGAGGGGTGCACACCGCCAACGCGACGGTGTACATGATCGACACCGTGCTGATGCCGCCGGCCCAGTAGGTCCTGCGGCGCATCGGCCAAAGGCAGTCGGGCCAGACCGGCCCGGCTGTCTTTGCGTGTGCCCGCCGCGCGGGCCCATCAGGATCGATACGATCCATGACCGGAACGGCTGCGAATAACACTCATGTTGACTCTCGCGCTGATCGGCTTTGTCGGAGGTTTGATCACCGGCGTGTCGCCGTGCATTCTGCCGGTGCTGCCGGTGATCTTTTTCTCCGGCGCCCAGGGCGCCGGCGGTGACGCGGCGGCAGCCAAACGTGCGCTGTCACAACAGTTACGGCCCTATCGGGTGATCTGCGGTCTCGTGCTCAGCTTCAGCCTGGTCACCCTGATCGGATCGTCACTGCTGTCGCTGCTGGGCCTGCCGCAGGACGCCATCCGCTGGGTAGCGCTGGCGGCCCTGGTCGCAATCGGGTTGGGCCTGATCTTCCCCAAGGTCGGGCACCTCCTGGAGCGCCCGTTCGCGCGCATCCCGCAGAAGCGTTTCGGCCATCGCGGCAACGGTTTCGGTGTCGGCCTGGCGCTGGGAGTGCTCTACGTTCCCTGCGCCGGACCCGTACTGGCCGCCATCGTGGTGGCCGGGGCCACCGCCTCGATCGGGCCGGGCACGGTCGTGCTGACATGCGCCTTCGCGATCGGCGCCGCGCTGCCGCTGCTGTTCTTCGCCCTGGCGGGTCGGCAGGTGGCGCAACGGGTGACCGCCTTCCGGCGCCGGCAGCGCCAGATCCGCATCACCGCAGGGATAGTCACGATCGTGCTCGCGGTGGCGCTCGTGTTCAATGTGCCCGCTTTGGTGCAGCAGACCATTCCCGATTACACCACCGGGCTGCAGGACAAACTCGCCGGCGATCGTCGGGTCCGGGAAAAGCTCAACCTGGGCGGCATCGTCAACGATCAGAACGCGCAGCTGTCCAACTGCAGCAACGGCGGCCCGGAACTCGAAAACTGCGGCCCGGCACCCGATCTCAAGGGCATCGCCGGCTGGCTGAACACCCCCGGCGATATACCGATCGACCTGAAATCGCTGCGCGGCAAGGTCGTGTTGATCGACTTCTGGGCGTACTCATGCATCAACTGTCAGCGCGCGATCCCCCACGTCGTCGGCTGGCACAACGCCTACCACGACGACAACTTCGAAGTCATCGGCGTGCACACCCCCGAGTACGCGTTCGAAAAAGTGCCGGGCAACGTCGCCCAGGGCGCCGCCGAACTCGGCGTCAAATATCCGATCGCGCTCGACAACGGTTATTCGACCTGGACCAACTACCGCAATCGGTATTGGCCTGCGGAGTACCTGATCGACGCGAACGGAACGGTGCGCCACATCAAGTTCGGCGAGGGCGACTACAGCGTCACCGAGGGGTTGATCCGGCAGTTGATCTCCCGTGCCGACCCCGGGGCTTCGCTGCCCCCGCCGGTGGACACCGCCGAGCTCCCGCCGGCAGGCCGGACCACACCCGAGACGTACCTGGCGGTCGGCAAGGTCGTCAATTACGGCGGCAACGGCCAATACGACGAGGGCTCAGCAACATTCGACTATCCCCGGGCCCTCGCCGCCGACAGCTTCGCGCTGCGCGGGCCGTGGACGCTCGACTACCAGGGTGCGACCGCCGACGGCGACCAGTCCAGCATCAAACTCAACTACCACGCCAGAAACGTCTATATCGTCGCCGGCGGCACCGGGACCGTCACGGTGATGCGCGACGGTCGTTCCACCGCGCTGCCGATCAGCGGGCCGCCGACGTCACACCAGATCGTCGGCGACGACCATCCCGAAACCGCCACCCTCGAGGTACACCCCGGCAAAGGGCTGCGGGTGTATTCGTTCACCTACGGCTGATCACCACCAGTCGCGGCAGAGGGCAATCCAGCGCCGCCACGGCTCCGAATCCCCCGTACGGCGGCCGACGATGGGCGCCGACGAACCGGAGGAGCAAGGCGATGAAACTGGACAAAAATGCAATGGCGGCAACGGGGCTTGCCGCGGTGACCATGATGGGTTTCGCAATCACCACATCCCCGGTGGCCGCGGCCGCTGACCTGGTGGGACCGGGATGCGCCGCCTATGCGAGCGCACACCCCAACGGCCCCGCCTCGGTGCAGGGAATGTCGCAGGTGCCCGTGGCGGTGGCGGCCTCCAACAACCCGATCCTCACGACGCTGACCTCTGCGGTTTCCGGCCAACTCAACCCGCAGGTGAATCTCGTGGACACCCTCAACAACGGTCAGTACACGGTGTTCGCGCCAACCGACGAGGCATTCAACAAGCTGCCGCCGTCGACGATCGACCAGCTGAAAACCGACTCCGCGATGCTGAACACGATCTTGACCTACCACGTCGTGCAAGGCCAGCTCAGCCCGGCGAAGGTGATCGGGAATCACCGCACTCTGCAGGGCGGCGATCTGACCGTCAACGGTCAGGGAAACAACCTGACCGTCAACAACGCCGGCGTGGTCTGCGGCGGGGTGACGACCGCCAACGCGACGGTCTACATGATCGACACCGTCTTGATGCCACCGGCGTAACGGCTCGTCCTCCGTCCCGGCAGTGTCTGGCCACAAGCCCTGGGGCGGCCCGAGTACCGGTTCTCAAATCCGCACGGGATCTTCGGGCGCACGTTCGCCGGCAGGCGCTGCCCGGCGTTCCGCGGCGGCGATCGGGTACGGCTACTGTCGCGAAATCGTCAGGCGCTCAACCGAACCTATCCAGAACCGGTGGATGTGCTTGCCGCCCAGCCCGTCGCCCGCTTCGCCCTGGACGGCGAGGTGGTGGCCTTCGAGGGCGCCGCGCCAGCTTTGCCCGGCTGCCGGCACGGCTGGGCGTCGCCGGTGCGTGCGTTCTGCCACGCTGCACCGCCTGCGCTAGCGGCGGTCGGTGGGCGAGTGAAATGCGCCGGTGTCCGCGCTGCCGGCCGTAGCGCAAACCATCTGGTTCGCACATGGCGCTGGCTGTAATGTCACCGGCTATGAGCTGCAAAGGTCGCACGCTCCTGCCCATCGCCGCGGTGACGGTGATCGCGGCCGGCGCCCAGTTGAATCCGGCGACGGCGGGGGCGGATCTGCACAACATCGTCTATCGGGCCAGGATCGACGGCGTCACGACGGGCAGTCAGGCCACGTTCGTGATCAACGGCGGCCAGACGAACACGGCCGGACTGAGCTCGATGCCCGGCAATGCATTCGAAGCCGACACGGTGTTGCCCGATCCGCAGCAGGCCGGCATGCGCATCGTGCTGCACTTCCCGTACTCGGCTAACGTGCACTGCGAGATCGACGTGGACGACAACGTTTTCGTCCAGGCTGACCAAATGGTCAGGCCGGTCGCCGGGAACGCCGATCCCAACAACGGCGCGCTGCAGTGCGGGGCGGCCTTGCCTTAAGCGCGGCGAAGCCGGGCGCAGCGGGTCGCCACCATCGTGCCCGTGGCGATCGCCAGCGCGGCGAAGCCGCGCGCAGCGGGTCGCCACCATCGTGCCCGTGGCGATCGCCAGCGCGGCGAAGCCGCGCGCAGCGGGTCGCCACCATCGTGCTAGGGCTTCCAGCCCGTCGCGTCGGCCCACTTCCAGGCCCGACGGTAGGCGTCGCGGAACCACGGCTCTTTGACGGCGACATAGGCCGCCGTGTCCCCGCCGCCCTCCTTTTCGGCTGCGCGCTTGACGTTCAGGTACTCGGCGCGCGCATCGGAGTCGGCCGTCAGCCAGTCGACGAACAGCAGGGCGAATTGCTGATTGGGCCAGCCGTCCACCCGGATATGCACGTTGGTGGGCCGGCCGGGATCCGCCGAGGCGTGAATTCGCTTGGACCATAGCGCCGGATCGTCATCGCGGTCGTAGCGGTCGACGGTGCTGCGGGCATCCCGCATGGCGACGTCCTCGGTGACGTGCTCGATGCGCGGGTAACCGGCGGACAACAACGCCTCGGCGAGTTCGTCGGCGACGGCAAGGGATTCGACGGTGATCTGAACGTCGATGACATCCTTGGCGGCAAAGTCCGGCACGGCGGTCGAACCGACGTGGTCGACCCGCAGCGCCCTGTGCCCGCAGGTTGTCTTCAGGCGGTTCAGGATTCGCTGCGCCTGGTCCGGCCAGCTCGGGTCGGGCGGCACCAACCGGGCGGGCGCCCGGGCGGTCTGACGTGTGCTCAGGTTGTGGGCGAAAGGCACGATCCGGTTGTCCCACACGTCCTGGGCCCGTTGCACCAATTCCGCCGGGCTGCCCGAGTTGTCCAGCCAGATGTCGGCGACCGCACGGCGCTGGTCGTCGCTCGCCTGCGCGGCGATCCTGGCGCGGGCATCGTCTTCGGCCATGCCGCGCTGGTCGACCAGCCGTCGCAGCCGCACCTCGACGTCGGCGTACACGATGACCACGAGCGGGAACAGCGGCGCCATCCCGGACTCCACCAGCAGCGGAATGTCCTCGACCACCACCGAATCCGCGGACACAGACGCGATGATCTCCGAGCGGCGCTTGCCCACCAGCGGATGAACGATCCCGTTGAGCGTTTGGCGCGCATCGTCGTCGCGAAAGGCCTTGGCGGCCAAGGCCGGGCGATCCAGCGATCCGTCCGGCAGCAGGATGTCGTCACCGAACGCCGCGACGAGCGCCGCCAGCCCTTCGGTGCCCGGTTGGACCACCTCACGCGCGATGACGTCCCCGTCGACGATGACGGCGCCGTGTTGCGCGAACGTGGAGGACAGCGCCGACTTGCCGGCGCCGATGCCACCGGTCAACCCGATACGCAGCATGGCGTGGTCAGGAAGGGATCACGCGTTGCCGGCGAGTTTCTCCCGCAGCGCGGCCAATTGGGCATCGCTGGCCAGCGATCCGCCCGCCTTCTCCGGAGGCGCACCGTTGCCCGGCGACTGCTCGCCCGCGGCGTGCCCGGCCGCCTCGGCCGCGGCGAACTTCTCCATCTGCGCGGTATGCATCTTGTGCCGGCGCTCGGCCTCGGCGTAGCGGGCCTCCCACTCGGTGCGCTGCTTGTCGAATCCCTCGAGCCATTCATTGGTTTCGGAGTCGAAGCCCTCGGGGAAGATGTAGTTGCCCTGCTCGTCGTAGCTGTCGGCCATGCCGTACTTCGCCGGGTCGAACTCGTCGGTGTAGTCCTCGTTGGCCTGCTTGAGCGACAACGAGATCCGGCGGCGCTCCAGGTCGATGTCGATGACCTTGACCATCGCGTCGTCGCCGACCGCAACCACCTGGTCGGGCACCTCGACATGGCGCTCGGCCAGCTCCGAGATGTGCACCAGACCCTCGATGCCCTCCTCGACGCGGACGAACGCACCGAACGGCACCAGCTTGGTGACCTTGCCGGGAACGATCTGGCCGATGGCGTGCGTGCGGGCGAAGTGCCGCCACGGGTCTTCCTGAGTCGCCTTCAGCGACAACGAAACCCGCTCGCGGTCCATGTCGACGTCGAGCACCTCGACGGTGACCTCGTCACCGACCTGGACCACCTCGGACGGGTGGTCGATGTGCTTCCAGGACAGCTCGGAGACGTGCACCAGACCGTCCACACCGCCCAGATCGACGAACGCGCCGAAGTTGACGATGGAGGAGACGACACCCTTGCGGATGGCGCCCTTCTGCAGCTGGTTGAGGAACTCGCTGCGCACCTCGGACTGGGTCTGCTCCAGCCACGCCCGGCGCGACAGCACCACGTTGTTGCGGTTCTTGTCCAGCTCGATGATCTTGGCCTCGATCTCCTTGCCGATGTACGGCTGCAGATCGCGGACCCGACGCATCTCGACCAGCGACGCGGGCAGGAAGCCACGCAAGCCGATGTCGAGGATCAGGCCACCCTTGACCACCTCGATGACGGTGCCCTTGACGGCCTCGTCCTTCTCCTTGAGCGCCTCGATGGTGCCCCAGGCGCGCTCGTACTGCGCGCGCTTCTTGGACAGGATCAGGCGGCCCTCTTTGTCCTCCTTGGTGAGAACGAGAGCCTCGACCTCATCACCGACGGAAACGACCTCGCTGGGGTCGACATCGTGCTTGATGGAGAGCTCGCGGGCGGGGATGACGCCCTCGGTCTTGTAGCCGATGTCGAGGAGCACCTCGTCCCGGTCCACTTTGACGATTGTGCCTTCGACGATGTCGCCATCGTTGAAGTACTTGATCGTTTTGTCTATTGCGGCGAGAAAGTCCTCGCTGGAGCCAATGTCGTTGACGGCTACTTGGGGCGAGGTGACGGCGGGACTCGGCATATTGTTGGGTTGCTCCGGACAGGTTTGGTCGTAGGGACAATTGGGATTTACCCATCGAGGCTACTCGACTGTGCACACGCTGGCCAAACCCAGCGCGGTTGACTCCGGTCGAACGGTCGCCCCGAATGTAACGCCACGGCGAATTTTCCGGCAATCCTTCGCCGTGACGTTACGCCCGCAGGCGGGCGGCACCCAGCTCGGCGGCTGGCTGAGCAGCAAATTCGCCCCTCAATCGCCTGCAGTGCGCCGCGACGCCCCAATTGCCGCGCTAGTGCGCGGCGGAGTCCCACGAGCGGCCGTAGCCGACTGAAACCTCCAGCGGGACGTCGAGCGGGTAGGCGCCGCCCATCTTGTCGCGCACCAGGGCCTCCAGCTGTTCTCGCTCCCCCGCCGCGACCTCGAACAGCAGCTCGTCGTGCACCTGTAGCAGGATCCGCGAGGAAAGCCCGGCGTCTTTGATCGCCTTGTCGACTTCGATCATCGCCACCTTGATGATGTCGGCCGCGCTGCCCTGGATGGGTGCGTTGAGCGCCGCCCGCTCGGCGGCCTCCCGCACCTGGCGGTTGCTGCTGTCGAGTTCGGGCAGATACCGGCGGCGGCCCAGTACCGTCGACGTGTAGCCGTCCTTGCGGGCCTGTTCCACGACGTCCATCAGGTAGTCGCGCACCCCGCCGAACCGGGCGAAGTATTGCTCCATCTGGACTTTGGCCTCCTCGGTGGAAATCTTGAGCTGAGCGGCCAACCCGTAGGCGCTCAACCCGTAGGCCAGGCCGTAGGACATGGCCTTGACCCGGCGGCGCAGCTCGCCGGTGACCTCCTCGATCGGCACGCCGAAGGCGCGTGAGGCGACGAACGAGTGCAGGTCCTCCCCGGTGTTGAACGCTTCGATCAGCCCGTCGTCGCGCGACAGGTGGGCCATGATCCGCATCTCGATCTGGCTGTAGTCCGCGGTCATCAGCTCGCTGTAGCCGTCGCCGACCACGAACGCGTCGCGGATCCGCCGGCCCGCCTCGGTGCGGATCGGAATGTTCTGCAGGTTCGGCTCGGTCGATGACAACCTGCCCGTCGCCGCGATGGTCTGGTTGAACGTGGTGTGGATGCGCCCATCGGAGGCCACCGAATTCAGCAGCCCGTCAACGGTGACTTTGAGCCTCGTGGCGTCGCGGTGGGCCAGCAGATGCTGCAGGAACGGGTGGCCGGTCTTGTCGAACAGCGACGCCACGGCATCGGCGTCGGTGGTGTAACCGGTCTTGGTGCGCTTGGTCTTCGGCATCTCCAGCTCGTCGAAGAGCACCGCCTGCAACTGTTTTGGCGAGCCCAGGTTGATCTGCTTGCCGATCACCGCGTAGGCCGCTTCGGCCGCATCGCGGATCAGGTTGGCGAAATCGCTTTGCAGCTCGCTCAGTAACGCCAAATCGACTGCGATACCGGCATTTTCCATCCTCGCCAGCACTCGCTGCACCGGCAGCTCCATGCCGCTGAGCAACGAAGTGGAGTTGATGCGGGCCAACTCCTCATCGAGCGCATCGGCGAGATCGAGCACCGCCACGGCCCGCAGGAGCAGCGTCTGCACCGCCTGGTCGTCGGTGCCGTCAGTATCGTCGAGTAGTGAAAGCTGTTGTTGTTCAGGGTTTTCGGCCCGTAACTCCCGGCGCAGGTAGCGCAGCGACAGGTCGTCGAGGGAGAAGCTGCGCTGTCCGGGGCGCACCAGGTAGGCCGCCAATGCGGTATCGGAGGTGACACCGGCCAGGGACCATCCCCGTCCGACGAGGTCGTGCATCGCCAGCTTGGCTTCGTGCAACGCCTTGGGCGGGCCGGGATCGGCCAGCCAGGAAGCCAGCGCCGCTTCGTCTTCGGGATCCAACGTCGCGGTGTCGATGTAGCGGCCCTCCCCGTCGGCGGAGACGATGGCCAGCGCGGTGGCGTCGGCGTCGTAGGCCAGGTGGGTGCCCACGACGGCCAGCCCGAAGCGCTTCCCGGAGCTGTGCTCGGCTAACCACACCGCCAGCTCGCCGGCTTCGAGCGTGCCGCCGCGCACGTCGAAACCCTCGTCGACCTCGGGTTCCACGGCGGCCAGGGTTTCGAACAACCGGTCCCGCAGCACCCGGAACTCCAGGTCGTCGAAGAGCCGGTGGATCTGGTCGCGGTCCCACGGCTGCAGCCGCAGCGTGTCGGGAGTCTGGGCCAGCGGCACGTCCTTGACCAGATCGGTCAGCTCGCGGTTGCGGATCACGCTGGCCAGATGTTCGCGCAGCGCGTCACCCACCTTGCCGCGCACCGAGTCGACGTTGTCGACCAGCGCCTGCAGCGACCCGTATTCGCCGATCCATTTGGACGCGGTCTTCTCCCCCACACCCGGGATGCCGGGCAGGTTGTCGCTGGGGTCGCCGCGCAGGGCGGCGAAGTCGGGGTATTGCGTGGGCGTCAGCCCGTACTTTTCGACGACGGCATCGGGTGTGAAACGGGTCAATTCGCTGACCCCCTTGCGGGGATAGAGCACCGTCACGTTGTCGCTGACCAACTGCAGGGAATCGCGGTCGCCGGTGACCACCAGCACGCGGTAGCCCTCGTTTTCGGCCTGGGTGGCCAGGGTGGCGATCAGGTCGTCGGCCTCGAACCCCGCCTCGGCGAGCACCGTGATGCCGAGCGCCGCCAGGACTTCCTTGGTGATGTCGATCTGGCCGTGGAACTCGTCGGGCGTCGCCGACCGATTGGCCTTGTACTCCGGGTAACGCTCGGAGCGGAAGGTCTGCCGTGACACGTCGAAGGCGGCGGCAATATGGGTCGGGGCTTCGTCACGCAACAGGTTGATCAACATCGCGGTGAAGCCGTAGACCGCGTTGGTGGTCAGCCCGCCGCGGGTTTTGAAGTTTTCGACGGGCAGCGCATAGAACGCCCGAAACGCCAGGGAATTGCCGTCCAGCAGCATGAGCGTCGGCCTGGTTTGTTCCTCGCTGGGCTTGGTAGCGGTTTTCGTGGCGGGCACGGGTCTCACTTTAGGCACCCGGTGTGACGGGCCATGCGCCCCGACCGCGCCGCCCGCAGAACTGCAACACGTTTCAGTTTTATGCGTGAGCTGGGTACGCTGGCCGGGTGCCAGAAGTCATCCGACAAGAACCGGCGGTCGATGGATGGTTCGCCACCGACTCCACTAGTGAAGACGCCGGTGTTCCGCATCTGATCGGCGGTAAATGCCCGCAGTGCGGTACCTACGTCTTCCCGCCCCGCGAGAACAACTGCCCCAACCCGGGTTGTGCCAGCGACTCGCTGGATTCGGTCGCCCTGTCGACGCGGGGAATGCTGTGGAGCTACACCGAGAACCGTTATGCGCCACCGCCGCCCTACCCGTCTCCGGATCCCTTTGAGCCCTTCGCCGTCGCCGCCGTGGAGCTGGCGGCCGAGGGCCTGATCGTGCTGGGGAAGGTGGTCGAGGGCACGCTGGCCGCCGACTTGAAGGTCGGCATGGAGATGGAACTGACCACCATGCCGCTCTACACCGACGACGACGGCGTGCAGCGCATCGTGCACGCGTGGAGGATCGCCTCCGCCGGCGACGGTGAACAGGGCAATGCGATCGGCAAAGGTGAGAAGGAGCGGCGCAAATGACGACGAGCGCGCCTGAACCGCTGTACATCCTGGGCGCCGGGATGCACCCCTGGGGCAAATGGGGCAACGACTTCACCGAATACGGGGTGGCCGCCGCCCGGGTCGCGCTGAACGAAGCGGGCCTGGACTGGCGCCAGGTCCAGTTGGTGGCCGGTGCGGACACCATCCGCAACGGCTACCCGGGATTCGTCGCCGGTGCGACGTTCGCCCAGAAACTCGGGTGGAATGGCGTGCCGGTCAGCTCGAGCTATGCCGCATGCGCCAGCGGTTCGCAGGCGCTGCAGAGCGCCCGGGCCCAGATCCTGGCCGGCTTTTGCGACGTGGCCCTGGTCATCGGCGCGGACACCACGCCGAAGGGCTTTTTCGCCCCGGTCGGCGGTGAGCGCAAAAACGATCCCGACTGGCAGCGCTTCCACCTGATCGGCGCCACCAATCCCGTGTATTTCGCGCTGCTGGCGCGGCGGCGGATGGACCTCTACGGTGCCACGCTGCAGGATTTCGCCCAGGTCAAGGTCAAGAACTCGCGACACGGCCTGCAGAACCCGAATGCGCGGTACCGCAAGGAGGTGTCGGTCGAGGACGTGCTGGCCAGCGCGGTGGTGGCCGACCCCTTGCGCCTGCTGGACATCTGCGCCACCTCCGACGGCGCGGCGGCCCTGATCGTGGCCAGTGCGAAGTTCGCCCGTGAACACCTCGGCTCGCTGGCCGGCGTGCCGTCGGTGCGGGCGGTCAGCACGGTCACCCCGAACTATCCGCAGCACCTGCCCGAATTACCCGATATCGCAACGGATTCCACCGCCGCGGTGCCCGCACCCGATCGGGCGTTCAAAGACCACATCCTCGACGCGGCCTACGCCGAGGCGGGCATCGGGCCCGAGGACGTGAGCCTGGCCGAGGTCTACGACCTGTCCACCGCGCTGGAACTCGACTGGTACGAGCACCTGGGCCTGTGCCCCAAGGGTGAAGCCGAGGCGCTGCTGCGCAGCGGTGCCACCACCATCGGCGGCAGGGTTCCCGTCAACGCGTCCGGCGGGCTGGCGTGCTTCGGCGAGGCCATCCCCGCGCAGGCGATCGCTCAGGTCTGCGAGCTGACGTGGCAACTGCGCGGTCAGGCCACCGGCCGGCAGGTGGAAAACGCCACGGTCGGCATCACGGCCAACCAGGGCCTGTTCGGGCACGGCTCGTCGGTGATCGTCGCCCGCTAGGGTTTTCGAGCGCCGCGGGCGTTCGGTTGTACGGCTTTCACGGCGTGTCGTCGTGCGAACACGCACACTCGAGAGCTACTCGTCAGTGGGGCCGAGGGTCTCCAGGACGACTTCGGCCACTCGCTTCATCGTGGTCCGCCGGTCCATGGCGGCCCGCTGAATCCACTTGAACGCCTCGGGCTCGGTCATGTCCTGTTCGGTCTGCAGCAGCCCCTTGGCGCGTTCCACGAGCTTGCGGGTCTCCAACCGCTCGGACAGCGTCGCCACTTCGC
The DNA here is from genome assembly GCF_004298145.1 of Mycobacterium sp. Taxonomy (GTDB): domain Bacteria; phylum Actinomycetota; class Actinomycetes; order Mycobacteriales; family Mycobacteriaceae; genus Mycobacterium. The sequence continues at coordinate 77,774 of NZ_SCRH01000039.1, forward strand.
GTTCCAGCTGGGCGATCTCGCCGAAGCGGCTGACGGCCAATTCAATGGCCGGGATCAGGTCGCTGATGGTGAACGGCTTCACCAGGTAGGCCATCGCCCCGGCATCTCGGGCGCGCTCAACCAGGTCGCGCTGACTGAACGCGGTCAAAATGACGATCGGGGCGATGCGCTTGGCGGCTATCTCCGAGGCCGCGTCGATGCCGTCGCGGCGCGGCATTTTCACATCCATGATCACCAGGTCCGGCTGATGGCGCTCGGCCAACTCGACGGCTTCCTGTCCGTCACCTGCCTCACCGACGATGTCGTAGCCCTCCTCCCTGAGCATCTCGGCGAGATCCAGTCGAATGAGCGCTTCGTCTTCAGCGATCAGGACCCGGCGCGGCACAGCGGCGTCGGTGTCGGTCGTGGGGCCTGTCATGACGGACATTGTGTCGCGAACGCCTCAGACCAGCGAGCGCGGGGGCGGTGTGACGGGTGAGGACACCAAATCCTCTATGGTGGGAGGCTGCCTCTAAGGTAAGAGGCCGCAAGCCCTCGTATCCCAACTGGCAGAGGAAACGGATTCAAAACCCGTCCAGTGTGAGTTCGAATCTCACCGAGGGCACCAGGAAACCCCCCGCGTCCGCGATCTTGTTCATATCGTCCGGAACCACGTGCCCGCACGGCCGCCGCCTCGGCCCAGCCTCGCAGGACGCATCCGTTCGCAGTGCCGGCAGCGCGCGCGGCGGCCAAACCTGGACGGGCACTGAGGAACTCGGTTCGCGACCGCTCAACGAACCGGTCGCTCAACGTGTCGGGCAGGCCACCTCGTGCGCGGGCGCGCGGTCGGTCGTTGCGGACTTGGCGCCGCTATCCCGCGGGTTCGGCCAGATCCGATAGGCCCAGACGCAAGTGCTCACTGTGGTAGATAGCCTCGTCGAGCAGCTGGGCGACGTGGTTGTCATAAAGGCTGTAAACGATGCTGCGGCCCGATCGGGTTCCGGTGACCAAGCCCAGGTTGCGCAACAACCGCAGCTGGTGTGACACCGCCGACTGCTCCATGCCGATCGCGGCGGCCAGCTCGGTCACCGCCAGCGGCCCCTGCCGCAATTCGGTCAGGATCAGCAGCCGGCTCGGGGTAGCCAATGCCTGCAACGTGGTGGCGACGTGGGTCGCGGCGTTGGCATCCAGCCGAGCCGTCGGCCGGTCGCGGCCCTCGACTCCGTGTCCCATAGCGCGACAGTCTATCCCAGCCTAGGATACATGAAGACGTGTTCATGCCTTCTGGTATCGTGGGCATCCTTTGGTTGTCGTCTCGGAGGTAAGTGATGGTCGCGCCCACTCCCGCACCGGCCCGCCCGCGGCCCACCCCCGCGGTGCTGCCCGTGCGCCGGACCCGGCTGTTCAAGATTCCCGAAATGCGCTGGGCGGCAACGGCGTTGGGGTTGTTCCTGGCGGGCTTGTTGGTGCAGTTGGCCGGTGGGCCGCACTGGGTGTGGTGGGTGCTGTACCTGGGCTGCTACGCCGCCGGGGGCTGGGAGCCGGGCCTGGCGGGATTGCAGGCGCTGCGGGACAAGACCCTGGATGTCGACCTGCTGATGGTGGCGGCCGCGATCGGGGCCGCAGCGATCGGGCAGATCACCGACGGCGCTCTGCTGATCGTCATCTTCGCCACCTCCGGTGCGCTGGAAGCACTTGCGACCGCGCGCACCGAGGACTCGGTGCGCGGGCTGCTCGATCTGGCGCCCGAGACCGTGACCCGGTCCAGCGACGACGGCGGCGAGGAAACGGTCAATGCTGCCGACCTGGCTGTGGGTGATGTGCTGGTGGTCCGGCCCGGCGAGCGCATCGGCGCCGACGCCACCGTGGTCGCCGGCGCCAGCGAGGTCGATCAGGCCACCATTACCGGCGAGCCGCTGCCGGTGGACAAGAGCGTCGGCGACGAGGTGTTCGCGGGAACCCTCAACGGCACCGGGGCGCTGCGGATCCGGGTTGACCGGCGCGCCGAAGATTCCGTGGTGGCCCGTATCGCCACCCTCGTGGAGCAGGCCAGCCGCACCAAGGCCCGCACCCAACTGTTCGTCGAAAAGGTCGAACAGCGCTACTCGATCGGCATGGTCGCCGCCACGATCGCGGTGTTCGTGGTGCCGCTGCTGGCCGGCGAGCCGCTGCGGCGGGCGCTGCTGCGGGCGATGACATTCATGATCGTGGCCTCACCGTGCGCAGTGGTGCTGGCTACCATGCCGCCACTGTTGGCTGCGATCGCCAACGCCGGGCGCCACGGCGTGCTGGCCAAGTCCGCCATCGTGATGGAACGACTCGGCGCCACCACCCAAATCGCCTTCGACAAGACCGGTACGCTGACCCGCGGCACCCCCCGCATCGCCGAAATCCGCAGTCTCGACCCGAGTTTGAGTGATGACGAGCTGCTGACCCTCGCCGCGGCCGCCGAACACCCCAGCGAACACCCCCTGGCGGCAGCGGTCGTCGGCGCGGCCCGCACCCGAGGATTGAAGCTACCCGACGTCGAGGAGTTCACCGCGCACCCCGGCCGCGGTGTCACCGCCCGCATCGACGGCCAAGCCGTCAGTGTCGGCTCCCCGCACACCCTGCTGGCCGATCCCGACACCGCCGAAACTCCGGCTGCGACCGCGGTGGTCAACGCGATGCAGGACCGCGGCTACACCGCCGTCGTCGTGACCCGCGAACGCCGGCCGGTCGGCGTCCTGGCCATCACCGACCAGCTGCGCCCCGAGGCGCCGGCCGCCGTGATCGCGGCGCGGCGGCTGACCCGCGCAGCACCAGTGTTATTGACCGGCGACAACCAGGCGACCGCCGACCAGGTCGCCGCACAGCTCGGTATCACCGATGTCCGTGCCGGGCTGCTGCCGGACGACAAAGTCAGCGCGGTGCGGCAGCTGCAGGCCGGTGGACAAAAAGTCACGGTGATCGGCGACGGCATCAACGACGCCCCCGCTCTAGCGGCCGCGCACACGGGGATCGCCATGGGCGGCGCGGGATCGGATCTCACCTTGCAGACCGCCGACGCGGTCATCGTGCGCGACGACCTCACCACCATCCCCACCGTCATCGCGTTGTCACGGCGCGCCCGCAAGGTGGTCGTCGCCAACCTGATCATCGCCACCACATTCATCGGGGCGCTGGTGCTCTGGGACCTCGTCGGCACCCTGCCGCTGCCGCTCGGGGTTGCCGGGCACGAAGGGTCCACGATCATTGTCGGACTCAACGGATTACGACTGCTGCGCCAAGCCGCCTGGCGGCGCGCCGCCCAGAGCAGATAACGGCGCGAAAAACTGATGAGGATGCTGTGGGAAGCACCGGCCGACCTCTGTACGGCGCAGCTCGATCATGGCCGCGCGCTTGCCAGGGTCGCACTCACGTGCTCCAGCACGAGGGCCCAAACATCGAGAGGGACGGATTCAAAACCCATCCGGTGTGAGCTCAAATCCACCGTGGGCACCGATCCACAAGTCTGGCGCCTCAGTCGCCGAATGACCGGGTGATGCATACCTGGCCCGAGGCCGATACCTCCGAGCCCGGGGTGTAGTTGCCGATGGAATCGCCGGCCACCCGTAGCAGCCAGCTCGGCTCACTACAGGCGGCACTACAGCTGTCCACGAGCACGGCGGTCAGGGCAATCATCAACGCAAGGGCGACTCTTCTGAGACCCGCCATCAGGCACCCCTTAGTCGAGGCGAACACGTGTCACGCACAGCGTCGACCACGCGCTAAATAACCGAACCCGAAATGCTCGTCAACCCGATAACTACCCGATAACAAATGTCGTATCAGACTCGGGAAACTTACGGAGGCGAAAACGGCAATATTGACACGACTGCCGACAAATTGTCTGCTCGGCGGTTAGGCTTGCGGCGTGGCGGCCAAGAATTGTGGTGGCCCACCGCGATGGCCAGATGGCTCGTCAAAGCGCCCGGATTGTGTAGCCGCGGTGCGGGTCCAGTCGCGCGCCCGCAACCAGCACTACGCGGACAGTGCCGCGCGCCAATTCCGGGTGCTGAACGTCAGCGCATGGCTGGCGGTGCTCGTCAGCGCAACGTTTGTGCTCCTGCAAGTGGTTGCGGGAGCGTGGCGCTGGCAGATCGTCTCGGTCAACGCTGCCGCCGCGATGATTTTCGCCGCCGTGCCGTGGCTACATCGCTTCGGTGAGCTGGTTGCGCCGCTGACCTTCATCGGCGCGGCGTACGTCTCACTGTTCTCCAGCGGTTGGGACGCGGGCACGGCGTCGGGCTCGCAGTTTTTCTTCCTGGTGGCGGCCAGCCTGGTGGTGCTGGTGCTCGGCATCGACCACATCGTGTTGGCGGCGATCCTGGCGGCGATTGGGGCCGGCCTGGTGATCGCACTGGAGTTCCTGGTCCCCCGGAATACCGGTCTGGAACCGGCCTGGGCTCAGTCCATGATGTTTGTCGTCACCATCGTCTCCGCCTTCGTGATGGTGTTCGTGGCGGTGTGGTTCGCCCTGCGCGACACGGCGCGGGCCGAGGCGGTGATGGAATCCGAGTACGAGCGGTCGGAGGCGCTGCTGGCCAACATGTTGCCGGGCAGCATCGCCGAGCGGCTAAAAAGCTCTTCCCGCAACGTCATCGCCGACAAATACGACGAGGCCTCCGTGCTGTTCGCCGACATCGTCGGGTTCACCGAACGCGCCAGCAGCACCACCCCGGCCGACCTGGTCCGGTTTTTGGACCGGCTCTACGGCGCGTTCGACGAGCTGGTGGACAAACACGGCCTGGAGAAGATCAAAGTCAGTGGCGACTCCTACATGGTGGTCAGCGGGGTCCCGCGGGCGCGACCGGATCACGCCTCCGCCCTCGCCGATTTCGCACTCGACATGGCCAATGTTGCGGCCGCACTGAAGGATCCGCATGGTGACCCGGTCCCGCTGCGGATGGGCATGGCCTGCGGACCAGTGGTCGCCGGTGTCGTCGGTTCGCGCCGCTTCTTCTACGACGTGTGGGGAGACGCGGTCAATCTGGCCTCGCGGATGGAATCCACCGATTCGGTCGGCCGCATCCAGGTGCCCGAGGCGATGTACGAGCGACTCAAAAACGACTTCGTCCTGCAGGAGCGTGGCCTCATCGAGGTCAAGGGCAAGGGCGCTATGCGCACCTGGTATCTCATCGGCCGCAAGGCGGGCGAACAGCCCACCGACCTACTCGCCGAGCGACCACGCACCGCCCACGTCTGATCAAATTTCCTGTACCAAGGCCGGCGTTTGTGTCAGACTGCGGCCATGACCATCTCCCCTGGCTCTCCTGGAACCCACCCCGTTCCAAGCTTGCTGCCGCATTTGTGGAAATCCGCTCTGCTGTCGGGAATTCTGTCGATCGTCCTCGGTGTCCTGGTGCTGGCGTGGCCGGGAATTTCCATCCTGGTCGCCGCCGTCACCTTCGGTGTTTATCTGCTCATCACCGGTCTCGCGCAAGTCGTCTTCGCGTTCTCACTGCATGTCTCGGCGGGGAGCAGGGTCCTGCTGTTCATCAGCGGGGCCGCGTCGCTGATCCTGGCGCTACTGGCGTTCCGCCACTTCGGTCAGGGATACGCAATTCTGCTGCTGGCCATATGGATTGGTATCGGGTTCATCTTCCGCGGTGTCGCCACGACGATTTCGGCCGTCAGCGATCCGCACCTGCCGGGCCGGGGCTGGAGCATCTTCCTCGGCTTGCTGAGCCTGCTCGCCGGCATCGTGGTCCTGGCGTCACCGTTCGAATCGATCGTCACCCTGGCGATCGTGGTGGGCGCGTGGTTCGTGGTGATCGGCGTCTTCGAGATCATTTCGGCGTTCGGCATCCGCAAGGCGTCCAACACCCTCGACAGCTGAGGCGGTAGCGGAGGCGCCAGCACATCTACTACACTTTGTCGTAGTCGTTGATCGGGCCTCCGCAGTCGGGAGATGACAGATGAATGTCGTCGATATTTCGCGGTGGCAGTTCGGTATAACTACCGTCTACCACTTCATCTTCGTGCCGCTCACAATCGGTTTGGCCCCGCTGATCGCCATCATGCAAACGGCGTGGGTGGCTACCGGCAACACCGCGTGGTATCGACTGACCAAATTCTTCGGCAAGCTGTTCCTGATCAACTTCGCCATCGGCGTGGCGACCGGCATCGTCCAGGAGTTTCAGTTCGGCATGAACTGGAGCGAGTACTCGCGGTTCGTCGGCGACATCTTCGGCGCGCCTTTGGCGATGGAGGGGCTGTTCGCCTTCTTCTTCGAATCGACGTTCATCGGCCTGTGGATCTTCGGCTGGAGCCGGCTCCCGAAGCTGTTACACCTGGCCTGCATCTGGATCGTCGCGATCAGCGTCAACGTCTCGGCGTTCTTCATCATCGCGGCGAACTCGTTCATGCAGCACCCGGTCGGCGCGCACTACAACCCGGTGACGCGGCGCGCGGAACTGGACAGCATTTTCGCGCTGCTGTCCAACAACACTGCCCAAGCGGCATTTCAACACACGGTGGCGGGAGCACTGCTGACCGCCGGTGCTTTCGTCGCCGCCGTCAGCGCATGGTGGATGGTGCGCTCACACACGCCCGGATCCACCACCCCCGTCGCGGAAACCGAGGCCCGCACCATGTTTCGTCCCGCGGCGATCCTGGGATGTGGGGTGGTGCTGCTCGCCGCTGTGGGTTTGTTCTTCACCGGTGATCGCCAGGGCAAGCTGATGTTCGTCCAGCAGCCGATGAAGATGGCGTCGGCGGAGGCGTTGTGCCGCACCGCAACCGACCCAGACTTCTCGGTGCTGACCATCGGCACACACAACAATTGCAGCAGCGTCACCGAAGTGATCAAGGTGCCTTACGTGCTGCCGTTCCTGGCCGAAGGCAAGCTCAGCGGCGTGACGCTGCAAGGGGTCAACGAACTGCAGCAGCAGTACCAGTACCGCTTCGGGCCCGACGACTACCGGCCGAATCTGTTCGTCACCTACTGGTCCTTCCGATTGATGATCGGATTCCTGGTGATCCCCGTGGTGTTCGCCCTGACCGTGCTGTGGCTGACCCGCGCCGGGCGAACCCCCAAGAACCGCTGGGTTTCCGGGTTCGCGCTACTCACCATTCCCACGCCGTTCCTGGCCAACATCTCGGGATGGGTGTTCACCGAGATGGGCCGCCAGCCATGGGTGGTGGCCCCGAACCCGGCCGGCGACCAGTTGATCCGGATGACCGTCCGCGAAGGCGTTTCGAACCACGTGCCCGGCATGGTCATCACGTCGCTGGTGACCTTCACCCTCGTCTACGCGGTGCTGGCGGTCCTCTGGTTCTTTCTGCTCAAGCGCTACACCGTCGAAGGTCCACTGGAGCACGACGCGGAACCCGCTCCCCCGCACGCGCCCGGCGACGACGAGGTGGCGCCGCTGTCCTTCGCCTACTGAGGCGTGACGGGGCTTACCGAGGCCGAAAGGAGCTGATCGGAGTGGGATTGCAGGAAGTGTGGTTCGGCATCATCGGGGTGCTGTTCCTGGGTTTCTTCGTCCTCGAGGGCTTCGACTTCGGCGTGGGCATGTTGATGGAGCCGTTCGCGCGCGTCGGCATCGGTGAAGCCGAACCGTTGCGCCGCACGGCCCTCAACACCATCGGGCCGGTGTGGGATGGCAACGAGGTTTGGCTGATCGTCGGCGGCGCGGCCATGTTCGCCGCCTTTCCCGGCTGGTACGCCACCGTGTTCTCCACGCTGTACCTGCCGCTGTTGGCCATCCTGTTCGGCATGATCGTGCGGGCCGTGGCGATCGAGTGGCGCGGCAAGATCGACGACACAAAATGGCGCGGCTGGGCCGATTTCGGCATCGCCGCCGGGTCGTGGCTGCCGGCCGTCCTGTGGGGTGTCGCGTTTGCCGCCCTGGTCCGTGGACTCCCGGTGGACGCCGACGGCCACATTCATCTCGCGATCACCGATGTGCTGAACGCCTACACGGTGTTGGGCGGCCTGGCCACCGCCGGTCTGTTCTTGCTGTACGGGGCGGTGTTCGTCGCGTTGAAGACGTCCGGCGCCCTCCGCGACGACGCATACCGATTCGGCGTGTGGCTGTCGCTTCCGGTCACCGGACTCGTTGCGGGCTTCGGGCTTTGGACGCAACTGGCTTACGGCAAAGACTGGACCTGGCTGGTGCTGGCCGTGGCCGTGGTCGCGCAACTGACGGCGGTACTGCTGGTGTGGCGGCGCGCATCCGACGGCTGGGCGTTCACCTGCATCGCGCTCGTGGTCGCGGCCGTGGTGATCCTGCTCTTCGGCTCGCTGTATCCGAACCTGGTGCCCTCGACGCTGAACAAGCAGTGGAGTGTGACCATCTACAACGCCTCCTCGACCCACTACACGCTCAAGGTCATGACGTGGGTGACGGCGTTCATGGCCCCGCTGACGGTGGTGTATCAGGCGTGGTCGTACTGGATTTTCCGGCAACGGATCTCGGCCGACCGGATACCGGCGCCCATCGGTCTGGCTAGGCGCCCGTCCTGAGCGGTAAGGACGGCGCGAGCCGAGCGCCACTTGACCCGAGACTGTGGCGGGCATCGACGGCGCTGCGCCGCTATCTGGTCGCCGCGGTGGGCTGCGGGGTACTGATCTCCGCCTGCGCGATCGGCTCGGCGATCGTGTTGGGGAGCATCGTCGCACGAGTCGTCGGCGACCCCTCCGCAGGCGGCCTGCGCGCCTGGTTGGGGCCGCTGTCAATCCTGTTGGCACTGTGGGTTGTTCGCGCGCTGACGCATTGGTTTCAAGCCCGGCTGGGCCAGCGGGGAGCGAGCGCCGTCATCGCCGACCTGTCCGGCCAGGTACTTCGCGCGGTGACCGCCAGGCAGCCGGGTGAACTCGCGGCGCAACGCGACACCGCCGCGGTGGTGGTCACCCGCGGCCTGGACGGTCTGCGTCCCTACCTCACCGGATACCTGCCGACGTTGCTGCTCGCCGCGATCCTGACGCCGGCCACCGTCGCGGTGATCGCGGCCTACGACCTGAAATCGACGGCGATCGTGGCGATCACGCTGCCGCTGATACCGATCTTCATGGTGCTGATCGGGCTGGCAACCCGGGACCGGTCGGCGGCCGCGCTGGCCGCCATGACCACCCTGCAGGCCCGGTTGCTGGACCTGATCGCCGGCATCCCCACCCTGCGGGCGTTGGGACGCAGCGCGGGCCCCGAACAGCGTATCGCCGAACTCGCTGCCGCGCACCGCCGCTCGGCTATGGCGACGCTGCGGATCGCCTTCCTGTCGGCTCTCGTGCTCGAATTGTTGGCCACCCTGGGCGTGGCGCTGATCGCCGTCGGAATAGGCCTTCGTCTGGTTTTCGGTGAGATGACCCTGACCGCGGGTTTGACGGTGTTGTTGCTGGCGCCCGACGTGTACTGGCCACTACGCCGCATCGGCGTGGAATTCCATGCCGCTCAAGACGGTACGGCCGCCGCCGGCGAGGCCTTCGCCCTCATCGGCGAGCCGACCCCGTCCAAGCCCAGGACCCAGACCGTCACCGCGCGCGGTGCACGGATCCGCCTCGAACATCTCACCGTCGCCGGCCGCGACGGACAGGCGCCACGCGATCTGAACGCGGTGATCGAACCCGGCGCGGTGACCGTGCTGACCGGGCGAAACGGCGCCGGCAAAAGCACCACGTTGCAAGCGATCGCCGGGATCACCGCACCCTCGTCGGGCCGGGCCACCGTCGACGGAGTCGACATCGCCGACCTGGAGCCGAGCCGGTGGTGGGGGCAGCTGTCCTGGCTGCCCCAGCGCCCGGTGCTCGTGCCGGGCACCGTCGACGACAACCTGGTGCTCCTCGGAGAGCTCGAGGACATCGAAAAGGCTTGTGCCGTCTCCGGGTTCGACACCGTGTTGGCGGAGCTTCCCGAGGGCGGGCGCACCCTGCTCGGGCGCGGCGGGGTCGGGCTGTCCCTGGGGCAGCGGCAACGGCTGGGCCTCGCGCGGGCGCTCGGATCGGCGGCCGCCGTGCTGTTGCTCGACGAGCCGACCGCGCACCTGGACGCCCACACCGAGGAACGTGTCCTGCGGGCGATCGTGGAGCGGGCCCGCGCCGGTGCGACCGTGATCGTGGTCGGGCATCGCGAGCCGGTGCTGGCCATCGGCGACCAGGTCGTCGACGTGGTCGCCGACCGTGGAGTGCGTTATGCCCCGGTCTGATCCGACGTCTCCGTCGACCACGGCGGGCCGCCGCCACGAACCCCTACTCGCCGCCGCCGCCCTGCTGCGTCCCCGGCTGCCCCGCGTACTGGCGGCGATCGCGCTCGGGGTGCTGTCGCTGGGCAGCGCGCTGGCGCTGACCGGTGTTGCGGCGTGGCTGATCACCCGCGCGTGGCAGATGCCGCCCGTGCTGGACCTGTCGATCGCGGCGGTCGCGGTGCGTATGTTCGCGATCTCGCGGGCCGTGCTGCACTATTGCGAGCGCCTGGTCACCCACGACACGGCCTTACGCGCGGCCGGCACCGCCCGGGTGCAGGTCTACCAACGGCTGGCGCGCGGGCCCGCGGCGGCCGCCGTCCGGCTGCACAGCGGTGAACTGGTGGCCCGGGTGGGCGCCGACGTCGACGAACTGGCCAACGTCTTGGTGCGCGCCCTGGTGCCGATCGGCGTCGCGGCGGTGCTGGCGCTGGCGGCCACCGCGGTGGTCGCCGCCATCTCACCGGCGGCGGCCGCCGTACTGGCGATCTGCCTGCTGATCGCCGGTTTCGTCGCGCCCCGCCTGGCCGGCCGGGCCGCCGCGACCCAGGAAGACATTGCGCGGCAACACCATTCCGAGCGCGACACCTCGGCAATGATCGCTCTCGAACATGCGCCCGAGCTTCGTGTCGCCGGCCTGCTTCCCGATGTCATCGCCGAATCGCAACGTCGCCAACGCGCTTGGGGTGATGCCCTGGACGCCGCGGCCAAACCGGCCGCCATCGCCGAGGCGATGCCCACCGCGGCCATCGGGGCCAGCGTGCTGGGCGCGGTGGTGGCCGGGATCGGGTTGGCGCACGCGGTCGCGCCCACCACACTGGCCGTGCTGATGTTGCTGCCGTTGTCCGCCTTCGAGGCGATGACGCCGCTACCGGCCGCGGCCGTGCAGTTGACGCGGTCGCGGATCGCCGCGCGCCGGTTGCTCGAGCTGGCCGCGGCCGAAACCCCGCGTGAGTCCGGGCACACGGCGCAGACAGCGCCGAGGCCGCTCGGCACCGGCCGGTTATCCGCCGACGTTCGCTCCGGTCACCACGGCGGCGCGGGCTCGACCCGCATCGCGCTGGACCTGCCGGCGGGCACGCGGCTGGCCGTCACCGGCGCCAGCGGTTCCGGGAAGACGACCCTGCTGATGACGCTCGCCGGCTTGCTGCCGCCACTGCGCGGGCAGGTACTGCTCGACGGCACCGCCTTGACTCAGTTCGACGAAGTCGATTTGCGCCGCGCCATCGGGTTTTTCGCGGAGGACGCGCACGTATTCGCCACCACCATCCGAGACAACCTGCTGGTCGCCCGCGGCGACTGCCGAGACGACGAACTCACCGCGGCCCTGGACACGGTCGGGCTCGGCTCGTGGCTCGCCGGTTTGCCCGAGGGCTTGGCCACGGTGCTTACCGGTGGCGCGCAAGCCCTTTCGGCGGGGCAGCGCAGGCGCCTACTGCTGGCCAGGGTGGTGATCTCACCCGCGCGGATCGTGCTGCTCGATGAACCCACCGAACATCTCGATGTCACCGACGCCGAGCAGATCCTCCGCGACCTGTTGGCGCCGGATTCCCGGCTGCTGTCCCCCGAACGCACGGTGGTGGTGGCTACTCACCACCTGGGCAAGGGAATCGGCTGCGACGAACTACGCGTCGATCAGGGCTCGTAGCACGGAAGCGGTCCGATCACGGTGCTGGTGTTCAGAGATGTCGTCGGCGCGGCATGAACTCCAGCGACAGCAGCACGAACAACAGCGGGACGATCTGCGTCATGGAGATCAGCGCGTAGCGCCGCGCGTCGAGGGCATGCCACTTGCGCACATACCGGTACAACGACTCCAGCGCGATCAGCGGGTCGAGGACGTGGATCAGCCGGTAGAAGACGCGCTGGGTCCAGCCGCGGTTCTTGTCGTCGAAGATCTCGGGAAATGCGGCGAACGCGAGCGATACCCGCTGTGCCCCACTGTCTTTACCGGCCATGATCATGTCGACGCTGAGCCGCTCGTCGAGTCCGTTGGGGGCCCCACGGCGGCGCCACGGGACGTCGAGGGTAATGTCGCTGCCGCCGCCGGCCGTGGCGTACCGGTGAAACGCCTGCACCGTTCCCGCGGCGTCCCTGGCGATGATCAGCTGAATTCCGGGAAAGCGGCCCTCCAGCACGCCATCGAGGTTCATGTGGAATCCGCGGTCGGCCCGCGCCCCTTTCGACGATTCCCGCACCACCTCGGTCAGCTCGCCCAGCAGCCGTTCGTCCAGTCCCTGCTCGGCCACGATTTCCGTTGTGACGCCGCAGTTATGGGTGCGCTGCACCGCCTGGCGCAGGTTGCGGAACTTGCGGCCCACCATGTCGAAGCCCGACACGTCGACGACCACATCGCGCCCAATGGGTATGGCTCGCAGCGATTGTCCCAATACCGCCGTGTCGCTCCACAGGTTGAGGCGGCGCTCGCCGCACCCCACCACCGCGATGCGCCATCCGTGGGCATGACACGTGGCGGCGAAATCGGCGACCAGTTCGCCGAAGTGTTCCTCGGCACCGATGGGGTCACCGCTGACCACGGCGATTCCCATCCGTGTCCGGTAAGCCAGCGCCGCGGTGCCGTCGGCGGTGAAGTGGTAACTCTTGCCGGTCTGCATGGTGAACGGCGCCAATGCGTCATCGCTGGTCACGTTGATCAGTTTCCAGATACGCGGCAGGTCGGCGGGCCGCGGGTGCGAGGGCATCGGCCACATCAACACCATGCCCGAGCTGGCGATCACGACGTCACCGAGCAGATCGAAGGACAACACATGCAGGCCCAACCCCGCCAACACGAAAGACGCGGCCGCAAAGGCATGCATCGTCGTCACCGGGCGGCCCAGGAAGATGCCGCGCGCGATCCACGCCACCGCGGCAAGAACCGTCAGCGACCAGGCCAGCCGATCGGCGAAATGCCCGTTCGGATTGCTGTGGTGACGAGCGAGTATCTCGATGAACCAGGACGTCGCGCAGAGCAGCGCCAGGGCACCGATCAAGCGGACCGCCAGCGAATCGGCCGAAACGACAACACGTTCGCGCGCGCGAGGTCTCGCTGTGACGTCCACCACCGGCCCGTTCACACTCACCTCCCGATGCGCTGATAACAGCTGGGCGGCGTGTCCGCCGCCTCTGCACCGACTACCCGGCTACGTCAAAGTTACGCCCGATCAGGGCGATATCGGAGAGATTCGGGCGGATATCCTGCGGCTATTGCGTAACGGCTTACCGGCGCGACGGCGGGAAGTACTTCAGCACGCCCTCTTGCACCACGGTGGCAAGCGGTTGCCCGGACTGATCGAAGAAGTGTCCGGCGCCCAGCCCGCGCGAATCCGCCGCCACCGGCGACGACGTCGAGTACAAGACCCAGTCGTTGAAGTTGACCTGCCGGTGAAACCACATGGAATGGTTGGCGGACGCAGCGAAAATGCGGTCGAATCCCCAGGAAAGACCGTGCGTGGTGATGACGGAGTCCAACACCGTGGTGTCCGAGGAGTACACCATTGTTGCGGTGTGCAATACCGGGTCGTCGGGAACCTCTCCCAGAGCCTTGACCCAGACCCGGTTGTGCGGCAGCCGATCCCCTTTCGTCCGCATCACCCACGACGGGTCGTTGGTGTAGCGCCATTCGATGGGCTGCAGGGCGTTCACGAAGTGCGGGACGGTCTCTTCGTAGCCGCGCAACAGTTCGCTGATCGAAGGCTGCGTGTGCGGTTCGGCCACCTGAGGCGGATCGATACCGTGCTCGAGGCCGCGGCCTCCGGCCATGTAGGAGATCATCGCCGAGCACAGCAACGTACCGTCTTGCATCGCGTCGACGCGCCGGTTGGCGAACCGCCGCTCGTCACGCAGCCGCGTCACGCGGTATTCGATGTCCTTGTCGGTGTCGCCGCCGTTGATGAAATGCATCGACAGCGCGCTCGGCGGCAGGTCGTCGCGGACCAGGCTCCGGCTGCTCGCGACGAATGACTGCGACATGAGCTGACCACCGAACGTTCGCATCGGGTTCTTGCTGGGATGCGAGCCGATGAACAGGTCATCGGAGAGACGGTGAAGGTCGAGTGTCGCCAGCAGTTCCGCGAAGTCGGACGTGGTGTTCGGCTCACTGCCGGCCGGCACGGGCTCTCCTGTGGACTGAATGTGCCCGTCTCCTCCCCACGCCGCCACGCGGCCTGCGTCGTCGCCGGACGGCTCGTCAGACGTCGTCCTCCCCGATCCGGTGGACGTGGATCAGGTTGGTTGACCCTACTGTGCCAGGTGGCGCCCCGGCGACGATGACCACCAGGTCACCACGCTTGTAGCGACCGAGTTCCAGCAGCGACTTGTCGACCTGGCGGATCATGCCGTCGGTGGAGGTCATCATCGCGACGATGAACGTCTCGGTGCCCCAGGTCATGGCCAGCTGGCTGCGCACCTCCGGCCACGCGGTGAAGGCCAGCAACGGCAGCGGGGTGTGCAGGCGGGCGAGTCGCTTGACCGTGTCCCCGGACTGGGTGAAGGCGACCAGCGCCTTGGCGTCGAGGCGCTCGCCGATATCGCGGGCCGCATACGAGATCACCCCGCGTTTGGTGCGTGGCACGTGCGTCAGCGGCGGGGCCGCCGTGGAATTGTCCTCGACCGCGCAGATGATGCGTGACATGGTCCGCACGGCCGCCAGCGGATACTTACCCACCGAGGTCTCCCCGGACAGCATCACCGCGTCGGTGCCGTCGAGGACGGCGTTGGCGACGTCGGAGGCCTCCGCGCGGGTCGGCCGTGAGTTCTCGATCATCGAATCGAGCATCTGGGTGGCCACGATGACCGGTTTCGCGTTCTCCCGGGCCATCTGGATGGCCCGCTTCTGCACCAACGGAACCTCTTCCAGGGGCAGCTCGACACCGAGGTCGCCGCGCGCCACCATGATCGCGTCGAAGGCCAGCACGATGGCTTCCAGATTGTCGACGGCTTCCGGCTTTTCCAGCTTGGCGATCACCGGCACCCGGCGGCCGACCCGGTCCATCACCTCGTGCACCAACTCGACGTCGGCCGGCGAACGCACGAACGAGAGAGCCACCAGGTCGACACCGAGGTCCAGCGCGAAGGCGAGGTCCTCGATGTCCTTCTCCGACAAGGCCGGTGCGGAGACGTTCATCCCGGGCAGCGAGATGCCCTTGTTGTTGCTCACCGGGCCACCCTCGACGACCGTGCAGACGACGTCGTCGCCATCGATGGCGTCGACCACCAGGCAGACCTTGCCGTCGTCGACCAGCACCCGGTCACCGACCTCGGCGTCCTCGGTCAGTTTTTTGTAGGTGGTCGACACCCGGTCGTGGCTGCCTTCGCAGTCGGCGACGGTGATCCGGACCGTTTCACCGTCGGCCCAGTAAGTGGGACCGGTGGCGAAGCGCCCCAGCCTGATCTTGGGGCCCTGCAAATCGGCGAGCACACCGACGGCGCGCCCGGTGGCGTCGGAGGCGACCCGAACCCGTTCGTAGGCGGCTTTGTGATCGGCGTAATCACCGTGGCTGAAGTTCAACCGGGCGACGTCCATACCGGCCTCAACCAGCGCCAGAATCAACTCGTCCGAATTGGTCGCAGGCCCAAGGGTGCAGACGATCTTTCCGCGTCTACTCACGCCGACCCAGCATAGTCGCGTGCAACCCCCACGGCCCGCACATAACGCCGCCGGGCAGTGTGCTCTTAGCCACCAAGAACGGTTGGAATCAACGGAAAGGCGGGCAGGTTACGCAGAATCGTCCATCCGATCGTCGCGACCACGACCGTCAGCAACGCCGGGCGCGAGAAGGATGATTTGCCGCGGGCGCGGCGAACCAGCAGCCACGCGGCCAGCAGCGGGATCCCGACCAGCACAAAGACGTTGTCGTGGAGGGCGGCCGCCAGGTCACCGTGCACCACGTCATGCGTCATCCGCAGCCCGCCGCAGAACGGGCAATTCCAGCCGGTGAGCCACTTGAATGGACACGGCGGATAGATGGAAGCGGGGTTGTGCGGGTCGGCCAGTCCGACATAGCCGAGCGCGCCGCCCACCGCGAGGCCCGTCCCGGCGCCGAGGTAGCCGAGACGACG
Source organism: Mycobacterium sp. (assembly GCF_004298145.1). Lineage (GTDB taxonomy): Bacteria > Actinomycetota > Actinomycetes > Mycobacteriales > Mycobacteriaceae > Mycobacterium. Next base: position 94,019 of record NZ_SCRH01000039.1, read on the forward strand.
ACGCAGGCCGTGCGGGCCGGCCTGCGCGAGCGGATGAGGTTGCATCACCGAACGGCTGACCTTGCGTTGGTCACAGTCTCCCAGCATGCCAGACGCATCGCGCCCCGCCGCGTGAAATCCCGGCACAGTCGCGGCTAGCGGCCCGACAGTCGGTTCCGCAGCCGCGAGCCCCATCGCCGCCGGGTGCCTGGTTGATCCGAGGTCTTTTCGGCGGCGGGCTCGTCAGTTTCGGGTTGTTCGCCTTCGGCTTGCGGCTCCCCGACTTCGAGCTCGCCGGCCTCGGATTCCTCGGCCTTTGCCTCGTCGGCTACCGCCGCGTCCCTGGACTCTTTGGCCTCGGCCTCGGCCTCGTCCTCGGCGAGTGCCTCCGCCCGGACCGTTTCCGGCTCTTCGGATTCCGATTCTTCGGCTGCCGTGTCGGCGGCTTCGGCGGTTCCCGCCGAAGCCGATTCGGTCGGCGCATCAGCAGCGCCGGCCGCCGCGCCCGCCGCACCCGCAGCGGCCGTCGCCGCCGCAACGGTCGCGGGCTCATCGGCGGGCTCAGGTTCCGCGTATTCCTCGTCAGCGTAGTGGTTTCCGCACAGGCTCTCGGGATCTTCGCGGCCCCTGGGCGCCGCCATGAGGTACACCACGGCTCCGATGAACACGAAAGTCGATGTGAACGAGTTGATCCGGATGCCCGCGATATGGGTGGCGGTGTCGTCGCGCAGCAACTCCACACAGAAGCGCCCGACGCAGTAGCCGGCCACATAGAGCGCGAACAGCCGGCCGTGCCCCAGCGTGAGTCGCCGGTCCGCATAGATCAAAGCGACGAAAATCAGGACGTTCCAGATCAATTCGTACAGGAACGTCGGCTGCACGACGAGTGCCACCTGGCCCGTGGAGACGCCGTCCAGCAAATGCGGGTCGAGATATCCCGAACGGTCTCGGCGGTAGAAGATCTCCAGACCCCACGGCAGTGTGGTTTCGCGGCCGTAGAGTTCCTGGTTGAAGTAGTTGCCGAGCCGACCGATGGCCTGCGCCAAAATGACTCCCGGGGCGAGCGCATCAGCGAAGGCCGGCAGCGGAATGCCGTGCCGGCGGCACCCGATCCATGCGCCGACGGCGCCGAGCGCCACCGCGCCCCAGATGCCCAGGCCGCCGTCCCAGATCCGTATGGCCGCCCCGAGTCCGGCGCCTCCCGGACCCCAATAGGTTCGCCAGTCAGTGGCCAGGTGATAGAGCCGACCACCAATCAACCCGAACGGCACGGTCCACAGCGCGATGTCGTAGATCACGCCGCGCTCACCGCCGCGCGCCTCCCAGCGCCGGTCGCCGATCAGCAGGGCGGCGACAATGCCGGCGATGATGAACAGCGCGTACGCCCGGATGGGCAGCGGCCCCAGGTGCCAGACACCCTGCGGCGGGCTCGGAAAATAGGCGAGCAACGTGGTCACGACGCGGCCGCCCTTTGACGGACACCGGCGGCGAGTTCCTCAGTCAGTGCACGCAATGCCGTCAAACCCCCGTCTCCCAGCGCCGACACCAGCGCGGAACCGACAATGACACCGTCGGCGTAGCCGCCGATCTCAGCGGCTTGCTCTCGCGAGCGCACTCCCAGCCCGACACCGACGGGGATGTCCGATATCTCCTTGACCCTGCCCACCAACTCGGGTGCGGCATGCGACACCGCGTCACGCGCTCCCGTCACACCCATCGTCGACGCCGCGTAGACGAATCCGCGCGACGCCTCGACCGTCATCGCCAAGCGCTGCGGCGTCGATGACGGCGCCACCAGAAAAATCCGGTCCAACCGATGCTCCTCGGACACCTCCAGCCACCGCCCGGCTTCGTCGGGGATGAGATCGGGAGTGATCAGGCCGTATCCGCCGGCCGATGCCAGGTCGCGGGCGAAAGCGTCAATTCCATAGCGCAACACGGGGTTCCAGTAGGTCATCACCACGGCATGCCCGCCGGCCGCACTGATCGCCTCGACCGCGGCCAGGGTGTCGCGGATGCGCACGCCGGCGTGCAGCGCGGCCTCGGTGGCCTTGGCGATGGTCGGGCCGTCCATGCCGGGATCCGAATACGGCACCCCGACTTCGACGATGTCGCAACCCGATTCGACCAAGGCGATCATCCCGTCCACGGACGTCGGCACATCCGGGTAGCCGGTAGGCAGATAACCGATCAGCGCCGCACGACTGTCCTTGCGGCACACGTCGAAGATCGGCTCGAGCCTGCTCGTTTCGCTCTGCTTGACGGTCATCGGTCGCTGGATCCCAACAGCCCGAACCACTTCGCGGCCGTCTCGACGTCCTTGTCCCCGCGCCCGGACAGGTTCACCACGATGATCGCGCCCTGGCCCAACTCGGGACCCAACTTCAGCGCCCCGGCCACCGCGTGTGCGGATTCGATGGCCGGGATGATTCCTTCGGTGCGGCACAGGATGCCGAACGCATCCATCGCCTCGGAGTCGGTGATGGGGTGGTACTCGGCGCGTCCGGTCTCGCGCAGCCACGCATGTTCTGGGCCCACCCCCGGATAATCGAGACCCGCTGAGATGGAATGGGATTCGATGGTCTGACCGTCCTCGTCCTGCAGCAGGTAGGAGAACGATCCCTGAAATGCCCCGGGCGAACCGCCGCTGAAGGTCGCGGCGTGCCTTCCGGTTTCGACGCCGTCGCCGGCCGCCTCGAATCCGATCAGCCGCACGCCGGGATCGTCGAGGAACGGGTGGAAGATTCCGATCGCGTTGGATCCGCCACCGATGCAGGCCACCACCGCGTCGGGCAGCCGGCCCGCCTGGGACTGGATCTGGGCGCGCGCTTCGAGGCCGATGATGCGCTGAAAATCGCGCACCATGGCGGGAAACGGATGCGGCCCGGCCGCGGTGCCGAAGCAGTAGAAGGTGTTGTCGGCATTGGTAACCCAATCCCGGAACGCTTCGTTGATGGCATCCTTGAGCGTCTTCGAACCGCTCTGGACGGAGACGACTGTGGCTCCCAGCAACCGCATCCGTGCCACGTTGAGCGCCTGACGCTCGGTGTCCACGGCGCCCATGTAGATCACGCAGTCCAGGCCGAGCAAGGCGCACGCGGTGGCGGTCGCCACGCCGTGCTGACCGGCCCCGGTCTCGGCGATCACCCGCTTCTTGCCCATGCGCTGGGCCAGCAACGCCTGACCGAGCACGTTGTTGATCTTGTGAGAACCGGTGTGGTTCAGGTCTTCTCGCTTGAGGAAGAGGCGGGCGCCGGCCTGCTCGGAGAGCCGTGGCGCCTCATACAGTGGCGACGGCCGCCCGGCGTAATGCGCCTGCAGATGATCCAGGGTGTCCAGGAAGTCCTGGTTGACGCGTTCCTTCTCGTAGGCGGCGGTGACCTCTTCGATCACCGCCATCAAGGCTTCGGCAACGTAGCGGCCGCCGTACACGCCGAAATGCCCGCCCGCATCGGGTTCGTGACGGGTGGGTTCGGCGATGGCTGCGCTCGGAAGCGGAAGGTCCGGGCGGGACAGGTCCACCATCACCAAGGCTCTACGCGGGGATGGCTCATGGGGTTCAACGTATCAGCGCAGGGGCTCTTCAGTGACGTAGCGACTAGCGAGCCGGTTTCGGACAGGACGGATGGGTGCCCGCGGTGACCAGGTCGGCCACCGCGGCGCGCGGGTCACCGCTTTTGACCAGACCTTCGCCGACCAACACGGCGTCGGCACCCGCACCGGCATACGCCAGCAGGTCTCCGGTGCCGCGGACACCGGATTCGGCGATCCTGATCACGTTGCTGGGCAGCCCGGGAGCGATGCGCGCGAAGCAATCCCGGTCCACCGCCAGCGTGGCCAGATCGCGGGCGTTGACGCCGATTACGTTGGCCCCGGCCTTGAGCGCCCGGTCGGCTTCCTCTTCGGTGTGCACCTCGACGAGTGCCGTCATGCCCAGCGATTCGGTGCGGTCCAGCATCGACACCAATGCCGACTGCTCCAGCGCGGCGACGATGAGCAGCAACATGTCGGCACCGTGCGCACGCGCTTCGTGGATTTGATAGGGCTGCACGACAAAGTCTTTGCGCAAAATCGGTATCGAGACCGCCGCCCGGACCGCGTCGAGATCGTCGAGCGAACCGTGAAAGCGGCGCTCCTCGGTCAAGACGCTGATGATGCGCGCGCCACCGTCTTCGTAGGCCCTGGCCAGTTTGGCCGGATCGGCAATGGTCGCCAGGGAACCCGCCGACGGGCTGGCGCGCTTGACTTCGGCGATGACGCCGATTCCGGGCTCACGCAAGGCGGCCATCACGTCGCGTGGCACCGGCGCGGCCGCCGCGGCGGCTTTGATCTCGGACAGGCTGATCAGGGATTCGCGCGCAGCGACGTCGGCCCGGACTCCTTCGAGGATGGAGTCAAGCACGGTTGCCGGACTCATGCCTGTCGTTTCCCTTCGCCCTGTCGCCCCGCCGTCATCGGACGGCCACTTGGTTGTCCCCAGCCGATTGCGACGACGTCAATGAAGGGTAGCGGCCCGCGGCTCGTGGCCCGTCACCGACCCTCGGTGTCAGACTCGCTCGGCCGATCGGTTGGGTCGCGCCCCTCGTCAAGCGCGTCCCAGATCATCCGCTCCGACACTTCCGGCGTCTCCCGCGTCTCCCGCATCGCCCCGTCGGCGTCTTTACGCCGCGCAATCGAGCGGCGCGTCGCCGGTGTCGTGTACTTCATCGCGCTCGAGCGCGCCGACCCCGAATCCGACGCGGATCGCATCAGCAGGACGACGGCGATCAGCGCGCACGCCGCGGCGGCCACCGTGACCCCGGCACCCCAATACCGCCGCTCGCTTCCGACCAGCGACATCATCGAGATGTGCGCCAGCTCGGCACCGCGGACCGCCACGTCGGGCAGCGCCCAGAGACTGATTCCCAGGTAGCCGACCGCCAGGCTGGTCACCGCCAGCAGCCCCGCCAGCGCGCGCAGCAGCCAGCCCCGCACGGCGATTGCGGCGACGGCCGCGGCCAGCAGCAGCATCGCCAACGGCAGCAGCGCCGTCGACCACGTCCCGCCGGACAAGGTCACCTCCTTAGGCGGCCCCAGCCCGTCGAACGACCGGATCACGACCCAGGGCAGGCGCGAGGCCACCCACAGCGCCCCCGCGGCGACCACCAGTGTCACCTGGGCGATCCGGATCAACCATCGGCTGTCCAGCCGCCGCGATCCGGCCTCAGTCATCGCGACCCGCGTCCGGTTCGGTCAGGGTCTCGGCGGCGGCGATCGCGCCGAGCACTGCGCGTGCCTTGTTGGTCGCCTCGGTGTATTCGTAGGGGCCGTTGGAGTCCGCCACCACCCCGCCGCCGGATTGCACATAGGCGGTGCCGGCGCGCATCAGGGCGGTGCGGATGGCGATCGCGAAGTCGGCGTTGCCGGCGAAGTCCAGGTAGCCGACCACGCCGCCGTACAGGCCGCGGCGCGTCTTCTCCACCTCTTCGATCAGCTCCATGGCCCGCACCTTCGGCGCCCCCGACAACGTGCCGGCCGGGAAGCAGGCCGTCACCGCATCCAAGGCCGTCCGGCCCTCCGCGAGCAGGCCGGTCACCGTCGACACCAGGTGCATCACATGGCTATAGCGTTCGATGTGGCTGTAGTCCTCGACGCGGACGGTGCCCGGCGCGCAGACCCGGCCGAGGTCGTTGCGGCCCAGATCGACCAGCATCAGGTGCTCGGCGCGTTCCTTCTCGTCGGCCAACAGCTCCTTCTCCAGCAGCTGGTCTTCTTCGTCGGTCTCTCCACGCCAGCGGGTTCCGGCGATCGGATGGGTGGTCGCGACGCCGTCGGCGACGGTGACCAGCGCCTCCGGACTGGATCCGACGATCGAAAAGTCAGCTCCCCCAGTGCTATTCGGCACGCGCAGCAGATACATGTAGGGGCTCGGGTTGGTTACCCGCAGCATCCGGTACACATCGATCGGATCGACGTCGGTGTCCATTTCGAACCGCTGCGAGGGCACCACCTGAAACGCTTCACCGGCGGCGATCTGGTCGACGAGATAGTCGACGATCTTCCCGTACTCCTCGACGCTGCGCTGCGCGCGGTAGCGCGGCTCCGGCCGGTCGAACGTGGCGACGGTCGACGACAGCGGCTGGCCCAGGGCCGCGGTCATCACGTCCAGCCGGGCGACCGCGTCGTCGTAGGCCTCGTCGACCCGCTCATCGGTCCCGTTCCAGTTCACGGCGTTGGCGATCAGCGTGATGGTGCCCTCGTGGTGGTCCACCGCCGCCACATCGGTGGCCAGCAGCAACAACATGTCCGGCAGGCCCAGGTCGTCGACGGCCAGTTCGGGCAGCCGTTCCAGGCGCCGCACCAGGTCGTAGGCGAAAAAACCGACCATGCCGCCCGACAGCGGCGGCAGCCCCGTGAGCGGGCCGGTGGCCAGCAGTTCCAGGGTGGCCCGCAGGGCCTGCAGCGGGTCGCCTCCGGTCGGCGCGTCCCGCGGCACCACGCCCAGCCAGACGGCTTCACCGTCGCGCACGGTCAGCGCCGAGGGGGCTCCCGCGCCGATGAACGACCACCGCGACCAGGAACGCCCGTGCTCGGCCGACTCGAGCAGAAAAGTGCCCGGCCGATTGGCGGCGAGTTTGCGATACGCCGACAGCGGCGTCTCACTGTCGGCCAACACCTTGCGGGTCACCGGGACCACACGGTGTTCGGCTGCCAGCTGACGGAAATCCTCTCGTGAGGTCGTCGCGGCGAGGTGGGCGTGCACCGACCCATCCTCCCAGACGCGGGTGGGTGGCCCGCGAGCGTAACGTGGCTGCGCTTTTCCGCGCGCAGATTCGCAGCGCCGTTACGTCCGCGGGCGGGCGGCGGGCCCCGCATCGGGCGTAGCGTGTCCGCCATGAAACCTGGTGAGACCATCGCCGACTTCGAACTGCCCGATCAGACAGGAGCGCCGCGCAAGCTCAGCGAACTGCTGTCCGGCGGACCCGTCGTCCTGTTCTTCTACCCGGCGGCGATGACGCCCGGCTGCACCAAGGAAGCGTGCCACTTCCGCGACCTGGCCTCCGAATTCGCCGCAGTCGGGGCCAACCGGGTGGGGATCAGCGCCGATCCGGTGCAAAAGCAGGCCAAGTTCGCCGACCTGCAGAAGTTCGACTATCCGCTGCTGTCGGACACCGACGGCAGCGTCGCCGCGCAGTTCGGTGTCAAGCGCGGCCTGCTGGGCAGGCTGCTGCCGGTCAAGCGCACCACGTTCGTCATCGACACCGACCGCACGGTGCTCGAGGTCATCTCCAGCGAATTCAACATGGACACCCACGCGGACAAGGCGCTGGCGACACTGCGCGCCCGGTCCTAGCGCGGCCAGGGGCCGTCAGGGGCTGATCGCCAGGAAGATGTAGGCGGCCAGCAGCACCAGATGCAGCTCGCCCTGCAGCCGGGTGGCCCGCCCGGGCACGACGGTCAGCACGCTGACCACCACGGTCAGCGCGAGCAACACCAGCTGGATGGGGCCGAGGCCGAGCACCAGCGGCCCTTTCAGCCACACCGACGCGAGCGCGATCACCGGGATGGTGAGTCCGATGCTGGCCATCGCCGAACCGTAAGCCAGGTTCAGGCTGGTCTGGATGCGGCCGCTGCGCGCCGCCCGCGCCGCCGCGAGCGTCTCCGGCAGCAGCACCAGCGCCGCGATGATCACACCCACGAACGACTGCGGGAAGCCCACAGCCATTACCGCGCGCTCGACGGCCGGCGATTCCTCCTTGGCCAGCCCCACCACCCCCACCAGCGCGCAGAGCAGCAACGCCAGGCTGGTCAGCGCCTGTCGGGTGCTGGGCGGCTCGGCGTGGCTTTCATCCTCGTCAAACAGGCTCTTTTGGCCTTTCTGCGCGATCGGCAGAAAGAAGTCGCGGTGCCGCACGGTCTGGGTGAACACGAACAGCAGATACACCAAGAGCGTGGCGACCGCGGCGAAGGCGAGCTGGCTGGGGGTGAACTCCCTGCCCGGGTGCCCGGTGGTGAAAGCGGGCAATACCAGGCTCAGCGTGGCCACCGTGGTGACCGTGGCCAGGGCGGCTCCGGCGCCTTCGGCGTTGAACAGCGTCACGCCGTAGCGCCGCGAGCCGAGCAGCAGGGACACACCGGCGATCCCGTTGGTGGTGATCATCAGCGCGGCGAACGCGGTGTCCCTGGCCAGGGTCGCGGCCTCGTTGCCGCCGGAGATCATCAGGGTGACGATGAGGGCGACCTCGATGATGGTGACCGCGGACGCGAGCAGCAGCGACCCGAACGGCTCGCCGACCCGGTGGGCGACCACCTCCGCGTGATGCACCGCGGCGATCACGGCGCCGACGAGAAACAGCGCAGCCACCCCGACCAGCACCGGGCTGAGCTTCTCGCCCCAGATCAATGCCAGCACGACGACGGCAAACACCGGCACGAGCACGTTCCAGGACAAGAGGTCCCGGGACAACCATTTCGACATTGCCCGCCATTCTTGTCTAGGTCATGCGCCCGTGCCCGCGGAAAGTGACCCCGGACACGCCCGGTTCGCCGGCTAGCGCTCCGGTTGCAGGAGCGCGTCGGCGTCGAAGCAGCTGTGATCGCCGGTGTGGCAGGCGCCGCCGACCTGGTCGACCGTCAACAGCACGGTGTCCCCGTCGCAGTCCAACCGCACCGAGTGCACGTATTGGGTGTGACCGGATGTCGCGCCCTTCACCCACTGTTCACGACGCGACCGCGAATAGTACGTCGCCTCACGGGTTTCCAGGGTGCGGGCCAGGGCCGCGTCATCCATCCAGGCGACCATCAGCACGTCGCCGCTGCCGCGCTCCTGCACGACGGCGGCGATCAGGCCGTCGGCGTTGCGCTTGAGGCGCGCGGCGATCTGCGGGTCGAGCGTCATCGCACGGTGATCCCTTCGGCGGCCATGGCGGCCTTCACCTGCCCGATGGTCAACTCCCGGAAGTGGAAAACGCTGGCCGCCAACACCGCATCGGCTCCGGCCGCGATCGCGGGCGCGAAGTGTTCGGCCGCCCCGGCGCCGCCGCTGGCGATGACCGGCACGGTGACCGCCGAGCGCACCGCCCGTAGCATCTCCAGGTCGAACCCCGCCTTGGTGCCGTCGGCGTCCATCGAGTTCAGCAGGATCTCCCCCACCCCCAAATCGGCTCCGCGAGAAGCCCATTCGACGGCATCGAGCCCCGTGCCGCGGCGCCCTCCATGGGTGGTGACCTCCCAGCCCGACGGAGTGGGCACCGAGCCGGGGGGGACGGTGCGGGCATCGACGGACAGCACGATGCATTGGGAGCCGAACTGCCGTGCCATCTCGGCCAACAGCTCGGGCCGGGCGATCGCGGCGGTGTTGATCGAGACCTTGTCGGCGCCCGCCCGCAACAACACGTCGACGTCGGCCACGGTACGCACGCCGCCGCCGACGGTCAGCGGGATGAAGACCTGCTCGGCCGTCCGGCGCACCACATCGAGCATCGTGGCCCTTCCCGATGACGACGCGGTCACGTCGAGAAAGGTGAGCTCATCGGCGCCTTCGGCGTCATAGGCAGCCGCGAGTTCCACGGGATCGCCCGCGTCCCGGAGGTTTTCGAAGTTGACCCCCTTGACCACCCGCCCGCCATCGACGTCCAGGCACGGGATCACCCGCACCGCAAGGCCGCTGGGGGTCGCGTGCATCTCAGTAGTCCTCCGGTCGGCCGGTGCTGCGCAAAAGGTCGAGAATCTCGGCGTGCGCCGCGGGACCCGCCGCCAGCACGGAATCCGATGCGGGACTCCACGGCTCGCCGGCCAAGTCGGTAACGACACCGCCGGCGGCTCGCACCAACGCGACCCCGGCCGCGTGATCCCACACGTGGCCACCGAAACTGATTGCCGCACCGAGTATCCCGTCGGCGACGTAGGCGAGGTCGAGGCCGGTGGACCCATGTATCCGCAACCGCGACGAGACCCGGCTGAGATTCTCCAGCACCGCGACCCGGTAGCGCCCCGGGAACCGGCCCCGCCCGTCCGCGCTGAAAGATCCCGCGCCGACCAGGGCGTCGGCCAGGTCGATCGACGTCAGTGGCGGCTGGGGGACCCCGTTTTTGCGCAACGGGCCGCGGGTCACCGCGGTGTAGCGCTGGCCCATGAACGGCAACCAGGTCAGTCCGGCCACCGGGTCGCCGTGGCGCAGCAGGCCCAGCAGGATCCCGGCCATCGGTGATCCGGCCGCGTAGTTGAAGGTGCCGTCGATGGGATCCAGCACCCACACCCAGGGCGAGTCGAGGGCCGAGCCGCCGAACTCCTCGCCGTGGACGCCGATTCCGGTGGCCTCGACCAGCGCGGCGACGACCTGCCGCTCGATCGCGAGGTCCACGTCGGTGGCAAAGTCGTTGCCCTTCTTGCGGACCGCGGAATCGGCGCGGTGACCGGCAAGGAACGGTTCCGTGGCGTCGTCGAGGATCGCCGACGCCTTCTCCACCAACGCGTCCAAGTCCATGTGGCTTTTACTCTCCGACCGCGGCCAGCGCCTGCGGCAGCGTGAATCGACCGGCGTAGAGGGCCTTTCCGACGATGGCGCCCTCGACCCCGCGGCCGGTGAGGGTCGCGATCGCGCGCAGGTCGTCCAGGCTGGATACACCGCCCGACGCGATCACCGGGACGCCGGTGCGATCGGCGACGCAGGCCAGCAGCTCCAGGTTGGGGCCGCCCAGCGTGCCGTCCTTGCTGACATCGGTGACGACAAACCGCGAACACCCTTCGCCATCAAGGCGTTCCAGCACCTCCCACAGGTCGCCGCCGTCGGTTTCCCAGCCGCGCCCCCGCAGCCGGTGCGCACCGGCCGGATTGGTTTTGTCGATCTGGACGTCCAACCCCACGGCGACCTTGTCGCCGTGCTCGCTGATCGCCCGGGCGCACCACTGCGGGTTCTCCAGGGCCGCCGTTCCCAGGTTCACCCGCGCGCAGCCGGTGGCCAGGGCCGCGGCCAGCGAATCGTCGTCGCGGATCCCGCCGGACAGCTCCACCTGAACGTCGAGCTTGCCGACCACCTCGGCGAGCAGTTCGCGGTTGGAGCCGCGCCCGAACGCCGCGTCCAGGTCAACCAGATGGATCCATTCGGCGCCGTCGCGTTGCCAGCCCAGCGCGGCGTCCAGCGCCGAGCCGTATTCGGTTTCACTGCCCGCCTTACCTTGCACCAGACGCACGGCACGGCCGTCGACCACGTCGACCGCGGGCAACAAGATCAACACATTCCCTCCTGTGTGCCGAGACCGCAACGGGTTACGCGCACCCTCGGCTGTTGCATGACAGCAATCGCTTTCGCGAGGCCCGTCACAATCCCTGGACCCAATTGCTCAACACGGCCGCGCCGGCATCACCGCTTTTCTCCGGGTGAAACTGGGTGGCCGACAGCGGCCCGTCCTCGACCGCGGCCAAAAACGGCCCCTCGTGGGTCGCCCAGGTCAGCACCGCCTCCGGCGAACCCTCCCACTGCTGCGCGGCGTAGGAATGCACGAAGTAGAACCGGGTGTCCGCGTCGAGCCCCTTGAACAGGACGCTGCCGGGCCCGGAATCCACGACGTTCCAGCCCATGTGCGGGACCACCGGCGCCTGCAGCCGCGTCACGTAACCCGGCCACTGCCCGCATCCATCGGTTTCCACGCTGAATTCGACGCCGCGAGTGAACAGGATCTGCATCCCGACGCACACACCCAGCACCGGTCGCCGCGCGGCGACCCGATCGGCGATGATGCGGTCCCCGGCGATCGCGCGCAGTCCCGTCATGCAGGCCTCGTACGCACCGACCCCGGGCACCACCAATCCGTCGGCGGCCGCCGCGGCATCGGCGTCGGCGGTTACCTCGACCGCCGCACCGACCCGCTCGAGCGCGCGTTGAGCCGACCGCAGGTTGCCCGAGCCGTAATCGAGGACAACAACCGATTTCTTTGTCACAGAACGCCTTTGGTGGACGGCACACCCGACACCCGAGGATCGGGCTCGACCGCCTGACGCAACGCGCGGGCGACCGCCTTGTACTCCGCTTCGGTGATGTGGTGCGGGTCGCGCCCATAGAGGACCCGGACGTGCAGCGCGATGCGGGCGTTGGCGGCCAGCGATTCGAACACGTGCCGGTTGATGACGGTGTGGTAGGGCACCGAGTTGCCGGCGATGGTGGTGTGCCGCAGGTGATCCGGCTCTCCGGTGTGCACACAGTAGGGCCGGCCGGACACGTCGACCGCGGCGTGTGCCAGCGTCTCGTCCATCGGGATGAAGGCGTCCCCGAACCGGCGGATGCCCCTCTTGTCGCCCAGGGCCTGCCCGAGCGCCTGCCCCAGGGCGATGGCGGTGTCCTCGATGGTGTGATGGCCCTCGATCTCGACGTCGCCCTTGGTGCGTACGGTCAGGTCGAAGCTGGCATGGCTGCCCAGCGCCGTCAGCATGTGGTCGTAGAACGGCACACCGGTGTCGACGTCGACCTGGCCGGTGCCGTCGAGGTCGAGTTCGATGACGATGTCGGATTCCTTCGTGCGACGCTCGATACGCGCACGGCGGGCGGCTTTTCCGGTTTGGGCGGTGGTCATGGCGCTCCTACGTTGACGGGGGCCAGTTCGGTGGCGGCGAGCCCGGCGCTGGCCCGCAGGAAGGCGTCGTTCTCCCCCGCCAGGCCGGTGGTGACGCGCAGGTAGCCGGGGATTCCGACGTCGCGGATCAGCACGCCGGCATCCAGATACCGCTGCCAGGTTGCGGGTGCGTCGGCGAATTCCCCGAACAGGACGAAGTTGGCGTCGCTGGGAATCACCCGAAAACCCAAGTGGGTCAACTCTTTTGAGACGCGCTCGCGTTCGTCGATCAGCGTCGCGACACTGCCCAACGTGTCGTCGGCGTGCCGCAGCGCGGCCCGCGCCGCGGCTTGAGTGATCGACGACAGGTGGTACGGCAACCGCACCAGCAGCATCGCGTCGATCACCGCCGGCGTGGCGATCAGATAGCCGAGCCGCCCGCCGGCGAAGGCGAACGCCTTGCTCATGGTGCGCGAGACGATGAGCTTGGTCGGATACTCCCCCACCAGCTCGACCGCGCTGGGCTGCGACGAGAACTCGCCGTAGGCCTCGTCGACGATCAGGATGCCGGCCACCACGTCGAGCAGCCGCCGCAGATCCGGCAGCGAAACGCTCTGCCCGGACGGGTTGTTCGGGCTGGCGACGAACACCACATCGGGACGGCGGTCGGCAATGGCGGCCACCGCGGCGTCGACGTCCAGGCCGAAGTCGTCGGCCCGGGCGGCCTGCAGCCATTCGGTGCGGGTGCCGTCGGCGATGATCGGGTGCATCGAGTAGGACGGGACGAAGCCGATCGCCGTGCGCCCCGGCCCGCCGAACGCCTGCAGCAGCTGCTGCAGAATCTCATTGGAACCGTTTGCCGCCCAGAGGTTCTCGACCCCGAGCCGGACACCGGTCTGGACGCTCAGGTAGCCGGCCAGGTCGGTCCGCAGGGCGATCGCGTCGCGGTCGGGATAGCGGTGCAGGTCGGCGGCGGCCTGCGCCACCGAGCGCACCACGTCGTCCACCAGCGCCGTGCTGGGCGGATGCGGGTTCTCGTTGGTGTTCAGCCGCACCGGGACCGCCAATTGGGGTGCGCCATAAGGAGATTTGCCGCGCAGGTCGTCGCGCAGGGGCAGATCGTCGAGAGTGGGCTCGGTTTTCGGTGGTTCGGCGGATCCGGTCATCGCTCGAACCTCCGCCGTACCGCCTCGCCGTGCGCCGGCAGGTCTTCGGCCTCGGCCAGCGTGATCACATGCCCGGACACGTCTTTGAGCGCCGCCTCGGTGTAGTCGACGACGTGGATGCCGCGCAGGAAGGTCTGCACGGACAGGCCGCTGGAATGCCGCGCGCAACCCGCGGTGGGCAGGACGTGATTGGAACCGGCGCAATAGTCGCCGAGGCTCACCGGCGAATACGGGCCGAGGAAAATAGCCCCCGCCGCGCGTATCCGCCCGGCGACACTCGCCGCGTCCACGGTCTGGATCTCCAGGTGTTCCGCGGCGTAGGCGTTGACGACCTTGACGCCGGCCTCCAGGTCGTCGACCAGGATGATCGCCGATTGGCGCCCACCCAATGCGGCCGCCACCCGCTCACGGTGCACGGTCGTCTGCAACTGGGCGGCCAGTTCCTTGTCGGTGGCGGCGGCCAAGTCCTCGCTGGGGGTCACCAACACGGCGCCGGCCATTTCGTCGTGTTCGGCCTGGCTGATCATGTCGGCGGCCACGTGCGCGGGGTCGGCGGTGTGGTCGGCCAGGATCGCGATCTCCGTCGGCCCGGCCTCGGCGTCGATCCCGACCCGCGAACGGCACAGCCGCTTGGCGGCGGTGACGTAGATGTTGCCGGGCCCGGTGATCAAATCGACCGGCGCCAGCTCCGCACCGTCGAGGTCGGTGCCGCCGTAGGCCAGCAGTGCCACCGCCTGCGCACCGCCCACGGCCCACACCTCGCCGACCCCCAGCAGCCGGGCCGCGGCCAGGATGGTCGGGTGCGGCAGGCCGTCAAACCGGGCCTGCGGCGGGCTGGCCACCACCAGCGAGGCGACACCGGCGGCCTGCGCCGGCACGACATTCATCACCACGCTGGACGGGTAAACCGCGTTGCCGCCGGGCACGTAGAGGCCCACCCGCTCGACCGGTACCCACCGCTCGGTGACCGTCGCGCCCGGGCCCAGGGTCGTCGTGACATCGGTGCGACGCTGGTCGGCGTGCACCGCGCGGGTGCGTTCGATCATCACGCGCAGGGCTTCGGCGACCGCCGCGTCCAGTTCCGCGAGGGCCTTCTCGAGTGCCTCCTCGGGCACCCGGACGACCGGGGGCCGGACCCCGTCGAAGGAGGCCCCGAACTCCAGCGCGGCTTCGGCGCCGCGCTGGGCGACGGCCTCCACAATCGGCCGCACCTGGGGCAGCACCGTCTCCACATCGGCGCCGCCGCGCGGCAGCGACGCCCGCAATCGGGCAGCCGTCAATTCCGCGCCCCGCAGGTCGATACGGGCCATCGGTGACGGTCGGGCGGTGCTCACGGTGTCCATTGTCCCAGAGGAACTCAAATCAATATCCGACCGGTAGTGTGCCGGTAAATAGGCCATACCCCGCGCTGAAACAAGAGCCAACCCAGGGAGCCGCCATGTCCGCCAAGGATCACCCCAACAACGCCCCGGGCGTCCCGATGGTCTTCCCGCCCTGGTTCGAGCGCTTTCAGATCAAGTACTTCAACCCTGCCGTCAAGCCGATCGTGCGTTACCTGCCCGGAACCGCGACGATCAAGCATCGTGGCCGCACCTCCGGCAAGCCCTACGAGACCATCGTGACCACCTACCGCAAGGGCAACACCCTGGCGATCGCGCTGGGCCACGGCAAGACCGACTGGGTGAAAAATGTGCTGGCCGCCGGGGAGGCGGACGTGCAGCTCAGCCGCAACCGGGCGGTGCACATCGTCAACCCCCGGATCCTGCCCGCCGGCTCCGACGGGGACGGCTTGCCGGCAATGGCGCGCGCGCAGCTGCGCCGGATCGGGGTTTTCGTCGCCGACATCGCCTGAAATCCGGCCGCTTCGCGCGTTGAGTGTGCGAAGCGGCCGCACTACATGTCCAGGCCGATGTCGAGCACACCCACCGAATGCGTGAGCGCACCGACGGCCAGATAGTCCACCCCGGTCGCGGCGTAGGCGGCGGCGTTCTGAAGGCTGAGGCCGCCGGAAGACTCGAGCAGGACGGCGGGCGCGCGCGCATCCCTGCGCTGCACGGCCATCTGCGTCTGCCATACCGGGAAGTTGTCCAGCAGGATCAGCTCGGGCTTTTCGGGCAGCACCTCGTCCAGCTGCTCGAGTGAATCGACTTCCACCTCGCACGGCAGCTCCGGCGCCGCGTCGCGCACCGCGCGCAGCGCCTCGACCACCGATCCCGCGGCCACCACGTGGTTGTCCTTGATCAGCGCGGCATCACCGAGTCCGAGGCGGTGGTTGACGCCCCCGCCGACGCGGACCGCGTATTTCTGCAACACACGCAGCCCGGGCAAGGTTTTGCGGGTATCGCGCACCTTGGCCTTGGTGCCGTGCACGGCGGCCACCCAGTGCGCGGTCGCGGTGGCGATCCCCGACAGGTGGCAGATCAGGTTCAGCATGGTCCGCTCAGCGGTGAGCAGCCCGCGGGTTTCTGCCCGCACGGTCAGCACGGGCTGGCCCGGTTGCACGTGGGCGCCGTCCTCGACGCGGTCGAGGACCTGGTAGCCGCGCGGGCCGAGCACCTCGTCGAGCACCAGCGATGCGATGTCGATGCCGGCGATCACGCCGGGTTGCCGGGGCACCATGGACGCGGTGGCCACCGCCTCGGCGGGCACCGTCGCCAGCGTGGTGACGTCGGGCCCGTAGCGCATGTCCTCGACCAGACCCTGCCGGATGGTTTCCCGCGCGGCGGTGAGTTCACAGTCGGACATCATGGTCACACCACCGCCGCCAGCGCCGCCACCAGCACCGAGGTCCGGTCGTCGGACAGTCGCAGCACATTGCTGCGCGCCTGCTCGGCTGCGGTCTGCGGGTGTTCCTCGCGGTGGTGGCAGCCCCGGCTTTCGGTTCGGGCCAGGGCCGCGGCGGTGACCGCGCGGGCGGCGACGGCCAACGCGACGTCTTCGAAATCGCGTCGGCCCGCGACGGCGCGGACCTCAGCCTGCGACAGCATGGTGGACAGCCGGGTCATCCCGGCGGCGTCGCGCACCACCGATGCGTACCGGCCCATCGCGCGTTGCAGTTCGCCGCGCTCGGGCGCGGTGTGCACGACGGGCTCGGGGGCGACCGCAAGGACGGGCCCGACCGCCGCCGCATGCGCGGCCGCCGCCTTGCCGGCCCGACCGCCCACCACCAAACCTTCCAAGAGGCTGTTGGACGCCAACCGGTTGGCGCCGTGCAATCCGGTGCGGGCCACCTCACCCGCGGCGAACAGTCCGGTCAGCTCGGTTTGGCCGCACACGTCGGTGACGACGCCCCCGCAGCTGTAGTGCGCCCCGGGGACAACCGGAATGGGTTGGCGGACGGGGTCGATTCCGGCGGCCCGGCAGGCGGCCGTCACGGTGGGGAACCGGTTTGCGAAGTCCCCGATGTGGCGCGCATCGAGGAACACGCACGAGTCGCCGGTGGCCTTCAGCCGAGCGTCGATGGCCCCGGCGACGACATCGCGGGGCGCCAGGTCACCCATCGGATGAACACCGGCCGTGACGGAATCTCCTTGCCGGTCAATCAGTCTCGCACCCTCACCGCGGATGGCCTCGGTGACCAGCGGCCGGCGCCCGCCGGCGGCGCCGGGGGCGAAGAGCATCGTGGGGTGGAACTGGATGAACTCGAGATCGCTGACCGCGACGCCGGCCCACAGGCCCAGGGCGATTCCGTCGCCGGTGGATCCTTCGGGATTGGTGGTCGCGCCGTACAGATGCCCGAGGCCTCCGCAGGCCAGGATCACCGATGGCGCGCTGATGATTCCGTATCCCTGCGGGTTGCCCGCCAGGACGCCGGTGACGGCCGCTCCGTCGTGCAGCACTCGCAGGGCCACGTGCCCGGTGCGGATGTCCAGCGCCCGCGCGGCGTGGTCGAGCGCGCGCTGCACCTCGGCGCCGGTGGCGTCGCCGCCGGCATGGACGATGCGCCGCCGTGAGTGCCCGCCTTCGCGCGTCAGCGCCCACTGGCCGGGGGCGGCTTCGTCGAATCGTGCTCCGGCACCGACCAATTCCGCGACCGCCGCGTACCCGTCGGCGACGATCGAGTAGACCGCCTGGGGATCGCACAGGCCCGCGCCGGCGACCACGGTGTCGGCGACATGCGCCTCGATCGAGTCGTCATTGTCGGGCAGGACGACCGCGATGCCGCCCTGCGCGTAGTGGGTCGCGGTCGCCCCGCGCGCCTGATCGGCCTTGCTCAGCACGACGACGCTGCGGCCAGCGCGATGGGCGGCCAGCGCGGCGGCCAATCCCGCGACGCCGGTGCCGATCACGACGACGTCGGCGCGGTGAGTCCACCAGGGGCGGACGGTCATTCGCCGCCACCGCCCGGCTGCCCGATCTCGATCATTCGCTGCACACTGCGCCGGGCGGCGGCGGCGATGTCGGGGTCGACGTCAACTTCGTCGGCGCCCTCGACGAGGCAGCGCAGCAGGGCTGCGGGCGTGATCATTTTCATGTACTTGCACGCCGCCTTCTCGTTGACCGCGCGGAAGTCGACGTCGGGGGCCGCCTTGCGAAGCTGATACAACATGCCCACCTCGGTGGCGACCAGCACCTGCCTGGCGTTGGTGGCACGGGCGGCGTCCAGCATGCCGCCGGTGGACAGGATCTGCACGCGGTCCTCCGGGAAGGCGCCCTCCCCGGCGAGATAGAGCGCGGAGGTGGCGCAACCGCACTCGGGGTGCACGAACAGTTCGGCATCGGGGTGGGTGTGGGCCTGCTCGGTGAGTTCCTCGCCGTTGATCCCCGCGTGCACGTGGCATTCGCCGGCCCACACGTGCATGTTCTGCCGGCCGGTGATGCGGCGGACATGCGCCCCGAGGAACTGGTCCGGGCAGAACAGCACCTCGCGATCGGGATCGATCGACTCGACGACGTCGACGGCGTTGGACGAGGTGCAGCAGAAGTCGGTGAGCGCTTTGACGGCGGCGGTGGTGTTGACGTAGGAGACGACGACAGCGTTGGGGTGCTCGTCCTTCCAGGCGCGCAAGTCGTCTGCGGTGATCGACTCGGCCAGCGAGCAGCCGGCGCGCTGGTCCGGGATGAGCACGGTTTTGTCCGGGCTGAGGATCTTGGCGGTCTCGGCCATGAAGTGCACGCCGCAGAACACGATGGTGTCCTCGGGTGCCTGTGCGGCCACCCGCGCCAGCGCCAGCGAGTCGCCCACGTGGTCGGCGACGTCCTGGATCTCGGGCAGCTGGTAGTTGTGGGCGAGCACGGTGGCGCCGCGTAACTTCGCCAGCCGGCGAATCTCCGCGGCCCACCGCGCATCAGCGACCACACCGGAGTATCCGGTGGGTGAATCCGTGATGTCGGCAACCATGTCTTTGGCGAGCGTGTCCATGCGATTGGTCACCGTCATGGGGGCTCCTTTCAGGCCAGGAGGTTTTCGACTTATAATCGAAAACATGGCCCATCGTAGCACCGCCCACGAAGTGCTCGCGGTCGTGTTCCAGGTTCGTAACGCAACCGAGCAGGTTGCGAAGGGGCGCCAGACAGCGAAACCGCAGCTTAACGTGCTGTTATGGCAGCGTGCCAAGGACCCGCAACGGGGCGCGTGGTCGCTGCCGGGCGGACAGGTGGGCAACGACGAGGACATGATCACCTCGGTCCGCCGCCAACTCGCCGAGAAGGTCGACCTCAAAGAGCTGGCACATCTGGAACAGCTCGCGGTGTTCTCCGACCCGCACCGGGTGCCGGGCGCCCGGATGATCGCGTCCACCTTCCTGGGCCTGGTGCCCTCCCCCGCCAGCCCCGAGCTACCCCCGGACACCCGCTGGCATCCGGTGAACCGCCTGCCGCCGATGGCCTTCGACCACGCCCCGATGGTGGACAACGCCCGCACCCGGCTGATCGCCAAGCTGTCCTACACGAACATCGGCTTCGCCTTGGCGCCAAGGGAATTCGCGCTCTCCACGCTGCGCGACATCTACGGCGCCGCGTTGGGCTATCAGGTCGATGCCACGAACCTGCAGCGAGTGCTGGTGCGGCGCGGGGTCATCACCGCGACCGGCACCATCGCGCAATCCGGCCGCAGCGGCGGACGACCTGCCGCGCTGTACCGGTTCACCGACGCGGCGCTGCGGGTCACCGATGAATTCGCCGCGCTCAGGCCGCCCGGGCTCCCCGGTTAGGCTGGCGGAAATGAGTCCCCGGGTGACGCGGGGGTAAATCGATTTCAGTGGCGCACCCGACCCACCTGCAATGACGAGAAGTCGCTCACAGCGCGGCGATTACGCTTTGGTTACCTGCCGTTCGTGCGCGAGAATGCGGGGTGGCCACGAAGGGAGCCTCAATGGCTGAGCTCGGCAACCTGGCAGGCACGCACGGTGCGGAATGGATCGCCCGGCCGCCCCACGAGGAACTGCAGCGCAAAGTGCGCCCGCTGCTGCCCTCGGACGACCCGTTTTACCAGCCGCCGCTGGGCTTCCAGCACGCCGAGCCCGGGACGGTGCTGCGCTCGCGCGACGTCGAGCTGGCGTTCCTCGGGCTGATCCCGCAGTCCATCAACGCCGTCCAGCTGCTCTACCGGACCATGGACATGCACGGCGAGCCCGAGGCAACCGCCACGACGGTGATCGTCCCGGCCGACCTCGCTCCCGGGCGCCCCTGCCCGGTCCTGTCGTACCAGTGCGCGATCGACGCCGTGTCGTCACGCTGTTTCCCGTCCTACGCGCTGCGGCGCCGGGCGAAGGCGCTGGGGGCGATCGGCCAGTTCGAGCTGTTCCTGATCGCCGCCGCCGTCGCCGAGGGCTGGGCCGTCTCGGTACCCGACCACGAAGGCCTCCGCGGCCTGTGGGGGGCGCCGTACGAGCCCGGCTACCGCGTCCTGGACGGCCTCCGGGCCGCGCTGAGTTCGGAGCGCCTCGGGCTGTCCGCGTCGGCCCCGATCGGGCTGTGGGGGTATTCCGGTGGCGGCCTGGCCAGCGCGTGGGCGGCCGAAGTGTGCGCCGAATACGCGCCCGAGCTGGACATCGTGGGGGCGGTGCTGGGCTCCCCCGTCGGCGACCTGGGCCACACCTTCCGCCGGCTCAACGGCGGCTTCCTGTCGGGGCTGCCCGCGCTGGTGGTGGCCGCGCTCGCGCACATCTACCCCGATCTGGACCGGGTGATCAAGGAGCACGCCAACGAAGAGGGGCGCGCCGTGCTCGACTCGCTGGAGAGTATGACGACCGTGGGAGCGGTCGTGCGCATGGCCGGCAAGAACGTCGGCGACTACCTCGACAAGCCGCTCGAGCAAATCCTGTCCACGCCGGAAGTGACGTACGTCTTCGACCACATCAAGCTGGGCGCCGCGGTCCCGACGCCACCGGTGTTGATCGTGCAGGCCGTGCACGACTACCTGATCGACGTCCACGACATCGACGTGCTGGCGCATACCTATTCGGCGGGCGGCGCGCGGGTCACCTACCACCGCGACGCGTTCAACGAACACATGATGCTGCACCCGCTGTCGGCGCCGATGACCTTGCGCTGGCTGACGGATCGCTTCGAGGGCCGCCCGCTGACCGAGCACCTGGTGCGAACCACCTGGCCGACGATGTTCAATCCGATGACCTACGTCGGCATGGCCCGACTGACCAAAATCGCGGCCAAGGTCGTCACGGGCCGCAGGATTCGCCGCCGCCCGCTATGACATGGTCGCTTCCGCCGCGTCGCCGCCCCCAACCGGCAGCGCATCGGAAGGCCGAGCCGACGGCGGAAACGCCCCCAGGTCGTCGCGGGCGTCCGCGGCCACCCGCACGGCATACACCAGGGCGGCGATGCCGACCGGCCACAGCAGGCTCACCGCGATCTGCAGGGGACGATCCGAGAAGAACACCGGCGGCGCCTCGGTGACGTACGCGACCGAGGGGCTTGTGGTCAGGGGTACCGCATCGAAGTCCAAGGCGCCGTAGCCGAGCCGGACCAGCCCGGCCCCCACCGCGGCGGCGACGGCGGCGGCGGTCGCCATGCCGACCGACAGGGCGATCACCATTCCCGGGCCGCGGTGCCGGCGCCACTGCCACGCCCACACCGAGGCCACCACCGCCAGCACGGTCATCAGTCCCAGCATCAGGGCGGGCGCGACGAAGAAGTGCTCGGACTCGGTGCCCAGATAGTCATGAACCCGCTCACCCGAGCGGGTGAGTGCCACCACGGCGTGGATCGGCGGGGCGATCCACGCCCACAGTGCCCCGATCGACACACCGGTCGCCGCCGAGCCCAGGCCGACGACGAGGAGTGCGCGCGCCCATGCCCGACGGGGAACACCGGCTGGATCGGGGGCGGCGGGGCCTTCCGAAACATCCGTCTTGGCTTGCTCGCTCACCGTTGCGTCTCCAGGTCGGCGGAGTCGACCTCACCGTGCCGCGAGCAACGCGCCCGCCAGCCGTCGGGACGAACCTGCACCACCATCTTGCGCCCGCACGCCGCGCAGAACCGGGGCGGCTCAAGACCCAACTGAGCCGCTGTCGGCACGACAGTGCCCCCTAATTCCCCAGTGTAGACGTTGTAGACGCCGGCGCTGACCGCAGCGCCCAAATCGCCAGCCACAAGTGTGTCCAACCCTAGCCGCGGCGAGCCGGCTTACAAAGTGGCATTGAGCCCCTTGAGGGGCATCTGCAGATCGCCGAGCAATTCCAGGTCGGATTCGGCCGGACGACCCAGAGTGGTCAGGTAGTTGCCGACGATCACGGCGTTGATGCCGCCCAGTATGCCCTTCTTGGCGCCCAGGTCGCCCAGCGTGAGCTCGCGGCCTCCGGCGAAGCGCAGCATGACGCGTGGCAGCGCCAGCCGGAACGCGGCCACCGACTTGAGTGCCTCGCTGGCCGGGAGCACCTCGAGATCACCGAACGGGGTGCCCGGCCGGGGGTTGAGGAAGTTCAGCGGCACCTCGTCGGGGGCGAGTTCGGCGAGTTCGGCGGCGAATTCCGCGCGCTGCTCCAGCGTCTCGCCCATGCCGAGGATCCCGCCGCAGCACATTTCCATGCCGGCGTCGCGCACCATCGACAACGTCTCCCAGCGCTCCTCCCAGGTGTGGGTGGTGACGACGTTGGTGAAATACGAGCGCGCGGTCTCGAGGTTGTGGTTGTAGCGGTGCACACCCATCGCGGAAAGCTGCTCGACCTGCTCGGCCGTCAGCATCCCCAGCGAGCAGGCGATGTTGATGTCGATTTCGTTGCGGATCGCCTCGATGCCGGCCGCGACCTGGGCCATCAACCGCTCGTCGGGCCCGCGTACGGCGGCGACGATGCAGAACTCGGTCGCACCGGACTTGGCGGTCTGTTTGGCCGCCTCGACCAGGCTGGGGATGTCCAGCCGGGCGCTGCGCACCGGCGAGTCGAACAGGGCCGACTGGGCACAGAAATGGCAGTCCTCCACGCAGCCACCGGTTTTGAGGCTGATGATGCCCTCGACCTCGACCTCGGGGCCGCACCAGCGCATCCGCACCTCGTGGGCCAGCGCCAGCAGTTCGTCGAGCCGCTCGTCGGGCAACTGCAGTGCCCGCAGCACCTGGTCACGGCTCAATCCCTGGCCGTCCTGAAGCACCTGTTGCCGGGCCACCGCCAGGATGTCTTTGTCGCTGCCGGTGTCGGCCGCCGGTCGAGTTGCCGCTTGAGTCACCAGGTACTCCCTTGCCTCTTTCTCGTGCCCGCGCGCGGGAACACATCTGCCCCGTGATGGTGCAGCCTGAACGAAAAGGTGTTCAAAATAGGGTAACGGCCGAAGAACTCGGCCCACCCCTGGGTATACGACCATGGTGACTCCGCACGTCGAGTATTTGGCGCACCACTACCTGCTGCTGGCAGCGCCGGCATTCCTGCCTGCGGTGATCGTCGTTGCCGTGGTCTTGTACATCGCCCTGCGCGACCGTCGGGCAGGCCGCGACACCACGGTCGCCACCAAAGACGCATCGATGCCCGACGCGCCCGACAAAGAGTGTGATTGACGGGCGCCGGATCGGGGCATTAAACAACCAACCACGAACCTACTTGACAGTAATGAACGGTTGACTTCAATCGGATCCTCCGGGGCGACCCGGCGCGGTTGGGAGGCACGGCGATGCGGTCGAACGAACTGACGATTGTTGCTGAGGCACCGGCACGTGGCGCGGGGTTGAGCCAGGTGATCGGGCTCTCGATCGCCGCGGTGGTGATCACGGTGCTGATGCTGTGGGTGGGACACGCCCACCGCACGCACCGCATCGGATGGTTGACCCGGGTCGCGGACAAGGTGGGTGAGAAGTTCCACCGGCCGAATTGGGTTGCCCTGCCGGTGCTGGTGTTCACCACGTCGATCATCTGCGCGCTGTTCGGGTTCATCTGGGACGTCAGCTGGCATATCGGCAACGGCCGCGACCCGGGCCCGTTGGCCAACCCGGCGCACTACTTCATCATCATCGGCCTGTTCGGGGTGTTCTTGGCCGGCATGGTGTCGGTCGTGCTGCCGTTCGACAAGCCCGGCCCGGCGGCGGTGCGCATCACGCGCAATTGGCACGCACCGGTCGGCGGTGTGCTGATGGCCGGCTGCGGGCTGTACGCGATGATCGGGTTTCCCCTCGACGATGTCTGGCACCGCATCTTTGGTCAGGACGTAACACTTTGGGGCCCAACACATTTGATGATGATCGGCGGCGCCTGTTTTTCTCTGTTCGCGGTGCTGATGCTGGAACGCGAAGGCGAGGCCGACGAGGGCGAACAGGTCCACCACGGCGTCTTCATCACCTTCCTGCGCTACCTGTCCTTCGGCGGCATGTTCATCGGCTTGTCGGTCTATCAGATCGAATACGACTTTGGCGTCGAGCAATTCCGCCTCGTCCTGCAGCCGATGATGATCGCCGCCGCGGCGGCGCTGGCCGCTGTCGCCGCCCGCATCACCATGGGCCGGGGAGCCGCCCTCATCGCGGCCGTCTTCGCCATCGCCCTACGTGGCGGTGTCGCCGTGCTGGTTGGGCCGATCCTGGGGGCTCCGATCAACTGGTTTCCGCTGTATCTCGGCCCCGCGCTTGCGGTCGAGTTGATCGCGCTGACCCCGCTTCTCAAGCGCCCCATCGCTTTTGGCGCGGCCGCCGGCCTCGGCGTGGGCACCGTCGGGTTGTGGCTGGAGTCGCTGTGGATCGCGGCGGTGTATCACTACCCGTGGCCTCTCGGCATGTGGGGCGAGGCCCTGGCCATGGCGGTGCCGGTCGCGATGCTGATGGGGATGTGCGGCGCGCTGTTCGGCATGGTGCTCACCGGGCAGCGGCTCCCGGGCCGCGCCCTCGGCATCTCGGTGGTGGTGGTCACGGTGTTGGTGATCGGCGGGGCGGTGGCCAACGGGTTGCATATCGTGGTGCCGCGCCAGAACAATGCCGCCATCACGCTGACCGATCTGCCCAGCGCGCCCGGGCATCGCATGGTGTCGGCCGACATCCAACTCGCACCGGCCGACATGGTCAGCCAGCATCCGGAGTGGGTGAGCGTCCTGTCCTGGCAGGGCCGGATGGAGAACGATCGCGGTCTCCAGATCGACCGGCTCGACAAGGTCGGCCCCGGGCATTACCGGTCGACGCGGCCGCTTCCCGTGTGGGGTTCGTGGAAGACCCTGCTGCGGGTGCAGGACGGCCACACGATGACCGCGGTGCCGATCTACGAACCGGCCGATGAGGCCATTCCGGCGCCCGAGGTTCCGGCGTTGTCGGCGATGAACCGGCCATTCGTGCAGGAGATCACCATCCTGCAGCGCGAACGCGACCAGAACGCCCCGGTCTGGTTGCTCACCGCCGGCTCGATCGTGGTCCTGTTCCTGACGCTGATGGTGATCGCCGGCCTGACGTGGGGGGCGGGCCGGCTGGGCAATGCCGTCACCGCGCCGGAGCCCGTCGAGGACAAGCAGCGGATCCCCCGGGCGGCCTAGGGCGATGACGATCCGCGACACGCTCATCGCGGCGTGGGTGGCGACGCTGACCTGCGGCCTGGTCGCCTGCGGCGGCTCCACGAGTACGTCCCCGGCGGCACCCCTGGTGGTCGACGTGACCATCGCCAACGGGCAGGTGACCCCGACCAACACCACGCTGCAGGCCACAGTGCACCAGCAGATCACCCTGCACGTGACCAGCGATGCCACCGACGAGCTGCACGTGCATTCGACGCCCGATCACAAGTTCCCGGTGGCGGCGGCGCCCAACCAGACGTTTGAGTTCGCCGTCGCGGTGCCCGGCAACGTCGCGGTGGAACTGCACCATCTGGATCGCACTATCGCCAATATCCAAGTGCAGCCGTGACCTCCGCCCATGCGGCGGTGGTGCTCGCCCATGGTCTCGGCGGGTCGGGCGACCTTCCGGTGCCCTACGCCTACGCGATGGTCGGGGCGGCATGGGCGCTGACGTTCACTTTTGCCCTGGTCGCGTTCGCGTGGCGACGGCCACGGTTTGATCCCCTCAAGCCGGGCCGACCGTTGCCGGCGGCGCTGACGACGTTCGTCGACGCCCGGGTGACCCGCTGGACCGCCGCGGCGGTGGCGCTGGTGTTCGCCGTATGGGCGGTGGCGGCCGGCATATGGGGTCCCGATTCGGAGTCCAACGCGCTGCTCGGCGCGCTCTATGTGTTGCTGTGGGTCGGGTTGGTGGCGCTGTCGTTGGCCGTCGGGCCGGTATGGCGGGTGATTTCGCCGATGCGCACGGTGTATCTGCTGCTGCGGCGCGTCACCCCGGAGCGGCTCGGGCGGCCGCGGCTGTCGTACCCGGAGGGCTGGGGCTATCGGCCTGCCGCGCTGGGGCTGTTCGCCTTCGTGTGGATGGAGCTGGCCAACCCCAACCCGGCGTCTTTGCCCTGGGTCAGGGGGTGGGTGGGCAGCTACGCGCTGCTGATGCTGGGCGGGGCGTGGCTGTGCGGGCAGCGCTGGCTGGCGCGCGCCGACCCGTTCGCCGTGTACAGCATGGCCGTCTCCCGGCTGTCGCCGTTTCGCCGCAATCGGGAGACCGGAAGGATCGTCGTCGGGAACCCGCTCGACCATCTGCCGTCGTTGCCGGTGCGCCCGGGCGTCGTCGTGCTGCTGGCGGTGCTGCTCGGGTCCACGGCGTTCGACAGCTTCTCGGCGTCGCCGACGTGGCGGGGCTTCGCCGATGAGCTCACGCGTGCGTTCGCCGCTCCCCCCACGTTGGCGTCGTCAGCGCTGCGCACGGTCGGACTGATTGTATTCATTTGCGTTGTGGCACTGACGTTTTCACTGGCCGCGCGTGCCACCGGCGGCGTCAGCCGCGGGCGACGCCGCGAATTGCCCGGCGAGATGGCGCATTCGCTGATCCCGATCGTGGTGGGCTACATCTTCGCGCACTACCTGTCCTACCTGGTGGAGCGCGGACAGCAGGCGGTGTTCGCGTTGGCCGACCCGTTCGGCCACGGCTGGAACCCGCTGGGGTTGGCGCACTTACACGTGGCCTACGTCTTGTCCATGCACCCGCCGGTGCTGGCCGCCATCAAGGTGACCTGCGTGGTCACCGGGCACATCGTCGCGGTGATCGCGGCCCACGACAAAGCCTTGCGGCTACTGCCCGCCGGCCATCAGCTCACCGGGCAGCTGACCATGATGCTGGTGATGGTCGGCTACACCTTCACCGGTCTGTATCTGCTCTTCGGTGGGTAGGTGTTGCGGCGCACGCTCCGACGCAACCGCACAACGGGCTGAAGCCGGTTGCTGTCGGGCGGCTAGAGCCGAGCCGGTCCGGAGCGCGACGAACGCTGACGTCCGGGCGGGGCATCGAATCCAGCGGGCGACGTCATGTTGGGCCGGGCGTCCATGGGCGCAGTCGGGGGAACCACGCGGGCACCGCCTGCCGATAGGCCTGGTATTCGGTCCCGAATTGGCGCTGCAGGGTGGGTTCTTCGTACCAGTGCACGAACGAGGCCGTCGCCGCCCACATCACCGCGGCGTAGATGAGGACGCCGAGACTGCCGAACAGCAGGGCCTGGCCGACGACGGCTACCAGCAGCCCGATGTACATCGGATTGCGGACATACCGGTTGAATCCACTGACGACGAGTCGTCGAGGCGCAGCGACGGGTAGGGGGGTGCCACCCGCCTTGGCGAACTCGGCGAACGCCGACACCACCGGCACCAGGCCCACACAGATCAGCAGCACCCCGACGATTTGGGCGATCACCCAATGTGGGAGCGGCTGGTGGCATTGCCAGCCGGTGATCAGCCAGGGGATCAGTCCGGCGAAGGTCCCCGGGGCGACGAGAAAAAACGCCGCGCTGCCCAGCGCCGCAGTCGTTGCACGCATCATGCTCTCCTTCACTCAGAGCCTGTAAACCGCGCGTTCCCAACGGCTTTCACGCCAGATACGGCGACGATGTCAAGCCGCTGGAAGTCGGGTGGCTTGCTGACCCGGCACACGTCCAGGCTAACGACACGAACCGAGACAAGTCAACGACTGTAGAGTTTCTGGGTTATGCCACCGATAGGACGCCGGAAACCCCGACGCCCGAAGCGGGATCGTGGCTACCGCGCACCCCTGTTCGCCGACCACGACGACGTCGGCGCCCGACCTAACCCGGTCACGACGTGGGAGCAGCCCTCGCACCAGTGATCCGCGCCCACCCGCGCGAACCGTCCGGTATTGACCAACGCGACCACTGTGGCTAGCCGATCAGGTGCTCGGCCTTTTTGGTGCCGTCCCAGCGGCGCAAACCCGCGAAGCTGCCGTGGATCTGGGCGGGCCGGCCGGCGATACGCAACGCGCGCACGAGTTGGGGGCCGCCGACGCGGCGGGCCATCGTGACGTGCCCGGTCCACTGACCGGGCAGGCTGTTGGGCATCGGGCCGGGCACCAGATGCGGGGCGCACAGCCGGTGCACCTGGGCGTGCAGGGCCAACAGCTCACCGGTCGGCACCACGAGCCGCGCGAAAACGGCGCTGCCACGGCCGAACAACACCGGCGCACCGATCAGGCAGCGCAGCGGTAGCTGTTTGCTCACCGGGTCCAGCAGCGCGTCGACGCCGGCGGCGATGCCTTCGGCCACCACCAGCGTCACGTGCGGCCGGCTGGCCGGTGCCTGGCTGGGAATTCCAGCCGCGGCCAACGCTTCCCAGATGTTCCGGATCGCCGCCTCGGTGTCGCGGTCGAAGATCAGCTCGATGGAGTGGACCATCAGCCGACCAGCGTGGTGACCCAGTCGCAGTCGAAAGCGTTGGCGCACAGCGCCGCGAAGTCGGCGGCGTCCATCGATGCCGCCCCCGCGGGCAGCGCGGCACGCACCGTGTCCAGCCGCGCCAGCGCGGACCGGTTGGACGTCTCCACCACCCCGGCCCGCCGGGGCCAGCTGCCGATCACCAGCCCGGCGCACGAGATATTTTGCGCGGCAAGCGATTCCAAGGTCAGCGCGGTGTGGTTGAGGGTACCCAGCGCCGCGCTGACCACCACCAGCACAGCGGCACCCAGCCCCGAGGCGAGATCGCGTGCGGTGACGCCGTTTTCGCCGAGTTCGACCAGCAGGCCCCCGGCGCCCTCGACCAACGTCAACCGTCCCGGCCGGTCCAACTCTCCGATGAGCGCCAACAGCTGCTCGCGGGTGGGTAACGCCATCCCGGCGGCCTCCGCGGCGGCGACCGGCGCCAGCGGTTGTGGATAGCGGGCGAACCCGGCCAGCTCCGTCACCCCGGACAGCCGGGCCACCTCGGCGAGGTCGTCGTCGCCGTCGTCGGTGCCGGTCTGGACCGGTTTGCACACCGCCACGTCGATACCGGCCCGACGGGCGTGACAGGCCAGCGCCGCGGTGACGACCGTCTTGCCGACCCCGGTGTCGGTGCCGGTGACGACCAGGACCGTCACCGGCGCGCTCTATCCAAGCCCGGCAAGCACATCGGTGAGCACCCGGCGCGCGACGTCCAGCTCGGCGTCGTCGAGCGACGCGCGCGCGGTCAGCCGCAGCCGCGAGGTGCCGGCGGGCACGCTCGGCGGCCGGAAGCATCCGACGCGCACACCCGCGTCCAGGCAGGCGGTCGCGGCGGCCACCGCGACATCCGGGTCGCCCAGAATCACCGACACCACCGCCGACTGCGGCACGTCACGCACCCCGCAGACCTGGGCCAGCGTGTGGGCGTGGCGCAGCACGGCGTCCGCCCGCCAGGGCTCGGCCCGCAGCACGCTCAGCGCGGCGCGCGCCGCACCCGCCGCCGCGGGGGCCAGGCCGGTGTCGAAGATGAACGTGCGCGCCGCGTCGATCAGATGGGCGCGCACCGACGCCGGCCCAAGGACCGCGCCGCCCTGACTGCCCAGCGCCTTGGACAGCGTGGTCGTCAGGACCACGTCCGGCGCGCCGGCCAGCCCGACCTCGTGCAGCAGCCCGTGCCCGCCGCCGCGCACCCCCAGGCCGTGCGCCTCGTCGACGATCAGCAGGGCCCGGTGCCGGCGGCACACGTCGTGCAGTTCCCGTAGCGGCGCCAGCGCGCCGTCGGTGCTGAACACCGATTCGGTGACGACGACCGCGCGTTCCTCGTCGCGTGCCCGCAGCGCCGCCTCCACGGCACCGACGTCGCGATGCGGCGCCACCGCCACCCGCGCCCGCGACAGCCGGCAGGCATCGACCAGCGAGGCGTGCGAATACTCGTCGGAGACCAGCAGCGAACCCCGGCCCGACAGGCCGACGACGGCGCCCAGGTTGGCCGCGTATCCCGAGGAGAACAGCAGTCCCGCGGCCGTACCGACGTAGTCGGCGAGCTCGGACTCGAATTCCTGGTGCAGTTCGGTGTCCCCGGTGACCAGGCGGGACCCGGTTGCCCCGGCACCCCACAGGCGCAGCGCGGCGACCCCGCCGTCGATCACGTCGGGGTGTTGTGACAGCCCCAGGTAGTCGTTGGAGGCCAGATCCAGCTCGGTGGCCACGGCCGGGCGCGGCCGCAGTGAGCGGCGCAGCCCGGCGTCGCGGCGCTGCCGTTCCACCGCCTCCAGCCAGGCCAGCGGGGAAACGTCGATCGGTGCCTGCGGGGAGGCGTTCATAGCGGTTCAGCCTAATGGCGATCGCCAGCACGGCGACGCCGGGCGCAGCGGGTCGCCACGCAACGGACCCGTGGCGATCGCCAGCACGGCGACGCCGGGCGCAGCGGGTCGCCACCGCTAGCCAACGAGCCGGGCCACCTGCACCATCGCCGAGGTGATCCGGGCGATCTCGTCGGGCGTGCAGATGTAGGGCGGCATCGCGTAGACCAGGTTGCGAAACGGGCGCAGCCAAACACCGTGGTCCAGCGCCGCCGGGGTGGCGACGGCCAGGTCGACCGGCCGCTCGCATTCGATGACGCCGATGGCACCGCACACCCGCACGTCGGTCACCCCGGGCAACGCCCGGGCGGGTTCGAGTCCGGCCGACAGCCCGGCGCCGAGCTCGGCGACCCGCGACCGCCAGTCCTGCCCGAGCAGCACCTCCACGCTGGCCACCGACACCGCGCAGGCCAGCGCGTTGGCCATGAACGTGGGGCCGTGCATGAGCGCGCCGGCCTCGCCGGCGCTGATGGTGTGGGCGATGTCGGTGCTGCACAAGGTGGCGGCCAGGGTCAGGTATCCGCCGGTCAGCGCCTTGCCGACGCACATGATGTCCGGGCTGACGCCGGCGTGGTCGGCGGCGAAGAGCTCGCCGGTGCGCCCGAAGCCGGTGGCGATCTCGTCGAAGATCAGCAGCACGTCGTGCCGCCGGCAGATCTCGCGCAGGTCGCGCAGGTACCGGGGATCGTGAAAACGCATGCCGCCGGCGCCCTGCACGACGGGCTCGACGATGACCGCGGCCAGCTCGGCCGCGTGCCGGGCCAGCTGCTCCTCGAACGCCGCGCTATAGGCCGCGTCGTAGCCGCGCGGTACCTGTGGGGCGAACACCTGGGCGGCCAGAACGTCGGTCCACAGCGAGTGCATGCCGCCGTCGGGGTCGCAGACGCTCATCGGCGTGAAGGTGTCCCCGTGGTAGCCGCCGCGCCAGGTCATCAGCCGGTGCTTGCCGGGCCGGTCGCGGCTGCGCCAATACTGCAGCGCCATCTTCACCGCCACCTCCACCGACACCGACCCGGAGTCGCTGAAGAACACCGTCTCCAGCCCCGCCGGGGTGATCTCCACCAGCAGCTGGGCCAGCCGGGCCGCGGGTTCGTGGGTCAGCCCGCCGAACATGACGTGATTCATCGCGCCGAGCTGGGCGGATAGGGCCGCGTCCAGCACCGGGTGGCCGTGCCCGTGGATCGCCGTCCACCAGGAGCTCATGGCGTCGAGCGCCTCGACGGGCTCGCCGTCGCGGATCAGGGTCAGCCGGGCGCCGCGCGCTCCGACGGCCACCACGGGCGCGATGGATTCGGCGCCGATGGTGCTGTACGGATGCCACAGGTGCGCGGCGTCGATCGCGCTGATCTGCTCGGGCGTCAGCCCGGCCTTAGCCGCGGGCATAGTGATCGAGGGTAAAGCAGCCGATTCGCGCAAAACCGGGCCGTCGGGAAGCATGGGACATCATGGCCATGCCGCACCAGCCCGACAGCGCAGCGCCCGCACCGGTTCCGGAGGCTGGCCGGTCCGGGGACATCCAGCGCTCGTTGGTGGATTACGACGCCGAAGCACCCGTAGCGCCCCGGGTGCTTCGGGTGCGGCTGGTGGCGTGGGACGTCGTCGGCACCGTCGCCCTGCTGGTCCTGCTGGCGGTGCTGGCCACGGCGACGACCTGGCCGTCGCGGCTCTTCGGCTTCCTGGCGAATGTCTGCGAGGACGAAACCTGCGGGCCGGTTCCCTTTGGCCTGGATTTCTACATCCACCCGGTGGTGTGGGGCGGAATCGGCGCGGCCCTCGCCGCCGCCGTCATCGGCCCGGTCGTATCCATCCTGAAGGGCTGGTACATGTCGTTCTGGCCGGTTCTGGCCCTGGCGCTGGTCATGGTCAGCTCGGTGGCCGGATCGATGCTGACGCTTTTCAGCGAACGCTATTGGCTCTGATCGCGTCGCCACCGCCGCCCTGTGGCGGCACCCCTACCTCGTAGCCGGCTGAGACCGAAATCACAACTGCGCATACGGGATTGGGGCGCACCAGTCACCGTCCGGTCACGGTACGACAAAAAATCCCCTGGGGACCTGGCGGCTAACACCATCTGTTGTCAGAGTGGCTGTTGTGACTGATGTGAATACGCCGGTTCTGACCGGCTGATTCACTTCGCAAGTGCCATGGACGGCGCGGCCCCAGCGTGGAGGCCGTCGCGTGGTTCATGAACCGGGGGCGGACGCGCGAGGTCACCGCGTCGAGGCCCCATGAGCGCCTGAGAGGCCAGGAAAATGAAACGCATCTACGCCTTCGCGATCGGTTTGGCCCTGCTCGGGGCGCCGATGGTGGTTCCCACCGTCGCGACCGCCGACCCGGGCGCCAGGTCGATGGACTATCAGCAGGCCACCGACGTGGTGATCGCCCGCGGTCTGTCGCAGCGCGGCGTGCCGTTCTCCTGGGCCGGGGGCGGCATCAACGGCCCCACCCGCGGCACCGGTACCG
Source organism: Mycobacterium sp. (assembly GCF_004298145.1). Taxonomy (GTDB): domain Bacteria; phylum Actinomycetota; class Actinomycetes; order Mycobacteriales; family Mycobacteriaceae; genus Mycobacterium. The sequence continues at coordinate 127,171 of NZ_SCRH01000039.1, forward strand.
GCATCAACACCGTTGGTTTCGACGCCTCGGGGCTGATGCAGTACGCGTACGCCGGCGCCGGCGTCAAATTGCCGCGTTCCTCCGGTGCGATCTACCGGGTCGGCCAGAAGATCACCCCGCAGCAGGCCCGCAAGGGTGACCTGATCTTCTATGGCCCCGAGGGCACGCAGAGCGTCGCGATGTACCTGGGCAACAACCAGATGCTCGAGGTCGGTGACGTCGTGCAGGTCTCGCCGGTGCGCGCCAACGGCATGACGCCCTACATGGTCCGCATCCTGGGGGCTTCCGCGCCGACACAGCAGGCGCCCCTGCAGCAGCTGCCCAGCCAGCAGGCCCCGACGCAGCAGTCGCCGTACACGCAAGCGCCGCAGCAGCAACTTCCCGCCCAGCAGGCGCCGCTGCAACAGGTACCGACGCAACAGGCACCGTTGCAGCAGGCACCGGTGCAGCAGGTGCCCACCCAGCGTGCTCCGCTGCAACAGGCACCGCTACAACAGGCCCCGGTGCAGCAGGTGCCCACCCAGCGTGCTCCGCTGCAGCTGGCGCCGACGCAGCAGGCACCGCTGCAGCAGGCCCCGGTGCAGCAGCTGCCCACCCAGCAGGCGCCGCTGCAGCCGGCCGGCGCCGGTCTCACGCGGTAGTTTCCCCGGTCGTTCCGGCCGTCCGACACCCGCAGCTCGCTCCCCCGCCGCACGGCGCGCAGACGTTCAGTGACCCGCTGAACGGCCTTCCCGCCGCGCGCGGTCGGGAGCGGGTGGCGGGTTTTGGGTAAATTGGCGGGCGATCATGCAGACCCTGACACGTTCTCCTTCACCGGTAGCCGCCGCCCATCCGGGCACTGCGGGGGCCCGTACAAAGGCGGCGCGGGGGTTCTATCGCTACGACCTCGACGGCTTGCGTGGCATCGCGATCGCGCTGGTCGCCGTGTTCCACGTCTGGTTCGGCCGGGTCTCCGGCGGCGTCGACGTGTTCTTGGCGCTGTCCGGATTCTTCTTCGGCGGCAAGATCATTCGCGCCGCGTTGAACCCGGCGGTCACCCTGTCGCCGGTGGCCGAGGTGATCCGGCTCGTCCGTCGCCTCGTTCCGGCCTTGGTCGTCGTGCTGGCGGGTTGCGCGATGCTCACCATCCTGGTTCAGCCGGAGACCCGCTGGGAGACCTTCGCCGACCAAAGCCTGGCCAGCCTCGGCTATTACCAGAACTGGGAGTTGGCCAACACCGCCTCCGACTACCTGCGGGCGGGCGAGGCCGTCAGCCCGCTGCAGCACATCTGGTCGATGTCGGTGCAGGGCCAGTTCTACGTCAGCTTCCTGGTGCTGATCGCCGGCCTGGCCTACCTGTTCGGGCGCGCGCCGGACACCCGGCTGCGGACCCTGTTCGTGGTGGCGCTGAGCGCCTTGACGGTGGCGTCGTTCGTCTACGCGATCATCGCGCATCAGGAGAACCAGACGGCCGCCTATTACGACAGCTTCGCCCGGGGATGGGAGTTGTTGCTGGGCGCGCTGGTCGGCGCGCTGGTCCCGCGCGTCCGCTGGCCCATGTGGTTGCGCACGGTGCTGGCGACGGTCGCGCTGGGCGCGGTGCTGTCCTGCGGGGCACTGATCGACGGCGTACGGGCGTTCCCGGGCCCGTGGGCCCTGGTGCCGGTCGGCGCCGCCATGCTGATGATCCTCGTCGGCGCCGGCCTGACGGGCGATCGTGGCGCCGCTGGCCGGTTGCCGCTGCCGAATCGGCTGCTGGCGACGCGCCCGCTGGTCGAGCTGGGCGCCATGGCGTATTCGCTCTACCTCTGGCACTGGCCGCTGCTGATCTTCTGGCTGTCCTACACCGGCCACAAGCACGCCACGTTCATCGAAGGCGCGGTGTTGCTGCTGGTTTCCGGTGCGCTGGCCTATCTGACCAACCGGCTCGTCGAGGACCCGCTGCGCTACCGCGCATCCTCGAAACCGGCGCCCCGGCCGACGGCGCCGACGACCGCGTGGCTGACCCGCCTGCCGAAGCCGACGCTGGTGCTGGGATCGGCGGTCGTGCTGCTGGGCGTGACCCTGACCGCAACCTCGTTCACGTGGCGTCAGCACGTCACGGTGTTGCGGGCGGCCGGCAAGGAGCTCAGCGTCCTCAACCCGCAGGACTACCCGGGCGCGCGGGCCCTGACCGAACACGTGCGCGTGCCGGCGTTGCCGATGCGGCCCACCGTCCTGGAGGTCAAGCAAGACCTGCCCGCCTCGACCAAGGACGGCTGCATCAGCGACTTCGTCAACCCGGCGGTGGTCAACTGCACCTACGGCGATCCGGCCGCCGAGCGGACGATCGCGCTGGCCGGTGGGTCGCATGCCGAGCACTGGCTGCCCGCGCTGGACATTCTGGGCAGCCTGCATCACTTCAAGGTCGTGACCTATCTCAAAATGGGCTGCCCACTGTCGACCGAGCAGGTCCCGCTGATCATGGGCAACAACGCCCCCTATCCGCAGTGCCGCGAGTGGGTGCAGGAGACGATGACCAAACTGGTCACCGACCGGCCCGACTACGTCTTCACCACCACCACCCGGCCGTGGAACATCAAGACCGGCGACGTGATGCCCGCCACCTATATCGGGATCTGGCAAACGTTGTCCGACAACAACATTCCCATCCTCGGGATGCGAGACAGCCCGTGGCTGGTGAAGAACGGCCAGCCGTTCGACCCGGCGGACTGCCTGGCCAAACGGGGCGCCACCCCGCAGTCGTGCGCGATCAAGCGGTCCGACCTGCTCTCCGACCGCAACCAGACACTCGACTTCGTCACCGAGTTCCCCCAGCTCAAGGTGCTCGACATGTCGGACGCGATCTGCCGCGCCGACGTCTGTCGACCGGTCGAGGGGAACATCCTGGTCTATCACGGTGCCCATCACCTGGCCCCCACGTACGTGCGGACCATGGCACCCGAACTGGGCCGCCAGATCGCCGAGAACACCGGCTGGTGGTGAGCCGCTTCGCGGACAGCCGTCACGTTCGTGAGCGCCCTGCGGCGCGGATAAGGTCGAAAGGTGCCAACCAACAATCCCGCTTCAGAGTCAGGCGGTAATCGACAACCCAAACTCGCGACCGTCTGGCCGGGAAACCCTTATCCGCTCGGAGCGTCGTACGACGGCGCCGGGACCAACTTCTCCCTGTTCTCCGAAATCGCCGAAAAAGTCGAGCTGTGCCTGGTCGACCACCGGGGCGACGAGTCACGGATTCCCTTGGAGGAGGTGGACGGATACGTCTGGCACGCCTATCTGCCCAACATCAACCCAGGCCAGCGCTACGGGTTTCGCGTCTGCGGCCCCTTCGACCCGGCGGCGGGTCACCGGTGCGACCCCAGCAAGCTGTTGCTCGACCCGTACGGCAAGGCTTTTCACGGCGATTTCACGTTCGGCCAGGCGCTGTTCTCCTACGACCTGAAGGCCGTCGATCCGGCGGGCCCCAACGCCGACGGGGCCGACCCCGGGACTCCCCCCATGATCGACTCGCTGGGCCACACCATGACCAGCGTGGTGAGCAACCCGTTCTTCGACTGGGGATCCGACCGGGCCCCGCTGACTCCGTATCACGAAACGGTCATCTACGAGGCGCATGTCAAGGGCATGACCCAGAACCACCCCAGCGTGCCCGAGGAGCTCCGGGGGACCTATGCCGGCCTGGCCCACCCGGCGATCATCGACCATCTCAAGTCACTGAGCGTCACCGCCATCGAGCTGATGCCGGTCCACCAGTTCATGCACGACTCGCGACTGCTGGACCTGGGGTTGCGAAATTACTGGGGTTACAACACATTCGGGTTCTTCGCCCCGCATAACCAATACGCGGCCAACCGCAACTCGAGCGTCGCCGAGTTCAAGTCGATGGTGCGCAGCTTCCACGAGGCGGGCATCGAGGTGATCCTCGACGTGGTGTACAACCACACCGCCGAGGGCAACCACCTCGGCCCGACCATCAACTTCCGCGGCATCGACAACGCCGCGTACTACCGGCTCGTCGACACCGACCTGCGGTTGTACAAGGACTACACCGGCACCGGCAACAGCCTCAACCCACGCCACCCGCACGTGCTGCAGCTGATCATGGACTCGCTGCGCTACTGGGTCTCCGAGATGCACGTGGACGGATTCCGCTTCGACCTGGCCGCCACGCTGGCCCGCGAACTGCACGACGTCGACCGATTGAGCGCGTTCTTCGATCTGGTGCAGCAGGATCCGATCGTCAGCCAGGTCAAATTGATCGCCGAACCGTGGGATGTCGGCGAGGGCGGTTATCAGGTCGGAAATTTCCCGGGTTTGTGGACCGAATGGAACGGGAAGTATCGCGATACTGTGCGCGATTACTGGCGGGGTGAGCCCGCAACCCTGGGTGAGTTCGCCTCCCGGCTGACGGGGTCGTCGGACCTGTACGAGGCGACCGGCCGGCGCCCCAGCGCCAGCATCAACTTCGTCACCGCGCACGACGGGTTCACGCTGAACGACCTGGTGTCCTACAACGAAAAGCACAACATGGCCAACGGGGAGAACAACCGGGACGGGGAGAGCCACAACCGATCGTGGAACTGCGGCGTCGAAGGCCCCACCGACGACCCCGACATCACCGAGCTGCGCCGCCGCCAGATGCGCAACTTCTGGGCGACCCTGATGCTCAGCCAGGGCACGCCGATGATCGCCCACGGCGACGAGCTGGGCCGCACCCAGAACGGCAACAACAACGTCTACTGCCAGGACTCCGAATTGTCTTGGATGGACTGGTCTTTGGTCGACAAGAACTCGGATCTTCTGGCGTTCGCGCGCAGGGTGACCACCCTGCGCAAGAAACATCCGGCATTTCGCCGGCGGCGCTTCTTCGAGGGCGAGCCGATCCGGACCGGCGACGAGGTCCGCGATATCGCCTGGCTGAACCCGAGTAGCCGGGAGATGACGCACGAGGATTGGGGCGAAAGTTTCCACAAGTGCGTGGCCGTCTTTCTCAACGGTGACGCCATCACCGCGCCCAATGCCCGCGGGGAGCGGGTGGTCGACGACTCATTCCTGTTGTGCTTCAACGCCGGCGACCAACCGGTGGAGTTCTCGATGCCGCCCGACGACTATGCCCAGGAGTGGACGGTGGAGCTGGACACCAACGAAGCGGTGGGCCTCAGGGAGGGAGCCGATCAGGTGGTGACCGCCGAAGAGAAGGTGTCGCTGCCCTCACGCTCGCTGATCGTCTTGCGTAAGACTTTGTGACGCATGGATTTACCCATCCTGTCCACCTACCGGCTGCAGCTGCGTGGTGAAAAGAGTGGGTTCGCGTTCACCTTCGCCGACGCGGAAAACCTGGTGGACTACCTGGACGACCTCGGGGTGACGCACCTGTACCTGTCCCCGATCATGACCGCGACCGCCGGGTCGAGCCACGGCTACGACGTCACCGACCCCACGACGGTGTCCCCCGAGCTGGGCGGCCGTGACGGCCTGGCCCGGCTGTCGGCGGCGGCCCGGGCGCGTGGCCTCGGCATCGTCGTCGATATCGTGCCCAACCACGTCGGAATCGACCAGCCCGGGCAGAACCCGTGGTGGTGGGACGTCTTGCGGAATGGCCGTTCTTCGCCCTACGCAACGTTTTTCGACATCGACTGGGACCTCGACCCCGACGGCCGCATCGTGCTGCCGGTGCTGGGCTCCGACGACGACGCCGCCGACCTCACCGTCGACGGGGACCTGTTGCGCCTGGGCGGTCTGGCGCTACCGATAGCGCCCGGCACGGCCGGGGGCACCGGCCCCGAGGTGCACGACCGCCAGCACTACCGGCTGGTGGGCTGGAAAACCGGCGTGTGCGGCTACCGCCGGTTCTTCTCGATCACCTCGCTGGCGGGGCTGCGCCAGGAAGATCGCGCGGTCTTCGACGCCACCCACGCCGAGGTCGCGCGCTGGTTCGCCGAGGGCCTCGTCGACGGCGTGCGCATCGACCACCCCGACGGCCTGTCCGATCCGTGCGGGTATCTGGCGTGGCTGCGTGAATTGGTCGGCCCGTCGGCCTGGATCGTGATCGAGAAAATCCTGGCCGTCGACGAGGCGCTCGAGCCCACCCTGCCGGTCGACGGCACCACCGGCTACGACGTGCTACGCGAAATCGGCGGCGTCTTCCTGGATCCGCTGGGCGCCCCGGCGCTGACGGCGCTGGTGGAGTCCTCCGGTATGGACTATCAGGGGCTGCCGGACATGCTGGCCGACCTCAAGATCCGTTCGGCCACCGACACGTTGGCAAGTGAGGCGGGCAGGCTTCGCCGCAGCATCGCCGCCGCCGCCGGGACCGATCACCCGCTGCTTCCGCAGGCGGTGGCCGCGCTGCTCACCCACGTCGGGGTCTACCGCAGCGACTACCCCGGCCTGGTCGCGCTGCTGCCCACGGCGCTGGCCGAAACAGAGTCGACCGCACCGGAATTGGGACCGGCGCTGCAGGTGCTGGCCGCGGCACTGGCCGGCGGCGGTGAGCCGGCCACCCGGCTGCAGCAGCTCTGCGGGGCCGTCACCGCCAAGGCAAGCGAGGACTGCCTGTTCTACCGCGACGCCCGGCTGGTGTCGCTGAACGAGGTGGGCAGCGAGCCGCACCGCTTCGGTGTCGGCGCGGCCGAGTTTCATCACCGCGCCGCCACCCGCGCCCGGTTGTGGCCGCAGACCATGACGACGCTGACCACCCATGACACCAAGCGCGGCGAGGACGTGCGCGCCCGGATTTCGGTGCTGTCCCAGGTGCCGTCGCTGTGGGCCGAGTTCGTCGCCCGCTGGGAGATCGCCGCCCCCTCCCCCGACCCGGCGACCGGACGATTCCTGTGGCAGAACATCTTCGGCGTATGGCCGGTCAGCGGTGAGGTCACCGGCGAGCTGCGCGACCGGCTGCACGGCTACGCTGAGAAGGCCATCCGCGAGGCGGCCTGGCACACCTCGTGGAACGACCCGGACGCGGAGTTCGAGGATGCGGTACACCGCTGGCTGGACGCGGTGCTCGACGGCCCGGTGGCCGGCCAGCTGACCGAGCTTGTCGCACAACTCAATCCGCACGCCGCGAGCGACGCGCTGGGCCAGAAGCTGCTGGCGCTCACCGCGCCCGGGATACCGGACGTCTACCAGGGCACCGAGCTGTGGGACGACAGCCTGGTCGACCCCGACAATCGCCGCCCCGTCGATTACGCGGCCCGGCGCGCCGCCCTGCGGGCGCTCGAGCACCCGAAAATCCGGGTGGTCACCACCGGGCTTCGCGTGCGGCGCGCCCATCCGGACGCCTTCCTGCGGGGGGGTTACGCCCCGGTGCTCGCCGACGGCGATGCCGCCGATCACGTGCTCGCCTTCCGCCGGGGCGAGGACATCGTGGTCGCGGTGACCCGCTGGACCGTACGGCTCGCCGAAACCGGCTGGGGCAATACCGTGTTGCCGCTGCCCGACGGCACCTGGAAGGACACGCTCACCGGGGCCGTCGCGGACGGACCCACCTCGGCGGCCCAATTGTTCGCCGAGCTGCCCGTCGTGCTGCTGGAGCGCCATCATGACTGACTTCGCGGTCTGGGCACCCAAACCCGAGCTGGTGCGGCTCGACGTCAACGGCCGCGTGCACGCGATGACGCGCTCGGCGGACGGCTACTGGCATGCGACCGTGGACACCGCGCCGGACGCCCGTTACGGATACCTGCTCGACGACGACCCCACCGTGTTGCCCGACCCGCGTTCGCCCCGCCAACCCGATGGCGTGCACGCCCGCTCGCAGCTGTGGGATCCGGCCGGCGCGACGTGGACCGACACCGGGTGGGCCGGGCGGACGGTCGAAGGCGCGGTGATCTACGAGCTACACCTGGGCACGTTCACCATCGCCGGAACCCTCGACTCCGCCCTCGAAAAGCTGGACTATCTGGTGGATCTCGGCGTCGACTTCGTCGAGCTGATGCCGGTGAATTCCTTTGCCGGCAGCCACGGTTGGGGTTACGACGGGGTGCTGTGGTACAGCGTGCACGAACCGTACGGCGGTCCCGACGCGCTGGTGCGCTTCGTCGACGCCTGCCACGCAAAGGGTTTGGGGGTGCTGATCGACGCGGTGTTCAACCACCTCGGCCCGTCGGGCAACTACCTGCCGCGGTTCGGCCCGTATCTGTCCTCGGCGAGCAACCCGTGGGGTGAGGGCATCAACATCGCCGACGCCGACTCCGACGAGGTCCGCCGCTACATCATCGGCTGCGCGCTGCGCTGGATGCGCGATTTTCATGCCGACGGCCTGCGGCTGGATGCCGTCCACGCGCTGGTGGACACCACCGCCATCCATATTCTCGAGGAGCTCGCCACCGAAACAGATTGGCTGGCACAGCAGTTGGGACGACCGCTGTCGCTGATCGCCGAGAGCGACCTCAATGACCCGCGACTGATCACCCCCCGCGGCCGCGGTGGCTACGGCCTGACCGCGCAATGGGCCGACGACATTCATCACGCCATCCACACCGCGGTGTCCGGCGAGCGCCAGGGCTACTACGCCGACTTCGGCAGCCTGGCCGCCCTCGCGCACACGCTGCGCCACGGCTTTTATCACGCCGCGACGTATTCGTCGTTCCGGCGTCGCCGCCACGGCCGGCCGCTGGACACGACCGAGGAGTCCGGCATCCCGGCCACCCGTCTGGTCGCGTACACCTGCACCCACGATCAGGTCGGCAACCGCGCCCTGGGGGATCGCCCGTCGCAGAATCTGACCGGCGGGCAGCTGGCCATCAAGGCGGCCCTGACACTCGGATCGCCCTACACCACCATGCTTTTCATGGGTGAGGAATACGCGGCCTCCACCCCGTTCCAGTTCTTCAGCTCCCATCCCGAACCGGAGCTGGCCCGGGCCACCGCCGAAGGGCGCAAGGCCGAGTTCGCCGAACACGGCTGGGACGCCGCAAAGAAAGGGGAGATCCCCGACCCGCAGGACCCCGCGACGTTCGCGCGCTCCAAGCTGAACTGGGACGAGGCCGCAACCGGTGAGCACGCCCGCCTGCGGCGCCTGTATCGCGAACTGATCGCGTTGCGGCGCAACCACCCGGACCTCGCCGATCCCTGGCTGGAGCACCTCACGGTCGATTACGACGAGGACCAGGCCTGGATCGCCGTGTCGCGCGGGGGGCTGCGCATCGTGTGCAACCTGGGCGCCGGGCAGGTCAGAGTGCCGGTCGGCGGTGACGTGGTGCTGTCCTGGGGGGAGCCGGCAGTCGATGCCGACGGCATTGTGCTGCAAGGTCATTCGTTCGCCATCCTGGCGGCGCCCGAGGGGCCTGTGGATAACTGATTGGCGGCCGCGTGGGGTGACCCCCGATGATGCGGCCATGAGTCATTCTGAATTCGGTCACAAACTGCGACGGATCTGCCGGCACGGGCCGGCTCGCCGCACCAGCAAGATCAACCCGGCGCCGGCCCGGCGCACCGTGCGCCACGACATGCCGCCGAACGCCACCATCGAGCTGTTGTGGACCGGCCCCGGGCCCGGTGACGACGACGACGTGTGACCCGCGGCTACACGATGGGCCGGCCGGCGGGGCGCACCGCCCGGGCCACCGCGTCGGCGAGTGGATCGATCTCGTCGGCGGCCAGGTCGGAGATCGTGATGCGGATGCCGGCCGGCGTCTGCATCCGGAACCGGGCGCCCGGCGCCGCGGCCCAGCCCGCGCCCAGCAGTCGCGAAATCGCGACCGCCTCGTCGGGAACCGGAACCCACACGTTGAGCCCGGAAAGCCCGTGGGCGTAAAGACCGCGCTCGGCCAGGGCGCCGCACAGCGTCGAACGCCTGCCCGCGTAGCGCCGCTCGGCGCTCGCGACCAGCTCCGATGCCGCATCGTCGGACCACAAACCGACGGCCAGCCGCTGCAGGAAATGGCTCACCCAGCCCGGTCCGAGCCGCAGGCGGCCGTGCACGCGCTCGACGGTCCGATGATCGCCCGCCAGGACCGCCACGCGCAGGTCGGGGCCGTAGGCCTTGGACGCCGAGCGGACGAACGCCCAGTGGTTGGTGCAGCCGGCCAAGGTGTGCAGCGGCGCGCCGGCGATGCCTGCGCAGTGATCGTCTTCGACCAGCAGCACGTCGTCGGCCCGGCGGGCCAACTCCGCACGCAGGCTATCGGCGCGATCCGCCGATAGCGCGGCGCCGGTCGGGTTCTGCGCGCGGTTGGTCAGGACCAGCGCGCGCACGCCGCGCCCCAACGCCCGGGCCAGGTCGGCGGCCAACGGCCCGTCGTCGTCAACCCGCACCGGTTCGGCCGAAAGCCCCAGGGCGGCAAGAAGGTCGAGCAGATTGGCCCAGCCCGGGTCCTCGATGGCGACTCGATCACCGGGACGCAGATGCGCGGTGAGTGCGCGCTCGATGCCGTCCAGCGCACCGCTGGTCACCGCCAGGTGATCGGCGGGAACCCCGTCGGCGGACAGCGCCTGGCGGGCGAACTCCCCCAGCGCCGGCGAGATGGCCGGCTCGCCGTAGAGCACCGGGCGGGCGGGTACGGGACCGGGCAGGGGGACGCCCGCGACGGGCAGCAGGGCCGGGTTCGGGTTGCCCGTCGACAGGTCGCGCACGCCGGCGGGGACATCGAGCCCGAGCAGCGAACGCGCGGTGGTCGCCGGGCGATGTCGCACCCGGGTGCCGCGGCGGCCGGCGGTCTCGACGGCCCCGCGGTCGCGCAGCAGGCGGTAGGCCGCGGCGGCGGTGTTGGCGTTCACGCCGAGATGCGTGGCGAGCTCGCGGACCGGCGGTAGCGCGTCGCCGGGCGCCAGGGAGCCGGCCGAGATCGCCGCTTCGATGCTGGCGGCTATGGAATCCGCACCGCTTCCGGTTATGCTCGTTTGTACTGGCACACAACATATTATGTACTAGAACGAACCGAGGGGCAATTCCGTGGAAACCGCATACCCACCGACCTCACGCACCACGCCGACCCGTTACCGGGAGCGCGCACGCTACGACCGTCGCGCCGTCCACGACATCCTCGACGAGGCGCTGATCTGCCATCTGGGCTACCTGCGCGCCGGCCGGCCGGTGGTCTTGCCGACGACGCATGCCCGCCGGGACGAGACGCTCTACCTGCACGGTTCGACCGGCAGCGGCCCGTTGCTGGCGGCACAGGCGGCCAGGGTATCGGGGGCGGGCCTGCCCGTGTGCGTCACCGTCACCCTGCTCGACGGGCTGGTGCTGGCGCGCTCCGCGATGCACCACTCGGTGAACTTCCGCTCCGTCGTCGTGGTGGGTGACGCGCGCGTGGTCGACGATCCGGCGGAGAAGTCGCGGGCGCTGGACTGCCTGCTCGAGCACATCGCGCCCGGGCGTACCGCTGACTGCCGGGCCCCGGATGCGCGCGAACTCGCCGCCACCGGGGTGCTCGCCCTCGACCTCGTCGAGGTGTCGGCCAAGGTGCGCAGCGGGCCCCCGGTCGACGATCCGCAGGACGTCAGCCTGCCCCACTGGGCCGGTGTGGTGCCGGTGAGCCTGACAGCGGGGACCCCGGTGCCGGCCGGCGACCTCGAGCCCGGCACCCGTGTGCCGCCGTACCTGGGGAAGCGCCGGCCCTGAGTTACGGGGTGCTCACGCCTCCGGTTGCCGGACCCGTGCACGCCGGGCGTTGTCCCACCAGGTTCCGACGAGGATGACGGTGCCGGCCCAGGCCATGCCCAGCATCCAGCCGGAGAGCACGTCGCTGACGTAATGGACCCCCAGATAGACACGCGAGAACCCGATCAGGAACGCCGCGGCGATCGCGACGGCCCACACCGTCACACGCCCGGTCCACCAGGGGATCAGCCATCGGGTCAGCATCCACGCGGAGATGACCATGATCGCGGCGGTGCCCGTCGCGTGGCCGGACGGAAACGAATACCCGTCCGCGTCGACGAGGGCGAAAGGCAGGGGCGGGCGGTGCCGGCCCACCAGGGCTTTGGCGGTGAAGAGCACCAGTGGAACCCCACCGCCACAAACCATGGCGAGCACGATGGGCCGCCACGACCCGCACCGCCGGCCGGCCGCAACGGAAATCGGCAGGGCGAGCGCCACCAGAAACAGAGGCTCGCCCGCGGCGGTGACCACCCGCAGGACGGTGGTCAGCCACAGGTCACGGTGGGCCGCAAGCCAGCGGGTCACCGGGTGGTCGATGCCGACGATGCCGTCGCCCTCGAGCACGTCGTCGAGCACTTCGGTGAAGCCGACCGCCAGCGCCACGACCACGACCAGCCCGAGAAGCAATGCGACACCGGCGACCTCGCTCACCGGCAACCGACGGGCCAGCGCCCGTCCCCTGTCGCTGATCCGGTCACGCACCCAGGTGAGCGTCTTGCCGATCACGGCGGCGTTGGACACCCTCTCCCGGAGCCGCCGTAACAGGCGTCCGTGCCGGGCAACCCAAATCGCCGCCCACGCAAGCAGGACGAGCGAACCGATGGTGCCGGCGCTGACCGGCCCGAAGCCGGCGGTACCGGGTCCATACGGCTCGTGCATGAATCGCGGGTTTACAGCAGCAGGTAGCGGTAGGCGGGCGACCCGGGTTTCAGGGTTTCGACGTGCAGCTGCGTCGCGCGCATCCGGGTCAGCAGGCCGTCCAGGTCGGCCGACGATCCCAGCTGGATGCCCACCAGCGCCTCACCGGTCTCGCGGTTGTTGCGCTTGACGTACTCGAAGAGCGTGATGTCGTCGTCGGGGCCGAGCACCTCGTCGAGGAACCGGCGCAGCGCCCCGGGCTCCTGCGGGAAGTCCACCAGGAAGTAGTGCTTGAGACCGAGGTGGACCAGCGAGCGCTCGAGCACTTCGCCGTAGCGCGAGACGTCGTTGTTGCCGCCCGAGATCAGGCACACGACCGTCGAGCCGGGTTCGATCTCGGTGTCCAGCAATCCCGTAACCGACAGCGCGCCTGCGGGTTCGGCGATGATGCCCTCGTTTTGGTACAGGTCCAGCATCGCCGTGCACACCGCTCCCTCGTCGACCGCGGTGATCGAGACCATGTCGCCGGCGGCCGCCAGCGCGGCATAGGTCAGGTCGCCGGCCCGCCGCACCGCCGCACCGTCGACGAACTGGTCGACGTGATCCAGGGTCACCGGCTCGCCGGCGGACAGGGCGGCCATCATCGCCGCGGCGCCGGCCGGCTCGACGCCGAGCACCGACGTATTGTCGGTCCGCTCGGCGAGATAACTGGTGATGCCGGCGATGCAGCCACCGCCGCCCACCGGGACCACCACCAGATCGGGCTCCCCAACAGACTTGTCGAGTTGGTCGAGCAGTTCGACAGCGATGGTGCCCTGGCCGGCGATGGTGCGCAGATCGTCATACGGCGGCACCAACGTGGCGCCGGTGCTTTCCACGTCGGCCAGCGCCGCTTCGGCGGCGAGGTCATAGGTCGTGCCCCCGACGATCAGGTCGATGAACTCCCCGCCGTGGTAGCGGATCCGGTCACGCTTTTGCATGGGCGTCTTCGCGGGCACGTAGACGCGGCCGTGCACCTGCAACATCCGGCACGCGTAGGCGAAGCCCTGGGCGTGATTGCCCGCCGACGAGCACACCACGCCCGCGGCCAGCTCCGCTTCGGACAGCTGAACCAGCAGATTGTAGGCGCCCCGAAGTTTGTAGGAGCGCACGATCTGCAGGTCTTCGCGCTTGAGGTAGACCCGCGCTCCGGTGATCGCGGACAGTCGGTCGCTGAACTGCAACGGGGTCGGTGTCACGACGGCCGCGATCCGCTTGGCCGCGGTGTCGATGTCGGCCGCGGAAGTCAGAGGCAGCGGCGACATGCTCGGGCTCAATTCAGCGGACACTGATTAATGGTGCCATGCCAGCTGACCAACCCCGGAATTCAGCCGACCGGGGTCAGCACGAACACCGGGATCTGGCGCTCGGTCTTGGTCTGATAGTCGGCGTAGTCGGGAAACGCCTCGACGGCGCGCTGCCACCAGGTGGCCTTTTCGTCGCCGAAGACCTCCCGAGCGTCGTAATCGCGGGTGTCGGAGCCGTCCTGCAGCTCGACCAGGGGGTTCTTCTTGATGTTGTGGTACCAGACCGGGTGCTTCGGCGCCCCGCCGAGGGAGGCGACGACCGCGTACTGGCCGTCGTGCTCGACCCGCATCAGCGGTGTCTTGCGGAGTTTGCCGGTCTTGGCGCCGATCGTGGTCAGCAGGATGATCGGCTTGCCCTTCATGTCGGCGGCCTCGGCTCCCCCCGACTCGGCGTATTTGTCAGCTTGCTCGCGTGACCAATCCACGGGCGACGGCTCGTACTCTCCGGTAAGCGGCATGCCACCAACTTTAAGCGCGGCGTGCGACGTGCGGTCCGGTGGCTTCGCCACATTGGCCGCACACGCCCCACCGGTTACGGTGCGGCGGGCACAGGCCCGAACGGCTTTCGTCGTGGGCCAGCCGTGGCGCACCGCGCGGCGGCCGGCGGGTGCACCGCGCGGTGACGTCGCGTTAGGCCCGGTTCTCGGGTTGGGGCGCAGCGAACGAACGAAGGTGGCGCCGCGTCTGGTGGTCGTCCGCCCCGGAGTCGCCATCGCTATGCCTGCCCCGGGTGTAATTGCCCTGCCACGGCACGCGCTCGTTCGCGGCGCCGTCCGCCGCTTCCTGTTCGCGGCCCAGCGCGCCCCGCGAGCCGAGGAAGAACTCGTGCTTGTTGTGCAGTTCTTCGTCCGACTCGATGGGCCTGAGTTCGGGCGCGAACTCTTCCAGCTCGGCCCGGCGTTGCGGAACGATCATGCAGATCGGCTCGTCGACCTCGAACCGCACCGGCATGAACTCTCGGGTGAATTTCCAATTGATGCTGAAACTCGAACTGGACCAATCGGTTTCGACGATACCTTCCAACGAAGAGATGGCGTCTTTCGGATGGTTCGCCGGCCCGCGCACCAACAGGTTGTAGCCGGGCGGGGTGCGAAACAGCATCGGCAGATGCCAGGTCAAGATGCCGTAGCCGAAGTGGCTGGAGGGCAGGAACTGGCCGCTTTCGCGGGTGTCGGGCGCGATCATCAGGCTCGTGCGGTCGTCCCCGCCCATCCATGTCGCGGTGAAGGCGTTCCGGTTGCGCACCTCCCAGCCGCTCTGATTGGCGATGAGCATCGGCAGGCATCGGTGGGGCCACCCCTCACGCATCTGGGACATCCACGTCCGCCCGATCGGCGCGGGGGTGATCTGCGGCGCGATGTCATGGGTGATGTACCCGATCAGGGGGCGGGTCGGCCCGCTGGATTCGTCACTCATCAGATCCTCGCTTTACCGATAGGGCCAACGCACTATCGCGACCAAACGTTAACGGCCCGTGAACCCCGGCGCCGGGTGAACGGGTGATCAGCGCGTCCTGGCCAGCTCCGCGATGGTGTTGACCCGGCGGACGGCGATGGCGATCTCCTCGGCGAATTCGCGTCGGCGTCGGGCGATATCCGCCTCCTCGACGCCGTCGACCAGCTCACGGTGCCGCGCCAATCGCAGCGCCGTCTTGAACAACTCCATCGACCTCGACTCGGCGCTGGTGATCCTGCGTTGCAACTCCCACTGCTTGCCGACCTCGAGGCACTCCGCGAGAAACGCGTCCTCGTCGAACGATTCGTCCTCGTAGGCGGCGAGCCGGTCGGCGACGATGTGGTACGCGTCGAGAAAGGGGCGCAGCACGAGGTGCGCCAGCAGGACGTCGGCCTTTTCCAGCAGGCCGCGCATGTCGGCCGCGCTGGCCGCCTTGCGGGTGTCTTCCACCCGCCCGATCAGGCGCACCTCGTCGGCGAGTTCCTTCTCGAACTGCGCGCGCGCCGAGAACAGGAACTCGAATTTCAGCAACTCGCGCAGGCGCAGCGCCTCGTCACGCACGGCCGTCGGCTGCACCAGACCTTCCATCGAACCCTCGGCGTCTTCGATGGCGGCCAGCAATGCCGTCTCGGCGATCGCGCGGTCGACCACGATGTGGATGGCGGCGTTGCGGTAGAACGCGGCGACCAGGTGCTGCTCGGCCCGGATACCCCAGACCGGTTCGGTGCCGGCGTCGTACACGCTGACGACGCCGGAGGCCACCAGCTGGTGCAGGGTCCAGCGGATGGTGGAGCGATTCGTCAGGTCGGCGGCGCCGGCCACCGTCCAGTTGCGCGCCGCGATATAGCTCGCCAGCGGCCGCACGGTGGCCAGCACCTCGCTGATGGACAGTGAGCGGTCGGCGCCCAGCAGCGCGAGGCTCACCACCGCGGTCGGGGTGACGGGCGTGGCGCGGTTGATCCGGTGCTCGACGTCCAGCGCGATGCGTTCGATCCCGGTGCTGGTGCCGGACTCCTCGGCGCGCAGCTCCTCGAGCCGCTTGCGCAGCGGCAGCGGTTCGCCGAAGTCGAGGTAGGCGCGGCCGAGCCGCTCACCCTGCTGGCGCGCCAGCCGGATCAGGAAGCGAAAGTCTTCGGGCCGCTTCGTCGCGCCGTAGGCCTCGGTGGTCATGGCTTCCACCTCGTGCAGCTGGTCGTACACGATCGAGGTCGGCACCAAATACACTTCGGGGCCGTCGATTTCGTCGACCGCGTCGGCGATGTACCGCAGGATGCCGAACACGGGGGGCCGCAGCTTGCCCGTCCTGGTCCGGCCGCCTTCGATGGACCACGTCAGGTTGGCGTGGTTTTGCACCAGCTGCGCGGCGTAGGCGCGCAAGGCGAAGCGGTAGACGGGAATGTCTTTCGTCTGACGCCGGATGAAGATCGTCCCGGTTCGCTTGGCCCAGGCACCCATCGGGAAGAAGTTCAAGTTGGCGCCGCCGAAGGTGAGTGCGGGTGAGAGCCGGTTGGCCTGGATCACCTCGGGCAGCAGCAGCCCGTCCAGATAAGAGCGATGCGAAAAGGCAAACGCCAGAGTCGCTTTGCGATCCAGTTTGCGCAGCGCCGCGATCTGATCCTCGTCGGTCAGCACGTCGTAGGCCCGCATCAGCCAGCAACTGAAGCTGCGCCAGGCCTGCACAGCGCGGTCGTCCAGCGAGGGCGCCATCTCCCGCAAGTAGCCTGCCGACTCGGCGCGCACGGCGGGAAGGTCGCGCCCGAGCTCGTCGGCGAGCTTACCCAGCCGCTCGCCGTACCATGGCGCGCCCAACAGTTGGGCGACCTCGGCCGGGTCCGTCGACAGCGGTGACGTCGATTCCTCGACAAGTCCGCTGCGCTGCAGCATCTTTCGCACTCCGACCCGACCGATCTCGCGGGCGCGGCCCGCCGGGCCGCCGGTCATGCCGGCTGCACCGTCGCGGCATCGGAAGGTTCGTGCACCTCCGGATGCGGGTCATCCGCGTAGAGCTGCTCGATCTCCTCGGCGTATTTCGCCATGATCGGCTTGCGCTTGAGCTTCATCGTCAGCGTGATCTCGTCACCACCCGGTTCCCACAGCGTGGGCAAGATCCGGAACCGTTTGATCTGTTCCACCCGCGAGAGTTTCGCGTTGCCCGCCGCCACCCCCGCGGCGATCTGCGCGACGACCTCCGGGTCGGCCGCGAGCGCGGCGGGTGAGGCGTCGGACAGTCCGCGTTGGGCGGCATGCGGGCCGACGGAGTCGGCATCGAAGACCAGGAGCGCGGTGTTGTACGGGCGTCCGTCGCCGATCGTGATCATCACCCCGACCATCGGGCACGCGGCCAGGATGGAGTTCTCAATGTTGGCCGGTGACATGTTTTTTCCGGCCGCATTGATGATCAGCTCCTTTTTCCGGTCCACCACCCGCAGGTAGCCCTGCGCGTCGGCCTCCAGGATGTCGCCGGTGTGCAGCCACCCGTCGGCGTCGATCGCGTCGGCCGTCTTCGCCGGCTCCTTGCGGTAGCCCTTCATCACCAGCGGGCCGCGCACCAGAAACTCCCCGTCGTCGGCGATCTTGCCCGCGAGCCCGGGGAGCAGCTTGCCGACGGAGCCCAGCCGCGCCTCGCGGGGATGGCTGACGGTGGCGACGCAGCTCAGCTCCGACATCCCCCAGACCTCGGCGATCGGAATGCCGATGCCGGCGAAGAAGGCCAGCGTCTCCTTGGGGATCGGCGCCGCACCCGAGACCGCCCAGCGGAGTTCGCCGAAGCCGAGCCGCTCGCGCAGTTTCGACAACACCAGCTCGTCGGCCTTGGCCCACTCGGCGGCCAGGTCATCCGGTATCGCCGCACCGGCCACCAGGGCGGCGGCGCGCTTGGCGGCCACCGACATCGCCCACTGCAGTGCCTGGCGCGTAACGTCGTCCTTCTCGCTGGCGATCGTGAATTCGATTCCGGCCTTGAGCTTTTCCCATACCCGCGGCACCGCTCCCCACACCGTGGGCCGCGCGTCGGCCAGCGCGGCGGCGATGGCGCGCGGGTCGGAGACCACGGTCACCAGGGCGCCGAACACCTCCAGGCTGTACAGGCCCATCACCCGGTCGGCGATGTGCGCCGTCGGCAGAAACGACGTGACCCGGTCGCCGAACCGGCTCGGCAGGACGGCGTCCAGGGCATACGCCTCGAACAGCAGATTGGCGTGGGTCATCTCCACGCCCTTCGGGTTTCCGGTGGTCCCGGAGGTGTAGATGAGCGTGGCGACATCGTCGGTTTGCACCACCCGCCAGGTGGACTCGAAGTCGAAATCCGTTGGCGCGGCGGTGTACAGGTCGTCCACCGAGATGGTGCCGGGGGGCGAGCCGTCGATGCACACGATGCGCTCGATGGGTGCGCCGCTGGCACGGATGCGGTCCACGTACTGCGCCTCGCAGATCGCGACCTTGGTGCCGGCATTGTCGAACAGATACGTCAGCTGCTCGGGCGGCAACGTGTTGTAGACCGAAAACGATGCGGCGCCAAGGTGTTGGGCGCCGATCTCGAAGGGGTAGAACTCGATCCGGTTGGCCATCATCAGCGACACCGTGTCGCCGCGGCGCACCCCCAAACCCGCCAAACCGGCGGCGACCTTGCGCACCTGCGTCGCGAGCTCTCGCCACGTCAGCGTCTGGGTGTCACCGGGTGTGCGGAGCGCGACGGCATCCGGTTCGATCGCGGCGGTGCGCTGGAACGCCTCGCACAAAGTGGCCGGATGCTCGGCTGTCGTCATTTCCGTCCTCCTCGGAGCCACATGAGCACTGCCTTCGGTGAGCGTACGTCCGCGTCAAGGGGCACGGGACGTATCGGCCGGTTCCGGCCCG
This sequence comes from Mycobacterium sp., assembly GCF_004298145.1. Classification (GTDB taxonomy): domain Bacteria; phylum Actinomycetota; class Actinomycetes; order Mycobacteriales; family Mycobacteriaceae; genus Mycobacterium. The sequence continues at coordinate 146,272 of NZ_SCRH01000039.1, forward strand.
GTTCAGGTTTGGGGGCGCCAGAGCTGCACCGTGGTCGTCACACCGGCGGGCAGTTCCAGCAGCTCGATGGGCGTGCCGTCGGGGTCGTAGATGAAGAACATGCGCACTCCCCCGATGTCGACGGGCGCGTCGGCGCGGACGCCGGGGTGCAGGCGTGCCACGGCGTCGTAGGTCGCGTCGAGATCGTCGACCCGGAACGAGATGTTGGTGTATCCCAGGTGGGGGCCGCTGGGGCACTCGGGCACCGCACCCAGCGAGAGCAACTCGACCATCGCGGCCCCGATCAGCCCGCCGATCATGCGGCCCTGCTGGGCGGCGCCGCCGGTGACCGAGTCCAGCCCGGCGCCCTCGAGTTCGACGTCGAAGACGACGTCCATGCCCAGCACCGCGGTGTAGAAGGCCAGGGACGCCTCGATGTCCGAGACGCCGATGCAGATGTGCGAGAAGTTCTGCACGGCGAGGGGGTGCCGCTGGCTCATGACCGCTCCTTGGATGGGTGGGGTGGGTGAATGCCACAGGTACAGGTGTCAATTGACGGACAGGTGCAGCGCATCCCCCACTCGATGACGGCCCGGGCCCGGGCCAGCGACTCCATCTGGGCGTCGATCTCGGCGAGTTTGGCCTCGGCGAGGCCACGGCTGGCCGGCCGGCCCGGGGCGTCGTCGGCGAAGAGCAGCGCGATCTCGTCGAGCGAGAACCCCGCGGCCTTGCACAGCGCGATCACCTCGAGCCGGGACAGAATCGAGTCGTCATAGCGGCGCTGACCGCCCAGCCGCGTCGGCTCGGGCACCAGGCCGATCTGCTCGTAGTAGCGCAGGGTCGTCGCGGCGACCCCGGTTTCGCGGGATATCTCCCCGATCGTGCGGCCACCGGCCATCGCAGCTCCCGAGAATCCGATCCTTGACTTAGAGCCAACTCTAAGCCCTTGACTGTGGTCATGGCTATCACCTCACGAGCGGAACTGAATGGTTCTCGCTACGCCCTGCTCCGGTCGTTTCGCCGCGACGGCACCCCCGTTGACACGCCCATCTGGTTCGCGTTCGACGGCGGCGGGTTGCTGTTCCGGACCAAGGCGGGCCCGAAGACCAGGCGCCTGGCGGCGCGCGGCGACGTCGAACTCGCGCCCTGCGACTACCGGGGCCGGGTCCGCCCGGGCGCGACGGCTGTGGCGGGCCGTGCCACCGTTCTGTCCGGCGCCGACGCCGAGCGCGCGAACCGCGTGCTGCGGCGGCGGTACGGCTGGCAATGGAACATCGTCCCGCTGATCAAGGTCCCGGGCGTCACCAACGTGCACCGAGATCTGTGCGCACGCGAGAAGCTGCGACGCGCCCGTGACCGCGGGGTGTGGCCGGACAGCGTCATCGTAAGGGTGGACCTGCCATGACGCACACGGCGATGCCGGACCCGGTCCGCTCCCGCCCCCCGGCGAGTGTGCGGGCAGCCGCACCGTCGGACGCCAGTGTGCGGCAGGCCGCACACTCGGCGGTGACTAGCCCGCGTAGTCGCCGCTAGCCGCCCAGGCAGCCCGGGCCGAGCAGTTCCTTGAGGTCCCCCATCAACGCCGGCGACGGCGTCACCCGAAGCGACGCATCGAGTTCCAGCGTGGTGATCCGGTCCCCGCTGACCAGCCGCAGATGCACCTGCGAGGTTCCCGGGTGCCGGGCCAGCACCTGCTTGAGCGCGCTGACCTTGTCGATGGTGCACTGCCGGGTGGGCAGGCTGACCGCGATCGGCCGGTTCACCTGGAGGGTGGAAAAATCGGGCACCACAAGCTCGTTGGCGATCAGGCTGATCCGATCGTCGCGGATGGCCACCTTGGCGTTGATCAGCACGACGGTGTCGTCGGCGATGTCGGCGCCGTAGCTGGAATACGCGTGCGGAAAGAACATCACCTCGATGCCACCGGTGAGGTCCTCCAATTGCGCTGACGCCCAAGGCATCCCGTTCTTGTTGACCCGCCGGTTGACCGACGCGAGGATACCGCCCACCCGCACCTGGGTCTCGTTGGCCACATCGCCGTCGAGGATGGCCGGGATCTGGGTGTCCACCTGCGCGGCCAGCAGGTGCGCCACCCCGTTGAGCGGATGCCCGGACACATAGAGCCCCAGCATCTCCCGCTCCAGCGCGAGCTTGTGCTTGTCCTCCCACTCGTCGTCGGGCACCTTGATGGTGAACACCGAGTCTTCGGGGCCACTGCCGTCCCCGCCGAACAGGTCGAACTGGCCTATCGCCTCGGCCTTCTTGGTGCCCAGCACGGAATCGACGGCGTCGGTGTGCACCAGGAAAAGCCCCTTGCGGGCATGACCGAGCGAGTCGAAGGCTCCGGCCTTGATCAGGGACTCGGTGACCTTCTTGTTGCAGGCCGCGATGTCGATCTTGTTCAGGTAGTCCGAGAAGTCGGTGAACTTGCCCTTGCCGTTGCGGGTGCCGATCAGCGAACCCACCACGTTGGCGCCGACATTGCGCACCGCGCCCAACCCGAAGCGGATGTCCGTTCCGACCGAGGCGAAGTTCACCAGCGACTCGTTGACGTCGGGCGGCAACACCGTGATGCCCAGCTTGCGGCAGTCGGCCAGGTAGACGGCGGCCTTGTCCTTGTCGTCACCCACCGAGGTCAGCAGCCCGGCCATGTACTCGGCCGGATAGTTGGCCTTCAGGTAGGCGGTCCAATACGAGACCAGGCCGTAGCCGGCCGCGTGCGACTTGTTGAACGCATACCCGGCGAACGGAAGGATGGTGTCCCACAACGCCTTCACCGCTTTTTCGGAGAATCCGCTGGTGGTCATGCCCTCGCAGAAGCCCTTGTATTCGGCCTCGAGCACCTCGAGCTTCTTCTTGCCCATCGCTTTGCGCAGCGCGTCGGCCTTACCCATGGTGTAGGAGGCGACCTTCTGGGCGATGAACATGATCTGCTCTTGGTAGACGATCAAACCGTAAGTCTCGGAAAGGATTTCGCGCAGCGGTTCCTCGAGTTCCGGGTGAATCGGCTTGATCGGCTGTCGGCCGTTCTTGCGGTCGGCGTAGTCGTTGTGGGCGTTCATCCCCATCGGCCCGGGGCGATACAGCGCCAGCACGGCGACGATGTCGTTGAACTCGGTGGGCTGCATGCGGCGCAGCAGATCGCGCATCGGCCCGCCGTCGAGCTGGAACACACCCAGGGTGTCGCCGCGGCCCAGCAGCTCGTAGGTGGGTTTGTCATCCAACGGAACGGATTCCAGGTCGAGGTCAATTCCCCTGTTGGCCTTGATGTTATCCAGGGCGTCGCCGATGATCGTCAGGTTGCGCAGGCCCAGGAAGTCCATCTTCAGCAGGCCGATGGCCTCACACGACGGGTAGTCCCAGCCGGTGATGATGGCCCCGTCCTGCGGCCGCTTCCACAGCGGGATGGCCTCGGTCAGCGGCTCGCTGCTCATGATCACCGCGCACGCGTGCACGCCGGCGTTGCGGATCAGGCCTTCCAGGCCGCGGGCGGTCTGGTAGATGGTGCGCACGTCGGGGTCGGTTTCGATCAGGCCGCGGACCTCGGCGGCCTCCTTGTACCGCTCGTGGGCGGGATCGGTGATGCCCGACAGCGGGATGTCCTTGGCCATGATCGGCGGCGGCAGCGCCTTGGTGATCCGGTCGGCGATGGCGAACCCGGGCTGGCCGTAGTGGATTCGCGCCGAATCCTTGAGGGCCGCTTTGGTTTTGATGGTGCCGAAGGTGATGACCTGCGCGACGCGGTCGGAGCCCCACTTGTCGGCGGCATAGCGCACCATCTCGCCACGACGACGGTCGTCGAAGTCGATGTCGATGTCGGGCGCCGACGGACGTTCCGGGTTGAGGAAGCGCTCGAACAGCAGACCATGCGGAATAGGGTCGATGTTGGTGATGCCCAGCGAGTAGGCCACCAACGAGCCCGCCGCCGAACCACGCCCCGGCCCCACCCGGATGTCGACCGAGCGGGCGTAATTGATCAGGTCGGCGACGATCAAGAAGTACGAGGGGAAACCCTTGTCGCAGATGACCTTGATCTCATACTCGGCCCGATCGATGTAGTCCTGGCCGACGCCGGAGCCGAACCGCCGCCGCAGTCCGGCCATCACCTCGTGGTGCAGCCAGGTCGCCTGGTCGTGCCCCTCGGGCACCGGGAAGATCGGTATCCGGTCGCGCGGCGCCCACACCTCGTCGTAGGGCTGCACCCGATCGGCGATGAGCAGGGTGGAATCGCAGGCACCGGGAACCTCGTCGTCCCAGATTCGGCGCATGTCGGCGGCCGACTTCAGGTAGTAGCCGTCGCCGTCGAACTTGAACCGGTTGGGGTCCGAGAGCGTCTTGCCGGTCTGCACGCACAACAGCGCCTCGTGGTTGTGGGCGGCGTCGCGGGTGACGTAGTGGCAGTCGTTGGTGGCCAGCGGCGGGATGCCCAGCGTGCGGCCGATCTCCAGCAGCCCTTCGCGGACCCGCTGCTCGATGGACAGCCCGTGGTCCATCAGCTCGAGGAAGTAGTTGTCGGCGCCGAAGATCTCGCGCCACTTGGCCGCCGACTCCAGCGCCTCGCGGTCCTGGCCCAGCCGGAGGCGGGTCTGCACCTCACCCGAAGGGCACCCGGTGGTGGCGATGATGCCCGCGGCGTGCTCGGCGATGATCTCGGCATCCATCCGCGACCACTTGCCGAGCTGGCCCTCGAAGGACGCCAGCGAGGACAGCTTGAACAGGTTGCGCAGGCCGGTGGCGTTCTCGGCCACCATGGTCAGGTGCGTGTAGGAGCCGCTGCCCGAAACGTCGTCGGACTTCTGGCCCGGGTCGCCCCACAGGATCCGCCGGGTATCGAAGCGAGAAGCGGGAGCGATATACGCCTCGACGCCGATGATCGGCTTGATCCCCGCCTTGGTCGCGACGTTGTAGAACTCGCTGGCGCCGAACATGTTTCCGTGGTCGGTCATCCCGACCGCGGGCATTCCGAGCCGGTCCACCTCGGCGAGCATCGGCGTGATCTTCGCGGCACCGTCCAACATCGAGTACTCGGTGTGGTTATGCAGGTGCACGAAGGACGAGTGGTTCATAGGGAGGCCAGTCTATGACTGAGCACCGACGCATCCGGGCGTGTCGGGCGAGTGTGTCTGGGTTTTGATTGGTGGCGACCCGCCGCGCTTGCGATCGCCACCGGTGCTATCCGTACAACTCGACGAAGTTCCTCAACGACTTCTGCACGTCGCCTTTGACCGCGCGGGCCGCGGCGGCGCCCACCGGACCGAACAACGCCCGCCCGCCCAGCTCCAGGCGCAGACCCAGCATCGATCCCTCACCGGCGGGTCGCACGGTGAGGGAGACGGCGTATTTGGCCCCGCCTTTGCCCGATCCCGACATCGCGACCTCGTGCGGCGGGTCCCATCTGGTCACCGTCCACGTCACCCGGTTGCGGAAGCCCTTCGCCCGCGCGACGCCGACGACTTCGGTTCCCTCGCTCAGCTCGTCGGGCAATTCGCTGCGCCAGCCTTCGTGTAAAACCAGCCAGTCGCCCAGGTCCGACAGATCGGACACCTGATCCCACATCTGCTGGGGGCTCATCGGTAGGTCGGCGGTCATCTCCACGGCAGCCATCGATCGAGCCTAGCCCCTCGTCACATCCGTCACTCCGGCCGCAATGCGGGGGGACATCGTCGTTTGCCCGCCTATCAGCGACAACAGGAGACGGGCGCGCACTGACCGAGACCACGCGCGCGACAACCGATTTGTCGCTCAGAGGTGGGCATTTCACCATTCGTCCGGCGGAGAGACGGAGGTGACCCGTGAGACTGGGCGGCCGCGATAAGGCCGTAACTCAGCGCTTGGGCCCGCCGCGGAATCGGTTGCCGATCCGGATGCCGGGCAACAGCAGGCTGCGCGGCGCGAATCGGCCGCCCGTGCTGACCACCTTGGGCACCACGCCGGGCACCACCGTCCGCCTGCCGGAGAGCATGCCGCCGATCGCCGCCTCGGCCACGTCGCGCGGCGAGACCTGCGCGAGCGGAATGCTGAACCGCTCGGCGTTGGCGATCTCGGCCCACTCGGTCGGCACCGGCCCCGGGCACAGACAGGTGACCGACACCCCGGTTCCGTGCAGCTCCTCGTGAACGGCTTCGGAGAACGTCTGCACGAACGCCTTGCTTGCCGAATACACGGCCATGTACGGAACCGGCTGAAAACCCGCGATCGACGCGATGTTCAGCACCGCGCCGGCACCACGCTCGACCATGCCGGGCAAGGCCGCGTGGGTGAGTTCCATCAACGCCAGCGCGTTGAGGATGACCTCCTCACTCTCGCGTTCCACCGGCAGCTCGTGGAAGACCCCGCTGGTGCCGAAGCCGGCGCTGTTGCACAGCCCGGCGATCGGCTCGGCGCGCAGCCGGTTCGCCAGTTTGGCGCGGGCCTGGCCGTCGCCGAGATCCAGCGGCAGCACCTCGACGCCGACCGAGTATTCCTTGCCCACCTCGTTGGCCAGCTCGTCGAGGCGGTCGCGGCGCCGCGCCACCAGCAGCAGCGGGAAGCCGCGGTTGGCCAGTCCGCGAGCCAGTTCGGCGCCGATGCCCGATGAGGCGCCGGTGATGACGACGGTGGTCTGAATGTCAGGTTTTGGAAGGCTCATATCTCACCAATGTATCCCTCGGGTCGCCCGCACGAACGTTTCGCTTCGTCTGTCGAGTTCGGTTGTGTCGGTTGTCGATTCACCACCCTTTGCGGCGTGCGAGTCGCCGAACATGGCGAACGCGCGGTTGCGCACCCGGTCCATCACCGCCGGGTTGACCGCATCGGCGACGGCGGCGAACTGGCCGAACGGTGAGCTGGCCCGGCGGGGCCGGTGCACGATCGCGTCCGTGATCACCCCGGCCGCCTGCTCGGGCGTCAGCGCCGGGAATTTGTCGTAGAGCGCGGTCGGGCTGATCATCGGCGTGCGCACCAGCGCCATGTGCACGGTGGTGAACCGAACGCCGTCGTTCACGGTCTCGGCCTGCAGCGCGTCGCACAGGCTGTCCAGCGCGGCCTTGCTGGCGATGTAGGCCCCGAAGCGGGGCGCCCGAGTCTGCACGCCGACCGAGGAGACGTTGAGCACCTGCCCGAATCCTCGCTCGCGCATCCCGGGGATGAACTTGAGGATCAGCTGGACCGCGCCGAGGTAGTTCAGCTGCATGGTCCGCTGATAATCGTGGATCCGGTCGTAGGACAGCTCCAGCGAACGTCGAATCGACCGCCCCGCGTTGTTGATCAGGATGTCGACGCCGCCGAGATCGTCGAGCACTTGATCGGCCATCGCGGCGATGGCGTCCATGTCGGACAGGTCGCACGGATAGACGTGGGCGGTCCCACCGCGGATCGCTCGGATTTCAGCGGCGACCCTCTCGAGGTTTTCCCGCGTGCGGGCCACCAGCACCACCGCGCCGCCGGCTTCGGCGATCTTCTTCGCGGCGGCCTCGCCGATGCCCGATGATCCCCCGGTGATCAGGGCGGTCTTGCCCTCGACGGCCTCCTCGAGCGTGCGGCCCTGCACCGCGTCGAGCAGATTCCTCAGATAGAACGGCCGATACCGCCCGGCCGAGTTCGGGGTGTTGACGATGTGAGAGACCGCCGCCAGCGGTTTTTCCACCAGGTTCCCCAGCGAGTTCTCCACCAGGTTCGTTAAGTCACCAAGGTTCATCGGCGTTCGCTCCTGATGAGTGATGTGACGTACGTCATAACGCCAACCTAGGACATCAGCGCCCGCGCCGTTGGTTACCGAGACCGCGACGGGCGACACCACGGCAACGGTCTGATCGCTCCGCCGCCCGGAACAGTGCCTACCATGCCTGCATGGGGCGCACATTTGACGAGCTGATCAGCGAGGCCGACACCGCGCCCGTCGACGGCTGGGACTTCTCCTGGCTGGACGGCCGGGCGACCGAGGAACGCCCGTCCTGGGGCTACCAGCGCCTGCTGAGCGGCCGATTGGCGACGGTGGCGGCCGCGCTGGACATCCACACCGGAGGCGGGGAGGTGCTCTCCGGCGCGGCACCGTTCCCGCCCACCATGGCGGCCATCGAGACGTGGCCTCCCAACGCGGCCCTGGCCACCCGACGCCTGCATCCGCTGGGCGCCGTGGTCGTCGCGACCCGGGATGAGCCGCCGCTGCCGTTTGCCGATGCGGCGTTCGACCTGGTGACCACGCGCCACCCGATCTCCGTCTGGTGGTCCGAGATCCTTCGGGTGCTCCGGCCCGGCGGCACCTACTTCGCACAACACATCGGCCCCGCCACGATGGCCGAGCTGGTCGAGTACTTCATCGGGCCGCAGCCGGAGAAATGGGCAGAGTTTCACCCCGACACCGTGCGCGCCCAGGCCGAGGCCGCCGGGCTGCGGATCGTGGATCTGCGGATGGAGCGGATGCGCGCCGAGTTCTTCGACATCGGCGCCGTCGTCTACTTCCTGCGCAAGGTGGTCTGGACGGTGCCGGACTTCACCGTGCGGCGCTACCGCGACCGGCTGGCCGAACTGCACGAGCGCATCGAGGCCGACGGGCCGTTCGTCACGTACTCGACTCGGGTGCTCGTCGAGGCCCGCAAACCGCAGTGACCGGTCAGCCCTCGTCGCGCAGCACGTCCAGCGCGTGCTGCAGGTCGGGCGGGTAGGGGCTGACGATCTCGATCCGCCGCCCGTCGCCCGGGTGGGCGAACGACAGCGAGCGGGCGTGCAGCCATTGACGTTCCAGCCCAAGCCTTTTCGCGAGCTTGGGGTCGGCGCCGTAGACCAGGTCGCCGCAGCACGGGTGGTGCAGCGCGGAGAAGTGCACCCGGATCTGGTGGGTGCGCCCGGTTTCCAGATGGACGTCGAGCAGGCTGGCGGCGACGAAGGCCTCCACGGTGTCATAGTGGGTCAGGCTGTGCCGGCCGTCCTTGGTGACCGCGAACTTCCACTCACCGCCGCGGTGACGTCCGATCGGCGCGTCGATGGTCCCGCTGGACGGATCCGGATGTCCCTGCACCAGCGCGTGGTAGCGCTTGTCGACGGTGCGCTGCTTGAACGCCCGCTTGAGCACGGTGTAGGCGCGCTCGGACAGCGCCACCACCATCACCCCGGACGTTCCCACGTCGAGGCGATGCACAATGCCCTGCCGCTCGGGCACACCCGACGTGGTGATCCGATAGCCGGCGGCGGCCAGGCCGCCGAGCACCGTCGGTCCGGTCCAGCCCACCGACGCGTGGGCGGCCACCGCCGCCGGCTTGTCGACCGCGACGATGTCGTCGTCGGAATACAGGATGGTCATGCCCTCGATGTCGACCGGTGTGTTCTGCGGCGGATCCGGCGCCTCGGGCAGGCGCACCTGCAGCCACGCGCCGCCGGTCAGCCGATCGGACTTGCCGGCCTGCACCCCGTCCAGTTCGACGCCGCCGTCTTCGGCCAGGGCCGCCGCCGCGCTGCGCGACAGTCCCAGCATGCGGGCCAGCCCGGCGTCGACACGCATGCCCGCCAGCCCCTCCGGGACCGGCATCGAGCGGTCACTCACCCGCGCTGTCCTCGGCGCCCCCGATGTCATCGTCGGCCTTGCGCCGCCGGCCCGGGGAGTCGTCGTCGGCGTGGCGCCGCCCGACCGAGTCGAAGTCGAAACCGAAGATCGACAGCACCACCAGCAGGATGGCGCCGCCGACCACCGAGGGATCGGCGACATTGAACACCGGCCACCAACCGACCGAGAGGAAGTCGACGACGTGGCCGCGCAGCGGTCCGGGGGCCCGGAAGAAACGGTCGACCAGGTTGCCCATGGCGCCGCCGAGGATCAAACCCAGGCCCACCGCCCACCAGGGTGACACCAGCCGCCGGCCCATCCAGAAGATGCCGACCACCACACCCGTCGCGATCAGGGTCAGCATCCAGGTGTAACCGGTCGCCATCGAGAACGCGGCACCCGAATTGCGCACCAGGGTCCAGGTCACCGTGTCACCGATGATCGGCACCGGCTGGCCGGGAGGCAACAGCTTGACGGCGAGCACCTTGGTGACGACGTCCAGCGCCAGGACTATCGCCGCGACCGACAGCAGCAGGCGCAGCCGGCGCTGCGGCCGCCGCGGGTCGGTGGCCGCCGCGTCGGCCGAGGTCACCGGCTCAGTCGATCCCGTTGGTTCTTCAGGCACTCTCCCATCATCCCCTACCGCCCCGCGCGGGCCAGCGATGTGCGCGCGGCGGCGATGCGCGATGATTCGAACATGGCCCGCCTCACCGTGATCGCCACCGGGGGCACGATATCGACCGGCACCGGCGCCGACGGGGTGCACCGGCCCTCCTACAGCGGGGCGGATCTGACGGCGCCCTTCCGCGGGGATCACGACGTGGACGTCGTCGACCTGCTGGCAGTCGACAGCTCGGAGCTGACGCTGGCCGACTGGGACCGGATTCGCGACGCGGTGACGGCCGCGCTCGGCGACGGCGCCGACGGCGTGGTCGTCCTGCATGGCACCGACACCATGGAGGAAAGCGCCCTGTGGCTCGATCTCACCTATGCCGGCGATGCGCCGATCGTGCTGACCGGCGCCATGCGCAGCGCCGACGCCCCCGACGCTGACGGTCCGGCGAATGTGCGCGACGCCCTGGCCGTGGCGGCCAGTCCCGCCGCCCGCGGCCTGGGCGTGGTGATGTGTTTCGCGGGCCGGGTGCTGCAGCCGTTGGGCATGTGCAAGGTGGCCACCGAGGACCTCGGCGGCTTCACCGGTCGGCTGCTCGGCACCGTCGCCGGTGACGTGACGCTGGCTGGCCCCAAGACGCGGCCGTACCTCGGCGATCTGCGCGCCGCGCCGGCGCCGCGGGTCGACATCGTCGCGGCCTACCTGGGCAGCGACGCGGTGGCGCTCGACGCCTGCGTGGCCGCCGGGGCGCGGGCCGTGGTCCTCGAGGCGCTGGGTTCGGGGAACGCCGGGCCCGCGGTGGTCGACGCGGTGCGCCGGCACTGCGGCGACGGGATCGTCGTCGCGGTGTCCACCCGGGTTCCCGGCGGGCGGGTCGGCGCGAGCTACGGCCCCGGGCACGACATGGCGGCCGCCGGGGCGGTGATGGTGCCCGGGCTGCGGCCGTCGCAGGCGCGCGTCTTGCTGATCGCCGCGCTGGCCGCCCGGCTACCCGTCGCCGACGTCGTCGGCCGGTGGGGCTGACACAGCGTCGGCTTGCAGCCCGCCGACGTAATCCGGCCAGTCCAGCGAATCGACCGGATTGGCGCGCACCAGCTCGTCGCCGGCGGCGGGAAACGTCTTCGCCGAGCCCGGGCCGGAGGTGCGGGTCTCGAACCGGACGGTGACCACGCCGTGGCCCGCGCCCTGCACCCAGCCGTGCCCGAGGTCGCGGTGGCCGACGTCGTCCCCCACCCGCCAGCCGGCTTCGCCGGGCCCCTTGCTGAACATGGCCTCGGTCGCGGTTTCGACGGAGTGCGAATCCGGTTGCTCCTGCGGCAGTTCCAGATCCGGGAACAGCGACTCCTGGCGCACGTCGCTCAACCCCGAAAACCCCACGCCGAGAAGGCGAATGGGCCCGATCTCGCGCGGATCGAGCAGCAGCCGGCGGGCCACGCCGACCAGCGCGGCGACCTCGGTGGTCGCGTACGGCAGGGTCGCGGACCGGGTCAGCGTGCTCATGTCGGATTTCTTCAGCTTGACCGTGACGGTGCGCGCGCCGCGGCCGTCGCGCAGCAGGCGGTGATGGGCGTGCTCGGCGATCGGTTCGATCGCCTCGCGCAGCTGCTCCAGGCTGGTCAGGTCAACGGCGAAGGTCGACTCGGCGCTGATCTGTTTGGCTTCGGCGCGCTCGGCGACGGGGCGATCATCGATGCCGCGGGCCAGCCGGTGCAGCGCCGGCCCGATCGTGGCGCCCAGGATGTTGGCCGCCTCGGCGTCGGTCAGCGCGGCCAGCTCCCCTACGGTTTCGATGCCGAGGCGATGCAACTTCTCGTCGGCGACCGGGCCGATTCCCCACAGCCGGCGCACCGGCAATCCGCCGAGCAGCGGTCGTTCTTCGGCGCGGCGGACCACCCGGATCCCGTCGGGTTTGGCCAGTCCGGAGGCGATCTTGGCGATCTGCTTGCCCGAGCCCGCGCCCACCGAGGCGATCAGCCCGGTCTGGTCACGAACCCGTCGGCGCAGGTCCTCGCAGAAGGCTTCGACGTCCTCGGCGGACGCCCCGGCCAGCGGTGCGGGTTCGCCGAATCCCTCGTCGAAGGAGAGTTGCTCGACGACGGGGACCACGGCGCGCACGGTGTCGAAGACCCGGCGGCTGGCCACCCCGTACACGACGCCGCGCGGCGGCAGCACCACCGCGCTCACCCCGACCAGCCGGCGGGCCTGATGCATGGGCATGGCCGATCGGGCGCCGAACACGCGCGCCTCATAGCTGGCGCCGGCCACCACGCCGCGGCCACCCAAACCGCCGACCAGCACCGGCCGACCGCGCAGGGTCGGCCGGGTAAGTTGCTCGACGGAAGCGAAGAACGCGTCCATGTCCAGGTGCAGCACCCAGCGCGACTCCACAGGATCGATGCTAGGGGTCGGTTGGACTAGGTTTTCCCCTATGGGCATGAACCTCGCGCACAAGTACATCTGCAACTCCGACCGCTGGCGGATGGCGGTCAAAGAGGAGTTGCTGCCGTGGGTACTCGCCGATATCGACCTCGGCGACAACACGCTGGAGATCGGGCCCGGCTACGGCGCCGTGTTGAACGCCCTCGTCGACATGACCCCGCAGCTCACCTCGGTCGAGATCGACACCCCGATGGCCGAGCGGCTGCAGAGGCTGTACGGCGACCGGGCCCGCATCATCAACGGCGACGGCACCGATACCGGTTTGCCGGCCGACGAGTTCAGCTCGGTGGTGTCGTTCACCATGCTGCACCACATCCCGACCATGGAACTGCAGGACCGGCTGTTCGCCGAGGCGTTCCGGGTGCTGCGCCCGGGCGGGGTGTTCGCCGGCAGCGACAGCGTGACCTCGCCCAGGTTCCGGATCCTGCACTTCCGCGACACCTGCAACACGGTGTCGCCGGAGACGTTGCCGGATCGCTTGCGCGCGGCGGGGTTTGGCGACGTCGAGGTCGAAGTGCGCGGGGGCAGGCAGCGCTGGCGCGCCGTCAAGCCTTGACCGCGAGAGTGTCACCAGCGACGGGTCTTCTCGAGAAACGTGTCGCCAGTTGCACTTTCGCATTCAAAGTGTGCAGCCGGCGGCGCGCAGAGCACTCCTTGCCCGGTCCACGACGACGCTCGGCCGGTGCCGTAACAGGTCTGCGCCGACCCGGACCAGGCGCCATCCCCGCCGCTCCAGTTCCGCGGTGCGCTCGATGTCGTTGGCGCGAATGCGCGGATCCACCCAGTGCTGCGCGCCGTCGTATTCCACCCCGACGAGCCACTCCTCCCAGCCCATGTCGATCCTGGCCAGCACCGCACCCCAGACGTTGTGCACGTTGATCTGGGTCTGCGGCCTGGGCAAACCCCCGCGCATCAGCACGAGCCTGGTCCTGGTCTCCTGGGGCGATTCGGCCCCCGCGTCGATGAGCGGTAGCGCTCGGCGCAGCTGCGTCATGCCGCGGGCGCCGCGGTGCGCCCCGAACAGCGGTTCGACGCACTCAGCCGTTAGCCCCGTGGCCCTCGCCAACGAATCGATTGCTACGACCGCAGCCACGAGTCCGGTCCTTCGTCCCAGGTCGAACGCTGTGCGCGCGGGCGACGTCACTGGCACACCACAAACCTCGGTGATCTCGCCGGGCAGCAACGTCTCATTGCGGGTGACGATCAATGGTGGCGGTCGCTTGCGGCCGGTGATCAGCTCGGCCGGCGCGTGCGGATCGACCCATTCAGCGCCCAGCAGCGCGGCCGCCGAGTTTCCGGCGACCACCGCCTGCCGACCCGACCATAGCCAGGAAGCTACCGCCCGATCCTTTGCGGTGAAGTCACCACCACGGCGTTGGTAGACGTTGCGATAGATCCGTGTGCAGGAGCGCCGCAGATCGCGCTCCGTCAATTCGCCGACCCGGAGCGCCTCTGTACCCACAAACGGTTCCCCGTCGCCCATAAGTGGAGGCTGCCACAACCCTCCGACATCTGACGAGAGTGCGACTACCGACGCCGTTACTCGGGAAATGCGTCGCCAGTTGCACTTTCGCGGCCCGAAAGGCTCAGGCCCAAAAGGCTCAGGCTCAGGCTCAGGCTCAGGCCTTGGCTCTGGCGATGCTCACCCGGACGCCGTCGCCGATAGCGACGGCGTCCGGTGCCGGCTCGGCGAATTGAAAACTGGTAGCGAGTATCTCCCCCGCGATGAGGTCGCGGTGCGCCTGCGCCCAGTCGTCCCGCTCGGGCGGCACCGACATGACCACCGAAATCCGGTCGGACACGTCCAGGCCCGTCGACTTGCGCAGTTCCTGCAGTTCGCGGATCCGGTCCTTGGCCCAGCCCTCGGCCTCCAGCTCCGGGGTCACGGTGCCGTCCAGCACCACCAGGCCCGCCCCGTCGGGCAGCGCCGCGGTGAATTCCGGGTCGGCGGCGACCAGCCGCGAGCTGTATTCCTCCGGTTGCAGGACCGCGGGACCGGCGGTCAGGGTGCCGTCTTCATTGACGACGCCCTCCCCCGCCTTGACGGCCTTGATCGCGGCTTGCACGTCCTTGCCCAGCCGCGGGCCGGCCACCCGCGCGTTGACGGTGAGCTCGAAGGAGCCGTAGGTGTCGATCGCATCGGTCAGCTCGACGCTTTTGACGTTGAGCTCGTCGGCGATCAGGTCGACGAACGGCTGCAAGAGTTGCGGATTCTCCACCGCCACAGTGAGTTTCGGTAGCGGCAGCCGCACCCGCAGCTTCTTGGCCTTACGCAGCGACGAGGCGGCCGAGCACACGTCGCGGACCTGATCCATCGCGGCGACCAGCTCGGGGTCGGCGGGCACGTCACCCGCCTGCGGCCAATCGGTCAGGTGCACCGACCGCTCGCCGGTCAGGCCGCGCCAGACGATCTCGGTCACCGACGGAAGCAGCGGCGCGGCCAGCCGCGCGGTCACCTCCAGCACGGTGTGCAAGGTGTCGATGGCATCGACGTCTTCGGTCCAGAAGCGCGAACGTGACCGTCGCACATACCAATTCGTCAACGCCTCGGTGAACTGGCGCAGCTGCTCGCAGGCTCGCGAAATATCACAGCTGTCCATCTCACGGGTCAGCTCGTCGCGCAGTCCGGCGAGCTTGGCCAGGATGTAGCGGTCCAGCACCTGGGTCGAATCGGTGCGCCAGACACCGACTTTCGGCGCATACAGGGCCAGGAAGCTGTAGGCGTTCCAGAACGGCAGCAGCACCTGGCGCACACCCTCGCGGATGCCTTGCTCGGTGACGATGAGGTTGCCGCCGCGCAGGATCGGCGAGGCCATCAGGAACCAGCGCATGGCATCGGAGCCGTCGCGGTCGAACACCTCGGACACGTCGGGATAGTTGCGCAGCGATTTGCTCATCTTCTGGCCGTCGGAGCCCAGCACGATGCCGTGGGCCACACAGGTTTTGAAGGCGGGCCGGTCGAACAGCGCGGTGGCCAGCACATGCAGCGTGTAGAACCAGCCGCGGGTCTGCCCGATGTACTCGACGATGAAGTCGCCCGGATAGTGGCCGCCGACCTGCTTGTCAGGGTCGGCGCTGTGGACGCCGTCGAACCACTCCCCGTTCTCGAACGGGTAGTGCACCTGCGCGTACGGCATGGACCCGGAGTCGAACCACACGTCGAGCACGTCGGGGATGCGCCGCATCGTGCTGCGACCGGTGGGGTCGTCGGGGTTGGGCCGGGTCAGCTCGTCGATGTAGGGGCGGTGCAGGTTGGTGGGCCGCACCCCGAAGTCGCGCTCCAGTTCGTCGAGGCTGCCGTAAGCGTCGATGCGCGGGTAGGCCGGATCGTCGGACTTCCACACCGGAATCGGGGTGCCCCAGTACCTGTTTCGTGAGATCGACCAATCGCGGGCACCCTGCAACCACTTGCCGAACTGGCCGTCCTTGACGTGCTCGGGGTACCAGGTGATCTGCTGGTTGAGTTCCACCATGCGGTCCCGGAATTCGGTGACCGCGACGAACCACGACGACACCGCCCGATAGATCAGCGGGTTGCGGCACCGCCAGCAGTGCGGGTAGGGGTGCTCGTAGGTTTCGTGGCGCAGCAGCACCGCCCCGTTGGCCGCGGCGGGACCGCTGCCGTTCTTCAGGTCGCGGATGATCTGCGGGTTGGCGTCAAAGACGTGCTGCCCCTGGTAATCCGGGACGCTGGCATCGAACCGTCCCTTGGAGTCGACCGGGGTGACCGGGGCGATGCCGGCGGCGTCCGCGACGGCCATGTCGTCCTCGCCGTAGGCGGGCGCCATGTGCACCATGCCGGTGCCGTCCTCGGTGGTGACGAACTCCCCCGCCAGCACCCGAAAGGCGTTGGGCGAGTCCATGAAATACGGGAACGGCGGCAGATACCGGGTGCCCAGCAGGTCGGCGCCGGTGCAGCTGCCCAGCACCTCCGGTTCTTCTCCCAGCTCGCGGGCGTAGGCGGCCAGTCGCGGCTGCGCCAGCACGAACCGGCGATCACCGGACCGCACCTCGACGTACGTCACGTCGGGGTTGACGGCGACGGCGAGGTTGGACGGCAGCGTCCACGGCGTCGTCGTCCACACCAGCAGATACGCCCCATCGAGCGCGCCGCCGACCACCTTGAACCCCACCGTAAGCGCGGGGTCCTGGCGGCTCTGGTACACGTCGTCGTCCATCCGCAATTCGTGGTTGGACAGCGGGGTTTCGTCGCGCCAGCAATAGGGCAGGACCCGGTAGCCCTCGTAGGCCAGGCCCTTGTCCCAGAGCTGTTTGAACGCCCAGATCACCGACTCCATGTAGGGCAGGTCCAGCGTCTTGTAGTCGTTGTCGAAATCCACCCAGCGCGCCTGACGGGTGACGTAGGCCTGCCACTCGTCGGTGTAGCGCAGCACCGATGCGCGGCAGGCGTCATTGAAGGCGGCGATACCCATGTCGTCGATCTGCGATTTGTCGGTGATGCCCAACTGGCGCTCGACCTCGAGTTCGGCCGGCAGCCCGTGCGTGTCCCAGCCGAACCGGCGCTCCACCTTGTAGCCGCGCATGGTGCGATAGCGCGGGACGATGTCCTTGACGTAGCCGGTGAGCAGGTGCCCGTAGTGCGGCAGGCCGTTGGCGAACGGCGGCCCGTCGTAGAACACGTATTCCGGCGAGCCGTCGCGGCGGGCGATGCTGGCGCGGAAGGTGTCGTCGCGGGCCCAGTAGTCCAGCACCTCGACCTCGAGCGCCGGGAAGTCGGGCGGCCCGCCGGCCAGCTTGGGGTAAGTGCGCTCGGTCAAACGTCGTCTCCTGTGCCAGTCTCAGGCCCTGGGGACGACGACGCGCCGGCTGCGCGAGCGCCGCGGTACCACCCCGCTTGCCGCGCTCGCGCACGGCCGCTCATCGAAAGGCTGTGACGGGCCTACCCGTTCGGTTCTACTGAGCCGGTTCTGGCAAGCCAGGCCGGCGGTTCTTCCGAAGGCTCCCCGGTGATGGCCGGATCGACGCCAGTAAAGCTTACCGCGAGACTGTAACTGCCGACGCGGACGCCGAGTGCACCCGTCGCCAGTTACAGTCTCGCGGTCGAAAGCTCAGGCGCGGACTTCGAGCACACCCACCCGCCACAGCGCCGCGTACACGTGACGCAGCGGGATGCTCAGCAACCGGCAGGCCCCGTTGACCAGCGGGTCGCCGCCCGGGCCGAACAGCGGGTAGTCGCTGCGGCGCGCCTGTTGCGCGGGCTCGGGCGCCAGCACGTGGATCGGAGCGTGAACCGTGTCCGTGTCGCGCACCACCCTCAGCGTGCGGGCGGGCGCTGCGGTGACGACTTCGTCGTAGAGGGCTGCGGTCATGATCGCCTCCTAGAGGGAGAATTCCAACGGGGACTGAAAGGACTGACGTGTCCCGTCCCGGGTCGGTTCCGATCTCAGAACGCTTGGCCGGTAAGCACTTAGCGTGTGCGACGACTCAGCCGAGAACGTCGCGCCCGAGAACGGATCGGGACGAAACACGGTTCGGACTTCGATCCGGACTATCGCTCGAACTCATGTGTCCCTCACCTCCTCGCGGTCGCATGCGATCTAGACGCAGCACAAGGAGCAGAACCCGACGACTGTCGGAGACCGCACCCCTCTCGTCAGAGCTTCGGCACCACACGACGTGTCCTGGCCTGGAAAAACAATCCAAACCGGAAGCCACCTGGGCTCAACCCTTAAGCCGGGAGGAGCTGTCCTGACCCGGGGCGTCTTTCGACGTTCGGGGTCAGTGGCCTGTATTCGTGTAGACGCCTCACCTAACGAGGTGCTTACCCGACCGATCATGCACGAGTGGTCTGACGCGGTCAAATCCCGCGATGACGTGTCCGCGATTCGCTACCAACGGGCCCGGGATCACTTCTCGACCAGGCCCTCGAGCCGGCCGATCGTGTCGATGAACTCGTCGACCATGTCCAGCACCACCGAGCGCGTGGGGCGGACCCGGTCGAGCGAGCCCACCACCTGTCCGACGAAGTAGGTCGCCAGCTCACGCGCCTTGGCGCCGTCGTGGGCGGCGGCGGAGTTGATGCGCACCTGCGGCTCGGTGATCAGCACGGTCTGCAACGGCATGCCCAGCGGGTCCGGGTTTTCCGGTCGGTCCCATTCCTCGGTCCAGGCGGTGCGCAGCATCCGCGCCGGCTTGCCCGTCATCGAGCGCGACCGCACCGTGTCGGAGGACGTGGCGGCCAGGAACTTCTCCTTGACCACGGGCACCGTCTCGGCTTCCTCGGTGGTCAGCCAGACCGACCCGCACCACACGCCCTCGGCGCCCAACGCCAGGGCCGCCGCGATCTGGCGACCGCGGGCGATGCCGCCGGCGGCGAGCACCGGAACCGGCGCCACGGCGTCCACCACCTCGGGAACCAGCACCATGGTCGCCACGTCGCCGGTGTGGCCGCCCGCCTCGGTGCCCTGCGCGACGATCAGATCGACACCGGCCGCGGCGTGCCGCTGCGCGTGGCGGGTGGTGCCGGCCAGCGCGGCCACCAGCACGTCGTCGTCGTGGGCGCGTTCGACGAGGTCCGCCGGGGGCGGGCCGAGCGCGCTGGCGATCAGCCGGATGTTGTGCGCGAAGGCCACGTCGAGCAGCGGCTGGTAACTCTTCGGCGAAATGCTCAACCCGCCGAAGGACGGGCGAGCGTCCGCGGCGGGCGCCGTCACCCCGTAGCGCGCGAGCAGGTCGTCGACGAACGCGCGGTGCTCGTCGGGCAACAGGGTCCGGGCCTGGTCGGCGTCGATCCCGCCTTGCTCGGCGCCCACGTATTTGGGCGGCAGCAGCAGGTCGACCCCGTAGGGCTTGCCCCCGGTCTGCTCCTCGATCCAGGTCAGCTCGCTGTGCAGTCGCCCCGGGCTGTGCGCGGTGGCGCCCAGGACGCCGAATCCGCCCGCGTTGGTCACCGCGGCCACCACATCGCGGCAATGGCTGAAAGCGCAGATCGGGAATTCGACACCGAGCATCTCGGCGACCCTGGTTCTCATTGCCCGACGCTAAGAGTTATCGATTGATAAGTCAATCGGTTACGGCCCTGAGCAATTCACGCTCGAGCGTCGATGTCAAGACCCGGGCGGACGGCCGTCCGGCGGCCAGCTCGACACGCCCTCCTCCAGCGGCACCTCGAGGCTCTGCAGGATGGACGCGACCATGCGCCACGCACCGATGACCGTGACCAGCTCGACGAGAACCATTGTGTCGCCGTTGAATTCGCGATCGCATACCGCCCAATTCGCGGCGCTGACCGCGCCGTCGCGCACCACGTCGTCGGTGGCCGCGAGCACAGCCCGCTCGGCGGGCCCGAACCCCGCGTAGTTCCGCCAATCCCGCACGCCGAGCAGATCATCGCCCGGGACGCCGAGCCGCGACGCGACGCGCCAGTGCTGCGTCCATTCGTAGTCGCAGGCGGTGAGCCAGCCGATCCGCATGATCGCCAACTCGCGCAACCGCGCGTCGAGTGCGCCGTGCCAGAGCATGGTGGCGAGCAGGTCGTTGATGGCGCGCGCCAGCGGCGGATGGTTGAGCAACACCTGGAAGATGCTGAGTTCGGCCATGTAATTGGGGACGGCCGCTTCGTCGGCGGCGGCTTTGGCTTCGTCCAGTGGCAGTTTGGGCAGGCGCGCTGTTGTCATCGGATGAGCACTCCTCTGTACGGCGGGACCGTCGCGTTCTATCGGTCATGGTAGCCAGCGGGACCCGCGACGACGACGGATTCGGCCGACCTCACCGAAAACCGCTACCGGCCAATGCCTTTCAGAGCAGTCCGAGCAGCTGCAGGTCGGTGATGTATTTGACGATCACCGGCGCGCTGATGTGCGGGATGTCGTTGTCGGGGCCGATTTTGGCTTCCTGCACCGCGGCGCGGAACCGCCCCGTCGGCCCCAGGCAGCCGCGAGCCGGGTCCGCCGGCGGCACATGCTGCGCGTTGCGCAGCTGCAACAGCTGCAGCACCGACTGGTGGCGCTGTCGCTCCGGCAGGGCGTGCAGCGCGGCCTCCATCCGGTGCAGCCACTCCCCGAAGTCGTCGACCCGCTCGATCGGGTAACCGGCCTCGATGACCCAGTCGACGTACTCGTCGAGCCCGATGCCGTCGTCGTGCGGGTTCATCACGTGGTAGGTCTCGAACCCCTCGAACCCCGCGGCGGAATCGCGGCCCACCTGGGCGCCCAGCGTGGTGATCGATTCGGCGACGAACTCGACCGGCAGGGCGTCGAAGTGGGCGCGTTGCCGGTTGCCGTCCGCGTCGCGCTGGTAGAACGAGCCCGGTGCGACGCCGCTGGCCACGACGCTGAGCAGCAACCGGGTGAACATGTCGGACAGGTTGAGCTGGCCCGCGTACGTGGTGTCGGCCAGGATCATGTCGCAGCGGAACACCCCCACCGGCAGCGCGCACAGGTCGTGGGCCTCCCGCAGCAACACCTCGCCGGCCCACTTGCTGTTGCCGTAGCCGTTGCCGTAGCTGCCGTCGATCGTGCGGATCGGGCCGGCCACCCGGATGTCGGCGTCCTCGGTGAAGGCCGCCGGCTCGATCTGGTCGCCCACGTTGGCCGTCGACACATACGTGTACGGCGTGAGTTTGGTGGTGAGCGCCAGCCGGATCAGCTCGGCGGTGCCCGCGACGTTGGGGGCGAACAGTTCGCCGTAGGGCAGCACGCCGTTGACCACGGCCGCGGAGTCGACGATCAGGTCGACGGTGTCGGCCAGCCGCTGCCAGGTCTGTTCGTCCAGGCCGAGGTTGGCGTGGCCCTTGTCGCCGGCGATGACCTCAAGATGGTCGGCGGCCAGTTCGTGGAAATACCGCAGCAGGGCGGGGTCTCCGCTGTCGAAGGTCCGCTCGAGCCGGCGCCGCGCGTCCTCGTCCGAGGTGGCCCGCACCAGGCAGATCAGCTTTCCGTCGGCCAGTTCCAGCCGTTCCAGCCATTGCAGCACCAGGTAACGGCCGAGGAAGCCGGTGGCCCCGGTGAGCAGGACCGTGCGGACCTCGGCGCTCGGGCCCGGCAGCGCCGGCGCGGCGGCCAGGGTCGGGGCGTCGATGAACTTGTCCAGCGTCAGGTCGCAGGCGTACACCTCGGTGGCGTCGCGGCCGTGCACGGACGCGAAGTCGCCCTGTCGGCCCTCCGCCGCGCCGGGATCGCGGTTGAGCTGCTGGCTCAGGCTGCGCACCGACGGCGCCTCGAAGACGGCGCGGACGGGCAGGTGGATGTCGAGGGCGTTGTAGATCGCGGCGACCAGGCGCATGGCCGACAGGGAATCCCCACCCAAGTCGAAGAACGACTCCTGCACCCCGACCCGCTCCAGGCCCAGGACCTGGGCGTAGAGCCAGGCCAGGATCTCCTCGACCGCGGTGGCCGGGGCGAGGTAGTCCTCGCCGCCCTGGTAGTCGGGGGCGGGCAGGGCGCGGGTGTCGAGCTTGCCGCCGGGCGTCAGCGGCAGCGCGGGCAACACCATCACCGTGGCCGGCACCATGTAGGCGGGCAGGCGTTCGGCCAGCAGGGTGCGGACCTCGGGCGGGTTGGCCGTTCCGGTGATGTACCCCACCAGCCGCTTGTCACCCGGGCGGTCCTCGCGGGCGATCACCAGGGCCTGCTCGACGCCGTCCAGGGCGGCCAGCGCGGCCTGAATTTCGCCGAGCTCGATGCGATACCCACGGATCTTGACCTGCTCGTCGGCGCGCCCGACATAGCGCAGCTGCCCGTCGGAACCCCACCACGCCAGGTCCCCGGTGCGATACATGCGCGCACCGGCCCCACTGGAGCCACTGAACGGGCACGCGACAAACCGCGACGCGGTCAGGCCGGGCCGGCCCAGGTAGCCGGTCGATACGCCGTCACCGGCCACATACAACTCGCCGACCACGCCCGCGGGCACCGGCCGCAGGCATCCGTCGAGCACGAACAACGCGGCCCCGGACACCGGCGAACCGATCGGCGGCACTTCGGGTCCCGGGGTGAGGGGCGCGCTGACGGCCGCGACGATCGTGATCTCGGTGGGGCCGTAGACGTTCACCATCACCCGTCCGGACGCCCACCGCTCCACCACTTCGACCGGGCACGCTTCACCCGCGACGGCCAGCACCGCCGAGTCCAGACCCTCCGGCGAGAGCATCGCCGCCTCGGACGGTGTCTGGGTCAGCATGTCGACCCGTTCCGCAACGAGCAAGGCGTGCAGGTCTTTCGGGGAGCGCACCACCTCGTCCGGCACGACCAGCACCCGGCCGCCGCCCAGCAGCGCACCGAAGATCTCCCACACCGAAAAGTCGAAAGCCAGGGAATGGCAGTGGCTCCAGACCCGGCCCGGCGCCGCGGGCAAACCGGCGGCGCCCAGGGAGGCGAACAGCTGGGTGGCGTTGTGGTGGGTGACCGCCACGCCCTTGGGAACTCCCGTCGTACCCGACGTGTAGATGGTGTAGGCGATGTGATGCGGCGCCGGCGCCGGCAGCGCCGTAGCGGGCCGGGTCTGGATCGACGGGTCATCGATGTCGATGACCAGCGGTCCGGAATCGCCTAGGCGCGAACGTAACTCGGTGGTGGTGATCGCCGCCGCCGGCGCCGCATCGCCGAGCATGAAGTCGATCCGGGCCGCCGGCAGGCCCGGGTCGATCGGCACGTAGGCGGCCCCGGTTTTGAGCACCGCCAGGATCGCGACGACGGCCGGCGCCGAGCGCTCCATCAGCACTGCCACGCATTGCCCCGGCCCCGCTCCATGGCCAATCAAGAAGCGTGCCAACCTATTTGCGGATTCGTCTAGTTCGCGATATGTCCACGAATCCGCTCCGTGGGTGATGGCCACCGCTTCCGGGGTACGCGCGACGTGCCCGGCGAACACCTCGGGGATCGACACAGGTGGGCGTGACGGGCCATCCAACACCGCCCGGTTGCCGATCGTGTCGAGGCGGGCGTGCTCGTCGACGCCGAGCACGTCGATCGACGACAGCCGCCGCGCGGGCTCGGCGGTCATGGCCATCAGCACGCGGTGCAGCCGGGTGATCAGCGCTTCGATGGTCGCGGTGTCGAACACGTCGGTGCGGAACTCCACGGCTCCGCCGATCCCCTCGGGCCGGCCGTCGGCGCTCCAGCGTTCGGCCAGCGACCACGCGAGATCCATGCGGGCGGTGCGCGTGTCGACTGGCAGCGGGGTGACGCGCACGTCGCCGAGACTCAGGTCGGCGGTGTCGGTGTTCTGCCAGGCCAACATGACCTGCACCAGCGGATGATGCGCCAGGCTACGCGTCGGGTTGAGGCGTTCCACCAGTACCTCGAACGGCACGTCCTGATGCTCGTAGGCGGCCAGGCTGCGCGCGCGCACGTGCGCCAATACCTCGGCGATGGTGGGGTCACCGGCCAGGTCGACGCGCAGCACCAGGGTGTTGACGAAGAACCCCACGACGTCGTCGAGGGCCGGGTCGCGCCGCCCTGCGATCGGGAAGCCCACCGCCACATCGGAACTCGCGCTGATCTTGGCCAGCAGCACCGCCAGGGCGGCCTGCACCACCATGAAGCTGGTCGCGTTGTGCGCATTAGCCACCGCGCGCACCCGCTGCTGCAACTCCGCCGGCCAGTCCACGGCCACACTGGCCCCGCGGAAGTCGGCCACCAACGGATACGGCCGGTCGGCGGGCAACTCGAGTCGCTCGGGCATTCCGGCCAGGGTGTGTTCCCAATACCGCACCTGCCCGGCGATCAGGCTGTGCGGATCCTGCAGTTCACCGAACTGGGCGCGCTGCCAGAGCGTGTAGTCGACGTACTGCACCGGCAACGGCGCCCAGTCCGGGGGGCAACCGGCCGAGCGGTTGGCATAGGCCTCCCCCAAATCGCGCACCAGCGGAGTCAGCGACCACCCGTCGGCGGCGATATGGTGCACCACGGCCACCAACAGGTGTTCGGTGTCGTTCAGTCGGAAAAGCAATGCCCGCAAGGGAATTTCAATGGCCAAGTCAAACCGGTGACCCACCACGGTCTCGATGGCCTTACCCAACCGGGTGGCTGACCACCCGCGCGCGTCACTGATCTGCCAGCCGCAATCGGCCTCGTCCACCTCGATGACCAGTTGCCGCGGTATTCCCTCGCGCGCCGGGAACATCGTCCGAAGACTTTCGTGGCGCGCCATCACGTCGGCCAGCGCGGCGCCGAACGCCTCACCATCGAGCCGCCCGTGCAGCTGCAAAGCGATCGCCATGTTGTGCACCGGTGACGGCCCGTGCAATTGGCCGATGAACCACAGCCGCGACTGGGCGAACGACAGCGGCACCACCGCCGGCCGCTCGGCGGCCACCAGCGGCATGCGACCGCCGCCGTCGGCACCCAGTCGCGCCGCCAACCGGCGAATGGTGGGCGCCTCGAACAAGGCCCGCACGCCGAGGTGGACATCGAGGCCGGCGTTGACCTCCGCGACCAGCCGCATGGCCGACAGCGAATCCCCCCCGAGGTCGAAGAAGGAGTCGTCGATCCCGACACCCTCCACGCCCAGAACGTGCGCGTAGATGTCGGCCAGGGCCTGCTCGACGGCGGTGGCCGGGGCGCGATAATGGTCGGTACCGTGAGACCAGCGCGAGTAGTCCGGCGCGGGCAGCGCGCGGGTGTCGAGTTTTCCGTTGGGCGTCAACGGCAATGCGTCAACGGCCATCACCGTGGCCGGGACCAGGTAGGCCGGTAGCCGCTCGGCCAGCCGGGCGCGGATCTCGCCCGGATCGGCGGCACCGGTGACGTAGCCGACGAGCCGCCTGTCGGCGGGGCGGTCCTCGCGGACGACCACCGCGGCCTGCTCGACGCCATCCAATTCGGTGAGCGCCGCGTGGATTTCGCCGAGCTCGATGCGGTAGCCGCGAATCTTGACCTGTTCGTCGGCGCGACCGAGATAGTGCAACTGCCCGCCCGGGCTCCAACGCACCAAATCCCCGGTGCGATACATGCGCGCCCCGGGCGCGCCGAACGGGCACGCCACAAACCGCGACGCCGTCAATCCGGCGCGGCCCAGGTACCCCGCGGCGACCCCGCCGCCGGCGATGTACAGTTCGCCCGTCACACCGGCGGGCACCGGGCGCAGCCACGAGTCCAGCACGAAAAAACCCAAATGCGCCAACGGCATCCCGATCGGGCTCGCATGGGCATCGGCATTAGTGACATCGCTGTCAACGATCTCGCGGAACGAGGCATGCACCGTCGTCTCGGTGATGCCGTACATGTTGATCAGCCGCGGGCGTCCGGGATGGTTGTCCAGCCATTTGCCCAGCCGCTGCGGAACCAGCGCTTCGCCACCGAACACGACGGTCTGCGGGTTGAGTCGCTGACCCGATTGCGCACCGTCCGCGCTCTGCAGCGCCGAGAACGCCGACGGGGTCTGGCTCAGCACGCTGACGTTCTCGGCAATCAGCAAGGCGCGCAGGTCTTCCGGTGAGCGCACCACCTCGTCGGGCACGACCAGCAGCCGACCGCCGCCGAGCAGCGCACCGAAGATCTCCCACACCGAGAAGTCGAAGGCCAGCGAATGGCACTGGCTCCACACCCCCGTCGCCGGCGCCAGCCGGTCGTGCAGTGAGGCCAGCAGCTCGGTGACGTTGTGGTGGGTGACCGCCACGCCCTTGGGGGTTCCCGTCGTGCCCGACGTGTAGATGACGTAGGCGATGTTCTCCTGCGCCGGCGCCGGTGGGGCGCCGGCGGGCCGGGTTTGCGCGGCGGGGTCGTCGACGTCGATGACCGCTCCCGTGAAGCCGTCCAGCCGGGCGCGCAGATCCGTCGTGGTCATGGCGGCGATCGGCGCGGCGTCGGTCAGGATGAAGGCCACCCGGTTGTCGGGCACCGCCGGGTCGATCGGCAGGTACGCGGCCCCCGCTTTCAGGATCGCCAAGATCGCGGTGACCGCCTGGGGTGAGCGTTCCATCAGTAGCGCCACGCACTGTCCCGGCGCCGCACCCCGGTCAATGAGCAAGTGCGCCAAGCGGTTCGCGGACTCCTCGAGTTCGCGATAGGTCATCGAGCGGCCTTTGGCGGTCAGCGCCACCGCCTGCGGGCTACGCGCCACTTGGTCGGTGAACAGTGCCGGGATCGAAGCCGTGGCGTTCGGCGGTCGGGTCAACACCGCGCGGTTGCCGATCGCGTCGAGGCGGGCGCGCTCGTCGGCGCCGAGCACGTCGATCGACGACAGCCGCCGCGCGGGGTCGGCGGTCATGGCCGTCAACACCCGCTGCAATCGCTCGGTCAGCGTTTGGATGGTGGCGGTGTCGAACACGTCGGTGCGGAACTCGACGGCTCCGCCGATGCCGGCCGGCCGGCCGTCGGCGCTCCAGCGTTCGCCCAACGACCAGGCCAGGTCGGTGCGCGCGGTGCGGGTGTCCACCGGCAGCGGGGTGACGCGCAGATCGCCGAGGCTCAGGTCGGTGGGTTCGTTGTTCTGCCAGGCCAGCATGACCTGGACCAGCGGATGATGCGCCAGGCTGCGGGTGGGGTTGAGCCGTTCGACCAGTACCTCGAACGGCACGTCCTGGTGTTCGTAGGCGGCCAGGCTGCGTTGGCGAACGCGGGCCAGGAGTTCGGCCATCGTGGGGTCTCCGCGCAGGTCGACGCGCAGCACCAGCGTGTTGACGAAGAACCCCACGACGTCGTCGAGGGCCGGGTCGCGCCGCCCGGCGATCGGGAAGCCCACCGCCACATCGGAACTCGCGGTGATCTTGGCCAGCAGCACCGCCAGGGCGGCCTGCACCACCATGAAGCTGGTCGCGTTGTGCGCGCTCGCCACCGCGCGCACCCGCTGCTGCAGCTCCGCCGGCCAGTCCACGGCCACACTGGCCCCGCGGTAATCGGAAACCAGCGGGTAGGGCCGATCGGTGGGAAGTTCCAGCCGCTCGGGCAGCCCGGCCAGCGACCGCTCCCAGTACGCCAGCTGCGCCGCGATCGGACTGTGCGGGTCTTCCAGGTCGCCGAATTGGCCGCGCTGCCAGAGCGTGTAGTCGACATACTGCACCGGCAGGGGCGCCCAGTCCGGCGCCTCCCCGAGCGACCGGCTGGTGTAGGCCAGCGCCAGGTCGCGCACCAGCGGGGTCAGCGACCACCCGTCGGCGGCGATATGGTGCACGACGGCCACCAACACGTGCTCCTCGTCGTCGAGGCGGAAAAGCCGGGCCCGCAACGGGATTTCGGTCGCGAGGTCGAATGTGTGGCGGGCGGCGTCGCGGATCGCACCGTCCAGCCGGGCCGTTGACCAGCCGGTGGCGTCGATGGTTCGCCATGTGACATCGGCCCGCGCGGGCGGCACCACCACCTGCTGGGGTACCCCCTCGGTCGCGGCGAACACCGTGCGCAAACTCTCGTGCCGCGCCACCACATCGCCGAGCGCGGCGCCCAGTGCGTCAGCGTCCAGGTGTCCGCTCAGCCGCAACGCCGCCGCCATGTTGTACACCGGTGACGGTCCGTGCAGCTGATCGATGAACCACAACCGCGATTGCGCGAACGACAACGGCACCACCGCCGGCCGCAGGCGCGCCACCACCCCGGCGAACCGGCCCCCGCCCGCGCCGACGTGCGCCGCCAGCTGGCCGATCGTGGGTGCTTCGAACAACATTCGCACCCCGAGGTGCGCGTCGAGGCCGGTGTTGATCTCGGCGATCACCCGCATCGCCGACAGCGAATCCCCGCCCAGGTCGAAGAAGGAGTCGTCGGCGCCGACCCGCTCGAGCCCCAGCACCCGGGCATAGATGCCCGCCAGGATCTCCTCGGTGGGCGTGGACGGGGCCCGATACCGACCGCCGGTGTATTCGGGCGCCGGCAGAGCCGCGGTATCGAGCTTGCCGTTGGGTGTCAGGGGCAACGCCTCGATCGCCACCACCGCGGCCGGCACCAGGTAGGCCGGCAACCGCTCGGCCAGCCGGCTGCGGAGCTCGGCCGGATCGGCGGGGCCGGTGATGTAGCCGACCAGCCGCAAGGCGTCGGGCCGGTCCTCGCGCGCGATCACCGCGGCCTGTCCCACCCCGTCCAATTCGGTGAGCGCCGCGTGGATTTCGCCGAGCTCGATCCGGTGACCGCGAATCTTGACCTGCTGGTCGGCGCGGGCGACGTAGTGCAGCTGGCCGTCCAGCCCCCAGCGCACCACATCGCCGGTGCGATACATCCGCTCACCGGGCGCGCCGAACGGGCACGCCACGAACCGCGAGGCCGTCAGACCGGCGCGACGCGCATAACCGACCGCGACCCCGTGCCCCGCGACGTACAGCTCACCGACCACACCGGCGGGCACCGGCCGCAACCAGCCGTCCAGCACGAACAACGCCGCCCCGGAAACCGGCGACCCCAGCGCCGGCGATCCGGCTCCCGCGCAAAGCGGCGCACTGAGCACCGCGTCCACGGTGGTTTCCGTCGGGCCGTAGGCATTGATCATCACCCGCCCCGGGGCCCATTGGTCCGCGAGCGCGGCCGGGCACGGCTCACCACCGATGATCAACGCCGAGTCCAGCTTTCGCGGTGACAACGCCGTCAACGCCGACGGGGTTTGGCTCAGCACGCTGACGTTCTCGGCGATCAGCAGGGCGTGCAGCTCGTCCGGAGAGCGCGTCACCGACTCGGGCACCACCACCAACCGGCCACCGCCGGCCAGCGCGCCCCAGATTTCCTGGACCGAGACATCGAAGCCGTAGGAATGGCATTGCGACCACACCCCCGCCTCGGGCAGCGGCGCGTGCAGCGATTCCAGCAACTGGGTGACGTTATCGTGGGTGACCGCAACCCCTTTGGGGACACCGGTCGTCCCCGAGGTGTAGATCAGATAGGCGATGTTCTCGGGTGCGGGCATCGGCAACGGGCCGGCGGGCCGGATGTCGGCGGCCGCCCGGTCGACATCGATGACCGGCAGGTCGAACCCGTCCAGCCGGGCGCGCAGGCCGGCGGTGGTGACCGCGGCGATCGGCGCGGCGTCGCCGAGCATGAACTCGATACGCGCCGCCGGCAGGGCCGCCTCGATCGGCAGATACGCAGCCCCGGTCTTGAGCACCGCGAGGATCGCGACGATCGCCTCGGCCGAGCGGGAGAACAGCAGCGCCACGCACTCACCCGGGCCCGCGCCGAATTCAATTAATCTGTGCGCCAACAGGTTCGATGCCTCGTCGAGTTCCCGATACGTCATCGAACGGCCCTCGAAGGTGACCGCCACCGCGTCGGGAACGCGGGACAGCTGGCCGGCGAACAGTTCCGGGATCGATACCGGGACGCGCGGCCGCTCGGTCAATGCCGCCCGATTGCCCCACAGTTGTAGCTGGGCATGTTCGGGCGCATCGAGCACGTCCAGTGACAACAACCGTCGGGCCGGATCGGCGGGCATGGCGACCAGGAGCCGCCGCAGCCGTTCGATCAGCGTGTCGACGGTGGCCAGGTCGAACACGCCGGAATCGAATTCGATGCGCAGGCGCAGTTCCTCACCCGGCACGGCTTGCAGCGACAGCGGGTAGTGGTTGTAGTCGTGGCTGGTGAATTCGGTGGCGGTCAACTCGTCGGCCGCCGACAGCGCGGCGGCGTCGACCGGATAGTTCTCGTACACCAGCAGGGTGTCGAACAGCTGGTCGTGTCCGGCGACGCGGTGGATTTCGTTCAGCGCCAGGTGCTGGTGCTCCACGGTGTCGTTGTGCGCGCGTTGCAGCTGACCCAGGAATTCGGCGACGGTGGTTGCCGCGGCAGCGCGGGCGCGCACCGGCACGGTGTTGATCAGCAGGCCCACCATGGATTCGGCGCCGGGCAGCTCGGCCGGCCGGCCGGATACCGCGGTACCGAAGGCGACGTCGTGCCGGCCGGTCAGCGACATCAGCAGCTGCGCCCAGGCCGCCTGCAGGACGGTGTTGACGGTGGTGCGACTGGAGCGGGCGAGTTCGCCGAGCGCGCTGGTGGTTTCGGCGGAGAGCCGCAGTGAGGCCACCCCGCGCCGCCCGAGTTCCACGCGACCCGCCGGGCCGACCAGGGTGGGGGTGTCGAAACCGTCGAGCACCTCGCGCCACGCCGCGCGCGCCGCCGCGACGTCTCGGCCGGCCAGCCAGGTGACGAAGCTGCGATAGGGCGGCGCCGCCGATAACCGCGACCCGTAATAGCAGGCGAAGACTTCTTGCAGCAGGACCGGGAGCGACCAGCCGTCCATCACGATGTGATGGACGGTGAGCACGAACCGGAATTCGTTGTCCGCGACGCACATCAGCGCGGCCCGCAAGGGGGGTTCGCTGCCGAGGTCGCGCACCGCGGCGCGTTCGGCGGCGGCTATCCGCTCGACCTGCTCGTCGACGTCGCGGCCGTCGAGCTCGACGTACCGGTAGGCCGGCTCGGGTGCGGCCGGGATGATCTGCACCGGGTCGCCGAAGTCCGGACAGAACCGGGCCGCGAGGTTGGGGTGGCGGGTGACGACGGTCTGCACGGCCCGGTGGAGCCGCTGCGAATCGAGGGCGCCGCGCAGCGTGATGTTCAGCTGCACCGCGTACACGTCACCATCGGGTTGCGTGGTCGAATGGAACAGCAGTCCGTGCTGCAGCGCGGTCAGCGGCAAGACATCGGCGATGTCGTAGCGCTGTTCGAGTTGGTCGATCTGCTGCTGGTCCAGCCGGGCGGGAACGATGTCGGACGGGGTCAACCCGCCGCCGCCGCGGCGCACGTGCGCACAGATACCGGCCAGGGCCTCAAACCACAACTGGCTCAACCGGGTTACTTCGTCGTGGGTCAGCGCCGAGGACGCCCACGTCCAGTTGGCGTGCAGATGCGGGCCGTCCTCAGTGTCCATGGTGCCCGCGTTGAGCTCCACCGTGTGCGGCAACGGCAGCGCCACCGCCGCCACCGCGGCAGTCAACGCCGGACTGTTCGTGCTGAGTTTCCATAGCTCGTCGGATAATTCGGCGGCCGCTCCCCCGACGCGGCCCAGATAGTTGAACCCGATGACCGGATCCGAACCATCCAGCGCCACTTCGGGATTCAGGTAACGCAACAATCCGTAGCTGAGGCCGTCGGGCAGACCGCGCAGCTGCTCCTTGGCGTCCTTGATCACCGGGCCCAGCGCCGCGTCACCGCCGATCACCTGGTGCCACGACAGGCCGCCCACGCACCCCCCGACCTTCAGGGCCACCGGGTACTTGGCGGTGAACCACCCCACGGTGCGCGACAGGTCCACGCGCGGGCCCAGCTCCTCGCCGCGCCCGTGACCCTCCACGTCGACGCCGATCGGCGTGGCCACCCCCAGGAACTCGGTGAACGCCAACCCGAAGGCGATC
This sequence comes from Mycobacterium sp., assembly GCF_004298145.1. Lineage (GTDB taxonomy): Bacteria > Actinomycetota > Actinomycetes > Mycobacteriales > Mycobacteriaceae > Mycobacterium. The sequence goes on from NZ_SCRH01000039.1 coordinate 178,045, forward strand.
AGCAGAATGTCTTGCACGCCGGCGTGGAACGCCGCGGGCACCTCCCCCAGCAGCAGGCGGGTCGTCTCGACGTCCAGCGACGCCGACAGCTGCCCGGCCGTCTCATACGTGTCCCACGGCTCGGCGGCGGGCAGCACCGGCGGCGTCTCGATGATCCGTCGCCACGCATCGGCCTGCTCGATCACCCCTGGGCTCGTCGCGTGCTCGGCCAGCAGCGACGACCAGCGCGCGAACGAGGTGCCCGCCGCGGGCAGCTCGATGGGCCGGCCGCGGCGATGCTGCGCCCAGGCGATGTTGAGGTCCTCGATCAGGATCCGCCACGACACCCCGTCGACGGCCAGGTGGTGAATGATCAACGCCAATTGGCTTGTCTCACTTGCCCATACCGCACACAGCAGCACGCCCGCGCCCGGGTTCAGCCGTGACCGGGCGTCGAGGAGCTCCGCATCCGAGAGCGCGTCGACGGTGCGCAGGCAGGCGCGGGCGTCCACCGAACCCACCCCGGGAACGTGCAAGTCCCAGCCTCCGGCGCCGTCGTCGTCGACGCAGAGCCGCAGCGTGGGATGGCGGTCCAGCAACGCCTGCAGCACGACCGCGACGTCGGCTTGGCTCACCCCGGCGGGAGCCGACAGCACCACGGTCTGGTTGAACTGTTCGACGGGGCCGTCCATGTTCTGCAGCCAGCGCATGATGGGGGTGGCCACCACGGGGCCGATCCCCTCGTCGCCCACGTCGTCCTCGCCGGTGGCCAGCGTGACCACCCGCGCCAGCCGGTCCACGGTCTGTTCGACGAAAACATCGCGGGGCCGGCACATTACGCCGGCGGCCCGTGCGCGGGCGACCACCTGCATCGACAGGATGCTGTCCCCACCCAAGTCGAAGAACGAGTCGTCCACCCCGACCCGCTCGAGTCCGAGAACCTGAGCGTAGATGCCGGCCAGGATCTCCTCGATCGCGTCGGCCGGGGCCCGGTACCGGCTCACGGTGTATTCCGGTGCGGGCAGGGCGCGGGTGTCGAGCTTGCCGTTGACCGTCAGCGGCAGCGCATCGAGCGCCACCACCGCCGACGGCACCATGTAGGGCGGCAACAGCTCGGCGAGCCGCGCCCGAATCCCGGACGGGTCGGCCGTGCCGGTCACATAGGCCACCAGTCGCGAGGCGGCGGGGTGGTCTCCACGGGCTATCACCGCGGCCTGTTCGACACCGTCCAATTCGGTGAGCGCGGAACGGATTTCGTCCGGTTCGATGCGGTAGCCGCGGATCTTGACCTGTTCGTCGGCGCGCCCGAGGTATTCCAGCTGCCCGTCCGCGCCCCAGCGCACCAGGTCGCCGCTGCGATACATCCGCGATCCGTACCCACCGAACGGGCACGCGACGAACCGTGACGCCGTCAACGCCGCCCGGCCCAGATAACCGGCGGCGACCCCGCGGCCGGCGATGTAGAGCTCGCCGGCCACACCGGGCGGCGCCGCGCGCAACCGTTGATCCAGCACGAATAACGCGGCCCCGGGCACCGGCGAACCGACCGGCACCGGTGCGGAACCCGCCGTCAGCGGCGGCGTCATCGCCGCATACATCGTGGTCTCGGTCGGACCGTATTGATTGATCATCACCCGTCCGGGCGCCCACCGATCCATCACCTCGACCGGGCACGGCTCACCACCGACGACCAGCGCCACCGAATCCAGTCCCTGCGGCGAGAGGGCCGCCACCGCCGACGGGGTCTGGCTCAACACGGTGACGTTTTCGTCAATCAGTAACGCGTGCAGGTCTTCTGGTGAGCGGACGATGTCGTCGGGTACGACGACGAGGCGTCCGCCGCGCAGGAGGGCGCCGAAGATTTCCCAGACCGAGAAGTCGAAAGCCAGGGAATGACAGTGGCTCCACACCTGTCCGAGGCCCAGTTGGGCATCCCATGACCGCAACAGCTGGGTGACGTTGTGGTGCGTGACCGCCACCCCCTTGGGAACGCCGGTGGTTCCGGAGGTGTAGATGATGTAAGCGATATCGTCGGGCGCCGGGTGCGGCAATCCGGTGGCGGGTTGGGTGTGCAGGGCCGTGTCGTCGATGTCGATGATGAGAGCGGGATTGTTCAGGCGGGGCCGGAGTGCGGCCGTGCTGATCGTCGCGATCGGGGCGGCATCGGCGAGCATGAATTCGATGCGGGCGGCCGGCAGTGCCGGGTCGATCGGCACATACGCCGCCCCGGTCTTGAGCACCGCCAGGATCGCCACGACCGCCTCGGCCGACCGTGGGATCACCACCGCCACCCGTTGTCCTGATCCCGCGCCGCGGCTAACCAGCAAGTGCGCCAACCGATTTGTGGATTCGTAAAGTTCGCGGTAGGTCCACGACCGCTCGCCGCAGGTGATCGCGACCGCCTCGGGAGCCCGGGCCACCTGCGCGGCGAACAGCGCCGGAAGCGACGCCCGTCCGGTGGCCGGCTGGTTCAACACGGCGCGATTGCCGATCACGTCGAGGCGGGCGTGCTCCGATGCGTCGAGGACGTCGATCGCTGAAAGCGGCCGGGCGGGGTCGGCGGTCATGGCGGCCAACACCTGTTGCAACCGCCTGACGAGCGTCTCGATGCTGGCCGCGTCGAAGACGTCGGTGCGGAACTCTACCGTCCCGTGAATGCCGGCGGGCTCGCCATCGGCGTTCCAGTGTTCGGCCAGCGACCAGACCAGATCCATGCGGGCGACCCGGGCTTCCAGCGGCTGCGGCGTCACCTGCACGTCGCCCAGGCTGATGTCGACGGGATCGTTGTTCTGCCAGGCCAGCATGACCTGGACCAGCGGGTGGTGGGCCATGCTGCGGGTGGGGTTGAGGCGTTCCACCAGCACCTCGAAGGGAACGTCTTGGTGTTCGTAGGCCGCCAGGCTGCGCTGACGTACCCGGGCCACCAGCTCGGCAATGCTGGGGTCACCGCTCAGGTCTACCCGCAGCACGAGGGTGTTGACGAAAAACCCGACCACCTCGTCCAGCGCCGGGTCGCGCCGGCCCGCGATCGGGAACCCCACGGCCACATCGGAACTCGCGCTCAATGTGGACAACAGCACCGCCAGCGCCGCCTGGACGACCATGAAACTCGTGGCGTTGTGTGCCCGCGCCGCCTCGGCGATCTGTTGCTGCAGCGCGGCCGGCCACTGCACCTCCACACTGGACCCGCGATAATCGGCCACCAACGGGTATGGCCGATCCGTGGGCAGCTCAACGCGTTCCGGCAGTCCGGCCAGGGTCTGTTCCCAATAGTCCAGTTGCGCCGCGATCGGGCTGTTCGGATCGTCGAGGTCACCGAATTGGGCGCGTTGCCACAGTGTGTAATCGATGTACTGCACCGGCAGCGGCGCCCAGTCCGGGGCCTGCCCGCAACAGCGGCCGGCGTAGGCCGCCCCCAGATCGCGCACCAGCGGGGTCAGTGACCACCCGTCCGCGGCGATATGGTGGACCACCGCCACCAACACGTGCTCTTCCTCGTCGGTGTGGAAAAGCCATGCCCGCAAAGGTATTTCGGTGGCCAGATCGAAGGTGTAGCGGGCCGCCTCCTGGGTGGCCTCCGCCAGCCAGGACGCCGGCCACCGCGTCGCGTCGACGACCTGCCAGTTGACGTCGGCCCGCCCGGCCGGCAGCACCACCTGCTGGGGCGCACCCTCGGGTGCCAGGAAGAGCGTCCGCAGGGTTTCGTGGCGGGCCACCACGTCTTCCAGGGCGGCGCCCATCGCGTCGGTATCCAGGCGCCCGCGCAGCCGCAGGGCGACCGCCATGTTGTACACCGGCGACGGCCCCTGCAATTGATCGATGAACCACAGGCGGGATTGCGCGAACGAGAGCGGCACCAGCACGGGCCGCGCGCCGGCCGCCAACCGTCCGGCGCGACCGACATCGGCCTCGACCCGGGGCGCCAGCTGGGCGACGGTGGGTGCCTCGAACACCGATCGGACGGTCAGGCCGGCGTCCAGATCGGCGTTGACGGCGGTGATCAGCCGCATCGCCGAGAGCGAGTCGCCGCCGAGGTGGAAGAAGGAGTCGTCGACGCCGACGCGGTCGACACCGAGCACCTGGGCGTAGATGCCGGCCAGGGTCTCCTCGAGGGCGCTCGCCGGTGCCCGGTACCGTTCGCCGCCCTGATAATCCGGGGCGGGCAGGGCTCGGGTGTCCAGCTTGCCGTTGACCGTCAACGGCATCGCGTCGAGCACCACCACCGCCGAGGGCACCATGTACGTGGGGAGCCGCCGACCCAACCGGGCCCGAATGTCGGCGGAGTCGGCGGCTCCGGTCACATAGCCGACGAGACGCAAGGCGTCGGCACGATCTTCGCGGGCGATCACCGCGGCTTGCTCAATCCCCTCCAATTCGGCTAGCGCAGCGCGTATTTCGCCCAACTCGATGCGATAGCCACGAACCTTGACCTGCTCGTCGGCGCGGCCCACATACTGCAACTGCCCGTCGTTGCGCCACCGGACGATGTCCCCGGTGCGATACATCCGCACCCCGTGCCCACCGAACGGACACGCCACAAACCGCGCCGCCGTCAGCCCCGACCGACCCAGATAACCGGCACCCACCCCGGCACCGGCGACGTACAACTCCCCCGCCACCCCGGCGGGCACCGGACGCAACCACCCATCCAGCACAAACAGCGCCGCGCCGGCCACCGGCGACCCGATCGGTGGCGGCCCCGACCCCGCCACCAACGGCGCACTGTGCGACACCCACATCGTGGTCTCCGTGGGGCCATACACGTTGACCATCACCCGACCGGGCGCCCACCGATCCGCCAGCTCACCCGGACACGGCTCGGCGCCCACCACCAACGTCAGCGACTCCAGTCCCCGCGGTGACAACATCCCCAGCGCCGACGGCGTCTGCGCCAACACCGTCACGCGCTCGTCCACCAGCAAGGCATGCAACTCTTCCGGCGAACGCGCCACCGACTCGGGCACCACCACCAGCCGCGAGCCGTGCAGCAGCGCACCCCAGATCTCCCACACGGAGAAATCGAACGCCAGCGAATGACACTGGCTCCACACCTGATCCGGGCCCAGCTCCACGCCGGCGTCCAGGGCGGCAAACAGCTGCGTCACGTTCGCGTGACTGACCGCCACCCCTTTGGGCCTGCCCGTGGTGCCCGAGGTGTAGATCATGTGCGCGACATCGTCGGACCCCGGCCCCGCCCCGGCCACCACAGAGCCCGGACACGCCGCCAAGGCCGGATCGTCGATCTCGACGACGACTCCGCCGAAGTCGCCGAGCCGCGACCGCAGCCCCGCGCTGGTCACCACCACCCGCGCACCGGAATCGGCGACCATGAACGCGATCCGCGCCGTGGGCACCGCCGGATCCAACGGCACATAGGCCGCGCCCGCCTTCAGCACTCCCAAAATCGCGATGATGGCCTCGGCCGAGCGCTCCAACAACACGCCCACGCCCTGGCCGCGGCGCACACCCCGGTCAACCAGCAAGTGCGCCAGCCGATTCGCGTCCGACTCCACTTGCTCATACGTCCACGAACGGCCGCCGCAACTGATCGCCGTCGCCCGCGGCACACGCTGCACCCACGCACCGAACAGCGCCGGAATCGACACTCCCGCCGTCGGCCGGCCCAACACCGAACGATTGCCCAGTACGTCGAGGCGGGCATGCTCGTCGTCGTCAAGCACGTCGATCGATGAGAGTTGGCGGCCCGGGTCGTCGGTCATGGCGACCAACACCCGCCGCAACCGTTCGGTCAGCGCCTGGATGCTGTCCGCGTCGAACAGGTCGGTGCGAAACTCGACGGTGCCGCCGATGCCGGCGGCCCGACCGTCGCCGCTCCAGCGTTCGAACAAGGAAAACGTCAAATCCGTACGCGCGGTGCGGGTCTCCACCGGGACCGCGGTGACCTGCAGCTCACCCAGCCTCAGTTCGGCGGGATCCTCGGTCTGCCAGGCCAACATCACCTGCACCAGCGGATGGTGCGTCAAAGAGCGGGCGGGGTTGAGCCGCTCCACCAAGACCTCGAACGGCACGTCCTGGTTTTCGTAGGCCTCCAGGCTGCGTCGCCGCACCCGGGCCAACACTTCGGCGACGCTGGGGTCGCCGCCCAGATCGACCCGCAGCACCAACGTGTTGACGAAGAAGCCCACCAACTCGTCCAGCGCGGGATCTCGCCGCCCTGCGATCGGAAAGCCCACCGCCACATCGGAAGTCGCGGTGACCTTGCCCAGCAGCACCGCCAGGGCCGCCTGCACCACCATGAAGCTGGTGGCGTTGTGCGTCCGCGCCACCGCGCGGACTCGTTGCTGCAACTCGGCCGGCCAGTCGATGTCCACACGGGCGCCGCGGTGATCGGCCACCAACGGATACGGCCGATCCGTCGGCAACTCAACCCGTTCGGGTAACCCCGCCAGGGTTCGCTCCCAATAAGCGAGCTGCCCGACGATGGGGCTCTCCGGGTCCTCGAGGTCACCGAATTGGGCGCGTTGCCACAGCGTGTAGTCGACGTACTGCACCGCCAGCGGCGACAAGTCGGGAGGCCGTCCGGCGCAGCGGCCGGCATAGGCGACCCCCAAATCGCGCACCAGCGGATTCAGCGACCAACCATCCGCAGCAATATGATGGACCACCGCCACCAACACATGCTCGTCGTCGGAGAGTTGGAAAAGCTGTATCTGCAAGGGTATTTCGGCTGACAGATCAAATGCATAACCAGCTGCGGCATCAACGGCCTCCTTTATCCGTGCCGGCGACCAGCCGGCGGCGTCAACCACGTCCCACCCGACATCTGCCCGCTCAGCGAGTATCACCACCTGCTGTGGCGTCCCGTCGGACACCGCGAAAACCGTGCGCAAACTCTCGTGGCGGGCCACCACATCGACCAGCGCGCAACGCAGCGCCTTCACGTCCAGTGGCCCGCGCAGCCGCAGCGCCGCCGCCATGTTGTACATCGGCGAGGGCCCCTGTAGCTGATCGATGAACCACAACCGGGACTGCGCAAACGACAAGGGCACCACCGCCGGCCGGTCGGCCGCCACCACCCGCGAAAGCCGCTCCGAACCACCGTCGAGGCGCGGCGCCAACTGGGCCACGGTGGGCGCCTCGAACAACGCTCGCACCGAAACCCCGGCATTCAAGCCGGTATTCACGGCCGCGATCAGACGCATCGCCGACAGCGAATCCCCGCCCAGGTCGAAAAAGGAGTCGTCCACACCGACGTGCTCCACCCCCAGCACCTGGGCGTAGATGCCGGCCAGGATCTCCTCGATCGCGCTCGCCGGCGCCCGGTACCGGTCGACGTCCTGGTATTCCGGTGCCGGCAGGGCGCGGGTGTCGAGCT
>NZ_SCRH01000040.1 GCF_004298145.1 Mycobacterium sp.
GCAACGGAAGACCCCGCGGCCAACGCCCCAACCCCGGGAAACCGTCACCGAAGTCCTGACACACAAACCGTCACCGATGTCCTGATACAGAACTGTCACCCATGTCCTGAGACATCACACGGCCTGGTTCGCCCACCGCACCCCATTATTCGAACATTCGTTCGAGATGGAGTCAAGCGGCGCGAGCAGGGAAATGGCCCGCCCTCCCGACAGCCTCATCCGCGCCCCTTGTGCACCTGCGCAAGTCGGGGTTGTGCGCGGTCGCAAACCGGGTCTATTTTCGGTTAACCAACGCGAAGGTGGGGTATGGCACGCATGCGTTTGATCCATGTCGCTGCGGCGGTAGGCATCCCCGTCGTCGTGCTGATGGGAGCGTCGCCGGCTCGCGCGGACACCGGCGTCGATGGTTACGCGCAATGCATCGGAGGCGATGCGAAGCCCCCACCGCCCGGGGTCAGTGCAGAAAACTGGTTTCCCAGCGTCCATGTGATCGACACGGACATCAGTTCGGGTGTGTCCCCTACCGAAGTCGCTCAGAGATTGGTGAACATGGGGGTCAAACCAGACGACGCCGTTCGCCGGGTGCAGTGTTTTCTGGCCAACGCACCGCACTAGCCCAAACCCTGCCAGCTAAAGCGAGTCAGCCGACCCCAGCCCTCGCAACCGACACTAGGAACAAAACCTGGGGCACTTCACTGTCTAGGGGTAGGAACGAAGATCGCCACCGGGGCTAAGCTTCGGGTCGTATCGCCCCTATGCCGGCCGCGAGGACATATGACCGATCGCATCGAGACCTCCCGCACCATCGCCGCGCCCGCACCGGCCATCTTCGCCGTGTTGTGCGACCCGCAGGGCCACGTGGCGATCGACTCGTCCGGGATGCTCCAAGACGCCGAGGGCGACCCAGTGCGCGGCGTCGGCGACCACTTCGTCGTGCACATGGACCGCGAGTCCTTGAACGACTTCCCGCAATTGGGCAAATACGACGTCACCGTCGATATCACGGAGTTCGAACAGGATCGCCTGATCGCGTGGACGGTTCTCGGCCAGATCCAGCCGCCGATCGGTCACGTGTACGGCTACGCGCTCGCACCCACCGAAGACGGCGCGGCCACGGTGGTCACCTCGTTCTACGACTGGTCCAACATCGACCCCAAGTGGCGGGACGCCGGAATCTTCCCGATCCTGTCCGAGGGGGCGCTGCGGGCGACCCTGGGAATTCTCGATCGCACCGTCCGCCGCGGTTATCCACGCGGAATAGTGCTGTAAGCCCGACGGCAGAAAGGATCCGACATGTTGCATTCGGTGATTCTGGCGAGTTCGGACCCCGTTGCGGCCGGCCTCATTCTGCGTGGCATCAAAGGGATTTTCGTCGCGATCGGCAGCATCATCGCCGCGATAGTCTGCGCAGTCATCGCCATGATGAAGGGCCGCAATCCACTGGGATGGGGAATCCTTGGGCTGTTCTTCTCCATCCTCACGTTGATCGTGGTTATCGTCATTCCCAGTAAAAAATGACAGCGCTGCGCAGACGCGACCAGCAATAGCAGCGGTGACTGCGGAGCGCGTCGAGGGCCGAAATTGTGGCTGCTCTCCTCCTGGCGACGGCCAGTGGGCTTCTAGAGCGGTTCGCATCGCCGGCGCGAAGGCACCCGCAAATCACTCGGTCAGGCGCGTCGTGAGCTGCCGAGCCGGCGCATGGGGTGGATCACGGTCGTGGCGAGGGCCTGCACGAGGAATCCGGTGGCATCGAAATATTCGCGCCAATACGTGATCTTGCCGTCGCTGAAGGTCAACACCCCGGCCACCGGGGCTGCGACGATGACCGATCCGTCGGTTCGCCGGAGGCGGTCGATGCGCGCGGTGTGCACGACGCCGTTCTTGCTGGCGATGTTGAGGATTTCGACGTCGATCGTGGCAAGCCCCATGACCCGGTGTGCGATGCGGAGAAAGCGCACCGCCTGATGCGGGCCGGTGAGCTTGGGGATGGGGCGTTGATCCCAGACGCCTTCTGGTGCTAGCAAATCGAATGACGCGCACATCGCGTCGAACGACTCGCCCCAGGCAGCGAAGAACCCGAGTGCCTGCAGCTCATGCTGATCAGGTGGCGTGTCGAGCGTGGTCTTGGCGGGCACGTGGCCATCTCCTATCGGTTTCCGGTGATCCAGGTCGCTGTCGAAAGATCGCTGTCGCGGCCGAGCACGTTCGCGAGGAGGTGGCTCTCGGGTTGTTCGTGGGCATGTCGGCGTCCGGTGCAAGGAGCCCCGCCTCGCTCAGCAGTGTACCGATGCGGGCCATAATGACGGTCGCCCGAGTGGCAACGAATCCCCCTAAGCGCGCACGTTTACGTGAGGCAACACGTACCGACACGGAGCGGGGGCAACCGTCGTGCCCCGAAAGTCGCTACCGACCGAGTTGTGAAAGCACCTCGGCGACAACGGCATCCGCCGCGACGGAAACCTGGTCACCGGTCCCGAGGTCCTTCACCCCGACGGTGCCGGCCTCGATATCGCGGTCGCCGAGGACCAGGGCGATCCGGGCGCCGGACCGGTCGGCCGCGCGCATCGCGCCCTTGAGGCCGCGGTCACCGTAGGCCAGGTCGGCGCGCACACCGGCGGCCCGCAGCCGGCCGGCCAGCACCGCCAGCCGCAGCTTGGCCTGCTCGCTCAGCGGCACGCCGAAGACGTCGCAGCGGGTGGTCTCCCCCACGGTCTTGCCCTCCGCGCGCAGCGCCAGCAGGGTGCGGTCCACGCCGAGCCCAAATCCGATGCCGGACAGGTCTTGTCCGCCGAGCTGGCGCATCAGGCCGTCGTAGCGGCCACCGCCGCCGATGCCGGATTGCGCGCCCAGGCCGTCGTGCACGAACTCGAAGGTGGTCTTGGTGTAGTAGTCCAGCCCGCGCACCATGCGCGGGTTGATGACGTACGGGACCCCGAGCGCGTCCAAATGCGCCAGCACGGTGTCGAAGTGCTGTTTGGCCGCATCGGACAGGTGATCGAGCAGCACCGGCGCGTCGGCCGTCATCGCTTTCACCTGTGGCCGCTTGTCGTCGAGCACGCGCAACGGATTCAGCTGCGCGCGCCGTCGCGTCTCCTCATCGAGATCCAGGCCAAACAGGAAGTCCTGCAACAGTTCCCGGTATTGCGATCGGCAGCTGTCGTCTCCCAGCGAGGTGATCTCGAGGCGGAATCCGTCGAGCCCGAGGGACCGGAATCCGGCGTCGGCGACGGCGATGACCTCGGCATCAAGGGCCGGGTCGTCGACGCCGATCGCCTCCACGCCGACCTGCTGCAGCTGGCGGTACCGGCCGGCCTGCGGACGTTCGTAGCGGAAGAACGGTCCCGCATAACAGAGTTTTACCGGCAACGCGCCACGGTCCAGGCCGTGTTCGATCACGGCACGCACCACACCCGCGGTTCCCTCGGGCCGCAGCGTTACCGAACGCTCGCCACGGTCGGCGAACGTGTACATCTCCTTGGACACCACGTCGGTGGATTCGCCGACGCCGCGGGCGAACAGGGCGGTGTCTTCGAAGATCGGCAGCTCGATATCGCTGTAGCCGGCGCGGCGGGCGGCGCCGAGCAGGCCGTCGCGCACCGCGACGAACTGCGCAGAGTCGGGCGGGACGTAGTCCGGCACCCCTTTCGGCGCCGAGAAGGCCGAGAATGCTGAAGGCTCAGGCACGGGCTAGAGGCCTTCGAGGAACGGGTTGAGGCGCCGCTCGGCGCCGATGGTGGTGGAGTTGCCGTGCCCCGGCAACACCACGGTGTCGTCGTCGAGCACCAGGAGTTTGTCGACGATCGAGGTCAGCAAGTCGCGGCCGCTGCCGCCGAACAGGTCGGTGCGGCCCACCGAGCGCTCGAACAGGGTGTCACCGGTGAACACGACGTCCTTATCCCCGGTAACGCGGAACACCACCGAGCCGCGGGTGTGCCCGGGGGTGTGATCGACGTTGACCGTCACGCTGCCCAGGTCGAACTTGTCGCCGTCGCGGTCCAGCTCGACGACCTGCTTGGGCTCCCGGAAGAAAGCGCCCGCCACCATCTGCGCCAGGCGCGGGCCCAGGCCGTAGATCGGGTCTTTCAGCATGAACCTGTCCTCGGGATGGATGTAGGTCGGGCAACCGTAGGTGTCGGAGACCTTCTGCGCCGACCACATGTGGTCGATGTGCCCGTGGGTCAGCAGCACCGCGGCCGGCGTCAGCCGGTTCTTGTCCAGGATGCGCTGCAGCGGGCCCATCACCCGCTGTCCCGGATCCACGATGACGGCGTCCGATCCCGGCCGCTCAGCCAGCACGTAGCAGTTGCACTGCAACATGCCGGCGGGAAATCCGGTGATCAACACGATTCCCAGTTTCCCACGGGGCCCACTTGACACGAGTCGCGGCGCCCACATTAGCCTGAGCTGGCCACCTCACGGGTTTAGGGGCTCCGACTTCACCAACCATGGAGGCATAGCGGCCGTGCCGACCAACGAACAACGACGTGCCAACGCCAAACGCAAGCTCGAACGGCAGCTGGAGCGGCGCGCGCAGCAAGCCAAGACACGCCGGATCGTGCTGATCGCGGCCGGCTCGATCGTGGCCGTGGCCGTGATCGCGGCGGTGGTCATCACGATCATCAACACCAAGAACGAACACAAGAGCAACACCGCGGCGACGACGACCGCCGCCAGCGGGTCCCCGGAGTCCACGACGCCCGCCGGGCCGGCGCCGTCCGCCCCGCCGTTGCCCGCGTTCAAGCCGTCGGCCGAGGTGGGCGCCAACTGCCAGTACCCGGCAACGCCCGAGCCGGCGGCCAAGCAGGTCAAGCCGCCACGGACCGGCAAAGTGCCGACCGATCCGGCTCAGATCAGCGCCAGCATGGTGACCAACCAGGGCCACGTCGGTCTGATGCTGACCAACAACGAATCCCCTTGCACCGTCAACAGTTTCGCGAGCCTGATCGGCCAGAAATACTTCGACAACACCAAATGTCACCGGCTGACCACGTCGCCGGGGTTGGGCGTGTTGCAGTGCGGCGACCCCAAGGGCGAGGGCACGGGCGGGCCGGGCTATCAATTCGCCAACGAATATCCGACCGACCAGTACCCGCCGAATGACCCCAAGGCGCAGGAGCCCGTCCTCTACCCGCGCGGCACCCTGGCCATGGCCAACGCCGGACCCGGCACCAACGGCAGCCAGTTCTTCATGGTCTACAAGGACTCCCAGTTGCCGCCGCAATACACCGTGTTCGGCACCATTCAGCCCGACGGGCTGGCCACCCTGGACAAGATCGCCAAGGCCGGTGTCGCCGGTGGCGGTGAGGACGGGGCGCCCGCCGCCGAGGTCACCATCACCTCGGTGCTGCTCGACTGAATCCGTAGCGGCGCAACGCAGGCGCCGATTGGCGAGAATCACGCGGCCGCCGGGACCGACGGCTTATTGTCGTCGCGTGGCGGCGAAGTCATTCGGGCAATACCAATTGCTGGAAGTCTTGGGACGCGGGGGCATGGGACAGGTCTACCGCGCCTACGACGCCACCACCGACCGGGTGGTCGCGCTGAAGGTGTTGGCGTCGAACCTCGCCGAGGATCTCGAGTTTCAGCAGCGGTTCCGGCGCGAGGCGCGCATTGCCGCAAGCCTCAACGACCCACACGTGGTGCCGATCCATAGTTACGGCGAAATCGATGGCCAGCTATATGTCGACATGCGGTTGATCGAGGGCCGCGATCTGGTCGACTACATCACCGAAAACGGTGGACGGCTGAGCCCCGAGCGTGCGGTCGCGGTCGTCGAACAGGTTGCCGCGGCGCTGGATAGCGCGCATGAAGCGGGTTTGGTCCATCGCGACATCAAGCCGAAGAACATTTTGGTCACCACGGCACGGGACTTCGTCTACCTGATCGACTTTGGCATCGCCCGCGGCATGGCCGACACCTCGCTGACGCAAACCGGGCACACGATGGGCACCGCGGCGTATATGGCGCCCGAACGGTTCAGGGGCACAACGGATCACCGTGCCGACGTCTATTCGCTGGCCTGCGTTCTGCAGGAGTGCCTGACCGGGAAGCGCCCGTTCGCGGGCGAAAGCCTCGAAGAGCAGCTCAACGCGCATCTGAGCATTCCGCCACCGCAGCCGTCGACCACCGTGCCCGGCGTGCCCCCGGCACTGGACGCGGTGGTCGCGCGCGGGATGGCGAAGGACGTCGAGCGCCGCTTCCAGTCGGTGGCCGAGCTCGCCGAGGCCGCCCGGGCCGCACTGACCGGTCCCGCGAGCGCGCCGCCACCGCCCGGTGCTGTGCCGCCGACCCCCCGACCCGACCCGCGGCCGCCGTATCACCGGCCCACGCATTCGCGGCGGTTGCTGGTGGGCATCGTCGGCGCGTCGGCCCTGGCCCTGGCCGCGGTAGTGGCGTTGGTCATCGCGTTGGTGGCCCAGAGTCACGGCTCGAGTGACAGCCAGGCGTCGAGCGCCACCCGGGCCCGGGTGCCCGGCAGGGCCGGATCGAACCCCGGTGCGAGCGGCCCGGCCTCGGCGACCGTGCCACCGCTGCCGGCGTTCGCGCCGCCGGCCGACCTGGGCGCCGACTGCCAGTACCGCCCGGTGCCGGATCCGGTCTCCCGTCCCGTCAGCGCCCCGCCGTCGGGGCGGGTGTCCACCACCCCCGCGCAGATCGGCGCGGTCATCTCCACCAACTTCGGTGATATCGCCCTGCAGCTCGCCAATTCCGAGTCCCCGTGCACGGTGAACAGTTTCGTCAGCCTGACCAAGCAGCAGTTCTTCGACAACACCGCGTGCACCCGGCTGATCAGCTCCGCGGACGGCGGGTCGCTCTTGTGTGGCGGCCCCGACGTGGACGGATCCGGCGGCCCCGGTTACGAATTCGCCGACGAGTATCCGGCGAACCAATACCAGCCCGACGACCCCGTGTTACGGGCGACGGTGGTGTATCCGCGCGGCACCGTCATCATGGCCACCGAGGGCCCCAACACCAGCGGCAGCCAGTTCGCGTTGATCTTCAAGGACTCCGAGATGGACCCGCAGAGCACGGTGTTGGGCACGATCGACCAGGCGGGTCTGGAGACGCTCGACAAGATCGCCCGGGCCGGTATCGCCGGCAACCGTCAGAGCGGCGCTCCCACCAATCCGGTGACGATCAGCTCGGTGCGGCTGAGCTAGGGCCGCCGCGGTTCACGCCGCGGAGGTCACGCGATAGACGTCATAAACGCCTTCGACGTTGCGCACCACGTTGAGGAGATGGCCGAGATGCTTGGGATCGCCCATCTCAAAGGTGAACCGGCTGATGGCAACCCGGTCACCGGACGTCGTGACGGACGCGGACAAGATGTTGACCTTCTCGTCGGCCAGCACGCGCGTGACATCCGAGAGCAGCCGGTGCCGGTCGAGCGCCTCGACCTGGATGGCCACCAGGAACACCGATGACGGCGACGGCGCCCAATGCACCTCGATGATCCGCTCGGCCTGCTGCTGCAGTGACGCGGCGTTGGTGCAGTCGGTACGGTGCACGCTGACCCCGCCGCCGCGGGTGACGAACCCCATGATCTGGTCGCCGGGCACCGGCGTGCAGCATTTCGCCAGCTTGGTCAGCACGCCCGGCGCGCCGGGGACCGAGACCCCGACGTCGTCGCTGCTGCGGGGTCGCCGCAGCATGGTCGTCGGGGTGGACCGTTCGGCCAGGTCTTCCTCGGCCTGGTCGATGCCGCCGAGCTCGGCCAACAGCCGCTGCACGACGTGCCGGGCCGACACGTGCCCCTCACCGATCGCGGTGTAGAGGGCGGAGACGTCGATGTAGTGCAGCTCGCGGGCCACCGCCGCCAGGGTTTCACCATTGACCAAGCGCTGCAACGGAAGTCCGCCGCGACGCACCTCGCGCGCCATAGCGTCCTTGCCGGCCTCCAGCGCCTCCTCACGGCGCTCCTTGGCGAACCACTGCCGGATCTTGGCCTTGGCGCGCGGTGACACCACGAACTGCTGCCAGTCCCGCGACGGCCCTGCGTTGGCGGCCTTGGACGTGAAAACCTCGACGACTTCCCCGTTTTCCAGCTTGCGTTCCAGCGCCACCAGACGCCCGTTGACCCGCGCGCCGATGCAGCGGTGCCCGACCTCGGTGTGCACCGCGTAGGCGAAGTCGATCGGTGTGGACCCGGTCGGCAGGGTGATGACGTCACCCTTGGGGGTGAACACGAAGATCTCTTGGACCGCAAGGTCATAACGCAGCGACTCGAGGAATTCACCCGGGTCGGCGGCCTCCCGTTGCCAGTCGAGCAGCTGACGCATCCAGGCCATGTCGTCGATCTCGGCGGCGGCGTGCGGATGCGGAAGGCCGTTGCGCCCCTTGGCCTCCTTATAGCGCCAGTGCGCGGCGATGCCGTATTCGGCGGTGCGGTGCATGTCCCGGGTGCGGATCTGCACCTCCAGCGGCTTGCCCTCGGGCCCGACGACGGTGGTGTGCAACGACTGGTAGACCCCGTATCTGGGCTGGGCGATGTAGTCCTTGAACCGGCCGGCCATCGGCTGCCACAGCGAATGCACCACGCCCACAGCGGCATAGCAGTCCCGGATCTCGTCACACAGGATGCGAATACCGACCAGGTCGTGGATGTCGTCGAAGTCTCGCCCCTTGACGATCATCTTCTGGTAGATCGACCAGTAATGCTTGGGCCGGCCCTCCACCGTCGCCTTGATCTTCGACGCGCCCAGCGTGCTGACGATCTCGGCGCGGACCTTGGCCAGGTAGGTATCCCGCGACGGTGCGCGCCCGGCGACCAGCCGAACGATCTCCTCGTACTTCTTGGGATGCAAGATCGCGAACGAGAGGTCTTCCAGTTCCCACTTGACGCTTGCCATACCCAGCCGATGCGCAAGGGGCGCAATGACTTCCAGCGTCTCGCGGGCCTTGCGGGCCTGCTTCTCCGGCGGCAGGAACCGCATGGTGCGCATGTTGTGCAGCCGGTCGGCGACCTTGATCACCAGCACGCGGGGATCGCGCGCCATCGCGGTGATCATCTTGCGGATGGTCTCGCCCTCGGCGGCGCTGCCCAGCACCACCCGGTCCAGCTTCGTCACGCCGTCGACGAGATGGCCCACCTCCTCCCCGAATTCCTCGCTCAACGCGTCCAGGGTGTACCCGGTGTCCTCGACGGTGTCGTGCAGCAGCGCGGCCACCAAAGTGGTGGTGTCCATGCCCAATTCGGCCAGAATGGTGGCGACGGCCAGCGGGTGGGTGATGTAGGGGTCGCCGGAGTGGCGCAGCTGGGTGGCGTGCCGCTGGTCGGCGACCTCGAAGGCGCGCTGCAGCAGCGACACGTTCGCCTTCGGGTAGATCTCCCGGTGCACCGCCACCAGCGGTTCGAGCACCGGGTTGAGCGTGCTGCGCTGAGCGGTCATCCGTCGGGCCAGCCTGGCCCGGACCCGCCGCGACGCGCTGCTGGACGTCTTCAGGGATTCGGTCGGCGGCCCCGGAGCCTCCATCGGCTGCGTGATGGCCGGCGACTCTGTGACCTTAGTGGGCGCGTCGAGCGCTTGCGCCGCGCTGTTGTCATCCGCCACGTTCGGTCACCTCCGAATTCGAGGATACGTCTTCTCGAACCAACTGCCCGAAAGCGCTACTCGCACGTCAGGCTGTGTACCGGCAACGGCGCGACCGTTTCCCGGCCGCCCAGCCCGCCGAGTTCGAACACCACCGCCGCCGCCATCACGTTGGCCCCCGCGCGCTCGAGCAGCCGGGCCGCCGCGGCCAGGGTGCCGCCGGTGGCCAGCACGTCGTCGATGATCACGACGTTGCGGCCGCGCAACTCGATACCCTCGGCAGGGATCTCCAGGGTGGCAGTGCCGTATTCCAGGTCGTACCGCTCGGCGCGCACCGGCGGCGGCAATTTCCCGGCCTTGCGGATGGCCAGCACGCCGGTCCGCAGCCGGCCGGCGACCGCCGCGGCCACCAGGAACCCCCGGGACTCGATGCCGGCCACCAGATCGGCGCCGGACGCGATCTCGGCCACCGCGCCGGTGACCGCCGTCATCGCCGTTGCGTCGGCGAACAACGGGGTGAGGTCCTTGAACTGGATCCCCGGCTTGGGGAAGTCGGCCACCTTGCGCGTCAGCGACGCGATGAGCTCCGCCACCGGCGTCCGTCCGCCGACATTCGTCACCGAAACCTCATTGCACCAGGGCCCAACGGTCCATGTTCCAGCCCACGCCCCAACGCGTCGGGTTCGTGCTCACCGCGTACATCTTCTTGGACATCAGCAACGTGCGCTGCTGCCGGTACAGGGGCAGGGTGGGCATATCGTCCCACAGTATCGGGGCGGTTTCGGCCAGCAGCCTGACTCGCTCGGCGGCATCGGCCGATACCGCCAGCGCCCCGATCGCGCCGTCGACCTGGGGATTCGTGTACCCGGACAGGTTGTTTCCGTTGCCGGTGTGCAGGGCATAGGCATCCAGCGCCGAGGAGCCCGTCGAGCCGCTGCCGGTGGCGCCGCCGGTGCTGGCCAGCAACGCGTCGATCTTTCCGTCCCTGAGCGCCTGCGGGCCCGAAGTGTTCAGGATGACGCCGGAGACGGTGATCCCGGCCGCGGCGCACGATTTGGTGATGACCCCGACGTTGACCGCGAGCCGCGCGTTGGGCCCCTGGTAGCCGATCCGCACCGTCAGCGGCGCACCGCCCAGCGCGTTGCGCGCGGCGACCGGATCCGCCTTGCTGAACGGGCCGGCCTCGGCGGCCCCGTCCGCCGCGGTAACGGCATCATCGCCGGCCGGGTTCAGGCGTGAATTGGCGATCGGCGTCCCCGCGTCGTGGGCCAGTGCGTCGCGCGGCGTGCACAGCGCGACGGCACGGCGGGCCTTGGGCGCCGAAAGCGGGCCCTGCGGGGCGAAGATCAGCTGCTCGATGCCGTCCGACGGCGCATCGGTGCGCTCGTAGTTGTCTGGTGTGGCCAGCGTTCCCGACGACCCCGCGGCGACGTCGACCACTTCGACCGTGCGGTTGTTGACGCGGTCCTGGATGTCGGGTCCCTGCGGCCACACCGTGATCCGCTTGGTGATGGCCTTGGGCCCCCACCACCGGTCATTGGCGACGAGCACCACCGCCCCGCCCTCCAGGACGGATCCGATTTTGTAGGGCCCCGACGACGGGAAGCGCTTTTCGAGCACGTCTTTTTGCAGCCCGGGTTTGAGGTCCCACATCGTGTTCCACAGCTTCGCGATCTGTCGCACCAGCGGTGCGTTGTGGCTGAGCAGCGCCGCGGTCACGTCGACGTTGAGTTGGTCGGCGATGACGTGCGACGGCATCAGCGAGGTCGCGGTGAACAGCTGGTTGTAGTCGACGACGCCGCGGTCCGGGACGAACGACACCCGGGCCTTCTTTTGCCCGGGCATGCACTCGACATTGGCGATGTCGATATAGCCGCCCTGGGTGGCCGCGTTGAATTCGGGGAAGCGGCCGGACTGGGCCGCCCAGGCGAGCACGATGTCGTCACAGGTCAACGGCTTGCCGTCGGAGTAGACGGCGTTGTCGGCGATCTGGTAGTCCAGCACCAGCGGCGTGCCGCCGACCACCGAAACGGTGCCGAAGTCGCGGTCGGTGACCATTTGCCCGCCCGGGCCGTGATAGCTGAAACCGGTGAGTGCGCGGGCGAAGGCCTGCGCTCCGGCCGAGGCGGCGCCGACGACGGTGTTGGTGTTGTAGGTGGTCAGCGGCCCGTCGACCACGTAGTCGATCTCGGAGGCGGCGCTACCGGCGCACGCGGTCAGGGTGAGGCCCGCCACCAGCACCACCGCCAGCCCGGCGCCGATCCACAGCGTTACGCCCCACCGGTTGGTTAGCACGCCACGATCGGTGCCAGTTCCCCGGTACCTGGTGGCCATCCTGTCTACCCCCGGCCGACGTTCCGCTTGCCGGTGGGACGCCGGGTCCCCGTCGGCCGCACGGGACGGGCTCCCGGCGCCGGCTTGCTCGGCACGGGCTTGGACGACTCCGACGGCCTCGACGTCGCGCGCTCGGCCGCCAATCCGCCGGCGGGCGAGGCGGCTTCCTCAGCGGCGTCGTCCTCGTCGTTCACGTCCGAGGCGTTCTCGGTGCCCGCGCGCGAACCGCCGGCGCGCCGCCTCATGACGCGGCGGGTGTGGGTGCGCACCAACTCGGTGCGTTCCCGCATGCTGACCAGCAGCGGCGTGGCGAAGAAGATCGAGGAGTAGGTGCCGACGATGATGCCGATCAGCTGCACCAACGCAAGGTCCTTCAGGGTGCCGACACCCAGCAGCCACACCGCCACCACCATCAGGGCCAGCACCGGCAGCACACCGATCAGGCTGGTGTTGATGGACCGCATGAACGTCTGGTTGACCGCCAGATTGGCCTGTTCGGCGAAGGTGCGCCGGGTGGTGTGCTGGAAGCCGTGGGTGTTCTCCTCGACCTTGTCGAACACGATGACGGTGTCGTAGAGGGAGAAGCCGAGGATCGTCAGCAAGCCGATGACGGTGGCCGGGGTGACCTCGAAACCCACCAGCGAATACACGCCGGCCGTGACCGCCAGGTCGAAGAACATCGCCGCGATCGCGGCCAGCGTCATGTACCGCTCGTAGCGGACCGTGATGTACACGCCGACCAGCACCAGGAACACCACCAGGGCGATCAGCGCCTTCGTGGTGATCTGGTCACCCCACGTCTCGGAGACCGCCGAATCGCTGATGGCCTGCTTGTTGGGTTTGCCGTCGGGGCCTTGGGGTCCGAACGCGTCGAACAACGCGTTGCGCAGCTTGTCCGTCTGGTCGTTGGACAGCGTCTCGGAGCGAATCTGCACGGTCGCCGCGGCGCCACTGCCGACGACGACCACCGATTCCGGATCGTTGCCGATGGTCTTGCGGAACACGTCTTGGACTTCGGAGGTGTGCACCGTGCCGTTCGCCCCGGTGGCAGGCATCGACAGCGTGGTGCCCCCGTTGAAGTCGATGCCGAAGCTGAAGCCGCGCAGCACGATGGACAGCATCACGACCGCGACGATCGCGCCGCTGATGCCGAACCACAATCGGCGCCGTCCGACCACCTCGAACGCGCCGGTGCCGGTGTAGAGGCGCGACAGGAAGCTATGGTGCGGCGCCCCGGTTGCACCGGCGCCGTCAGTTAATTCTGTTGTGCCCTTGGATGTTTCGGTGATTTCGGTCGCGTCTTTGGAGGCCATCACGCTATCCCCGTCCCGTTCTAACCTGCGACGAAGCCCGGCGTTCGCGGGCGACCTGCTGTATCGCGCCCAGGCCGTTGTACGCGGGTTTCGCCAGCGTCAGTGACTTGGAGGCCAGATAGACCAGCGGCCACGTCACCAGGAACACCACCACCAGGTCAAGGATCGTGGTGAGGCCCAACGTGAATGCGAAGCCCTTCACCTGGCCGATGGCCAGGAAGTACAGCACCGCGGCGGCCAGGAAGGTGACCGCGTTACCCGAGACGATCGTCTTACGCGCCCGCACCCAGCCTCGCGGCACCGCCGACCGGAACGAACGCCCTTCCCGGATCTCGTCTTTAATGCGCTCGAAGAAGACCACGAACGAGTCGGCGGTGGTGCCGATACCGATGATCAGACCCGCGATGCCGGCCAGGTCGAGGGTGTAGTTGATATACCTGCCCAGAAGCACCAGGAGCGCGAAAACCACCACGCCGGAAGCCGCTAACGACAGTGCGGTGAGCAACCCCAGCACGCGGTAGTACAGCAAGGAATACACCAGCACCAGGATCAGGCCGATCGCACCGGCGATCAGCCCGGCGCGCAACGAGGTCAATCCCAGTGTGGCCGAGACGGTTTGGGCTTCCGACGATTGGAAGGACAGCGGCAACGACCCGTATTTGAGGACGTTGGCCAGTTGACGCGCGCTGGAAGCGGTGAACGGCGGGTCGCCGCCGCTGATCTGGGTGCGGCCGCCGGGGATGGCTTCTTGGATCATCGGGGCGCTGACGACCTGCGAGTCCAGCGCGAAGGCGGTCTGGGTGCCGATGTGGGCGGCCGTGAAATCCGCCCACGTGTTCGCCGCCGCCTGCTTGAACTGAAGGTCGACGACGTAGCCGATGCCACGCTGGTTCATGCTCGAGGTGGCGTTCTCGATCTGGTCACCGCTGATGATCGACGGCCCCAGCAGATAGGCCACCTTGTGGTCGGTCGAGCAGGTGATCAACGGCTGGGTGGGGTCGTCGTTGCCGGCCAGGATGTCTTCTTTGTCGCAGCGCGTCGCCTGGAACTGCAACGCGAGGAATTGAATGCCCTGCCGGGCGCTTTGCCGCCACTTCTTCTCATCGGCGATGCGCTCGGCGAGGTCCTTGCGCGGGTCCGGCGAGGCGGGCTGCTCGGCGGGCGGCGCCTCCCCGGCCGGAGCGCCGGGCGCGGGGGCCGGCGCGGGGGCGGGCGGCGCGGGACTGGGCGCCGGTGGCGGGTCCTGCGGGTAGGGCCGCGGCTGGGCGCCGGGCTTGGCGCCCGGCGCGGGCTGGCCGGCCGGTGGCGGTGCCGGTTGACCCGGCGCGGGTTGCGCGGGTGCCGGTTGACCCGGCGCGGGTTGCGCGGGTGCCGGTTGGCCGGGCGCGGGTGCCGGTTGGCCGGGGGCGGGCTGGCGCGGCGCGGCCTTGGGCTCGGCGCTTTGCGCCGGCATCGAGTTGAGCACCGGACGGATGTAGAGCCGGGCGGTCTGGCCCAGGTTGCGGGCCTCGTTACCGTCGGTTCCCGGGACGGTGATGATCAGGTTGTCGCCGTCGACCACGACCTCCGACCCGGAGACGCCAAGTCCGTTGACCCGGGCGCCGATGATCTGCTGCGCCTGCGCCAACGCCTCACGACTGGGACGCGAACCGTCCGGGGTGCGCGCGGTCAACGTGACGCGGGTGCCGCCCTGAAGATCGATCCCCAGCTTGGGTTCGGCCTTCTTGTCCCCGGTGAGAAACACCAGCAGGTAGACGCCGACGAGCAATAACAAGAAGACCGACAGGTAGCGGGCAGGGTGCACCGGCGCCGAAGACGATGCCACGTTCCTTCTATCTCCTCGAGAATCGGTTACTTACCCCGGACAGAGCCTAGAAAAGCCTACGTGGCCCTGAGGAGCCCATCACGCAAGCGGCCCTCCCCGGAGTATTTCGGGTCAGGAATCCTTGGTGACCGAGCCCTCGTCGGCGGAGTCGTTCCCGTCGACCAGGTCTTCGTCGTCGTCGGGCAGGATCCGGTCCCGGATTGCCAACTTCATCCAGGTGGTCACCACGCCGGGCGCGATCTCCAGGTCGACGGTGTCGTCGGTGATCTCGACGATGGTGGCCTGCAGGCCCGACGTGGTGTTCACCCGGTCGCCCGGACTCAACGACTCGTGCAGGTCGATGGTGGCCTGCATCGCGCGCCGCTGGCGCCGCGATGCGAAATACATGAACCCGCCCATGATGAGCAGGAACGGCAGGAACAGGATCAAACTCTCCATGGGCGCGCTGTCTTTCTTCGTGATTTTCGGGGGGTGGGTGCCGGTCCGACTCAAGCGTCGCGCACCTCGTCATGGTCCAGTGTGCCCGTTCAGTCTCGCAGGCCGCGGCCCGTCACCGACGGCCGCGGTGCAACCGGTGCCCGCCGGCGGCAAGCTCGATAGGCTTTCAAGGCGACGCGACGCACGCGCCGCGGGGAGGAGCAAGTGGTGGCCAGCCTCAAGCAGACTCGCCAACTGGTCACCGAGATCCCCGGTCCGGCGTCGCTGGAACTGAGCAAACGCCGGGCGGCGGCGGTGTCGCACGCGGTGAACGTCTCGGTCCCGGTCTTCGTGGCCCGCGCCGGCGGCGGCATCATCGAGGACGTCGACGGCAACCGGCTCATCGACCTCGGTTCCGGCATCGCGGTGACGACCATCGGCAACTCCGCGCCCCGGGTGGTCGACGCGGTGCGCGCGCAGGTAGCCGCGTTCACCCACACCTGCTTCATGGTGACGCCGTATGAGTCGTATGTCGCCGTCGCCGAAACGCTCAACCGGATCACCCCGGGTTCCGGTGAGAAACGCTCGGTGCTGTTCAATTCCGGCGCCGAGGCCGTCGAGAACGCGGTCAAGGTCGCGCGCTCATACACGCGCAAGCCCGCCGTGGTGGCGTTCAACCACGCCTACCACGGCCGCACCAACCTGACGATGGCGCTGACCGCGAAGTCCATGCCCTACAAGGCCGGCTTCGGCCCGTTCGCGCCGGAGGTCTACCGGGCGCCGCTGTCCTATCCCTATCGGGACGGACTGATCGACAAGGAACTGGCCACCGACGGGGAAAAGGCCGCCGCCCGGGCCATCAAGGTCATCGACAGCCAGGTCGGCGCCGACAACCTGGCCGCGCTCGTCATCGAGCCGATCCAGGGCGAAGGCGGATTCATCGTCCCGGCCGAGGGGTTCCTGCCCGCCCTGCTGGACTGGTGCCGCAACAACGACGTGGTGTTCATCGCCGACGAGGTGCAAACCGGTTTCGCGCGTTCGGGCGCCATGTTCGCCTGTGAACACGAGGGCATCGAACCCGACCTCATCTGCACCGCCAAGGCCATCGCCGACGGGCTGCCCCTGTCGGCGGTCACCGGCCGGGCCCAAATCATGGATGCACCGCAGGTCGGCGGTCTGGGCGGCACCTTCGGCGGAAACCCACTGGCGTGCGCGGCGGCGTTGGCCACCATCGAGACAATCGAGAGCGACGGGCTGGTCGAACGCGCCCGGCAGCTGGAACGTCTGATCACCGAACCGCTGCTGCGGCTGCAGGCCGGCGACGACCGGATCGGCGACGTGCGCGGCCGGGGCGCCATGATCGCCATCGAGTTGGTGAAGTCGGGGACCGCCGAGCCGGATAAAGAACTGACCCAGAAGCTGTCCGTCGCGGCCCAGGCGGCCGGCGTCATCGTCTTGACCTGCGGCATGTTCGGCAACATCGTCCGGTTGCTGCCGCCGCTGACCATCAGCGACGAGCTGTTGACCGAAGGCCTCGACATCGTGAGCGGGCTGTTGCGCGACCTGTAAAACCAGGGCCCCGTGGGCAATCTCACACGCACGCCAAATGCGGTATCGTGGTGGAATACCGTTACTTTAGCTAACGTTCTATCTGTCAGCGCGGACAGCGCATAGTGACTCGCTAACTTTCATTCGCAAGGGATCTGTTTATGTCGACTGCCATTCATGACGAACGCCTCGACCGTCGCGTCGAGGAACTCGTCGCCGGCGACCCCCAGTTCGCCGCCGCCCAACCGGACCCGGCGATCACCGCCGCCCTCGAACAGCCCGGGCTGCGACTGCCGCAGATCGTCCGGACCGTGCTCGACGGCTACGCGGGCCGACCCGCATTGGCCCAGCGCGTGGTGGAGTTCGTCACGGACGCAAAGACCGGGCGCACCTCGGCCGAGCTGCTCCCCCGCTTCGAGACCATCACCTACGGTGAACTCGGCGAACGGGTTTCGGCCCTCGGCCGTGCCTGGGCCAGCGACTCGGTGAGCCGCGGCGGCCGGGTCTGCGTCCTGGGCTTCAACAGCGTCGACTACGCCACCATCGACGTGGCGCTGGGCACGATCGGCGCGGTCTCGGTACCGCTGCAGACCAGCGCCGCGATCGCATCGCTGCAGCCGATCGTGACCGAAACCGAGCCCAGCCTGGTCGCGTCCAGCGTGCACCAGTTGCCCGACGCCGTGGAGCTGATCCGCAGCGGCGACCACGTGCCCGCCAAGCTCGTCGTGTTCGACTACCACCCCCAAGTCGACGACCAGCGCGAGGCCGTACAAAGCGCCGTCGCGCGGCTGGCCGACCTCGGCGTCGTGGTCGAAACACTGGCCGACGTGCTGCAGCGCGGCAAGGGCCTGCCGGCCGTCGCGGAGCAGGAAAGCGACGAGGACTCGCTGGCCCTGCTGATCTACACGTCCGGCAGCACCGGCGCACCCAAGGGTGCGATGTACCCGCAGAGCAACGTCGGCAAGATGTGGCGCCGCGGCAGCAAGAACTGGTTCGGGGAAAGCGCCGCGTCGATCACCCTCAACTTCATGCCGATGAGCCACGTCATGGGACGCGGGATCCTCTACGGCACGCTGGGCAACGGCGGCACCGCCTACTTCGCGGCGCGCAGCGACCTGTCGACCCTGCTCGAGGACCTCGAGTTGGTGCGTCCCACCGAGCTGAACTTCGTCCCGCGTATCTGGGAGACGCTGTACGGCGAATTCCAGCGCCAGGTCGCGCATCGGCTGTCCGAGGGTGTTGACCACGCAGGCCGCGCGGCCATCGAGGAGGACGTGCTGGCCGAACAGCGCCAGTACCTGCTGGGCGGTCGGTTCATCTTCGCCATGACGGGCTCGGCGCCCACCTCACCGGAATTGAAGGCCTGGGCCGAGTCGCTGCTCGAGATGCACTTGATGGACGGCTACGGCTCCACCGAGGCCGGAATGGTGTTGTTCGACGGGGAAATTCAGCGTCCGCCGGTCATCGATTACAAACTGGTCGACGTTCCGGACCTGGGCTACTTCAGCACCGACCGGCCGCATCCGCGCGGCGAACTTCTGCTGCGGACCGAGAACATGTTCCCCGGCTACTACAAGCGTGCCGAGACCACCGCGAACGTCTTCGACGACGACGGCTACTACCGGACCGGCGACGTGTTCGCCGAGATCGCCGCGGAGCGGCTGGTGTACGTCGACCGCCGCAACAACGTGCTCAAGCTCGCGCAGGGCGAGTTCGTCACCCTGGCGAAGCTGGAGGCGGTGTTCGACAACAGCCCGCTGATACGCCAGATCTACGTCTACGGCAACAGCTCGCAGCCCTACCTGCTGGCGGTCGTGGTGCCGACCGAAGAAGCCTTGGCGGCCAATGACATTGATTCGCTCAAGCCCGGGATCGCCGACTCCTTGCAGAAGGTCGCGAAGGAGACCGGACTGCAGTCCTACGAGGTGCCGCGTGACTTCATCATCGAGACCACCCCGTTCACTCTGGAAAACGGTCTGCTGACCGGGATTCGCAAGCTGGCGTGGCCGAAGCTGAAGCAGCACTATGGAGAACGGCTCGAGCAGATCTACACCGACCTGGCCGCCGGACAGGCCAACGAGCTGGCCGAACTGCGCCGCAGCGGCGCCGAAGCGCCGGTGCTGCAGACCGTGGGCCGGGCCGCGGCCGCCACGCTGGGCACCGCGACCGCCGACCTGTCCCCCGATGCCCACTTCACCGACCTGGGTGGAGATTCGTTGTCGGCGTTGACATTCGGCAGCCTGTTGCGCGAGATCTTCGACATCGACGTGCCGGTCGGCGTCATCGTCAGCCCGGCCAACGACCTGGCGGCCATCGCCAGCTACATCGAGGCGGAGCGGCAGGGCAGCAAGCGGCCCAGTTTCGCGTCGGTGCACGGCCGGGATGCCGTCACGGTGCGGGCCGGTGACCTCACGCTGGACAAGTTCCTCGACGAGGCGACCCTGGCCGCCGCGCCGAGCCTGCCCAAGCCGGCCACCGAGGTGCGCACGGTGCTGTTGACCGGCGCGACCGGATTTTTGGGCCGCTACCTGGCGCTGGATTGGCTCGAGCGGATGGACATGGTGGACGGCAAGGTCATCGCGCTGGTGCGGGCCCGCACGGATGAAGAGGCGCGCACCCGGCTCGACAAGACCTTCGACAGCGGCGACCCCAAACTGCTCGCCCACTACCAGCGGCTGGCCGCCGACCACCTGGAGGTCATCGCGGGCGACAAGGGTGAGGCCGGCCTCGGCCTGGACCAGCAGACCTGGCAGCGGCTGGCCGACACGGTCGACGTCATCGTCGACCCCGCCGCACTGGTCAACCACGTGCTGCCGTACAGCGAGCTGTTCGGGCCCAACGCCCTGGGCACCGCGGAGCTGATCCGGATCGCGCTGACGTCGAAGCAGAAGCCGTACACGTACGTGTCGACGATCGGCGTCGGTGACCAGATCCAGCCGGGCGAGTTCGTCGAGGACGCCGACATCCGGACGATCAGCGCCACCCGCGAGGTCAACGACAACTACGCCAACGGCTACGGCAACAGCAAGTGGGCCGGCGAGGTGTTGCTGCGCGAGGCGCACGACCTGTGCGGGCTGCCCGTCACGGTGTTCCGCTGCGACATGATCCTGGCCGACACCAGCTATGCGGGACAGCTCAACCTGCCGGACATGTTCACCCGGTTGATGCTGAGCCTGGTCGCCACCGGCATCGCGCCCGGTTCGTTCTACGAGCTGGACACCGACGGCAACCGGCAGCGGTCGCACTATGACGGCCTGCCGGTCGAGTTCATCGCAGCGGCGATCTCGACGCTGGGGACGGAGATCCTGGACAGCGACACCGGCTTTCAGACGTACCACGTGATGAACCCGTACGACGACGGCATCGGCCTGGACGAGTACATCGATTGGCTGGTCGAGGCCGGGTATTCGATCGAGCGCATCGCCGATTACTCCGAGTGGCTGCAGCGGTTCGAGACGTCGCTGCGGGCCCTGCCGGATCGGCAGCGTCAGTACTCGCTGCTGCCCCTGCTGCACAACTACCAGACGCCGGAGAAGCCGATCAACGGGTCGATGGCACCCACCGACGTGTTCCGTGCGGCGGTGCAGGAAGCGAAAATCGGTCCCGACAAAGACATCCCGCATGTGTCGGCGCCGGTCATCGTCAAGTACATCACCGACCTGGAATCGCTCGGACTGCTCTGAAGTTAGCTAAACAGCAAGTCGCCCAGCCCTTTTGGGGCTGGGCGACTTGGTTTCGGTGGGCTGACTACTGCTGCGGGTGCGGCCAACGCAGGTACGCGGCGTTGCCCCCTGCCCCCGCGCCGGCGCGCTGGCGGCGCCATCCCCGCTTTGGTTCGGGGTCGGACGACGTGCGCGGCTTGGTCAGCGCACCCGAGGAGACCTCGGCCGGCTGCTCGTAGACCGAATCCCGATACGGCTCAGCGGTCGATGCACCTGCGGCCGCCAGCTCCGACGGGTGCACGTCGCGTGCCAGGCGCACGGCGGTACGTGCTAACACGACGCCACCCACGAAGATGATCAGCGCGCCCAGGCCCGAGAAATAGGTGACCTCGAGCACCGCGCGCTTGCGGTCGGTTGCGGCGATCGGGTCGCCGGCGGAGCCGATTCCCAGTAGCGGGGCGATCTGACCGCCCACGACGAACCAGGCGCCGGCCAGCACGGCCAGCCAGCCGCCCAGCATCGCGGCGACACGGTTGCCCGCAACGATCAGCAGTAAGCCGCCTATCGCGGCGGCCGCTCCCGGCGCGACTTCCAGCCAGCCCCGGGCCGAGCTCCATGCCCAGTTCCGGTCCGGTGTGTAGGCGAAGTTGAAGTGTGGACCGACAAACGGTATTAACGCCCCCCAAGCTCCCAGAATGACCAGGAGCAATCCGCTGACCGCGCCTCGCGACCGCGGCATGCTCAGCCCGCGGGTTTGGCCGTCTTCTGCGTATTTCATGACATCCCCTCGTTGAATACCGGGCCTGTTTCCGGCTCGAGATGGGTACCCGGCAGCTTCAACTAGTAACCCATGCGGCAGCTCAAAGCCACCGCTAGTCGTGGCCATTGGGTCTGGTGAGGCTGGTGTTACTGCTGAAGGCCGAGCACCAGCAACACAATCGCCATCGCCGGCAAGGTGCCCTGCGTCAGCGCGGCCCGCGCCTTATCGGGTGCAGACACCAGCAACACCACCGCCGCGGCGGCCATCGATCCGATGCCGGCGAAAACGAGTGCCGCGCCAACGCCCCTGTGCCCCAAAGAAATCGCGGTAATGCCGATGCCGGTGACCACGGCGAGGAACAAATTGTAAAAGCCTTGGTTGAAGGCCAGCAGCTTGGTGGTCTCGGCTTCCTCGGCGGTGGTTGCGAACGTGGCGCGGGTGCGCGGCGAGGTCCAGGTCAACGATTCCATCACGAAGATGCAGACATGCAGTAACGCCGCCAGCGCGGCGAACACCAGAGCGGTCGTGATCATCGCGTCCTCCTCGCCAGTCGAGGCGGGCGGGAAACGGCACCGGCGGCCGAGGCTGCCGGTGCCGTTTCGCGTTGCCGGTTGCCGTCCTAGACGCCGGCGTGGTGATGCCGGCGGAATGGGCCGCCGCCGGGGCGCCGATGGAATAGGCCACGTCCGCTGCGCCCCCTGGGCTCCGGCCCGGCCGCCACCTCGTCCGTCCGTGCCCGCGCCAGGCCGCTTGTCTCGTCATACATGCCCGGTCCACCCGCCGGCACGGCGTCCCCTGCCACAGGCGCCGGTTCTGTCATCACGACGTCGCGCGCATGCCGAACCGCCAGGCGCGCCACGGCCGCCCCACCCAGGAACACGATCAGCGCACCCAGACCGCTGAAGTAGGTGATCTCGAGCAGGGCCCGTTTGAGGTCCGTTGAGGCCGAGGTCGCCACCGGTTGACCGATGTCTCCGATGCCCAGGGTCGGAGCGAACGCGCGGCCGACCACGAACCAGGCGCCGCCGAGGACCGCCAGCCAGCCTCCGAATACGGCGGTGGCGCGATTACCGGAGAGGAGCACCAGCAGGCCGCCCACCGCTGCCGCGGCCCCGGGAAGCACCTCCAGCCAGCCTTTGGCCGCAGTCCACGTCCATGCCGGGTCCGCCAGGTAGGCCCAATCGATGTTGGGCCCGAAGAACGGAACCAATGCACCCCAAGCACCCAAAAGAATCAGGAGTAGCCCGGTCAGCGCGCCGCGGGTACGTGGCATGTACAGCGCGCGAGGGCGTTCATAGTCGTGCCGCCTGTTCCTCATCAGAATCTCCTTCACCAGGTATTACTGCTGTAAGCCTGGTTACCCACCGCGCGGCCATGTAACCGGGGACGGGCCGCGCAAGTGTTTGCTGTGGCCGCCGGGCCGGCGGTCGTGACCGGCTACTCGAACAGACCGGGCTGCCCGAGCCCGGTGGCCCCGGCCGGCGGCACCATGCCGAGGTGCGTCCACGCCTGGGCCGTGGCCACCCGGCCTCGCGGCGTCCGCGCCACCATGCCGGCGCGGACGAGGAACGGTTCGCACACTTCCTCGACGGTGGTGGCCTCCTCTCCCACCGCCACCGCCAGCGTCGACACCCCGACCGGGCCGCCGCCGAAGCTCCGGGTCAGCGCGGAGAGCACCGCCCGGTCCAGCCGGTCCAGACCCAGTTCGTCGACGTCATAGACCGCCAGCGCGGATTTGGCGACGTCGCGGGTGATCACGCCGTCGGCGCGCACCTCGGCGAAGTCCCGAACCCGGCGCAACAGCCGGTTGGCGATCCGCGGCGTGCCGCGCGAGCGCCGGGCGATCTCCTCGGCCGCATCGGCGCCGAGTTCGATTCCCAGAATCCCGGCGGAGCGGGCCAGCACGCGCTCCAGCTCGGGGGGTTCGTAGAAGTCCATGTGTGCGGTGAAGCCGAATCGGTCCCGCAGCGGGCCGGTCAGCGCGCCCGAGCGGGTGGTCGCGCCGACCAGGGTGAACGGCGCCACCTCCAGGGGAATCGACGTCGCCCCGGGGCCCTTGCCGACGACCACGTCGACCCGGAAGTCCTCCATCGCCAGGTAGAGCATTTCCTCGGCGGGCCGCGCGATGCGGTGGATCTCGTCGATGAACAACACATCGTGCTCGACCAGATTGGACAGCATCGCCGCCAGATCCCCGGCGCGTTCCAGCGCGGGCCCGGACGTCAGCCGCAACGCGGATCCGAGCTCGGCCGCGATGATCATGGCCAGCGACGTCTTGCCCAGCCCCGGCGGGCCCGACAGCAGAATGTGATCCGGTGTGCCACCGCGGTTTTTGGCGCCCTCGATGACGAGCTGCAGCTGTTCGCGCACCCGCGGCTGGCCGATGAACTCCCGCAGCGAGCGCGGCCTCAGGCTGACGTCGACGTCGCCTTCCCCGGGCGCGAGGGCGCCGGAGACTTCGCGCTCGGACCAGTCGTCGGTCATGTGCGCCGCTCTCCCCCGCAAGCGGGTGGTGCCCCCACCTCATCGCTCCGCTCTGCATCGTCGCCGGCGCGGGTCATCGGGACTTACCCAGTAACGACAGGGCCGCGCGCAGCGCGCCGGAGGTGGTCGCGTCCTGATCGGCGGCCAGCACCTTGTCGGTGGCCTCTTCGGCCTGCTTGGCGGCGAAACCGAGGCCGACCAGGGCCTCCACCACCGGCCCGTGGATCGCGTGGCCGTTGCGGGCGGTAGCCGCGCCCACGCCGGCACCGGCTGTGCCCACCTTGTCGCGCAGTTCCAAGACCATTCGTTCGGCGCTGCGCTTGCCGATCCCGGGCACCCGGGTCAGCGCGGCGACGTCACTGTCATGCAGCGCCTGCCGTAGCGCGCCGGCGTCGTGCACGGCCAGCGTCGCCATCGCCAGCCGGGGCCCGACCCCCGACACCGACAGCAGGGTCAGGAACAGGTCGCGGGTTTCGGTGTCGGTGAAGCCGTACAACGTCATCGAATCCTCGCGGACGATCATCGCGGTGATCAGCCGCGCCTCGGTCCCGGTCCGCAGCGTGGACAGCGTCGACGGCGTCGCGTTCACCCGGTAGCCGACGCCGGCGGCCTCGATCACCACATGATCGAGCGCCACCTCGAGCACCTCCCCGCGCACCGCGGCGATCATCGGGCGGCCTTGAGCTTGGCCTTGTACTTCTGCCGCTGCTCGGCCGCGAGCGCTTCGGCCGCCGCCATGCGGGCGATCATCGGCGCCCGCCAGCAGTGGCAAATCGCCAACGCGAGCGCGTCGGCGGCGTCGGCCGGCGTCGGTTTGGCTTGCAGCGCAAGGATTTTGGTGACCATCGCGGTAACCTGCGCCTTGTTGGCCGCGCCGTTGCCGGTGACCGCGGCCTTGACCTCGCTGGGGGTGTGGAAGTGCACGTCGATGCCGCGTTTGGCCGCCGCCAGCGCGACCACGCCACCGGCCTGGGCGGTGCCCATCACCGTCGTCACATTCAGCTGCGAGAACACCCGCTCGATGGCCACGACGTCCGGCTGGTGGGTGGCCAGCCAATGCTCGACGGCGTCGCTGATCTTCAGCAGCCTCCCGGCGAGCGGCGCGTCCGACGGGGTGCGCACCACGTCGACGTCCAACGCGACGACAGTGCGCCCGCGCCCGCCTTCGACGACCGACAACCCGCATCGGGTCAGACCGGGGTCGACGCCCATCACCCGCATTACCCGCTCCCACCTAGTAGAACAGCTGTTCGATACCCTAGCGGCCGGCACTGACGTGCCCCGGGTGCGACACGCGGCGGCTATCGCGATTCCGGGCCGATTCCGGCTCGCGAAGTTACCGCGCCGAACCCGCGAAAAAGCTGTTAGCTTTAGCCCACGTTCGCTCAAGCAATGTGGCAACGGGAGGGTTCGCGTGGGATCGCTGCTGGTCATGCTCGCCATAGTGCTGTTCATCGCGTCCATCGTGGTACTCGTCATCGCTTTGCGGCGGCCCAAGCAGCCGGCC
Organism: Mycobacterium sp.; assembly: GCF_004298145.1. GTDB lineage: Bacteria > Actinomycetota > Actinomycetes > Mycobacteriales > Mycobacteriaceae > Mycobacterium. The sequence goes on from NZ_SCRH01000040.1 coordinate 25,381, forward strand.
CAGCACGGCGGGCGCCCCGATCCGCTCGCGTCCGACGCGATGCCGCAGTTCGGGCCGCGCCAACTCGGCCCCGGCGCCATCGTCAGCCACGGCGGCACCGACTACATCGTGCGCGGGTCGGTCACCTTCCGCGAGGGGCCGTTCGTCTGGTGGGAACACCTGCTCGAAGGCGGCGACCAGCCGATCTGGTTCAGCGTCGAGGAAGACGACGGACGCCTCGAGCTGGCGATGTGGGTCACCCGCAAGGACCTGCCGCTGCGGCCCGGCGACCCGTACGTCGTCGACGGCGCGATGTTTCACGAATCCGAACGGGGCCGCGCGTCCTACACGACCGAGGGCGCCACCGGCCTGCCCGCCGGTGGCGAGATGGAATTCGTCGACTGCACCAACGACGACGAGACGGTCCTGCTCTCCTTCGAACGCTGGGCCGCGGACATGCCCTGGGAGGTGTCGACGGGCAAGCCTGTGTCGCCCGGCGAACTGACCGTGTACGCCGCACCCCCGCCCAGCCCGTCCTAGCGCGCACGAGGCCAGGCCGGTGCCCCTTCATCAACTCGCGGTGACCCCGGCGGACATATCCGGGGAGAGGCTGGGACTCGCGCTCAACGCGCCCGTCCCCCCGCCGCTGGCCACCCACCGCCTGGACCACCCCGAGGGCGCGGGTGCGCTGCTGCTCGGGGTGCTCGGCGCATCGCACGTCGTCGCGGTCGAGCACGCCGCGGGCCGGTTCTCCGAGCAGGTCTCCTGCACCGCCCGCAGCCTGGGGGCCGACCTGCCCGAGCGCACCGACGCGCCCGGCTACCGCCTGCAGTCGCGCACCGACACCCGCGACGAGGCGGCCTTCCGCCGCCTCGCGCACGACCTGCGCGGCCGTTGCGCCCGACAGGCGGGCTGGCTCGGTGGCACGTTCCCCGGCGATGACGCCGCACTGACCGTGCTGGCCGCCGAACCCGACGGCGCCGGATGGCGCTGGCAGACATGGCATCTGTATCCGGGGCATCCCGCCGGCTCCGGCGGGATGGTGGTGCACACGGCGAGCCGGTGGCAGCCATGAGCCGAAACCGCCTGTTCGTGATCGCCGGGCTGCTGGCGGCCGGCGCCGTGGTGTGCCTGATGATCGGAATCATCTTGCTGCAGAAGAACATCGCGTCGTATGTCGCCGGCCACTATCGCGAGTACGCCCACGACGTGAACGGCACCCGCTACCAGTGCACCGGGGCGCCCGAGCACGTTGCCGACACCCTCGCCGACTATGCGGAACCCGCGGCACGCGCCGACAACGGCAACAGCGAGTACCTGCGTTACAGCAACGACATCGTGATCGTCGGTCCAGACGGGGGCTACCCGTGCAGCATCCGCGTCGAGCCGCTGAGCGCCGGATACAGCCACGGCGCGTTCATCTTCCTCGGCCCCGGATTCACCCCCGGCTCCCCGTCGGGCGGCGCCGGAGGCAGCCCCGGCGGCCCCGGCGGAACCAAGTGATGGCACCACCGCAAAGGAGCGAACCATGTACCTCGCCGTCGAGATCGGAACCGTCGATCTCAATCCCGTCCTGAAGGGCGCGGTCGCGACGATCCTGTACTTCGTGGTCGGCATGGCCGTCCTGCTGGTCGGGTTCTACGTGGTCGACGTGCTGACCCCAGGAAAGCTGCGTCAACTGGTGTTCATCGACCGCCGCCCCAACGCCGTCGTCGTCGCGGGCGCGATGTACATCGCGCTGACCGTCGTCATCATCACCGCCATCGCCAACAGCTACAGCCAGCTGGGCCAGGGACTCGTCGGCGTGGCGGTGTACGGGTTGATGGGCGTGATCCTGCTCGGGATAGCGCTGCTCGCCATGCATTTGTTGATACCGGGGAGTTTCCACGAGCACATCGACGAGCAGGTGCTGCATCCGGGATCGTTCGCGGTGGCTTTGATACTGCTCGCCGTGGGAGGGGTGACCGCCGCGGCGGTGTCATGAGCTCCGTCGATGTGGCCACGCCCCCGGCGGCGCCGCCCGCGGCGTCGGGGCGGTGGCGGGCGCTGCTGTTGGCCGCCGTGGCCGCGTGCGCGGCCTGCGGCATCATCTATGAACTCGCGCTGCTGACGCTGTCGGCCAGCCTCGATGGCGGCGGCATCGTCGCCACCTCGCTGATCGTCGCGGGCTACATCGCCGCGCTGGGCGTGGGCGCCCTGCTGGTCAAGCCGCTGCTGGCGCACGCGGCGATCACGTTCATCGCCGTCGAGGCGGCCCTCGGCGTCATCGGCGGCCTGTCCGCGGCGGCGCTGTACGTGGTGTTCGCGTTCCTGGATGGCTCGGTCGGCTCGACGTGGGTGCTGGCGGTGAGCACCGCCCTGATCGGAGCCCTGGTCGGCGCCGAGGTGCCGCTGTTGATGACGCTGCTGCAGAGCGGGCGGGTGGCCGCCGAAAACCCGGCCGCCGACGCCGGGCGCACGCTGGCCAACCTCAACGCCGCCGATTACCTGGGCGCGCTTTTGGGCGGGCTGGTCTGGCCGTTCCTGCTGCTGCCGCAGCTGGGGATGATCCGCGGTGCGGCGGCCACCGGCATGATCAACCTGGCGGCGGCGGCCGTCGTCGCGATTTTCCTGCTGCGCCAGGTGGTTTCGACGCGGCAACTGCTACTGGCACTGTGCGCGCTGGCCGCCGCGCTGGGGCTGCTCGCCACGCTGCTACTGCGTTCGGGGGACATCGAAACCACAAGCAGGCAAAGGCTTTACGCCGATCCGATTATCGCCTACCGGCACACGCCCTACCAGGAGATCGTGGTGACCCGCCGCGGCAACGACACCCGTCTGTACCTCGACGGGGGGCTGCAGTTCTCCACCCGGGACGAATACCGCTACACCGAAAGCCTCGTCTACCCCGCGCTCGGGAACGGCGCGCACGCGGTGCTGGTACTCGGCGGCGGCGACGGCCTAGTGGCTCGCGAATTGCTGCGCCAGCCGGGCATTTCCAAGATCGTGCAGGTCGAGCTCGACCCCGCGGTGATCGACATCGCGCGCACCACGCTGCGGGGCGCCAACGGCGGTTCGTTGGACAACCCACGGGTGACCGTGGTGACCGAAGACGCGATGAACTGGTTGCGCGGCCCCAACATCGACCGCTTCGACTCGATCATCGTCGACCTTCCCGACCCCGACACACCCGCGCTGGGCCGGCTGTATTCGACCGAGTTCTACGCGCTGGTCGCCCGCGCGCTGGCCCCCGGTGGGCTGATGGCGGTGCAGGCGGGCAGCCCCTTTTCCACCTCGACGGCGTACTGGCGCACGGTATCGACGATCCGGGCGGCCGGCTACGCGGTCACGCCGTATCACGTGCACGTGCCGACGTTCGGCGACTGGGGATTCGCGCTGGCGCAGCGCGCCGAGACCGCGCCCATACCGATGGTGCCGCCCGACGCGCCCCCGCTACGTTTTCTCAACCAGCAGGTGCTCGAGGCCGCCGGCGTGTTCTCCGGCGACATCGCGCCGCGGCGGGTGCAGCCGTCGACACTGGACAATCCGCGCATCGTCGAGGACATGCGGCACGGCTACGACTAGTTCCTGACCCTCGTTGCTTGCGCCGAGCGTGCACTGATGGCGAAAAATCGGCCGAAATCTCGCCCTGAGTGCACGCTGGGCGAAAGCGAACTAGTCCTCGTCGTCGAGCGCTGCCAGCACCTCGTCGGACAGGTCGACGTTGGTCCACACGTTCTGCACGTCGTCGCTGTCCTCCAGCGCGTCGACCAACTTGAACACCTTGCGGGCGCCGTCGATGTCGACCGGCACGCTGACCGAGGGCTGAAAGCTCGCCTCGGCGGATTCGTAGTCGATGCCGGCATCCTGCAGCGCGGTGCGCACCGCGACCAGATCGGTCGGCTCGGAGATGACCTCAAAACTCTCACCGAGGTCGGTGACGTCCTCGGCGCCGGCGTCGAGCACCGCCGTCAGCACGTCGTCCTCGGTCAGGCCGTTCTTCTCCAGCGTGACGACGCCCTTGCGGGTGAACAGGTAGGACACCGAGCCGGGGTCGGCCATGTTGCCGCCGTTGCGGGTCACCGCCACCCGGACCTCGCCGGCCGCCCGGTTGCGGTTGTCGGTCAGACATTCGATCAGGACAGCGACGCCGTTGGGCCCGTAGCCCTCGTACATGATGGTCTGGTAGTCGGCGCCGCCGGCTTCCTCACCGGCCCCCCGCTTTCGGGCACGCTCGATGTTGTCGTTGGGCACCGAGGTCTTCTTCGCCTTCTGGATCGCGTCGTAGAGCGTCGGATTGCCCGTCGGGTCACCACCGCCGGTGCGGGCGGCGACTTCGATGTTCTTGATCAGCCGGGCAAATTCCTTGCCGCGGCGAGCGTCTTTGACGGCCTTCTGGTGCTTGGTGGTGGCCCACTTGGAATGGCCGCTCATCGGTGTCTCTTACCTCTTCTATGTCTGGAAAGTTCGCCAGATGAGTCTACGTGCCCCGCGAGACTGCGACTGCGGACGGCTCCACTCGTGAAATCTGTCGCCAGTCGCCGTTTCGCGGCGATCGTCAGCCGGTGACGAGGTCGACGAACAGCTGATGAATGCGCCGGTCGCCGGTCACCTCGGGGTGAAACGCCGTCGCCAGCTTGCGGCCCTGCCGCACCGCGACGACGTGCCCGGCGGCGCTGGCCAGCACCTCCACGCCCGCACCGGCACGCTCGACCCAGGGCGCGCGGATGAACACCGCGCGCACCGGGTCCGCCAGCCCCGCGAACGGGATGTCACCTTCGAACGAATCAACCTGGCGTCCAAAAGCATTGCGCCGCACCGTCATATCGATAGCACGCAGGGGCAGCGCCGCGCGCCCGCCCGCTCCGGCATCGAGAATCTCACTGGCCAGCAGGATCATGCCGGCGCACGCGCCGTAGGCGGGCAGCCCGTCGGCCAGCAGGCCCCGTAACGGTTCCAGCAGGCCGAGGTCCGCCAGCAGGTGGCTCATGGTCGTCGATTCCCCACCGGGGATGACCAGCCCGTCGACCGCCTCGAGCTCACCGCGCCGGCGCACCGGCATCGACTCGGCCCCGGCTTCGCGCAGGGCCGCCAGGTGCTCGCGGGTATCACCCTGCAGCGCGAGAACCCCGATCCGGGGGGCGCTCACTGGTGGGGCGGCTGGTAGCCGCGCCTGAAGCGGGTCAGCCCCTCCTGCATGACCGCGGCGACCATCTCACCGGATTGGGTGAAGATCTTGCCCTGACACAGCGCGCGACCGCCGTTGGCCGACGGCGAGGACTGGTCGTACAACAGCCACTCGTCGGCCCGGAACGCCCGCATGAACCACATCGCGTGGTCCAGCGACGCCACCTGCAGGTGCTCCCGCACGTCGAGGTGGGTGACCTGTGCCGATCCCAGCAGCGTCAGGTCGCTCATGTAGGCCAGCGCGCAGATGTGCAGCACCTGGTCGTCGGGCAGCGGGTCACGGTGACGGAACCACACCTGCTGCTGTGCGGCCTTGCCCGGCGTGAGCTGCAGGCGCTCGCGCGGCACGATGCAGACGTCCCACTCCGCGAACTGCTTGAACCCGGCCTCGTCGAAGACCTTCATCGAGTCCAGCCCGGGCAGACCGTCCGGCGGCGGCGCGGCCGGCATGGGGTCCTGGTGGTGGACGCCTTCCTGATCGAGCTGGAAGGACGCCGACATGTTGAAGATGATTTCGCCGTGCTGGATGGCGTTGACCCGCCTGGTGGCAAACGAGCCGCCGTCGCGGGTGCGCTCCACGAGGAAAACCGTGCGCGCCTTGGCGTCCCCGGGCCGCAGGAAGTATCCGTGCAGCGAGTGCACCTGGTAACGGGGGTCGACGGTGCGCACCGCGGACACCAGCGACTGGCCGGCCACATGGCCCCCGAAGGTGCGCTGCAGGAATCCCGATTCAGGGCTGAAGATGCTGCCGCGGTAGATGTTGACCTCGAGTTGCTCGAGATCGAGGATCTCTACGATCGCCACGCTATAACTGTCTGCTGTTCGCGCAAGCGCTCATCGCCGTTGTCACCAGCCGCGTTCGGCCAGTCGATGGGGCTGCGCGATCTGCTCGACGTTGATGCCGACCATCGCCTGACCCAGCCCGCGCGAGACCTTGGCCAGCACGTCGGGATCGTCGTAGAAGGTGGTGGCCTTGACGATCGCGGCGGCGCGCTGGGCGGGGTCGCCGGACTTGAAGATGCCCGAGCCCACGAATACACCCTCCGCGCCGAGCTGCATCATCATCGCCGCGTCGGCGGGCGTCGCGATGCCGCCCGCGGTGAACAACGTGACCGGCAGCTTGCCCGCCCGGGCCACCTCGACGACGAGTTCGTACGGCGCCTGCAATTCCTTTGCCGCAACATACAACTCGTCTTCGGACAGCGACGTCAGGCGGCGGATCTCGCCGCCGATCGCCCGCATGTGCGTGGTCGCGTTGGAGACGTCTCCGGTGCCGGCTTCACCCTTGGAGCGGATCATGGCGGCGCCCTCGCTGATGCGGCGCAGCGCCTCACCGAGGTTGGTCGCCCCGCACACGAACGGCACGGTGAACTTCCACTTGTCGATGTGGTGGGTGTAGTCGGCGGGTGTGAGCACCTCGGACTCGTCGACGTAGTCCACGCCGAGACTCTGCAAGATCTGCGCCTCGACGAAGTGCCCGATGCGGACCTTGGCCATCACCGGGATCGTCACCGCCGCGACGATCCCCTCGATCATGTCCGGGTCACTCATCCGCGACACGCCGCCCTGGGCGCGGATATCGGCGGGAACCCGCTCCAGCGCCATCACGGCGACGGCGCCGGCACCCTCGGCGATTTTGGCCTGCTCGGGGGTGACGACGTCCATGATGACGCCGCCCTTGAGCATCTCGGCCATGCCGCGCTTGACGCGCGCGGTTCCGGTTCGCCCGCTGCCGTGGGGTGGGTGGGCGGTATTCACTGCTTGATCTCCTTCAACCGTTGTCGATCCAGTCTAATGAGGCGCTTTGACCCGCGTTGACCGATGGAGTCAGCGGATCGACAGCAGCGGGCCGGGGGTGCGGCCGCCGGCGAGCGCGGCCGCGTCGGTGAGCAGTCCGGATAGTTGCATGGGGTACACCGTCTCCCCCGCGGCGACGAGTCGGGCGATGTCGGCAGCGTCACACCAGCGGTGGCCGTGGATGTAGCTGCGTTCCAGTTCGGTACGGCCCGTCCGCGACGGTTCGAACCGGCGGGTGCGGTAGACGAAGTAGAACTCCTCGCTGTCGATCAACGAGCCGTTGAACTCGAAGACCTGGTCGCGCCGCCATACGGGGCCGACCATGTCGGCCGGCGCGACCCGCAGACCGGTTTCTTCGGCGAGCTCCCGCGCGGCGGCCTCGGCCAGCCGCTCCCCCTGCTGCACTTCACCGCCCACCGTGAACCACCACCTGGGTGCGCGCTGTCCCGCGAGCGCGGGGTCCGACCCGCGCAGCAGCAGCACCGCGCCGCTTTCGTCGAGCAGCACGACGCGGGCCGAGGTGCGATGGTTGAGCACGCCGTGATCGCCGTGCGCCAGCGCGTGCGGCCGCTCGACGATCTCGAAATAGCTGGGCAGCGCGGCGGTCCCGCCCAGGTGAAACAGCCGCACCAAAGGCCGCTCGGCCAGCGCCAGGGTGTCGCGAACCGCATCGTTGTGGAAGCGGCGGGCCAACACCACCCGGGCTTCGGCGTCGGCCAGCTCGGCGATCAGCCCGGCCGGCAAGGACGCCGGGTCGACGACCGCCAGCGCGGCGGACAGCTCGTTTTCGCACATCTCCCGCGCGGGCCGGGCCGCCGCCTCCGCGGTGTCGGCCAGCGCCGCCAGCCGCCGCCCCTCGGATGCACCGCCATAGGCGTCGATGGCCACGGCGCGCGCCACCACCGCGCGCCGTGCCAGCGCGCCGTCGAGCGACTGCCAGGACAGGTCGTAGCGCACGTGCAGCCGGTCGAGCCGGTTGGCCGTCCGGTAAGCCCAGGCGCCGAAGTTCGCCAGCACCGCGACCAACACCGCGATGGCGACAATCAGCCATGTCATCAACTGGCCACCTCAACCTTGGCGCCCGACGCGGCGACCGTCTCGTAAACCCGCAGGATCTGGCTGGCCACCACCGACCAGTCGTAGCGTTGGACGGCGGCCGAACCGGCCGCCACATAGCGTTCCCGCAGCACATCATCCTCCAGCACCGTGATCAGCGCATCGGCGAGCGCGGCGCCGTCCCCGACGGGCACCAGACGGCCCACGTCCCCGTCGCGCAGCACACGCCGGAAGGCGTCCAGATCGCTGGCCACCACCGCGGTGCCGGCGGCCATCGCCTCGACCAAGACGATGCCGAAGCTCTCCCCGCCGAGGTTGGGTGCGCAGTAGACGTCGGCGCTGCGCATGGCCGACGCCTTCCCGGGGTCGTCGATCTGGCCGAGGAAACGAACGTGCTTCACGAATTCGCCTGCTCGGGTGCGTAATTCGTCCTCGTTACCGCGTCCGACAACGAGCAGCTGCACGTCGGCGAACCGCTCGATCAGCCGCGGTAGCGCCTCGAGCAGCACCGACATGCCCTTGCGCGGCTCGTCGTAGCGCCCTAGGAACAGGACCGTCTTGCCGGTCCGCGGGTAACCGTCCAGGAGCGGCGCGGAGGCGAACGAGGCGACGTCAACGCCGTTGGGGATCTCCACCGCGTCGGTTCCCAGCGCCTCCATCTGCCAGCGCCGGGCCAGGTCGGAGACCGCGATCCGGCCGACGATCTTTTCGTGCATCGGGCGCAGGATGCCCTGGAAGACCGTGAGTGTCAGCGATTTGGTGGTCGACGTGTGAAATGTCGCCACGATCGGCCCCTCGGCGATGTTGAGGGCCAGCATGGACAGGCTCGGCGCGTTGGGCTCGTGCAGGTGCAGCACGTCGAAATCGCCTTTGGCGAGCCACTTTTTCACCTTGCGGTGGGTGGCCGGGCCGAACCGCAGCCGGGCCACCGACCCGTTGTAGGGAATCGGGACGGCCTTGCCGGCCGAGACGACGTAGTCGGGCAGCGCGGCATGCGGCGAGGCCGGCGCGAGCACGCTGACCTCATGCCCGAGGGCCCGCATCACCTCGGCCAGCTGCAGGACGTGCGACTGCACCCCGCCCGGAACGTCGAACGAGTAGGGACAGATCATCCCGATACGCATCAGGTGTCCTCGAGCGGGGCCAGCTTGACCCGCCTTTCAGCGGGGAGGTCGGCCAGCCACTGCGGCTGCATCATGTGCCAATCCTCGGGGTGGGCGGCGATGTTCTTCTCGAAGTGATCGGCCAGCAGTTGGGTGATCGCCGCGACGTCACCACCAGTGCAATCCAGGGGCGGGGAGATATCAACGCCCCAGCCCTGGCCCTCGAACCAGCAGTGGGCCGGCAGCAGGGCCGCCCCCGTCGCCGTCGCGAGTTTCGCCGGTCCGGCGGGCATCCGGGTCGGTTCGCCGAAGAAGTCGACCTGGACACCGGTGCGCGTCAGGTCGCGCTCAGCCATCAGGCACACCACCCGGTTGTCCCGCAGCCGGTCGCACAACATGTCGAAGGGCGGCCGCTCTCCCCCGGACAGGGGCAACACCTCGAAGCCGAGGCGTTCGCGGTAGGCGATGAACCGGTGATAGAGCGACTCGGGTTTGAGTCGCTCGGCGACCGTGGTGAAGGTGCCATGTGTCTGCGCCAGCCACACCCCGGCCATGTCCCAGTTGCCGCTGTGCGGCAACGCGATCACCGCGCCGCGGCCGCCGGACAATGCCGCAGCGAGATGGTCTTTCCCCAGGATCGAGCTCTGCAGTTCGCGGCCCAGCTCGGGCAGGTCCATGCTCGGCAGGCGGAACGCCTCGCGCCAATAGCGGGCATAGGAGGCCAGCGAGGCCCGCATCAGGGAGTCCGGAACGTCCTCGGGCGGCACGCGCAAGACTCGGGCCAGGTTCTTGCGCAGCTGATCCGGGCCGCCGCCGCGGGCCGCGTAGCGCGCCGCGGCGCCAAATGCGTTGCGCGCGGCGAACTCCGGCATCGCCCGCACGGCCATCCAGCCGGTCGCGTACGCCCAATCGGCCCCGATGCCGCCCATCAAGCGCCTCGCGAGCCGGCTCGGTGCCGTGATCGCGCTCATGCCCGGCGGAGTGGGAATCACGGCGCGGCCGATCCACGGTCGGTCGCACCCGGCGAGGTGCGCACCGTGTGCAACCGCTGCGCGCAGGTGATGAGGCTGGCCGCCGCCAACAGCCACATCGCCACGGGCAGCGCCGGCGGCCAGGCGACGAACGGAAAGTCCGATATGCCGGCGCCGACCAGCACGATGATCAGCCGCTCGGGCCGTTCGATGATGCCGCCGTCGCCGCGCAACCCGCTGGCTTCGGCCCGGGCCTTGATGTAGGAGATCACCTGCGAGGTGACCAGGCAGATCAGCGTGGCCACCGCCAGCAGCTTGTCGTGCAGGCCGAAGGCGATCCACCACAGCAGGCCACAGAACACAGCGCCGTCGCTGACGCGGTCACAGGTCGCGTCCAGCACCGCGCCGAACCGGGTGCCGCCGCCGCGTTCCCGCGCCATCGCCCCGTCGAGCATGTCGAAGAGGACGAAGAACCAGACCACCAGCGTGCCGATGAACAGCTTGCCCATCGGGAAGAATGTCAGCGCCCCCGCCACGGCGACGATGGTGCCCAGGATCGTGACGACGTCGGGGGTCAAACCCAACCGCAGGCACGCTTTCGCCGTCGGAGTGGTCAGCCGCGCGAACGCCGCCCGCGACAGGAACGGCATTTTGCTCATTCTTGTCTCGCCCACTCCGTCGCCAGCAGCTGGCGGGTTTCACGCAGCAACTGCGGGATCACCTTGGATCCGCCGATGATGGTGATGAAGTTGGCGTCACCACCCCAGCGCGGCACGACGTGCACGTGCAGGTGTTCGGCCAGCGACCCGCCGGCCGAGGTCCCCAAGTTGAGGCCGACGTTGAAGCCGTGCGGCCGTGACACGTTCTTGATGACGCGAATTGCCTTCTGGATGAAGGACATCAGCTCCGCGCTCTCCGGAGCCGTCAGATCCTCCAGCTCGGAGACCCGACGGTAGGGCACCACCATCAAGTGCCCCGGGTTGTACGGGTAGAGGTTGAGCACGGCGTAGACGAGTTCGCCGCGCGCGACCACCAGCCCGTCTTCATCGGCCAGGTGTGGGATGTCGGTGAAGGGCTGCTCGGTTTTGCCGTTGTCGCGCTTCATCGGCGCTTCGGCCAGGTAGGTCATCCGGTAAGGCGTCCACAACCGCTGCAGATGGTCTTCCTCGCCGGCGCCCCTGTCCAGGATGGTGTCGTCGGTGCGCGACTCGGCCCGTTCGCGATCACTCACCGGACACCACTTTCACGAGTCCGGCTGTGGGAGCGTCGTTCTCGCGATCAGCGATCCACTTCACGATGGCATCGACCGCGCCGTCACGGGGCACACCGTTGATCTGCGTGCGGTCGCCGAAGCGGAAGCTCACCGCGCCCGCCGCAACGTCACGGTCGCCGGCGAGCAACATGAATGGCACCCGCAGGTTGGTGTGGTTGACGATCTTCTTGGCCATCCGGTCGTCGCTGCCGTCGACCTCGACCCGCACCCCGTGCGAGCGCAGTTGCGCCGCAACATCGTTCAGGTAGTCGACGTGGTCGTCGGCAACCGGGATACCGACCACCTGCACCGGCGCCAGCCACGCCGGGAACGCGCCGGCGTAGTGCTCGGTGAGGATACCGAAGAACCGCTCGATCGACCCGAACAGCGCGCGATGGATCATCACCGGCCGCTGCCGGCTTCCGTCGGCGGCGGTGTACTCCAGCCCGAACCGCTCCGGGAAGTTGAAATCCACCTGGATGGTCGACATCTGCCAACTGCGCCCCAGGGCGTCGCGGGCCTGCACGGAGATCTTGGGGCCGTAGAACGCCGCGCCGCCCGGGTCGGGCACCAACTGCAGGCCGGATTCGGCCGCCACCTCGGCCAGGGCAGCGGTCGATTCTTCCCACATGGCATCGGAGCCGACGAACTTGTCCGGGTCCTTGGTGGACAGCTCCAGATAAAAGTCCTCCAGCCCGTAGTCGCCGAGCAGCTCGAGGACGAACCGCAGCAGCGACGCCAGCTCGGCGTGCAGCTGCTCGCGGGTGCAGAAGATGTGCGCATCGTCCATGGTGAAACCACGCGCCCGGGTCAACCCGTGCACCACACCGGACTTCTCGTACCGGTAGACGGTACCGAATTCGAAGAGCCGCAACGGAAGTTCGCGATAGGACCGCCCGCGCGATCGGAAGATCAGGGTGTGCATCGGGCAGTTCATCGGCTTCAGGTAATAGTCCTGACCCGGCTTGCGCACGGTCCCGTCCTCGTCGTATTCGGCGTCGAGGTGCATCGGCGGGTACATGCCTTCGGCGTACCAATCCAGATGGCCGGACGTGTGGAACAGGTCCGCCTTGGTGATGTGCGGGGTATTGACGAACTCGTAGCCGGCCGCGATGTGCTTGCGCCGGGAGTACTCCTCCAGTTCCCGACGCACAACGCCGCCCTTGGGGTGGAAAACCGCCAAGCCGGAACCGATTTCGTCGGGGAAGCTGAACAGGTCCAGCTCGGTGCCCAGCTTGCGGTGATCGCGGCGCTGGGCCTCCTCGATCAGCGTCAGGTGACGCTCCAAGGCTTCCTGCGACTCCCAGGCCGTGCCGTAGATCCGTTGCAGGCTGGCGTTGTTCTGGTCGCCGCGCCAGTAGGCGGCCGAGCTGCGGGTGAGCTTGAACGCGGGGATGTGCTTGGTGGTCGGGATGTGCGGGCCCCGGCACAGGTCACCCCAAACCCGTTCCCGCGTACGCGGATTGAGGTTATCGTAGGCCGTGAGCTCGTCGCCGCCGACTTCCATTACCGCCGGATCACCGGACTTGTCGTCGACGAGTTCGAGCTTGTAGGGCTCGCGGGCCAGCTCGGCGCGCGCCTGATCCTTGGACTCGTAGACGCGACGCTCGAACAGCTGGCCCTCTTTGACGATCTGACGCATCCGCTTCTCCAGCGCCGCCAGGTCCTCGGGGGTGAACGGCTCCGGCACGTCAAAGTCGTAGTAGAAGCCGTCGGTGATGGGCGGCCCGATGCCCAGCTTGGCTTGCGGGAACAGCTCCTGGACGGCCTGGGCCAACACGTGGGCCGCCGAATGCCGGATCACGCTGCGGCCCTCGTCGGTGTCGGCCGCCACCGCGACGACCTCGGCGTCGGTGTCGGGCGCCCAACTCAGGTCGCGCAGCTTCCCGTCGGCGTCGCGCACCACCACGACGGCGTCGGGCGCCCCGCGGCCCGGGAGCCCCGCATCCCGCACCGCGGCGGACGCGGTGGTCCCGGCAGGCACCCGGATCGGGGCTTGCGGCGATCGCAAGCCCGGCGCAGCCGGGCGCTGCGGGTCGCCGCCATCGGCTCCCGAGTCGGGGTGTGCGGGGACGGTCATTGTGGCGGTCTCCAAGGCTCGAGGGGTCGACGACCATGCTATCGGGGCGGTCCGAAGCCGAGCAGGGCCATCGAGCAGCGCAAGCCGGGCGCGCTCCTGTTAGGAGGTAACCGCCCTCATCCGGACCCCCCGGCCATGCGGCCGCGCCAGGTCACGGGTGCTCGGCACCGCATCGAAGCACCGCGGCTCACACAGGGTGGACGTAGCGGGCCGCTTCGGCCGCGTAGTCGGCGGTGACGCAGATGTCGTAGCGCTGGGCTTCCAGCGTCTGCACGCTGGAGAAGTCACGGCGGCCGCGCGTCGACGCGTGCGCGACGAACCCGAACACCGCACCCCGGAACGCGCCGATCGCCGTCGCGATGAGCAGCGCCCATATCCAGTACGGCCCGACGGTGAAGATCGCGAAAAGCAAGCCGATGAGCAGACCCCACCAGGCACCGGCGCCGGCGCCCGCCAGGGCTGCCCTGCCGTTGGTCAGGCGGCCGGTGACGTGTTCGACCGTGCGTACGCCGTCGCCCACGATGGCGACGACCTCCCGCCGGATGGGTGGTTCGGCGGGAGGCCGCTGCTGGCTGGGACCGGACGGACCGGACGGGTAAGTCATTGCTATCTCCTGACGGGTTCTGACGGCCGTTCACCGCCGGGTTGGCGTGAATCGCCTACGGCAAACGCGGATTCCCGAACCCAACGACGATCTGGATCGAATCGGGCCTGTCCTGACTGTCCGACCAAGCCGAACGAGACTTCCTCGGCGACAACGCCGTCCGGGTGGGCGAAGCGTGTGATCGATTGGACGCCCAATATCGTCAGCCGCTGCCCGACGGCACCGAGAGGACGTGGTTGATGAAGTCCGCGAACGCATACATGAATTTGCTCAGGAACTGCTCAGTGCTCGCATCGGTGACCTCACCGTTATCGGTGATCAGGTTGGTGGTGAACTCGATATAGGCTTCCGGGGCAGTCATCTGAGGTGAATCGCAATAGCCGAGCACACTGCGCAGATGTTGCTGGCCCACCGCGGTGCCGATTTTGCCGGGCGAGGTGCCGATCACTGCCGACGGTTTACGGGAAAACGAGTTCGTCCCCCAGGGGCGACTGGCCCAGTCGATGGCGTTCTTCAAGCTGCCCGGGATGCTGCGGTTGTACTCCGGCGTCACGAACAGCACCGCGTCCACGGCGGTGATCGCCTCCTTGAGGGCGCGCCCGGCCGGGGGGTAATCGGTGTCGAGGTCGCGGTTGTACACCGGTAGATCCTTTATCGGGATCTCAACAAAGTTCAGGTTCTCGGGAGCCAAGCGGATCAACGCCTTGGCCAGGGTGCGGTTGATGGACTCGGCCGACAAGCTACCGACGATGTAGCCAACGGTATAGCTGCTCACTGCATTACCCACTTCCTGCATCGGTTTAGCTCCCGCGGATCGACGCAGATTCAACCGTCCTCCGCCACGTCGTGGCTCGCAAGATTTTTCTTCGATCTCCCTCGACCGTCGGGCCGGCGGGTCGACCGAATACAGCCGCCATGAGCGTTCGTCGCACGCCGGTTGTGCGAAAGGGGTTCAGCCGGACCGCGGGAGTATGGTTTGCCACATCGCTCGCGCGGGGACGATCATGCCGTATGGGCAATCGCAAGGGTGTCTCACCGTCGGCCGGCAACGGCGAATCCCCGACGCCGTCGCAGGAGCGTAGGCCGAAGCCCTGGCGCACCGAGGGCCTGCCATCCCCGGATAGCGAGACGGATGACCGGCCCAAGCGCCCGAGATGGTGGCGAGTGTTGATCTACCTCGGACTGGGTTACCTGCTGGTGTTCGGTCTGCTGTCGTTTCAAGACAGTCGCGGCGGACCGACGCAGATCCCCTACACCGATTTCACCGTGCAGGTCGAGCAACACAACGTAGCCGAGGTGTCCTCGCGCGGCGACACCATCGAGGGCACCCTGCGCGAACCCAAGCCGGTTCCCGGCCAGGACTCCACGTCGAAGAAAACCCGCACCTATGAGCGGTTCAGCACCCATCGGCCCACTTTCGCCCACGACGATCTGCTCGCGGCGCTGGAAGCCAGCGGCGCAACGGTTTCCGCGAAACCATTGACCGAGGAGCGGGGTGTTCTGCTGAATTTGCTGATCTCGTTTGCACCCATGCTGCTGCTGTTCGGCTTCTGGTTCTGGATGTTCAGACGCAGCCAGAAGGCCATGGGCGGAATGGGAGGGATGCTCGGCGGCCTCGGCGGTCGTGAGAAGCGCAAGCCAGTGGACCCGGAATCGGTTCGCACCACCTTCGCCGACGTCGCGGGCATCGACGAGGTCAAAGTCGAGATCAGTGAAGTGGTGGACTTCCTGCGCGACCCGGACAAGTACCGCAAGCTCGGTGCCCGCGCGCCCAAAGGTGTGCTGCTGACCGGACCACCGGGAACTGGTAAGACACTGCTGGCCCGGGCCACCGCCGGAGAGGCGGACGTGCCATTCTTCTCCGCCAGCGGCTCGGAGTTCATCGAGATGATCGTCGGCGTGGGTGCCTACCGTGTCCGCGAACTGTTCGAAGAGGCCCGTAAGGTCGCGCCGGCGATCATCTTCATCGACGAGATCGACACCATCGGGCGGTCCCGTAGCAACGTCGTCGGCATTGGCGGCCACGACGAGCGCGAACAAACCCTGAACCAGGTTCTCGCCGAGATGGACGGTTTCACCGGATCCGAAGGTGTGGTGGTGCTCGCCGCGACCAACCGCCCCGACATCCTCGATCCGGCACTGCTGCGGCCCGGACGGTTCGATCGGACCATCGTTGTCAATCCGCCCGACCGCAAGGGGCGTACCGACATCCTGCGGGTGCATACCCGCAAGGTGCCGTTGGCCAACGACGTGGATCTCGACCGCGTCTCCGCCGCCACGCCGGGCATGACGGGTGCCGACTTAGCGAACCTCGTCAACGAGGCCGCGTTGGCCGCCGCGGGGGCAGGCCAATCCGAGGTGACCGCCCGGAACCTGAGTGAGGCCCTGGAGAAGATCCAGTTGGGCACCGCGCGCACCGTGGTGCTGCCCGCCGAGGACCGCCGCCGGACCGCCTATCACGAAGCCGGCCACGCCCTGATCGGCATGCTGCAACCCGGCGCCGACCCGGTGCGGAAGGTCTCCATCATCCCGCGCGGTCGCGCACTCGGTGTCACGCTGTCGACTCCGGAGGAAGACCGCTACGGCTATTCGGCCGAATACCTGCGCGGACGCATCACCGGGGCACTCGGCGGGATGGCCGCGGAGGAAGAGGTCTTCGGTGTGATCACCACCGGCTCGGAGAGCGACCTGGAGACCTGCACCACCATCGCGCGGGGCATGGTCGGCCGGTGGGGCATGTCCGAGCTCGTGGGCCCGGTGTCGGTGCTGCCGAAAGAGGGCGACCCGCGCATGGCGGGAATCTCCGACGCGATGCTGAGTACCGTAGACGAAGAAGTCCGCCGCCTGATCGATTCCTGCTACGCCGAGGCGCGAAAACTGCTGCGCGAGAACGGGCATCGACTCGACAGCATCGTCGCAGAACTACTCGAACAAGAAACGCTGGACGAAGACGAGGTATACGCAGCGGCCGGTATCTCCAGGCTGGCGGCCACCCGATAGATGTCGACCGGACGGGCCGGCATGGCCGGCTCCCGGATTTGTGCCTTGACGGGATCGTTCACGGCATTCGTGGCCGGCCACTAGCATTGCATGCGAGATTCATATCGGCCTCAAACTGATGGGGGATCTCATGACAGCTGAACCGCTCCCGCTGACGGGCCTGAATGCCCGCCATCCGTATCGGCCGCGCGGATCGCTATCAAGAAGGCAAATCCGCCGAACTAACCCGCGTCTTGCGTATGTGGCCCACTTCCCGACGCAATGCCCGTGCTGGGTTTACCGGCGATCGTGCCGGGCATCCGCGGATATGCGCGACGCTCTCGTGCTGGGTCGGCATGCTGACAACAGAAGCGGAAGGATTCAGTGATGGCAACAGCAGTCGGGCGCGGGTGCGGTCGAAGGCGCCCTAGATGCCAGCAACATGCTCAAACCTGCTGTTGCAGGTGCTCGACGACGGACGGCTCACCGATGCGCAGGAACGCCAGGTCGACTGTCGCAACACGGTGGTCATCATGACCTCCAACATCGGATCGCACTACCTGCTCGACGGGGTGACCGCCGACGGCGAAATCACGCCGGATGCGCGCGGGAAGGTGATGGCCGAGTTGCGCGGCCACTTCCGGCCCGAATTCCTCAACCGCGTCGGCGACATTGTGCTGTTCACGCCGCTGGTTCTGCCGCAGATCGAGCGCATCGTCGATCTCCAGCTGCAAGGACTGCGAAACCGGTTGGCGGAACGGCAAATCCAACTCGAGATCACCACCGAGGCTGAACGATTGATCGCCGAGCCCGGCTACGACCCGGTCTACGGTGCCCGCCCGCTGCGCCGCCACATCGCCCTTGAAGTAGAGATCCGAGTCGGGCGCGCGCTGCGGAGCGGTGAGATCACCGCCGGGGGAAAGATCGAAGTCAGTGTGGACAACGGCGAACTGGCGGTGGGCTATTCGGAAGCGGCGCAGGCCGCGTGAGGAGCGTACCGGCATGCAAACCGATATCGTGCAATGTCCCAACTGCGGGCGGCGCAACCGAGTAGCGGCAACGGCGTCGGGCAGGCCGCGCTGCGCCCAATGTCAGCACTGGTTGCCCTGGATCACCGAAGCCGGCGACACCGATTACGCTGATGTTGTCGAGAAGTCCTCGCTGCCAGTGCTTGTCGACCTGTGGGCGCCCTGGTGCGGACCGTGCCGGATGGTCAGCCCCGCGCTGGAACAGCTGGCCAGCGAACGCGCCGGTCAATTGAAACTGGTCAAGATCAACGTGGACGCCGCGCCGGTGATCGCGCAACGCTTTGGGGTGCAAAGTATTCCGACGCTACTGGTCACCGAGAACGGCCGGGTACTGGCGCGGCAGTCCGGGGCAGCCCCGATTGCGGCATTGAGAACTTGGCTTGACCAAGCACTGCCGGCCAAAACCACCTAGGAGACAAACATGACCTCGTTAGGCATGGACCCCGATGTGGCCGCGATCCGACCGGTGAGCCCACGAACACCAAACGGCTGCGAGGAATGTCTGCGACTCGGGACGCGGTGGGTGCATTTGCGGCTATGCCTGACATGCGGTCATGTCGGCTGCTGCGACTCCTCGCCCATGCGGCACGCCCGGGAGCACGCCCACACCCCCGGCCACCCGATCGTGGAATCGATGGAGCCGGGCGAAGACTGGCGGTGGTGCTATGTCCACGAGAACTACGTCTAGCGCTGTCGGCGATGAACCCGGCGACGGCGAATCGCCGGCCGAGACGCCCGACCTCTACGGCGCATACCCCCGGCTCTCCGACCATCAAATCACGGCCCTGAAAGCGAACGGCCCCAGACGGCCCTTGAGCGTTGGTGAGACGCTGGTCTCCGAAGGAAAGCACTCTCGCGACTTCTTCGTCATCCTCTCCGGCAAGGTCTCGATCACCGCCACCGACGAACTCGGCGGCCGCTACGTCATCCGGGTACACGGCGCGCGGCGGTTCCTCGGCGAGTTGGCCGACCTGGAGGGCCAACCCGCGTTCTACACCGCCACCGTGATCGAACCCGGTGAGGCCCTCGTCATACCGACGCAAGAGGTCTGGCGGGTCGTCACCAACGACCCTGAGCTCAGCGACCTGATTCTGCGCGCCTACCTGGTGCGGCGCGGCCTGCTCGTCGAACAGGGGTCCGGACTCCGTATCATTGGCTCCTGCTACTCCCCGGATACGTTGCGGCTGCGGCGATTTGCCGCCCGCCACCGGCTGCCGTACAGGTGGCTGGACGTGGAACGCGATCCGAACGCCGAGCGGTTGCTCCGACGCTTCCGGATAGGACCCAAGGACACGCCTATCGTGATCTGGGCCGACAAGGTGCTGCGCAATCCCACCGACGCCGACCTGGCTCGTCTCGTGGGGTTGCCGGTACCCGACACAGCTCGCGAGGAATTCGATCTGGTCATCATCGGCACCGGACCCGCCGGCCTGAGCGCGGCGGTCTACGGAGCCTCTGACGGCCTACGGACAGCAGCCGCCGAGTCGGTCGCTGCCGGTGGACAGGCCGGAACCTCGTCGCGCATCGAAAACTACCTCGGATTCCCTGCCGGCATTTCCGGAGCCGAACTGGCCGAACGGGCGATCGTGCAAGCTCAGAAGTTCGGCGCGCGGATTGCGGTATCCGCGCAGGCCGTTCGGCTCGACCGGGCCGACGGTGCATACCAGATCCGCCTAGCCGATGACGCGATATTGCTCAGCCGTGCGGTGGTGCTGGCTACCGGAGCCCGATATCGCAAGCTCACCATTCCTGGACTCGACGCGTACGAAGGCAATGGCGTCTACTATGCCGCCACCTATCAAGAGGCGCTGATGTGCGGCGGCGGGCCGGTGGTCGTTGTCGGGGGCGGAAACTCCGCGGGCCAAGCGGCCGTCTTCCTGGCCTCTCGGGTATCCGGGGTACACCTGCTGATCCGAGGTGACGACCTGACCAAGAGCATGTCCAGGTACCTGGTCGACCAAGTCGAACAGACCCCCCGGATTTCAATCCATCTGAACACAGAAGTCCATCAGGTGCACGGAAATAGTGCCCTCAAAACCGTTGTGATCCAAGACAACCGCACCGGCGCGCAGCGCCATATCACCACCAGCGCCTTGTTCATCTTCATCGGAGCCGATCCCAAAACCTCGTGGCTGCAAGGCACGATCGCCCTCGATGACCACGGCTTCATCCCGACCGGTCCCGCCGCGCTCCATTCAGATACCGGCCGTCCGCTGCCAACGTCTCGACGACTGCCCATGCCGCTCGAGACAAGTCTGCCCGGCGTGTTCGCCGCCGGAGACGTACGCAGCGGCTCAGTCAAGCGGGTTGCCTCGGCTGTCGGAGAAGGAGCCATGGCAATCCAGCAGATCCAGGGATACTTTGTGACGTGACCGCTGGGCTCGGGCCAGTCCAGCACGCTGGCTTGTCGATGGAAGTTGAATGGCCGATCCCGGGGAGCTTGAACGCACGCTACGGATCAGCCCGGTCAGGATGTGGCGGTGGTCAATGTGCTGTCCGTGTTGATACCGATGGCTAGTGCGGTGGGCCCCGAGTTCGCCGGTGTGGCCATCACTTTCGGTTTGACGCGTGGATCTAGAACAACGCGACCCTGTTGCGGGCAGCTTCCGATGACCCGCGTCGCGCTTGCCGCCGCCGACGACGTTGTGCGCGACGGCGCAATCAGTGCCGCGATCTGGGCCGCCTGCGAACGCGAACTCGGGCCTGACCCTGCTGTCCTGATCGAATTGGTCAGCGCCATCGGCACATGGCGGATGATCGCCACCATTCTGCACAGCCTGCAAGTGCCTCTCGACGAGGGCGCCGAAAGTTGGCCACCCGACGGGAAAGCACCGACCCATCGCTCACCGGACTGATGCCATCTTGCCCCAACGCTCGGGGAGACAGCGCGGGCGAGCGGCCCGATACCGCCATGCCGATCCTTGGTGACCGGGTGGCACGACTTCCGCGAGGTGTTCGGCGTATTCGTTAACCAATTTCGTTGTCTAATCTGTGAATTCCCGATTTTGGCGGCAGCGGCGCCGCGGTTGCATTCGTTGGGGCCGCTCCCCACAGGTCGTGGCTGCACCGCGCGATGGCGCCGAATTACGCGGTGATCGTTCGAGTTGACGAGTAAGCGGTTGGCTCAGGCCGTCAGGTTGCCTTCTCATCGACGACACCCACCACCGCGCCCGACGGAGACCTGACGAACCATTCCCCGACACCATCACGGGCAGCGCCGGGGTCCGCTTCGATCGGCTCGTTGAGCAGAACGCGGTACACCAAGTAATCGGTATGCCTTGCGGCGATCGCCCGCGCCACGTCGAGACGGGTTGTCGCGTACGTGTATTCCTTGTCATCGAGCGGATCAAACGTGCGGGTGGCGGGGTCTCCGCGTTTAAGGCCTGACACATCAGCGCGGTAGTACGCGGTTTCATCGCTCATCCGATCAGCCCTCCAGTCCACCTGTTCGCCTTGCGCCCAAGCCTGCGCGGCGTCAGCGGTATCGTTCGCGGTACCGCTCAACGGCATCGTCGCGCACGGTCGTCGCGAAGCCCCGGCGCTCACCCCGCAGGTAACCGGCCACCCCAAGGGCCGCGATGAGGGCACCCGACACCCACGCCGTCCACGCGGCGGTGTCCCCGTTGAATCCGGCGACCCACGGCGCGAGGAACAGCGCGAATCCCGTGCAGGCCAGCGTCAGAAAGTCGTGTGTGGGGTCGACGGCGAGCAGCGACCAAACGGCGAACACCGCCGTCAGCCCTCCCAGGCCGATCATGACGGCGACCCCCGCTGCGGTCGTGTGCGCCGCGATGCCCAGGAGCACGCTGGCGAGGCCGACGGCGAGCGCCGCGCGCCCGATCCAGAAGCTCAGTGCGCTTCGCTGCACTTGGCCGCTGCCGATCTCGTTGACGCCGTACTCGGTTGGCGTCTTGCCGCCCACCCAGCCGATGCCGCCGAGGATCATGGCGAGGCCGCCGGCCACCCAGCACGTCCAGGAGGCCCCGAGATCGGCGTTGTAGCCGTTGCCGAGGAACGGGACGATGAACATGGTCAGGCCCACGACGACCAGGCCCCAGTGATCGGGACTGCGGTTGCGGGCGAGGACGGACAACACCCCGAAGAAGACGATGAAGGCGCCGAAGCCGAAGGCGAAACCTTCCCCGACCCGCGTCGAGCTGGCCGCGAACGCCGCCACGACGGCGCAGACGCCGACGGCTAATGCGGCCCAGCCGATCCACGCTCTATTTGAGGTCATAGACCCACTTAACACCCGTTGCCGAGCACGGACCATGGCCACGGTGGACGAATCTGACAACGATTGGAGGAGTTGAGTCGCGAGGGCCGCATCCGGGTAGACGGTTCCTGACGACGACGTTCGTCGCTCACGCGTCGAACGATCCTGCATCCGCAAACCGAGAGAAGTTGATGAGCATGAGCGGGGAACAAACATCGGCCGAGTTTTCGGACGAGGAGCGTGATCGGATCGCCGACGAGCTGACCCAGCTCAGGCAGCGTCGCGATCGCCTGGCGGCCGAGTTCGAAGGCGACCAGGATACGGTCGGCGATCACGGGGACGCGGCCGACGCCATCCAGCGCGCCGACGAAGTGGCCGCCATCGACGATCGCATCAGCCAGCTCAACTGGGTGTTACGGGGCGGAGTACCGGTAGCCGTGCCATCCGGGAGGCTGCCCGACGGTACCGAATTGACCCTACGGTTCCCCACGGCCGGAGTTGTTCACATGCGGGTGGTCGGCATCGTCGAGGAGACTCCGTCCGGCGACGAAGATGCCAGCCTGACCGCGGACAGCCCGTTGGGCGTGGCCCTGGCGGGCCACCAGCCCGGTGACACGGTGAGCTATTCGACGCCCAGGGGGCGAGAACAGGTCCAGCTGCTGGAAGTCAAGTTTCCCCAACCACGCTGAGCGGGTTGGCCGCGCCACGGATTGTCGCGAGTTGTTCTGCAATTGGGGGTTTCGATGACGTGCCGCGTGATCCGCGTCGCTGCTGCGGTGATCGCTCTTGGTGGTGCGGCGTGCGGCCCGGCGGTGCGCGACAAAGGGAGCGCGTCCGTGGACCCCGCAACTCTGGCCCGTTCCGGCACCGTTGATGAGCGTTACCAGTCCTACAACGTGGAAATGCTCGAGGTGACAGGCGGCTACTTCTGGAAGCCTTACGGCGCTGCCACCGCGCCGGTGTCCCCGCCGCCCTCGAATTCGGTTCCGGCGGGGATGGATCCGAACATCTATCGGTACCGGCCGCCGCTTGAGTTGACCAATCCCCGGCTGCGGGCGCTGGCCGCCGCGCTCGGGCCGGCCTATGTCCGCGTCAGCGGCACTTGGGCCAATACCACCTACTTCGCCGACACCGACCCGCCGCCCGTGACACCGCCTGCGGGCTTCAACGGTGTGCTGAGCCGCGGCGCATGGCAGGGCGTGGTTGATTTCTCGAAAGCCGTGGACGCGAACATCGTGTCCACGTTCGCCATCAGCCCGGGCACGCGGGACCCGAATGGGGTATGGACCCCTGAGGTGGCGCGCCGCTGGTTGGACTACACGCGCTCGATCGGTGGGAACATCTCGGCAGCCGAATTCATGAACGAGCCGACGATGGCTGCGATGGGCGGCGCGCCCCAAGGTTATGACGCCGCTGCCTACGGCCGCGACTTCAAGGCGTTCAAGGCATTCGCCGATCAGGCCGCGCCGCACATGACGATCCTGGGCCCCGGGTCGGTCGGTGAGACGCCTGGACCCTGGAGCATGACCTATGGAACCGCGGGCACCATCGCGACCTCGGACATGCTCGCCGCGGCCGGGCCAGGTACCGGCGCCTTCTCCTACCATCACTACGGCGCGGCGTCCCAACGCTGCGCCGGGCTGGGCATGCCGCAGACCACGGCCCAAGACGCCCTGTCCGAGGACTGGCTGGGACGCACCAGCCAGACCCGGGCTTTCTACGGCGGCCTGCGCGACACCTACCAACCCGGCAAGCCGCTGTGGGTAACCGAAGTCGCCGACGCCGCCTGTGGCGGAAACCATTGGGCAGCAACATTTTTGGATAGCTTCCGCTATCTGGATCAACTCGGCAGATTGGCCAAAGAAGGTGTGCGGGTGGTGACCCACAACACCCTCGCGGCCAGCGACTACGGGCTGCTCGACGAGAACGACTTCACCCCCAAGCCGAACTATTGGGCGGCGCTGCTGTGGCACCGGTTGATGGGTCCGACCGTGCTGGACACCGGCGTGCCGATCCAAGCGGGATTGCACCTCTATGCGCACTGCCTACCCGGATCACGCGGTGGCGTATCGCTGCTCGCCATCAACAACGATCGCAGCGCTGCCCGCACCCTGACACTGCCCACCGCCGCAGAGCGCTACACCCTCGACGCCGCGCCGTTGGACAACAAATCTGTACGTCTCAATGGCCAACCGCTTGCCCTCGGTCCCGACAACGCATTGCCGACGCTGGCCGGCGCGCCAACCCGGGCCGGCGAGTTGACCCTGACCCCCGCCACCATCACTTTCCTGACCATCCCGACGGCGGCTAACCCTGCGTGCAGGTGACCCCGAACACGGGCTACTCCGCGGCCTTGGAGTCCCCGTCGATGGGAATCGTTTGTCCCGAAATGGATTTCGCGGCATCCGAGGCGAGGGCGGCCCGCGGTTGTGTTTGACCGGTCCAGTTGGGAAACAGCGATACGAACCTCGAGTGGGTGCGGGTTCGTTTGTCCTCATCGACGTGGAGGGGCCCCGAATAGGCGATGTAGGACGTCGCCTCCTTCACGTAGTCCTCGGTGGTGCCGTCGAACCAGTCGCCGGAGGCGAAGGGGGCCGGTCAGCCGTTGACAGCTCGTCGGCGCCAATCGCCCTCGCGGCGATATTCGTCGATCACCATGACTATTCAAATGTTGGAGGCGTCGGCGGGAAAGTCCGGCGCGGGCTCCGGCGCCCCGGACCGGACAGAGGCCGCGCCGGCGCCAGCCAATCCCAGGGCGTAGGCGGTCATCGACATCGATCCGTACGTGTAGCCGTCAACCAGGATGTCGGGCTGGTCTGAGCCGACTCCGGCCAGTCCAGCGAAGTACAGCAACGGTATGAAATGGTCCGGTGTCGGGACGGCGACCCCATAAAAGCTGTGCCCCTCAAGCCGCGCGGCATCGGCGGGATTGGACAACATCAGCGCCTTGGCGTCCTCGTCGAACCGTTTGGCCCAGTCATAACCGTAGTCACGGAGGTCCCAGTCCATCGCGCGCAGATTGTGCACGACGTTGCCGCTGGCGATGACGAGCACGCCGCGCTCGCGCAAGGGGGCCAGCTTGGTGCCCAAGTCGAGGTGGTAGCCGAGCGGCTTGTCGGCGTTGATCGACAGCTGGACAACCGGAACAGACGCGTCCGGAAATGCGTGCATCAGCACCGACCACGCGCCGTGATCGATGCCCCAGCTGTCCAGATCCGCACCCACCCAGGTCGGCTGCACCAGCTCCCGGATTTCCTCGGCGAGGTCGGGCAAACCCGGTGCCGGGTACCGCACCTCGAACAACTTCTGCGGGAACCCGTAAAAGTCGTGGATCGTGCGGGGCCGCGGCATCGCGGTGACAGCCGTCGCATTGATGTACCAATGCGCGCTTATCACCACAATGGCGCGAGGGCGTTTTACGGCTTTCCCGAAGGCTTTCCAAGCCGATGTGTATCGGTTGACTTCGATCGCGTTCATCGGGCTGCCGTGTCCGATGAACGCCGCCGGCATCGGCTGAACTTGCCCGACGGCGGTCGACTCCGAATCCCCTGGCATTCCTCTTTACTACTCTTCGAAACGTCGGCCGCGGTTCCGTGTCGGGCAGAATGGGGCCGATGGGGGCGCAGACGGCTTTGGCCTTGCTGCTCGCCGCCGTCGGCGTGATCGTGGTGGTGAATTGGATCAGCGAGCGCGTGGGACTGCCCAGCGCGGCGCTGCTCACTCTCGTCGGCATCGGTTATGCGCTACTACCGGGGCCGAACGTCGGCCTTCGCCCCGATGTGGTGATGGCCTGCATATTGCCGCCGCTGCTCTACGCCGCGGCACTCGAATCGTCGCTGGTCGGCATACGCCGCAATCTGCGCACGGTCATCAGCCTGTCGGTGGTTCTCGTTCTGGTGACCGCGGCGTCGGTCGGCATCGCCTTCGCACTGCTCGTCGGCGGTGCGACGCTCGCGGTAGGCACAGTGCTCGGCGCGGCGGTAGCGCCCACGGACCCGGTGGCCGCGCTCGCCGTCGCACGCAAAGTCGGTCTACCGCTCAACATCGTCACGCTGATCGAGGGTGAAGGACTGCTGAACGACGCAACCGCGCTCACCACGCTATCGGTGGCCATCACGGTGGCGAGGGGCGCCGCATTCTCGGTGCCGTCGGCGATCCGCGCGTTCGTCGTAGCGGCCGTGGGTGGTCTGGTCGTGGGGCTGGCGTTCGCGATGTGCCGACGTGCACTGCGACGCTGGACACACGACGTGCTGACGAGCAATGCGATCTCCCTCGCCACGCCGTTCTTGACCTATCTGGCGGCCGAGAAGCTCTCCGCCTCCGGGGTATTGGCGGTCGTGGTGTGTGGCCTGATCGTTGGGCACGACTCGCCACGGTCGGAATCCGGCGCGAGCCGGTTACAGACCCGAGCCGTCTGGCAACTGGTCAACTTCCTACTCGAAGGTCTCGTGTTCCTTCTGATCGGTCAGCAGTTGCCGGCCATCCTCGACGGCCTTGGCGGCTACCGGCTTTCGACGATCGTCGTGGCGGTCACCGTTACCACGGCGGTGGTGCTGCTGGTGCGACCCGTGTGGTTGATGCTCACCCAGTCTCTCCCCCGGCCATTGCACAGCCGACTCGGGAATGTCTCCGGCGCCGCGTCCGGCGGTGACACCGATACGGCGGTCGACCGTCGCCGGCGGGACCGCAATTCGGAGCGACTCAGTGGCCGTGAGGTTTTCGTGCTGAGCTGGGCAGGCACTCGCGGCGTGGTGAGCCTCGCCGCAATTTTCACCGTGCCATTTACGGCCGACAACGGCACACCTTTTCCCTTCCGGGATCTGTTGCTGTTCTGCACCCTTGTGGTCGTGCTGGTGACGCTGATCGGGCAGGGAAGTACCTTCGGTCCGATGGTGCGCGCTCTGGGCGTCCACGCCAACGCCGTGGACGAAGTACGACTACGTAATCGGGCTCGCACGGCCGCCGTTCAAGCTGCACTCGACCGACTCGACGAGTTGGATCAACAGGGTCGTGATGACGTTGATCATCGGACAATCGATGGAGTACGAAAGCAGTTGACCGCCCGGCTCGAGCGATATCAACGTCGACTCGATCTCCTATCGGAGTCCGATGAGCTGCCCAGCTCCCCTGAGTACGAGTCCGCCGTCGGAATACGGCGAGCGACGATCGATGCGCAACGCGACGAACTTGTCCGCTGGCGTGATGCCGGCATGCTGCCCGACCAGAGCCTTCGCGTGCTCGAACGCGAACTCGACCATGAGGAGGGAACGCTGCCCAGGCGCACGCAGCGGCCCCGGCGTGGCCGCTGAAACCGGATCGAAACGGGGTAAGTGGTGAGCCACGTGCACGCCGCGGTTCGCGCCGGGTATCGGTGGCCGGCATACCCGCAGCGACAGCAGGCATTCGGTTACGGCGCCAGCCAGGCCAGCGCGGCGACCGTCAGCGCCTGGGTGCCGGTGTCGAGGGTGGGCTGGATGACGGGGGCGAACCGCGGGGAATGGTTGACGGGAATGTCCTCGCTGGTCCGGCCCGCCGAGTCGGCCTTCCGATAGGTATCGGGGTCGATTCCGCCTATGCCCCAATAGCTGTAGGGGGCGTTGAGCGCGTCGGGGATGTCGCTGAAGTCCTCACTCGCGGTCTGCGGGGGAAGGTCGCATGCCCGGTCGCCGAAATAGTCGGCGAACGCGGCCCGCACCCGCGCGGTGACCGTGGGATCGTTGTCGGTCGGCGGAAAGTGGTCCACCAGCTCGAATTCGGGTTCCTTCGGGGATCCGGATGCCTGGCATTCGGCGGTGACGATGCGCCGGATCGCGTCGAGCATTCTGTTGCGGGTCTGGTCGTTGTAGGTGCGCAGGTTCAGTTCCAGCACCGCGCGGTCGCCGATCACATTGCTCTTGCTGCCCGCCTCGATCCTGCCGATCGTCAGCACCGCGGCATCGGTGGGTGCGACCTCGCGCGAGACGACGGTCTGTAACCGGATGACGATCATGGCGGCCAGCACCACGGGATCGACGGTCGCCTGCGGCATCGAACCGTGTCCACCGCGGCCATGCACGGTGATCCGCATGCTGTCGGCGGTCGTCAGGACGGGTCCTGGTCGGGTGGCCACCCGACCCGCCGGGAACGGAAGGACATGCTGGGCCAGGGCGACGTCGACGTGGCCGACGATCTTCGCCAGGCCGTCGTCGACCATGCGTCTCGCGCCGTCTCCGACTTCCTCGGCGGGCTGGAACAGCGCGATCACGGTGCCGTGCCAACGCGCACGCGCCCCGGCGAGCAGCGAGGCGGCGCCGAGCAGACAGGTCACATGAACGTCGTGCCCGCAGGCGTGCATCACCGGCCGTTCGTTGCCGTCCGCATCGGTGGCGGTGACGGAGCTGGCGTACGAGAGGCCGGTGTCTTCGGCCACCGGCAGCGCGTCCATGTCGGCGCGCATCAGTACCGCTGGACCGTCGCCGTTGCGCAGGATCCCGACGACGCCGGTGCCGCCGATGCCCTCGTGTACGTCGTAGCCGGAGCCGCGCAGCCGGTGGGCCACCGCAGCCGCGGTGTTGTGTTCTTGGTGCGACAGTTCCGGATGCTGATGCAGGTTGCGGTAAAAGTCCTCCTGCCAGCCGCGGGCGTCGGCCAGGCCCGCGAGCACAGTCGAGTCACTGTTCATCGTTTCAGTCCTCCCTGTTGCGGTGACGCTTAGTGAAAAGTCTTGTGGGAGAACAGGTGTCGGCGGCGGGCAACATCCAACCGCGCCGCTGCGAGAGCCAGCACAACACCGTCCCGGTCAGCGCTCCCACCAATAGCCCCGGCGTCGGATGGTTGTGGTAGTTGAAGAGCACCAGCACGCCGCTGGCGACCAGTGCGCACGTGGCGTACAAGGTGTTGCCGCCGAAAATGCCCGGCACCCGCCGCATCACGATGTCGCGCGTCGCGCCGCCGCCCACCGCCGAGATCGTGCCCAGCAGCAGCGCCGCCAACCAGCCGAGCCCCACGGCCAGCGTCTTGTGCGCACCGGTCGCGGCCCAGCATCCCAGCGCGAGCGCATCGACGACCGGCCACAGCCAATTCCACACCCGGCCCTCGACGCGGAACACGAACGCGATCCCCGCTCCGGCCAGCGCGGTCAGCAGGTAGGCGTAGTCGGTGAGGGCGACGGGCGTACCGCGCTGCAGCAGGGTGTCGCGGATGATGCCGCCGCCCAGCCCCGACAGCACCGCGAGCGCGGCGAAGCCGACGGGATCCAATTTGTCTTTGCGCGCGACCACACCGCCCAGCAGCGCGTTGCCGAACACACCGGTCAGGTCCACCGCACGGAACAAGTCCGTCATCGTCAGTTCGGCGATCACCACACCGACCGGGTACCCATTCGGGGCCGCGCGCCTTAAGGCTGGCCGGGTTTGAGCCGTACGAACAGCGCGTCGGCTTCGGTCAGCAAGCGCTCGCCGTCGGTCAACCGGCCCGACACGAAGATCTTGCGCCCGTCCACCCGGTCGACGCCCGCGTCGAACCGCAGTTCCTTTTCCACCGGGACGATGTTGCGGTAGTCGATCTTGAGGTAGGCGGTGCGCTGGCGCGGGCTACCGGTGAGCACCGCGGCCGACAACCCGAGCACGGAGTCGAACAGCATCCCCAGGGCACCGCCGTGCACGGCGCCGTTGCGGCCGAGATGGAACCGGGCGAAGCGGGCCTCGCCGTGGATGCGGCCGTCGTCGCCTTTGTGGGCCGACATCGGGATCGTCAGGATGTTGCCGCGCATCGGCAGGTCCATCCGGCGCCCCGACGGGGACGCCCATTCGTCGGCGTCGAACGGTGTCAGCAAACCCGACACCTTCTCCAGCAGGTCGGCGGCCTCGGTGATCACCTCGTCGGGGGCGTCGACGGCGCGGGCGTGATCCTGCAACGTGCGCACGGCGTCGATGAACCTGCCGTAGTCGGGCCCACCCTTGACGGTGGGTTCGGGCGGGTTGAATCCCCCGCCGGGGTGTCGCTGATGTTCGGCCACCACCACACCGTATTGCCCGGCGGGCGCGCGCTTTCGCGTGGTGGCTAGCCGGTCTGCTGAGCCCCCGCGGCGGACAAGGTTTCGAACTCGTCGTCGGACAGGGTGATCTCGGCGGCGGCGACGTTCTCCTCCAGGTGGGCCACCTTCGACGTCCCCGGAATCGGCAGCATCACCGGTGAACGCTTCAGCAACCAGGCCAGCGCCAGCTGCGACGGCGTCGCGTCGTGCTCGGCGGCGATGCGCGCCAGCGGGCCGTCGGGGGCGGCCAGCGGTCCGGCGGCCAGCGGGAACCACGGGATGAAGCCGATGCCCTGTTCGGTTACCGCGTCCAGCAGCGGCTCGGCGTCGCGGGCCGACAGGTTGTACATGTTCTGCACCGACACGATCTCGGTGATCTTTTGAGCCTCGGCCAGCTGGTCGACGTTGATCTCGGACAGGCCGATGTGGCGGATCTTGCCTTCGTTTTTCAGGGCGACCAGCTCGCCGACCTGATCCTGCAGCGGGAAGTGGTGGTCGATGCGGTGCAGCTGGAACAGGTCGATGGTGTCCACCCCCAGCCGGCGCAGGCTCAGCTCGCATTCCTGGCGCAGATAACTGGGATTGCCCAATGGAATCCAGATGTCCGGCCCGGTGCGCAGCAGCCCCGCTTTGGTCGCGATCACCAGGCCGTCATAGGGATGCAGCGCCTGGTGAATGATCTCCTCGGAGAAGTACGGGCCGTAGGAGTCCGCGGTGTCGATGAAGTTCACCCCGAGTTCGACGGCGCGTCGCAGCACCCGCACGCATTCGTCGCGGTCGTCGGGCGGGCCCCACACGCCCTTCGCGGTCAGGCGCATCGCTCCGAAGCCGAGGCGGTTGACGGTCAGATCTCCACCGAGGGTGAACGTTCCCGACGCCCCGGCAACGGTTTTCGAGTCTTGTGTGGTCACTTCTCCGACCGTACTCGCCGAACGCCGCCGCGCATCGTGGCGTGGCAAGCTGAGCCCATGGACCTAGCAGCGCTCGAGGAACTTCCCCTGACCTATCGGGAAGTGGGGGCGACGGCGTCCGGCGAGCTGCCCGCGGGGTACGACCATCAACATGCCGAGCGCCAAATCGGCACGGGGCGGCAGCGTTTCGAGCAGGCCGCTCACGCCGTCATGCGCTGGGGCATGCAGCGCGGCTCCGGGCTGCGCGTGCGGGCCAGCTCCGAGGTCGCCGTCGTCGACGCGGTGGTGGTGGTGCGGATGGGTTTTCTGCCGGCGCCGTGCCGCGTCGTGTACGTCGTCGACGAACCCGACATCCGTGGCTTCGGCTACGGCACCCTGCCCGGGCACCCGGAGTCCGGCGAGGAACGTTTCGTGGTGCGTCACGACCCGAGCACCTCCGCGGTATACGCGGAGGTGTCGGCGTTCTCCAGGCCCGCAACCTGGTGGAGCAAGGCCGGCGGGCCGCTGGTGCGGGTCACCCAGCGCGTCATCGCCAAGCGCTATCTGCGGGCGGTGTGACGCACCCGGTTACCGCTCGGCGATGCTGCCTCCGATGCTGCCACTGTGCACGCCCTGCGCCAGCCGGGCCAGCGCGAGGGCACCGACCAACAAACCGAAGTCGCGCAGCGCGACGTCGTAGAAGCCGGGCCCGGTGACCAGGTCGATGATGATCCCGGCCAGCCAGGCCGCGACCACCCAGGCACCCAGCCGTGGGGCGACCGCCACCACAACCCCGGCCACGATCTCGATGGTGCCGACCAGGTACATGCACTGATCGGCCGTCCCGGGAACCAGGTCATTGATCCAGCCGGCCAGATACATGCTCCAGTGATGCGGGTGGGTCAGCAGGTTGAAGAACTTGTCCAGCCCGAACGCGATGGGCGCGATCGTGAAGACGGTGCGGAGCAGGAAATATGCCGAATAGGCCGGGTCCCGCAACTGCTCGGCGAGGCCGGGGGCCGCGCCGGCTTGCTTGGTGCTCATGTTGCCTCCATTTCTAACGGATAATATATTGAACGGTAGAACGACTACACTGTAGCGTCAAGCATTTCATCTTTTAGAAACGGCCATCGAATGGACGACGGGGACCGCCTGCAGCGCGACGCCGCCGGCATCGGCACGCTCGCCGACCCGGTGCGCCGCCAGCTGTATCAGTTCGTGTGCGCCCAGCCGGCGCCCGTGAGCCGTGACCAGGCGGCCGACGGCGTCGGGATCGCTCACCACCAGGCCAAGTTCCACCTCGACCGGCTCACCGCCGAGGGCCTGCTGGAAACCGACTTCGCGCGCTTGACCGGCCGCTCCGGTCCCGGCGCCGGACGGACCGCCAAGCTGTATCGCCGGGCGCGTCGCGACATCGCGGTCAGCCTCCCGCAGCGCGAGTACGAGTTGGCGGGGCGCTTGATGGCGACGGCCATCGCCCGGTCGGCGGGCACCGGCGAACCGGTCATCGAGGTCCTGAACCGGGTCGCCCGCGACTACGGCCACGCGATCGGAGCCAGAGCCGGCAGGCACCCGCCCGCCGACGCCGCCGCCGCCCTGCAGCGCGCGGTCGCGGTGCTGAGCCGGTACGGCTATGAGCCTCGATTCGGCGATGACGAGGTCGAGCTCGCCAACTGCCCGTTCCACGCCCTGGCGCAGGAACAGACGGAGCTGGCCTGCACCATGAACCACGCGCTGATCACCGGAGTGGCCGAAGCGCTGGCACCACACGAGCCCGACGCAAGACTCTGCCCGGGGCGGGACCGGTGCTGCGTCGTGCTCACGCCGGGCGGCAAGTAAGGTCGCCGAGCGTCACGCCAGCGTGGCGGCGAGCGGACCTATGACCCCCAGCCGGACAGCAACCTTGCTGCGCCCGTGCACATCTCGTCGATGACCTCGCCCACCGACGTGTCGTCGCGGATCATCCCGACGCCCTGACCGGCGTCCACGGGCGCAATCCGGCAGTCCGCGGCGCCGATCGCCGCGGCCAGCTCCTCGCGGGCCCCCGAATCCAGCGCTTCCTCGTGACCCGTCCAGTGCTGGACGAAGTCGTTGGCCAACACCCGCGACGGGAATCGCGCCGGCCACGGCAGCCCCTTCGCGACGTCGAAGACCCGGGTGACGGCGGTATCGGTTTCGGAGGCGGAGACCAGGGCCCGGCGGCCGGCGTCGCCGGTCAGCGCCTCCGGGCATGCCGACAACCGGGTGCCCACCCATGCCCCGCTCGCGCCGGCGGCCAGCACCGCGGCCAGGCTGCGCGCCGAGGCGACGCCGCCGCCGGCCAGCACCGGCACCGTGACCGCGTCCAAGACGGCGTCCAGCAGCGGCAGCAGCCCCAGCTTGACCTCGCCGTGCCCACCGCCCTCGGACCCGCGAGCGACCAGGATGTCGACGCCCGCGTCGACAGCCCTTCGCGCCCCGGTACTGTCGTAAACCTGTGTGACGGTGGGGATTCCGACGTCATGCGCCGCGGCGACCCAGGACCAGTCGGTTCCGAAACTGACCGACAGCAGGGCGGGCCGCGCGGCGAGCGCATCCTCGAGCAGCCCGGCCTCGTTGCGCATCACCCAGTCGACCAGGCCGATGCCGAACCGCCCGTCGACGTGCTGCAACTGCTCGGCCAGCATCTCCCGGGTCGCGACGCTGCCCATGCCGACCATGCCCAGACCACCGGCCGCCGTGACCGCCGCTGCCAGGCGGCCGCCGGCGACCCCACCCATCGGGGCGTTGACGATGGGGGCGCGCAGACCGAAACTCGTCGCCCACGGTGTCGATAACATCGGCGGCTAGCGCACCGAGGGAAGGGTGTTCGGCACGGTCAGCAGACCCAGCGAGCACTCGATCCCGTGCGGCGCACGGCCTTCGGCGGGAATCGCAAGGTATTCGGCCGGTCGTGCCTCGGTCAACGAAATGGAATCCATCCGGGTCCTTCGCAGTTGCCAGGCCTTTTCACCCACGGCCTTGAGGATTGCTGTTAACCGCTCAGTAGCAGTATCCCCGCCGTGACGAGCCCGACCACCTTGACCGCCTCCAGCGCGACATAGCCGTAGTGGGCCCGCGAGCGCGGGCCGTCCGATCCGGCCAGCACCCTGTCGGAACGACGAGTCAACGCGGGCCGCACGACGACCAGCTGGACGGCCAGCGCGGCGACGACGACGGCAATCGCCGTGACGACGCCCGCCCGGCTGGGCCCCGCGATCACAATCGCCCCGATGACGAGCGCGAAAGCCACCTCGACGGTGTTGAGGGCGCGAAAGACCAGCCGCCCGATGCTGAGCCCGATCTGCAACGTCACATTGGGCGCCCGGAACTTCAGTGGGGCTTCCAGGAACGAGATGGCCAGCACCATGCCGAGCCAGACAAAGCTGAGCGCGACGGCGACCGCCGTTCCGGTGCTCATTTGGCCGCCCCCTGCAGCGTGAGGTGAGCCAGACACAGATCCGGCTCGACGAACGAGTCGAGGCGGTCCACCGAGACCGGCGCTCCCCAGGTTTCCACGGCTCCCTGCATGAGGCCCAGATGCACCGGGCACACGACACTCGACCGGTCTTCGGCCAATTCCAGAAACGGGCAGTGCCGCAGTCCGACCTGCTGTTCTCCGTCGACCACCCGGCGTTCGGGCGCGAAGCCGAGTTCGTCGAGCACGTCGATCAAACGGGTGATGGCCTCTTCTGTGCTGGCCGCGTGGTCGGGCGGCGGATGCAGTTCGGCATCCACCATTCGCCCCCAGGCCCGGCCCGCGGCCAGGGCCTTGGGCCCGGGATCACCGTCGGCGGCGAAGGCCATGGTCAAGATCTCGGCCAGCAGCCGGTAATGCCGCGTTCCACCGCGATCCATCTGCCGGACCGCGCGGAACATCAGCGGTGGGCGCCCCGGCCCTTTGCGGTCCAGCTCGACGTGCTCCACCTGCCCGTCGGTGACCAGGCTGTCGAGGTGGAAGCGGACGGTGTTGGGATGCACACCCAGCTCATCGGCGATCCCGGCGATGCTCATCGGATCCGGCGAGGCGCGCAGCAACCGCATCACCGCGCGGCGGCGGCCGGGCGACTCCCCCGTTGCCGGATCCTGCAACTCCTGGAGTTTCCGGGTCTGCCGAGTCTTCTGGGTTCTCAAAAGGTCCCTCCCACTGCTTGTTCTTCACGCCCCGTCCGAATGCGCGACACTGGGGTGACCCGCCACCAGCGGTGTGTCGACGCCGAGTGGACCGACCTTGGCCGCCCCGCCCGGAGATCCCAAGGGTTCGTCGCGGCCCGGCAGCGTCTCGGCGAAGAAGGCTCCATTGTCGGCCAGGTGGGGTTTGAGGTCCTCGGGCAGGTCATCTTCGTAGTAAATCGCCTCCACCGGACAGACCGGCTCGCACGCGCCGCAATCGACACACTCGTCTGGATGAATGTAGAGCGCCCGACCGCCTTCGTAAATGCAATCCACCGGGCACTCCTCGACGCAGGAGCGGTCCATCACGTCGATGCATGGCTTCCCGATCACGTAAGTCATGCGCTAGAGTTTACACAACATCCATTGTAAGAATTAGTGAATCAGGTCGGAGAATCATGGCTGCCAACGAACTTGACGTCCGCGAGCTGCGTAAGCCGGACAAGCACCCGACGATCTTCGCGGCCTACGCCGCGCTGAAGGTCGGCGAATCGTTCGTTCTGGTGAACAATCACGACCCCAAGCACCTGCGCGAGGAATTCGAGGCCGACTATCAGGGCGGCTACGGGTGGGAATACCTTGAGACAGGCCCCGCCTGGCGGATCCGGATAGGTAAGCTCATCGACACCCCACCCGCTGTGCACCATGGACACGAAGAGCTGGTCCTGGAGCCACCGCAAAGCGCCGCGCCACAGGAGATCTGATGCCAGGAGAACGAGTAGGTTCCGAACTTCCGCTACCGGCATCGCGCCGCGACGACGAAGCGGTCGGTGGCCACTGGCTGCTGGCGCGGCTCGGTAAGCGCGTGTTGCGTCCCGGCGGTCTCGGGCTGACCCGCACCCTGCTGTCCCGCGCGGAGCTGACCGGCGCCGACGTGGTCGAGCTGGCGCCGGGCCTGGGCCGCACCGCCACCGAAATCGTTGCCCACGGGCCACGGTCGTACCTCGGCGCCGAAGGCGACCCGGACGCGGCCAACATCGTCCGCGGCGTGCTCACCGATCTCGGTGCGCAAAATGCCTCCGTGCGGCTCGCGGACGCGGCCGAGACCGGATTGCCGGACGCCAGCAGCGATGTCGTCATCGGAGAGGCGATGCTGACGATGCAGGGCGACACGGCCAAGCATGCCATCGTCGCAGAGGCGACCCGCGTACTGCGGCCGGGCGGTCGCTACGCGATCCACGAACTGGCCCTCACACCGGACACGGTGTCCGAGGAGGTCAGCGCCGACATCCGGCAGGCGCTCGCCCGTTCCATCAAGGTCAACGCGCGTCCGTTGACGATTGCGGAGTGGTCGAAACTGCTCACCGAGCACGGATTGGTGGTCGATCACGTCACGACCGCGCCGATGGCCCTGCTGCAACCCCGCCGGCTGGTCTCCGACGAGGGACTCGTCGGGGCGCTGCGCTTCGCCAGGAATGTGATCGTGCAGCACGACGCCCGTAAGCGGGTTCTGGCGATGCGCCGTACCTTCCGCAAGCATCGCCAGCAACTGACCGCCGTCGCCATCGTCGCCCACAAACCGGCGGCAACGGCCACCGGCTAACCCCTCGAAAAGGCTTGGGCAAGGCCTCCACCCCCCACCTTTGCGTCGCTTCTGATTTCGGGCACCGACTTTGGGCCCGTTCCGCAATCTCCGCGTGACGGTTTAGTGACGCCCTCTGACGTAACTTGGCTGCGGCAGTTGTGGGGAGGACAAAGGAGCGTGCCGGCCATGGGTGTTAGCCCGCCGTTGTTGACGGATTCCGACCTCGACGCGTTGGCGTCGGATTTCCTGCAGTCGCATTACCTCGGCCCCATCTACGCCGATTGGTCACCCGATCGGCGACTCGACATGTTCCTGAGGCGGCGCGGCCTCACCAGGGTGGCCAACGACGGCGACCTGTCCCACAACGTCTTGCAACGCATCATGTCCCGGGCGGGCCGTGCCTCATTGGCGCGGCATTGATCGGTCTGCTCTTCTGCTGCAGAACCAGGTAGGCGATCGCGATGGACAAGAACCTTGAAAAAGTTCGATTTTCGTCGGCCAAAATGACGACCCACGCATTGGTACAGACGTACTATTGCGGTCGAAAGCTGGACGTGCCACCGGGGACGGATGAGTCGTTGAGGCTAGCGGGGAGGGGACAATGAATTCACCGAAATGGACGGTTCATTGGCCGCAGCGGAGGCCGACGGCCACGATCTATCAGTTGACCGACCGGCTCCACCAGGGGCATGTCGCTCGGGTACCCGCCCATCAGATCACGGCGACGGTATCGGGGTGGCTGGCGGACCTGGGTGCCGACAGCCCGTTGGTCGACGAACTCGAGCGCGCCGTGTGTGGCGGGGACTGGGCGGCAGCGCACGCCCTGGGTGACTGTTTGTCCATCGAGATCGCGGTGGCCGACTGAGAGTCGTCGATCAGCGCCGGGCGAGTACCCGCGCGGCGCGGCCGCGGATCTCGTCGATCAGCCGGTCGGCGGCGCCGAAATAGGCCGGTGACGGCTCTTTACCCGCCAGGTTGGCGATAGCTCGTTGTTCACCCAAAACATCTGCGGCATCGAGGTTTTCAGCCATGCGCCGTGCATGCACGGTCAGTCCGGTCAGCAACTCCGCGGTTTGCGATCCCGCGACGACGGTGCGCCGGCCCAGGGTGCGCAGCGTGTCCCATTCCGCGTGCCAGGCACCGTCGGGCCGTTCGTCGTTCGCCAGCGCCGCGGCAGTGTGCAAGGTGGCGGCCAAGGGCGGCGCCGAGAGGGCGGTGCGGCGGATCAGGATGGATAGCACGGGGTTTCGCTTGTGCGGCAGGGACGACGAGCCGCCGCGGCCCTCGGCCGCCGGCTCGCCGAGCTCGGCGATCTCCGGGCGGACCAGCGTGACGACGTCGGAGGCGATGCGGCCCCAGCAGTCGGTGCAGCCGACGAAGGCATCGGCTGCCGCGGTGATCGGTGCCCGCGCGGTGTGCCACGGAGGCCGCAGCGCCAGGCCCAATGCGGTTGCCGTGTTCGCGGCGAGCCCGGCCGACACCCGAGCCGGGTCGGGTGTGCCGGTGAGCAATGCCGCTAGCTCCGTGGTGGCGGCCAAGGTCCCTGCCGCACCACCGATTTGGGCCGGTGTGGTCAGCGCGGCCACCGGTTCGAAGGCATCGACGACCCCGTTCAGCCAGCCGGCGGCCTTGGCGCCGAAGGTGGTGGGCGCGGCGTGCTGGGTGAGGGTGCGGGCCACCATCGGCGTGGCCCGGTGTCGTGTGGCGAGTTCGGACAGCGCGGAAATCTGCTCTCTCAGCTGTGTGATCAGGTCATCGGCGACCGCGCGCACGGCCAGCATCAGAGCGGTGTCCAGGACGTCCTGACTGGTGAGTCCGCGGTGGAT
This sequence comes from Mycobacterium sp., assembly GCF_004298145.1. GTDB lineage: Bacteria > Actinomycetota > Actinomycetes > Mycobacteriales > Mycobacteriaceae > Mycobacterium. Next base: position 64,058 of record NZ_SCRH01000040.1, read on the forward strand.
CCACGGCGCCACGGCGGGCTCCGCGCGTTGGCGTAGCAGCTTCATCAGGGGAATGACCGGATTGCCACCGTCTTCGGCGGTAACCGCGATCGCCTCACAATCGTTGTGCGTGACCAGATTCCACAGGTCCGCACCGGCGCAGTCGGCGGGCGCCAGACCCGCGGCCGCCAGCGCACCGAGCCACGCGGATTCCACCGCGACCATTGATCGCAGCAGCGCCTGATCCGTCATGTGCTCGCCGGCTCGATGGTCTCCGGGCCACAGCAGGTTGGTCATCGCGGGTCCGCCCGGTACGCGAGGAAGACGGTCTCGGCCGGGCCCTGCAGGTGGATGTCGAAACGGTATGTCGAGGCGCTGTTTCCGGCGACGCAGAGCAACGTGGGTAGGCGCTCGGTGGGGACGGCCGCCAGCAGCGGATCGGCGTCCGGCTCGGCTCCGGGCAGGTAGGCGCGGGTGAACAGCCGATTCAACAGCCCCCGCGCGAACACGGTGAGCGCGAAGAACGGCGGCCGCCCGTCGATCACCGAACCCGGAGCCAGGGTGGTGAACGCGTATCGCCCGGCGCCGTCGGTCGCGCACCGGCCCCAACCGGTGAACGACGAGGCGTCTCGAGGGTGCCGATCCGACACCGAGCCCCGGCGCAACGAACCCGCTTGCCGCGCAATGCGTCCCGCGCCGTCGGGCTGCCAGAGTTCGACCAGCGCGTCCGGGACAACGGCGCCGCCGCCGTCGTACACCGTGCCCTGCAACCGGATCGCCTGCGGATGGCCGTCGTCGACCAGCTTGCTGTCACCGGGATACGGCAATCCCAGGTCGAGGAAGGGCCCGACGGTTTGCCCTGGCGTGCAAGCTGATTCAGTCATGCGCGCCTTCGGTAGGCGTTGGCGCGCCGCCGGCCAGGACGATGTCCCAGCGGTACCCGGTCGCGTACTCCGGCTCGGTCAGGTCGTGGTCGTAGCGGGCGATCAGCCGTTGCCGGGCGGCCGGATCGAGGATCGACCGGAAGATCGGATCCAGCTCGAACCTGGGGTCGCCCGGAAAATACATCTGGGTGACCAGGCGCTGGGTGAAAGCGGTTCCGAAGAGGGAGAAATGGATGTGCGCCGGGCGCCAGGCGTTGTGATGGTTGCGCCACGGGTAGGGGCCGGGCTTGATGGTCAGGAACCGATACGAGCCGTCCGGCCCGGTCAGACACCGGCCGGCGCCGGTGAAGTTCGGGTCGAGCGGGGCCGGGTGCCGGTCACGCTGGTGGCGGTAGCGCCCGCCCGCGTTGGCCTGCCAGATCTCGACCAGTTGACGCGCCACGGGCCGGCCGCCTTCGTCGAGAACCCGCCCGCTCACCACGATGCGCTCCCCGATCGGCTCACCCGGGTGCCCGGCCGTCAGGTCGGCGTTGAGCGGGTCGACGTCCTGATCACCGAAGCACGGCGCCCAGAGTTCGACGCCCTCGGGATCGACAGCGACCAGGGGTCGCGTCGGATGGCGCAGCGTCGTGCTGCGGTAGGGCGGATAGTCGAGCCGCGGCTGCCCGTGCGGCCCGACTCCCCCGGCGGCGCCCGGGTATTGCGCTGCGATGCGGGCGATCTCCGCCGTGATGTCAGCCTGAGATGCGACACACTCGGCGTCCATGAGGCGTGACGCTACTCTCGATGATCCACCGAATCCCGCAAGCGGGCGGCGCTTGTCGGTCGGAGAGGCTACAGGGCGCGGATCAACGCCGCGCGGCCCTTGGTCCGCAGGCGGTGTACGGCGGAGCCGCGGTATCGCTCGATCGTGTCGGTCATCTTGTTGCCCAACTCTTCGAGCTCCGCGTCGGTGATCTTCACTTGCGGCGGAGCGGGGATCATGTCGCGTTCCTCTTCGTCGGCGTGCGCTTCCAAGACGGCCTTGAACGAATTCCACTCGTGCTCGTAGCCGGGGGCGCTCTGCGGGGTCTTGAGCAGCATCGAAAGCTGGTCGACGACCTGGCGGTGTTCGGCGTGCGCGACCGCGATCAGCTTGGTCGCCGCGCGCAGCGCCGGGTAGTACAGGTCGTCCTCGATGCGGAAGTGGATGTCGAGCTCGATCAGCAGGTCGTCGAAAAGCGAATGCCGCTCTTCGGAATTGACCGGTGCCTCGCTGATCTTGCGGCCGAGGCCCTTGATCACGATGTGGTGGTCTTTGAGAACGTCATAGGCGTTCAATTGGCTCCTCCTTTTGCGATTCCTACCGCGCCCCCGGGAGCGGGCTGCTGCTCGCCGCGGACTTCGACCACTCCGTCGACCAATCGGGCCTCGTAACACGGCAGCGGCGCTGCTGCCGGACCGCGCAGAACTTCTCCCGACTCGGCCGCGAACCATGAGCCGTGCCAAGGGCATACCAGCCGGCCGCGGTCCATCCAGCCGTCGGCCATCGGGGCGGCCAGGTGCGGACAGAATTCCCCGTAGGCCGCGACCTCGCCGGGTTCGGTCTGGCAGACCACCAGCCCCACGCCGTCGACCTCGACGCGTACCGGCTTGCCGTTCAACGAACTTGCGGGCAGCACCGGCGTCCAGGTGGAGGTGCGCAGCCGCGGGCCCGACTGGTCGATGCCGATACCGGAGTCGAAGACCAGCGCCCCGCCGAGGTAGCTGCCGGCAACGGTGATGCCGTAGCCGAGCGCGGTGAGCACGATGCCGCGACCGTGGCGCCCCTTGCGCCGGTCCCGCCAGGACTGCATGTACAGCGCGGTGGCGGCCACGTTCAACAGGCCGTGCACCACGCCGACCCGGCGGTCCTCCTCGTGGGTGTGCTGCCAGTCGGTGACGCCGGTGACGGCCGAGCCCAGGCTGGCCAGGATGCCGACCCCGAGCGCGCGGGAGGCGAATCGCGATGCGTCCACGACCTCGGATGCGGGTTGGCCCGGCAGCAAGCTGAGCGCGTCCAGCGCCACCGTCGTGCCGAGCGCGCCACTGGTCAGCGACGCCAGCGGCGGGTGCACCGGGTGCCCGAGCCAGACACCGTTGAGCGCGTTGGTGACGGTGTTGCGGGCGCCGCCCAGCGAGTTGTAGGCGAAGCTGAGCAGGTGTTCGAACCGATAGCTCGGTCGATCCATCCACTCTTGGCGCCCGATAGCGGCCAGAACCTTCGACCCGACCTGCTCCAATCGACCCCCTCGTGGCCGACCCACCATGGCACCCCGCCTTTCCTCAAATAAGTGGATAATAACCAGTAAACAACCGCAAACCCGAACGATTACCCCCAGTTTACTCCGCGCTCACATACGCCGACCGGCGGCCGTGACCCACCGTAGCCGTGGGGTTCTGCCTTTTTGTTGTGTGCCGCCTGTGAATCAGCCCAAAGGATCCTGGTGACCACCCGGCGGCGCGATCGCCCCGGCGATTGACGAGCGCCGAAGACTGCGGGATTCTACTGAGCGGAGAGTATTTCTGTAGAACAGAGGATTGATGGCAGACCAGGACAGCAAATTGGCCGAGGTCTTCGAGAACGTGCGCCGCGGGATGATCCCCGCGCACATCTACAACGACGAGGAACTGTTCGCGCTGGAGAAGGAACGGCTGTTCGGGCGGGCGTGGACGTTCGTGGGACACGAGTCCGAAATCCCGCAGGACGGCGACTACGTCGTGCGCCGGGTCCTCGACGACTCGTTCATCATCACCCGCGACTCGAACGGCACCGTGCGCGCGCTGTTCAATATGTGCCTGCATCGCGGAATGCAGCTCTGTCGCGCGGAAATGGGAAACGCCTCCAACTTCCGCTGCCCGTACCACGGCTGGACCTACCGCAACGACGGACGGCTCACCGGCTTGCCGTTCCACCGCGAGGCCTACGGCGGCGACGAGGGGTTCGCCAAAGGCCAAACCCTTTTGCCCGCACCGAATTTCGCGAGCTATAACGGCCTGCTGTTCATCAGCCTCGACGCAGGCGCCGAACCGCTGGAAGACTTCCTCGGCGACTTCAAGTTCTACCTGGACTACTACACCAAACAAAGCGCCGGCGGCGTCGAGGTGCGGGGGCCGCAGCGCTGGCGGATCAAGGCGAACTGGAAGATCGGCGCGGAGAACTTCGCCGGCGATATGTACCACACCCCGCACACCCACGCGTCCATCGTCGACATCGGACTGTTCCGGGAGCCGAAAGCCCACAAGCGCAAGGACGGCGCCACCTATTGGGCGCACCGCGGCGGTGGAACCACCTACAAACTCCCGCCGGGCAGCTTCGAGGAACGGATGCGCTATGTCGGCTACCCGAGCGAGATGATCGGCCGCATCAAAGACGTGTGGACGCCCCGACAGCAGCGGGTGGTCGGCGAGGACGGCTTCATGATCTCGGCCGCGACCTGCTTTCCGAACCTGAGTTTCGTGCACAACTGGCCCCGCGTAAGAGACGGGGCGCGCGACGGGCACGATGACCAGAAAGCAGAAGTGCTGCCATTCATCTCGATCCGGTTATGGCAGCCGATCAGCGAGAACGAGACCGAAGTGTGTTCGTGGTTTGCCGTAGACTCCGCCGCTCCCCCGCAGTACAAACAAGATTCGTACAAGGCGTATTTGATGTGTTTCGGCTCGACGGGCATGTTCGAACAGGACGATGTGGAAAACTGGGTGTCGCTGACCACCACGGCGGGCGGCTCGATGGCGCGGCGGCTGCTGCTGAACAGCCGGATGGGTCTGCTGGCCGACGACCGCCCCGTCATCGAGGCGTTGGCGCCCAGCGCATTCCACGGCCCCGGCCGCGCGCAGGTCGGCTACAACGAGCACAACCAGCGCGCCCTGCTGAGCATGTGGGCCGACTACCTGCAGGAGGCCCGCACATGAGAAAACCCCTGCCATTCAACGACACTCGGCACCTCGAGGCGCATCAGTTCCTGGTGGACGAGGCGTACCTGCTCGACGCCCAGCAGTATGAGGCGTGGCTGGACACGCTGACCGACGACATCCGCTACACCATGCCGGTGCGGGTCACGACCGCGCGCGGCGCCGGGTTCGACACCTCTCCCTTTCCCAAACCCGGGATGGACCACTTCGACGAGGACAGATACTCGCTGAGCCAGCGGGTCGCGCGGATGGGCACCGAGCACGTGTGGGCCGAGGATCCGCCCTCGCGGCTGCGTCACTTCATCACCAACGTGCGCACGTTCACCGGCGTCGACGAGGCGCATCTGGTGGTCGAATCGGCCGAACTGCTGTTCCGCAGCCGCGGCGACGTCAACGAGGCCGCCCTGCTGTCCTGCGGCCGGGAGGATGTGCTGCGACGCTGCGATGGTCCCCCAAAGAGCTGGAAGCTGGCCCGCCGCACTATCATGACCGACGAATCGGTGCTACGAATGCAGAACCTGGCGGTGTTCCTATGAGCGGCGAATCCATCACGATCGCAAACGAATTCACCGAGGTCGTGGTGCGCCGGGTGGACACCCGCAATGGGTCGCGGCTGCTGATCAGCGCGCCCAGATCCGGGCAGTGGATCACCCTCGACGCGCTCGAGGTCGAGGCATTGACCTGGCAGAACCCCCGTACGCTGGCCGCCATGGTCGGCAATTCCCACGCGCCGCTGCTGCCCGACGATCCCGAGGGGCGCGATGACGGGCTGGCTTGACGGCAAACGCGCATTGGTCGTCGGCGCCGGTTCGGGCATCGGCCGGGCCGTGGTGGCCGCGTTTCGCGACGAGGACGCGAAAGTCGCCGCGCTGGAACGTGATCCGGGCAAGTGCGCCGCACTGCGCACTCAGCTGCCCGACGTGCCGGTGGTCGAAGGGGATGCCACCGCATACGAGGCCAACGAACGCGCGGTCACCGCCGCGGTGGATGCCTTCGGCGGGCTGGACACGCTGGTCAACTGCGTCGGAATCTTCGACTTCTACCAGGGTATCGGCGACATCGGCCCCGACGACCTGCCCGGTGCGTTCGACGAAATGTTTCGCACCAACGTCCTGACTCATCTGCAGTCGGTCAAGGCGGCGCTCGGCGCATTGCGGGCCGGGACGGGGTCCTCGATTGTGCTGACCGAGTCGGCCTCGTCGTTCTATCCCGGCCGCGGCGGGGTGCTCTACGTGTCCTCGAAATTCGCGGTGCGCGGGTTGGTCTCGGCGTTGGCCCACGAGCTGGCGCCGCAGATCCGGGTCAACGGGGTGGCGCCCGGCGGCACGGTGGGCACGGACCTGCGTGGCCTCGCCAGCTTGGGGCTCGACGACATTCGCCTGGACGACCGTCCCGACCGGGCCCGCGAGGTGGCGGCGCGCACCCCCCTGCATGTCGCGCTCTCCGGCGAAGACCACGCGTCCAGTTATGTGTTCCTGGCGTCCGACCGGTCCCGCGGGATCACCGGCGAAAGCGTGCGCCCCGACGGTGGATTCGGCCTCGGCGCAACGGGATCCGTCCCGAAACCAGCTCAACCATGACCGACCGGCTGGAGCGGCAACGCACCCTGGTCGCGCAGGGCTGCCGCGTCGCGGCCGCCCGCGGCCTGGTCGACGGCATCCTCGGCCACCTGAGCCGGCGGGTCGACGACGACCGCCTGCTGGTGCGCTGCCGAAGCGACGCCGACACCGGCGTGGCATTCACCCGGCCCAGCGACATCCGGCTCGTTCGGTTCGACGGCACCGCCGGCGCCCCAGGCGAACTCGACGGGTACCGCATTCCCAACGAACTGCCCATCCACATCGAGACCATGCTGGCCGATCCGCGTCACACGGCCGTCGCGCACCTGCATCCACCGGCGGTGGTCGCCGCCGATCTGGCCGGCATCACGATCCGGCCCATCTACGGCGCACATGACATTGCCGGCGCCCGGTTGGCGCGCGGCGGCGTCCCCGTCTACGAACGCGCTGTGCTGATCCGGAATTCACGCTTGGGCAAGGAAATGGTGGCGGCCATGCGCGGCGGGCCCGTGGTGATCTGCCGCGGACACGGGATCACCAGCGCCGCCGCCACGGTGCCGCAAGCGGTGCTGCAGGCGATCAGCCTCGACGCGCTTGCCCGAATGTCGTTGCGGGTGCGTGCGGCCGGCGGCACGCTGCGCGACATCGCCGATGCGGACTGGGATGACCTGCCGGATCTGGGGCCGGCGTTCACCGCCGAGGCGGCCTGGCGCCACGAGGTGGCACGGCTCGCGGGGGGACCCGCGCCACCGGACTACCCGAGCTGATCGCCAATCTCCTTGGCGGCGGCGATAAGTGCGGCAGCCACGGCGGGATACCGGGAAGCGGCCAGGCGGTTTTGTGGTGCGGCGGCGTTGAGCGCGAGCCGCAGCCCGGGCGCACGCGTCGGGATGGGTACGGCGACAGAGGCGACGCCTTCTTCACTCTCTTCGCGGTTGGTGGCGTACCCACGCTCGCGGACACCGGACAGCTCGGCTTCCAGCTCGGCGCGGCTGCCGATCGAATGCGATGTGATGCGCTCGAGCCGCTCGTGCGGCAGCAGCGCGCGCAACTCCGGTGACGACAACTGGGCCAGCATGACCTTGCCCGTCGAGGTGCAGTGCGCGGGCAGGGCGCGGCCGAGCCGGGTCGCCACCCGCACCGCGGCCGGCCCTTCGACCGCGGCGACGAACCGGACGCTGGCGCCGTCCAGCATTCCCACATGCACGGTCTCGCGGAGTTGCTCGCTGAGGCTGCGCATGATGGGCGCGGCGGATCGCGCGACGTCGATGCGCCCGAAGATCGCGAACGCCACCCCGGTCAACGACGGGCCGGGCAGATACGCCTTGGACACCGGGTCTTGGCGGACGAAGCCGCGGTAGGCCAGCATCGCCAGCAACCGGTGCGCGGTCGACGACGCCACGCCCAGATACCGGGTCGCCTCGCTCAGCCGGATCTGGGGTTGCTCGCCCAGCAGCAACAACAGCTTGAGCGCATTGTCGACCGACTCGATCGGATACTGCGGCGCAAGCGATTCGGCGGGCGGCCCCGCCGCGGCGTTCAAGCCCGCGCGCTCACGCTTTTTCTGCATGGCATGACGGTACTCCCGGCGCGGCCCGGATCGCCGCACTCACGGCGGACTCAGCCTCGGCGCCGGGTGGGTCCAACATCGAGGACTCGCCATCGACCTCGATCGGACGAGCCGTCCGGCGCAGTAGAATCCATCAGATGTCCACGCGGCGCGGGCGCCCCACCCGGGCCGAGGCCAGAAAACTCGACCTCGCCGTTCGCGAGGCCGCCGTGGCGACGTTCCTCGAACTCGGTTACGCCGGTGCGAGTATGGAGGCCATCGCGCGGGCGGCCGGCATCACCAGACGCTCGTTGTACGCCCGGTATCCCGACAAGCGGGCCGTGTTCGCCGACGTGATTCCCTGGGCGCTGGCGCGGTACACGGACGAAGTCGACGATGTCGACCACGAGGACGTGGAGACAGCCCTGCTGACGCTCGGGCGCGCCTCGCTGAGCCGTGCGACGCACCCGGAGAACGTGCGGCTCAAGCGCATCGCGGCCAATGAATCCGCACTCTTCCCCGAGTTCAACATCTCTGCCGAGTCCATGATGTGGGCGGGACGCCAGCGCACGGCCATCCAGGTGCTGCGCCGTTATGTCGACCGCGGTGACATCGAGGTGGACGACCTCGAACTGGCGGCCGAGCATTTCCTCGCCATGGTCGAGGCGGTGCCCGCGCGCATGGCCGACTTCGGGGTATTCCGCTCGAAGAAACAGCAGGAACGGCACCTGCAGTACGCGGTGCGGTTGTTCCTGCGGGGCGTGCTGCCCCGTTAGGCACCCGAGATAGACTGGCTAACCAGATAACCGTCGAGCCCCTCGTGGCCGAGTTCGCGGCCCCAGCCGCTCGCCTTCAGGCCGCCATAGGGGGCAAGCGGATCCATGATGTAGCCCTCGTTCACGCCGAACGAGCCGGCGCGTACCCGCGCGGCGACGCCCAGGCCGCGCTCGCGGTCGGCCGTGAACACCGCACCGGCGAGCCCGTAGTCGGAATCGTTGGCGATCGCCACGGCGTCGGCCTCGTCGCGGTAGGGAATGACGGTCAGGACCGGACCGAAGATCTCTTCCCGCGCGATCCGCATGTCGTTGGTCGCATCGGCGAAAAGCGTTGGGCGCACGTACCATCCGCGGTCGAGGCCGTCGGGCATTGCGCTGCCGCCGACCACCAGCCGCGCGCCCGCCTGCTGCCCATCCTCGATGTAACGGCGCACCATCGCCTGCTGGCGTTGCGCCACCAGCGGTCCGAGCTGCGTGGCGGGGTCCGCCGGGTCACCGACGGACAGCCCGGCGAGCTCAGCCTCCAGCGCTTCGGTGAATTCCCCTGCGCGCGAGGCTGGTACGAGTACACGGCTGAGCGCGTTGCAGACCTGACCGCTGTTGGCCAGACTCGCCATCTGGATGGCCTTCGCGGTCGCCGCGGGATCGGCATCCTGAAGCACGATGGCCGCGGACTTGCCGCCCAGTTCCAACGTGACCTGCTTGAGCCCGGCCGCGCACGCCATCGCCACCTGGCGGCCCGCCGCGGTGGAGCCGGTGAACGAGACCTTGTCGACGCCGGCGTGCGCGACCAAGTGAGCACCGACGGCCCCGTCTCCCGGGACCACGTTGAGTACGCCGGGCGGCAGCTCGGCGGCCGCGGCGATGTCGGCGAACAGCAGCGCATCCAGGGGCGACTCGGGTGCGGGTTTGAGCACGACGGTGCAGCCGGCGAGCAGCGCGGGCACGACCTTGCCGACGGTGAGGAACTGCGGCATGTTCCACGGCACGATCGCGGCGACGACGCCGACGGGCAGCTTGGCGACCCGAATGTCCTTGCCGTAGAAGCCGGTACGGTCGTCCTGCCAGGTGAACTCTCCGGCCACCTTGCAGAACGCGGCCATCGCGGTGAGCGGCAGGCGCGCCTGGACGTGTTTGGCGAACGTGATGGGGGCGCCGATCTCGGCCGAGATGAGTTCGGCCATCTCGGCGCGGCGGTCCTTGTAGGCGGCGGCCAGCCGTTCGACGGCGGCGATGCGCTCCTGCGGGCTCAGCCGGGGCCACGGCCCGTCGTCGAACGCCCTGCGGGCGGCCGCGACGGCGCGATCGACGTCGGCGGGTGCGGCCGCCGCCGCGCGTCCGACGACGTGCTCGGTGTGCGGGGAGACGACGTCGATGGCGGCGTCGGTGCTTGGTGTCGCCCACGTTCCGTCGATGAACAGTTCGGTGCGTTGGTACAAGATGCCTCCACAGTTAGGTGCAACGTCCGCCGTTGACGCCGACGATTTGTCCGGTGATGTAACCGGCCTCCTCGGAGACCAGGAACGAGCATGTCGCCGCGATGTCGTCCGGCACGCCGATGCGCCGCACGGGGATTCTCGCGGCGATGTCCTCGACGGATCCGCCCAGCAATCCGTCGCGTTCGGCCTTGCGCAGCATCGGCGTGTCGATCGAGCCCGGGGGCACGACGTTGGCCGTGATGCCCAGTGGTCCGTATTCCAGCGCGAGGGTCTTGGTCAGGCCGTTCACGGCGGACTTGGCGGCGACGTATGCCGCCTGGTACGGCGAGCCGGAATGGGTGCTCGACGACGAGATGTTCACGATGCGACCCCATTTCGCCGCCACCATGTCCGGCAGCACCGCCTGGGTCACGTGGAACACCCCGTTGAGGTTGACGTCGATGACCTTCGTCCACTCGTCGATGGTCAGGTTGGCGAATCGGCGAAACGAGGTGAGCCCCGCGGCGTTGATGAGAATGGTGATCGGGCCGAGCGCGGCGTGCACACCCGCCAGGGCTTCGTCGAGCCCCGCCCGATCGGTGACGTCGGCGACGTAGGCGAAGTCGGTGTCCGAGGTGGTGAGGTCGATCGTCGCGACGTGATTGCCGTCGGCGCGCAGCCGGTCGGCGATGGCGCGGCCGATACCCGAGGCGCCACCCGTGACGAGCGCGGTCTTCACGCCCACGCCTCCGTTCCCTTGATGTGCGTGCGACGCAGCATGCGATCCGAGGCCGGGTCGTACGGCAGCGCGCGGTGCAACACGGCGGTGTTGTCCCAGAGCACGGCGTCGCCGACGGTCCAGTCGTGGGTATGGCAGAACCTTTTCTGCGTCGCCCACGCGAGCAGTTCCTCGAGAATGTCCCGACTCTGCCCGGCGGAGACGCCGACGATGTGGTCTGCGGTGGCACCGATCACGAGCGATCGGCGCCCGTCATGGCGCTGCCACACCAGTGCGCTCTCGTGGGACGGTACCGCTCGCCAGCTGGCGAGTTCCTCGGCGGTGGGGTCCGGGTTCACCCGCAACTGCGCGGCGGCGAAGCTGTGGACGACGCGCAGTCCGTTGTAGCGCTTCCGCTCGTGTGCGGGCAGGTTTTCGTACGCCGCATAGGTATTGGCGAACTCGGTGCCGCCACCTTCGGCCGAGAGCCTGCGCCCGGTGAGCATGGTCGCGCGGGACGGGACCGCACTGGTGGTGTCATCGAGATGCCAGTTGAACGCACCCTTGAGGTACTCGGCGAGCCTGTTGACCTTCTTGTCCATCGAGATAGTGGAGAGCTCCTTGCCGCCCGCGACGCCGCCGTCTCCCCCGAATTTCCGGCTGAAGGCGAGCTGCGCATCGTCATCGAAGTGGGCACCCCGGATGAGCAGCACTCCGCGCCATTTCAGCGCTTCGCGGCATTGCGCGACGACGTCGTCGGACAGCAGCGCGGCGGCGTCGCCGTAGTCGACGAGCTCGGCCCCGAGCTCGGGGCTGAGCGCCAACGTTTCGGGCATTGTGAGCCACCTTTCGGGTGCGCGGGGAACCGTTCCACGAAAATATACAAACCCATATACTTACTTGGCAATAGCGGGTAAGGTCACGATCCGTGGACAGGCGACCCTTCCGCTTCGCGATCCAGGCCACCAACGCCGCCGGCGCGCGTGAGTGGCGCGAATTCGCCTGCCGCACCGAGGATCTCGGCTATTCTACGCTTTCCCTGGCCGATCACTACCTCGGCCCGGGACCGGCGCAGGTGAACGCGCGCACGCCGCGTCAGGACCTCGCACCCATCGCCGCGATCGCCGCGGCCGCCGCGCACACCACGCGGCTGCGCGTCGGCTGCCGGGTGTTCTGCATCGACTATCACGTGCCCGCGGTGCTGGCCAAGGAGGCCGCCACGCTCGACCTGCTGTCCGATGGTCGGCTGGAATTCGGCATCGGGGCGGGGTGGAGCCGTATCGAGTACGAGGCGATGGGCCTGAGGTTCGATACCCCCGGCCGGCGCATCGCCAAGCTCGAGGAGGTCGTCGCCCTCGTCAAGGCGCACTGCGCCGACCGCGAGATCGACCAAGCCGGAGACTTCGTGAACGTCAACGGCTACAAGGGAACCCCGCTCCCGGTCCAGCGGCCGCATCCCCCCATCATGATCGGCGGCGGCGGTCCCCGGATCCTGACATATGCCGGCCGCGAGGCCGACATCGTGAGCATCAACACCGTGCCCTTCGTCCCACGCGATGACGACGGGCTGACACCGCAGGAAGCCGCGGCGCGCCGGTTCGAGTACGTCGCCGACGCCGCGGGCGCTCGCATCGGTGATCTCGACATCGAGAGCTCCCCGTATTTTGTCGTGATTTCCGCCGACGTCGAGGCGGCGTACGAGCGAATCTCCTCGCGAACGGGCATCGCGGCCGACGTGCTGCGCGACCACCCCAACGTGCTCGTCGGCTCCGCCGGGGCCGTTGCCGAAACTCTGCAGGAACGCCGCGAGACCTACGGCGCCAACTACGTGACCGTGCAGCAGGCCCAAGCCGAGAAGTTCGCGCCCATTGTGGCGCAGTTGAGCGGAACGTAACGACGAAAGGAACCCCGTGGCGAAGCGAACCAGGTTCACCGAGTACCAAAACCGGTACGCCAACTACAAATTCGAGTTGACCGGGGACGGCATACTCTTCATGCAATGCCACACGAACGGCGACAGCCTGGTGTGGAGCTGGCAGGCGCACGACGACATGTCCGATGCGTTCGCCGACGTCGCCGGCGACCGTGAGATCAAGGTGCTGATCCACACCGGCACCGGCGCCAACTACAACGCCGACTGGGGACGGATGCCCAACGGCGATCCGGTGACCAATCCCGAGTACCTGCTGATGCCCGGCACCCGCGGGCTGGTCAAGCTCGACGAGAAGGCATGGTACGCACGCCATCTCGTCTTCAATGTGCTCGACGTCGACGTGCCCATGATCAGCGCGGTCAACGGCCCCTGCAACATGCACTCCGAGGTACCGCTCATGGGCGACATCGTGCTCGCCGCCGAGGACGCCTACTTCCAGGACGCGTCGCACTTCCCGCGGGGCCAGGTTCCCGGCGACGGGCAGCACGTCATCTGGAGCTTCCTGGCCGGCCATACCCGCGCCCGCTATTTCCTGCTCACCGGGAAGAAACTCGGCGCCCAGGAGGCCAAAGAGTGGGGAGTCGTCAACGAGGTGTTGCCCAAGGACCAATTGCTGGACCGCGCTTGGGAATTGGCGCGGGAGCTGGTCAAGCGCCCCCCGTTGACGCTGCGGTATTCGCGGCAGTTGTTCACCAACCCGCTCAAGCGCGCGTTCATCGACGAACTCGGGCACGGCCTGGCGCGCGAAACCTACGCGCAGCGCGCGTTCTTCCCGTTCGGCGGGGAGATGGAACCGCTCGACCGGCCGTGGGACCAGGAGCCCTGGACCACGCCGTCCAACGGACATGCCACCGAAGGAGCGCAATCATGACGGGTATTCAGCAGAAGCTGGCGACGGGGCGGGGTAAGTTCACGCCGGATTATCCGGAGTTGGGCACCGCGCCGGTGAGCTACGAGGACTCGATCTCCGAGGAATTCTTCGCGGCCGAACGCAAGGCCGTGTTCGAGCGCAGCTGGCTGTGTGTCGGACGCATGGAACGGTTGCCGCGCAAGGGTTCCTACTTCACCCGCGAGCTTCCCGGCCGGCTGGCCTCGATCGTCATCACCCGCGATCTGGACGACAACGTGCACGCCTTCCACAACGTGTGCGCGCACCGCGGGAACAAAGTGGTCTGGCAGGAACATCCGCAGAAGGAGTCGTCGGGCAGCTGCCGCGCCTTCTCCTGCAAGTACCACGGCTGGCGCTACGGCCTCGACGGCGTGGTCAACCACATCACCAACGAAGAGGAATTCTTCGACCTCGACAAGAGCAAACTGCGGATGCCGCCGGCGCATTGCGAGGTGTGGGCCGGGTTCATCTTCGTCAACCTCGCCGAGGACCCGGAACCGCTGCGCACCTTCCTCGGTGAGGGCCTGCTGGGCATGGAGGTCTACCCGTTCCACCTGATGACCCAGCGCTACGGGTTCTCCACCCAGATCAAGGGCAACTGGAAGCTCGCCGTGGACTCGGTGTGCGAGTGGTACCACCCGCCCTACGTGCACGGCCGCTTCATCGACCCCGACGTCGCGAAGGCCGAGAAGATGGTGCCGCCCGTCGACTCGTATCACTACGACCTGTTCCGGCCGCACATGCTGACCTCGGTGCCCGGGCCGCCGATCCTGCCGCCGCGGGAACCGGGCACCGCCGGAAAGGCGCGCCAGGACCAGCGGTGGGTCTACAAGCTGTTCCGCGCCGGGCTCTTCGGGCCCGATGACGTGCCCGACATCGGCTCTCCGCCAAGCTTTCTCAACCGCGGCAACATCGCGTCGTGGGGCAACGACCAGTTTTGGATCTTCCCCAACATCTCCATCCAGATCTGGGCCCGCAACTACTACATCACCTACACCTACTGGCCCGAAACCGTCGACACCCACATCTACGAGATCGACCTCTACTTCGTGCCACCCGCCAACGCCCACGAACGGCTGGCCCAAGAGGTCGTGGTGGACAGCACCATCGAGTTCGCGATGCAGGATGTCAACACCATCGAGGCCACGCACTCGGCGCTGCGCACCCGGGCGCAGAACACCTTTCACCTCAGCGACCAGGAACTGCTGATCCGCCAGTTCCACACCGTCATCCGAGACACGGTCGCCGCACACCAAGCCACGGAGGAGCACCCATGACCGAAGGCCAACTGCCCGAAGGATTCTCCGAGCTCGAGCCGCTGGTCGAGCAATGGGCGCTACCCACCCGCGCGCAACGCTACGCCGCCCGGCTCGACCGACCCTACGCCGACCTGGTCGCCTTCTACGACACCATCGCCCCGCACGCCGAACGCGCCATCGCCCACCTCGACACGCTCGACATCGACCGGCTCGGCCCGGAGGCGACACGGCTGATGCACCTGCTGTACTCGATGATCCTGGTCTCCTACGCGGTCAACATCTTCAAGCAAAACCGCATCCCCGACTCCGGCGCGGCCTTCTTCGACATGGTCACCGAACCGGCGCTCTGACCGCGTGAGGTCGACGATCGAAACAGATCGCGAAGGGACGAGATGACACGACCACTTCAGGGCAAGGTCGCGATCGTGACCGGCGCGGGTTCCGGCATCGGTTGGGCGGCGGCACATCTGTTCGCGGCGCAGGGGGCCAACGTGGTGTGCGCCGACATCAGCGGTCGCGAAGACGACGTCGCGGCGTCGATCGGCGCAGCCGCGGTGCCCGTGCACGTCGACGTCACCCGCGGCGACGACGTGAAACGCATAGTGGACACCGCGACCCAACGGTTCGGCAAGCTCGACGTGCTGATGAACAACGCC
Source organism: Mycobacterium sp. (assembly GCF_004298145.1). Lineage (GTDB taxonomy): Bacteria > Actinomycetota > Actinomycetes > Mycobacteriales > Mycobacteriaceae > Mycobacterium. The sequence goes on from NZ_SCRH01000040.1 coordinate 79,611, forward strand.
GGCGCGGGTGGCCCGCACCTGCGGTTGGCCGACGTCGAGGAGGAGATGTTCGACAACCTCATCGCGGTGAACCTCAGGGGAACGTTTCTCGGAATGAAGTACGCCATTCCGGCGATGCTGCGGTCCGGCGGAGGTTCGATCGTCAACACCGCGTCGGCGTCCGCGCTCGTGGGATGGAAGGGGCTCGCCACGTATGCCGCCGCCAAAGCGGCCGTCGTCCAGTTGACGAAATCGGCGGCACTCGACTACGCGAAGGAGGGCATTCGCATCAACGCGATCTGCCCGGGGATGACCTACACGGGCCTGGCGGGCGCCGCGCCCACCGACGCGATTCCGGACGGTTCGTACCTCCCCACTCCGATGGCGCGCTGGGGCCGGCCCGCCGAACTCGCGTCGGCCGCGCTCTTCCTCGCGAGCGGCGAATCGTCCTTCGTGACCGGTGCCGTCCTCGCCGTCGACGGCGGCTACGCCGCGAGCGGCCCGTGGATGCCCGACATCGACCGCTTGCAGCCGCAGCAGAAATGACCACCCCTCCCCTGGCCGGGCTACGTGTCATCGATGCCGCGACTCTGGCCGCGGGCCCGTTGGCCGCCACCCACCTCGGCGAGTACGGCGCCGAGGTCGTCAAGGTAGAGCAACCGGGTGTGGGAGACCCGCTGCGCACCTGGGGTGCTCGCCGAGAAGACATCGGCCTGATCTGGAAGAGCTTGAGCCGCAACAAGAAATGCGTCACCCTGGATCTGCGACAGGACCCGGGACGCGAGCTCCTGCACGAACTGCTGACGGTCAGCGACGTGTTCGTCATCAACACGCGACCGAGCACGCTGGCCACCTGGGGGCTGGACTTCGCCGCGGTACACGCGCGGCACCCGAAGCTGGTGATGTTGCACGTCACCGGATTTGGTGCGGGCGGCCCCGCCAGCGACCGACCCGGCTTCGGCACGCTCGCCGAGGCGATGAGCGGATTCGCCCACATCACGGGGCAGCCCGACGGCCCACCGACGCTGCCGCCCTTCATGCTCGCCGACGGCGTCACCGCGCTCGCGGCGACGTACGCGGTGATGATGGCGCTGTATCACCGCGACGTCCACGGCGCACCGGGCCAACTGGTGGACGTCAGCCTCATTGAACCGCTTGCCAGGCTGGTCGAGCAGTCCACACTCGCCTACGACCAATTGGGTGTCGTCGAACGAAGGAAGGGCAACAGGGCCGACGCGAGCGCGCCGCGTAACGCCTACCGCACCGCCGACGACCGCTGGGTGGCCATCTCGAGTGCCGCGTCGAGCATCGCCGTCAATGTGTACCGCGCGATCGGCCGGCCCGACTTGGCGATCCGAGCGGAATACGTCGAACCCGTTGCGCGCCAGGCCCGTTCGGAGGAGATCGACGGCCTGGTCGCCGAGTGGGTCCGCGGCAAGCCGCTCGACGACGTCATGATGGTCTTCCACGCCGAAGGGGTGGCGGCCGCGGCGGTCTACGACGCCGCGCAGTTACTCGCCGACGAACACCTGCGGGCCCGCGGTACCTGGCTCACCGTCGACGACCCCGACCTCGGTGCCATGACCGTGCAATCACCGGTCGCCGTGCTCAGCGAAACCCCAGGCTGTGTCCATCATCTGGGCCGTCCACTGGGTGCCGACAACGTCGCCGTGTACTCGACGATGCTGGGCCTGGACGCCGACCGCCTCGCCGCGCTGGCCGCGGCGGGCACCATCTGATGACGGGAGCACCATGACGACGCCCACCCGCAATCGGCCCCGCCGCAGCGAGCTCGCCACCCCTGCCAGCAACGAGCACATGTGCGAGGTGGCCGCCAGGGCGGGCGCCGATCTCGTGTTCCTCGATCTGGAGGACGCATGCGCGCCCGCCGCGAAGGAGTCCGCCCGGGCCACTGCCGTCGCGGCGCTCACCGAACTCGACTGGGGCACCACCATTCGGGCGATTCGCATCAACGGACTCGGCACGCCGTGGTGCCACGGCGACATCGTCGACGTCGTGACCGGTGCGCGCGACGCGCTCGACGTCATCATCGTGCCGAAAGTGCTCACCGCCCGCGAGGTGTGGTGGGTCGACGTTCTGCTCTCGCAGTTGGAGGCGCAGCTCGACCTCACGCGCCCCATCGCGCTCGAAGCGTTGATCGAGGAAGCCGAGGGGCTGCTCAATGCCCAGCAGATCGCCCGGTCCAGCCCGAGGCTCGACGCACTCATCTTCGGTGCCGGCGACCTGTCGGCCTCGCTGCGTAGCCGGGTCGACGGGAACTTCCAGCCGCGGGGGGACTACCCGGGCGACCACTGGCACGCCGTGCGCGTACAGGTGTTGGCCGCGGCGCGGGCCGCCGGGATTGCGGCGATCGACGCGCCATACCCCGGCTACCGGGACGCCGACGGCTACCGCCGCGCGGCTACGGCGGCAAGCGTGCTGGGCTTCGACGGGAAGTGGTCGATTCACCCCGATCAGGTGCCGATCGCGCACGACGTGTTCACCCCCACCGACGCCGAGGTCGCCGAGGCGCACCGGCTGATCGCGGACTACCGTCTTGCCGAAACACAGGGTCTCGGCGCCGTTGGCCGCGACGGCAAACTGGTCGACGCCGCGCTGCTTCGCCATGCCGAGAACGTGCTGCGCCGCGCCGTGCGTTAGCCATTATCCTCGGCTTCGTGAGCGGGGCCGTTCGTATCGGATACCACCGTTACGTCGCGATCGGCGACAGCCAGACCGAGGGCTTGTGGGACGGTGACGACGCCATCGGCCTGCTCGGATTCGCTGACCGCCTCGCCGTGCGCGTCGATTCGCTCTACCCCGGCCTGCAATACGCCAACCTGGCCATCCGCGGTAAGCGGATCGGCCACGTGCTCACCGAGCAGGTTCCGCGGGCCCTGGCGATGCAGCCGGATCTGATCACCGTGTGCGCGGGGATGAACGATGTCATCCAGCCCGGGCGGTCGTTCGGCCCCGCCCTGATCGACCTCGATGACATCTACGCCGCGCTGGCCCGATCGGGGGCCACGGTGGTGACGACGACCTTTCCGAATGTCGCGCAGTTCCTGCCGCTCGGACGGCTGGTGGCCGGGCGGCTCACCCGCATCAACGCGGCGATCAGGGCGGCCACCCAGCGCTACGGGTTCCGGCTTGTCGACCTGTACGACGCGCCCTCGATGCGCGAGTTGGACACCTGGGCCATCGACCGGGTGCACGCCTCGACCAGGGGACACATGTTGTTCGCGGCCGCGGCCGCCGAAGCCCTCAATCTGCCTGACAGCAACCATGATTGGGCGCGGTCCGGTGTCAACCCCACCCGGCGTTCCCTTGTCGCCGGCACCTACGAGCAGTGGCGCTGGGCGCAGGAGAGTTTCGTCCCGTGGATCTGGCGGCGGCTGCGCGGCCTCTCGTCGTATGACGGGCTCGAACCCAAACGCCCGCGATTGGAAGGTTTGGGCGCCCCAAGCGAATTGAAACGCACACCTTGACGCGCGGATCGTGCGCCGGTCAGGCATCCTTGACGCATGGATGTGGAGCCCTTGCTGCACTCGATTCCGCCGCTCGCGGTCTACCTGGTGGTAGGCGGTGTGGTCGGGATCGAGAGCCTGGGCATTCCGCTGCCGGGCGAGATCGTGTTGGTCACCGCGGCGCTGATGTCGTCGCATCATGACCTGGCGGTCAATCCGATCGGGGTCGGTGTCGCCGCGGTGATCGGCGCGGTGGTCGGAGATTCGATCGGTTACACGATCGGGCGCCGCTTCGGCATGCCGCTGTTCGACCGGCTTGGCCGGCGGTTCCCAAAGCATTTCGGTCCCGGGCACGTCGCGCTTGCCGAAAAGTTGTTCAACCGGTGGGGCGCCCGGGCCGTCTTCTTGGGCCGCTTCATCGCGCTGCTGCGGATTTTGGCCGGGCCGCTGGCGGGTGCCCTGAAAATGCACTACCCGCGATTCCTGACGGCCAACGTTTCGGGCGCCATCTGCTGGGCGGGCGGCACGACCGCATTGGTGTACTTCGCGGGAATCGCGGCCGAACGCTGGTTGCAGCGGTTCTCCTGGATCGGGCTGGTGCTCGCCGTCGTAGCCGGTGTCACGGGCGCAATCCTGTTGCGCGGGCGCACATCACAGGCGATCGCGGAATTGGAGGCCGAGCATCGCCGCAAGGCCGGCATCAGCACGCCCGACACGGTCTGACTACACGGCCTCGCCCGTGTCGGCCACCAACGGCGGCCGGTGTTCGGCGATCAGGGCGCGGGCCATCCTGCGGGCGCGCAGCGCCGCGTCGAGGTCCCCGATGGCGGCGAGAACGATGGCGCCCTTCATCAGGATGTGCCAGGACGAGGCGAAGTCCTCGACGTCGGTCAAGCCCGCCGCAATCGCGCGGCGGCGCACGATGTCTCGGACCCGGTCGATGTGCGTGATGCAGGCCCGTCCGGCCGGGTGATCCGGTCCGAACTCGAGCAGCACGTTGATGAACGAGCAGCCTTCGTATCCGTCGCGGAGCTGGAACCAGTCGTGCATGACGTCGAAGATCGCCAGCAACTGTTCCTCGGGGCCGGTGCCGCGCCGCCGCGACTGCTCCTCGATCAAACCGTGCGTCCAGAGCTCCTCGCGACGCTCCAGCACGGCCAGCACGAGATCGTTCTTGGTGGCGAAATGGCGGTACAGCGTCGCCCTGGCGACGCTGGCCCGCGCGATCACCTCGTCGGTGCCCACGGCGCGAATGCCACGGCGGCTGAACAGCTCATATGCGGCGGTCAGCACGCGTTCACGCGCCGACACGGCGGGCGTTCCGACATCGGAAGTTGTCATCGGGCCTTACCGTACTCTTAGGCCGGGACCCATAGACAGACCGCCCTGTCTCGTTATACAAATGAGATTCGCATCCGCGAAAAGTCTGTCTTCAGACAATAGGACGGGCATCCGTCGCGGCGTCTCGGACGCCGGTCGATCAGGGGGTCCATCGTGAACTCAGCCATTGCGGAACAATTGCCCACCACTCATCTCATGCTGAGCACCAAGCTGGTCTATGAGCTGGGCGATCCGAACAGCACGCTGCGGGCAACCGCCGATCGCAGCGGCCCGGCGGTGCTGATCTATGCGGGGGGCGAGGTCGACGCGTGCAACGAGCACACCTGGCGCCACCTGGTCAGCGAGGCGGCCGCCGTCGTCACCGCGCCCGGCCCGTTCGTGGTCGACGTCACCGGGCTCGAGTTCATGGCTTGCTGCGCGTTCGCGGCGCTCGCCGACGAGGCCAACCGCTGCCGGGAACGCGGCATCGATCTGCGGCTGGTGAGCTGCGAGCCGATCGTCGCTCGCATCGTCGACGCGTGCGGGCTCAGTCGTGCGCTGCCGATCTACCCCACCGTCGACTCCGCGCTCTGTGCGGCCGCGCGCTGGTAATCACACGACACGGCGAGCCGTCCCCTCAGGACACCGCAGTCGCGTCGAGGTGATGGACGTCATCGCCGAAGTCGCCGCGGCCATACTGAGTTGAGTCTCTTTGCCGTACAAGAACTCTCGTCAGGACACCGCGAGCAGTCGATACAGCCCGATCACGCCGACGACCACGATGACGGCGCGTAACGCATTACCCGACAGCCGCCGCCCATACCGCGCCCCGAGCAGCCCACCGACCAGGGAGCCGGCCGCGATCAGCCCGGCCGCCGGCCAGCTGATACGATCGAACGCCGCCGACGTATAGGCAACCGCCGCAACCACATTCACCACCAGAGCCAACAGGTTTTTAGCCGCGTTCATGCGCTGCACCGACTCCGGCAGCAACGCACCCATCAGGCCGACCAGCAAAATGCCCTGGGCGGCGGTGAAATAGCCGCCGTAGACACCGACGGCGAATGTGCCCAGCACCAGCGTGGCCATCCGCCCCGGTGTGACATGCTCGGGCGCCCGGCCCGCCTGCTCGGCGCGCCGGGCGGTCCACGCCTGGATCCGCGGCCCGATCACCACCAATGCCAACGCCAACGCCAACAGCACCGGCACGATCTCGGCGAACACCTTTTCCGGCAGATGCAACAGCAGGAAGGCGCCCAGCGTCGCACCGGCCAGCGAAGCCGGAACCTGCCAGCGCAACCGATCCCGTTGACCGCTCAACTCGGCGCGATAACCCCAGGTGGCCGATACGCTGCCGGCGACCAAGCCCGTCGCGTTCGACATGGTGGCCGTCACCGGCGGAAAGCCGAGCGCGACCAGCGTCGGGAAGGTGATCAGGGTGCCGGATCCGACCAGCGCGTTGATCGCCCCGGCGGCCAGCCCGGCCAGGCATATGAGGAACATCTGAAACGGCGACACCGAAGAAAAACCTTAGCCTGCCGCCGATTTCGTCCCGAACGCGACTGCTCGCCGCGATCAGGCGGGCGGAGCCTCGGCGCCGCGCTCTACCCCGGCACGCAGCTTGACCGACGCCGAATACACCAGGGTCCGAAAGTGCAGCACCGGATCGTCGGAGGGTTCGATGCCCACCGTCACACGCATCGGGTCGAACACCACGATGTCGTCGCCGTGCTCGCGCTCGGTGTCCAGACCGGTGACCTCCAGGGTGCCCACGGTGACGATCTGGGTGCTCTGCCAGGCCGACGACGGGTCCACCGTGGAGTCGGTGGGCCCGGCGATCTGCACCCGGAAGGCGAACCGCACCGGGCCGCCCTCCAACCGTGTCGTCAGCTCGTCGGTGAGGAAGTCCGGGTCCTTGCCGTGGGCGTCCGACCCCGACAGGTAGTCCTCGGCCGCGGCCGGAACCAGGTGGTAGCGAACGAATCTGGCGCTGTCGTCGGCGGCGACCCAGCGGAACGCGTGCAGCCCGTGGTATTCGGTGGTGGCATAGCTGGCCGGGATCCGGTTGGCCTCCCGCAGTACGGGTAACGCGCCCAGCAGCCCAGGATGGGTGAGCAGGTGTTTGGCCATGCGCAGCGGCGTCGTCAGGCCGGGCCGCATCGCCTTGAGCAGGTCGATGAAGCCGTACGGCGTGCTGGAGACGAAGAGCCGGGCGGTCTGCGTCGAGACGTCGGTGGTGGAGCCGTCGGGCAGGGTGAACTTCACCGCCATCCCGCGCACGCCCGGCTGGCCGTCGCGCTGCTTGGGGTTGCCCGATCCGTTGGAGAAGCGGATCAGTGCCGGGACGGGCGAACCATCGAGATACCTTGCGCGCGAGAGCATCACCGCGTCGGGGGTTGCGGTGAACGTGCCGCGATACAGCGTGCCCTTCGCGTGCAATGCGCGACAGCCGGGCTGGGCGCCGCCGGCGCCTCGAATCGCCTCGATCGCTTGGTCAGGAGTAAGTCGACCGCTCATGGACGAATCTTAGTAGCATTTGAATCCCGGTGGTATCAGGTGGGAAAGCCGAAGAGTTCGACGACACCGTGATCGCGACCGGCCGTATAGCCGCCGTCGACGGCGATGGCCTGACCGCTGACGAACGAGGCGTCGGGAGACAGCAGGAAGGCCGCCATGGAAGCGATCTCCTCGGGCTGCCCCAATCGCCGCAGCGCATGCTCCTTGGTGATCGAGGCGAGCGGCCCCTCCATGCCGGGAATGCTGAAAACGCTGTGCGCCATCGGTGTTTCGATGAAGCCGGGGCAGATGACGTTCGCCCGGATACCGCTCGGCCCGTAGTCGAGCGCGATGTTCTTGGTGAGCAGCACGACACCGCCCTTGGCCGCGTTGTACGAGCTGCCGCCGGCGGTGCCTTCCAGGCCTTCGACGCTGGCGACCGTCACGATCGAGCCCCGTTCACCGTCGGCCCGGGGCTGTTCGATCATCCGGGCCAGGGCCGCCTTGGCGACCAGGAAGGTGCCGGTGAGGTTGATCTCGATCACCCGGTCCCATTCGGCACGGTCGAGCAAATGCACCGGGCCTCCCCCGGCGACACCGGCCGCGTGGAAGAGACCGTCGAGGCGGCCCGGCACGGCGGCGAGCACCGCGGCGATCGCGGCTTCGTCGGTCACGTCGGCGGGCACGAAGGTGAACCGCGGGCCCAGGTCGTCGGGCGGGCCGGCCAGGTCGGCGCCGACGACGCTGCCGCCCTCGGCCAACAACCGCCGCGCGGTGGCCAGCCCGATTCCGGAGGCGGCACCGGTCACGACGAAGGTGCGGGAGCGGGCGCGGTCGGGCTTCACCATGTCGGATCCTTGTCGGGTGGGTAGGTCGGGCGGCGGCCCAGTCATGGTGACACACATGGCGAACCCACCTTGGACTTTGCCGCTGTTGCCGGAGGACGATGGGACCGAGCTCGAATGCCGCTCCGCCCGAGAGAGTTAGGAACAACGATGACATCGACCCGGCCGCAGGCGTCCGCTGTCCCCGCCTCGGCACACCCGGCCGGTTGGCGGTTCGGGACGCTGAGCGCGGCCGTGGCCACCGTGGCCGCGGCGGTCGTCCTGGCCGGGGCCGGACCAACGACCGGGGTGGTTCTGACTTCCGGCGACGCGATCGCCATCGCGCAGGGCGTCTCGGTAACGCCGGCGCCCGGCTGGACGCTGGGAAACCGCGGCCCCAACTGGGTGGCGCTGAACAACGCCGACACCAGCGCCCAGATGCGGATCACGGTCAAACAAGCCGGCGGCACCGACGCCGCCGCGGTTCTGTCATCCGACATCGACCAGTTCACCCGCGGCGCATCGGCCATCTTGACCGAGGTGAATCGCTTGACCCCGCCGGAGACCAAGCCGCTGCAGGGACCCAACTTTCAGCAGGAAGCGTCCGTCAACTACACGGCCAACGTGGTGAACCCGCAAGGCACGATTCCGGTGATCGGCACGTTCACCGAGCTGCTCAACACCTCGAACGGCCGCTCGGCGTTCATCGACTTCCGGCAAGGCGGTAATGCGACCACCCAAGCCGCCGGCGACGGCGGAATGATGATCAGCTCCATGCAATGAGACCCTGACCGCCGACGCTCGCGAGGGTCGGCGTCGTGTGCGCAGCACCGACCGCGTATTACAAACTGGAACAGACCGAACGCGGAGGGGTTCATGCGACCAGCCGACACCAAGGCCACCACGACGGAGACGCTCGCCGGCATCGTCGAGCGACACGCCCAGCAGCGGCCCGACGCGATCGCGATTCACTACGGCGAACGCCAGTGGTCCTGGGCCGACTGGAGCTCGCGTATCCGTCGCGCGGCAGGGGCGCTGCGCGACGCCGGGATCGAGCGCGGCCAGTGCGTGGCCTTCCTGGACAAGAATCACCCCGCCTGCCTCGAAGTGCTGATCGCCGGAGCATCCATCGGCGTGGCCACCACCGTCGTCAACTGGCGGGTGATCGGCGACGAACTCGTCCACGTCCTCACCGACAGCGGTGCCCGCGTACTGCTGGTCGGCGCCGAGCTGCGCGCCGCGGCCGCGGCGGCCGCCGAGCGAGTACCCGGCCTGGAGCGCATCATCGAAATCGGCGACGAATACGAATCATTGCTCGCCGCAGCGTCACCGGCGCCGGCCGACGCGGGCCTCGATGCGGACGAGACCGCGTTGGTGATCTACAGCTCGGGCACCACCGGCCGCCCGAAAGGCGTGCTGCTCAGCCAGCGCGCGCTGGTCAACCACTCGGCCAACTTGGCGCCGGCATTTCCGTTCGCCGACGGGGACGCGAATCTCGTTGCGATGCCGCTGTTTCACGTCGGCGGGATCGGCTACGCGCTGTTCGGCATCCGGGCCGGGGCGCCCACGATCATGACCCGGGAACCGGACGCCGCGACGCTGATCGGCGCCGTGCGCGCCGGCGCCACCCACGCGTTCTTCGTGCCGCCGGTGATCGCCCGGTTCCTGGACGCGGGTGAGGCGGCGACCGCCACCATCGCCGGCCTGCGCCACATCGTCTATGGGGCTGCGCCGATGCCGCTGCCGTTGCTGCATCGGGCGCTGTCGACGTGGCCGGACACGAAATTCGTGCAGGTGTACGGGCAGACGGAGCTGTGCGGCGCGGTCACGGCCCTGTCCGACACCGATCACCGCGATGCGACGCGCCCCGGGTTGCAGCTCTCGGCCGGAAAGGCGGTGCTGGGCTGCGAGATTCGGATCGTCGATCCCGAGACCGGCGCTCAGTTGCCGCCCGGGGAGTCCGGCGAGGTGTGGGTGCGCAGCAACCAGAACATGAGTGGCTACCTCAACCGCCCGGAGGCGACGGCCGAGACGATCACCGACGACTGGGTGCGCACCGGGGACGTCGGACGCCTCGACGCCGACGACTACGTCTACATCGAAGACCGGCTGAAGGACATGATCATCACCGGCGGCGAGAACGTGTACGGCCCCGAGGTGGAAAGCGTGCTCATCGAACATCCCGCCGTCGCCGACGCCGCGGTGATCGGGGTGCCCGACGACTTCTGGGGAGAGTCGGTCAAGGCGATCGTGGTGGCCGGCGACGAGGTCGATCCCGCCGACATCATCGACTTCTGTCGACAGCAACTGGCGGGCTTCAAATGCCCGCGCACCGTGGATTTCGTGTCGGAACTGCCCCGCAACGCGAGCGGGAAGATCCTGAAAACACAGCTGCGGGAACCGTTTTGGCGAGGTCGAACGCGCAGGATATGAGCGCGTTACAGCCGGCCCTCGACGCGCAGTTCCGGATGCACCCAATCGGGTGAGCGGCGTTCCTTGAACGAGCGTAACTGCGTGTTCACTTAAACATCTAATTATCCCTTGACGGTTATTCTTCCTCGATATTATCGTCTGTTCATAGACTATGAGTGATTCACTTACTACCTCCGGGGAGACGGCATGACGAGCGGGAATCGCAAATGCCTGTCATGCCGGGCGAGCGCCGGGTGCGAGTACAAACCTGAGGAGCCACGGCGTTGAATGACCTCCCAAGCACCCTGACCGAGGCGGCGGTGGCTTTGCGCTCTGGTGCCGTAACCTCGGTCGCGCTCACCGAAGCGGCCATCGCACGCGCGGAGAAGCTGGACGGCGTCCTCGGTGTGTATCTGGCCAGATTCGACGAGTACGCGATGGCCGCGGCCGCGGCTGCCGATGCCGAACTGGCGGGCGGGGTGGACCGCGGCTCTCTGCACGGGATTCCTTGCGGCATCAAGGATATCGTCGCGATGGCCGAAGGTCCCACCACCGCGCAGAGCCTGGTCTTGGATCCCGCCTGGGGCGCCGGACGGGACGCACCGGTCGTCGCCCGGCTCAAGCGCGCCGGCGCGGTAATCACCGGCAAGACCTCCACGATGGAATTTGCCCTCGGGCTGACCGATCCTGATAAACCGTTCCCTGTCCCGCGCAACCCCTGGGACACCGCGACCTGGCCGGGCGGGTCAAGCTCCGGGTCGGGCGCCGGCGTCGCCGCGGGCCTGTTCTACGCGGCGATCGGCACCGACACCCTTGGCAGCATCCGGATACCCGCGGGCTTTTGCGGAGTGAGCGGCCTGATGCCGACCTTCGGCCGGGTGCCCAAGTCCGGTTGCGTGCCGCTCGGCTACAGCCTGGACCACGTCGGCCCGCTGGCGCGGAGCGCGGCGGACTGCGCCGCCGTGCTCGAAGCCATTGCGGGGCATCATCCGAGCGACCCGGACTGCGTGGATGCGCCGTTCACCACACGGGGTCATGCCGGGGATCTGGCCGGTCTTCGAGTCGGCCTGGTGACTGAGCACCAGCTCTCCGACCAGCCCGACCCCGCGCTGCTGCCTGCTCTGGAGGCCGCCGCGGGAGTGCTGGCCGCGCAGGGCGCGGACGTCCGTGAGGCCCAGCTGCCCTACTTCCCCGAGGTGGTCGCCGCGAGCATCGCGACCACGGTGGCCGAGGCTCTCGCCTACCACCGTGACGACCTGGGCCGCCGCTGGCTCGACTATTCCGACATGACCCGCGCCATGCTCGCTCTTGGCGCATTTGTCTCGGGCGCGGATTACGTCCAGGCACAGCGCGTCCGCCGCGTTGCTCAGCAGGCCCTCCGCGAGCTGTTCACCGAGGTCGACCTGATCGCCTGCCCCACGCTGAAGGGTGGCGCGCCCAGCTACGAGGTGCTCGTTTCACGCTGCAAAGATGTCAGCTGGCTGGCCGGGCTGGTCAACACCGTCTACTGGAATTTCGTGGGCAATCCCGTGCTTGCGGTCCCCATCGGATTCACGTCGGTCGGGATGCCGTTGTCCATGCAGATCGCCGCTCGACCGTTTGACGACACGACCGCGCTGCGGGCCGGCGAAATCTATCAGAGGCACACAAGCTGGCACTTGCGGCGACCCCCCGCTTTTACCGGCTAACTGCCTTTTTGGCCAAGGGAGGAAATTGATGGAAACGACCGCCTGTGAGACCTCGGTCCGCGCACTGCTCACCTCGTCCGGTCTATCGCCCGGTCCCGACGAGGTCGCGGTACTGTGCTCAGGCTACCCCGCCTTCCGGGCTCTGATTGACGCCCTTTACTCCGTCGCCGCGGCCCGCTACGCCGAGCCGGCCCTCCGGTTCCGCGCCGCCGACACGACCCACACCGATTGGGCACCCTGATTCGGACGGTCAGCATTGCGTTCGTTAGCGCCCCCGGGCGAGAACCGGCCGGTGCCGGCAAGTCACTGCCGCCGATTGGCGTGGTCGATCGCGGCGCACGTGGCGTCCTGCGCAACCGCCGCGGCAAGTGCCGCGTGCACCTGTGCCGCCGCAATCAGATTGCGTTGCGCCACAGGTGACGCGGACGAGCCCTGGCCGAGTGCGATTCCCAGCAAGCGCAGTGCCTCGTTGCGGTGCTGCTCGATCCGGGCGTCGACCTCAGCCACGGTGCGCCTCGTCGTCGTTTCGGGTGATGAATGACAGCAGCAGCCCGAGGGTGCGCTCGGCGCCTTCGCGCAGCGGGCTGTGGTCATCAGTCAGCTGCTGATGCAGCCTCAAATCCATGGCTCAACCGCGCGGACGGCGACGCGCCGGCAGGATGCGGGCGACACCTCGTCCGGTGATCAGCCGCAGTATCCGGACGGCCAACTTATGTCGCTCCGCGGTGTAGGGATACCAGAGCAACTCGCGTTCGGCCACTTGCACGCGGGGAACCGTGATCGCTTGCTGCCGAGTGTATTTGCGCACGCCATCGGCTCCACCGAACCGCGCTCCGACTCCGGACTCCTTCCACCCGGAATGGGGAAGTGTGAAGTTGAACAGGTTGGACATCGCGTCGTTGACGTTGACCGCACCAGCCTCGAGGCGGCGGGCCAGCTCGACCCCGCGGGCGACATTTGCAGTCCAAATGGTTGCGGACAGACCGTAATTGGATTGGTTAGCCAGATGGATCGCCTCATCGGCGTCGCCAACCTTCATGACCGGGATGGTCGGGCCGAACGTTTCTTCCCGCATACAGGCCATCGAGTGGTCGACGTCGACCAGAACGGTGGGTTCGAAGAACGTTCCGCTGACTCCCGGCGCACCGCCAACCGCAGCCGTCGCGCCGCGCTCGATCGCGTCGGCGACATGGTGCGCGACGATGTCGCGCTGCGCCGGGGTGGCCAGCGGTCCGATGTCGAAACGACAGTCCCGGTCGTCGGGACCCTGCCGCAGTTCGCGCATCCGTTCGGCCAGACGGGTGACGAACTCGTTGTAGATGGGTGCTTCCACGTAGACACGTTCGATCGACACGCAGACCTGTCCGGCGTTGAATAACCCACCCCACATGACGCCTTCGACGGCGCGGTCGATGTCGGCGTCGGCCAGCACGATCGCCGGGTCTTTGCCGCCCAGTTCCAGGCTGTAGGGAATCAGCCGCGACGCGGCGCGCGCAGCGATGACCCGACCGGTGCGGGTGGCGCCGGTGAATTGGATGAAGTCGGCGTGGTCGACGACCGCAGCGCCGGCATTCGAGCCGCCGGTGAGCACGTCGAACACCGCAGGCGCGCCGATCTCGGCCCAGCCGCGCTGCAATTCCAGCGCCGAAAGTGGAGTTACCTCCGACGGTTTGAGCGCCACCGCCGCACCGGCGACCAGTGCGGGTGCGGCATCCATGACCGGCATCGCAAGGGGAAAATTCCACGGGGTGATCACGCCCACCACTGGGTAGGGCCGGTAGACGGTCATCAGCCGCTTGGTCAATCCAAGCGGGCCGTGCGGCCTTCGGGCACCATCGCGGAGGAACTCCACGGCATGCCCGGCGAAGTAATTGATCATGTCGGCCGCCAACAGCGGCTCCAGACCGGCCTCGGCGCGCGGTTTCGCGGTTTCAGATTGCAGGACATCGGCGAGTGACTGCTGGTGGTCGAGGAGCCACTCACGCCACCGTGACAGCCACCGGGCACGCGCGCGGGGGCCGATCTTCTCCCAGCCAACCTGCGCTTCACGCAACCTTGCGAGTCGCTGCCGAACTGCGGCCGAATCCATGTCGACTATTGAGCCGACTACACGTCCGTCCGCCGGGCAGGTGACGGTCAGCGAAGCCGTCATTCCTCGCCTCCGAAAATGCGGCGCCGGTACCGTTCCCGCTCGATGGGATCGGCCTGGACGTATGCGCGATCGCTGCCGGCGATGCGGTCCGCCCAACGCCGCAGCCTCGCCGGCATCAGCGACATCGCCAAAATCAATGCCCCCAGGCGGCCCGGCACCGTGACGCGAAACTTGCCGCGGCCCAACGCCCGTAGCATCGCGGCGGCGATGTCGTCGGGGTCGACGGTCGAGACCCGCCGCATCCATCCTGGCATCGAGGCGCCCGCAGACAACTCGGTGCGCACCACGCCGGGCAGCACCACAATGACGGCCACGCCGTGCGCGCGCATCTCTGCGGCCAGGGCCTCGCTGAAGCCGAGCACCGCGTGCTTGGTGGCGCAGTAGGTCGCCACCCCCGGGAAACCCCTAACCCCGGCCAGCGACGCTACGTTGATGATGATCCCGCCGCGGCGGGGCACCAGCCGGTTCACCGCCTCCCGCGAGCCGGTGATCACCCCGCGCAGGTTGACGTCGATAATCCGATCGGTGGTTGCCAAGTCCTCGTCGAAGAACAGGCCGGTCGGCATGATGCCGGCGTTGTTCACCAGTACATCCAACGGCCCCAGCGCAGCCTCAGCCTCATCGAGGAAGCGTCCGAAGGAGCGTGGATCGGTTACGTCTAGCGCTAATCCGAGAACCTGAGCTCCGGTGGCGTTGCGGATTTCTGCGGCGGCCTTTTCCGCCAGTTCGGCGTCGAGATCGCCAATGACCACCCGGGCACCGGATGCGGCGAACGCGGCCGCACTGGCCCGACCAATGCCGCGGGCACCCCCGGTCACGGCCACGGTCTTGCCGCGAACATCCGTCATCTTCCAGTTCGCCATCCGCGCCCTCTCGGAATAAGTGAATCGCCACTAGCTTCAAGTTAAGAGACTACGGCCGGGAAATGCTTGTCGTCAAGCCATTAAAACCCGAGCTAAGTGAACATGCGAATACCGCATCAGATCCGTGGGCACGGTAGGATTCCGCGATGCCATTGCAGTCCAACCGTTTGCCGATCTCCTCGACACCGGTTTTGCGGGAAGAGCTCTGCCGCGCGCACCATGTCAGCTTCCGAATGGCGGAATTTTGGTAGCGCTCGCAAAACCACGCTGCGCCAACCGTATTCGGTGACCGATTCCTAGGCCGGTACAGGACCCAACGGTCCGGCCAGCAGAGCCACCGCGATATCGGCCACCACCGCTTGGACTCCGGGCAATGTGCGCAACCGCGGGATCACGACCACGTCGTTGATCATGATTTGAGCCGCCTGCACCCGGATGCGTGCTTCGGTGATCGTCCAACCGGAATGGAGTTGGCGTGCAAGGTGGACCCATTCGTCGATGTAGGCGCGTTGGGCGTTCCTGGTGCTTCGGCTGTCCGATGCCGAAAGATGCGCTCCCTCGGTGAGCAGGATTTCGACTATATCGGGGTTCTGGAAGGCAAAGCGCTGGTAGCTGAGCACCACGCGGTGCAGGGCTTGGACCGCATCGGGCGCATCGGCGACGGCACGGTTGAAGTCCATCCATAGCCATTCGTTGCCACGGAACATCGCCGCCGCCAGGATGTCGGTCTTGGAGGCGAAGTGGTTATAGACGCTGGGCCCGGCGATGCCGACGGCGGCACCGATGTCGTCGACGCTGACCCCGGAGAAGCCCTTCGCGGCGAACAGCGCGGCAGCAGCGGACAAAATCGCTTCGCGTCGGGAACGAGCGACCCCGGCCACGCGCGACTCCCCGGCATCAGCCCCCCGCAACTCGGCCCCGGCATTGAGCGGCACCGCGATCAGCTCGGCCATAAGCGTCGAAAATCCTGGCTCGGGAACCGAAAGACTATGGAAGGAAACGCTATTAGCGATTCCCAGCGCACACCATGCCAGCACGTCAGCCTGCACCGGATCCAGGCCGGGTCGCCGACTTCGAATATGTTGGGCGAGCCGCTTGCCGATCCGCCGGGCGACCTGGTGCAGCCGTTTGCGGTCCTGTGCCATCAGGTGACGGCCTTCGCGCCGCCACAGCACACCGACAGTGCGCTGATCGAGCACTATGCGGGCCAGCACCGCAGCCACGTCGGCGGAGGCATCGGCTGCCTGCAACGCCTCGTCCAAGACGCCGAGCGCGTCTCCGATGACCGTTGCCAGTAGTGCCTGCTTGCCACGGAAATGCCGGTACAACGCCGATGGGCCGACCGCCACCGCGTCGGCGACGTCACTCATCGAGACATTGCCGAATCCTTTGTCGCAGAACAGACGGGCCGCCGCGTCGATGATCAACCGGCGTCGATTAGGGGGCCGCGTTCCCCGCGCGGGAGGGCTGGACCGGGATTGCTGCGGGTTACTCACTATCGGTTGCCGCTAGGGCTCCGATAGCATTCGCGCAGCTCACGTTTGAGCACCTTACCAGCCCCGGAAACCGGCAGGTCGCTGACGAATTCCATGCTGCGCGGTACCTTGTACCCGGCGATGAGCGCTCGGCAGTGCTCGCGTAGCGATTCTTCGGTCGCCTCGCTGCCGAGTCGCAGCACGACGACGGCGTGGACCCGCTCGCCCCATCGATCGTCGGGCACCCCGATGACCGCCGCGGCGGCGACCGCGGGATGGCCGGCGAGGGCATTCTCGACTTCTGCGGAATAAACGTTCTCGCCGCCGGTGATGATCATGTCCTTCATCCGGTCGATGATGAACAGGTAACCCTGTTCATCCATCCGCGCCATGTCGCCGGTGTGCATCCAGCCGTCGCGAACCGTCGCCGCGGTGTCGTTGGGCCGGTTCCAGTAACCGAGCATGACGTTGTCACCACGCACTACCACTTCCCCGATGTCGCCGGTCGGCACTTCGTTGCCGTCGGCGTCGACGACCCGCACTTCGACGTGGGGCAGCGCGCGGCCGGCGGATCGTTGCAGCGCCGGCTTCGCATGGTCGCAGGCCGGCAAGAAGGTGGCCGCGGGTGCCAGTTCGGTCATCCCATAGGCCTGCGCCAATCCCGCTGTGGGAAAGGCCTTGACGGCACGCTCGATCAGGGCTTCGGGGATCGGTGAGGCGCCGTAGGTGAGCTGGCGCAGCGAGCTCAGGTCGCACCCTCCGGTGTCCGGGTGGTCGATGAGCATCTGGATCATCGTCGGTACCAGCAAAAGGTCGGTGATCCGATGGTCGCCGATCACCTTGGCCACCCCACCGGGGGTGAACGACGGCACCATCACATGGGTCGACCCGGCGACGTTGGCGGCGATCCACATGCCGATCGCCGCCAGGTGAAACAACGGCGCGGCGTGCAGGACTCGGCCCTTGTCCGTGACGAACCGGCCGGTGGCCAGGCTGCCCAGCGCCGACGTCATCACGTTGGTGTGGCTGAGCATCACGCCCTTGGGCCGCCCGGTCGTGCCACCGGTGTAGAAGACGCCGAACAGCGCATCCCCGCCGCGTCGTGCGTCGGGGACGGGCGGCGAGCCGGCGAGGGCCGATTCATAGTCCACCATCCCCAAAGGACACTCGCCCTCATCGCAGTAGACGATGGTCGACAGCTCGGCGCCCGCGGCGCGCAACGCGGGGATGGCCGCGACGAACGCGTCGTCGACGAACAGCACCGTGGTCTTGGATTCCTGTAGCGAATAGGCGATTTCCGCCGGATTCCAGCGGATATTCACCGGGTTCACCGCCGCGTCGGCCCATGGCACCGCGTAGAGATATTCGTGGTAGCGGTCGGAGTTCAGGCCTAAATACGCCACCCGGTCGTCGCGGTGAACACCGAGAGCCCGCAGCGCCCCGGCCAGCCGCGCGATGCGGTCCGTGGACTGGCGCACCGTGTACTGGCGGTCGCCGAACACCGTCAACGTCGTGTCCGGGCATTGCTGCAGCATGCGATGCAGTGACTGCGTTAGATACATTCCGCCTCCCGTGCCGCGGCTCCGGTCATAACGAACGCGCGACCAGTTCTTTCATGACCTCGTTGGTGCCGCCATAGATCCGTTGAGCACGCGAATCCGCGTACATCCGCGTGATCGGATATTCCAGCATGTAGCCATATCCCCCGAATAGCTGCAGGCAGCGGTCGATGACCACACATTGCATGTCGGTGACCCAGGACTTCGCCATCGACGCCGTTACCGCGTCGAGCTCACCGCGCAGGTGCTTCAGGATGCAGTCGTCGACGAACGTTCGCGCGACTTTCGCGATGGTAGCGCAATCGGCGAGCTCGAAGCGCGTGTGCTGCAGGTTGATAAGGGGCGCCCCGAAAGCGGATCGCAGTTTTGTGTAGGCGATGGTTTCCGCGACGGCGCTCTCCAGCGTCGAGATCCCCACGATCGCCACCACTAGGCGCTCGTGGGCGAGCTGCTTCATCGCGTAGGCGTAGCCGGCGCCCTCCTCGCCCAGCAGATTGGCGGCGGGGACGCGCACATCGTCGAAGAACAGCTCCGCGGTGTCTTGAGCCTTCATTCCAAGCTTGTCCAGCACCCGATCCACCCGGAACCCCTGCGCGCCAGCGGTTTCCAGGACCAGCAACGAAACACCCTTCGCCCCGGCCGATGGGTCGGTCTTGACCACGAGCACGATCAGGTCCGCGCTGGCACCGTTGGATATGAATGTTTTGGATCCGTTCAATCGGTAATGATCGCCGTCACGGATCGCGGTAGTGCGCAGAGCTTTCAGGTCGGAGCCGCCGTCAGGCTCCGTCATCGCAATGGCACCGATGTATTCGCCCGTCGCCATCTTCGGCAGCCACCGCAGCTTTTGCTCTTCTGTCCCGTAGGCGAGCAAATAGTGAGCGACCACACCGCTGTGCACCTGGTTTCCGAATCCGCTGTCGCCGCACTCGGCCTGTGCCTCGAAGATGGCGAAATCGTGTGCCAGCGTTCCGCCGCCCCCGCCGTACTCCTCTGGAATCGATGCGCACAGCAGCCCCAACCGGCCTGCGGCTAACCAGAAGTCCCGGTCGACGTGCTTCTGTCGCTCCCATCGTCCCCGGTTCGGAACGGCCTCGATCGCGAAGAATTTGGTCGCCATCTCCTTGAGGCCGGCAACCTCGTCGTCGACCCAGGGCGAACGGTGCTCGCTGCCCACGGCGTTCCCCTAAATGCTCAGGCCGCCGCCGCAGACCAGGGTCTGCGCGCTGATGTAATCCGACTCGGGACTGCACAACAGATAGACCGCCCCCGCGGCTTCGGTGGGGGTGCCGGCCCGCCCCAACGGGATCATCTGTTCCATCGCGGCGAGCAGACCCGGGTTGACACCGACCTGAATCTCTTTGCCCTGCACGGTGATCGTCCCGCCACCCGCCGGTGTCTCGGTGAGCCGGGTCTTGATGAGCCCGAAGGCCACCGCGTTCACGGTGACGTTGTAGCGTCCCCACTCCTTGGCCAGGGCCTTGGTCAGGCCGAGGATACCGGCCTTGGCCGACGAGTAGTTGGCCTGCCCGACGTTGCCGCCCACACCGGCCAGCGACGAGATGTTGACGACCTTGCGGCATGGGACTGGGTCGCCGGATGCCTTGGCGCGCTTGACGAGTCCACCGATGACCGGCTGCGCAGCCCGCAAGATGTGAAACGGCGCCTTGAGATGTACATCCAGGATCGCGTCCCATTGTTCGTCCGTCATCTTCTGGATCACCGAGTCCCAGGTGTAGCCCGCGTTGTTGACGATGATGTCCAGACCGCCGAAGGTGTCGACGGCGGTCTGCACGAACCGCTCCCCGAAGCCGGCGTCGGTGACGCTGCCGATACAGGTGGCGCCTTTGCCGCCGGCCGCCTCGATGGCGGCGATCGTCTCGCCGGCGGGTTCGGCGTCGAGATCGTTCACGACGACGTGAGCCCCATTGGAAGCCAGTTTGACGGCGATCTCGCGCCCGATCCCCCGGCCCGAACCCGAAACGATCGCGACCTTGCCATTCAGAGTCCCCATGTGTAGCAGTACCTTTCGGTTAGACGGCGACGACGGCGTCGCCGGCGAGGGTGGTGGTGCCGTCGGGAAGCCGCACGGCCAGTTCGATAACGGCTCGCCGTTCGCCGTCGACGTCGTCGACGCGGGTGATCCGGCCGGTGCAGGTGGGTTCACCGTGCACCGGCGTGATCGCGGCGAAGCGGACGCGGTAGGAGCGGATCCGCTCCTGGGGAACCCAATTCGTCAGCATCCGCCCCAGATAGGCCATCGACAACATCCCGTGCGCGAAAACGTCCGGCAGGCCGGCCGACCGGGCGAGGTCGATGTCCACGTGAATCGGGTTGTGGTCACCGGAGGCCCCGGCGAACAACGCCAGTGTGAGCCGCGAGATCGGGTCGACCCGCAGCGGTGGTAATTCGGTCCCGACTTTCACGGTTTCGGTTGGAATCATGCTGTCACTCGCGGGTTTTGGATGACGATGACGGATCGCAGTCCGGCGACGTGTATCCCGTCGGCGCGGGTGATCGAGGTGTCTTTGACGACGAACTCCAGCGCGCCGCCCTTCTTGGTGTACACATCGGTGATACACGGGCTGGCGACGAGTTCGTCACCGGCATAGGCCATGGCGTGATAGGTGAACGACTGCTCGCCGTGCAGGACCATCCGCAGGTCGACGCCCAGCGACGCCAGGAACACGAAGGGGTCGGGGTTTTCCAGTTCGACCGTGAACAGGAAGGTGGGCGGCACCGGAATGTCCGGATGCCCGGCCGCTTTGGCGGCATCGAGGTCGGTATAGATCGGGTCGGCCTGTCCTATCGCCTTGGCGAAGAAGCGCAGCCGTCCCCGGTCGACCGGCAGCGTGGTGTCGGGCAGCGCCGTGCCGATCACGCTCTTGTCGATCGCCACGCTCAGCTCACCTTCTCGTAGAGGGTCACCACGGCCGCTCCGCCGAGGCCGATGTTGTGCTGCAAAGCCACGTTGACATCGTCGACCTGGCGTCCCCCCGCCTGCCCACGCAGCTGCCACACCAATTCAGCGCATTGGGCGAGGCCGGTGGCCCCGAGCGGATGTCCTTTGGACAGCAGTCCTCCCGACGGGTTCGTCACCACCCGGCCTCCGTAGGTGTTGTCACCATCAAGAATGAACTTTTCCGCGGTGCCTTCCGGGGTCAGCCCGAGAGCCTCGTAGGTGAGCAACTCGTTGGCGGTGAAGCAGTCGTGCAGTTCCACGACCCGGATGTCTTCCGGTCCGGCACCCGAGGCCTCGTAGACCTGATCCGCGGCGGCCTTGGCCATGTCATAGCCCACGATTTTGATCATGTCGGCTTCGGCGAAGGTGGACGGAAAGTCCGTCGTCATCGCCTGGGCCTTGACGGCGACCTGTGGCGATAATCCGTGCCTGCGGGCGAAATCCGTGCTGACCAACACCGCGGCGGCGGCACCGCAGGTCGGTGGGCAGCACTGCAGCCTGGTCAGTGGTCCGTAGATGTGCGGCGATGCCAGCACTTCCTCGACGGTCACCCCGTCCCGAAAGACCGCGTAGGGGTTGTTCTTTGCGTGCCGGCGCGCCTTGACCGAGATCTGAGCGAACGTCGCGGGGTCGGTACCGTGCTCCTCGGCGTATTGACGGCCCGCCCCGCCGAAGTACTGGGCCGCCATCGGCGCGGCGTCATCCCACCCCTGTGCGGCGCGGGTGGCGTCGTCGAAGCGGGTGAACGGACTAGAGCGGTCGGTCCACATGGGCCCCAGCGCGCCGCGTTGCATCTGCTCGAACCCCAACGCCAGGACACAGTCGGCCGCACCCGTCTCGACGGCCTGCCGCGCCAACCACAGCGCCGTCGACCCGGTGGAACAGTTGTTGTTGACGTTGATGATGGGGATGCCGGACTGTCCCAGCCCGTACAACGCGGCCTGTCCCGATGTAGAGTCTCCGTACACATAACCCACATAAGCCTGCTGCACCGACGAGTACTCCACCATGGCGTCGGCCAATGCAGCCCGTGCCGCATTTTCGGCCATTACCTGGTATGGCTCGGTATGACTGGGGGTGGAGAAGGGAATCATCCCAACGCCGGCCACCATGACGCGATGAGTCATGCTCCTCCATCTCGTACCTAGGCAATATTCACTTATGTCTAGCAGATGACAGGGCCGGAAGGCAAGAGCCAGTCGCGGCCATCGCATGGTCGACGCTCAATCATCCGGGCCGACAACGCATCCCGCAGGAACGGGATCCGGTCACCCACGTCAGCGAGGTGCCTTCCCCGTCTTGAGTACTTCGTTAAGACCCAGGCCTGCCGGAGCGCGGCGTGATGCAACTGATGGGCTACGGGCGGCGTGAGAGGCCAAACACGGCAGCAGATGCCAGCGTGGGAAGTATTGGCTGCCGGTCCATGAAAAGTCCGTTAGGCAAGCGCGTTACAGCCGTCCCTCGACGCGCAGTTCCGGATGCACCCAATCGGGTGAGCGGCGTTCCTTGAACGAGCGGAAGCCTTCGATGGCCTCGGCGTCGGACAGGCTGGCGGTCATGCCGATGCGGTCATAGAGGCCCAGGTAGGTGTCGATGCTGGACTTGATGACGCCGCGGGCGCGCGGTGCGGTCCGACAGCATTGCGCGAGTAGGTCTTTCGCCGCGTCCAGCAGGCCTTCGTGCGGCACCACCCGGGTGACCAGACCCCAGTCGAGGGCTTCGACCGCGGTCAGCACCCGTCCGGTGAACATGAGGTCGCGGGTGCGCACCGGCCCGATGACGCGGGTGAGCATCTGGCTGTAGTAGGTGTCGGCGTAGCCGCGGAACAACTCGGGCACCCGGAAACTCGCCCGATCGCTCACCACCGACAGGTCGCTGCACAGCGCGATCTGGAATCCGCCGCCCTGGCACAGGCCGTTGACGGCGGAGACGATCGGCTTGGCGGAGGTGCGCACCGCGTCGAACGGCGTCACGTCCATGCCCAGCGCGGACCCGAAGGTGATCCAGTTGTCCTCGCCTCCCCCGCCGCCCATGTCGCCGCCGGGCGCGAAGACGTCTCCGGTTCCGGTGAGCACCAGCCCCGCCAGATCCGGGTCCTCGTTGAGACGTCCCACCGCATAACGGATTCCGAAGTACATCGCCGGACTCAGGGCGTTGCGCGCTTGAGGGCGGTCGATGGTGCACACCGCGATCGGCCCCTGACGCTCGAAGCGCAGGTATGGCGTGCCCAGCCAATCCCCGTCGGGTGGGCGGGGGGTGCTCTGCGGTGTCGGGGGGTTGTGCGCCACGGGACTCCTCTCGGGTCGGCGCCGCCACGGATGCGCCGCGCCGCGATCCCGCTACTGTAGCTCTTACAGTATCCGTGGGGCCGGGCCGCCTACACGTACGGCAGCGTGACCATCTCGGCGGTCGCGGATACATCGGCGACCACCGTGGCGAGTTTGGCCTGCAGGGCGGACGTGGCCTCCCCCACCGGCTTATCGCAGAATCGGCAGAGCGCCGTGAAGTTTGGCTGCTCGTCCTCGTCGGGCCAGAACCGGCGCGGCCCCACCTGGGCCCCCGGGTCGAACTGCACCGCCTGATGCGGGGCGTCTTTGAGGATCCTGCCGACGGGATGACTGTGCGGGCATTCGAGTTTCAGCATGCCGATGCCCTCTTGATTCCCGACCATGGTCCACCGTCCTCTCTGGTGCGCGCCTAATCATCGCAGGATCCGCGCGAGCTTGCGCCATCGCCGATGCCGGTGGCGAAACATGAGCCGAACGAAGGCGCGGGTCAGCAGCCCGTGCAGACCGTCGTCGGTTTCGATCTCGTCGGTATAGCGGCAGCTGCGCTCGTCGATGGGTTCGAACGTGAGGCGGTGATTCCAGGTGTGGACGGGTCCGCCGTGCTCGTTGGTGTAGATCTCGGTCGGCTCGAGTCGCTTGATGGTGAGGTGATGTGTCCAGGCCGGGATTACACCGAACCACCAGAACCGCGCCGACCCCTGGGTGCCGACCTCGATGCGCTCGGGGACATCGAGCCGGTAAACCCGCAGCACCGGGCTCAGCACATGCCGCATCAGCTCGGGTTTGCGCGCCAGCGCGGACGCGGTCTGCGCCGGGATCGGCAACTCGGTAGTTAGGGTTACCTTACTCACGCTGTTCATCGTGGCTCAGCGGGTGCGATCAGGCAAGAGCGGTGATGTTCGGAGGCGGCGGCGCTCATCGGCCTGGTCGCCCACTTATCTCGCCGCGGCGCGAGAGGGGCGCGAGAGGGTGAGTCGCTACGGCCAGACGCTTTGTCGACCTGCCTTGACCTTGTGGTCCCGGCTGGGATCGAACCAGCGACCTTCCGCGTGTGAAGCGGACGCTCTCCCACTGAGCCACGGGACCGGCGCCGAGATGGCGAACGACGTCGAAGATTAGCACGAGCCAGACCCCGACAATACCGGCCGAATCATTGGCAGGTACGACGCGATAGCCTAGAGACGGCTCATACCAAGAAATTTGTATGTGCCCGCTCACGTGGACTATCGTCGTGCTTCGCACCGGGCGACGATCTCGCCCGTGGCGCGCGGATGTAGCGCAGTTGGTAGCGCATCACCTTGCCAAGGTGAGGGTCGCGGGTTCGAATCCCGTCATCCGCTCGAAGGTGCAAGTGGCGTGGATCCCAACGGTGGAGTGGCCGAGTGGTGAGGCAACGGCCTGCAAAGCCGTGCACACGGGTTCGATTCCCGTCTCCACCTCCAAATTTCGGTTCCCGGCGCGATTAGCTCAGCGGGAGAGCGCTTCCCTGACACGGAAGAGGTCACTGGTTCAATCCCAGTATCGCGCACCAGCATCGCTGCAGCTCAAATATCGTATTTAGCTATACAAAGTTCGCGGCGGGACCTCAACAGGACCTGATTGGGCGAGAGCGTTCCCGACCAAATACCACGCCGGTCAATCACGGCTGTCTCGGCACGAGATGGCGATCCCTACACCGCACTAGGTTGCCGGCAGTCGGTCGCGCGTTCCGTTGGGCGAGATCGAGCAGAGACCCGACGAACACGATGGCCGATGGAACATGTGGCGCTCACCCAACGCCGTCATCTCGCCAATCCTCCACAGCGACGCCTGACCTTGTGAATCCTGCGGAAAGAAACCGGTCACAGTGAGCAGGTGCCCGACCGTCTCCCATCGCGCCTCACCTGCACCTCCTCCTCGTGCGGTCGCCCATGCGGTCGCGTGCTGTAAGTAAATAGTGTCCGCCCGATGGTCGGCTTAAGATCGCGAGATGGGATCGGACGGACGGCAGGTCGTTCTGAACCAGCTGGCCACGACGGCGATTCACTGGCAGGGCCTGGGCGCCCAGCTCACCGCGACCACGCCACCGCCGCCAGGGCAACCATTTCAACCCACCACCGCCGCGGTCAGCAGTATCAACGCAAGGATCCGCACGGATGCAGCAGCATTCGCAACTCGAACCCAGGAGACTGCTGGCCAGGTGACTAAGGCCGCAGCCTGTCGGCTCCGGTTGAATCCTGAGCAGCCTGCTCCGGTTGAAAAGTGAGCAGGTTTACGTACTTGAGTCTGCCTGACGATCGGCTTCCACGGAGGGCAGCGACTCGATTGCGGTGTGTTT
>NZ_SCRH01000007.1 GCF_004298145.1 Mycobacterium sp.
AAACACACCGCAATCGAGTCGCTGCCCTCCGTGGAAGCCGATCGTCAGGCAGACTCAAGTACGTAAACCTGCTCACTTTTCAACCGGAGCAGGCTGCTCAGGATTCAACCGGAGCCGACACTGCCGAAGCACTGCGGAAACCGGGCAATGCGTGGAATCCCTGAACGTGGAAACGGCCCTCTGCGGAATCCAGCTCAACCACATACTTATTTGCGCGGCCCTCGTGTTCGCCTCGTCCCAAGGTGTCGGATACCGCTAGTACGTTGATGCACGCACGGCGTTTAGTCACCTGGTCGTCTACACGACACGGCCAGTCGGTCGGATCACGGGGATTGGAGTCAAGTGCGGAAGCGATGCAAGAACAAGCGGCGCAAAGGCGCTCCTCGTCAACGGCGGGTTGATCCACTTGGTCTCAGGCGAGACGGCGGTCCAGCCAGTTTCGAAGACGGTCCAGAAATCGATCTCGCCGATATGGTCGACGATATAAGCCTTTTCGCCGGTTGTGACTCAATTGCCGCTGCGCGGACCATTTTGCGCGAACAGATCCAGCTTGAAGTCGAGGCGATGGCCGCTCTGGTGCAAGACGCCGATGCGTTCGACGTCATTGAGCTGATGCGACTGCGTGAACTTGGTGTGGTTCGCCAAGCTGCACCCGGTGGCAGCGCACTCGCCATCGAGATCGTGGCCGCCGTGCTGCTTTCTCGGGGATCTCGGAAGCCGAGCCCGCTGCTCCGCGAAGAGACCGGGCCCCACATGGCCGTCAACGAGTTGCATCAGTGCGCCTTGCGCTTGCTGCGGCTCGCGCAGGCGCGTCAACTCACCGAGGCGGCCTTGAACGGCGATCCTCTCGCCATGCTTGCCGCCGAGTATCAAGGGACCGTCATGGGCATCCGCAACTTGCAGTACAGCAGCGTTCGAGATGCGCACGAAGCTCAGCTCTTCGACAATGAGCGAGCGGCTAGCCTGATGCAAAAACACTTGGGATACACCTACCCGCAGGTCGTCGCAGTTCGCAAAGCCATCCGTGAGGTGTCAGCGCAACGGATGACTGAGCTCCGGGATGGAACCGCGGACATCATGCTGCGCAACCAGGGCGCTCCGCCGGACCAGATACCAGCAGCCGAAGCGGAGGAAGTGATGTCGCAAATGGTTGCTCTGATGTTCTTGCCGGGAGATCGGGCCACGATTTCCGTGAGCGACGTGGCTTCCTCGGCCGGTGTGAGCGATGAGACGGCGCTTGCTGTGCTGACGTCGTTCTCACAGTTCTTCGACTCAGCGATATCTGCGACTGACCGTGTCTACGACATGCTGGTCGGGACGAATCCGTTCCTGAGCACGCCGCTGGTATCAGACGGTGCCGCCCACTTTGTATCGACGTCGACTGAAGTGGGAAACGACTCGTTGCGGAGGATCTTCGAGAGGGCGCTCACTTCGAACAGCAAGGACTTCACCTCATACGACCAAAAAGTCCGCGTTGCGATGAGCGAGCAGATTGCGCTTAACGGGCTTGCGTCGATCCTTGACACCCCACCGTCGCACGCTGCATTCAAGTACTTTGCGCCGGAAAACGAAGACGAAATCGGTCAGCTTGGATCCGGGTGTGCGGACCCCGCCGCAGTGGGCAAGCAAGTCGAAGGCGACGGCCTTTTCATCATCGATGACGTTGTGATCGTCGTGGAGACAAAAGGCAAGTCGATGGCCGAGCAGTCGCGACGAGGAGACGTCACACGGCTTTCGCGCGATCTCGCCGCGACCATTGGCGATGCCTGTGAACAGGCTAAACGGATCGAACGTCTCATTGAAACCAACCGGGGCATCTGGCTTACCGATAAAAGCTGGCTAGATTTGTCGCAAATCCGCGAGGTCCGTTGCGTGGCGGCACTCCTAGACGATGTCGGCCCTCTAGGTACCGCGATCGGTCGACTTCAGCAGGCCGGCATTGTCAGCGAGGCCAAACCACCGTGGATCACCTCGCTGCACGACCTCACTACCATCGCCGCAGTTTGTGATCGACCCGCAGAGTTCCTCCACTACCTCAGAGTTCGAACCGACAGCCCAGTCACCACTCACTTCTGGGCACTCGACGAGCTCGACCTGTACATGATTTTTCTCCAGGGAGATCTCTGGGTCGATGATGATGACGAAGATGCCATCAGCATGGTCGACGACCATTGCGTCGAGCTCAACAAGTGGATGGATCGGCACGAACATGAGGGGACCGAATTACCCGAGAAGCCGTCGTTCAATGCTGTCCCAGCGATGCTGGAGCTCGTTGACGCGATTACCGCCTTACGCCAACCAGGGTGGCTGCGCTGCGGCGCCGACCTCTTGTCCTTGGCGGGCGAGGCGCAACAACAACTCCTCGACATGATCGCTGAACTTGGCCGCCGCACTGAGGACGACGGCGACGAACACCATGGGGCCTTCTCGTTTGACAGCACGTGGGAGCGTCCGGCCTTTTTCTTCGCGATCAGTCCAATTGGAATGAACATGGACGATGTTGCGACGCAACTCTTCGCATATATGGGAGGGAAGTCCGCGCAGATCGGGGCCGAGCGCTCCTACGGACTCATATTCGACACCCACCAAAAGTTGGGACGGTTTCTCTACTTGTAAGCACTTTTTCCCAGCCCGGCTCTTCGAAAAAACACTGCTTAGCCCCCGCCGGAACACAGCTGTTCCCCAACCAAACCCGATAATTTCGCCGAGAAGTCTGCACACGGGTTATGCAGACAAGTGCGCGCTCGTCGGGGGTATGCGGTAGGAGACACATATGGATGCCGATGACACGGCGCCAGAGGCCCGCAGTACCCAATTCGAGTCAGCATGGTCGGCGTTCGACGACGCGACGCGTGCGGCAGACCGCATGGCGAGCACGTGGAACGATCTAGTCGCTCCGGATCTGTTCAGAACTAACGTTCACGTCGATGACGACGGAAATGGACGTGTCGACGTCCAAATTGATGAATATGAGGGTCACCAGCTTGAAGACTTGGAGCTGCACGCCCGCGCGTTCATCGATGCGCTGATGACGACCGCACGCGAAGCACTTCGTGCCACTGAGAAGATTGTCTCGGGCCCGTTGGGTCCACCCCAGGTCGAGAACCTCCCGCTTTTCGGTGCAGAGTCTGAATTTCTTGCGTTCGTCGAATCGGGGGCATTGTCAGGGCTGCGACCTGACCAGATCCAATTGATCGAACAGTTCCAGCCCTACTACTGGGCTGATGCCATCAAGCCAGCTCATCAACGATTCGGCGCAGTCGTGATGCGCCTGTTCGGCCTCGCGACGCCCATACAACGGGAAGCCCGCCCCCTAGTGGCCTTCTGGGTGCAGTCCGCGCTCCCAGCCTTGGAAGCAGATCCACCAGCGGTAGTCACTCAGTTGCAGACCTACCCCGATGGGGTTCTCGTCGATTGGCATCTGGTCGCCACGTTCCATGTGCCTCCGGGTACCTCGCCGCAGTACACCCCCAATATCGCCATTGATCCCATCCTCAATACAGAGCCCTGGCCGGAGGGTCCAGACGACAACATGAGCGTCCAATGCCGCCAACTCCTACGGGCGATCGAGGAGCTCATCGTGGCCTTCGAGCGTTCAGTGGGACTCCGGGCACCGCTCAACGATGGTCACTTTCGGCTTATCCCAGCCGAAGACGATCCCCTGTGGGCGCGAGTAGACACCAGCGATAACCCTGACGTCGAGGCAGGCCTTGCTGGATCTGACATCGGTCTCGCAACCTATCGTTCAGGAGACGACCTCATCATGCTGGTTCAACGCCCCGACGGTGTCTATGGACGAATTGTCCCGATGGCCGGCGATCTCGATCCGGCCGCAAATCGTGGTGCAGCGGCCGAGGATGCGAGTCGTGACTCAGCCGCCCAGTGGGGTCTTCCGGATTTCGTCTTTGACCCCGAAACCGTCCAACGTGGCAGTGCCACAAGAGAAGTCGGCGACAGCACCGTCATCTGCGGTGATCGCGGGCTGGCCGTTCAAGTGAAGGCGAGGACCAACGCGACCACAACAGACGATCGGGAGCGTGCATGGATTGCCAAGAAGGCCAAGGAAGGAGCGCGGCAGGCAAGCGGATCCGTCAGGACAGTTCAGCGCGGACCCGTTGCGCATACAAACGCACGCGGACGGTCAATCACCGTCGACGGTAATGCGATTCAGTGGGTCGGCGTGGTGATCATCGACCACGACACGCCCTCAGACAACGTGTCCGCCTATTCAGAAACTGTGCCGATCCCCTACGTTGTCATCCTGAGGAGAGAATGGGATTTTCTGTTCGATCAGCTGCGTTCGACAACCGCCGTCGTGGACTACCTCCATCGCATCGCCGGGCATCGCGTAGCGCCTGGCAAGCACGCCACTCATTACTACGAGTTGGCGCTTGCCGACGAACGCACACCACCGGACTTTGAAAGATCTGGCATCCAGGCCTCCCTCAACGATCCCGAGCTTCGCACCTCACGACCGACACTGCCACTTGAACCGGCAAGCGCAGCAGACGAATACGGGGCACGCATGTATCGCCAGATCCTCGAAGACATTGCGGAATGCCGGCGGAACGGCGACGAGGCAGACCGCTTATTCGTACTGCACCTGCTCGACAAGCTCTACGTAGCCGAGCGCGCCGTTGTTGGCCGACTGCTGTTAACCAACATGAGCAAAGCACCCCGAGTGGACATCGGCACCACCCGTTGGGATTTCCGACGCTATCTACTCGGTGAGACCGATCTCCATCTGGCATACGCAGTGTGCAACCACTTCACCGACCGACATAGGGACGCGTTCAAACAGTGGGGCATGCTGCGCCACCACGAATGGATCACGGACCTAGAACCCGACCGACGAAGTGACGCGACGACGGTGGCAGCGATGCTGACTCCGCGCTATGACAAGGTTCATCCTTGGGACACAACCTTATTCGCACACTTCGGTGAGAGACCTTTTGACGATGACGAGCTGGAATCGATGCGCAGGCTATGGAACAACCCCCAGAATTTCGCTACTGACGCAGAGATTGAGTCGAGCGGTCGGCCAAGTGATCAATAAGAGAGGGTGACGATCGTGGATCCATTGGCCCCGCTGGGTCGCAATGAAGAGTGCTGGTGTGGATCCGGCGCGAAATACAAGCGCTGCCATGGCGATCACCGCCCCGGCTCGCAGCCAGGCGCACCGCTGCCGCCCGACCGAGAGGGCAGCGTTTTCTTGAGTCCCACCGTGAACATGGCAACCGATGCGATCACCATCCCCGAAGGTGGGGCACCCTTCAGGTTCGCCGAGACTGAACTGGCCGCCAGAGCGGTCGAATACACCAACTGGGACGCGCACCTCATTGAAGTCGCCGCATCTGCTGGGCAAGTGTTGTCCCCGTCCGATCTGGGGCGACTTCGGGTCGAAGTCCTGAGCCGACTGGCATCACTCAGTACCGATGATTCGGAGCCAAGCGACGAGATCAAGCACGGAATTCTCCTCCTGGCAGCGCAATCGATCCGGACGATAAGCGCTCTCGCTCAGACAACTCCGAAACCGTCGATGCTCTGGAATCAAGAGCTCGATCCTGCAAAGTTCTTGGGCCGCACCCTGCTACTGGCAGACCACGTGGTTATGCCAGATCGGGTCTTCAAGGCGCTTTTGGAGGGTCCACAAGACAAATCCCTGCGGAGAGCAGCAGAAAACGAGCTTAAGCTGAGCAAACTCCTCAGTGCAGGGCTAGTAATCCCCGTGCCGATCGGACCAGCGATGGCCCTGAGCGGTGCAGCATCTATCAAGCTCACCAACCGCGACTTAGAAGATGCCGCTCTCGTCTCCTGGGTTCGGGACCAACTGATCCTCGAAGGCCCGACGGCAAGGGAAGCCCTATTCGTGCGAGCCAAAGACGATCTGTCCAAGCACGCCGACAAATTTTGGCTCTACAGTCACATGGACCCTGACTCCCTGAGCGCGGGTGACGGACGATTCACAACCCGCATGCTCCAACCCTATGACCCCGAACACGACTACAACCCTTGGATCAGACAGGCATCAGACTCCGCAATCAGCTTCTACGTGCAACGCACGGCCAAGCGACTCGTCACAGCCGACGTCTACGGCTCCGACTACGTATCGGCATCAATGTTCGAGGCGCGGCTCCTCAACCGACGAGGGCGCAGTGGCGGCAACACAGCCGCTCAGGCCGCTATGTGGGCCGACGTGCCACGGCTCCCAAGTCTCTCGGCGCCCGACCTAGTCAAAGTAATTCAAAACGAGGAAGCCGTTGACGACCTTCGGCGACTTGTAAGAGCCTCGCTGGTAACAGCGCGCACTGCTGGCGAACAAGCTGACGCATTAACGACGCTGGCTCATCAGCTGGAGGCAACCTCGCACCGCTTGGAGAGATCGTCGATATCGGACCGCTGGTGGCAGATGGCGGCGCCCGGAGGTCTCGGGCTGGGCGGCCTCGTAATTGGTTCCTTCTCTGGCGGATTGCCCGCGGCACTAGGAGCGACGCTAGAGGTGCTCGCCGGCGTCGCGCCGTATCTTGGCGCTCGCGCTAACACTCGACACGAGGCAGCGCATCTATTTTTGACGGCGCGCCGCAAGGCGTGGTGAGACAACCGCGAACCGGACCACAATCACAACGTCTTGTCGTCGTACTACGTCGGCTTCACCGAACACGCACCCAGAGGCAGAACAACGCCGCGGTGCTGAACTCAGCCTGGCACTGCAGTGGCGGCGACACCCACCAAAAAATCGGAGCCGACAGATGCAGTTACAGACAGCACTTCACTGTTCATACTCACCACCTCCCTACGCATCCAGCCTCGCGCGCGAGACACCAACGTCGGAACAATGTTGAGAAGTACAGCCACCACCAAAATGGTCAGTGCCAGACCTGGCATTCCTGCCAGGCTCAGTCCAGCTCATCAATATTACCAAAGCTCAATGCAGAATCTGGGGCGATAAGCAATATGATGTTCGACACATGGCGCCGCGATTGGACGCGCGTGGACGGCCTGTACGCGTGGAGCTCTACCGTCCGGTCGACGGGAAACGGCGACAACTCACGCGCGTAGCTACCCGGATGAACGATGCTGGACTGCAAGGAATGAACACAACCCGGCACTACCGCGCCGGCCCCTGGCCGAACCATTCAAGGTCCCCGCCAGACACGAAAGCGTCCTTCCAGTCATGAGACGCTGGTCAACAACTCAGCTGGAAAGTCTCGACTCGTGTCGCAAGTGGCCAAGTCCCCCCTCGGACACACGACTGAGGCGAGCGAAATGAACGCTTGCATTCATTTCCGAGCCGATGGAGTGTGTTGAGCGGCGAAGCCGCGATCACACATCCGGCGGCCGCACACCCGCGCCGATGGCGCCGTGGGATTCAACGTCGCTCGCAACATCCAATCACCTTCCCGCGCAGCATCATTGCGCTTGCGGGGGCCGGCGGCCCGGAACACGGTCCGCACGTAGTCGTTCAGACGTAGGCTGGTGTGCGACCCATGAACCGACGGGACGGCTTTCTCCGGCGAACGGCGACACGCAGTTTTCGTGACCGCCGCGAGGCCGGTCGCGCGGTGGCCGAGCAGCTGATGTCCTACGCAGGCCGCGACGACGTGCTGGTGTTCGGGCTGGCACGCGGCGGCGTGCCGGTGGCCTGGGAGATCGCCGCGGCACTGCATGCCCCGCTGGACGTGTTCCTGGTGCGCAAGCTCGGGGTGCCGAACTGGTCGGAGCTGGCGATGGGAGCGCTGGCCAGCGGTGGCGGTCTGGTGATGAACGACGACGTCGTCGCCAGCTTGCGCGTCACCGACGAGCAGGTGCGCGAGGCGATCGACAGCGAGACGGCCGAACTGCTCCGGCGTGAACACGCCTACCGGGGTGGCCGCCCGGTCGCCGACCTGCGCGACCGGATCGTGATCCTGGCCGACGACGGGATCGCCACCGGCGCCAGCATGCTGGCCGCCGTGCGGGCGGTGCGAGCCGCAGGGCCGAAATCGATCACGGTCGCGGTCCCGGTGGGACCGGAGTCGACCTGCCGCGAGCTCGCGCGGGAGGCCGATGACGTGGTGTGCGTGACGATGCCGCCCGGATTCGAAGCGGTCGGGCAGGTCTACGACGACTTTCATCAAATCAGTGACGACGAGGTGCGCGAACTGCTCACCACGCCGACCGGCTGAACGCGCGAACGCTACTTGGTGGGCTCGTCGCTGCGGCCCTCGGCCGCGACCCTGGATTGCTCCGGCTCCTCCGCCTGCACGCCGGTGACGGCCTCCGGTTCTCCCTCAGCGGGGACTTCCTCGAGGTAGTCGACGTAGTCGAGTTCGTCGGGAGTGGCCTCGCCCGCATCCTGGCCTTCGTCACCACCCAGGTCACGCTGCTGGCGCTCCCGCAGGGCGTCGAGGACCAACAGCACCACGCCCACCACGCTGGCGGCGATGCACACCCAGGCGACCAGCTCGTTACTGGTGACGACGGCGAACACCAACGCGACGAGCCCGATCAGGGCTAAGACCAGCGCAATGACGAGCATCGGGCATCCTCCAGGCGACGAGCGGGACTGCGGTGTTCAAGACCTAGTGTGCCAACCCCGAAGCTCGGCGAGCATCCGGCACAGCTGAAAGGCTAGTTGTTGCCCCGGTTGAATTGGTCGAACCCACCCGCATCCGCACTGGAGTCCACGGGTGCCGCCGATCCGCGCTGGCCGAGTTCCTCCAGCTGAGATTCCAGGTAGGTCTTGAGCCGGGTGCGGTATTCACGTTCGAAGGTGCGGAGCTGCTCGAGGCGGCCTTCCAGAACCGTGCGCTGCTGGTTGATGGTGCCCATGATCTCGGAATGCTTACGTTCGGCGTCGGCCTGCAGGGCGTCGGCCTTCTCCTGGGCCTGGCGCAACTGGGTCTCCGAGCGGGTCTGCGCGTCCGCCAACATCGCGTCGGCGCGCTGCCGGGCCTCGGTGACCGTGGTCTCGGCGGTGCTGCGGGCCTCACTGAGAATCTGGTCGGCGTTGGTGCGGGCGTCGGACAGCATCTTCTCCGACTCGGCCTGCGCGGTGCTGGTGAGCCGGTCGGCGGTGTCTTGGGCCAGGCTCAGCACCCGAGCGGCCTTCATGGCCTGTTCCTCGTTGTTGACCGGGGCGGCCGGGGTGGGCGCCGCCTTGACGGGCTCCGGCTCGGGCTCGCGGACGGGAATGGCCTGGGTGGGCGCGGCGGCAGCGGCCGGGGCGGCGGCACCGCCACCGGACGCCAGCTCCTGGTCCAGCTCGTCAATCCGCTGGCGCAGATCGCTGTTCTCTTCGATGAGTCGCGTCAGCTCGCCTTCCACCAGATCGAGGAAGGCATCCACCTCGTCTTCGTTGTAGCCCCGCTTGCCGATCGGTGGCTTACTGAACGCCACATTGTGGACGTCGGCTGGTGTAAGCGGCATTGTTTCGTCCCCTCAAGTTCCTATCAAACGTTCTGGAAAGTGTAGAACGCAGTGGTAGCCGTAGCGCAACTGCCGTCCATCCTGTCACACCAGGCGCGACGGTTGCTGATTAGCCCAATAAATAAGACCCAATTTCAAACACTAAGGCCAATAAAATCCGAAACCTTAGAAATTTTAAATCGCGGAAACCAAACCGACGCTAAAGCGTGGCCGATCCGTCTCCGGGCCGGGACGGGCTCACATCGCGGGCCGGGAAAGACTCACGCCGCGGCGCCGAACGCCAACTGCATGCCAATGAACGCCACCAGCAACAGCACCATGATCGACAGGTCGAAGCGCACCGCTCCGATGGTGAGTTGGGGGATCAGCCGCCGGAGCAGTTTCACCGGCGGATCGGTGATCGACATGATGATCTCCAGCACCACCACGGTGATCCCGGTGGGATGCCAGTCCCGGCTGAACGAGCGGATGAACTCGACGACGACCCGAGCGATGAGCAGCAGCCAGAAGATGAACAGCGCAAACCCAAGGATCTGAAAGAACAACACCAACTGAAGTGCCCCGACCTTACCGATGAGATGCCAAGCGATGCCAAGCGCCGCGGACGTGCGCGGCGCCTGTCAGCCTACCGACTCCGGGTTACCGACCCCACGTCACGTGGCCCCAGAAGTCGCTCAACCGTTCGAGCGCGCGCTCAACCCCCGCCGACAAGCGTGCGGCGTGCGGCTATTGGTAAGCGTAGAAACCGGTTTCGGCGATCCGGCGGCGTTCCTCCGGGGACACGTCCACGTCGGCGGGCGACAGCAGGAACACCTTGGTCGCCACCTTGTCGAAGGAGCCGCGCAGCGCGAAGGCCAGGCCGGCCGCGAAATCGACCAGCCGCTTTGCGTCGGCGTTGTCCATCGACACCAGGTCCATGATGACCGGGGTGCCGTCGCGGAACCGCTCGCCGATGGTGCGGGCCTCGCTGTAATCCTTGGGCCGCAACGTGGTGATCTTCGACAGCGGGTGGCCCTCTTCGAACATCATCGCCATCCGGCGCGGGTCCATCGCCAGCGCACCGCGGGTGGAGTTGCGCAACCACGACCCGAAGCGCGGCCGGTTCATCTCGGGCCGGTCGAAGTCGCGGGGGTGGACGGGACTGTAGCGCGCTTCCTCGCTGTAGCCGCCGCGGTAGCCGCCGGGCGGCGGGTAGTCGGCGGGCTCGCGGCGCGGGTCGTCGTAGTCATCGCCGTCGTAGCGGCCGTACCCCTGGAAGGCCTCGTCAAATCGCGGGCGCGGGAAACCGCGGGACGGCGCGCGATCGTCGTAATACTCGTCTTCGTAGTCGTCCATTGGGGCCATACCGAAATAGGCCTTGACTTTGTGCAGTGTGCTCATTGCGTTGACCCTTCTAGCCCCTGGGATTCCTGGTGTTAGTGATAAAGCTGTTACTGCAGTGACTACTTACGGTGACGGTAACGGTCGACGGCCCAATAGCGCGGTACCGACACGCACACACGTCGAACCGTGTTTGACGGCAATTTCGAAGTCGTCGGACATGCCGGCGGACAGGCCGACCGCGTTCGGATGCGTTTCCAGCACCCGCCGATGCTCCGATTGGAGCCGGTCAAAGGCCTCATCGGGATCCGAGTTCAGCGGCGGGATGGCCATCAACCCGGCGAGGTCCAGATTGGTCGCCTCCTCGACCTGCGCGCACACCCGGTCGACGGCACCGGGCCGGGAAACGTCCACGCCGCCGCGAGACTTGTCGCCGTCCAGGCTGACCTGGACGTAGATCCGCATCGGGTCGGTGCGGTGCCCCTCGGCCAGCGCCGCCGCCACTCCCCGGTCGAGCGCGGTCACCAGGTGCACGGTGTCGACCGAGTGGGCGGTGTGGGCCCAACAGGCCACCGATCGGGCCTTGTTCCGCTGGATATGACCCACCATGTGCCAGCGCGGGCTGCCCACATTCGCCCGCTCACAAGCGGCCAACAGCCGAGTGACTTCGGCCACCTTCGCCGTCGCTTCCTGGTCTCGCGATTCGCCAACGGCCCGGCAACCCAATCGGGACAAAGTCACAACATCGGTTGCTGGGAAGAATTTGGTAATCGGTAAAACTTCGATTTCCCCGACATTGCGGCCCGCCGCTTCTGCCGCCGCGGCAAGGCGTGAGCGCACCGCCGCCAATGCGTGGGTTAATTCCGATTCGCGGTCACTGCCGCTTTCTGGATCTGATGCTCTTACCGCCATCGCGGTCACTCCATCCAGACCATCGAGGCCAGCCGACCGGTGGGCGCATCCCGGCGATGACTGAACAATGTCGGGTCGGCCACCGTGCACCGCGGATCGATATCGATCGCCGCGATACCCAAATCCTTTAATTGGCAAGCGATTCCGACCCGCAGATCGAGTCCTGGAGTTCCGGCCGCGGTGGTGGTACGGCTGCCCGGCAGCGCCGCATCGACCTCGTCGGCCATCGCCTCCGGGACCTCGTAGTTGTGGCCGCTGACCGCCGGGCCCAGCAGGGCAGAAATGTCGTCGGGCCGCGCACCCAGCTCCAGCATCGCCTCCACCGTCCGCGCCACCACACCGCGCTGAGCCCCGACCCGGCCGGCGTGTACCGCCGCGGCCACACCGGCACGCGCATCGGCCAGCAGCACCGGGACGCAGTCGGCGGTCACCACCGCCAGCGCGAGTCGCGCCGTGCGTGTCACCAACGCATCGGTGCCCACCTCGGCGCCGACGGCGGCACTCTGCGGCCCGTCGACCACCTCGACCCGATCCCCGTGCACCTGGTTCATCCACACCACGCGGCCGGCACGCAGGCCGACGGCGGCGGCCAGGCGCGCCCGGTTCTCGGCGACCGCCGCCGGGTCATCACCGACGTGGTCGCCCAGGTTGAAGGTGTCGAAGGGTGGCTTCGAGACACCACCGGCGCGGGTGGTGGTCACCCGCCGGATGCGAACACTCACATGACCAGTATCTCCGAAGCTGTTGCCCGCCAGGCTGCATCGACGTCCGGCCGCGGCCGGTTTGTCGCGCAGTGGCAAGCAAATTGAGACCTCAGCGGCGCATGAACGGCGGCACATCGACGTCATCGTCATCGCCGCCAATATTCAGGGTCGAACCGTTCGTGTGCACCGGCACGCTGACCGCGTCGACCGGTTCGAACAACGTCGAGGTGAGCTTGCCGGCCTTCGCCGACTCGATGCGGTGCGCGCCGGTCTTCTCACCTTTATCGGCGTTACCGCCGATGACGGGTTTGCGGCCGGGGCCGGTGGCGTCGAAGCCCGCCGCGATGACGGTGACACGCACCTCGTCGCCCAGCGAGTCGTCGATGACGGTACCGAAGATGATGTTGGCGTCTTGGTGCGCGGCGTCCTGCACCAGCGAGGCCGCCTCGTTGATCTCGAACAGCCCCAGGTCACTGCCGCCGGCGATCGACATCAGCACGCCCTGTGCCCCCTCCATCGACGCTTCCAGCAGCGGCGAGTTGATGGCGATCTCGGCGGCTTTGAGCGAACGGCCCTCGCCGCGGGCCGAGCCGATGCCCATCAGCGCGGTTCCGGCGCCGGACATGATGCCCTTGACGTCGGCGAAGTCGACGTTGATCAGCCCCGGGGTGGTGATCAGGTCGGTGATGCCCTGAACACCGTTGAGCAGCACCTCGTCGGCGCTGCGGAAGGCGTCCATCAGCGACACCGCGGCGTCGCCCATCTGCAGCAGCCGGTCGTTGGGGATCACGATCAGGGTGTCGCAGCTCTCCCGCAGCGACGCGATGCCGGTTTCGGCCTGGTTGCCGCGCCGCTTGCCCTCGAACGAGAACGGCCGGGTGACCACACCCACGGTCAGCGCGCCCAGCTTGCGGGCGATGCTGGCGACGACGGGAGCCCCGCCGGTGCCGGTTCCGCCGCCTTCACCCGCGGTGACGAACACCATGTCCGCCCCGCGCAGCAGCTCTTCGATCTCGTCCTTGGCGTCGTCGGCGGCCCGGCGCCCGACCTCCGGGTCGGCGCCGGCGCCCAGCCCGCGGGTGGAGTCGCGCCCGACGTCGAGCTTGACGTCGGCATCGCTCATCAACAGCGCCTGCGCGTCGGTGTTGATCGCGATGAACTCGACGCCTTTGAGGCCCTGTTCGATCATTCGGTTGACGGCGTTGACGCCGCCGCCACCGATACCCACGACCTTGATCACGGCCAGGTAGTTGTGCGGGGGGGTCATCATTCGTCTTCCTCCCTGATGGGCTCGGCTCTCCCGGCGGTGGGCTCCTCCGGACGTTGGCGGTCCCGTCTGGCAAACTCTCAACCTCAACCATAGAGTTAGAGTTATGTCAAGTAGTTCCGCGCAACCAGAACGGTATGGGCACGGCGCGCGCTAACCTCGCAGGCGCGCCGACGCCGGCGCGCAAATTTTTTCTTCGCGAAGGTGCGCATAATGCCGACAGTTCCCGGCGTTTCGCGGACAAACACGCACCCTCGCGGTGGAGGGGACCGCGCGAGTGACGAAGATCGCTACTTGACCGTCGGCAGGTCGGGGCTCGACACGTCGTAGGTCTTGCCGGGCTGGGTCAACAGCGCGGACAGCTTCTCGGCCTTCTCGTCGGTGCGATCGGTGGTCCCCCAGATCACCACCCGGCCGTCGCCCAGCGTCAGGGTGATCGAGGCCACCGAGGGCGCCGCGATCCGCCCGACCTGATCCTCGACCTCGGGACGCAGCGCGGTCAGCACCGCAAGGGCGGCCTTGGTGGCCGGGTCGTTCGGGCCCGGGTCGGCGACATCGAGGTAGGGCAGCGCCGGAGGCGGCGGCCCGGTCGCAAAGTCCACGCCGTCCCGGTCAAAAAGGTGGGGCCCGTCGGGAAAGTCTTTGACCGCCACCGGGACTCGCTCGACAATGGTGATCCGCAACGCGGACGGGTACTGGCGCTGCACGCGCGCGCTGGCCACCCGGCGGATCGCCGCCACCCGGTCGGCGACCTGGCTGGTGTTGATCTGCAGCAGCGGCGTCCCGAGCCGCACCTGCGCCGCATCCAGGACCTCGTCACGGGTCACCACGCCGGTGCCGACGACGACGATGTTGCGGGCCGACATCGCCGGCGTGAAATAGAGGACCAATGCCAGCCCGATACCGACGATCACCAGCAGGACGGTCACCAACAGCATCTTGAGCCCTTGAACAACGCCCCGCGCAACAGGTGTGGACTCGCTGACCGGCCGGCCGGTGACCCTGCGCTTGGCTTCACGGCGCGCCTCTTCGATCGCGGTGGCGCGGGCCTGGGCGGCTCGGCGTTCGGCGCGTTCGCGGCGGGCCCGCCGGCGCGGCCCCTCGACCTCCGCCGGCTCGGTTTTCCGATCGGCCTGTTGATCGGCGTCCGCCTGGTCGGCGCCCGTCCCGGTGAAGAGCGGTTCGGTGACCGCGTCATCGGGGACCGGGTTGCCGGCCCCGTCGCCGACACCCGGTTCGCCCGGCTGCTCAGCGGGCCGCTCCGCAGCCCGCATCGTCGCCGGGCGGTCGGTCGGGGTGGCGCCGGTCGGTTCCGCGTCCGGCGGGGTCATCGCAACGCCCCCGGTGCGCCGCGGTTGGCCCGCACCCGCAGGGCCGTGACGATCTCGGGCCCCAGCAGCGTCACGTCGCCGGCTCCCATGGTGACGATGACATCGCCGGGCCCGGCCACCGCGGCCACCTGCTCGGCGGCGGCGGAGAAGTTCGGCAGGTAGCGCACCGGAACGCTGACGTGCTCGGCGACGCTGGCACCGCTGACACCGGCCAGCGGTTGTTCGCGTGCGCCATAGACGTCGAGAACGAAGACCTCGTCCGCGCCGTCCAGCGCGTGACCGAACTCCTCAGCGAAAGCCTTTGTCCGCGAATACAAATGGGGCTGGAACACGGCTATGCTGCGGCCGTCGCCGCTCTGCTCGAGCAGAGTTCGGACCGCCGCCAGCGTGGCGACGATCTCCGTGGGGTGGTGGGCATAGTCGTCGAACACCCGCACCAGGGAGTTCGGCGCCTGCCCGTTGCCCGCGGTGCCGACCAGCTCGAATCGGCGGCGCACCCCCTCGAAGCCGGCCAGCCCGTCCAGCACCGCGTCGACCGGGGCGCCGATCACGAGGGCCGCCAGCAGCGCGCCCATCGCGTTGAGCGCCATGTGGCGCCCGGGCACCGACAGCCGCATCACCCGCGGGTGCTGCTCCGGGTCCAGTTCGGGGGCCAGCTGGATCTGGGCGACCGCTTCGGTGCCCTGCTGTTGCCACGACAGCAAGTCGGCGGCCAGCGGTTCACCCGATCGCGGGGTCCCCGAACCGGATCCGTATCGCAGCACCCGTATGCCCAGTTCGGCCGTGCGCCGGGCCAGCGCAGCCGCCCCCGGGTCATCGACGCACACCACCAGCGCCCCGCCCGGGGCAAGCCGCTCCACGAAGGAGTCGAACACGTCGACGTAGGCGGCGGCACTGCCGTAGAAGTCCAGGTGATCGGTCTCGATGTTGGTGACGACCGCGACGTTGGGCGTGTACTCGAGCAGCGACCCGTCGCTTTCGTCGGCCTCGGCGACGAAGCAGTCGCCGCTGCCGTGGTGGGCGTTGGTCCCGGCCTCTCCCATCTCGCCGCCGACCGCGAACGACGGGTCGCGCCCGCAGTGCTGCAGCGCCACGATCAGCATCGACGTCGTCGTCGTCTTGCCGTGCGTGCCGGTGACCATCAGCGTGGTGCGCCCATCCATCAGCCTGGCCAGCACGGCCGGCCGCAGGATCACCGGAATGCCGCGACGCCGCGCCTCGACGAGCTCGGGGTTGGTTTTCGGGATGGCGGCGTGGGTGGTGATGACCGCGGTGGCGCCGCCGGGCAACAGATCCAGCGAGGACGCGTCGTGACCGATGCGGATCTGCGCACCCCGGGCGCGCAGCGCGTGGATGCCGCGCGACTCCTTGGCATCCGAGCCGGAGACCAGCCCGCCGCGGTCGAGCAGGATGCGGGCGATGCCCGACATGCCGGCTCCCCCGATGCCGACCATGTGTACCCGCTGCAACTCGGGCGGCAGCTGTTCGGTGTTCACGGGGTTCCCCCGGACCACCGGCCGCCCAAGCGGCCGAGCCGCGCCTTCCTGGCAATGTCCAGCGCCGCCTGGGCCACTTGGCGCGCCGCGTCGGGATGTCCCACGCGCGCGGCGGCCGTCGTCATCGCCGCCAGCCGCGACGGGTCGCCCACCAGGGTCGCCACCTCCCGAGCGACCAACTCGGGCGTCAGGTCAGCATCGGCGACCACCATGCCGCCGCCGGCGTTGACCACGGGCAGCGCGTTGAGCCGCTGCTCGCCATTGCCGATCGGCAGGGGCACGTAGATCGCCGGCAAACCCACCGCCGAGACCTCGGCGACCGTCATCGCCCCAGACCGGCAGATCACCAGGTCGGCGGCCGCATAGGCCAGATCCATCCGGTCGAGGTAGGGCACGGCCACGTACGGCGGATCGCCCGGGCGGGGTTCGCGCAGGTCGAGCACGTTCTTGGGGCCGTGCGCATGCAACACGGCCACGCCCGCGTCGGCCAGCCCGGCGGCCGCCCCGGACACGGCCCGGTTCAGGGAGGCCGCGCCCTGCGAGCCGCCGAACACCAGCAGCACCGGGGCGTCCTCGGCGAAACCGAAGTGTCGGCGCGCTTCGGCGCGCAGTGCCGCGCGATCCAACGAGGTGATGGCCTCGCGCACCGGCACTCCGACCACCTGGGCGCCCGGCAGCCCGCAATCGGGCACCGCGGAGAGCACCCGCTCGGCGCTGCGGGCGCCGACCCGGTTGGCCAGCCCGGCGCTGGCGTTGGCTTCATGGATCACCACCGGAACGCGGCGCTTCCGTGGGTGCACGCCGGGGAGGCCGCGGGCGGCCAGATAGGCCGGGAGCGCCACATACCCGCCGAAGCCGATCACCACGTCGGCCTCGACCGCGGTCAGCACGGCGCGGGTTTCCCGGACGGCCCGCCATACCCGCCGTGGCAGGCGGGCCAGGTCGCCGCTGGGCTTGCGCGGCAGGGGCACCGGGGTGATCAGCTCGAGGGCATACCCGCGCTCGGGCACCAGCCTGGTCTCCAGCCCCCGCGCGGTGCCCAACGCCGTGATCCGGACCTGCGGGTCGAGCGCACTCAGCGCGTCGGCGACGGCCATCGCCGGCTCGACGTGGCCGGCCGTCCCCCCGCCGGCCAGCACGACCGACACCGGACCAAAGGCCGACAACGCGGCACCGGCGGGCAGAGGGTCTGCCCCCCGCCCGCCGGTCGGCTTGTTGACCGTGTCGTTCACCCGTAACGCTGACCTTCCAATGCGCGTGTGCGCCGTTGCTGACGCCGGCCGGCGCCCTGGCCGGCGCCGGAATTGGCTCCAAGGTTCGCATACCGCTGGCCAGATCCATGATGCCTCGCCCGCGAGCGGGCGCCTCCCGCAGACTGACGAGCCGGGCGGCCGGCCGCGCGCGGGGGCGCCTGTCGCAGCGGCGCGTCGGCGTTGCGGGGCGCCTTGCGCCCGGGCGACCCCGCGCCCTTGCGTTTCGCGTCGACCGACTGCGGGCGAGACCGGTTGCGGTCGCGGAACGCCTCCAGCCGGGTCGGCGAATAGGGCTCGGGCAGCGGCAGCCGCAGCAGCCGGTTCACCTTGTCGTCGCGGCCGGTGCGCAGCGCGACTACCGCCTCGGGTTCGTGACGGGCCGCGTTGGCCATGATCCCGATCATGAAAAGCGTTGCCGCGGTGGATGTTCCACCCGCGGAAATGAGCGGCAGCTGAATGCCTGTCACCGGGAGAATCCCGATCACGTAGCCGATGTTGATGAACGCCTGACCCAACACCCACATCGTCGTGGTGGCGGTCAGCAGCCGCAGGAACGGGTCGGCCGACCGGCGGGCGATCCGCATCCCGGTGTAGGCGAACAGCCCGAACAGGACCAGCAGCCCGAACGCGCCGATGAAACCGAGCTCCTCGCCGATGATCGCGAAGATGAAGTCGTTGTGGGCGTTGGGCAGATAGTTCCATTTGGCCGTGCCCTGCCCCAGGCCGTCGCCGAAGATGCCACCGTGGGCCAGCGCGAATTTCGCCTGTCGGGCCTGGTAGCCGGTGTCCTGCGGGTCGTTTTCGGGGT
The DNA here is from genome assembly GCF_004298145.1 of Mycobacterium sp. Classification (GTDB taxonomy): domain Bacteria; phylum Actinomycetota; class Actinomycetes; order Mycobacteriales; family Mycobacteriaceae; genus Mycobacterium. The sequence goes on from NZ_SCRH01000007.1 coordinate 18,500, forward strand.
TCATCCAGGACCGCACCCGGTCGGACCGGTACCCGGCCGACATCGCCAGGATCGCGCCGGCCATGAAGACCGCCAGCAGCGAGGTGCCGAAGACGCGCAGCGGCAGGCCGGCGTACCAGAGCAATGCGAGCAGGATGATGCCCAGCGACACCGTCTGCCCGAGGTCGGGCTGCGCCACGATCAGCGCCAGCGCGATCACGGCCGCCGGCACCAGCGGAATCAGCAATTCGCGCAGGCTGGCGCGCTCCAGGCGGCGGGCCGCCAGCATGTGCGCACCCCAGATGGCGAAGGCGATCTTGGCCAGCTCGGAGGGCTGCATCGAAAAGCCCGCCACCACGAACCACTTCCGGGATCCGTTGGCCAGGTTGCCGATGCCGGGGACGAGCACCAAGACCAGCAGGATGACCGTGACGACGTAGCCGGTGAAGGCGACGCGACGGATGAAGCGCACCGACATCCGCAACGAGGTGTAGCAGGCGATGAGCCCGATCACCGTCCACAAGACCTGCTTGCCGAAGATGATCCAGGCCGACCCGTCGGCGTCGTAGGACCGCACACCCGACGCCGAGAGCACCATGATCAGGCCGAGCGTCGTCAGCAAGCCGGCTATGGCGATGATCAGGTGAAACGAGGTCATCGGCCGGCTCAGCCAGGCACCGAACCGGTTGTGCGAACCGCCGTCGTTGCCGGCGGCCTTGTCCTTTGGCGCCTTTGGCGCCTTGTCGGCCCCGGGGGCCTTGCCGGTGTCGTCCGTCGGGGCCGCGTCGGTGTCGGTCGCCGCCGAACCGGCGTCCTGGGCGGGCCCGTGCTCGGTCGCGGGGGCCTCAGTGGCCTCTGCGGTCGCTTTACCCCGGCCCAGGAGCCGGGTCAGTGCGTTAACCACGCCCGCGCTAACGGATCGTCGCGCGCACGGCGGCCGCGAACGCGTCGCCACGGTCGGCGTAACCGGCGAATTGGTCGAACGATGCGCCCGCCGGTGCCAGCAGGACCGTGTCACCGGCCTTGGCCAGGCCACGAGCCGCGGCCAACGCCGCGTTCATGACCGCAGTGCCGAGATCCCCGGCCAAATGTTTCACTTCTGTCACATCCGCACCAGAAACCACAGCAGTCGCATCCATACCAGCATCCTCGCCTGTCACAACATGCACGACGGGGACATCCGGTGCGTGTCGCGATAACGCCTCTGCAACCTTGTGCCGATCTCGGCCGATGAGCACCACCCCGACCAGCCGGGATGCGATCCTGGCGACCTCGGCGTCGACCGATGCGCCCTTCAGCAGACCGCCGGCGATCCAGACGACCCGGGGGTAGGCCAGCACGGACGCCTCGGCGGCGTGGGGATTGGTGGCCTTGGAGTCGTCGACGTAGGTGACGCCGCCGGCGACGGCCACGACCTCGGCCCGGTGCCGGCCCACCTGGAAGGCCGCGATCGCGGACGCGATCGCCTCGGCCGGCACCTCGACGCTGCGCGCCAGCGCCGCGGCGGCCAGGGCGTCGAGCACGCCGACGGGGCCGGGCACCGGTATCGATTCGACCGGTAGCAGCGTCAGGTCGTCGGCGAAGGCGCGGTCGATCAGATGGCCGTCGCGCACGCCGAGCTCCCCGGCAGCCGGCTCGCCCAGCCGAAAGCCCACCTGCACCGGCGCCTGCGCGGTGGTCAGCAGCGCCGCGGCCCGGCGGTCGTCCAGCCCGACCACCGCCACCCGGCCGTCGAGCACCCGCGCCTTGGCCGCGGCGTAGTCGGCCAGAGTGCCGTGCCAGTCGAGGTGGTCTTCGGCGATGTTGAGCACCGCGCCGCCCTCGGGCCGCAGCGAGGGCGCCCAGTGCAACTGGAAGCTGGACAGCTCGACGGCCAGCAGCTCGGCGGGTTCGCCGAGCACGTCGAGCACCGGGCTGCCGATGTTGCCGCACAACAGGCTTCGCCGGCCCGCGGCCCTCAGCATGGCGTGCAGCATCGACGTCGTCGTCGTCTTGCCGTTCGTCCCGGTCACCACCAGCCAGCGGTGCGCCGGTCCATAGTGACCCGCGGCGTCCAGCCGCCAGGCCAGCTCCACGTCACCCCAGACGGGCACGCCCGCGGCCGACGCGGCGCGAAGCAGCGGCGTGGCCGGCGAGAAGCCCGGACTGGTCACCACCAGGGCGTAGCGCGAAATCTGCTCGGCGGCCGTCGATGTCGGCGCCGTCGCCGTCCCCGCCTCGGCGTATCCGCGCAAGGTGGCCGGGTCGTCGTCGCACAGGGTCGGCACCGCGCCGAATCGGGTCAGGGCCGCCAGCACCGCTTTGCCGGTCACCCCCCCGCCGGCCACCAGCACCGATGCGCCCAGCGCCAAGGGGTCAAGACCGCTCATCAGGCACCGATCGCGGCCAGCCACTCACCGTAGAAAAGGGCCACCCCCAGGCCGCAGGCGATCGCGGTGAGCAACCAGAAACGGATGATGACCGTGGTCTCGGCCCAGCCGGCCAATTCGAAGTGGTGATGGAAGGGCGCCATCCGGAACACCCGGCGCCCGGTGGTACGAAAAGTCAAGATTTGCAACACAACTGAGCTGACCTCGGCGACGAACAGCGACCCCAGCACAACGGCGAGGATCTCGGTGCGGCTGGTGACCGAGATGCCCGCGATGATGCCGCCCAACGCCAGCGATCCGGTGTCGCCCATGAAAATCTTGGCGGGCGCGGCGTTCCACCACAAAAAGCCGATGCAGGCGCCCGCGGTGGCGGCGGCGACGATCGCCAGGTCCAGCGGATCGCGCACGTTGTAGCAGCCCAGCCCGGGCGCGGTGACGCACGCGTTGCGGTACTGCCAGAACGTGATCAGCACGTAGGCCGCCGTGACCATCGCCATGCTGCCCGCGGCGAGCCCGTCCAGGCCGTCGGTGAAGTTGACCGCGTTGGACCAGGCGCTGACGACGACCACGCAGAACAACACGAACAGTGCCGGAGCCAGGGCGACGGTGGCGATCTCCCGCACGTAGGACAGGTCCGCGCTGGCCGGCGTGAGGCCGTTGGCGTTGCGGAACTGCAGCACCAGCACACCGAACAGCACCGCGGCGGTGACCTGCCCGACCATCTTGGCGGTCTTGTTCAGCCCGAGATTGCGCGACCTGCGGATCTTGATCACGTCATCGAGAAAGCCGACGCCACCGAGCACGGTGGCCAAGCCGAGCACCAGCAGACCCGACGCGGAGGCGCCCTCACCGTCGAAGGCCAGTCCGGCCAGGTGTGTCCCCAGATACCCGGCCCAGATCCCGGCCAGGATCGCCACGCCGCCCATCGACGGCGTGCCGCGTTTGGCGTGGTGGGTCGGCGGGCCGTCGTCGCGGGTGTGGTGGCCGAATCCCTGCCTGGTGAACAACCGAATCAGCGCCGGGGTCAACAGGATCGACACGGTCAGTGCGACGGCGACTGCGATGAGGATCTGTCTCATGGGCGGGCCCCGCCGTCCTCTGCGGCCGCTGAGTCTTCCGAGGCCAGCGCGTCGGCCAGCACGCCCAGGCCGGCCGCGTTGGAAGCCTTGACCAGGACCACGTCGCCGGGCTGCACCTCGGCCCGCAGCAACGCCAGGGCGGCGTCGCGGTCCGCCACGTTGAGGGCCCCCTTATCGGCCGAGCCCCACGATCCCTCCATGACCGCTCCGTGGTGCATGGCGCTCATCGACCTCCCACTTCCCACGACAACGAGTCGAGACACATCTAAGCGCACGGCCAGCCGGCCGATGCGATCATGCTCGGCTATCGCGTCCTCACCGAGTTCGGCCATCTCGCCGAGCACCGCCCAGCTGCGCCGGGGTTGCGTGCCCGATTCGCCGCCGCCGTGGGCGATCCAGGCCAGGGCCTGCAGCCCGGCTCGCATGGAATCGGGGTTGGCGTTGTAGGCGTCGTCGATCACGGTGACGCCGTCGGCGCGGGTGGTGACCTGCATCCGGTGCCGCGACACCGGGGCGGCGCCGGCGAGTGCGGTCGCCACCTGTTCGATGTCGGCGCCGCATTCCAGCGCGACCGCGGCGGCACACAGCGCGTTGGCGACCTGGTGATCGCCGTAGACGCCGAGCCGCACCTGCGCCTGCCTGGTCCCGGAGGCGTCGCGGTGATGCAGCGTGAAGCACGGCCTGGCCAACTCGTCGAGCGACACCGGCCCGGCCCACAGCCGGCTGGCGCCCGCGTCGGTGTTCTCGGCGCGGCTGACCCGCACCACCCGGGCCGTGGTCACGTCGGCCATTGCCGCCACCGCCGGGTCGTCGACGTTGAGGATCACCACCCCGGAGGTTGGAACAGATTGTGGCAGCTCGGATTTCGTTTGTGCGATGGCGTCACGCGAGCCGAATTCGCCCAGGTGCGCGGTGCCGACGTTGAGGACCACCCCGATCGCCGGCGGGGCGATGTCGGCCAGCGCCGCGATATTGCCGGGGTGGCGCGCCGACATCTCGAGGACCAGGTAGTCGGTGTCCGGCGTCGCGCGCAGCACCGTCCACGGATGCCCCAGCTCGTTGTTGAACGACCCGGGCGGGGCCACGACCTCGCCCAGCGGGTCCAGCACGGCGGCCACCAGATCCTTGGTCGAGGTCTTCCCGGATGACCCGGTGATCCCGACGATCCTCAGCCCGCCCGCCACCAGTTCGGCGGCCACCGCCTTGGCCAGTTTGGCCAGCGCCGCGAGCACCGCCGCCCCGGACCCGTCGGTGTCGTGCTCGAGCACCCCGGCCAACCCGCGGTCGAGGTGCGCCGCCGGCGGTTGCGGGGGGACCACGATGGCGGGCACCCCCACCGGCCGCGCCGCCAGGACGGCGGCCGCACCGGCGGCCAGCGCGGCGCCCGCATGGTCGTGCCCATCGGTGCGCGCTCCGGGCAGCGCCAGGAACAGCCCGCCGGGTCCGACGGCGCGCGAGTCGAATTCCACCGTCCCGGTGACGTGGCGTTGCGCGGCGTCCTGCGCAGAGATGTCGGACAGGGTGCCACCGACGATGTCGGCGATCTGGGCGACGGTCAGGTCGATCATCGCTGCGTCCCTCGCGGCCGCATGGCCTCGCGCAGCGCCTGGGCCAGCTCCACCCGGTCGTCGAAGGGGCGGGTGTGCCCGCCGGCGCGCTGGCCGGTTTCATGACCCTTGCCGGCGATCAGCACCACGTCGTCCGGGCCCGCCCAGGCGACGGCGTGCCTGATCGCGTCGCGCCGGTCGGCGATTTCGACAATGTCTGCCGCACAGCCACTTTCGGCCGCCCCGTCCAGGATTTTGCGGCGAATCGACGCCGGGTTCTCACCGCGCGGATTGTCGTCGGTGACGACGACCAGATCGGCCAGCTCGGCCGCGGTCGCGCCCATCGGTGCCCGCTTGCCCGGGTCGCGCTCGCCGCCGGCGCCGAACACCACCGCCAGCCGGCGATCCGGACGCGCCAGGGTGGTCAGCACCGCGCGCAACGCGCCGGGTTTGTGCGCGTAGTCGACCAGCGCCAGAAAATCCTGGCCGGCGTCGATTTCCTCCATCCGCCCCGGCACACGGGCCTGCAGCAGACCCGCCGACGCCTGGTCCGGAGACACCCCCACTGCATCCAGGACAGCCAGTGCCACAAGGCAATTGGCGACGTTGTAATGGCCGGGCAGCCCAACGCCGAGCTGGTGTCGCGCACCGGTGGGGTCCACGACGGTGAATCGTTGTCCCCCGGCGCCCATCGGGGCCACGTCAATGGCGCGCCAGTGCGCGGGTTGGCCCTCGGCGCTGACGGTGATCGCGTCGCCGGCCCGGGTCGCCATCGCGCGACCGGCCTCGTCGTCGACGCAGACCACGACGCGGCGGGCCCGCAGCGGGGAATCCGGGTCGAAGAGCAACGCCTTGGCCTCGAAGTAGTCGGCCATCGTCGGGTGAAAGTCGAGGTGGTCGCGGGACAGGTTGGTGAAACCGGCGACGGCGAATCCGGTTCCGTCCACGCGGCCCAGTGCCAGCGCGTGGCTGGAGACCTCCATGACGACGGTGTCCACCCCTTGCTCGGCCATCGCCGCCAGCATCGCCTGCAGGGCGGGGGCCTCCGGGGTGGTCAGCGCGCTGGGAATGTCCGCGCCGTCGATGCGGATGCCGATCGTGCCGATCAGCCCGGCCGTGCGGCCGGCGGCGCGCAGAGCGGACTCGACCAGATAGGTCGTGGTGGTCTTGCCGGACGTGCCGGTGATTCCCACGACCGTCACCCGCTCCGACGGATTTCCGTACACCGTGGCGGCCAGCCCGCCGAGCGCGCCGCGGGGGTCGGGGTGCACCAGCGTCGGCACGGTCCGGGCCAGAGCCTCCATCTCGGCAACCCCGGCGGCATCGGTGAGGACGGCGACCGCGCCGCCCTCGATCGCCTGGGCGGCGTACCGGGCCCCGTGGGTGGTCGAACCGGCCAGTGCGGCGAACAAATCACCGGGCATTACGTCCTGGGCCCGCAGCGTCACGCCGGTGACCGGCACGTCGGGGACATCGGAGCGCTGGCCCGCAGCGCCGGCCAGCGCTGCCCCCGCCTGGGCGGCCAGGGCGGGCAGGCGCGCGCCCGCGGCGGCGCTGGGGCGCAACCCGGTGGGCATCGACACCACTTCCGTCACACCTCCCTCCGGCACCGCATGATCCTCATGATCGGCCATGACACCCTACCGAGCCGCGCCCGGCCATGAGGCGATCCGCGCGCCGCGGCAGGTGGCGATCGACGCGACGGGGTTCGGCGCTGCTCTGCCTGTCTGGCGGCGACCCGCTAGGTGGCCTGCAGCGTCAGCGGCGGGCCCGGGTCCGGCGACAGCGGCACGTTCTCGCGCTGCATGAGCCAGCCGGCGATGTTGTGGAACAGCGGGGCCGCCGAGTGGCCCGGCGTGCCGTCCGCGTTGCGCTCCGGGTTGTCCATCATGATGCCGATGACATAGCGGGGGTTGTCGACGGTGGCCATGCCGGCGAACGTGATCCAGTAGACGTTGTCGAAGTAGCAGCCGCAGGCGGGGTTGATCTGCTGCGCGGTACCGGTCTTGCCGGCCATCTGGTAGCCAGTCACCGCGGCGGCGGGACCGGTGCCCTGCTGGTAGCCCATCGGGTCGTGTTGCACGACGGCACGCAGCATGTTGCGCACGGTCTGAGCCGTCTGCGCCGAAACCACCCGCACGCCGTCCGGGCGCGGTTCTTCGGTGCGGGTGCCGTCGGGCGCGATTGTGGCCTTGAGGATCCGCGGCGGGATCCGCACCCCGTCGTTGGCGATCGCCTGGTACATGCCGGTCATCTGCAGCAGCGTCATCGAAAGGCCTTGGCCGATAGGTAGATTGGAGAAGGTGCTGCCCGACCATTGGTCAATCGGCGGTACCAGCCCGGCGCTCTCACCGGGCAGGCCCACGTTGGTGCGTTGCCCGAGGCCGAATTTGCGGACCATGTCGTAGAAACGTTCCGGGCCAACCCGCTGCGCGAGCATCAAAGTGCCGACGTTGGAGGACTTTCCGAAGACGCCCGTGGTGGTATAGGGCATCACGCCGTGGTCCCACGCGTCGTGGATGGAGACCCCACCCATCTGGATCGAACCGGGGACCTGCAGCACCTCGTCGGGATTGGACAGGCCGTACTCGATGACCGAGGACGCGGTGATCACCTTGTTCACCGAGCCGGGCTCGAACGGCGAGGACACCGCCAGGTTGCCCAGCTGTTTGTCGCCCTGACGGCCGATGTCCTGGGCGGGGTCAAAGGTGTTGTCATTGGCCATGGCCAGCACTTCGCCGGTCTTCGCATCGAGCACCACGGCCGAAACGTTATGCGCGCCAGACACGTTCTTGGCCTGCTGAACCTGCTGCTGCACATAGAACTGGATGTCGTCATCGAGGGTCAGCTGCACCATCGAGCCGTTGACCGCCCGATGCCGGTTGCGGTAACTGCCGGGGATGACCACACCGTCGGATCCGCGGTCATAGGTGAGCGAGCCGTCGGTTCCGGACAGCACCGAGTCCATGGCCTCTTCCAGCCCCAGCAGCCCGTGACCGTCCCAGTCGATGCCGCCCACGATGTTGGCGGCCAACGATCCGCCCGGATATTGGCGCAGATCTTGGCGTTCGGAACCGACCTCGGGGAATTTGTCCGAGATCGCGCTGGCGACAGCGGGATCGACGGCGCGAGCCAGATAGACGAAATTCTCGTCGCTTTGCAGCTTCTTCAAAAGGGTCGCCGAGTCGGGCTTGTTGCCCAGGCGGCCCGAGACATCCTTGGCGATATCCCGCAACCGCTGCTGCGGGTCAGGGGCCGCCGAATTCTTGGCCCTGGCCTCCTCCAGCTGCTTGTGAATACGTTTCGGCTGAAACGTCAGCGCACGCGATTCGATGGTGAAGGCCAGTTGATCCTTGCGGCGGTCGATGATGCTACCGCGCACCGCCTTTTCCACATCGGTGACCTTGAGTTGCCCGGCGGCCTGGGCGCGCAGCGTCGGGGCCTTGGTCACCTGCAGGACGAACAGCTGGGCGGCGGCCACCAGCATCATCACCAGGATGACCACGTTGCCGGCGCGATGCCGGAAAACGAACGACCCGCCGCGGCTGGCCAATTGCGCAACCTGACGGGTGCGCCGCTCCCGTGTCGAGTGACCGGATCCCACCGGCTCGGGCCGCTGTGCTATGCGGACATCCTTGGGCTGCTTGGCTTTCCGGAATCGCTTCGGTTCCCGAACGTCGTGACCCTGTTCGACTGGAGGCTTGACGCGGCGCTTGGATTGCCGAACACCGTTGCCCTCCAAATCCTTACGGGGACCACGCGTCGGGCGTGCCGCCTGCGACCGGCGTGTCCGCGGGGAGTCACCGCGGCTCACCTCGGAGTACCTGGCGGCGCAGCGGCGGGCCCGGGCAGGGCGCCGGTACCCGGTTGCGGTATCGGGGCGGGCGCCGGAGCGGCGGGGACGATCGGCCGGGCGGCCGGGCGGCCCAGCTGCAGCGGGACCGGAACCTCCGGCGGCAGGGGCGCGGGCATTTGAGCAGGGGCCGGAATGGGCAGGCCGCCCAAGGGAATCGGGACCTCGGCGGGTACCGGAGGGGCGGCCGGTCTCGCCGGTATCGGCAGGCCCGGCGTCGGCAGCGCACCGGTCGCCGGCCCACCGGGCATGCCGGGCAGCACACCGGTAACGGGCCCGCCTGGCATGCCGGGCAGCGTACCGGCAGCGGGCACCCCGGGCGCCCCAGGCGCGCCGGGCACCGGGGGAACTGCCGGCGGGAAGTGCTGACCGCCCACCGTCGAGGCACCGTCGGGTGCGCGCAGCAGCGCTTCGGGCCCGGACCTGGCCGGGGCGGGGCCGCCGGGGACCGGTTCGATCCGCATCGGGACCTCCGCGGCGGGTGCCGCCGGCTTCGGGGGCTGCGGCGCCTCGTCGGGGAGCTTGTTGTTCAGCGGTGGGGGCGGAACACCGTCAGCCGGCTTGGGGGTGCCGACGACCACCCAGCTCCCGGACGGGTCCTGGACCAGGTGCGCGGTATCCCTGGTGGGGATCATGCCCTGCTTGCGGGCGGCCTCCGCCAGCGCCGGCGCGGCTTCGGCCTGGCGTACATCGCGCTCCAGCGCTTCCTTCTGTTGCTGCAGCAACCGGGTCCGCTCCCGGGCGTGGCTCAACTTGTAGGACCGCTCGGCGGAATCGGTGGACAACCACAGCGTGAGCCCGAGCCCCACGCCCAGCGCACCGATGACCAACACGACGAATGGGACCTTGCTCGCGAGGGTCCGCGGGCGCAGGTCGATCGATGCCAGTCGGGCGGCCAGACGCTCGGTCAGCCGAGGGCGAACAACCTTGGGCGCTTTGGCTTTCCGGGCCTTGGCTCGCGCCTTGGCCTGGCTGGTGTTCTTGGGCCGGGCCGACCGCTCGGCCGGCCGGGCGACGGGGCTGGTCTGCGGTCCGGCCTTGGGCGCGCGGGTTTCGCGGGTGGGCGCCGAGGTCCTGGCGCCGCGGCCGCGCCGCGGCGCGCCGGAGTCCGGCGCCGGGCGCCTGCTCCGTCGGGCGGAACCGTCGCGCGCGCCCCGGCGGTCGGTGCCCCCGCGTCGTTCCGACGCCTCGCGGTCCGCCTTCATCAATCGCCTTTCCCGGTAGCCTGCTGTGATTCCATTCGTTGCAGAGCCCGTAATCGCACCGCGGCGCTGCGCGGGTTGCGTTCGATCTCGGTAGCGTCGGCGCGTCCGGCACCCTGCGTCAGAGCCCGGAATCGCGGCTGGTGGCCGGGGAGTTCGACCGGCAGATCCATCGGGGTGCGGGAAGCGACCGCCTGGGCGAACAGCCGCTTGACGATCCGGTCTTCCAGCGATTGGTAGGCCAGCACCACGATGCGCCCGCCGACGGCAAGCGCGTCCAACGCGTCCGGAAGTGCGGCGCGCAGCGAATCCAGTTCGTCGTTGACCGCGACCCGCAGCGCCTGGAAGGTGCGCTTGGCCGGATGTCCGCCGGTGCGCCGGGCCGCGGCCGGAATCGCTTCGTAGAGCAGGGCCACCAAGTCCGTGGTCGACGTGAACGGCTCCCGGGCACGCCGGCGCACCACGTGCGCGGCGATGCGCCGCGCGAACCGCTCCTCGCCGTAGCGGTGCAAGATGTTCGCCAGCTCCGCCTCGTCGTAGGTGTTGAGGATGTCGGCCGCGGTCAGCGGTGCTTCGGGATCCATCCGCATGTCCAGCGGTGCGTCCTGGGCGTAGGCGAAACCCCGTTCGGCGCGATCCAGCTGCATGGACGACACACCGAGGTCGAACAGCATTCCGTCGACCGATTCGGTTGCGGCATACCCGGATTCGGCCAGCGCCGCGGCGAGGCCGTCGTAGCGGGTGTGCACCAGTGTGACCCGGTCGGAAAATCGCGCCAACCGCGTTCGGGTGATGTCCAGGGCGCTGGGATCGCGGTCGAGCCCGATCAGCCGCAGACCCGGCAGTTCGGTCAAGAACCGCTCCGCGTGCCCTCCCGCGCCGACGGTCGCATCGACCAGGGTCGCCCCCCTCCCGTCCGGATGGTGGCGGGTCAGTGCGGGCGTGAGCAGCGCGACGCAGCGCTCCAGCAGGACGGGCACGTGCCCGAAATCCGAATTGTCAGCCACCGCAACGCCTCCCCGGATCTGCCGGTGCCCGCCGGCCGCGAGGGCCCCCACGAGAGCGGCCCGCGCGCCGCTGCGGGTCTGTACCGCCCGAGCGTGCCGGCGCGGAACCGTTCCCGGACCGTTCGGGCCGGACCGGTGTGGTGCCCCTGCATCGAGGTCCCTGCCCGATGGCACGAACCTGGCGTTGGGGAAGTACGCCAGGGTCGGTTCGGGCAGAGGCCACGCTGCACGGGCATGCGCCTCAGATGATGTCGCCGAGTGCTTCATCGCTGGCCGCGGAGAAGTTCTCTTCGTGTGTCTGCTGGTAGTCCTGCCAGGCGTGCGCATCCCAGATCTCGAGGTAGTCGACCGCACCGATCACCACGCAGTCCTTGGACAGGCTGGCGTAACGACGGTGGTCGGCCGACAACGTGATGCGCCCCTGGGCGTCAGGATGCTGCTCGTCGGTGCCGGCGGCGAGGTTGCGCAGGAAAGCCCTGGCGTCAGGGTTGCTCCGCGAGGCCTTGCTGGCCCGGCGGGCCAGTTGTTCGAATTCGGCCCGCGGGTAGACGGCGAGGCTGTGGTCCTGACTTTTGGTGACCATCAACCCCCCTGCCAGCGCGTCACGGAACTTGGCGGGCAACGTCAGCCGCCCCTTGTCGTCGAGTTTGGGCGTGTAGGTGCCAAGAAACACCAGCTCACCTCCTGTTCGAGGTCACCCAAACACTGCAGCCACCATACCCCACAACCCCCCACTCTGCCCCATTTATTGAACGTCGCCGTGGTGTTTCCCGGGTTATCCGTCGTCACACGGCCGTCAACGCCGCACGAGAGGCGTGTCGGGCTCTTTTCTGGGCGTCATCCAGGGCCGCCGAACCAGCGCATCTATCAGGGAAAACACCGCCCGTGGGGCGTAGTGGGGCAATCGGGTGGGGCCCAGTGGGGCTTAGCTGTCGCCCTACGCCTCGATTAGGGCTCGATTGAGCCGCAGAACGGCATCGACGGTTGCGCTCGCCTCAGCCAGATGGCTGGGCCTGCGACGACGACAGCCGTGCGGGCCCGGGAGGCCTGGAGCCGAGCGAGGAAAGCAAAACGGGGCAGCCCGTTGGCTACCCCGCGCGTGTAGGTCGGCGCTAGTTGTCGAAGCGGCGGCGGAACCGATCCTCCATGCGACTGGTGAACGAACCGCCACCTTTGTTGCGGCGCTGGCGCGGCGAGCCGGGTGCCGATCCGGAATGGTCTGGCCTGCCCGACAACCGCGGACCGGTGATACCGAACACCACCCCGCCAAACATGACGATGAACCCGAAAATGCTGAGAATGGGGACACTGCCACCGATCCAGGTGGCCTTGAAGGCCACTCCCGAAACCAGCATCGCCAGACCGACAACGAACAGCGCCACGCCCTGCAGACGCCGACGGGCCGTAGGGGCGCGAAACCCTCCGCCCCGGACGCTTGACGCGAATTTCGGATCTTCGGCGTAGAGAGCGCTCTCGATCTGATCGAGCATCCGCTGCTCATGATCGGAGAGTGGCATTCGTCCCTCCTTGCCGACGGTTTGGCACGTGACTATCGGTACACGCGGATGCCCTTTGCGCGGGCAACTAATTGAATGATACGAGGTCAATCTGCCCCATACCACTGGTTCAGCGCCGATTCTATCCCGGCTTAATCCCGGCATCGCGCCAGACCGGAACGCCCGTGCGCTACAACCGGCTTCCCGAACCGGGCCGGTCCGTCCGTTCGGTGCCACGACCGCTCGTCGCTTCGCCGCGTGGGGGTCCGATAATGGTGAAAAGCAGCCTGGTCCCCGCGGACCACAGAACGCCGAAACACCGCATGAGTCTGATTACCGGATGAGGAGGAACCGCGAATTGGCGATATTCCTCATCGATCTGCTCCCCCACGATATGGAGCGTCGCCTCACCGACGCCCTGACGGTGTATGTCGATGCGATGCGCTACCCGCGGGGCACCGAGCACCAGCGGGCCGCGATGTGGCTGGAACACGTCCGTCGACGTGGCTGGCAAGGGGCCGGCGTCGTCGAAATCGAGGTAGCCGACGACGACGGCGCACAGATGCCCTCGCCGGAACATTTGACCAGCGCCCCGCTGCTCGGCGTCGCCTACGGCTACCCCGGCGCGCCCGGGCAGTGGTGGCAGCAGCAGGTCGTGCTGGGCATGCAGCGTGGCGGCTCGCCGCCCCAGGAGATCGCCCGGCTGATGAACAGCTATTTCGAGTTGACCGAACTGCACATCCATCCCCGCGCCCAGGGCCGCGGTCTCGGCGAGGCGTTGGCTCGGCGCCTGCTGGCGGGTCGCGCCGAAAAGAATGTGCTGCTGTCGACGCCGGAAATCAATGGCGAGCCCAACCGCGCCTGGCGACTGTACCGGCGCCTGGGCTTCACCGACGTCATCCGCAGCTACCACTTCGCCGGCGACCCGCGGGCGTTTGCGATCCTGGGCCGCGAATTACCGCTGTGACACCGCGGAACTCGGCGCACATCGGACGACCCCGCTCCGACGTGTCACTTATTTGAGTGGCACATCGGATCTGGCACGATGACCTGGTGCGCGCCAGCTCTCCCCCGTCCGCCGGCCGAGCCTTTCGAGCCCCCGGGACCCGGCGGCGCCGCCTGGTGGCCATCGCCATGTTGCTGCTGCTGGTGCCGCTGGCCACCGGATGCCTGCGGGTACGGGCGTCGCTCACCATCTCCCCCGACGACCTGGTGTCCGGAGAGATCGTCGCCGCCGCGAAACCCAAGACCCCCAAGGACACCGGCCCGCAGCTGGACAGCAACAACCTGCCGTTCAGCCAGAAGGTGGCGGTGTCGACCTACGACAGCGACGGTTACGTCGGCTCCCAGGCGGTGTTCTCCGATCTGACGTTCGCCGAGCTGCCCCAGCTGGCCAACATGAACTCCGACGCCTCCGGGGTCAACCTGTCGCTGCGGCGCAACGGCAACCTGGTGATCCTGGAGGGCCGGGCGGATTTGACGTCGCTCACCGATTCCGAGGCGGACGTCGAGCTGACGGTCGCCTTTCCGGGCGTAGTGACCTCCACCAACGGCGACCGGGTCGAGCCCGAGGTGGTGTCGTGGAAGCTCAAGCCGGGTGTGGTGAGCGCCATGACCGCCCAGGCCCGCTACACCGACCCCAACACCCGTTCCTTCACCGGCGCCGTGGTGTGGCTGGGCATCGCGTCCTTCGCCGCCGCCGCCGTGGTGGGGCTGTTGGCCTGGGCCGGCCGGGACCGGTCACCGCGGCTCACCGCACCGCGCGACCAACCGCCGCCCACCTAGCCGCGCATCGTCTAGCCCTGCCGGGCGGGTGACCAGTACGCGAGCATCTCCGCGAAGGTCTGGAACGCCGGACCCGAAATCCCGTAGGTCGCCTCGAGGTGGATGCTCAGCGGGAAGCCGAGGTCGGCCACCCCGTCGATGACGCGCTTGTAAAGGTCGACCATCAGCTGGCGCTTCTGCGCCGGCTCGCTGGCAGCGAGGTTTTGGACGAACTCCTGCTCGCCGGCCACCGCGGCATTGCCCGGGTCCTGGATGAGCCAGTTGATCAGCCCGACCCGGCCTTCCATCTTCGGCACGAAGCCGAAGGACAGCAGGATCTCGGGCCGGTGATCGGTTTCCCGGGCGAACTCACGCAGGAAACCCACGATCGCGTCGGAATACAACAGCTGAGTCATGCCGTAGGTGGCGCCCCGGTCGCACTTGAAGTTGAACCGGCCCTGTTCGCCGTCCCGGGTCGGAATCAGGATCACGCCGCGGTTGGTCACCAGCTCGCGATAGATCGACAGGGCGTCTGTCGGCGCGACGCCCGAGCCCTCGCCGTCGTTCATCGTGCGCGGCACGCCGACGAACACCACGCCTTCCATTCCGGCCGTGGACAACTCGGTCAGCCGCGCGCGCAGCGACGGCTCGTCCATGAAGGCGGTGACCTGCGTGCACAAGCCCTTGATCCCGGTCAGTTCCGGCTTGACGACCGACCAGAAGTCGAGCACATCCAGCTTGGGTTTCATCGGGACCGGCCGGTCGTCGTCCTCGGCGATGATCCCGGGGATCATCACGTGCCGGATCAGGCCGTCCAGACCGGACTCGGCCGAATGCCGCACCACTTTCTGCGCCTCTTCGAGTGCCCGCTCCCGACCTTCGTCGGCGTTGGGCGGCACCAGCTCGAGCGCAATGGTGTTGAGGGTCACGCGGCTTCTCTCCGTCCAACGGCTATTGGCCTGGGGCGTCTTGTGGCCGCGCAGTATCCGCGCGATCCCCAGCGCACCCGCAAGCATAGGGGCGGGTTAGTGAGGCAGTCGAAGCAACTGGGTGCACGCCGCGACGCCACGCGGAACGCACCCCGGGCGGCGCGACGAATACACTGGTCGGGCCTGGAACACCCAGCCAGCCGAGCAGAAAGGGGCGCCGCGCTGAGCTCAGGAGCCACAGCAGCAGCGGCAACCGTCGAGTTGACCGGCGCCATCACCGAACAATTGCGGCGGTATCTACAGGCGCGGCGCGCCGAGACCGCCTACATCGGTGACGACTACAGCGGCCTGGTCGCCGCGCTGGAAGATTTCGTGCTGGGCGGCGGCAAGCGGCTACGGCCCGCCTTCGCCTATTGGGGCTGGCGTGCGGTGGCCACCGACGCTCCCGATGACCAAGTGCTGCTGCTGTTTTCCGCGCTCGAGCTGCTACATGCCTGCGCGCTGGTGCACGACGACGTGATCGACGACTCCTCCACCCGGCGGGGCCGGCCGACCACTCACGTCCAGTTCGCGACGCTGCACCGCGACCGGAGCTGGCAAGGCTCACCGGAACGGTTCGGCATGTCGGCCGCCATCCTGCTCGGTGACCTCGCCCTGGCCTGGGCCGACGACATCGTCTTCGGCGTCGACTTGGCTCCGCAGGCCCAGCGGCGGGTCCGCCGGGTGTGGGCCGACATCCGCACCGAGGTGCTCGGCGGGCAGTACCTCGACATCGTCGCCGAGGCCAGCGCCGCCGCGTCGATCGCGTCGGCGATGAACGTCGACACCTTCAAAACCGCCTGCTACACCGTGGCGCGGCCGCTGCAACTCGGGGTGGCCGCCGCCGCCGACAGACCCGACGTCCACGATTCCTTCAGCCAGTTCGGGACGGATCTCGGGGTGGCGTTTCAGCTACGCGACGACGTCCTGGGCGTCTTCGGTGACCCCGCGGTGACCGGTAAGCCGTCCGGGGATGACCTGCGATCCGGCAAGCGCACCGTGCTGCTGGCCGAGGCCGTTGAGCTGGCGGAGAAGTCAGACCCGGTGGCGGCCAACCTGTTACGGAGCTCGATCGGAGCCCAGCTGACCGACACCCAAGTGGATCAGCTGCGCGACGTCATCGAGTCGGTGGGCGCCCTGGCCGCAGCCGAACAACGGATCGCCACGCTGACGGGGCGGGCGCTTGCCACGCTGGCCGCCGCACCCATCAACACCGCGGCCAAAGCGGGGCTGTCCGAATTGGCCAAGCTGGCCACGAACCGGTCCGCCTGAACCGATGACGACTCCGACCGACACCCCGGCCGACGACTCGCCGACAGCCAAACCCGATCACGGCGAATGGCTTTCGCGACTGAGGGTATTCGTGGCCGCGGGCGAATCCCGCCCGGCGAAACTCGGCTTACTGGGCTCGGTGCTGATCACCCTGGGCGGGCTGGGAGCGGGCAGCACCCGCCAGCACGACCCGCTGCTCGAGTCAATTCACATGTCCTGGCTGCGGTTTGGTCACGGCCTGGTGCTGTCGTCAATCGTGTTGTGGACCGGCGTCGGTCTCATGCTGATCGCCTGGCTGGGCCTGGGCCGCCGCGTGCTGGCCGGCGAGGCCACCGAGTTCATCATGAAGGCCACCACCGGCTTCTGGCTGGCGCCGCTGCTGATCTCGGTACCCGTCTTCAGCCGGGACACCTATTCGTATCTGGCGCAGGGCGCCTTGCTGCGCGACGGCCTGGATCCCTACGCGGTGGGCCCGGTCGCCAATCCAAACATCCTGCTGGACAACGTCAGTCCCATCTGGTCGATCACGACCGCACCCTATGGCCCGGCGTTCATTCTGGTCGCAAAGCTCATCACCGTCATCGTCGGCAACAACGTGGTGGCGGGCACGATGTTGCTCCGGTTATGCATGCTGCCCGGTCTGGCGCTGTTGATCTGGGCGACCCCTCGATTGGCGCGTCATCTGGGCGCTGACCCCTCGACGGCGCTGTGGATCTGTGTGCTCAACCCGCTGGTGCTCATCCATCTGATGGGCGGGGTGCACAACGAGATGCTGATGGTGGGTCTGATGGCCGCCGGTATCGCGCTGGCGTTCGGCGGCCGCCACGTCACGGGCACCGCGCTGATCACCGTCGCCATCGCGGTCAAAGCCACCGCCGGCATCGCGCTGCCCTTTCTGGTGTGGGGGTGGGCACGAGACCTGCGCGACCGACGGGGATATCGGCCCGCGCGAGCGCTTCTCGCGGCCACGGCGACGTCGCTGCTGGTCTTCGCGGTGGTATTCGCGATCCTGTCCGCGGTGGCCGGCGTGGGCCTGGGGTGGCTGACCGCGCTGGCCGGATCGGTGAAGATCATCAACTGGCTGACCGTGCCGACCGCGGCGGCCAACCTTATCCACGCGATCGGCAGCGGGTTGTTTCCGGTGAGCTTCTATCCGATCCTTCGAATCACCCGGCTGCTCGGCATCGCGATCATCGCGGTCTCGCTGCCGGTGTTGTGGTGGCGGTTCCGTCGTGACGACAAGGGCGCGCTCACCGGCATCGCGTACTCGATGCTGATCGTGGTGCTGTTCGTCCCGGCCGCTTTGCCCTGGTACTACTCGTGGCCGCTGGCGGTCGTGGCCCCCCTGGCCCAGTCACGACGGGCGGTGGCGATCATCGGCGGCGTGTCGACCTGGGTGATGGTGATCTTCAAACCCGATGGCTCGCATGGCATGTACTCGTGGCTACATTTCTCGCTCGCCACCGTCTGCGCGTTGATCGCGTGGCACACGCTGCGCCGGGTTCCTGGGCCACCTGCCGAGCGGGCCGAGGTCACCGCCGGATAGGCGGCGGGGTTCAGCAGGCCATCGCCTGTGCCCGGCGCACCACTTCCCGGGCCTGGTGGGCATGCAGCGCATCGACGGGACGCGCATTGCTGATGGCATCCCGGCTGCCGTCGCGCGTGACCGTCAGCGACGGGTCCCGGGTGAACAACCAGCGCACGATCTCGGTGTCGTGATAGCCGCCGTCGTGCAGGATCGTCAACAATCCCGGCAGGCTTTTGACCACCTCGCCGGATTGGGTGAAGAACACCTGCGGCACCACCACACCCTCACCGCGCCGGACCGCAACCAGATGGCCCTCCCGGAGTTGTTGGTGCACCTTGGTAACCGAGACCCCGAGCAATTCGGCGACCCGCGGCAGGTCATAGATCGGCTCGTCGGGATCTAGCACATCGTCGCCGGCAGGAATACTGCTCATCCGCGCAAGTGTAAGCCTTGATACGCGCCTTGAACCCGTGTTCTTCCGCCCAATCACACCGTCGCACCTACGATGGCCCCGTGGCCCAAGCTCATCCACCCGGCCGGGCCGGCCCGCGTCGGCAGCGGGCCGAAGCCGGGACAGTGGACCCGTTGGACAACACATTGCTCGACGGCCGCTACCTGATCCAGTCGAAGATCGCCAGCGGCGGCACCTCAACGGTGTACCGCGGTCTCGACACCCGGCTCGACCGTCCCGTCGCCGTGAAGGTGATGGATTCTCGCTATGCCGGCGACGAACAGTTCCTGATCCGGTTCCAACGCGAGGCCCGCACCGTTGCCCGGCTCAAAGATCCCGGGCTGGTGGCGGTCTACGACCAGGGCTCCGACGCGCGGCATCCGTTTCTGGTGATGGAGCTCGTCGAGGGCGGGACCCTGCGCGAGTTGCTGGGCGAGCGTGGACCCATGCCGCCTTATGCCGTGGCGGCGGTGCTGCGTCCGGTGCTCGGCGGCTTGGCCGCCGCGCACCGCGCCGGCCTGGTGCATCGCGACGTCAAGCCGGAGAACGTGCTGATCTCCGACGACGGCGAGGTGAAGATCGCCGACTTCGGGTTGGTGCGCGCGGTGGCGGCCGCCGGAATCACCTCTACCAGCGTCATTTTGGGCACCGCCGCGTATCTGTCACCCGAACAGGTGCGCGACGGCGACGCCAGCCCGCGCAGCGACGTCTACTCCGCGGGCATCCTCGCCTACGAGATGCTGACCGGGCGCACCCCCTTCACCGGTGACTCGGCGTTGTCAATCGCCTACCAGCGGCTGGACACCGACGTGCCGGCACCCGGTGCGGTCATCGACGGTGTGCCCGCGCAGTTCGATCAGTTCGTGGAGCGCGCGACGGCCCGCGACCCGGACGAGCGGTACGCCGACGCCACCGAGATGGCCGCCAATCTCGACGCGATCGCCGACGAGCTTGCGCTGCCGGACTTTCGGGTGCCGGCGCCGCGCAACTCCGCGCAGCACCGGTCGGCCGCGCTCCACCACAGCCGGACGAGCCAGCGCCCGCCCACCGCGCAACAACCCGGGCCGCCCCCGGTGCGCCACCCCACCCGCCAACTGACCCGGGGCCCCGAGGATTGGCCGGAGCCGCAGCGTCCGGTGTCGGTCGACGCCGAACCCGACGACGGCGACGACGATGACGGTGACTACGAATATGGGCCCGTCACAGGCGAATTCGCCGGTATCCCGATCAGTGAATTCGTGTGGACCCGCCAGCACAACCGGCGGATGGTGCTGGTGTGGGTGGCGCTGGTGCTGGCGCTCACCGGGTTGGTCGCGACCGCGGCGTGGACCATCGGAAGCAACCTCAACGGACTGCTGTAGGTCTTTCTTTCCGCGAGCCTTCACATTTGTACGTCGGCGACGGCGTGTCGTCGTACCAACACGCACGCTCGCCGGAGGGTGAAGCCTAGTCGCGCAGCATCTCGGCGACGAGGAAGGCCAACTCCAGCGACTGCTGGGTGTTCAGCCGCGGGTCGCACGCGGTCTCGTAGCGGCCAACCAAGTCGGTGTCCGAGATGTCTTGCGCCCCACCAAGACACTCGGTGACGTTCTCCCCGGTGATCTCGACGTGGATGCCACCGGGATGGGTGCCCAGCGCGCGGTGCACCTCGAAGAAACCCTGCACTTCGTCGACAACCCGGTCGAAGTGCCGAGTCTTGTAGCCGTTGGATGACTCGTGGGTGTTGCCGTGCATGGGATCGCACTGCCAGATCACCTGGTGGCCGGCGGCCTGGACCTTCTCCACGATCGGTGGCAGCAGGTCGCGCACCTTGTTGTTGCCCATCCTGCTCACCAATGTCAGCCGGCCGGGCTTGTTGTGCGGGTCGAGCCGCTCGACGTATTCGACGGCCAGCTCCGGGGTGATCGTCGGGCCGACCTTGACGCCGATCGGGTTGGCGATCACCTCCGCGAAGGCGACGTGCGCGCCGTCGAGCTGGCGGGTCCGCTCACCGATCCACACGGTGTGCGCCGACAGGTCATACAGCTGAGGTTCGCCGCCCTCGCTCTCGGACAGGCGCAGCATCGACCGCTCGTAGTCGAGCACCAAAGCCTCATGGCTGGCGTAGATTTCGGCGGTCTGCAGGTTGCGATCCGCCACACCGCAGGCGCTCATGAAACGCAGACCGCGGTCGATCTCGGTGGCCAGCGCCTCATAGCGGGCGCCGGCCGGCGAGGTCCGGACGAATTCGCGGTTCCAGTCGTGGACCAGATGCAGCGAGGCCAATCCCGAAGACGTCAGCGCCCGAACCAAATTCATCGCCGCGCTGGCATTGGCGTAGGCGCGCACCAACCTTGACGGGTCATGCTCGCGCACCGCGGCGTCCGGGGCGAAGCCGTTGATCATGTCGCCGCGGTAGGACTTCAGCCCCAGCGCGTCGACGTCGGCCGATCGCGGTTTCGCGTACTGCCCCGCGATGCGGGCCACCTTGACCACCGGCATGCTCGAGCCGTAGGTCAGCACGACCGCCATCTGCAGCAGGGTGCGCACATTGCCGCGGATATGGGGTTCGGTGTTCTCGGTGAACGTCTCCGCACAGTCGCCGCCCTGCAGCAGGAACGCCTCACCCCTGGCCACCTGGGCCAGCTGCTCTTGCAGCCGGACGATTTCCGACGGCACCGTCACCGGCGGCACGCTCTCCAGGACCGTGCGCATCGCCGACGCCTGATCGGCCGGCCAGCTGGGCTGCTGGGCGGCCGGCTTGGACAGAGCCGCGTCCAACCGCGCCCGCAGATCGGTCGGCAGCGGCGGCAGCGGCGGCAGCTGATCGATCGGTATGTCGACGGTCCAGTTCATCGGTCCATCGTAACCGGGGCGCGGGCGCCGTTGGTCCCGGCTGATCAGCGCGAACGCCGTTCATCCGGGCTCTACGGTTCAGTCTGCGGATGTGATCAACCGGAATCGGCGGAGCTGATCGCGGGCGTCGACCAGCGCGTCGTGGGCATCGGGCGACCGCGGCGGCATCCGCGGGCTGCCCCGGTCTTCCCACAGTTGCCGCAGCTCCCGGGTGAAACGGGGTATGTCGCGCGGCAGGTCGGGCATCGGGCCCCACAGCTGGCACAAGGCCACGTGGTCGTAGGCCGCCACCCACGCCCACAGTTCGATCGGCTCAGCGGCCGCGTTGCCTGAATTTAGGCCGAAGAATTCGGCCAGGTCCTCGCGGATCCGCCTGCGTGAGCGCCACAACTGCGACGCCGGGGGCGGCAACTTGGGCAGCACGTTGGCGCGCACCCACGGCCCGGCGCGCTCGGGATCGAATTCCGTGGACACCGCGTAGTATTCGCGGCCGTCTTCGGCGGCCACCCCGATCGAGATCAGTTCGATGGTGCGGCCGTCCTCGATGAATTCGGTGTCGTAGAAGTACCGCACCGGAAGAAGCCTAGACCGGTGACGACGAGTGCCGGCACGGCACGAAGAAGGAGCCGGTCAATCAAGCAGCGGCGAGCGGGGCTGCGGGTTATCTGCCGATCAGGATGGGACCGGTGGGAGCCGGGGCGGGATGAATCTCGTCGTCCAGCCTGGCATCGACCGCGTGTGGGTCCGGAAACCGTGGCGTGCCGGCGATGGCGCACTGCAAATACAGCTTGGCCCGCACCACCGGGCGGCGCAGCCGCCTTTCGCGCTGCAGCGCGCGACGCATCTTCTCCGGATGCGTGGAGTACCGCCAGCGGGCCCAGGGAGCGTGCGGGCGCGACAGCCGGATCGCACCGATGACCAGCAGGACGACGAGGAACATGCCGAGCAGGCCGGTCCAGACCTTGCCCTTGAGCACCACCACGACGGCCAGCGGCAGCGTCAACGCCATGGCGCCGCCCACCACGGCCCGCAGCGCCACCGAATTGGCGTCATGCCAGATCGGCAGGAAGAACATCAGCGGGTGCAGGCCCATGATCAACAGCCCGGCCACCGCCACGGCGGCAAAGACCGCATCGACCGACGTGCGGCCGTCCTCGGACCAGTAGACGTCGGACAGGTGCAGGATCAGCGCGTACTCGTCGAGGACCAGGGCGGCCCCGATCCCGAAAAAGGTGGCGGCCACCATGAACTGGGGCTCGTGCCCGTCGATGGACAGGGTGACCAGCGTCAGCCCGGACAGCAGGGTAAGGACCACCCCGAACGTCACGTGGTGGATGTGCACTCCCCCGACGTGGACGTTGCGCGGGTGCCACCACCTGGTGGGCCGGCCGTTGTCGACGCCGTGACGGATGAAGCGCACGAACGTCCGCGTGACGAAAAACGTCAGGATGAAGGCCACCAGGCAGCACAACAGTGGCAGGTGGCCCCGGTCGTGAATGTCATGTTCGAACCATCGGGACATCTCGTCCACGAACGAGTGGAGCACTCTTGAAACCTACGCCTCGGCGCGCCGAGGTCGTGGGAGCCGCGCTGCACCAGGGGTGTCCGGGCCCGGGCACCCATTACGCTGTTGTGCGACATGAGTACACGGCAGGCGCCCGGCGTGGGCAATCGACCCGGGTGGGCGCTGTGGTGGGGCCTGGCTTGGCTGCTGGCCGCGGCGGGGCTGAGTTACACGGCGTGGCAGTTGTTCGGGCACACGCCCTATCGCATCGACATCGACGTCTATCAGATGGGCGCCCGGGCCTGGATGGACGGGCATCCGCTGTACCGCGGAGATGTGATGTTCCACACCCCGATCGTGGATCTGCCGTTCACCTATCCGCCGCTGGCCGCCATCGTGTTCTGCCCGTTCGCCTGGATGCACATGCCGGCCGCGAGTGTCGCGATCACCGCCCTGACGTTGGTGCTGCTGGTCGTGTCGACGGTGATCGTGCTGACCCGGCTAGACGTCTGGAGCACCTCCACGGTGTTGCCCGGCCCGGCCTGGCTGCGCCGGTGGTGGCTGGCCATCGTCGCCGCTGCGGCGGCGACGATCTGGCTGGAACCGATCAGCTCGAACTTCGCCTTCGGTCAGATCAATGTGGTGCTGATGACGCTGGTGATCGCCGACTGCGTGCCACGCCGCACGCCGTGGCCGCGGGGGCTGCTGCTGGGGCTGGGCATGGCGCTGAAGCTGACGCCGGCGGTGTTTCTGCTCTATTTCCTGCTGCGCCGCGATTACCGTGCGGCGCTGACGGCGCTCGCGTCGTTCGTGGGGGCGACGCTGCTGGGTTTCGTCCTGGCGTGGAACGACTCGTGGGAGTACTGGACGCACACCCTGCATCACACCGATCGGATCGGCGCCGCGACGCTGAACACCGACCAGAACATCGCCGGCGGCCTCGCGCGGCTGGGGCTGTCCCAGCAGGAACGCTTCCTGCTGTGGGTGGCGGCGTCGCTGCTGGTGCTGGCGGTGACGGTCTGGGCGATGCGGCGGGTGCTGCGCGCCGACGAGCCCACGCTCGCGCTCGTCTGCGTCGCGTTGTTCGGGCTGGTGGTATCGCCGGTGTCGTGGTCACACCACTGGGTGTGGGTGCTGCCGGCGGTGCTGGTGACGGGAATCGTGGCCTGGCGCCGCCGCAACGCGCTGCTGATGGTCATCAGTGCCATCGGGGTGGCGCTGATGAGGTGGACGCCGATCGATCTGCTCCCCAAGCATCACGAGGCGAGCGCGGTCTGGTGGCGCCAACTTGCCGGGATGTCCTACGTGTGGTGGGCGCTGGCGGTCATCGTCGCGGCCGGCATCACCGTCACCGCCCGTGGAATTTCGCGGGACACCGCCCCGCCGCAGTTGGCGGCGCCGGTTACCGCCGTCGGCTAACCGGCAGCGGTCTCGGGAATCCGCACGGCCTCGCCGTCGGCCGCCTCACCGGTGTCGCCTTTTTTCAGGCTGGCCGCGTAAATGTCGACGTATTCCTGGCCGGACAACCCCATCAGCTCGTAGATCACTTCGTCGGTGACGGCCCGCTCGATGAAGCGGTTACCGGCCAGCCCGTCGAACCGCGAGAAGTCCATCGGCTCGCCGAAGCGAACGGTGATCCGGCCGAACCGCAACATGTTCGTCCCGGGCGGGTTGACGACGTTGGTGCCGATCATCGCGACCGGGATCACCGGGACCCCGGTCTCCAGGGCCAGCCGCGCCAACCCCGTCTTGCCCTTGTACAGCCGGCCGTCCGGCGACCGCGTGCCTTCGGGGTACATGCCCAGCAGCTTGCCCTGCGCCAGCACCTGTTGCGCGGTCCTCAGCGCGGCCCGGGCGCTGTCGGCGTCGGTACGGTCGATCGGCACCTGCCCGACGGCGGTGAAGAACCACCGCTGGAACCACCCCTTGAAACCGGTGCCGGTGAAATATTCCGCCTTCGCCAGGAACGTGATTCGGCGCCGCACCACCAGCGGCAGATAGAAACTGTCCATCACGGCCAGATGATTACTCGCCAGTATCGCCGGTCCGGAACTCGGAATGTGTTCTAGGCCTTCAACTTTCGGCCGTCCCAGCAGCGACAGCAACGGGCCTAGGAGCACGTACTTGACTAGCCAATACCACATGGCTCTCCCTCTCGGCTACACCCGTCGATGTTCTGCGCCAACTGTACCCATCCCCACACGAAGGGACCACCCGCGGCGCAGCCTCCTCACTCGTCCACGGTGACCGGGATGGGCTGATAACGGGTCCGCGAGGCGGCATCGCCGGCGTCGGCCGCACCGCCGGGCGGACCATCGGGCGGCGGTTCCGGCGTCGGTTTGGACGCCCGGTCGATGTCGTCGACGATGTCGCGGATCACCTGGAGCAAGGCCATGCTGTGGTCGGCGATCGCGGTGAGCAAGGGGTGTTGGTCGCCGGTCGCCAACGCCGCCAGCGCGCACACCGGGCACCACACCTGCTGGCATTTACCGGTTCCGGGTCCCGCGCCCGCCGTCAGCGCCGCCGCGGCGCGCACCGCGGGGTCGATTCCGTCCAGGATCGACTGGGCGAGCCTGCGTAGCTCCGGACCGATTTCGGGATGAGCCCCGCTCACCTAGGCCACACCTCCGGGTCTGGTCGAAAACGCACTGTCAGCTCGCTGCCCCGCAGGCGGGCGTCCAGCACCGTGCAGCGCCGAAGCACGGACGCCAATCTCACCCTGCGCCGCAATCCGCCGGCGCTGATGATCAGGTCGTCATCGACCCGCCCCAATGTCAGCGCCGACGGATCGAGTTGCGGCAACGCTAACCGCATCCGGTAGATGGACCCAAGTCCCGTCCCGGATTCCAGGTCGACGGTGGGCCGCAACGGGCCCGGCGGCGCCATACCGCCCCGCCGTCGGGCGGCATCGAGCAGTGCCCCCAGCGCCTTGGTGCCGATCGGTTCGCCGGACAGGTGCGGGGTCATCACGAGGGCCACCTCACCGATGGTGGCGTCGAGTTCGTCGAGCACACTCTGCTGTTCGGCGATGCGTTCGGTGTACCAGTAGAAGGCCGGGTGTTCGGGCAGGTTGCGGTACTCGTACGACTCGTCTTGCCGCAGAACCTGGTTCACGATCAGCTCTTGGACGCGCACGCCCATCAAGGCCAGCGACCCCAGCGTCCGAGCCGCTTCCGCGGCGACCACCCGTTCGGGGGTCAACACCAGATGCGCACTGACCAACTCACCGTCGGTGAGCAACGCGCTGAGCGCCTCCACGCTGGCGCTGATGCGCTCGAGCAGCCCCACCACCGCCGCCGACCGGGTGTCGTCGGCGGTGACGGACAACCGGCGATGCCGCGGCCACGCCCGCTCGACGTACAGGCCGAAGGTGGCGGGCAACGTCAACATCCGCAGGGCATCCGCGGTCGACGCGCAGTCGACCACCACGCGGTCCCACCGCCCGGAGCCGGCCAGCTCACCGACCGCGTACAGCCCGAGCACCTCCTGAACACCGGGTAGCGCCGAAAGCTCTTCGGGCGCAATGGCGCCCAGTTCGGAGTCGGGGAACCGCCGGTCCAATGTGGCGACGACGTCCCGCCACCGGACCTCGAGCAGGGCCAGGGTGTCCAAGGCCAGCGCATCGAGAAACCCGCCGCCGGCCTCCGCGTCATCGGCGAGCACCCGCACCAGCTCGCCCTGGCTGGGCGGGACGGGGATGCCCAGCACGTCACCCAGCGAGTGCGCCTGGTCGGTGGACACCACCAGCACCCGCAGCCCCGCGCTTGCGGCACTGACCGCGGTGGCGCAGGCCAGGGTGGATTTCCCTACCCCGCCTTTGCCAACGAAGAGACTGATCCGGGCCGGGGTGGGCTCAGCCGTTTCACTCAGCCTCGACTCGTTTCTTCAGATCCTTCAACGCGGTGTCGGTCAAACGCCGCTCGGCCTTGCGCTTGAGCAGGCCGATCATCGGCATGACCAGGTCGACGGAGAGTTCGTAGGTGACTTCGGTGCCGGATCCTTTGGGCGCCAACCGGTATGAGCCTTCGAGGGAGCGCAGCAGCGAACTCGAGACCAGCGTCCAGCTGACCGATTGGCGATCTTTGGGCCATCGGTAGGACATGACCATGGTGTCTTTGAGGACGGTGGCGTCCATGACGATCCGCGCCACTTTCGGGTAGCCGTCGGCGTCCTTCTCCTGCACCTCGGCTTCCTTGTATTCCGAGATCCATTGCGGATAGGAATCGATATCCGCGATCACCTGCATCACGGTGCCCGGGTCGGCTTCGATGTAGATGGTTTGCGTCGTCTTCTCCGCCACCTGGTTGCTGCCCTCTCTCCCGCCGGCGGACCGACCCGGCTTCCTGGGCCTGCCGTGCAGGAACCCCCGCGGGTCTCGGTCCGACACGGTACTCTCTGCGCGAACCCGACCCGGTTAAACTACCGGAGAAACTCCGACCGGACGTGACCGTTCCAGTGTCGTCTTGACCTCAAAGGCCATTTTTTTGCCCGCCACTCGGCGGCGGTGCGTCATTTTCGCCAGGTTCAGCTTGGCCAGCTGCCAGGCCGCCACCCCGGTGGGCTCGGCGTGCAGGAAGTAGTGCAACACGACCCCGTCCAGCGACGGTTCCAGCCAGACCTCCATGGTCCCGGTCAACGCGCCGGTGACCGACCACCGGACGCCTTTGTCCGCGCGGTCCTCGACGACCTGCAACCGCAGGTCCGGCCACCAGCGGCGCCAGCTCGACTGATCTGCGACCGCGGCGCCCACCCGTGCGCCGTCGGCGGCCACAAACGTCTCATCCGCGATCTGGATGCTGTTCATGACCACAGCTTCACACACCCGCCCGCGGTGTCCCGCCGAGGGCGTGCCGGGCGCCGCGGCAGGCAATCGTGGTACCGGCCGCACCGACTACGGCCGTGCTGGATCGATGCTCGGATTAGGCTGGTCAACAGGAACCCGGCTGCCGGGAAACGTCACGAGGTCAATTGAGGTCATAAGAGTGCGTGAGTACAGCGTCCCCGCCCGCTTTTCGGTCGCCGAAGACGACAACATCGCGGCGATGGTCTTCGAGCACGAGCGCGACGATCCGAACTTTGTCATCTACCAACGTCAAGTCGACGGGGAGTGGACGGACGTCACCTGTGCCGAGGCGGCTGATCAGATCCGCTCCGCCGCACTGGGTTTGATTTCCCTGGGAATAGAGGCCGGCGACCGGGTGTCGATCTTCTCGGCCACCCGCTACGAATGGGCGATCCTCGACCTGGCGATCTTGGCGGTCGGCGGGGTCACCGTGCCGATCTACGAGACGTCGTCGGCCGAACAGGTGCGCTGGGTGCTGGCGGACTCCGAGGCGGTGCTGGTGTTCGCCGAAACCGACGAACACGCGGCGATGGTCACCGAGCTGACCGCCGAACTGCCCGCCCTGCGCCGGGTGCTGCACATCGACGGTTCGGGCCCCAATGCGCTCGACCAGCTCGTCGAGGCCGGCAAGTCGGTCGACGCGGCCGAGCTGACCGCGCGCCTCGTGGCGCTGCGGGCCGTGGATCCCGCGACACTCATCTACACCTCGGGCACCACCGGGCGGCCCAAGGGCTGCCAGCTGACGCATTCCAACCTGCTCTATGAGACCCGCGGCGCCAAGGAGAGCCTGCCGACGCTGTTGCACGAGGGGCAGCGGCTGCTGATCTTCCTGCCGCTGGCCCACGTGCTGGCGCGCTCGCTCACCTTGTCCGCGTTCGCCAACAAGGTGACCGTCGGATTCACCAGCGACATCAAGAACCTGCTGCCGATGTTCGCCGTGTTCAAACCGACCGTGGTGGTGTCGGTTCCGCGGGTGTTCGAAAAGGTTTACAACACGGCCGCGCAAAACGCCGCGAACGACGGCAAGGGCCGGATCTTCGCCATGGCCGTGCAGACCGCCGTCGGCTGGAGCGAGGCCCAGGACCGCGGCCGGCCGGGGCCCGTGCTGCGCGCCAAGCATGCGCTGTTCGACCGGCTGGTGTACGCCAAGCTGCGCGCGGCGCTCGGCGGCGACTGCCATGCGTCCGTGTCGGGTGGCGCGCCGCTGGGGTCGCGACTCGGGCACTTCTACCGCGGCGTGGGGCTGACCATCCATGAGGGCTACGGCCTGACCGAGACCAGCTCGGCGATCACCGTCAACCAGGTCGGCAACGTAAAGGTCGGCACCGTCGGAACGTTGTTGCCCGGCAACAGCATGCGCATCGCCGACGACGGCGAACTGCTGGTGCGCGGCGGCGTGGTGTTCAGCGGCTACTGGCGCAACGAGCGGGCCACCGACGACGCCTTCACCGACGGCTGGTTCAAGACCGGAGACCTGGGCGTGCTCGACGAGGACGGCTTTTTGAGGATCACCGGGCGGAAAAAGGAAATCATCGTCACCGCGGGCGGCAAGAATGTCGCCCCCGCCACCTTGGAGGACCGGCTGCGGGCGCATCCGCTGATCAGTCAGGCCATGGTGGTGGGCGACAACAAGCCGTTCATCGGCGCGTTGATCACCATCGATCCCGAGGCATTCGACGGCTGGAAGCAGCGCAACCAGAAGGGGGCCGGCACCTCGGTGGCCGATCTGGCCACCGACCCCGACCTCGTCGCCGAGGTGGATGCGGCCGTCAAGGACGCCAATCAGGCGGTGTCGCACGCCGAGTCGATCCGCAAGTTCCGCATCCTGCCCGTCGATTTCACCGAGGACACCGGGGAATTGACGCCGACGATGAAGGTCAAGCGCAACGTGGTGGCCGAGAAGTTCGCCTCCGACATCGAGGCCATCTACGAAAAGGACTGACCGCGAGCGCTCGGCACCACTAGCCGAGCAGCGCGGCCAGCCGTGCCGCCAGGGTGTCCCAGCGCCACTGGGCCGTCACCCAGTCGCGCCCGGCCGCGCCCATCGCGGCGGCCCGGTCCCGGTCGGTCAGCAGCCCGGTGACGGCGTCGGCGATTTCGGTCACCGAGCAACCATCGATGACGAGGCCGGTTTCGTTGTGCCGCACCGTTTCTGGGGCTCCCCCGGATCTGCCCGCGACGACGGGCACGCCGCTCGCCGAGGCCTCCAGGAAGACGATGCCCAGTCCTTCGACGTCCAGGCCGGCACCGCGGGTGCGGCAGGGCATCGCGAATACGTCAGCCAGCGCGTGATGCGTGGGCAATTCGGCGGCCGGTACTCCGCCGGTGAAAATCACCTCGTCGGCCACCCCGCAGTCGCGGGCCAGCGTCTGCAGCGATTCCAGATAGGGGCCGCCGCCGACGATGACCAGGGCGGCTCCCTCGACGCGCTGCCGGATCGAGGGCAACGCTTTGATGAGCATGTCCTGGCCTTTGCGTGGCACCAGCCGAGACACGCACACCACGGTGGGCCGCTCGCCCAACCCGTAGCGTTGACGCAACTCGGCACGGCCGGCCGGATCGGGCTGAAACCGGTCGGTGTCCACGCCGGAGGGCAGGTATTCCAGGGACGCGTTGGGCCCGAAGGCCGGCGCGAAGCGTGACCGCGTATAGCGGCTGACGAACGTGACGACGTCGGTGTCCTCGCCGATGCGGCGCAACACCGAGCGCGCGACCGGCAGCATCGACCACCCCACTTCGTGGCCGTGCGTGCTGGCCAGCACTCGACTCGCCCCCGCCGCACGAGCACGCCGGGCCAGCAGCGCCAACGGTGCGGCCGCCCCGAACCAGACGGTCTCGATGCCGTGCTCGACGATCAACCGTCGCATCCGGGCATCGACCGCCGGGCCGGGCAGCATCAAGGTGCCCGGGTGACGCACCACGCGGTAGCCGGCGGCCTCGTCGTAGGCCTCGGCGCCCTTCCATTGCGGCGCGTACACCGTCACCGAATGCGACTGGGCCGCCACCAGCCGACCGACGAACTCGCCGAGGTACGACTGGATGCCACCCGGGCGGGGCGGAAAGTCGTTGGTTACCAGCAGGACCCGACTCACGTGCGTCAGGCTAGCGTGGCGGCGACGCGGTCCGTGCACACGGCCTGAGCCCCGCGATGCACCCCTAGTGGGTCAGCCATTGGCGCCAGCCGGTGAGCAGGCCCGTCGGGCTGGTGCCCAGCACGTCCTGGGCGGCGGTAGTCAGGTCGGCGCGCCTGATGCCGCAGGTCGCCAGGTACAGATCGTGCAGCTTCGGCGTTCCGTAGGTGTCGGCGACGAAACGGGCGAACCACCAGGCGTGGTCGTAGGCCAGCGAGCGCTGCGCCCCCGGCACGTCCAGGTCGCTGTCCGATGGCAGCGTCATGGGCAGCAACCCATCGGTGGGCACCGGCGTCGGTGGGCGACCGACGAAGTCGGCGACCCCTTCGGTGAGCCAGCGGGGCGCGTCCGCGACGGTGTCCGCGCGTGCGGCGTAGTGAAAAAGCTCGTGGGCCAACACGATTCGCAGTGACGCCGCGCTCATGTTGGCAGCACCCGGCGCGAACACGATCCGTTGGCCAAGGGCGATCCGGCGAACGGGATCGACCCGGTCGGAGACGGTCGCGGCCGCGATATCGGCCCACTGTGACGCCGGTCCCCCGCCGGCGTCGGCGCGAAATTCCTCGTCCGTGCCGGCCGCAACCACCGAGATTTCGCGTGTCCAGTCGACGCCCCAGAATGCCTCCACGGCGCTGATCGCGGCGCCCATGCCCGCGGCCACCCGGAACAACAAACGCTCACTCGATGGGCCGCCGAGGCCCAGCAGTCGGACGGTGCGGTCGCCGACGACGATCGACTTCGCCGAGGCGTTGACCTGGCTGTGGGTGGGCGTAATCAGCTGTGGGGGCCGGATCCTGTTGTTCCGTTCCGCGTCGAACGGCGCGGCCGCGGTCACGATCAGCTCGACGACGAATACCCACGTCAGCAGCATTGGAAGCCGCCGGCGCCGCGGCGCGGGGTGTCTAGTAACGGCGAGCGTCGTAGATCGGGCCGGAGGAGTTCATCGGCACCACCCGTACCGGCACACCGTAGGTCGAGGAATGGATCATCATGCCGTCACCGATGTAGAGGCCCGCGTGCGAGGCGTCGGAGTAGAAGGTCAGCACGTCTCCGGGCTGCAGGTCCGACAGCGAAACGGGTTGACCGCCGTGGGCCATCGCCTGGCTGGAGTGCGGCAACGAGATGCCGGCTTGCTGGAACGCCCACATCACCAGGCCGGAGCAGTCGAATCCGCCCGGCGCGGCGCCACCCCAGACGTAAGACGAACCGACTTGGGTCAGCGCGGCCTGCACGACGGTGGCGCGGTCACCGCCGCCGACCCCGCCGGGAGCCATACCGGGCATTCCACCGGGAAGCGGCGCCTCACCCGGCGCCTGCCCGGCTGCCGGAGGTGCGCCGGGGGGTGCTGCGTCCGGCGCCG
Organism: Mycobacterium sp.; assembly: GCF_004298145.1. Classification (GTDB taxonomy): domain Bacteria; phylum Actinomycetota; class Actinomycetes; order Mycobacteriales; family Mycobacteriaceae; genus Mycobacterium. The sequence continues at coordinate 50,688 of NZ_SCRH01000007.1, forward strand.
GAGCACCGGGGCCCGGCGCTGCCGCGGGGACCGCCGCGCCGGGGTCGGCGAGCGCGGTGCGCTGGTCGGCGGTCAAAGACAGGTATTGCGACTTGACCACCGCGATCTGCACCTGCAGCTGACTTTGCTTGGACTGCAAGCTCGCTCGAACCGCGGCGGCCTGCTCGGCCGCGCTCTTGGCGTCCGCGGCGGACTTCGCGGACTCCCGCTCGGCTTTGGCGGCCTGCTCTCCCGCGATCCGGTAGCTCTTCATCTGGCTCGCCATTTGCGTCGCCATCACCCGCTGCACCGCGAGTTTGTCGATCAGCCCCTGCGGCGAACCGGCCGTCAAGATGGCTTCCATGCCGTCGACGTGACCGCCCATGTAGGTCGCCGCGGCCAGGTTGTTGACGGAGGTCTGGTACGACGCCAAATGGGCCTTCGCCGCGTCCACGGTGGCCTGGTCGTCCGTGTGCTTCTTGTCGGCCGCGCGCTCTGCGGCCAGCTTGTCCTTCAGGTCGAGCTGGGCGCTGTGCATCGCCTCGGTGGTCTGCTCGGCCTGGCGGGACAGCTCGTTGAGTTTCGCCATGGCGTCTTCGGCCGGGTCCGCCGACGAGGGGGCGGTCACCACACCGCACAAGATCGCGAAGCCAGCTAGCGTCCCCATGGCCGAACGTGTCAGGACACGCGCAACCGGGTACCTAGAGTCAAGCCTCAAGATTTGCTTCCTTAAACGGCCATCGACGAATCATGGTCGTCGAGCGGGTTTAGGTCTCAAACAGGTTACGAAACGATATCTGCGTTTGTCCAAAGCGAGCGGTTAAGAAATTAGAAAGAATTCTGTCATTTCTATGTGAATCGTTTCGCGTGGCGCGAGGACCTTTGGCGGACAAGGCATTTAGGCTACACCAGATCCGAGACCCCGACGAATCGGGACCAGACGAAGTCGCGGCGCCAAGCCAACCTCGGCGAGAACTTCCAATGCCGCCCGTTCATCCTGCAATAAAGTATCCGGGACCCCGAGTATCACGCTGACCACACAGTCGCGGCAGCCGGGGCCGCGCGCCGCGCAGTCGTCACAGTCGATGACCACCGGCGCCCCCGGGTCTGGCGGCGGCGTGGCGACATCGGTCGGTCCAGTTCTTGGTGCCATCGGGTCGGTCCTCTCGGTCTGGCTCTGCGAGCCGGGTGGGCGAACATCACGCCGCACTGCCCGAACGGTAACCACGGGCACCGACATCTATCCCTGGCCGTGATCCCCCGGCCCGGGTGTCGGTCGTCGTGCTTAACGTCACCCCCGTGGGTGCACGTGGCGCGACTCAGCTGAGCTTCGCCGACGTGGGGTCGCCCTTCACGACTGACGAGCTCTCATTACGCGACACCACCTTCGTCGTGGTGGACCTGGAGACCACCGGCGGACGCACCAAAGGCGCCGAGGGAACACTGCCGGACGCCATCACCGAAATCGGCGCGGTCAAGGTGCGCGGCGGCGTGGTGCTCGGCGAGCTCGCCACCCTGATTGATCCGCAGCGCACCATCCCACCCCAGATCGTGCAGCTGACCGGCATCACCACGGCGATGGTGTCCGACGCGCCGACCATCGACGCCGTGCTACCGATGTTTTTGGAGTTCGCCGGGAACGCCGTGCTGGTGGCGCACAACGCCGGCTTCGACATGGGCTTCCTGCGCGCCGCCGCGCAACAGTGCGATATCGCCTGGCCACGGCCGCAGGTGCTGTGCACCGTCCGGCTGGCCCGCCGGGTGCTCAGCCGCGAGGAAGCCCCCAGCGTGCGGCTGGCCGCCTTGGCGCGGCTGTTCGCCGTCGCCACCCAACCCACCCACCGCGCCCTCGACGACGCGCGGGCCACCGTTGACGTCCTGCACGCCCTCATCGAGCGGGTGGGCAACCAGGGCGTACACACCTACGCCGACCTGCGCTCCTACCTGCCCGACGTGACACCGACGCAGCGCCGCAAACGGGTGCTCGCCGAGGGGCTGCCGCACCGGCCGGGGGTGTATCTGTTCCGCGGGCCGTCGGGCGAGGTGCTCTACATCGGCACGACCGTCGACCTGCGGCGCCGGGTCGGCCAGTACTTCACCGGCGCCGATCCCCGCGGCCGCATGAAGGAGATGGTCACGCTGGCCGGCGCGGTCGACCACGTCGAGTGCGCCCACGCGCTGGAGGCCGGTGTGCGTGAGCTGCGGCTGCTGGCCGCGCATGCCCCGCCGTACAACCGGCGGTCCAGGTTCCCGCAGCGCTGGTGGTGGGTGGCACTGACCGACGAGGCGTTCCCGCGCCTGGCGGTGGTGCGCGCGCCGCGGCACGATCGCGCCATCGGCCCGTTCCGGGCCCGCGCCGACGCCACCGACACGGCCACCCTGCTGGCCCGCTTCACCGGGCTACGAACCTGCACCAACCGGCTGGGCCGCTCGGCATTACACGGGCCCCTGTGCGCCGAGGCGGAGGTCTCGCCGTGCCCGGCCGCGCGCGACACCACGGCCACTCAATACGCGGCGGCCGTCGCGCGGATCGCGGCGTTGGTCGACGGCGCGGACAACACCGCTCTGACCGCCGCCATCGACCACGTCAGCGCGCTGGCCGAGCGGCGTCACTTCGAGAGCGCCGCGCGACTGCGCGACCGCACCGCGGCCGCGGTCGAGACGCTGTGGCGCGGTCAACGGCTGCGCGCCCTGGCCGCGCTGCCCGAGCTGATCGCCGCCGCGCCCGACGGCCACGGCGGCTATCACCTCGCCGTCATCCGTTACGGCCAACTCGCCGCCGCCGGCAACGCCGGGCGGGGGGTGCCGCCGATGCCGGTCGTCGACGCGATTACCGCTGGGGCACAAGCGATTCTGCCCGCACCGGCCCCGCTGGGCGGGGCGCTGGTCGAGGAGACCGCGCTGATCGCGCGCTGGCTCGGCGCCCCCGGCGTGCGCATCGTTCGGGTCGAGGGCACCCACGACGCCGCGGGCTGGGCTTCCCCGCTGCGATCAGCCGGCGTCTGGGCGGCATGGGCGGAGGTGGCACGCTCGGCACGCCTGGCCTCGGAACAGGTTACGGCGCAAGCCCTCCAGGATTCAGACGTGCCGGCCGAACCGCACCCATCGCGCGAGCAGCTGTTTGGCCGCGCCGGAATCGATGGCCGCAGCGGCGCGGGCCAGCCCGTCCTCCCACGCCGGCAACCATTCGGCGCGACTGGATAACCCGGCGTGGGCCACGATCGCGCCGGCGGCGTTGAGGATGACGGCGTCGCGCACCGGACCCTTGCCACCGGCCAGCACCGCACGCACCTCCGCCGCGTTGGCCTGCGCGTCCCCACCCAACAAATCGTCGAGGTCGGCCCGGGGAAACCCGAAGCCGGCGGGGTCGAGCGTCAGCCTGTCCACGGTGCCGGCCTGCACCCGCCAGATGGTGCTGGTGGTCGTCGTCGTCAACTCGTCCAGCCCGTCGTCGCCGTGCACCACCAGCACGCTGGACCGGCGGGCAGCGAACACCCCCGCCATCACCTCGGCCAGGTCGGCGAATGCGCAACCAATCAAACCGGCGCGCGGTCTAGCCGGATTGGTAAGCGGCCCAAGGAGATTGAACACCGTCGGCACGCCGATCTCGCGGCGCACCGCGGAGGTGTGCCGATACGACGGGTGGAACAACGGCGCGAAGCAGAACCCGATGCCGACCTCGGCGAGGCTGCGCGCCACCTCCTCGGGGCCGAGGTCGATGCGAATCCCGAGCGCCTCCAGCGTGTCGGCGCCGCCCGACAACGACGAGGCCGCCCGGTTGCCGTGTTTGACCACCGGCACCCCCGCGGCGGCCGTCACGATCGCCGCCATCGTGGACAGGTTCACGGTGTTGACGCCGTCGCCGCCGGTTCCGACGATGTCGACGGTGTCTTGGCGGATGACGCCGCCGGGCATCGGCAGCGCGTGGTTGAGCATGACCTCGGCCAGCTCGATGACTTCGGCCGAAGTGGGGACCTTCACCTGCATCGCCACCGCGAAGGCCGCGATCTGGGCGGCGCTCGCCTCGCCGGCCATGATCTGGTCCATGGCCCAGGCGGCCTGCCCGCGGGTCAGGTCCTGTCCGCCCGTCAACCGGGCCAGGACGCGCGGCCACGAGGTCGCGGACGCGCCCGCGTCCTGCGGAGCACCTCCGGAGGGCCCCCCAACGGACGAAGCCTCGGATGACAAAGCCACGAGCCGATGGTCCCACGAGGACCAGACCAGTCCCAACCAGCCCCAATCTCCACCGAACTCGGCTGCGAGCTGCCCGGTCTGCACGCGCGCGCGACGCGCCGGAGATCAATTTCCGCCCCGGGTGGAGTTCAACAACTACAAAGCGTCATACTTGCGGATGTGACCAGCGCTGTCGGGACTTCAGGTACTGCAATCACGTCACGGGTTCATTCGCTGAATCGACCGAACATGGTCAGTGTCGGCACCATCGTCTGGCTTTCCAGCGAGCTGATGTTCTTTGCCGGCCTGTTCGCGATGTACTTCACCGCCCGCGCCCAGTCGGGCGGGAAGTGGCCGCCGCCGCCGACCGAGCTCAATCTGTACCAGGCCGTCCCGGTGACATTGGTGCTGATCGCGTCGTCGTTCACCTGCCAGATGGGGGTGTTCGCGGCCGAACGCGGCGACGTGTTCGGGCTGCGCCGCTGGTACGTGATCACCTTCCTGATGGGGCTGTTCTTCGTCCTCGGGCAGGGCTACGAGTACTACCACCTGATGGGTCACGGGACCACCATCCCCGGCAGCGCCTACGGCAGCGTGTTCTATCTGGCCACCGGGTTCCACGGTCTGCACGTGATCGGCGGCCTGATCGCCTTCATCTTCTTGCTGGCCCGCACCGCGATGAGTAAGTTCACCCCGGCGCAGGCTACGGCCAGCATCGTCGTCTCGTACTACTGGCATTTCGTCGACATCGTGTGGGTCGCGCTGTTCACCGTGATCTATTTCATCCGATGAGCAGGCGCTGGACGAACAGGAGTGCTCGGTTGAAGAAACTGGGGTCTATCCGATCCGGTTCGCGGCTTCCTCAGCCGCGACAAGGGCAGCGTGACCGTTCGCGACGGCGGCTGCGCCGCCGATTGTCGGGCGGCCTGCTGCTGCTGATCGCGCTGACCATCGCCGGCGGACTGGCCGCCGTGCTCACCCCGCGCCCGCAGGTGGCCGTCGCGGACGAGTCCAACTCGGCGTTGCTGCGGACCGGCAAGCAGCTGTTCGACACGTCGTGCGTGTCCTGCCACGGCGCCAACCTGCAGGGTGTGCCGGACCGCGGGCCGAGCCTGATCGGCGTCGGCGAGGAAGCCGTCTACTTCCAGGTGTCCACCGGCCGCATGCCGGCGATGACCGGCGAGGCGCAGGCACCCCGCAAGGAACCCATCTTCGACGACGGGCAGACCGACGCGCTGGGCGCCTACGTGCAGGCCAACGGCGGCGGCCCGACGACGGTGCGCAACCCCGACGGCAGCCTGGCGATGCACTCGCTGCGCGGCGAGGACCTCGGCCGCGGCGGTGACCTGTTCCGGCTGAACTGCTCGTCGTGCCACAACTTCACCGGTAAGGGCGGCGCGCTGTCGTCCGGTAAGTACGCGCCGAACCTGGAACCCGCCAACGAGCAGCAAATCCTGGCGGCCATGCGGACCGGTCCGCAGAACATGCCGAAGTTCTCCGACCGTCAGCTGTCTTTTGAAGCCAAGAAGGACATCATCGGTTACGTCAAGGCGGTGACCGAAGAGCGTCAGCCGGGCGGCTACGGGCTGGGCGGATTCGGGCCCGCACCCGAGGGTATGGCCGCCTGGATCATCGGGATGGTCGCCGCCATCGGGCTGGCACTGTGGATTGGGGCACGAGCATGAGCCGCCCCGAGACGATGCAGAGCGCAGCGATGCGGAGGAGCGGCGCCGTATACCGCGCCGAGACGATGCAGTGGGGGTCCTCCCAGCCGCGCAGCGGCGAGGGGGCCGAAGCGATGTGGGGGCACCTCCCGCTTGCGGGGGAGAGGAGCGGCGCAAAATGAACCAGGGACACGTTCGCGGCTCTGACACCGGCGGGAACCCCCAAGGCGCCGGCACGAAGGAGCCCGACGACGCGGCGCTGGCCGCGATGTCGCAGCAGGAACTGGTGGCGCTGGGCGGCAACCTCGACGGCGTCGACACCGTGTTCAAGGAAAACCGCTGGCCGGTCGAGGGCACCAAAGCCGAAAAGCGCGCAGAGCGTGGCGTAGCCCTCTGGCTTTTGCTGGGCGGCGGTTTCGCGCTGGCGCTGCTACTGATCTTCCTGTTCTGGCCGTGGGAGTACAAGCCGAAGGAGGCCTCGGGGAGCCTGCTGTACACGCTGGCCACGCCGCTGTACGGCCTGACCTTCGGGATGTCGATCCTGTCGATCGGCATCGGCACCATCCTGTACCAGAAGCGCTTTATCCCCGAAGAGATTTCGATCCAGGACCGCCATGACGGCGCGTCCCGCGACCTCGACCGCAAGACGGTCGTGGCAAACCTGGCGGACGCCTACAGCGGCTCCACCATCGGGCGGCGCAAGCTGGTCGGGCTGTCGCTGGGCGTGGGGCTGGGCGCGTTCGGCCTCTCCACCTTGGTGGCCTTTGCTGGTGGCCTGATCAAGAACCCGTGGAAGCCGGTGGTGCCCACCGCCGACGGCAAGAAGGCCGTGCTGTGGACCTCGGGCTGGACCCCGCGCTACCACGGCGAGACCATCTATCTGGCGCGCGCCACCGGCAGCTTCTCCGGGTCGCCGTTCGTCAAGATGCGCCCCGGGGACATCGACGCCGGCGGCATGGAAACCGTCTTCCCCTGGCGGGAGTCCGACGGTGACGGCACCACCCCGGAATCGCAGGAAAAGCTACGGGCGATCAACCAGGGCGTGCGTAATCCGGTGATGCTCGTCCGAATTCGGCCCACCGACATGCACCGCGTGGTCAAGCGGCAGGGCCAGGAGAGCTTCAACTTCGGCGAGCTGTTCGCCTACACGAAGGTCTGCTCGCATCTGGGTTGCCCCGCGTCGCTTTACGAGCAGCAGTCCTACCGAATCTTGTGCCCCTGCCACCAGTCGCAGTTCGACGCGCTGCACTTCGCCAAGCCGATCTTCGGGCCGGCGGCTCGCGCGTTGGCGCAACTGCCGATCACCATCGACAGCAACGGGTACCTGGTCGCCAACGGCGACTTCGTCGAACCCGTCGGACCGGCATTCTGGGAGAGGACGACAACGTGAGTCCGAAATTGAGTCCCCCGAAGATCGGCGACGTCCTGGCCCGTCAGGGCGAGGACATCGACACGCGCTATCACCCCTCGGCTGCCGTACGCAGACAGCTCAACAAGGTGTTCCCCACCCACTGGTCATTCCTGCTGGGCGAGATCGCGATGTACAGCTTCATCGTGCTGCTGCTCACCGGGGTGTACCTTTCGCTGTTCTTCGACCCGTCCATGGCCGAGGTCACCTACAACGGGGCGTACCAGCCGCTGCGCGGCGTGGACATGTCGAAGGCCTTCGCGTCGACCCTCGACATCTCCTTCGAGGTGCGCGGCGGCCTGTTCGTCCGCCAGGTCCACCACTGGGCCGCACTGATCTTCTCGGCGGCGATCATGGTCCACCTGGCTCGTATCTTCTTCACCGGCGCGTTCCGCCGGCCACGCGAGGCCAACTGGGTCATCGGTTCGCTGCTGCTCATCCTGGCCATGTTCGAGGGCTACTTCGGCTACTCGCTGCCCGACGACCTGTTGTCGGGCATCGGGGTGCGCGCCGCCCTGTCGTCGATCACGTTGGGCATGCCGGTGATCGGCACCTGGCTGCACTGGGCGTTGTTCGGCGGCGACTTCCCCTGCGGCGGTGTCGGCAATGAGTGTGACGCGGTGGGCTACATCGTCCCACGCATGTACGCCCTGCACATCCTGCTGCTGCCCGGGATCATCCTGGCGCTGATCGGGCTGCACCTGGCCATGGTGTGGTTCCAGAAGCACACCCAGTTCCCCGGCCCGGGTCGCACCGAGCACAACGTGGTCGGCGTGCGAGTGATGCCGGTGTTCGCGGTCAAGTCCGGCGCGTTCTTCGCCGCGATCGTCGGCGTGCTGGGCCTGCTGGGTGGTCTGCTGCAGATCAACCCGATCTGGAACCTGGGGCCCTACAAGCCATCTCACGTCTCGGCGGGGTCGCAGCCGGACTTCTACATGATGTGGACCGAGGGTTTGGCCCGCATCTGGCCGCCATGGGAGTTCTACTTCTGGCACCACACCATTCCGGCGGCGGTCTGGGTGGCGCTGATCATGGGCGCGATTTTCGTCCTGCTGATCATCTACCCGTTCCTGGAGAAGCGGTTCAGCGGTGACAACGCGCACCACAACCTGCTGCAGCGTCCCCGCGACGTGCCGGTGCGCACGTCGATCGGCGCCATGGCGATCTCGTTCTACATGTTGCTGACGCTCTGCGCGATGAACGACGTCATCGCGTTCAAGTTCGACATCTCGCTGAACGCGACGACGTGGATCGGGCGCATCGGCATGGTGATCCTCCCGCCGATCGTCTACTTCGCCACCTATCGGTGGTGTATCGGACTGCAGCGCAGCGACCGCGCGGTGCTCGAGCACGGCATCGAGACCGGCATCATCAAGCGGCTGCCGCACGGCGCCTACGTCGAGCTGCACCAGCCACTGGGCCCGGTCGACGACCACGGTCACCCGCTGCCGCTCGAGTACCAGGGCGCGGCGCTGCCCAAGAAGATGAACAAGCTGGGCTCGGCCGGTTCGCCCGGTAGCGGCAGCTTCATGTTCGCCGATCCGGCCTCCGAGGACGCGGCATTGCGGGACGCGGCGCACAGCTCCGAGCAGCGTGCCCTGACCGCACTGCGCGAACACCAGGACAGCATTGCGGGTTCGCCCAACGGCGAGGCCGGCGAGCACTAGGCACGGCTATCCGACGTGGCGCGGCGGCTCCTCCGGAGCCTCGCGCGGCGGCGGACCTAACGTCGGCGTCACCGGCGCGCGTCGCGAGAGATAAACCAGCGCAACGTGTGTCGTGTACGTCGCTTACCTGCCGCGGCCGCGGCTCCTCGACAGACCGATGCGACGGCGACGACGACCCGAGGCGGCGACGCGAAGCCCGCTGCGGGACCCGCAGCACGTGCTAGCGCTCGGCGACCGCGCGGCGCAGCCGCCGGATATGCAGCCACTCGAGCACCGGCATCGCGGCGGTGATGGCGCCGGCGAATCCGTACCCCACCCAGGACGCGCCGTCGTGACCGACCGCCATCAGGTAGGTCGCCGTCGCGACCGCGATCAGCGCCGCACCCATCGTGCTGGTCAATATGACCGTGCCGCGCAACCAGACTCGGTCTACCGCCTCGCCCGACCACTCCGCGTCCGACTTCGGTGTCGCCGCCGCCTGCACGGGCGCCTGCCGCGCCCGCTCCGCCGTTGTGCGCGGCGCCTGAGACATGAGGCGCACCGGGGGGCTGTTCGGCGCGGTCATCGCCTGGGCGGCCGGCTCGGACTGAGACATCCGGCGGGCCCGCAACAGTATTGGGATCGCGCCCGCGATGATCAGGGCGGAAACGATGATGACGGCGTACAACACCCAGGTGGTGTGCGGGCTGCTGGCCGTCTTGTGAAAGCCCCTGCCCAGGTCCGTGAGCGCGACGGCCGCGGCCACGCTGACACCCAACAACACCAGGTAAATGGCGGCGCACGCGCCGACCAGAATGCGGTCGATGACCCCGGGCGAAATGGTGTCGTCGCCCAACCCGCGCCGAGATGCCGAATATTTGCTGACCATCAGCAGCTCGTCTGCGGCGAGTCGTTGCTGTTCGACGACAGCACGGTTCCGTCGCTTGTCGTGATCGAGCAATTGAGCCTGCTGACCCGGAACAGGCTGGAGGCCTCCACCGAGCCCACGTCAGATTGCGAGATCGGGGTGACCGTCATCGACCACGGGATGTACACGTTGTGCTGAGTGCGCCGCCGGCCGGACGCGTCGACGTAGGTCACCGAGATGACGTCGCCCGGGGCCTTGGTGCCGGTCACCGAGTAGGTGACTTGCCGCGGACCGGCCGGTGTCGTGGGCGGCGGCGGCGGCGCTGCCGCCGTGGAGGTCGCCGGCGGCGCCGGAGCGGGTGCGGGCGGGGGCGGCGGTGCCGGGGAAGGCGTCACCGTCACAGTCTGTGTCTCCGTTGCTGTCGGGGGCGGTGGCGGTTCGGTCGTCGGTGGCGGGGGCGGCGGCGGTTTGGCGGTCGTGATCTCGTCCTGCATCGGTGGGGTGGACGGGACGGTGGTGGTGTTGGGGTTGGGGTTGGCCAGCTTGGTGGTGTCGGTCCGCGCGAACAGCAACGACACCGAAACGACGAGCGCAATCGCGGCCACGATCGCGGCGATCCCCACCACCCACGGCCAGCGCGCGGTGCTGTGTTCGTCGTCCTGCTCGGACTCCTCGTAGTCCTCGTAGTCGTAGAGCCGCAGATCGGGCGGCATGTAGGGGCCGCTGGTGAAATGTTCGGACTCCGGAGCCGAGTAGGCACGCGAATGTGCGTCCGTCTGGTCCCCCGCGGCCGATTCGGCACGGTCGTCAAAGGGTTCTGGCCCGCCCTCGACATCGTCGTCGCCGGCGGGCTCCACGTCGTCAGCAGGCTCGCCACCGGCTTCCGCTTGGTGGCTGATCGGGTCGACAGGATCGGGTTCGTCAGGTTCCCATCCCGGGGGTTTCGGCCCGCTCATCTCTGCCCTTTGCCTACCCTGTTCGACTGCATCACCTGCGCGTAAGACTCCGCGGCCACCTCGTTGCCGGGCGCGCTGGGAAACTTCTCATTGCCTGGGCGAAACACTACCGAACCCAAAACAGGCAATGCCGTCGTGGCGAACGACGCAAGCGATCACGTGATCTGATTGTGACCTTTATGCCGCGAATCAGTGCTTCTCAGGACCCAGGTAGTACTCGAAGACCAGTCCGGCCACCGACGTCAGGACGAACATCACGCCGGCGACAATCAGCCACGGCAGCCACAGCCCGATGCCCACCGCCACCACCGCGCCCGACAGCGCGATCAGGATCGGCCACCAGCTGTGCGGGCTGAAGAAGCCCAATTCCCCTGCTCCGTCGCTGATCTCAGCGCCTTCGTAGTCCTCAGGCCGGGTGTCGAGCCGCCGCGCGACGAACCGGAAGAAGGTGGCCACGATCAGCGCCAGGCCACCCGTCAGCGCCAGTGCGGTGGTACCCACCCACTCCTCACCGCCGGTGGCGAACAGCGCGGTCAAGATCCCGTAGAGCAGCGCAACCACAAAGAAAAACCCGGCGATGAACTCGAATAGCCTGGCTTCGATATGCATTTGGTGTCCTAACCTACTGGCTTAACTGACCGCGGCGGGTATCGAAGGGGTGCGTGGTCACCGCGGCCGGAGATTGGCCGATCGCCTGCAATGCCGCGGCGTTGCTCTTTCCGCCCATCCGCTGCTGCAGGTAGGCCTTGAAGTCGTTGGGCGACACCACGCGAACCTCGAAATTCATCATCGAGTGATAGGTGCCGCAGAACTCGGCGCAGTGGCCCACGAACGCCCCCGGCGTCTTGATCTCCTCGACCTGGAAGACGTGCACGGAGTTGTTCGCGTCCGCGTTCGGGATGACGTCGCGTTTGAACAGGAACTCCGGGACCCAGAACGAGTGGACGACGTCCGCGGACGCCAGATCGAATTCGATGCGCTTGCCGGCGGGCAGCACCAGCACCGGGATCTCGTCGCTGGTTCCCAGGGTCTCGACCTTGTCGAAGTTCAGGTAGGTACGGTCCGCCGTGTTGAGCCCGCGGATGGGCCCGACGAGCTCTTCGCCGTGGGCATCCTTACCTTCCGGCTTGGATGCCATCGATTTCTTTCGCGCCGGGTCCGCGCCTTCGTAGGTCAGCGTGCCGTCTTTGAAGGCGACGCGCTGATATCCGAACTTCCAGTTCCACTGGAAGGCCGTGACGTCGACCACGACTTCGGGATCCTTGGCGATGTGCAGCATCTTCTCCTGCACCACCACGGTGAAGTAGAACAGCACCGAGATGATGAGGAACGGCGTCACCGTGAGCGCCAGTTCCAGCGGCATGTTGTAGCCGAACTGACGGGGCAGCTCGGTGTCGGTCGCCTTTTTGCGGTGGAACGCCGACGACCAGAAGATCAGGCCGTACACGATGGCCCCGACGATCAGGGAGGCGATCACCGCGCCGATCCACAGCTCCCGATTGAGCTGCGCCTCAGGCGTGATGCCCCTCGGCCAGCCCAGGGCCAGCGCATCGGCCCAGCTGCTGCATCCGCTCAGGAGGATCGCCAGCACACCCAGCGTCACGGCCAGCGCCAGCGGCCGGAGACGACGGGAAAGCCCCGCGGGGCCCGTAGCGGCGTCAGAACGGCGCTGAAACCTACCCTGCGACAAAGGTTGCGAACGGTCCTGCTCGCGAGGGGTCACGTTGGCGCCTCCTGCTCGGATATCGAATACTACGCAGCGTAGACCACGCGCCCGGACCGGGCGACGAAACCCCGGCCCGCCAGTCCGCCCAACCTTTCGCGACGTGCCGGGTGCGACGTCCACCGGCGCCCCCGAAGTGCGGCATACTGGGGCGCCGTGTGTGGTCTGCTGGCGTTTGTTGCGGCCCCGGAGGCTGGGGATGAGGAGGCGGCCGCCGCCCGGGCCGACGATGCGATCGCGCGGGCATCGCATTCGATGCGCCACCGCGGGCCGGACGAGCCCGGCACATGGGTGGATCCGGATACCGACGGGTCTGTCGTTTTCGGCTTCAACCGGCTCTCCATCATCGACATCGCGCATTCGCATCAGCCGCTGCGCTGGGGGCCGCCGGAGGCGCCCGATCGCTACGTGCTGGTGTTCAACGGCGAGATCTACAACTACCTGGAGCTGCGCGACGAACTGGCCACCGGCCATGGCGCCGTCTTCGCCACCGACGGTGACGGCGAGGCCGTCGTCGCCGGCTATCACTACTGGGGTACCGATGTCTTGACGCGGCTGCGCGGCATGTTCGCCTTCGCGTTGTGGGACACCGTTACTCGCGAATTGTTTTGCGCCCGAGACCCTTTCGGTATCAAGCCACTGTTCATGGCGACCGGTACCGGTGGTACGGCCGTGGCCAGCGAGAAAAAGTGTCTGCTCGATTTGGCCGAGTTGATCGGATTCGACACGCGAATCGATGACCGGGCCGTGCAACACTACACCGTCTTGCAGTACGTGCCCGAGCCCGAGACGTTGCACCGCGGGGTGCGCCGGCTGGAATCGGGCTGCTACGCCCGGATCCGTCCCGACCGCCTGCAGCCGGAGGTGACCCGGTACTTCGTGCCGCGGTTCGCCGCCACCGCGATCACCCGCGGCACCGAACAGGCCCGCTACGACGAGATCACCGCGGTGCTCGAGGACTCGGTGGCCAAGCACATGCGCGCCGACGTGACGGTCGGGGCGTTCCTCTCCGGGGGAATCGACTCCACCGCCATCGCGGCGCTGGCGATCCGGCATAACCCGCGGCTGATCACGTTCACCACCGGTTTCGAGCGGGAGGGATTCTCCGAGATCGACGTCGCGGTGGCCTCGGCGGAGGCGATCGGCGCCCGCCACATCGCCAAGGTGGTCAAGCCGGACGAGTTCGTCGCCGCCCTGCCCGAGATCGTCTGGTACCTCGACGAGCCGGTTGCGGACCCCGCGCTGGTGCCGCTGTTCTTCGTGGCCCGCGAGGCCCGCAAGCACGTCAAGGTGGTGCTGTCCGGCGAGGGCGCCGACGAGTTGTTCGGCGGCTACACGATTTACCGGGAACCCTTGTCGCTGAAGCCTTTCGATTTTCTGCCGCGGCCGCTGCGGCGATCGATGGGCAAGGTGTCGCGGCCGCTGCCGGACGGGATGCGGGGCAAGAGCCTGCTCCACCGCGGGTCACTGACGCTCGAAGAGCGCTACTACGGCAACGCCCGCAGTTTTTCCGACGCCCAGCTGCGCGACGTGCTGCCCGGCTTCCGCCCGGAGTGGACCCACACCGACGTGACCGCGCCGCTGTACGCCGAATCGGCGGGCTGGGACCCGGTGGCCCGCATGCAGCACATCGACCTGTTCACCTGGTTGCGCGGCGACATCCTGGTCAAGGCCGACAAGATGACCATGGCCAACTCCCTGGAGCTACGGGTGCCGTTCCTGGATCCCGAGGTGTTCGCCGTGGCGTCCCGGTTGCCCGTCGAGGCCAAGATCACCCGTACGACCACGAAATACGCCTTGCGCCGCGCGCTGGAGCCGATCGTTCCCGCACACGTGCTGCACCGGCCCAAGCTCGGGTTCCCGGTGCCGATCCGGCATTGGCTACGCGCGGGCGAGCTGCTGGAGTGGGCCTACGCGATGGTGGCGTCGTCGCAGGCCGATCAGCTGGTCGACAAAAACGCGATACGCAGGATGCTCGACGAGCACCGCAACGGCGCCGGCGATCACAGCCGCCGGCTGTGGACGCTGCTGATCTTCATGCTCTGGCACGCGATCTTCGTCGAGCACAGCGTGGTGCCGCAGATCAGCGAGCCGCAGTACCCGGTGCAGCTCTAGCGGTTCCCTCGCGACCGTAACGTGGCTGCGATTTTCCGCCCGGACTTTCGCCGTGCCGTTACGCTCGCGGGCAAAAACCTCAGGCGAGCACCGCCGCGATCTCGGCGGCCGCCTCGTCGCCGTAGGCGCCGGCCAACCGGGTCCTGGCGACCTCGTGGTCCCACGCCCACTCCTGGGTTCCGGTCGACTCCAGCACCAGCACGGCGACCAGTGAGCCCAGCTGAGCCGAACGCTCGAGGTTCAGCCCGGCGCTGCGCCCGGTGAGGAATCCGGCCCGGAAGGCGTCGCCGACGCCGGTGGGGTCGGTCTGGCTGGTCTCGGGTACCACGCCGACGTGCGTGGTGGTCCCGTCGCGCTCGACGATGTCGACGCCTTTGGCGCCGAGCGTCGTCACCCGCAGGTCCACCTTCTTCTGCACATCGACCTCTGACCACCCGGTCTTGGAGAGCATCAGCTCCCACTCGTAGTCGTTGGTGAACAAGCAGGCCGCACCGTCGACCAGCTTGTCGATCTCTTCCCCGGACAGGCGGGGCAGCTGCTGGGACGGGTCGGCGGCAAACGGCAGGCCGAGCTTGCGGCACTCCTCGGTGTGCACCACCATCGCGTCCGGGTCGTTGGCCCCGATGATCACCAGGTCCGGCCTGCCCACGGACGACGCGACGTCGGCGAGCTTGATGTTGCGGGCCTCGGACATGGCGCCGGGATAGAAGGACGCGATCTGGGCCATGTCCAGGTCGGTGGTGCACACGAAACGCGCGGTGTGCGCGGCCTTGGAGATCAGCACGTGGTCGCAGTTCACGCCGTGGCGCTCCAGCCATTCGCGGTACTCGCCGAAATCGTCACCGGCCGCGCCGACCAGCGCCACGTCGCCGCCCAGCACACCGATGGCAAAGGCGATGTTGCCCGCCACGCCACCGCGGTGAATCACCAGGTCGTCGACCAGAAAGCTGAGGGACACCTTCTGCAGGTGCTCGGCCAGCAGGTGCTCGGAAAACCGGCCGGGGAACCGCATCAGATTGTCGGTCGCAATCGAACCTGTCACCGCGATCGTCACGAAATCTCCATCCTTCGTTAGTAAGGTCGTCTAGCTTACTCACGCGTCTCGACCATCGCTGCGTGCACGGTCGCGGCACGGTCTGCGCTAGCCTCCCTAGGGAACTCACCCACGCCGCCGGGATCACAATGCTCGGGCCACAACCCGCTTGCAGTCCCGTCTACCACCGTAGGAGAACCACGATGGCAGGCCCGCACTCGCCGAACCACGCTGTCGGCAGCGGCGGACCGAGCGGACATGAGCCCCCAGGCGGATCCCAGCCACTCGAGTTCCCCGACGACCGCAACGCCGGCGGCCTGGGCTTCACCCCAGCTCCCCAGGCGGGACCCCCTTCGGCCAATTATGCCGGGCCGCCACCGGCGCCGTACCCGCCGCCACGATCCAAGCGGCGGCTGATCGTCGGCGTCGCGCTGGCCATTGTGCTTGTCGCGGTGATGACCGTGGCCATCGTCTACGGGGTGCGCACCAACGGGGCCAATACCGGCACGACGTTCTCCGAGGGCGCGGCGAAGACGGCGATTCAGGGGTACCTGGACGCCCTCGAGCACCGCGACATCAACGAGATCGCCCGCAACGCGCTATGCGGCCTCTATGACGCCGTCCAGGACAAGCGAGCCGACCAGGCGTTGGCGAAGCTCAGCAGCGACGCATTCCGCAAACAGTTCTCCGAGGTCGAACTCACCTCGATCGACAAGATCGTGTACCTGTCGCAATACCAGGCTCAGGCGTTGTTCACCATGCGGGTGTCGCCGGTGAGCGGGGGGCCGATGCGCGGGCAGCTGCAGGGCATCGCACAGCTGCTTTTCCAGCGCGGCCAGATCATGGTGTGCTCGTACGTGCTGCGCACCGGGGGCTCGTACTGAGCTTCTCGTTCCGCGAGACTGCAACTGCCGACGGCCCTACTCGGGGAATGCGTCGCCAGTTGCCGTCTCGCGGTGAAATCAGTTGAACGAGTCGCCGCAGGCGCAAGACCCGCCGGCGTTGGGGTTGTCGATGGTGAAACCCTGCTTTTCGATGGAGTCCACGAAGTCGATGGACGCGCCTTCGACGTAGGGCGCGCTCATCCGGTCCACCCTGAGGCTCACGCCCCCGAACTCCGCGATCAGGTCACCATCCAGGACCCGGTCGTCGAAGAAGAGGTTGTAGCGCAGCCCAGCGCAGCCACCCGGCTGGACCGCGATGCGCAGGGCCAGGTCGTCGCGTCCCTCTTGGTCCAGCAGCGACTTTGCCTTGGTGGCGGCGGCCTCAGTCAACATCACGCTGTGGGTCTTGGTGTTCGACTCGTTTTGCACCGTCATTGCTTCTCCTACATGGCTCATTGTTGGTGGGCCCGATCAAGCCCCGATACCGCCGACTTGCGCCAAGGGGCCGGGACTGCCGGAAAGTCCACACTGTTAACGGTACCTTGCGGGCCCGCTATTCCCGAGTCGCGCCGCCACCACAGATGCGAGACCCATCAGCTGATTGGCCGCGTCGGCCTGCGCCAGCCGCACCGATCCGGCGTGCTCGGCAATGGATAACGCGGCCATGATGCCCGACGAACGCACCGTCGCGTTGTCCAAATCGACCTGTCCGGCCAGCACCACCACCGGGATCCCCCGGGGTCGGGCCGCGTCGGCCAGAAAGCCCACCACCTTGCCATGCAGGGATTGCTCGTCGAACCGGCCCTCACCGGTGACGATCAACTCCGCCGTGTCAAGGTCGTCGGACAGCCGGGTGTGTTCGGCGATGATCGCTGCTCCGGACTCACACCGCCCGCCCAGCGCCAGCAGCCCGGCGCCGATGCCGCCGGCGGCCCCCGCGCCCGGCTCGGCGCTCACGTCGCGTCCGGCGACCGCTTCCAAGATGAGCGCCCACGCCTGCAGCCGAACCTCCAGTGCCGCGACGGTGGCCGTGTCGGCGCCCTTCTGCGGCCCGAACACCCGGGCCGCTCCCCACGGACCCAACAGGGGGTATTCGGTGTCGGAGGCGGCGATCAGCTCCACGTTGCCCAGTTGGCGGCGCGCGGTGTCCAGGCCGCCCAACTCGGCGATCATGCCCTGCCCGCCGTCGGTGCACGCACTGCCGCCCAGTCCGACGACGATCCGCGTCGCCCCCACCCGAAGCGCCTCGGCGATCAGCTGCCCCACGCCCTTGCTGTGAGACGCCATGGCGGTCTCCGGGGTGGGTGGACCGCCGATCAGGGCCAGGCCACAGGCCTGGGCGCACTCCAGGTACGCGGTCGCCGAACCGCGGTCGAAGACCCATTCGGCTTCCACCATGGCTTTTAGCGGCCCCGACACCCGCAGTCGCCGCGTCTCCCCCAGCCGGCTGGCCAGCACCTCGACGAAGCCGGGCCCACCGTCGGACTGGGGCGCGACGATGAACCGGTCCCCCGGGCGCGACCGGGTCCAACCGGTCGCGATGGCGGCGGAGGCCTCGAGGGCCGACATGCTGTCGGCGTAGCAGTCCGGGGCCACCAGAACTTGCATCGCCGGTAGCTGAAGGCGGCCGGGTGCCAGGCCGGGGGCAGCATCATCCGAGGCCATCGACCCGTCCGTCCATCAAAGGCAGCCGTTCATCACGTGTAAGACTAGGGCCAGTGCGCTACTAACGCAGGTCTAATAGCAAGGCATTCCAGGCGAATTCCGGCGCGGGACATCCGCGAAGTAACCTGGCCACTGTGAAGCTGTTGGGCCGTAGGAAAGGCCAGGACCAGGACCTCGACGAAAGCATGGCTGCGTCGGCCGCATCCGATGTTGCTGCGGACGCCACAATGCGCCGGACCGGACCCAAGGGCCGCCCCACGCCCAAACGCAACGAGGCCCGGCGGACCGCGAAGAAGGGCCCCATCGCACCCGCACCGATGACCTCCTCCGAGGCGCGGGCCCGGCGCAAATCGCTGGCCGGCCCCAAGCTCAGCCGCGAGGAGCGCCGCGCCGACAAGACCGCCAACCGCGCGCGCATGTCGGATCGCCGGTCGCGCATGATGGCCGGCGAAGATGGCTACCTGCTGCCGCGCGACCAGGGCCCCATCCGGCGCTACGTGCGCGATGTGGTGGACTCCCGGCGCAATCTGCTGGGCCTGTTCATGCCGTCGACCCTGTTCTTGATGTTTGCCATGTTCGGCGTCCCCCAGCTGCAGCTCTGGGTGTCTCCGGCGATGCTGGCGCTGATGGCCGTGATGAGCGTCGACGGCCTCATCCTGGGCCGCAAAGTCAGCAAGCTGGTCGACGCGAAGTTCCCGAAGAACACCGAAAGCCGTTGGAAACTAGGACTTTACGCCGCCGGCCGGGCCTCCCAGATGCGGCGGCTGCGGGCGCCGCGGCCCCAGGTCAAGCATGGCGCCAGTGTCGAATAGCTCTCGCCTGAAAGCCCGCTGACGCCGGTGCGCACCCTGGTGCTCGGCGGGATCAGGTCGGGCAAGTCACGGTGGGCGGAGAAAACCATCGCCGCGGGCTTGCCGGCGGGCCGGCCGGTTCATTACCTGGCCCCCGGGCCGGCCGGTCACGACGACGCGGCCTGGGCGCATCGGGTCGCCGCGCATCGCCACCGTCGGCCCGCGCACTGGTCGACGATCGAAACCGAAGACATCGCAACCCAATTGCGCCGATCCCCGGACACCCCCACATTGGTCGACGATCTCGGCACCTGGCTGACCGGCGCCATGGACCGCGACAACGCGTGGGAGGGCGGCTCGGTGGCGGCTCCGGTTGAGGACGTGCTGGCCGCGGTCGGTGACTTCACCTCGACGCTGGTGCTCGTCAGCCCGGAAGTCGGGTTGACCGTCGTGCCGGCCACCGCCTCCGGGCGCCGGTTCGCCGACGAGCTCGGCGGCCTCAACCAGCGCCTGGCCCGGTTGTGTGATCGGGTGGTGCTGGTGGTGGCCGGGCAGGCGGTGCCGATCAAGCCGTCGGGGGCCTGATGGATTTCGCCCCCGTGTCCCCGCCCGATGCGGGCGTCGCGGCCGCCGCCCGCGCCCGCCAGGACACCCTCACCAAGCCGCGGGGCGCGCTGGGCCGCCTCGAGGACCTGTCGGTGTGGATCGCGTCGTGCCAGGGGCAATGCCCGCCGCGACAATTCGAGCGCGCCCGGGTGGTGGTGTTCGCCGGTGACCACGGCGTCGCCCGGTCGGGGGTGTCGGCTTACCCGCCGGAGGTGACCGCTCAGATGGTCGCCAACTTCGCCGCCGGCGGGGCCGCGATCAACGCGCTGGCCGGCATCGCCGGGGCGGGCGTGCGCGTCGCGGATCTGGCCGTCGACGCCGACCCGCTGACCGACCGGATCGGCGCCCACAAGGTGCGGCGCGGGAGCGGCGACATCACCGTGGGGGACGCGTTGAGCGACGAGGAGACCGCGCGGGCGCTCGCCGCCGGCGCGGCCATCGCCGACGAGGAGGTCGATGCCGGCGCCGACCTGCTGATCGCCGGCGACATGGGCATCGGAAATACCACGGCCGCAGCGGTTTTGGTGGCGGCGTTGACGAATGCAGAGCCGGTCGTGGTGGTGGGCTTCGGGACCGGGATCGATGACGCCGGGTGGGGACGCAAGACCGCCGCGGTGCGCGACGCCCTGTTTCGCGCGCGGCAGGTGCTGCCCGATCCGGTCGCACTGCTTCGCTGCGCCGGCGGCGCGGATCTGGCCGCGATGGCGGGTTTTTGCGCGCAGTCCGCGGTCCGGCGCACGCCGCTGCTGCTCGACGGCATGGCGGTGACGGCGGCGGCGCTGGTGGCTGAGCACCTGGCTCCCGGTGCCCGGATGTGGTGGCAGGCGGGTCACCGGTCCACCGAGCCGGGTCATGGGCTGGCGCTGACGGCGCTGGATTTGGAGCCGATTCTCGACCTGCGCATGCGGCTGGGTGAGGGAACCGGAGCGGCGTTGGCGCTGCCGGTCCTGCGTGCCGCGGTGGCGGCCCTGTCGTCGATGGCGACCTTCACCCAGGCCGGCGTGTCCCACCGCACCGACCAACCCCTTCCCCCGTTGTGATCCGTTCGCTGGCAACGGCTTTCGCATTCGGGACGGTACTGCCCGTCCCGGGCACCCGGACCGCACCGATGGGCCGCGGCGCCATGACGGCGCTGCCAGTGGTGGGCGCCGCCCTGGGGGCGTTGGCCGCGGCCGTGACCTGGGGTGGGGAGCTGGCCCTCGGCCGGTGCAGCCCGCTGCCCGGGCTGCTCGCGGTCACGGCGCTGCTGCTGGTGACGCGCGGCCTGCACGTCGACGGTGTCGCCGATACCGCCGACGGCCTGGGCTGCTACGGCTCGCGGCAGCGGGCGCTGGCGGTGATGCGGCAGGGATCGACCGGGCCGTTCGGGGTCGCCGCCGTCGTCGTGGTGGTGATGCTGCAGGCGCTGGCGTTCTCGGCGCTGGGCGCGGGGGCGGCGGGGTCCGCGGTGCACGGCGTCGTCGGGATTGCCGTGGCGGTCTTCGCCGGCCGGGTCGCCGCGGTGCTGGCCGCTCGCCGCTCGGTACCCGCGGCCGAGGGCAGCGCCCTGGGCGCCGCGGTCGCCGGAAGTCAGCCGACGGCGGTGGTGACGGCCTGGGTCGTGGTGTTGCTCGGCATTTCGCTGGGCGCCGGCCCGCGGCCGTGGCAGGGTCCGGTGGCCGTGCTGCTGGGACTGGGTTGTGGCGCGGTGCTGGTGCGGCACTGTGCGCGTCGGTTCGGCGGCATCACCGGCGACGTGCTGGGCGCCGCGATCGAGCTGACGACGACGGTGTGTGCGGTGGCGCTCGCGGGTCTGGCTCGGTTCTAGCGCGCCTCGAACGTGACTCGAATTCGGTTCTAGCGCGCCTCGAACGTGACTGTGCAGTCACGTTCGCCGACCACCGTGACTGCAGCGTCACGTTGACGACAAAGACGCGCTCAGCCCAGCCGGGCCATCCAGCCGTGGGTGTCGGCGAAGGTGCCCCGCTGGATCCCGGTCAGCGTGTCGCGCAACGCCATCGTCACTTCGCCGGGTTGGCCATCGGCGATGGTGAACTCGCTGTCTCCGTACTTCACGTGCGAGACCGGCGTGATGACCGCGGCGGTGCCGCAGGCGAACACCTCGGTGATCTCGCCGGCGGCGGCCTTCTTCTGCCACTCGCCGATGTCGATCTTGCGTTCCTCGACGGAGAACCCGGCATCAATAGCCAACTGCAGCAAGGAATTCCGCGTGATCCCGGGCAGCAGCGAGCCGGACAGCTCCGGGGTGACCAGCCGCGCCGATCCCCCGCTGCCGAACACGAAGAAAATGTTCATCCCGCCCATCTCTT
Organism: Mycobacterium sp.; assembly: GCF_004298145.1. Classification (GTDB taxonomy): domain Bacteria; phylum Actinomycetota; class Actinomycetes; order Mycobacteriales; family Mycobacteriaceae; genus Mycobacterium. The sequence continues at coordinate 72,508 of NZ_SCRH01000007.1, forward strand.
CGACGAAGCGTCGCTCGACGGCGTCCAGCCACACCACCTGGTCGCAATCGTTGGCCGCGGCTTCGGCCTGGGCGGACAGCGAGGCCGCGTAGTTGCCGCCGAACTTCGCCGCGCCGGTGCCGCCGGGGCTGGCCCGCACGTACTCCGTCGACACCCAGACCGTGACGGGGCTGATGCCGCCCTTGAAATACGCCCCGGCCGGGGAGGCGATCAGCAGGTAGCGGTACCGCTTGGAGGGCCGCACACCCAGTCCGGGCTCGGTGGCGATGACGAACGGGCGCAGATACAGCGCCTCTTCCCCGCCGGCGGCCGGGACCCACGCGTTGTCGACCGCGATGAGCTGGCGCAGCGATTCCATGAACAGCTCTTCGGGCAGTTCCGGAATCGCCAGCCGCCGCGCGGACGACTGCAACCGCGCGGCATTGGCCTCGGCGCGAAACGACACGATGGAGCCGTCGGCCCAGCGGTAAGCCTTGAGCCCTTCGAAGATTTCCTGCGCGTAGTGCAGCACGATCGCCGACGGGTCGAGCTCGATCGGGCCGTACGGGATGACGCGCGCGTCGTGCCAGCCCTGACCCGCGGCGGTCTCGTCGTAATCGACCGACACCATGTGGTCGGTGAAGTATCTGCCGAAACCCGGCTCGGCCAGGATGGTTTCGCGTTCGGTGTCGGTCGCCGGATTTGTCGAGCGCGAAACCGTGAACTCGAGGGAGCCACTGGTCATGCGCTGATTGTATATCCGCCTGCCGAATCGGATTTCGCCCGCGCGAGCGGCGCGGCTAGCGGGTTTTCACTGAGACGAAGGGCGGGCGCACGACTTCGCAGGCGGCGGGACGACCGCGGACGTCGACGGTGATTTCCTGGCCGTCCTCGACTCCGGCGTCGGTGTCGATCAGCGCCAGCGCGATGCCGGCCTGCAGCGTCGGGGAGAAGGTGCCCGAGGTGGTCACGCCGACCGGGGTGTCGCCGGCGAGCACCGTCTGCCCCGCGCGCAGCACGCCGCGGCCGAGCATCCGCAGCCCGCGCAGCAGTCGCCGCGGGCCCGCCTCCTTCTCGGCCAACAGGGCGTCGCGGCCGAAGAACGAATCCTTCTTCCAGCCGATAGCCCAGCCGCAGCGGGCCTGCAGCGGGGAAATGTCGAGCGACAGTTCGTGGCCGTGCAACGGATAGCCCATCTCGGTGCGCAGCGTGTCGCGGGCGCCCAGTCCGGCCGGCTCGCCGCCGGCCGCGCTGACCGCCGCGGCCAGGGCGTCGAACACCACACCGGCGGATTCCCACGGCGGCAGCAGTTCGTAGCCGTGCTCGCCGGTGTAGCCGGTGCGGCAGACCCGCACCGGCACTTGCGCGAACTCGGTGTCGGCGTAGGCCATGTAATCCATGTCGGTGGGCAGGCCCAGCTCGCCGAGCACGTCGGCCGATCGCGGGCCCTGCACGGCCAGCACCGCATAGGAGCGATGCAGGTTGGTGATGCTCAGCCCGGACGGGGCATCGCTGGTCTGGAAGGCCTGCAGCGCCGCGACGACGGCGGCGGTGTTGGCGGCGTTGGGCACCAGAAAGACCTCGTCGTCGTCGACGTAGTAGGCGATCAGGTCGTCGACGACGCCACCGGATTCGGTGCAGCACAGGGTGTATTGCGCCTTGCCCGGCCCGATGCGGTTCAGGTCGTTGGTGAACGCGGAGTTGACGAACCGCGCCGCCCCCGGCCCGCGGACCAGCGCCTTGCCCAGGTGGCTGACGTCGAACAGGCCGACCGCGTTGCGCGTCGCGTTATGTTCGCTGACCGTGCCCGCATACGACACCGGCATCAGCCAGCCGCCGAACTCGGCGAAACTGGCACCCAAGTCGCGGTGACGGTCTTCTAACGGTCCGTGCAGAAGATCGGCTTCGTTGCTCACGGCTCTTCACCCTAATCAGCCGCGACCCGTGGCCCGTTAGGGTGATGCGGATGAGCACACAACCCGGTTACGCCACCCCCGCTGTCAGTGTCGCCTCCTCGCTGCCCCGGCGCGCCGCGGCGTCCACCGTGCTGATCGTGCCCGTCGTCTCGACCGGCGACGACGACAAGCCCGGCGCTGCCGTCGTGTCGGCCGAACCGTTCCTGTCCTCGGATGCGATCGCCGAGATCGAAGCCGGCCTGCGCGCGCTGGAGGCCACCGGCGGCGTCGACCAGGTGCACCGGCTGGTGGTGCCGTCGCTGCCGGTGTCCAGCGTGCTGACGATCGGTCTGGGCAAGCCGCGACCCGAGTGGCCGGCCGACACGATCCGTCGCGCCGCCGGGGTGGCGGCGCGCTCGCTCGGCACCACCGAGGGCGTGATCACCTCCCTGGCCGAGCTGCCCGGTGAGGACGTCGCCTCCGCGGCCGTCGAGGGCCTGATCCTGGGCAGCTACCGCTTCACCGACTTCCGCAGCGCCAAGACGGCACCCAAAGACAAAGGGCTGGACAAGATCACGGTCCTCGCGACCGCGAAGGACGCCAAGAAGGACGCCGCGCACGGCGCGGCCGTCGCGACCGCGGTCGCCACCGCCCGCGACCTCGTCAACACCCCGCCGAGCCACCTGTTCCCCAATGAATTCGCCACGCGCGCAAGGGCTTTGGGTGAGTCCGTGGGCCTCGAGGTCGAGGTGCTCGACGACAAGGCGCTGCAGAAGGCCGGCTACGGCGGGATCATCGGCGTCGGCCAGGGCTCGTCGCGTCCGCCGCGGCTGGTGCGGTTGACCCACCGGGGTTCGAAGCTGGCCAAGAGATCCAAGCAGGCCAAGCGGGTGGCCCTGGTCGGCAAGGGCGTCACGTTCGACACCGGCGGCATCTCGATCAAGCCGGCGGCGTCCATGCATCACATGACCTCGGACATGGGTGGGGCCGCCGCGGTGATCGCGACCGTCGCACTGGCCGCGCAGCTGAAGTTGCCGATCGACGTGATCGCCACCGTGCCGATGGCCGAGAACATGCCGTCGGCGACGGCGCAGCGCCCCGGCGACGTGCTGACGCAATACGGCGGCATCACCGTCGAGGTGCAGAACACCGACGCCGAGGGCCGGCTCATCCTGGCCGACGCCATCGTCCGCGCGTGCGAGGACAACCCGGATTACCTGATCGAGACGTCCACGCTGACCGGCGCGCAGACGGTGGCGCTGGGCAGCCGGATTCCGGGGGTGATGGGCACCGACGACTTCCGCGACCGGGTCGCCGCGATCTCGCAGCGGGTCGGCGAGAACGGTTGGCCGATGCCGCTACCCGACGAACTCAAGGAAGACCTGAAGTCCACGGTGGCCGACCTGTCGAACATCAGCGGGCAGCGCTTCGCCGGCATGCTGGTCGCGGGGGTGTTCCTGCGCGAGTTCGTCGCGGACGGCGTGAGCTGGGCGCACATCGACGTGGCCGGCCCGGCCTACAACACCGGCAGCCCGTGGGGATACTCGCCCAAGGGCGCCACCGGCGTACCGACCCGCACCATGTTCGCGGTGCTGGAAGACATCGCCGAAAAAGGCTAGTTACGTTCTGCGTCCGACGATGCGCGCGAACTACTTTGTCAGCAACGAAAACACGGCCTGCCGCACCTTGCGGCGCGGCCAGCCGGTGACCCCGTCGGCGGCCCGCGCGTCGCAGTGATCACCACAGGTCCTTTCCCGCTCGGCTACCGGGGCGGGATACCCGCGAACCGGGCGCTGTATCCGTCTGCGTTTACCGGCAGTGTGCCGCGGCTAATCTCCCTAGCGGTCGAAATCCCGGCGGCGAAAGGCGAAAACATGACGGCACGGCGGTTGATCATCGGCGTGGGCGCCGTGCTGTTACTGGCCGGGGTCATCGGTCTGCTGGCGCCGGTGTCGGTGTCGGACGGCAATGGTCACTCGATCGGGTGCGGGAACGCGGTGGCGACCGATCTGTCCGCGGCCAGAAGCGCGAACAACAGCAGCGTGGCGAACATCCCGATCCTCAACCAGATCGTTCCGCACACCGACTATGTCGCACTGTGCCAGTCCTCGGTGGGTGGCCGGCGGGCATGGGCCATCCCGCTGGCCGTCCTCGGGATCATCGCGATCGGCGCGACGTTGCTGACGGGGCGCCGCGGGTCGGCGGCGCCGGGCGCCTAGCCCGCCTCAGATCACCCGCATCCGCGCGGCGTTACGCAATCCCTGGGGTGCCAGACGCGAAAGTCCGTACAGCGCATAGGCTTCCGGCGCGACCGGGCGAATCGGTTTCTTCTTCTTGACCGATGACAGGATCGCGTCGGCGACCTTGTCGGGACCGTAGCGCCGGAGCGCGAACATCTTGCCCAGCTGCCCGCGGCGGCCGTCGACGGCGTCGCCTTGCTTGCCCGCGGGCACGTCGAATCTGGTGGTGTTGATGATGTTCGTGTCGATGACGCCGGGGCAGATCGTGGTCAGCCCCACGCCGGCGGCGTCGAGTTCGGCACGCAGGCAGTCCGAGAACATGTAGCTCGCCGCCTTGGACGTGCAGTAGGCGTTCAGCGACTGCAGCGGGGCGTAGGCGGCCATCGACGACACGTTGACGATGTAGCCGCCGGCCCCGCGCTCCACCAGCCGCCGCCCGAACGACCGGCATCCGTTCACCACACCGCCCAGGTTGACGTCGAGCACCCGGTCGAACTGCTCGGCCGGGGTGTCCAGGAATCCCCCCGCCTGCCCGATGCCGGCGTTGTTGACGACGATGTCGGGCACGCCGTGCTCGGCGCTGACCCGCTCGGCGAACGCCTCCACCGCCTGCGCATCCGACACGTCGAGCACATAGGCGTGGGCGACGCCGCCCCGGGTGGCGATCTCGGCGGCGGTGGCCTTGACGGCCGCTTCGTCGATATCGCTGATGACCAGCTCGGCGCCTTCCCGCGCGAACGCGAACGCGGTCTCGCGGCCGATCCCACTGCCGGCGCCGGTGACCGACACCAGGGTGTCGCCGAACGACCCGCGGGGGCGTCCCACTTGCGCGCGCAGCAGCGCGCGGCTGGGCGCTTTGCCCTCGGCCAGGTCGGCGAAGTCGTGCACCGCCGCCGCCATCACCTGCGGGTGCGACATCGGCGAGAAATGACCGGCCGCGATGTCGCGGCGCCACAGCCGCGGCACGAACCGCGGGGTGTGGTCGTAGCCGTACGGCCGCACATACTTGTCTTTGGTGTTCACGATCAGCTGCACCGGCACGTCGATGACCGCGACGCCCTGCTTGCGCCCGGAGAATGAGCGAAAGTAGTTGGCGGGATAGGTTTTCACCGACTGGGCGGCGTCTCTCGCGAGCTTGTCGGAATGATGGATCTGCTCTACCGGAATGTTGTCGACCGCGTTGCGCCGCAGCGCCGGGATCGACAGGGTCAGCCGCAGGAACAACGGGGCGAGCACCGGGATCGAGAACAGCAGCATGTAGGTGAACCGCAGCGCCTGGCTGATCGCCCGGACGAAGGTGCGGGGACGCCAGGGTGCCCGCAGGCCGCTGAAGATATAGTCGACCAGCTGGTCTTGACTGGGTCCGGACACCGATGTGAACGTGGCGACCCGGTCGTCGGCCCCGGGGCGCTTGAGATAGTGCCACACGCCCACCGAGCCCCAGTCGTGGGCCAGCACGTGCACGGGCCGGCCCGGGCACAGCTCGCCGGTCACCGCGGCGAAGTCGTCGGCGAAGCGGTCCATGCTGTAGGCCGACACCGGCTTGGGCACCGAGGACTCACCGACGCCGCGGTTGTCGTAGCGGATGATCCGGAACCGCTCGGCCAGCAGCGGAACGACCCCGTCCCACAGCACGTGGGAGTCGGGAAAGCCGTGCACCAGCACCACCGCGGGGCCCTCCGGGTTGCCCTCCTCATAGACCGCGATGCGCGCGCCGTCCGCGCTGTCGACGAAATGCTGGGGTAACTGTTGTGATGGCGGCATCGGACCTCCCCGCTCTGGCTGCAGTGGCCACACCGTAGCAAGCGTGATCGGGGTCACCCGGCCAGCGCGCGGTATCTGCCCTGGATGTGTGCCGACGAAGCCGCAGTGACAGGATAGTTTTGGATTGCTGCTTCGCCTTCCGCAAAGCGCGCTGAACCACCCGCCCCGACCCACGAGCGATCGAGGAGTCAAAAACGATGGCCTTCTCCGTCCAGATGCCGGCACTCGGTGAGAGCGTCACCGAGGGGACGGTCACCCGCTGGCTCAAGCAGGAGGGTGACACGGTTGAACTCGACGAGCCGCTCGTCGAGGTGTCGACCGACAAGGTCGACACCGAAATCCCGTCGCCGGCCGCGGGGGTGCTGACCAAGATCGTCGCCCGGGAAGATGACACCGTCGAGGTGGGCGGCGAGCTGGCCGTCATCGGCGACGCTGCGGAGGGCGGCGGATCGCAGGCGCCCAGCGAGCCCGAGCCGCAGGCACAGGCCGCGCCCCCCGCCCAGCCCCAGCCCCAGGCGCAGCCCGAGCCGGCGCCGCAGCCCCCCGCCGCGGCCCAGCCGGCGCCGCAGCCCGCCCAGCGGAGCTCCGGTGGCGGTGACGCGACCCCGGTGGTGATGCCCGAACTCGGCGAGTCGGTCACCGAGGGCACGGTGACCCGCTGGCTCAAGAAGGTCGGCGATTCGGTCCAGGTCGACGACGCGCTGGTCGAGGTGTCCACCGACAAGGTCGACACCGAGATCCCGTCGCCGGTGGCCGGTGTGCTGATCAGCATCACCGCCGAGGAAGACGCCACCGTGCCCGTCGGCGGCGAGTTGGCCCGCATCGGCAGCGGTTCCGAGGCTGCCGCCCCCGCCCCGGCCGCCCCCCAGCCACCGCCGGCGCCCAAAGCCGAACCCAAACCCGAACCGGCGCCGCAGCCGAAGCCCGAACCCACCCCGACCCTGGCACCGCAGCCGAAGGCTCAACCGGAGCCGCAACCTCAACCGGCGCCGACCCAGGCGGCAGACACGAGCACCGACGGGACGCCCTATGTCACGCCGCTGGTGCGAAAACTGGCCGCCGAGAACAACATTGACCTGACCTCGGTCACCGGCACCGGGGTGGGCGGTCGCATCCGCAAGCAAGACGTGCTGGCCGCCGCCGAGCGCAAGCAGCAGGCCGACAAGGCCCCCCCGGCCGCGCCGACCCCCGCGGCCGCCGAGGGCCGCAAGGCGGCTCCCGCGCCCACCCCGGCGCCGGCGCTGGCGAACCTGCGGGGCACCACCCAGCGGGCCAGCCGGATCCGCCAGATCACGGCCAACAAGACTCGCGAATCCCTGCAGGCCACAGCCCAACTCACCCAGACCCACGAGGTCGACATGACGAAGCTGGTCGGGTTGCGGGCCAGGGCCAAGGCGGCGTTCGCCGAGCGGGAAGGCGTGAACCTGACCTTCTTGCCGTTCATCGCCCGGGCGGTGATCGACGCCCTCAAGATCCACCCGAACGTGAACGCGAGCTACAACGAGGAAACCAAGGAGATCACCTACTACGACGCAGAGCACCTCGGCATCGCGGTCGACACCGAACAGGGCCTGCTCTCCCCCGTCGTGCATAACGCCGGCGACCTGTCGCTGGCCGGGCTGGCCAGGGCGATCGCCGACATCGCCGCGCGCGCCCGGTCGGGCAACCTGAGGCCCGACGAGCTGTCCGGCGGCACCTTCACGATCACCAACATCGGCAGCCAGGGCGCGCTGTTTGACACCCCGATCCTGGTTCCGCCGCAGGCCGCCATGCTGGGCACCGGCGCGATCGTCAAACGCCCCCGGGTGATCGTCGACGAGTTCGGCAACGAATCGATCGGTGTCCGCTCGATTTGCTACCTCCCGCTGACCTATGACCACCGGCTCATCGATGGCGCGGACGCCGGGCGCTTCCTGACCACCATCAAGCACCGGCTCGAAGAGGGAGCGTTCGAGGCCGACCTCGGGCTCTGAGAAGGACGGCAAAGGTGGCTCGCTCTGGTCAGAAGTCTGTCGTCGCGATCGCGGGGTCGTCCGGCCTGATCGGATCCGCCCTCGCCGCGGCTCTGCGTGCCGCCGATCATCGGGTGCTGCGCATTGTGCGCCGGGCACCGGCGAACGGCGACGAGGTGCACTGGAATCCCGAGACCGGCGATCTCGATCCCGACACGCTGAACGACGTCGACGCCGTCATCAACCTGTGCGGTGTCAACATCGGCCAGCACCGGTGGTCGGGCGCCTTCAAGCAGTGCCTGCGGGACAGCCGCATCGCCCCCACCGAAGTCCTGGCGCACGCGGTCGCCGACGCCGGCGTGGGAACCCTGATCAATGCCAGCGCGGTGGGCTTCTACGGAAACACCAAAGACCGCGTGGTCGACGAAAACGACCGTGCCGGAAGCGGTTTCCTGGCCCGGCTGTGTGAAGACTGGGAAGCCGCCACGCTGCCGGCCCAATACGGCGGCGCCCGGGTGGTGCTGGCCCGCACCGGACTGGTGCTCTCCCCCGCGGGTGGTGCCTTGGGGCGGATGCGGCCGCTGTTCCGGACGGGCCTCGGGGCGCGGCTGGGCAGTGGGCGGCAATACATGTCGTGGATCACGCTGGAAGACGAAGTGCGAGCGCTGCTGTTCGCGATTTCGAACCCCGCGCTGTCCGGCCCGGTGAACATGACCGGGCCCGCGCCGGTGACCAACGCCGAATTCACCACCGCGTTCGGGCGCGCGGTCAACCGCCCGACGCCGTTGATGCTGCCCGCTTTCGCCGTCCGGGCCGCGCTGGGGGAGTTCGCCGACCAAGGACTGCTGACGGGGCAGCGCGCCATCCCGTCGGCGCTGGAGCGGGCCGGTTTTGTGTTCCACCACAACACCATTGGCGAGGCGCTCGGCTACGCCACCGCCCGGCGCGAGCACGACTAGTGGCGATCGCCACCCTCGGGACTGTGGCGATCGCCAGCGCGGCGCAGCCGGGCGCAGCGGGTCGCCACCATCGGGCCCGTGGCGATCGCCAGCGCGGCGCAGCCGGGCGCAGCGGGTCGCCACCATCGGGCCCGTGGCGATCGCCAGCGCGGCGCAGCCGGGCGCAGCGGGTCGCCACCATCGGGCCCGTGGCGACCGCAGCACCGGATTGGGCCCGGCGCTCGCAGGTCGAGTACCGTCGCGAACGTGATCGATTCCATCCGGTCGAGCCGGTCCTTGATCGATGTCCGCCAGCTCGGAACCGTCGACTACCGCCTGGCCTGGCAGCAGCAGCGCGACCTGGCCGACGCCCGGGTGGCCGGGGGCAGGGACACGTTGCTGTTGCTGGAGCACCCGGCGGTGTTCACCGCGGGTCGACGCACCGAGCCGCACGAGCGGCCGGTAAGGGGCGCGGGCGACGCAGATGTCATAGACACCGACCGCGGCGGCAAGATCACCTGGCACGGTCCCGGCCAGCTGGTCGGGTATCCGATCATCGGCCTGGTCGAACCGCTCGACGTGGTCAACTACGTGCGGCGGCTGGAGGAAGCGCTGATCAAGGTCTGCGCCGATCTGGGCCTGGACACGATCCGAGTCCAGGGCCGGTCCGGGGTGTGGGTCCCGGGCACCGACGGCCGACCCGACCGCAAGGTCGCGGCCATCGGCGTGCGGGTGTCGCGCGCGACCACCCTGCACGGGTTCGCGCTCAACTGTGATTGTGATCTCAACGCCTTCAGCGCCATCGTGCCGTGCGGCATCAACGACGCCGGGGTGACGTCGTTGTCGGCTGAGCTGCGCCGCCCTGTGAGCACGGACGACATTCGGACCACCGTCGCCGACGCCGTCTGCGATGCCTTGGACGGGATCCTGCCGGTTCGAATGACTTGCCAGGCTCCCGATCCCGCCGTTCCGGCGGGCATCGTCGCCGGGCCGAGCACCCCGTCGCGCGCGTAACATCAGCGATGTGACTGTCGCACCCGAGGGACGCAAGCTGCTGCGCGTGGAAGTGCGCAATGCCGAGACCCCGATCGAGCGCAAGCCGCCGTGGATCAAGGTGCAGGCCCGGATGGGGCCCGAATACACCAAGCTCAAGAGCCTGGTCCGGCGCGAGGGGCTGCACACGGTCTGCGAGGAGGCCGGCTGCCCCAACATCTTCGAATGCTGGGAGGACCGCGAGGCCACCTTCCTGATCGGCGGCGACCAGTGCACCCGCCGGTGCGACTTCTGCCAGATCGGCACCGGAAAGCCCACGATGCTGGACCGCGACGAGCCCCGGCGGGTGGCCGACAGTGTGCACACGATGGGGCTGCGCTACGCCACGGTCACCGGGGTGGCCCGCGACGACCTGCCCGACGGCGGCGCCTGGCTGTACGCGGAGACGGTGCGCGCCATCAAGGAGCTCAACCCGTCGACCGGTGTCGAGCTGTTGATCCCCGACTTCAACGGCGAGCCCGACCGGCTTGCCGAGGTGTTCGAGTCACGCCCGGAAGTGTTGGCGCACAACGTCGAAACCGTGCCACGCATCTTCAAGCGCATCCGGCCCGCCTTCACCTACCAGCGCAGCCTGGACGTGCTCACCGCGGCGCGCGACTTCGGGCTGGTCACCAAGAGCAACCTCATCCTCGGCCTGGGCGAAACCCCCGACGAGGTGCGCACCGCCCTGGCGGACCTGCGTAGCGCCGGCTGCGAGCTCATCACCATCACGCAGTACCTGCGCCCGTCGGCACGTCACCACCCGGTCGAGCGCTGGGTGAAGCCGGAGGAATTCGTCGAGTTCGCGCAGCACGCCGAGCAGCTCGGCTTCTCCGGGGTGATGGCCGGACCGCTGGTGCGCTCGTCGTATCGTGCGGGACGGCTCTACCAGCAAGCCGCCGCTGCCCGCGCCCGGGATGCCGCGGCGCGGTAGTCACCGCGGCCCTACGTATTCTTTGACTATGGCTAAATCCCGCACTGCCGCTGAGAACAAGGTCGCCAGAGCGCAGGCGCAGGCTGCCCGCAAGGCCGCCGCGCGGGAGCGCCGCACCCAGTTGTGGCAGGCGTTCAATCTCCAGCGCCAGGAGGACAAGCGCCTGCTGCCGTACATGATCGGCGCCTTCGTGCTGATCGTGGGCATCTCGGTGGGCGTCGGCCTGTGGAGCGGCGGGCTGACGATGATCACCTTGATCCCGCTCGGCGTGGTGCTGGGCGCGCTGGTCGCCTTCATCGTCTTCGGGCGCCGCGCCCAGAAGTCCGTCTACCGCAAGGCCGAGGGCCAAACCGGGGCGGCGGCATGGGCATTGGACAACCTGCGCGGTAAGTGGCGGGTGACGCCGGGGGTGGCCGCGACCGGCCACTTCGACGCCGTGCACCGGGTCATCGGCCGGCCCGGCGTGATCCTGGTCGGTGAGGGGTCGGCCACCCGGGTGCGCCCGCTGCTGGCGCAGGAGAAGAAGCGCACCGCCCGCCTGATCGGGGAAGTGCCGATCTACGACATCATCGTCGGCAACGGCGACGATGAGGTGCCCCTGGCCAAGCTGGAGCGCCATCTCACCCGCCTGCCGGCCAACATCACCGTCAAGCAGATGGACACGCTGGAGTCGCGGCTGGCCGCGCTGGGGACGCGGGCCGGGGCCGCCGTCATGCCCAAGGGGCCGCTGCCCAACGCCGGCAAGATGCGCGGTGTGCAGCGCACGGTGCGCCGCAAGTAGCGCCAGCGGGTCGCCGGCATCGGATTCAGCGCCGTACCACGGCCGTCGCGGTCAGCCGGTCCTGCAGCCCGCGGCCGTCCCAGTCGGTGAACAACGCCGGGACGACCGTCCCGACGAGCAGGCCGCGCACCACCGCGCGGCCCGTGCCGACCGGCCCGCGCCCGTCCACCGTCACCACCCGCAGACGCAGCGCCAGCTGCCCGGGCGTGAAGCCGAACAATCGCACCGAGACCACGCCCAGCACGAACCAGATCACCAGCACCGCCGTGGACAACGCCGGTTGGGAGTACAGGCCGAACCGCATGGCCAGCGCCGCCAGGCCATAGGAGATCAGCCAGTCGATCATCAGCGCGCCCAGCCGGCGTCCCATTGGCGCCAACGAGCCGGGGCCGCTTTGGGGCAATCCCAGCTTTTCGCCGGGATATGCGGATCGCGATTCCGGCATCATCGCCACGGACCGGGCGCCGAATGCCCCGCCGGCCGGGTCCGATAGGGCGGGCTAACGGTGCGCTCGGTCACCGGAAAAGATACGATCTTGCGATCCATGGCCCCACAATAGAACCCGCCGCCGAAGCGGCCACTTTTTGCGTGTGGCATGGTCACGTAACGTGCGCGCAACATCGGGTTGACTGACGGGCAACATCTGCTCCCTAGCGTCAGGCCGCGGATCTCACAAAGTAAAGGAGCATTCTGTGACGGAAACGACGCCCGACGACGTCTTCAAACTCGCCAAGGACGAAAACGTCGAATTTGTCGACGTCCGGTTCTGTGATCTGCCCGGCATCATGCAGCACTTCACAATTCCGATTTCGTTTTTCGACGAGAGCATTTTTGAGGATGGCATAGCCTTCGACGGCTCGTCGATTCGCGGATTCCAGTCCATTCATGAATCCGACATGTTGCTCCTGCCCGACCCGACGACGGCGCAGATCGATCTTTTCCGCGAAGCCAGGACGCTGAACCTGAACTTCTTCGTGCACGACCCCTTCACCCTCGAGCCGTACTCGCGCGACCCGCGCAATATCGCCCGTAAGGCCGAGAACTATCTGATCAGCACCGGGGTAGCCGACACCGCGTACTTCGGCGCCGAGGCCGAGTTCTACATCTTCGACTCGGTGAGCTTCGATTCGCGCACTAACGGCTCGTTCTACGAGGTCGACGCGATTTCGGGGTGGTGGAACACCGGCTCGCCCAACGAGCTCGACGGCAGCCCCAACCGGGGCTACAAGGTCCGCCCCAAGGGTGGCTACTTCCCCGTCGCCCCCGTCGACCACTACGTCGACCTGCGCGACCAGATGCTGTCCAACCTGATCAAGGCCGGCTTCAGCCTGGAGAAGGGCCACCACGAGGTGGGCACCGGCGGCCAGGCCGAGATCAACTACAAGTTCAACACCCTGCTGCACGCGGCCGACGACATGATGCTCTACAAGTACATCGTCAAGAACACCGCGTGGGCCAACGGCAAGACCGTCACGTTCATGCCCAAGCCGCTGTTCGGTGACAACGGCTCCGGCATGCACTGCCACCAGTCGCTGTGGAAGGACGGCACCCCGCTGATGTACGACGAGACGGGCTACGCCGGCCTGTCGGACACCGCCCGCCACTACATTGGCGGCCTGCTGCACCACGCGCCGTCACTGCTGGCGTTCACCAACCCCACGGTGAACTCCTACAAGCGTCTGGTGCCCGGCTATGAGGCCCCGATCAACCTGGTCTACAGCCAGCGCAACCGCTCGGCCTGTGTGCGGATCCCGATCACCGGCACCAACCCGAAGGCCAAGCGGCTCGAATTCCGTTGCCCCGACTCCTCGGGCAACCCCTACCTGGCGTTCTCGGCCATGCTGATGGCCGGCCTGGACGGCATCAAGAACAAGATCGAGCCGCAGGCGCCCGTCGACAAGGACCTCTACGAGCTGCCGCCCGAGGAGGCCGCCAACATCCCGCAGGCACCCACGCAGCTGTCCGCGGTGATCGACCGGCTGGAAGAAGACCACGAATACCTCACCGAGGGCGGCGTTTTCACGCCGGACCTGATCGAGACGTGGATCAGCTTCAAGCGCGAGAACGAGATCCTGCCGGTCCAGATCCGGCCGCACCCTTACGAATTCGCGCTCTACTACGACGTCTAAACAGGTCTCGTCGGTCGGCACGCGGTGGGTACGCCGTAGCTTCGATCCGGCTGTGAGCTGTTGAAATCCCGCTCAGGTTGTGCGGGTGCGACGCCGAGAGGTGAGCCACCCCCACACCCACGTCAAGGCGACGTCGTGGCCGGTGGCCAGGTACTCCACGGTGGCCGGATAGTGGCAGATTTCTTGCGCCTGGGACAACCCGTCAGGCTTACCGACGAGGAGCACCTGGTCGTCGAGGGCGAGGGTGGTGTCCGAGGCCGGCATGAACCGCGGCTCGCCATCACGGACGAGGACCAGCGCGGCCAGCGGCAGCCCGGCGTCGCGGTCATCGGGCCGGCGCATGAGGTCTCCTATTGTCAGGGTGTGCCCGCGCCGTAACCAGTCCGCGATGGCCGGGGCCTCCGCAGCGGAGAGGGCGACGGCGGCGCGCTCGGGTGTGCGCCGGCCGCAGCGATCCCGCACGTGCTCAAGCACGTCGGTGGCCCACCGCTCGTCGCGCCCGAAGGCATGTTCAACGAAGCTCCAAAACACCGGGGTGAGAATCCGGGCGAGCACCTCACGGGCGACGAGTTCGGTCGCGATGTACACCGAGTCGATCTGCAAGGCGTCGAGCAGGGCCTTGTTAGCGCTCGTCTGCTGGCGGACGACGAGGTAGACGTCGGGGTTTGCCACCCGAGCCCGCTCGGCCATGGCGATGTTGGCGGTGTCGTTGCGGCTGCCCGCGACAAAACCGGCGGCACGGGAGACGTCCGGTTCGCCGTCGGCCGGGTCGGTGAGGTCCACGGTGACCCCGATGGCAGCGAGATCACCGACGAGATCGTGCCCGAAATCGGCCTCGGCGCACACGACCCAACGGCCGGCGGCGAGGCCGCCGCGCACCGGTGGCAACTCTGCTTGGTCGTTGTCCATCAGCCAGCGCAGCAGCTGATGATTGACCGGCCGGTGGATCGACAGCGCGAGGTAGTCGCCGAACCGATCGTCGGGGTTGATAACCGCGGTCGGGGAGAAATGCTCCATCCGAGCCTGGATTCGGTGGTCGTTGCAGCGGGCGAGGACGGGCACTTCGGGCCGCAGCAGCGATACCGTCATCACGACGGCGAGGTTTGCGTCGTCGTCGTTGGTCAGCGCGAGAACACCCTCGCAGTCGCGATGCGCCAGCCCGGCCGCGCCCAGCATCGCCGGTATGGCGCAGTCACCCTCGACCGCGGGGACGTCAAAACTCAGCTGCTCGGATATCACCGACTGGACCCTGGCCTCCTGCTTGTCGATGACGACGAACCGGCGCCGCTGTTCGTCCAGCTCGCAGCCGACGGCCCGGCCGGCATCCCCATAACCGGCGACGACGAAGAAGGGCTCAACCATCCGCCGGACGCGGCGACGGAACCGCTGGGCCGCGATCGCGTCCCGGAAAGCGACGTCCTGGATCACGGAGAAGAAGACCCCGATGGCGTAGGCCCAGCTGACGACGACCAAGTAAATGGACAGCGACAGCCACATCCGCTGCGGGTAGCTGAAGGCGCCGGGCAGCTCGCTGTAGCCAACCGTCGTCAACGTGATGGTCATCTGGTAGAAGGCATCGAAGACGGTCAACCGGTATGGGTTTCCATGCGCGTCGACACCCGGCATGAACATCAGCCCGGCGGTACAGATGCTGAAAATCGTGATCACGACGATCAGCGGCGCTCGCATTCGGCGCAGGAAGAGGAAGATCACGTCGGTGGTCGGCACCGCCGTCGGAACGCTGATCGGCTTGCGCCGCGGTTTCACCCGCCGTCGGCTCCGGAACGGAAACAGGTACAGCAAGTTCGACATCGACTACCGGCGCCGGAATGACGCCGTCTCGATCACCAGCAGGGTGACGGACACGATGTTGGCGAGCAGCGCCCCGCCCGACAGGGACACCACGCTCGCGGTCGCATGCCGGTCCAGTCCGGCGACCGACACCTGGGTGGCGAACACCCACATCGCCGCGGCGGCAACAAGCTGGAGCAGCGCGACGAGGCTGGCCGAGAGGTGGACCGCACCCAGCTGGGTACGGTCACCGAACTTCAGGACCGTGGTGATCAGAGCGACGACAAGAGCAAGGAAGAGCTCCCACGAGTTGTGCAGCGTGGGGTCCCCGACGTCACCGACGAAGAAGCCGAAGTTCAAGGTCGCCGCCAGCATCACAAAGAAACCAAAAACCACCTTCTCCAGATTCACACCGGCAGCCTAGCTCTGCCGAGTCAGAAAACCGACCGGCCACAAGCCCGTGGCGTCTATCCGTCGAGCGCGAGATCCTTACGGAAGCGCTGCATGCCATCGATCTTGTCGTCCAGGCCGGCGTCGGGCCCGGTGTAGAACATCCACGGCATCGTGATGACGCCGTGGATGCCGCCGGCCTCGGCGCGTTGATAGTCGGCGGTGGTGAACGCGTCGGTCAGCGGCGTGAGAACGGTGAAATCGTCTGCGGATAAACCGTTTTCAATCCGCATCTCCCGCAGCCGGCCCACCGCGTCGAGGGCCCGCTCGGTGTTGATCAAATCGCCGATCCAGCCGTCGTTGCGGGCGGCGCGGCGCAGCGCGATGTCGCTGAGCCCCCCGACGTACACCGGGATCGGCGGCGGGGTGGGCTGCATCTCCAGCCGCGGCGCGGAATAGAACTCGCCCTCGAACTCCGTCCAGCCCGGCGACCACAGCCCCCGCATCAGCTCGATCATTTCGTCGGTGCGTTTGCCGCGGGCCTCGAATCGCTCGCCCATCAACGCGAATTCCTCGCGGCACCAGCCCACGCCGATGCCCAGCTCCACCCGGCCCGCCGCCAAAACCGCCGCGGTACCAATGGCTTTCGCCGCCGAGTAGGGGTTGCGCATCGCGGGAATGTAGACGGTGTTGACGAACCGCAACCGGGTGGTGACCTGGGCGAGAGCGCCGACGAGCACCCAGGGATCGGGCCAGTCGGTGAAGGGCTGCCAGCGTCGTTCCCCATCCTTGGTGTACGGGTACGGGGTGTCCAGCGTCTCCAGGTTGACGACGTGGTCCGGGATGCCGATCCCGTCGTAGCCGAGTTCGTCGGCCGCCTTGGCGAGCTCGATGATCTCCCGGGTGTTTCCGAAGGCGCTGCTGATGTAGAACTTCACTGTTCCTCCGCCGCCCAGGCCGGCGCGATGAAGACGCCGTCGGCCTCGACGGTGACGCCTTCGGAATCCGAAATGGTTCCGCGCGCAAAGGCTTTGCGCCCCTCCTTGCCGTCGACCCACGCCTCGCAGCGAAGCGGCCCCAGCGGAGTGCCGCGCAGATATCTCACGGTGATGGTTCCGGTGAACCGCGCCTTCGACAACCCCTCGCTGGCCGCCTCGCCGAGCATGTGGTCGAGCACCAGGGCGCTGACGCCGCCGTGCACCAGTTTGGGCGGACCCTCGTAGGCCGAGCCGAGGACGAACTCGCTCCAGCAGCGCCCGTCGCCCTCGTGCTGCACGACGATCGGCGGGGCGAAGGGGTTGCACACGCCGATCGCGGCGTTGCCCAACGGCAGCGGGCGGCCGTTGACGCGGTAGCTCACCCCGATCGGGCGGGCCCGTTGCCGCAACGACGCGGTGACGGCCTCGATCGCCGATCGCGCTTCGGCGACGACGTCGTCGTCGACCTCGGTCCGGATGGTCGCATCGACGAGCTCCCGGACCGCATCGGCCAACGGGGCATAGAGTGCGGTGACGCGATCGGCTTCCGTCGCGCTGAGCACCTCGAATATGGCGTCCAACGCGCCGGCCTCCTGACTCAACTTCCAAACACCTTGCGCACGACGGCTTTTGCGCGTCGTGTCACCCGCAAATAGTTATCCAGGAATTCGCCGCCCTCGTCGGTCGGCCAGCCCGCGGCCACCGCGACCGCGTTCAGCTGGCGTCCGGGACCCGGCAGCTGGTCGGTGGGCTTACCGCGGACCAGCACCAGCGCGTTGCGGGCCCGGGTGGCGGTCAGCCAGGCCTGCCGCAACAGGTCCACCTCGTCCACCGCGACCAGCTCGGCCGCGGCGATCGCATCCAGGCATTCCAGCGTCGACGTGGTGTGCAGCGCGGGGATCTCGTGGGCGTGCCGCAGCTGCAGCAGCTGCACGGTCCATTCGATGTCGGCCAGTCCCCCGCGGCCCAGCTTGGTGTGCGTGTTCGGGTCGGCGCCGCGGGGCAACCGCTCGGCCTCCACGCGGGCTTTGATACGGCGGATCTCGCGCATCGCGTCCGACGACATCCCACCGGGTGGATAGCGCGTCTTGTCGGCCATCAGCAGGAACCGCTGCCCCAGCTCGGCGTCCCCGGCGACCGCGTGGGCGCGCAGCAGCGCCTGGATCTCCCACGGCTGCGCCCACTGCTCGTAGTAGGCGGCGTAGGAAGCCAGGGTGCGCACCAGCGGGCCGTTGCGGCCCTCGGGCCGCAGGTTGGCGTCGACCTCCAGCGGCGGGTCGACGCTGGGAGTCCCCAGCAGCGTGCGGACCTGCTCGGCGACCGTCGTCGCCCAGCGAACGGCCACCGAATCCTCGACACCGGGCGCCGGCTCGCAGACGAACATCACGTCGGCGTCGGATCCGTAGCCGAGTTCGGCGCCACCCAGCCTGCCCATGCCGATGACGGCCAGGGCTGCCGGCGCCGGCACGTCCCCCGGGAGGTTGGCCCGCATCATCGCGTCCAGCGCGGCCTGCAGCACCGCCACCCACACCGAGGTCAGCGCCTTGCAGACGTCGACCACCTCGAGCATGCCGAGCAGGTCCGCCGACGCCACCCGGGCCAGCTCGCGACGCCGCAGGGTGCGTGCCCCGGCGATCGCCCGCACCGGGTCGGAGTAGCGCGCGGCCGAGGCGACCAGCGCGCGGGCCACCGCGGCGGGATCGGCCTCCAGCAGTCGCGGGGCGGTCGGCCCGTCGCCGTAATCCTGGATGACCCGCGGCGCGCGCATCAGCAGGTCCGGCACGTACGCCGAGGTGCCCAGCACGTGCATGAGCCGCCGGGCCACGGCGGGCTGGTCGCGCAGCGTGGCCAAATACCAGCTTTCCCCGGACAGCGCCTCGGACAGTCGCCGGTAGGCCAGCAGCCCGGCGTCGGGGTCGGGCGTGTACGACATCCAGTTCAGCAGCCTGGGCAGCAGCACCGACTGCACCCGGCCGCGCCGGCCGCTCTGGTTGACCAGCGCCGACATGTGCTTCAGCGCGGTTTGCGGGCCCTCGTACCCGAGGGCGGCCAGCTGACGCTCGGCGGCCTCGGAGGTCATGCCGTGCGCGATCTCCAGGCCGGCCGGGCCGATCGATTCCAGCAGCGGTTGGTAGAAGAGCTTGGCGTGCAGCTGCGACACCCGCAGGTTCTGGTGCCGCAGCTCCTCGCGCAGCACCCCGGCCGCATCGTGGCGACCGTCGGGCCGGATATGGGCGGCCCGCGCCAGCCAGCGCACCGCCTCCTCGTCGTCGGGTTCGGGCAGCAGATGGGTGCGCTTGAGCCGCTGCAGCTGCAACCGGTGCTCGAGCAGGCGGAGGAACTCATACGAGGCGGTGAGGTTCGCCGCGTCCTCGCGTCCGATGTAGCCGCCGTGGCCCAGCGCGGCCAGCGCGTCCACCGTCGACGCCACGTGCAGCGACTCATCGCCGCGCCCGTGCACCAACTGCAGGAGCTGCACGGCGAATTCGACGTCACGCAAGCCGCCGCTGCCGAGCTTGATCTCGCGGCCGCGGACTTCGGCGGGAACCAGCTGCTCGACGCGCCGGCGCATCGCCTGCACCTCGACCACGAAGTCCTCACGCTCGCAGGCGACCCACACCATCGGCATCAGCGCGGCCAGGTACCGCGCCCCGAGCTCGGCGTCACCCACCGCCGCGCGCGCTTTCAGCAGCGCCTGGAACTCCCAGGTTTTCGCCCACCGCTGGTAGTAGGCGATGTGCGATTCGACGGTGCGAACCAGCTCACCGCTGCGGCCCTCCGGTCGCAGCCCGGCATCGACCTGAAAGAACGCCTCGGAGGCCAGCCGCATCATCTCGCTGGCCACCCGGGTGGTGAGGGTGTCGGCATGCTCGGCGACGAAGATGACGTCGACGTCGCTGACGTAGTTCAGTTCGCGGGCACCGCATTTGCCCATCGCGATGACCGCCAGCCGCGGCGGCGTTTTATCGCCGCACACGCTGCTCTCGGCCACCCGCAACGCGGCGGCGAGCGCCGCGTCCGCCAGGTCCGACAGGTGGGCCGCCACCACGGTGAACGGCACCACCGGTTCGTCCTCGACGGTGGCGGCCAGGTCGAGTCCGGCCAGCACCAGCAGTTGATCGCGATACCGGGTGCGCAAGCGCACCAGCGCCGAACCGGGATCCGCCAACGCCTCGTCGACGCACTGGGTGAACTTCGTGCACAGCTGCTCGTGGGTGGGCAGAGTGACGTTGCCGCGCAAGAGTTTCCAGGACCGCGGCTGGGCGATCAGGTGGTCCCCGAGGGCCAGCGAGGACCCGAGCACGCCGAACAGCCGACCGCGCAGGGGACGTTCGGCGAGTAGTGCGGCGTTGAGCTCCGGCCACCCGGCGTCCGGGTTCTCCGCCAGCCGAACCAGGGCGAGCAGGGCGGCGTCGGGGTCCGCCGCACGCGACAGCGACCACAGCAGGTCGACGTGGGCCTGGTCGTCATGGTCGTGCCAGCCCAGCTGCGCTATGCGTTCGGCCGCTTGCGGATCGACCAACCCGAGCCGGCCGACGCTGGGCAGCCGGGGGCGCTGCGTCGCGGGTTTGGTCACGATCACGACCGTAGCGCAACCAGCCGATCTTCAGTCATGGTCGGCGCATCCCGAAACGGGAACTGCGCTAGAGGGACAGATAGGTGCGCAGTTCGTACGGGGTGACGTGGCTGCGGTAGTTCGCCCACTCGGTGCGCTTGTTGCGCAGGAAGAAGTCAAAGACGTGCTCCCCCAAGGTTTCCGCGACCAGCTCGGAGGACTCCATGGCACGAAGCGCGCTGTCCAGGCTGGTTGGCAGCTCGCGGTATCCCATCGCCTGGCGCTCTGCGGGGGTCAGGTCCCACACGTTGTCCTCGGCCTGCGGCCCCAGCACGTAGCCCTTCTCCACCCCGCGCAGTCCGGCGGCCAGCAGCACGGCGAACGTCAGGTACGGGTTGCAGGCCGAGTCGGGGCTGCGGACCTCGACGCGGCGCGACGACGTCTTGTGCGGCGTGTACATGGGCACCCGCACCAGCGCGGAACGGTTGGCCGCCCCCCACGACGCGGCGGTCGGCGCCTCGCCGCCCCCCACCAGCCGCTTGTAGGAGTTGACCCATTGGTTGGTGACCGCGCTGATCTCCGAGGCGTGCTCGAGTATCCCGGCGATGAAGGACTTGCCCACATCGGAGAGCTGCAGCGGGTCGTCGGGGCCGTGGAACGCGTTGACGTCACCCTCGAACAGGCTCATGTGCGTGTGCATCGCGGAGCCGGGGTGCTGCCCGAACGGCTTGGGCATGAACGACGCGCGGGCGCCGTTCTCGATCGCGACTTCTTTGATGACGTAGCGGAAGGTCATCACGTTGTCGGCCATCGACAGGGCGTCGGCGAAGCGCAGGTCGATCTCCTGCTGGCCGGGCGCGCCCTCGTGGTGGCTGAACTCCACCGAGATGCCCATGAACTCCAGCGCTTCGATCGCGTGGCGGCGGAAGTTCGAGGCGGAGTCGTGGATCGCCTGGTCGAAGTAGCCGGCGTTGTCGACCGGGACGGGCGGCGTCCCGTCGTCGGGGCCGGCCTCGAGCAGGAAGAATTCGATCTCGGGGTGCACGTAGCAGGAAAAACCCAGGTCGTTGGCCTTCTGCAGCTGGCGACGCAGCACGTGCCGCGGGTCCGCCCACGACGGCGATCCGTCCGGCATGGTGATGTCGCAGAACATCCGCGCCGAGTGGTGGTGGCCGCTGGGTGAGGCCCACGGCAGCACCTGGAAGGTGGACGGGTCCGGGTTGGCGACGGTGTCGGATTCCGAGACCCGCGAGAAGCCTTCGATCGAGGATCCGTCGAAGCCGATGCCCTCCTCGAAGGCGCCTTCGAGTTCGGCCGGGGCGATGGCGACCGACTTGAGGAAACCGAGCACATCGGTGAACCACAGCCGAACGAAGCGGATGTCTCGTTCCTCGAGCGTGCGCAGCACGAATTCCTTCTGGCGATCCATAACTCGAACAGTATGCAACGGCTGTTAATTCTGTGTTACCGATGCCCGCTCAGAATGGTTGCGATGGTTGCGTGCGGGGCCGCCTCACACTGGTCAGGACCGGCAGTTCAAGGCCACCGGCGGCGTGCCGGCGACGAGGTAACGCACCACGGCGTTGTCCACGCACTGGTCGCCGTTGAACACCGCGGTGTGCTGCGTCCCGTCGTAGGTGATCAGCGGACCGCCCAGCTGGCGGGCCAGGTTGACCCCGGCCTGATAGGGGGTGGCCGGGTCGTGCGTGGTGGACACGACGACGACCTTGCCGGGCGCCATGGGCGGTGCGGCGTGGGGCGCCGACGTCGCGGGCACCGGCCACAAGGCGCACAAATCCCGGGGCGCGTTTCCGGTGAACGGGCCATAGTTGAGGAACGGCGCGGCCTGCCGGATCCGCTGATCGGCGGTCACCCAGCTGGCCTGGTCCGTGGGGTTCGGGGCATCGACGCACCGGATCGCGTTGAACGCGTCCTGGTCGTTGGAGTAGTGCCCGTCGCGGTCTCGTCCCTGGTAGTCGTCGGCGAGCGCCAGCAGATCGCCGGCGTCGGTGCCGCGCGCCAACCCGAGTAGGCCGCTGGTCAGGTATTTCCAATGCGCCGGCGTGTAGAGCGCGTTGATGGTGCCGGTGGTCGCGTCGGCGTAGCTCAGCCCGCGTGGGTCCGAGGTGCGGCCGGGCTTGTGGACCAGCGGGTCGACCAGGGCGTGGTAGCGGGCGACGAACTGGGTCGGGTCGGTGCCCAGCGGGCAGCCCGCCGAGCGGGCGCAGTCGGTGGCGTAGTCGTTGAAAGCGGTTTGGAATCCCGCCATTTGGCTGACGTTCTCGTCGATGGGGCCGACGGTCGGGTCGATGGCGCCGTCGAGCACCATCGCCCGCACGTGGTTACTGAACTTCTCCAGGTAGGCGGTGCCCAACTCGGTGCCGTAGCTGTACCCGAGGTAGTTGATCTGATCGTCGCCCAGCGACTGGCGCACCGCGTCCATGTCACGCGCGACGGATGCGGTGCCGGCGTTGGCCAAAAACGCGGTGCCCACCCGGTTGACGCATTGCTGGGCCAGCTGCCGGTAGAGCTGCTCGATATGCGCGACGCCGGCCGGGCTGTAGTCGACCATCGGATCTCGCCGGTACGCGTCGAACTCGGCGTCGGTGCGGCAACGCAGCGCAGGTGTCGAGTGGCCCACCCCGCGCGGATCGAAGCCGACCAGGTCGAGGTTGCGCCGGATCGGCGAGCTCTGAAGGTCCGGCGCCATCGCGGCCACCATGTCGACCGCCGAGCCGCCGGGACCGCCGGGATTGACCAGCAGTGATCCCATCCGTTGACCCGTCGCGGGCACGCGGATCACCGCCAGTTTGGCCTGGGCGCCGCCGGGGTTGTTGTAGTCGATCGGGACGGACACGGTGGTGCACTGCGCGGCGGGGATATCGCTTGTGTCCGTGACGAATTGGCCGCAGCTCCCCCAGCCCTGCGGCACCGCGGCCGCCGGCGGATTCGGGGCCGGCGTCTGCCCGGCACCGGGTTCGGGGGTGGCGCCGGCGACCGGCGGCGGGGCGACGGAGGAACCACCGAGCAGGAGACCGAATGAAAGCAGCGCCGAGCTCAAGGATCTCAGGCGCGACATGGCTGTCATCGTCGCAGCCCCGGGTACCCGTGGCAGCGCGAAACGGTTACGCCTTGGTCTCGGCCCTCAATCGGCTCGAGTCCTCACCGAGCGTGTAACCACAGCGAGAAATTCTTCAAAACCTCGCAGCGACTGCACGTTCGACGCTAGCCGTACCGGCTAGCACTTTGCGCCGCTCGGCGGCGTGGTGCCGCCGACCAGGTAGGCCGTCACGTAGTTGTCGATGCAGCCGTCGCCCTGGAAGACGACCGTGTGCTGGGTTCCGTCGTAGGTCAGCAGCGAGCTGCGCAGCTGGTCGGCCAGGTCGACCCCGGCCTTGTAGGGAGTCGCCGGATCGTGGGTGGTCGACACCACCACCGTCGGCGCCAGGCCGGGCGCGGAGATGGTGTGCGGCTTGCTCGTCGGCGGCACCGGCCAGAACGCGCAGGTGCCCAGCGGCGCGTTCCCGGTGAACTGCCCGTAACTCATGAACGGCGCGATCTCCCGGGAGCGGCGGTCTTCGTCGATCACCTTGGCCCGGTCGGTGATCGGTGGCTGGTCCACGCAGTTGACTGCCACCCGCGCGTCGGTGGCGTTGGTGTAGTGGCCGTGCACGTCGCGGCGCATGTACATATCGGCCAGGGCGAGCAGGGTGTCGCCGTGGTGGTCGACGAGTTGGGACAGCCCGTCGGTCAGGTGATGCCACAGGTTCGGTGTGTACAGCGCCATGATGGTGCCGACGATGGCGTCGCTGTAGCTCAGGCCGCGGGGGTCGTTCGTCGGGACCGGCCGGCCGACCATCGGGTTGTCGGGGTCGACCATCGGGTCGATCAGGCTGTGGTAGACGTCGACGGCCTTGGCCGGGTCGGTGCCCAGCGGGCAGGTCGGTTGCTTCGCGCAGTCGGCGGCATAGTTGTTGAACGCGTCCTGGAATCCCTTGGCCTGACGCAGGTCGGCTTCGATGGGATCGGCGTTGGGGTCGACGGCGCCGTCGAGGATCATCGCCCGCACGTTGTTCGGGTAGGCCTCGGCATACGCCGAACCGATCCGGGTGCCATAGGAATAGCCGAGGTAGGTCAGCTTGTCGTCGCCCAGCGCCGCCCGGATGGCGTCGAGATCCCTGGCGACGTTGACCGTGCCGATGTTGGCCAGGAAGCCCTTGCCCATCTTGTCGACGCAGCGGCCGACGAACTGCTTGGTCTCGTCCTCGATGTGCGCGACGCCGGCCGGGCTGTAGTCGACGTTCGGCTCGGTGCGCAGCCGGTCGTTGTCGGCGTCGGAGTTACACCAGACCGCCGGACGCGACGCCCCCACCCCGCGGGGGTCGAAGCCGACCAGGTCGAACCGTTCGCGGACCCGCTTCGGCAACGACTGGACGACGCCCAACGCCGCTTCGATCCCCGACTCCCCCGGCCCACCCGGGTTGATCACCAACGAACCGATCTTGTCTCCGGTCGCGGGAAACCGGATCATCGCCAGCGTCGCGGTGTCGCCGCCGAGGTTCTCGTAGTCGACCGGCACCGCCAGCTTGCCGCACAACGCGCCGGCCGGGAGTTTGACCTTCGGGTTCGCGGCCCGGCACGGCGTCCACTCCACCGCCTGGCCGAGCTTCGGCTCGGACATGACGGCGCGCCCCACCACCACGCGTTCGCAGCCCGAAAGCATCAGTGCAACGGCGGCGATCGACGTCCAGACCAGCAACGTGCGCGCGCTCGTGCCGCGGCGAGACAAACCCATGCCAACATATGCTGCCAGAGGAAACCTGAGACCCCGATGAGCGGCGCCGCCGGACGCCCGCCGCGCGCGGAACATGGTCTGTCTCACACTGTCGCGGCGGTGCGACCGCGCAAAAGAAATGGCAGAATGACACCGTCAGACGAACCCGGGGACCCGCCAGGGCCACGAGGATCGACCCGACCACCCACTAGGGACAATGATGTCTGAGCACAACGTTTACGGTGCCAACTCGTCTGCGCCCGCGCAGCCGCTGACCAAGATCCGCACCCACCACCTGCAGAAGATGAAGGCCGAAGGCCACAGGTGGGCCATGCTCACGGCGTACGACTATTCGACCGCCCGCATCTTCGACGAGGCCGGCATCCCGGTCCTGCTGGTCGGCGACTCGGCGGCCAACGTCGTCTACGGCTACGACACCACCGTGCCGGTGTCGATCGACGAATTGATTCCGTTGGTCCGTGGCGTGGTGCGGGGCGCCCAGCACGCCATGGTCGTCGCGGACCTGCCGTTCGGCAGCTACGAGGCGGGGCCCGCCGCCGCGCTGGCCGCCGCCACGCGGTTCATGAAAGAGGGCGGCGCACACGCGGTGAAGCTCGAGGGTGGTGAGCGGGTCGCCGAGCAGATCGCCTGCCTGACGGCCGCGGGCATCCCGGTGATGGCACATATCGGGTTTACCCCGCAGAGCGTGAACAGCCTGGGCGGCTTCCGGGTCCAGGGCCGCGGCGACGCGGCGGAACAGACCGTCGCGGACGCGATCGCCGTCGCCGAGGCCGGAGCGTTCTCCGTAGTCATGGAGATGGTGCCGGCCGAGTTGGCCACCCAGATCACGGGCAAGCTGACCATCCCGACGATCGGGATCGGGGCCGGACCGAACTGCGACGGGCAGGTCCTGGTTTGGCAGGACATGGCGGGCATGAGCAGCGGCAAGGCGGCCCGCTTCGTCAAACGCTTCGCTGACATCGGCGGGGAATTACGCCGAGCCGCAACGCAATATGCGCAAGAGGTCGCCGAAGGGGTTTTCCCCGCCGACGAACACTGCTTCTGATCGGTCGCGCAACCCCGACATAGCCGGCACGCCGTGCCGCGCTCTCGACTCGAGTGTCCCGCCTGGTTGACGACGTTATCCCGGTCACCACAAAACTGTTGAAAAACGTTGTGTGACAGGGATGTACGATGGCTTTACAGAGAAGATTCGGACTCTAAGAGCAAGGGTGGACCACATCAACCGGGCGGATCCTGGTGGCTTCGTGCGCCGTCGAGCGGTATTGAAGTTGCCGCTGCTAGTGCTGGGAGGCATCGCATTGGCCCACACGCCGCACGCATCCGCGCAGCCGCCGCGCACCTCGCCGCAGGCGAGCCGCTGGTCGCCCGAGCGGGCAAACCGCTGGTACGAAGCGCAAGGTTGGCCGGTGGGCGCGAACTACACCACGTCCAACGCCATCAACCAGCTGGAGATGTTCCAGCCCGAAACCTTCGACCCCCGGCGCATCGACACCGAATTGGGTTGGGCCCAAACCAACGGGTTCAACGCGGTGCGGGTTTTCCTGCACGATCTGCTCTGGGTACAGGATCACCGAGGGTTCCAGGGCCGCCTCGCGCGGTTCGTCGACATCGCGGCCCACCACGGCATCAAACCCCTGTTCGTCCTGTTCGATTCGTGTTGGGATCCGTTCCCCCGGCCGGGTCCGCAGCGCGACCCCCGGCCCGGCATCCACAACTCGGGTTGGGTGCAGAGCCCGGGTGCCGCGCGCCTCGATGACCGCGGCTACGTCCGCACCCTGCGCGCCTACGTCACCGGAGTCCTCACACAATTCCGCAATGACGACCGCGTTTTGGGCTGGGACCTGTGGAACGAGCCGGACAACCCCGCGGACACCTACGCCTCGGTCGAGCGGAAGGACAAGCTAGACCTGGTCGAATACCTGCTCCCCCAGGTATTCGAGTGGGCGCGCCTGGTCGATCCCCGCCAACCCTTGACGAGCGGCGTCTGGCACGGCGAGTGGGCCGACCCGGCGCGCCGCAGCGTCATCAGCGGCATTCAGCTCGACAACTCCGACGTCATCACCTTTCACTCCTACGGCGAGCCGGCGGAGTTCGAGAGGCGCATCGGCGAGCTCGTCCCGCTGGGGCGCCCGATCCTGTGCACCGAGTACATGGCCCGGCCGCTGGGCAGCACGGTGCAAAACATCCTGCCCATCGCAAAGCGTGCCAACGTCGGCGCGTTCAACTGGGGATTGGTCGCCGGCAAAACCCAGACGTACTTTCCCTGGGACTCCTGGGACCACCTGAACCCGGATCCGGCGATGCCGCAGGAATGGTTTCACGACCTGCTAGGTCCCGACGGACGGCCGTTCCGCGACAGCGAGATTCAAACGATCCTCGAGTTGAGCGACCTGGC
This sequence comes from Mycobacterium sp., assembly GCF_004298145.1. Classification (GTDB taxonomy): domain Bacteria; phylum Actinomycetota; class Actinomycetes; order Mycobacteriales; family Mycobacteriaceae; genus Mycobacterium. Next base: position 100,059 of record NZ_SCRH01000007.1, read on the forward strand.
GATGCATCTGCAGCCACCGCCGTCCCCCGGCTGACCGGATGCGTCAGCGGCACCGATCCTGGAAGTCGGTCAGCGGCTGGCGGATGCCCTCGAGGTCGGCGTGGGTCTGCGGATTGGCATCCATGTACTGCTTCAACTGATCACGCATCTCACTGCGTGGCTGGCCCTTCAAGCTGGTGAAGTAGGCGTTGACGTCCGGGTGGGTGAACAGGTACGCCGACGTGGCCCAGGCCACGCCGGCCGAGACCTGGGCCAGGTCGGCCGCCGTGCAATTGGGCAGCGACGCGGGCGCCGGCTCCGGATCGTCCACCGGCAAGTCCGCGGCCGCCGAACCGGCCGCCGCGAAAAGCATTGCCACACTGGCCACGCAGGCCGCCATTCCGCCGGCAACGGCGCGGGCTGCCGGGCGAACAAGACACACCATGGAAACGCTCCTTCGTCGACCATCCGCGAGGCGGGCGGGTATTCGTACCGCAAACCATAAGGGGTTTCGGCCCCGCGCATGTGCGAATCAGGCGGTAAAGAATTGCGGGGCCCACGGTAGGGTCGGGCCGTGACGGAAGTGCTGCAGACCCAGGTTTGTGTTGTCGGCGGGGGCCCCGCCGGCCTTGTTCACGCGCTCTTGCTCGCCCGCGCCGGGGTTCGGGTTGTTGTCCTGGAGAAGCACAACGACTTTCTGCGTGACTTCCGCGGCGACACTGTGCATCCGAGCACCCTGCGGATCATGGACGAGCTCGGGTTGGTCGATGAGCTGCTGCGTCTGCCGCACACCAAAGTCGACCGTGTCGCGTTGGACACCGACGGGTCCATTCGCACCTTGGGCACCTTCGGTGTGCTCAAGCGGCTGGGCTTCAAACAGCCGTATATCGCATTGATGCCGCAGTGGGACTTCCTCGACTTTCTCGCCGAAAAGGCTTCTGCCTACCCCGAATTCACGTTGATCCGCAACGCCGAGGTCAAAGATCTGATCTATGCGGGCGATCGGGTGATCGGGGCGCGCACGCCCGAGCTCGAGGTCCGCGCCGACCTGGTGGTCGGCGCGGACGGGCGCAAATCCGCGGTACGGGCCGCCGCCGGGCTCGAGGTCGCCCAGGCGCACTCGCCGATCGACGTGCTGTGGTTTCGGCTGAACTGGCGGCCCGGCGATCCGCAGGAGCTCTACGGAGTGGCCCGTAGGGGCTTCATGATGGCGCTGATCTATCGGGGCGACTACTGGCAGATCGCGTATCTGATGCCGAAGGGGTCGAACCCCCGCGACGGATCGCTGGAGGCGTTCAAAGAGCGCATCGTGGCGGCGCAACCGAAGCTGCGCGAACACGTCGACGACCTTCGTTCCTGGGACCAGACCAGTCAGCTCGACGTGCGGGTGGACCGGCTCGAGACATGGTGGCGGAGCGGCGTGCTCTGCATCGGTGATGCGGCCCATGCCATGTCACCGGTCGGCGGTGTCGGGATCAACCTCGCCGTCGCCGACGCGGTGGCGGCGGCCAACATTCTCAGCGCCCCGCTGCGCAAGGGCCACCTGCGTGACGCCGACCTCGCCAAGGTGCAGCGCCGGCGAGAGCTGCCCACCCGGGTCATCCAGGCTATTCAGATAGTCGCCCAGGACAGGGTGGTCGCGCCCAACTTGAACGGCGACCTGTCACCCATCCGGATACCCGCGATCGTGGGTCGGGGCCCGCTGCAATTCATCGCGCCGATCGCATTCGGACGAGGCCTTCGCCCCGAACGTATACGCACTCCGGACATTCACACCGCCTAGCCTTTCCGGGTCCACCGGCCTCGGCGGCGGTGTCGATATTCAGATCTCGGCCCGCCCGCCGCACGGTGACGGCACAATGCAATGACGATGGCTGAAAGGGGATTGCAGATGAATCGCCGCCGCGGGCTCGCCGCATTGCTGGTGTTCGCGGGCGTGGCCGCCGTTCCCGCAATACTCACCGCCGTGCCGTCTGCCGATCGGGTGGAGGCGACGGTGTGCGTGGGCGCGGGCCGACGCATCTCGGTGAGCGGGTGCACCAATATCGCCGACAACATCGCACGCTATGCGCCGCCGCCGGCCGTGTATGCGCCGCTGCCGGAGGACGACACGTCGGCTCCGCCGCCGCCATAACCTGGTCACCGCGGGTATGGCAGGCTATGGGTCTCATCCCCCACCGTCCACCACGTTCAAGGCCGCGGCGACGCGCCGTCAACGGAGCCGAAGATGCCTGCAAAAACGCCGCAGACCTCGCGTCATCTGGAGGTAGAGCGCAAGTTCGACGTCGGCGAGTCCACCGTGTCGCCGTCGTTCGAAGGGATCGCCGCGGTTGCCCACGTCGAGAAGTCGCCGACGCAAACCCTGGATGCGACGTACTTTGACACGTCCGCGCATGACCTCGCGCGCAACAAGATCACCCTGCGCCGCCGTACCGGCGGCTCCGATGCGGGATGGCACCTGAAGCTGCCGGCCGGGCCCGACGCGCGAACCGAGGTCCGCACACCGCTGGACGCATCCGGACCCGGCGGGAACAACACCGTGCCCAGCGAGCTGGCGGATATCGTGCTGGCGATCGTCCGTGACCGTCCACTGCAGCCGGTCGCGCGCATCACCACCGAGCGCGAAAGCCAGGTGTTGTACGACGCCGCGGGCACCGCGCTGGCCGAGTTCAGCAACGACCACGTCACCGCGTGGTCGACGCGGCGCCCCGACGACAGCCCCGAAGCCGCCTCCGATGACACCGACGCGCCGCCCATGCAGCAGGAGTGGCGGGAGTGGGAATTGGAGCTGCTCGAGGCGGGCGGTCAATCCAATGGCGCGGCCGACACCGAGCTGCTGAACCGGTTGAGTAACCGGCTGCTGGACGCCGGCGCCGTACCGGCCGGACACGGCTCCAAGCTGGCGCGGGTGCTCGGCACCACGCCACCGCCCAACGGCGCGCAGGCGTCCGGGGACCCGTTGCAGCGCGCCATAGCCGAGCAGGCCCGCGAGCTTCTGGTGTGGGATCGCGCCGTGCGCGCCGACGCCTATGACTCCATCCACCAGATGCGGGTGACCACCCGCAAGCTGCGCAGCCTGCTGCGTGATTACCAGGATTCGTTCGGGTTGCCCGCCGGGGGGTGGGTTCTGGACGAGCTGCGTGAACTCGCCGGGATCTTGGGCATGGCGCGCGACGCCGAGGTGCTCGCCGAGCGATACGAGCGTGACTTAGACGGGCTCGCACCGGAATTGGTGCGCGGTCAGGTGCGCGAACGTCTGGTCGGGGGCGCCCGGCGTCGCTACCAGACCGGGCTGCGCCGGTCATTGATCGCCATGCGGTCGCCGCGATACTTCCGTTTGCTTGACTCCCTTGACGTGATTGCGGCCCAAGCTCCCGGCGCCGCCTCGACCGAGGAACAGGCGCCGGTAACCATCGACACCGCCTACAAGAAAGTCCGCAAGGCCGCCAAGGCCGCCGCCCAGGTCGATCGGGAGTACCCCGACGACGACCACCATCGCGACGAATCGATACACCGAATCCGCAAGCGCGCCAAGCGACTTCGATACACCGCGGCGGCTACCGGTGCGGCCAAGGTGTCCGAGCAGGCCAAGGCCGTCCAGTCGCTGCTCGGTGATCATCAAGACAGCGTGGTCAGCCGGGAACACCTGCGCCAGGAGGCGGAAATCGCACACGCCGCCGGTGAAGACACCTTCACCTACGGGCTGCTGTATCAGCGGGAGGCCGACTTGGCGCAGCGGTGCCGCCGGCAACTCGACGGCACCCTGCGCAAACTCGCCAAAGCGGTGCGCAAGGCGGGGCACTAGCCGCCGTGCAGACGCAAAGGCGCCCATTTTGAGCTCAAAATGGGCGCCCCTTGCGTCTACTCACCAAGGGCCGGGGCGGACGAGTTGGCCTGTAAGCCGGATTCTGTTCCCCACCGCCGCGCCTGAGCAACGGCGGTGCGGCGGCGACCATCCATCTGGACACACCGTCACCGGGTGCCTCGAGCGGCCTACCCGCAAGCTCGGGCGAGCAGCCCTCGAACGCCTGCGCGGCCGCACCAGCGGTGCGGCCTTCTTGGCCTTGCTTCGGGTGGGGTTTGCCTAGCCACCCCGGTCACCCGGGATGCTGGTGCGCTCTTACCGCACCGTTTCACCCTTACCACCGCGAGGTGGCGGTCTGTTTTCTGTGGCACTTTCCCGCGAGTCACCTCGGATTGCCGTTAGCAATCACCCCGCTCTGTGAAGTCCGGACTTTCCTCGAACCGCCTTGCGACGGCCCGCGGCCGCCCAGCCAACTCGTCCGCGACGATAAACGGTACCCGCTGCGCCGGGCCGGGGCCAGCAACGTGTTCCGGGGGCCCGGCCGGCGCTATCTATGGTGGAGTGGCACCCAAGACCCGGAGGCCGTGATGTCCCAGTGGAAAAGGCGTGTCGACGCGGGCGATTGGGATGCCATCGCCGCCGCGGTCGACGAATACGGCGGGGCGCCGCTGCCGCGACTGGTCACGCCGGCCGAAGCGGCGCGGTTGCGCAAGCTCTACGCCGACGACGGTCTGTTCCGTTCCACCATCGACATGGCGCCCAAACGCTATGGCGCCGGGCAGTACCGCTACTTCCACGCGCCCTACCCCCAACCGGTCGAGCAACTCAAACAGGCGCTGTATCCCCGGCTGCTGCCGATCGCCCGCGACTGGTGGGGCAGGCTCGGCCGGGACACACCCTGGCCGGATCGCCTCGACGATTGGCTGGCGACCTGCCACGCCGCCGGCCAGACCCGGTCCACCGCCCTGATGCTGAAATACGGTGCGGGCGACTGGAATGCGCTGCATCAGGACCTCTACGGGGACTTGGTGTTCCCGCTGCAGGTGGTGATCAACCTCAGCGAGCCGGAGGCCGACTACACCGGCGGCGAATTCCTGCTCGTCGAGCAGCGACCGCGGGCGCAATCGCGGGGCACCGCAACACAATTGCCGCAGGGGTATGGCTACCTCTTCACCACCCGGGAGCGGCCGGTGCGGTCGGCCCGCGGTTGGTCCGCGGCACCGGTGCGCCACGGCGTGTCCGTGGTTCGCTCCGGACAGCGCTACGCCATGGGACTGATCTTCCACGACGCGGCCTGAGCTCGGCTATTCCGCTCGCCGCAAAACCATCACATTGTCGATCATCGTCCCGACTTCCCCGTTCGGCCCGACCATTTCGCGATCGACGGTCTCGGTCCGCGGCGGTGCCCACTGCGGCGCGCGCAACTGCAACGACGCGAGAACCTCAGCGACACCGGGAAAGTGGTGACCGTCATGCTGCGCCCATGGCGGGGCCGCTCCATGGTCGACGATCAACAGGACGCCACCGGGATTGACCCGGTCTGCCGCACGCCGCAGCACGGTTTCCCGGTCGAGGTGAGCGGGCGAGTGCAGATACTGGGCCGAGATCAGGTCGAACATCCCTTGCGGGAAGGTATCGTTGAGGTTGTGTCGCTGAAAGTCGATGTGGCCGAGCAATTTCCGCTCCGAAGCGACCCCGCTGGCCCGCTGCAACGCGGTGGCCGAGACGTCGACGGCCACGACGTCCCAGCCGCGTTCCGCCAGCCACAGCGCATCGGCGCCCTCACCGCAGCCCAGGTCGAGAGCCCTGCCCGGCGGCAACTCGGCGGCCAGTTCGGCCAGCCGCGGATTGACCCGTCCACTCCACACTCGCTCCGCGGAGCGGTAGCGATCTTCCCAGAACTGCTGGGCATCTTCGGGTTTGCAAGAACTGTCCACACCGCGAGCTTGCCCATTCCGCATCGGTTTGCCAAGCTGAATTGCCATGCAGGCAAACATTGCGAACGATTCGATTGACCTCGTGGTGCGGCGGCGACTCCGGGAACTGCGCGTACAGCGCGGCATGACGCTGCAGGAGGTCGGCGAGCGCGCCGGTATCGACATCTCGACGCTCAGCCGCCTCGAGTCCGGAAAGCGCCGGCTGGCACTGGATCATCTGCCGCGTCTGGCCCGGGCCCTCTCGGTGAGCACTGACGAGTTGTTGCAGGCCTCGCAAACGCCCGACCCCCGGGTACGCGGCGCGGCGCGCACCCACCACGGTGTCACCTATTGGCCGCTGACCCGCCAGGGTCCCGCCGGTGGCCTGCACGCGTTCAAGGTTCGCGTCAGCGCCCGGCGCCGCAACCCGCCCGCCGATCTGCCGGTGCACGAGGGGCAGGACTGGATGTACGTGCTCTCCGGCCGGATGCGGCTCATCCTCGGCGACCGCGACTTCGCCATCGACCCGGGCCAGGCCGTCGAATTCTCGACGTGGACGCCGCACTGGTTCGGTGCGGTGGATGGGCCGGTGGAGGCCATTGTGATCTTCGGTCCGCACGGCGAGCGGCTGCACCTGCACAATTAGGGCGGAGATGCGATTGGGCGATCGCTCAGCATGCACCATTGCCCAGCGGGGACGTTGGTGCCAGGCTGACCAGATGACAGAGGCCGAAAGTTTCGTCGACCAGACGGTGGCGGGGCTCGCGGAGCCGCAACCGATGTACAAGGCACTGCGCGAATCCAGCCCGGTGTTCCGGTCGCCGCAGGCGGTGGTTCTGAGTCGCCTCGCCGACATCGAGATGGCGCTCAAGCACACGGAGGTGTTCTCGTCGAACATGGACGCGGTCGATCTGGGCAACATCCGCCCGCTGATTCCGCTGCAAATCGACCCGCCCGAGCACGCGAAGTACCGCCGCATCCTCGACCCGCTGTTCACTCCCCGGGAGATGGCCCGGCGCGAACCCCGGGTCGCCGAGCTGGTGAACGAGATGATCGATCGCTTCGCCGACCGCGGCGAGTGCGACTTTCACGCCGAGTTCGCGGTGCCACTGCCGTGCACGGTCTTCCTGCAGTTGCTCGGCCTGCCGCTGGAAGACCTCGACCAATTCCTGGTCTGGAAGGACGGCGTGATCCGCCCGGAGGGCAACTCGGGTTTCGACCGCCGTCACGAGAGCTCCGCGGCCGTGGCGCAACAGATTTACGCATACTTCGACCGCGCCATCGACGAACATATTGCCAGCCCACGCGACGATGTGCTGTCCGCGATGATCGCGGCGAACTTCAAAGACGAGGCCGGTCAACCGCTATCGCGCGAGGAGCTGCTCGACATCTGCTTCCTTTTCCTGATCGCCGGACTGGACACGGTCACCGACTCACTCGACTGTTTCTTCGTGTACCTGGCGCGTCACCCCGAGCACCGTCATCAACTCGTCGAGCAGCCTGACGTCCTGCCCAGTGCCGTCGAGGAGCTGTTGCGTTGGGAGACACCGGTGCCCGGTGTCGCCCGGGTCGCCCTGCGGGACGTCGAGGTCGGCGGCTGCCCCATCAGTAAGGGCGAACGGGTCAGCCCGCTGCTCGGCGCTGCCAACACCGATCCGGCCGAGTTCCCCGATCCCGAGCTGGTGGACTTCACCCGCAACCCCAACCGGCACCGGGCGTTCGGCGGTGGCCCGCATCGCTGTCTGGGCTCGCACCTGGCCCGCATGGAATTGCGGGTGGCCTTGCGCGAATTTCACCGGCGCATACCGGATTACGAAATCATGCCCGGCACCGAACTCACCTATACCGCCGCGCTGCGGTCGGTGGAGTCGCTGCCGCTGGTCTTTCCGGCGCCATGACTCGCCCGGCCGTCGACGATGCGGAGCGAAGCGATGAGGAGGCGGCGCCAATGACACACATCACCGTCGACGCCGACCGGTGCACCGGGCACGGGCGCTGCTACACCTTGGCGTCCGACGTCTTCGACGCCGACGAGGTCGGCCACTCCGTGGTGCTCGTCGACGAGGTCTCCGGCGAACTCAAGGCGCAGGCCGTCACAGCCGAGCGAAACTGCCCGGAGAGGGCCATCACGCTGTTACGCTGAAACTACAGATACGCCGTCTGGTTCACCAGCCGCACCGAAGATGCTCCGTCGGAATAGAATTCGGCGATACTCAACGATGCCAGGTCGAGGTGTAACCGGTACAAGATGCCGGGCCCGGCGTCCAGCGCCTCCCGTAGCAACATCTTGATCGGTGTCACGTGCGACACCACCAGCACCGTCGTGCCCTGGTGTGCGGCGACGATCCGTTCCCGGGCCCGCACCACCCGATCGGTCACCTCGTCGAAGCTCTCACCGGCCGGCGGGGCGGTACTGGTGTCACGCAGCCAGCGACCGTGCAGTTCGGCGTCGCGTTCGGTCGCCTCGGCGAACGTCAACCCCTCCCAGGAGCCGAAATCGGTCTCGATCAAGTCGTCGTCGACGCTCACGTCCAGGCCCAGGGCCTTGGCGGCCGCCGCCGCGGTGTCGTAGGCCCGTTGCAGCGGTGAGGCGAAAACCGCCGAAATCCCGCCGCGCGCAGCCAGATACCGGGCCGCCGCGTCGGCCTGCCGCCGTCCCACCTCGGTGAGCGCGGGGTTGCCGCGCCCCGAATAACGGCGCTGCACCGACAACTCCGTCTGCCCGTGGCGCAGCAACAGCAGCCGGGTCGGGGTACCGCGTGCGCCGGTCCAGCCGGGCGCCGTCGGTGCCGGTGCCGGTGCCGGTGCCGGTGCCGGTGCCGCAGCCGCAACGGTTTTCGCGGTGTCGGAGCCGGAGGGCTCGGACTTTGTCGCCGCACCGTTGGCCTCGGCCGCGGCGTCCATCGCCTCGTTGGCCAACCGGTCGGCGTGCGAATTGCGCTCCCGTGGAATCCACGAGTAGCTGATCTTGTCGAACCGCGCCGCCAGGCGTCGGGCCTGGGTATTCAGCTCGATCAGGTCGGGGTGCTTGACTTTCCACCGGCCGGACATCTGTTCCACCAACAGCTTGGAATCCAGATACACCGCGGCCTCGCTGGCGCCCAGCTTCACGGCGTCGTCCAAACCGGCTATCAGGCCGCGGTATTCGGCAACGTTGTTGGTTGCCCGGCCGATGGCTTGCTTGTTCTCGGCCAGGACGGTCGCGCGGTCCTCGGTCCACACCACGGCGCCGTACCCGGCCGGCCCGGGGTTGCCGCGTGATCCGCCGTCGGCCTCGATGACAACTTTCACTGATCGAACCCCTTGACCCGCAGCAGAATCGCACCGCATTCCGGGCATCGCACCACATCGTCTTCGGCGGCGGCCGAGATGCGGGAGAGTTCGCCGCGGTCGATCTCGAGCCGGCAGGCCCCGCACCGCTTTCCCAGCAGCTGCCCGGCGCCGGGCCCTCCGCCGGCACGCTGTCGTTCGTACAGGGCGGACAGGGCCGGGTCCAGCGCGGCGCTCAGCGAGTCGCGCCGTGACGAATGAAGGTCGCGGGCTTCGGTGATTTCGGTGAGCGCGGTGTCGAGGGCCTGCCGCGCGGCGACCAGCTCGGCCCCCAGAGCCTCGACGGCCCGCTGCTCACCGTCCAGTTGCGACTGCAGCTCCTCACGGCGTTCCATCACCTCCAGCAGGGAATCTTCCAGGCTGGTTTGACGGCGCTGCAGGGTCTCCAGCTCGTGCTGAAGGTCCGCCAGTTGCTTGGCGTCGATCGTTCCCGACTGCAGCAGCGCGCGGTCGCGATCTTCGCGCTGGCGCACCGCATCGATCTCCGATTCGAGCCGCTTGACGTGGGCGTCGATGTCTTCCAGGGCGATACGTACGGCGCCCTGCCGGTCGCCGGCGGCGTCGTATTCCTCCTGTATCCGCCGGCAGGCCTCTTGCTCCGGCAGATGCGCGGCCCGGTGCTCGATACGGGACAGCTCGGCGTCCAGTTTCGACAACTCAAGGAGCGAACGTTGCTGTGCCACTGCGGATTTCATGACTCTTCTTCCCCGGACTTGTTGGCAAATTGCTCGACATTCCAAGGGTCGGTGCGAATCGAGCTCACCCGCACCGCAAGCTCCGCACCGAAACGCGACCGCAGCAGGTCGGCGGCCTGTTCACACCATGGGAATTCACTCGCCCAATGTGCCACATCGATCAGGGCCACGTCAGAGGCCCGGCGATGCTCGTCGGCCGGGTGGTGCCGCAGATCGGCGGTGACGTAGGCCTGCACTCCGGCGCCGGCCGCGGCGGCCAGCAACGAGTCCCCGGCGCCGCCGCAGACGGCGACCCGCGACACCGGCAGGTCGGGGTCACCGGCCGCCCGCACTCCCCAGGATGTACGCGGCAATGCGGCGCTGACGCGGGAGACGAAGCGGCGCAACGGTTCCGGGCGTGGCAGCGTTCCGATGCGGCCCAGCCCCGTATCGCTGGGCGGGGGCACCATCGCGAAGATGTCGAACGCGGGCTCCTCGTAGGGATGGGCGGCGCGCATGGCCGCCAGCACCGCGGCCCGCGCCCGCGCGGGCGCCACGACCTCGAACCGGTCTTCGGCCACCCGCTCGACATTCCCGACGCTGCCCACCGCCGGCGAGGCCCCTTCGTGCGGCAGGAACTGCCCGATTCCGGTAACGCTCCAGCTGCACTGCGAGTAGTCGCCGATGTGGCCGGCCCCGGCCCCAAACACCGCCGCCTGCACCGCTTCCGCGTTCGCCCCGGGCACGTAGATGACCCACTTGTCGAGGTCGGACGCGCCCGTTGCCGGCTCGAGCACGGCCTCGACGCCGAGCCCGAGCGCCGCGGCCAGCGCATCGGACACGCCCGGGCGGGCCGAGTCGGCGTTGGTGTGCGCGGTGAACAGCGAACGCCCGGTCCGGATCAGCCGGTGCACCAGCGCGCCCTTGGGTGTGCTGGCGGCCACGGTGTCCACCCCGCGCAGCAACAGCGGGTGATGGGCCAGCAGCAGGCTTGCGTCGGGAACTTCGTCGACGACCGCGGGCGTCGCGTCGACCGCGACGGTCACCGACTTCAGCACATCGTCGGGGTCGCCGCACACCAGGCCCACCGAATCCCATGATTCGGCAAGCCGCGACGGATAGGCCTCATCGAGCACCGCGATGACATCGGCCACCTTGACGCTCACCGCCGCCTCCCGAGGTGTCCCGCCGTTTCCGAGATGGCTTGCGCCAGCAGCGGCCACTCCCGGCGCACGGCGGCCCGGAGGTACTGCTCGTCCAGGCCGGCGAACGTATCACAGCGCCGGATGGCAATTCCCCTGTCATGCAGTCGTTTTCGCAATTGAACCGCCTCTGGTGTGCGAAAGAGCACGAACGGGGCCCGGCCGTCGACCACGTCGGCGCCCACCGATGCCAGCCCGGCCACCATCTCGGCGCGCAGCCGCCCCAGTCGGGTCGCCCCGGCCTCCGCGTCGGCAACCGCCTGCGGACCGCAACACGCCGCGATGGCCGTCAGCTGCAGCGTCCCGACGGCCCAGTGCGCGCGCTGAGCGGTCAGCCGCGCCAACAGCTCGGGCGAACCCAGCGCGTAGCCGACCCGCAATCCGGCCAGCGCCCAGGTCTTGGTCAAGCTGCGCAGCACCAGTACGTCCGCCAGCGCGTCACCGGCCACCGATTCCGGCTCGCCGGGAATCGCGTCGGCGAACGCCTCGTCGACCACCAGGATCCGGCCGGGCCGGCGCAACGCCAGCAGTCGCTCGCGGCTGTGCAGCACCGAGGTGGGATTGGTGGGATTGCCCACGACGACAAGGTCGGCCTCCTCGGGGACGGCGGCACCCGCGAGGCCGAAGGGCGGCTGCAGCACCACGTGGTGCACCGGCACCCCGGCGGCGGTCAGCGCCGCGGCCGGCTCGGTGAACGCCGGTGCGACGATCGCCGCCAGCGCCGGGCGCAGGTTGCCCAACAGGGCGAATCCCTCGGCCGCCCCGGCCAGCGGCAGCACCTCGTCGCGGGCGCGGCAGTGCCGCCGGGCGGCCGCGTCCTGCGCCGCGTGCACGTCGTCGATGCTCGGGTAGCGCGCCAGGTCGGGCAGCCGCGCGGCCAGCCGTTGCAGCAGCCACTCCGGCGGTTGGCCGTGACGGACGTTGACGGCGAAATCCAGCATCCCGGGCGCGACGGCCTGATCACCGTGATAGCGCGCCGCAGGCGGGCTCAGGTTCAGACTCGCCATCCGTGAAACACTAGTGCGCCGCGCGGGCCGCCCGAACGAACACCGGCAACACCGTCACACCCGGCCGCGCGCATCGAGGACAATGGTGTGGTGACAGGCACAACATCAGCCGATCGCCGGGCCCCTGACCGCACCGCTCCCGGGGCGCAGCTGGTGATCTTCGATCTCGACGGCACGCTGACCGACTCCGCTGAGGGCATCGTGGCGAGCTTCCTGCATGCGCTCGACCACATCGGCGCCCCGGTGCCCCCCGGCGACCTCGTCGCCCAGATCGTGGGCCCGCCGATGGACGACACGTTCCGGTCCATGGAGCTCGGCGACGAGGCCGAGGAGGCGATCACGGTGTTCCGCGCGGAGTACGGCGCCCGGGGCTGGGCGATGAACGCGCTCTTCGACGGGATCGAGGCGCTGCTCGTCGATCTGCGCGCCGCCGGTGTCCGGCTGGCGGTCGCCACCTCCAAGCTGGAACCGACCGCGCGGCGCATCCTCGCCCATTTCGGGCTCGACCAGCATTTCGAGGTCATCGCCGGGGCGAGCCCCGACGGTTCCCGCAAAGGCAAGGTCGAGGTGCTGGCCCATGCGCTTTCGCAGCTGAAGCCGCTGCCCGAGCGGGTGTTGATGGTCGGTGATCGCAGCCACGACGTGCACGGCGCGGCCGCACACGGCATCGACACCGTGGTGGTCGGCTGGGGTTACGGCAAGGCCGACTTCCCCGACCTGGGAGCCGGGCGCACGGCCACCGGGGCCGACGGCGTCACACACGCCGCGACCATCGACGAGCTGCGGAGGGCCTTGGGTGTCTGAGCGCGAGCCGCTGCACGTCACGTTCGTGTGCACGGGCAACATCTGCCGGTCGGTGATGGCCGAGAAGATGTTCGCCGACCAACTGCGCCGCCGGGGTCTGGCGGACTCGGTGCGGGTGAGCAGCGCCGGCACCGGCAACTGGCACGTCGGCGAGTGCGCCGACGAGCGGGCCGCCGGCGTGCTGCGCGCCCACGGCTACCCGAGCGACCACCGCGCCGCCCAGGTCGACGCCGACCATCTGGCGGCCGATCTGGTGGTGGCCCTGGATCGCAACCACGCCCGGATGCTTCGGCACCTGGGAGCCGACGAGGACCGCGTCCGGATGCTGCGGTCTTTCGATCCGCGCAGCGGCGCGCACACCCCCGACGTCGACGATCCCTACTACGGCGACGCGGGCGACTTCGAACGCGTTTACACCGTCATCGAGGCTTCGCTGCCCGGCCTGCATGGCTGGGTCGATGAACGACTCGCGCGGAACGGATCGCCGTGATGCGCAAATTGGCGCGGGGCTTGGCGTGTGTGCTGCGTCCGGGCTGGATCGCGCTGGCACTGGTGGCGATCGCGTTCGCGTATCTGTGCTTCACGGTGCTCGCGCCCTGGCAGCTGGGGAAGCACAACAGGACCTCGCACGAGAACCACCAGATCGAGCACTCGCTGACCACCCCGCCCGTCCCGGTGAAAACCCTGCTGCCACAGCAGAACTCGGCGGCCCCCGCGGATCAGTGGCGCCAGGTCACCGCGACCGGGCATTACCTGCCCGACGTCCAGCTGCTGGCCCGGTTGCGGGTGGTCGACGCGAAGCCGGCGTTCGAGGTGCTGGCGCCCTTCGTCGTCGACGGCGGACCCACCGTGTTGGTCGACCGCGGCTACGTGCGGCCCTTGGAGGGGTCCCGTGTTCCGCCGATCCCCCGACCGCCCGCGGAGACGGTGACCATCACGGCACGGCTGCGCAATTCCGAGCCCGCCGCCGCGGGCAAGGATCCGTTCGTGGGAGACGGTGTGCAGCAGGTGTATTCGATCGACCCCGAACAGATCGCGGTGCTGACCAAGGTCCCGCTCGCCGGGTCTTATTTGCAGTTGGTCGACGGTCAGCCCGGGGGGCTCGGGGTGGTGGCCGTGCCGCAGCTCGACGCCGGGCCGTTCCTGTCCTACGGCATCCAGTGGATCGCGTTCGGCATTCTCGCCCCGATCGGGCTGGGCTACTTCGCGTACTCCGAGGTCCGCGCCCGCCGCCAGGAAAAACAGCAGCGGCCCTTCCCCACCGCCGAGACGACATCCGCACCAGAAGCGCCGCAGACCGTGGAGGCCAAACTCGCCGACCGTTACGGTCGCCGCCGGTAACCCGACAACAGCCCGGCCGCTACCGCGGCACCGGCTTGCACCAGCGACGACAGCGTGACCGCGCGGCGCAGGTCGGGCACCGCGGGCTCCCGGCCGTCGCCGAGCGTGGGCCGGATCTGCAGCTCGTGGCGGTATTGGGTGGGCCCGCCCAGGCGCACGCCCAGCGCCCCGGCGAACGCCGCCTCGACGACGCCGGCGTTGGGGCTGGGATGACGGCCGGCATCGCGGCGCCAGGCACGCACCGCGCCGGACGGTGAGCCGCCGACCAGGGGCGCCAGCGCGACCGTCAGCGACGCGGTCACCCGCGCGGCGAGGTAGTTGGCGACGTCATCCAATTTCGCTGCGGTCCAGCCGAATCGGAGATAGCGCGGCGAGCGGTAGCCGACCATCGAGTCCAGGGTGTTGATGCCGCGATAGGCCAACACCGCGGGCACCCCGCCGGCCGCCGCGTACAGCAGCGGCGCCACTTGGGCGTCGGAGGTGTTCTCGGCGACCGATTCCAGCGCCGCCCGGGCCAGGCCCGCGACGTCCAGCGGCGCGGGATCGCGCCCGCACAGCGACGGCAGCAGCCCGCGTGCGGCCTCGAGGTCACCGCGCTCGAGCAGCTCTGACATGGCCAGGCCGGTGCGCGCCAACGACGTTCCCCCCAGCGAGACCCAGGTGGCCGCGCCGGTCGCCGCGATCGAGCACAGCCGGCCACGATCGGCGACTCGTCGCACCGCCAAGCCGAGCAAGCCCAACGACCCGATCAGCACGCCGACGTGAACCGCGCCGGCCATCCTGGTATTGCGGTAGGTCAGGCCCTCCAGCGCGGCGGCGGCTTGACCGAACGCCGCGACCGGATGACCCCGCCGCGGGTCACCCAGTGCGCGGTCGGCCAGGTAGCCGATCAGCACGCCGGCCGCTCGGGTGTGCGTCGCAAACACCTCGGCAGCGTCTCACACCGGACGCCCGCCGCGGCCCCCGGTCAGCAGCGCCGCTTCGGGCGGCGACTGTTCCCGCCGGGCCGGCCGGTCGATTGATCCCCGATGGGCCTGTCCGGTTATCGAATCTCCTTGTGGGACAACCGATCTTGCGCAAGCCGGGACCGCCGGGCCGCCCAGGGGCTAGAGTCAACGCCATGGCCTTTCCAGCACTCAACCACGTCGCGGTCACGGTGCGTGACATCCAGGTCAGCGGCCCGTGGTATCGCAACCTGCTCGGCGCCGACCCGATCCTCGACGAGCACACCGACGCCGGCTTCCGGCATCAGGTGTGGATGCTCGACGGCGGCACCATCTTCGGGATTCATCAGCACGATCGTCGGGCCCCCGACGAGGAATTCGACGAGCTACGGGTGGGTCTGGACCACATCGGCTTCGGCTGCGCCGGCCGCGCCGAACTGGAGAGCTGGGTCACCCGGCTGGACGAACTGGGCATCGGCCACGGCGGCATCGTGGACGCGCCCTACGGCTCGGGACTGAGTTTCCGCGACCCCGACGGCATCGCGCTGGAGTTCTTCGCCCCGCTCGGTTGATCCGCTCAGCGCACCGTCGCGAAGAACGCGCGGAGATCCTCGACGAACAGCTCCGGTTCTTCGAACGCCGCGAAATGCCCCCCGCGTGGCATGTCCGTCCAGTGGGTGACGTTGTAGGCCGGCTCACACCAGCTGCGTGGCGCCTTCAGCAGTTCGCCGGGGAAAGCCGCGACGCCCGTAGGTAATTCGACGCGATCGCCCCCGCCCCAGACCGCGAAGCTCTCCCAGTACAGGCGCGCCGACGACGCGGCGGTGTTGGTCACCCAGTAGAGCATCACGTTGTCGAGCAGCTCGTCGCGGCTCACCGCATTCTCGGGGTGGCCGTCGCAATCCGCCCAGTCCCAGAACTTTTCGACGATCCACGCCAGCTGACCCACCGGCGAATCGGCCAATCCGTAGCCCAGTGTTTGCGGCCGGGTGGACTGCTGCTTGGAATAACCGGTGCCCCATTTGCGGTGATTGGCCAACCCGGCCAACGCTTGCCGCTCCTCCTCGGTGGGATTCGTCAGCGCTTCCTTGGTGGGTCTGCCGACCGGCATGTTCAGGTGAATGGCCGCGCAATGGCCCCGATTGCGACCGATCTGGGTGGTGACCGCGGCTCCCCAGTCGCCGCCCTGGGCGCCGTAGCGGGCGTAGCCGAGGCGCAGCATCAGCGTTTCCCATGCCTCGGCGATCTTTTCCACGCCCCACCCCGCGCCGGTGGGTTTCCCGGAGAACCCATAGCCCGGCAGCGACGGACAGACGACGTGGAAGGCGTCCTCGGCGCGTCCGGACGCGGGGTTGGTCAACGGCTCGATCACCTTGTGGAACTCGACGATCGAGCCCGGCCAGCCGTGGGTGATCACCAGTGGGAAGGCCTCGGCGTGCGGCGAGCGTTGGTGGATGAAATGGATGTCGAGCCCGTCGATCTCGGTGATGAACTGGTCGAATCGATTGAGCGCGGCCTCCCGTGATCGCCAGTCGTAGTCGTTGGCCCAATAGTCGGCCAGTTCGCGGGTGTATGCCAACGGCATGCCCTGGCTCCAGTCGTCCACGCATTCGGCCTCGGGCCAACGGGTTCGGGCCAGCCGCGCTCGCAGATCGTCGAGAATCTCGTCGGAAACGTCGATGCGGAACGGTTGCACGGGTTCATAGTGCCGCCTCCCCCGCCAGACCGTTCGGGGGGCTCCCCCTGGCACACCAGCGGCGGCTACAGAAACGCCCGGTTGCCGTACCGGTCCAGCGAAACGAGTTCTCCGACCGGCCGACGCGTGGTGGGACCGTATTTGCCGATCGGCCAGCCCAGGGGAACCACCGCGCACGGGGTCACACTGCGCGGCAAACCCAAAGCGCGCCTGGCCAATAACGTGCTCCATAGCGGCATGGTGATCAACGCCGCACCCAACCCCGCGGCGCGTGCCGCCAGCAATAGGTTCTGTATCGCGGGATAGATGGAACCGTAGGCACTGCTCGCACCTATCGGGGGCCACGGCCAAACGACGCCCTTCAGGCATGCCACCACGACCACGGGGATGTCGTCGAAGTGGTCCGCCTGCCATCGCACGGCTTTCAACACCCGCAGCATCTTGTCGTCCCCGCGCCGCTGAAGGGTCCGCGTGTAGATGGGCCCGAAGGCGTTCATGGCTCTGCGGTTCAAGCGGCCGAGCTTCGCGACCACCTTGCGGTCCTTGACGACGATGAACTCCCAGTTCTGCGCGTTGGAACCGGTCGGCGCCTTCATCGCCAGTTCGAGAAGATGCAGGACGAGCGAATCGTCGACGGGGTCGGGCTTGAGGCGACGGATCGCGCGCTGGGTCCGCATCGCCTCTTCAAGAGGCATGTTCAGGGGTCCTGGTTGGCTCATGACCATGATTCAACACGGGCAGGCCACAGAACCTCGCCGCGCGCCCCGGCGCACCCGGTGCGCGGCGGCACGCGAGGATGAGGCCATGGATCCCAGGTTGACCGCGCGGGTGGAACAGACCCGGTCGGTCCCGGTACTCGTCTGGCGATTCGGCGAGCCCCGACTGTGCATCTCGTCGGGCCCGCTCGGCGGCGGCGTCGGCGCCCGGGACTGGTTGGTCAACGCGACGGTCCCCCTCGATTACGACCGGACCGACCCGGACCGCCACCTGACCGAGATCGCTGCCGCGCTCGGGCTCGCCGGCAGCGGCTGCGGATTGCTGACCGCGGTCAACGTGACGCGCCACCACCTCGCCGCGGACGGCGGCGCGCACGCCACCGCGACCGTCGGGCTGTCCAGCCCGGCCTGGGCGGCGGCACCGGACCGGCACTTCCGCCGGGAGGTGCCGGCCGGGCCCCGCACCACCGCGTTCGCCGACCACGAGATCGTTGAGTACCGAGCGCTCACCGACGGCGACGAGTACCGGGTCGGGACGATCAACGTCGTGGTCGCGGTGCCGGTGCGGCTGTCGGCGGCGGCCCTGGTCAACGCCGTGGCCACCGCCACCGAGGCGAAGGTGCAGGCGTTGCACGAGGCCGGGGTGCGCGCCACCGGGACCGCCTCGGACGCGATCGTCGTGCACTGCCCGACGGACGGGACCGCCGAGCCGTACGGCGGACCGCGATCGGTGTTCGGCGCCCGGATCGCACGGGCCGTGCACGCTGCGGTGCTCGCCGGCGCCCGGTCCTGGATCTCAGGCCCTGCCGACTAGCGCTCGGACCGTCGCGAGGCAGTCAACGGCAGGGTCTCACGGTGCGAGCCTGACAAAGCCAGGCGACATGGGTGGCGCCGGCGGTGGCGGGGGCGGCGGTGGAGGCGGCAGTTCCGGCGGTGGCGCCGGCAGTTCCGCCGGTGGCGGCGCCGGCTGCTGGGGTCGGGGCGCCGGCTGCTGCGGTCGAGGCGCCGACTGCCGCGGTCGAGGCGGCGTAGCGATCGGTTCGGGGGGCGTGCGGAGATGCGCGACCGGTGGCGGTGCCGGAATCTCCGGCGGTTTCGGCTGGGCAATGTCTCCGGCGGGAACCACGTCAATCCGCGAGCCGGGCACTGTGCGATACGCGGGTTCGCCACTGAAGCGGCCCGCCGCCGAGTTGACCGCGTCGTGCGCGAATACGGCCCCCTGGTGCGGCGGCGCCTTCCAGTCCGCCGCGGGATTAGCGGTTATGGAAGCCAACTTGCCGCGGTCGTACGGGCAGTAGGCTCCCACTGCCGCGGTGATGAATTTGGCCTCGGTGCGCGCCAGACGACCGGGGGCGTAGTCGCGCTCGGCCGGGTCTTGTTCGTACGCATTCTGCACCATCGCGTCCACGACGGTATCCGCCGAAAAGCCGGCATCCAGTGCGCGACAGATCTTATGGGCTGTGTCTATGAGGTTCGGTACGCCCTCGAGGGCAGGTATGCCCTCACTATCGAGCAGTGCCAGAAACTGGTCGTCTTGGCTTGAGTTGGCCCCTGCTGCGCCGGCGCACAGAATCGAAGCGCCGGCCAGCACCAGGGTGGCAGTAACCAGCGCACCGGCGTGGCCGGTGCTGCTGGTGAACCTGGTGGTGCCGGTAAACATGGCAGTATTTCCGTTCTTCAGGGCTCGTCGGCTGACGGGCTTGGGGTGGTGATCGGTGGTGATCCACACCAAACGTGTGGGTGGCTGCGGGGCTAGCGCGACCTGACCGGACGCACGAGCTGGGGACAACGGCGGCGGTGCTGGAGCCCATGTCGAGCCGGTGCGCGGGGAAGCTGTGGGCGGTAAGGCGGCTTGCACGCTTGTCGAGGTGGCGCCGGGGTTGGGGATGCGGCTGGCGGACGCGGTGTGGAAGCGGTCTTGTGCGCGCGCGCTGGCCGCGCGGCGGCGGTAAGCGTCCTGGCGTAGCCCGTGCTATGCGCCATTCCGCAGTTCCGCGCAAGGATTGCAGAGTAACCATCGCCGAGTTTGGTCAGCAGACTATTCCGAGGGCGCGCTTCGCGGCGGAAAAACCCGGAGTGTTGGCGGGCGTGGACCCTGCCGATTCCCCTATATTCTGGCAGCCGCAGAATAGCGTGTCCAGCAAATGTTTCACCGCTGGAAAACGGCATAGCTATATTCTACCGCCATGGGTCCGACATGGGATATAGACATACCCTGAGTCCTTGCTGCGCGTTAGCTGTAATCCTGTCAGCGAAAACACAATTCGATATGCGGGCAATCCCTTGACAAAGAATCATCAATCGGCTGGCGGTACCGCGCGAAAATGCTATCAACCCGATAAAGGATCAGCGTCGCGATGATTTGCGAAACCCGTACTTAGAAAAATCGAACGCGTATAATGTGGGGGCCTTCGCACGCCGCACGGGATTCTTCCCTGACACGGGTGGCGGGCAGAGGTTTCACGCCATGTGACAACGCCAGGCACCGCACGCACGACCGAGTGGTGACCCGCGTTAACGCTTGGTGGGCGCGGACGGTATCGAACCGCCGACCGCTGGTGTGTAAAACCAGAGCTCTACCACTGAGCTACGCGCCCTTATGCCCGCCGCAGGCTACACGCCCGACCGCGGGGAGCCCAAACTCTCAGGCTCTCAAGGCCTCCAGGGCGTCGGTCCACAGCCGCTGATCGCGGGACTCGCCGGGCTGTTTCATCTCGGCGAATCGAATGATCCCCGACCGGTCGACGACGAACGTCCCGCGATTGGAGTAGCCGGCGTCGTCGTTGAACACGCCGTAGCTCTGGCTGACCGCGCCGTGCGGCCAGAAATCCGACAACACCGGGAAGGTGAAGCCGCTGTCCAGCGACCAGACCCGGTGCGTGGGCGGCGGTCCCACCGAAATGGCCAGGGCCGCGCTGTCGTCGTTCTCGAAGTCGGGCAGGTGGTCGCGCAGCTGGTCCAGCTCGCCCTGGCAGATCCCGGTGAACGCCAGCGGGAAGAACACCAGCAGGACGTTCTTGGCGCCGCGGTAGGAGCTCAGCGTGACGCGCTGTTGATTCTGGTCGCGCAGAGTGAAGTCCGGGGCGGCGGTACCGACCGACAGCATCAACGCTTCCCGGCCCGGGACTTGGGCTGCACCAACCGACTGGCGCTCCAGTCCCCCAGGTTGACCGACGAGGTCGGCATCAGGCCGGCGGTGGGAGCCGCCTCGGCGATCTCGGCCGGCAGCACGTGTCCCGGCTTGCCGGTCTTGGGGGTCAGCACCCAGATCACGCCGTCTTCGGCCAGCGGGCCGATCGCGTCCATCAGCGTGTCCACCAGGTCGCCGTCGCCGTCCCGCCACCAGAGCAACACGACGTCGACTACCTCGTCGGTGTCTTCGTCGAGTAGCTCGCTGCCGCAGGCTTCCTCGACCGCACCGCGGATCTCATCGTCGGTGTCTTCGTCCCAGCCCCACTCCTGGACAACTTGGTCCCGTTGGATGCCCAGTTTGCGAGCGTAGCTCGGGGCGTCATCCGCCGCGACCACCGTGAAGCCTCCTTCAACATCCTCGCGATGTGCGATTCGCCGATTATCGTCGCACAGCGCGAACCCCGTTCACACTTCCGCCTCATTACGTTGCCAGGCAGAGTTGAATCGCCTTCTTTTTGGTGTCGTTGAGTTGATCGACTCGTTTGTTGAACTCCGACGTCCCCGCGTGTGTGCCGATGGCGTTGGCCACCGAGTGTGCGGCGTCGACATAAGCGTTGAACGCGTCTTTGATCTGCTGCGACATCGCATCATTGAAGCTGTTGGCCACCGTGGTGGCGCTGTCGTTGAGGGCGTCGATGGCCGGGCCCTCGGTGGCGCCGGTGCCGTGGCCCGAATTGAACGCCTTGACGAAATCGTTGGTCTTGTCGATCGCGTTCTTGCTGGTGGTGACCAGCGTGGCGCAGGCGGTGCGCACCGCCTTGGTGGTCAGCGACTGCTGCCGCTGGGACTCCCGGACGCTCGACGTCGCCGACGAGGCGGACACCGACGCGGACACCGACTGCCGGTAGGCCGGGGCCACCTTGGTGTCGGGTGTGGCCGTTCCGTTGGTGACGGAGGTGCATCCCACGATGCCCATCAGCGCCGCGGCGACACAGCCAAGGGCCAAAGCGCCTCGCCGGGGGAAAGCCCCCACCTGCATCTGAGGGACGGCACGCCACCGGATGAGCACAGGTCTGACGTTACCGGGTGGGTTGCACAGCCGCCCCAGACCCGCCGGGTTCGCGTCCGCGGGGGAACCCGCGTGCGCTACCGGACGTCGGGTACCCGCGCGGGACACCGGTGCGGCACGATGGTGGGGAGGGTGCGAACCACCCGTCACGGCATACATCCCGCCGATTACAGGAGTAGTGGGTTGACAACCGAGTTCGTGCGCCACGATCTGGCCACAAACCCCAACAACACAACCGAACCCGACCGCGTCCGGGTGATCCGCGAGGGGGTGGCTTCCTATCTCCCCGACATCGATCCCGAAGAGACGTCGGAGTGGCTGGAATCCTTCGACGACCTGCTGGAGCGCTCCGGCCCGTCGCGGGCCCGCTACTTGATGCTGCGGCTGCTGGAACGGGCGGGCGAGCAGCGCGTCGCCATCCCTGCGCTGACGTCAACCGACTACGTCAACACCATTCCGACCGAACTGGAACCGTGGTTTCCCGGCGACGAGGACGTCGAGCGACGCTACCGGGCGTGGATCCGATGGAACGCCGCCATCATGGTGCACCGCGCCCAGCGCCCGGGAGTCGGTGTGGGCGGCCACATTTCGACCTATGCCTCGTCGGCGGCACTGTACGAAGTCGGCTTCAACCACTTCTTCCGCGGCAAATCGCATCCCGGCGGCGGAGACCAGCTGTTCATCCAGGGCCACGCTTCCCCCGGGATTTACGCGCGCGCCTTCCTGGAAGGCCGGCTGACCGCCGATCAACTCGACGGCTTCCGCCAGGAGCACAGCCACCCCGGCGGCGGGCTGCCGTCCTACCCGCACCCGCGGCTGATGCCCGACTTCTGGGAATTCCCCACGGTGTCGATGGGCCTGGGCCCGATGAACGCGATCTATCAGGCCCGGTTCAACCACTACCTGCATGACCGCGGCATCAAGGACACCTCCGACCAGCACGTGTGGTGCTTCTTGGGCGACGGCGAGATGGACGAACCGGAGAGCCGCGGGCTGCTACACGTCGGCGCGCTCGAGGGATTGGACAACCTGACGTTCGTCATCAACTGCAACCTGCAGCGCCTCGACGGCCCGGTGCGCGGCAACGGCAAGATCATTCAGGAACTCGAATCGTTCTTCCGCGGCGCCGGCTGGAACGTCATCAAGGTGGTCTGGGGCCGCGAGTGGGACGCGCTGCTGCACGCCGACAAGGACGGTGCCCTGGTCAACCTGATGAACGTCACCCCGGACGGGGACTACCAGACCTACAAGGCCAACGACGGCGGCTATGTCCGACAGCACTTCTTCGGCCGCGACCCGCGCACCAAGGCACTCGTCGCGAACATGAGCGATTCCGAGATCTGGAATCTCAAGCGCGGCGGCCACGACTACCGCAAGGTCTACGCCGCCTACCGGGCCGCCGTCGACCACAAGGGGCAGCCCACGGTGATCTTGGCCAAGACCATCAAGGGTTACTCGCTGGGCGCCCACTTCCAGGGCCGCAACGCCACGCATCAGATGAAAAAGCTTGCGCTGCAAGACCTCAAGGACTTCCGCGACGCTATGCGGATACCGATCAACGATGCCCAGCTGGAAGAGGATCCCTACCTGCCGCCCTACTTCCACCCTGGTTCCGACGCCCCGGAGATCCGGTACATGAACGATCGCCGGCGCACCCTCGGCGGCTACCTGCCCGAGCGCCGGACAAAGGCCAAGCCGTTGCGGCTTCCCGGCCGCGACATCTACGCCGCGCTGAAGAAGGGGTCGGGAACCCAGGAGGTCGCCACCACCATGGCGACGGTGCGTACCTTCAAGGAAGTGTTGCGGGACAAGGAAATTGGCCCCAGGATTGTGCCGATCATTCCGGACGAGGCGCGCACCTTCGGCATGGACTCGTGGTTCCCGTCGCTGAAGATCTACAACCGCAACGGCCAGCTGTACACCGCCGTGGATGCCGATCTGATGCTGGCCTACAAGGAAAGCGAAGTCGGCCACATCCTGCACGAGGGCATCAACGAGGCCGGGTCGGTGTGTTCGTTCATCGCGGCCGGCACCTCGTATGCGACGCATGACGAGCCGATGATCCCGATCTACATCTTCTATTCGATGTTCGGCTTCCAGCGCACCGGTGACGGCCTGTGGGCGGCCGGCGACCAGATGACGCGCGGGTTCTTGCTCGGAGCCACCGCGGGACGCACCACGCTGACCGGCGAGGGCCTGCAGCACGCCGACGGGCATTCGTTGCTGCTGGCCAGCACCAACCCGGCGGCGGTCGCCTACGACCCGGCGTTCGCCTTCGAGATCGCCTACATCGTGGAGAGCGGGCTGGCCCGGATGTTCGGGGAGAACCCCGAGAACGTGTTCTTCTACATCACCATTTACAACGAGCCGTACGTGCAGCCCCCCGAGCCGGACAACTTCGATCCCGAGGGCGTGTTGCGGGGCCTCTACCGCTACCACGCCGCCACCGAGCAGCGCGCCAACAAGGCGCAGATTCTGGCTTCGGGGGTGGCGATGCCGGCGGCGCTGAACGCCGCGCAGATGCTGGCCGCGGAATGGGATGTCGCCGCCGATGTGTGGTCGGTGACCAGTTGGGGCGAATTGAACCGCGACGGCGTCGCCGTGGACAGGGCGAGGCTGCGCCATCCGGACCGGCCGGCCGGCGTCCCGTACGTCACCCAGGCCCTGTCGAACGCCAGCGGCCCGGTGGTGGCCGTCTCGGACTGGATGCGTGCCGTTCCCGAGCAGATCCGGCCGTGGGTGCCGGGCACCTACGTCACCCTGGGCACCGACGGGTTCGGCTTCTCCGACACTCGGCCCGCGGCGCGGCGGTACTTCAACACCGATGCCGAATCACAGGTGGTGGCCGTGCTCGAGGCGTTGGCTCGCGACGGCGAAATCGACCCCTCGGTGCCGATCGCTGCCGCCCGCCAGTACCGGATCGACGACGTGCAGGCCGCACCGGAGCAGACGTCCGACCCCGGCGTGGCCTAAGGGGCCGGTGGGCGGCCCCCGCGACGTTCTCCCGCCGAATGCGCGGCCAGCCGCACGCTGGGCGCCGAATGCGCGGCCAGCCGCACATTCGAGCCATGCGCCACGCGCGTCTTTTGTTGGGAACTTCCAGAAAAGTCGCGTAGGTTTTAGGGGTGAATGACAACCCCTTCGCCGGTCCGTTCGCGAAGCATCCCCGATCGCCGCTCGAAAACTTGGATGCGGTCCCCGAATCCGTGCTGCGGCGGCTCAAGCAGTACTCCGGGCGGCTGGCCACCGAGGCGGTCACCGCCATGCAGGATCGGTTGCCATTCTTCGCCGAGCTGGAAGCATCCCAGCGGGCCAGCGTGGCGCTCGTGGTGCAGACGACCGTCGTGAATTTCGTCGAATGGATGCAAGACCCGCACAGCAACGTGAGCTACACCGCGCAGGCCTTCGAACTGGTGCCCCAGGAGCTGCAGCGCCGGATCGCGTTGCGCCACAGCGTCGACATGGTGCGGGTCACCATGGAGATCTTCGAGGAAGTCGTGCCGCTGCTGGCCCGCTCCGAAGAGCAGCTGACCGCCCTCACGGTGGGCATTCTGAAGTACACGCGTGACCTGGCGTTTACCGCCGCCGGGGCGTACGCCGACGCGGCCGAAGCACGCGGCACCTGGGACAGCCGGATGGAGGCCAGCGTGGTCGACGCGGTGGTCCGCGGCGACACCGGCCCGGAGCTGCTGTCCCGTGCGGCGGCCCTGAACTGGGACACCACGGCGCCCGCGACGGTGGTGGTCGGTACGCCGGCCCCCGGGCGCGACGGGTCGACCGGACCCGGCGACAGCGAACGAGCGAGTCAGCGCGTCCGCGATATCGCCGCACAACACGGCCGGGCGGCTCTCACCGATGTGCACGGCACCTGGCTGGTCGCCATCGTGTCCGGCCAATTGTCGCCAACCGACAAGTTCCTCGGAGATCTGCTGGTTGCGTTCGCGGATGGCCCGGTGGTCGTCGGACCCACGGCGCCCATGCTGACCGCGGCCTACCACAGCGCCAGCGAGGCGATATCCGGCATGAACGCCGTCGGCGGCTGGCGCGGGGCGCCGCGTCCCGTGCCCGCCCGCGAGCTCCTGCCCGAACGGGCCCTGATGGGCGATGCGTCGGCGATCGTGGCGCTGCACACCGACGTGATGGCGCCGTTGGCCGACGCGGGTCCGACGCTCATCGAGACCCTTGACGCCTACTTAGATTGTGGTGGCGCGATTGAAGCCTGTGCCAGAAAGTTGTTCGTTCATCCAAACACCGTGCGCTACCGACTCAGGCGGATCACCGACTTCACCGGCCGTGATCCGATGCAGCCACGTGATGCATATGTGCTGCGAGTGGCGGCGACGGTGGGCCAGCTCAACTACCCCAGTAGCCCCGCTGGCGCCGCGAACAACGCCATGCCCGCGGTCCCGCTGCCGGTCAAAGGGGCTATCACAGGCCCATCGGCATAATAGTGACCCAGGTGACAGGTCGCGGGCCGGTATCAAACCCGTAGCTTACGCGGCCGTTTTGTAGGGTGTACACAAAAACCTAAGACGAGGTTCATAATCTGTTACACCCGCCAAAACCGTTTCCACAGTGTTCTCTTAAATACGTGATTGCATTGCTCGCGCCCGGACAGGGTTCGCAGACCGAGGGGATGCTCTCGCCATGGCTGGAGCTCGCCGGGGCCGCTGACCAGTTGGCGCTGTGGTCCAAGGCCAGTGGCCTCGACCTGGTGCGCCTGGGCACCACCGCATCGACCGAAGAGATCACCGACACCGCGGTCACCCAGCCGCTGGTCGTCGCCGCCACGCTCCTGGCTCACCAGGAGATGACCAAGCGCGGCTTGCTCGCCGGTAAACGCCAGGTCCTCGCCGGCCACTCCGTCGGGGAGATCGCCGCCTACGCGATCGCCGGCGTGATGGCCGCGGACGACGCCGTCGCGCTGGCCGCCACCCGCGGCGCCGAAATGGCCAAGGCGTGCGCCATCGAGCCGACCGGCATGTCCGCCGTGCTCGGTGGGGACGAGGCCGACGTGCTGGCCCGTCTCGAGCAGCTCGACCTGTTCCCCGCCAACCGCAACGCCGCCGGGCAGATCGTCGCCGCCGGATCGCTGGCCGCCTTGGAGAAACTGGCCGAAGACCCGCCGGCCAAGGCCCGGGTGCGCGCGCTCGGTGTGGCCGGAGCGTTCCACACCAGGTACATGGCGTCGGCGCTCGACGGCTACGCGGCCGCGGCGGCCGCCGTCCAGACGGCCGAGCCCACCGCCACACTGCTGTCGAACCGCGATGGCAAGCCGGTCACCTCGGCTGCGGCGGCGATGGAGGCGCTGGTCGCTCAGCTGACCCAGCCGGTGCGCTGGGACCTGTGCACCGCGACGCTGCGCGATCTGGAAGTGGCTGCGGCCGTGGAGTTCCCGCCTGCGGGCGCCCTCACCGGCATCGCCAAACGAGAACTTCGGGGAGTTACGGCTCGTGCCGTCAAGTCGCCCGCAGACCTGGACGCTTTGGCCGAGCTCTAAAGCCGGCTCGACTTGTCAAAGGCCCAGTACAACCACATAACACGTCAGTTCGACTAACTCACAACACATTACGAAGGGAAGCACGCTGTGGCTGTCAGCCAGGAAGAAATCATCGCCGGTATCGCCGAGATCATCGAAGAGGTAACCGGTATCGAGCCCTCCGAGGTCACCCCGGAGAAGTCGTTCGTCGACGACCTGGACATCGACTCGCTGTCGATGGTCGAGATCGCCGTGCAGACCGAGGACAAGTACGGCGTCAAGATCCCCGACGAGGACCTGGCCGGTCTGCGTACCGTCGGCGACGTCGTCTCCTACATCCAGAAGCTCGAGGAAGAGAACCCCGAGGCTGCCGAGGCTCTGCGCGCCAAGCTGGAGACCGACAACCCCGACGCGGTCGCCAACGTCAAGGCAAGGCTGGAAGCGGACAAGTGAGTAAGCCCTCCACTGCTAACGGCGGTTACCCCAGCGTTGTGGTAACCGCCGTCACGGCGACGACGTCGATCGCGCCGGACGTCGAGAGCACGTGGAAGGGCTTGTTGGCCGGCGAAAGCGGCATCCGCGTCCTCGAAGACGAATTCGTCACCAAGTGGGACCTGCCCGTCAAGATCGGTGGACACCTCAAGGAGCCCATCGACGAACAAATGAGCAGGCTCGACATGCGACGTATGTCGTACGTCCAACGGTTGGCCAAGGTGCTCAGCGGTCAGCTGTGGGAGAACGCCGGCAACCCGGAGCTCGATCCCGACCGGTTCTCGGTCGTGGTCGGCACCGGCCTCGGTGGCGCCGAGAGGATCGTGGAAACCTACGACCTGATGAACGAGGGCGGCCCCCGCAAGGTGTCGCCGCTCGCCGTGCAGATGATCATGCCCAACGGCGCCGCTGCCGTGGTGGGCCTGCAGCTCGGCGCCCGCGCCGGGGTGATGACCCCGGTTTCGGCCTGCTCGTCGGGCTCGGAAGCGATCGCCCACGCCTGGCGCCAGATCGTCATGGGCGACGCCGACGTTGCCGTGTGCGGTGGTGTCGAGGGCCTCATCGAGGCGCTGCCGATCGCGGCGTTTTCGATGATGCGGGCCATGTCGACGCGCAACGATGAGCCCGAGCGGGCATCGCGGCCGTTCGACAAGGACCGCGACGGCTTCGTGTTCGGTGAGGCCGGGGCGTTGATGCTCATCGAGACCGAGGAGCACGCCAAGGCCCGCGGCGCCAAGCCGCTGGCCCGATTGATGGGTGCCGGCATCACGTCGGACGCGTTCCACATGGTGGCACCGGCGGCCGACGGTGTGCGTGCGGGTCGGGCGATGACGCGGTCGCTCGAGTTGGCGGGGTTGTCCCCCAAGGACATCGACCACGTCAATGCGCACGGGACCGCGACGCCGATCGGTGATACCGCCGAGGCCAATGCCATTCGGGTCGCCGGTTGCCAGCAGGCAGCGGTGTATGCGCCGAAGTCTGCGCTGGGGCACTCGATCGGTGCGGTTGGGGCGCTGGAGTCGGTGCTCACGGTGCTGAGCCTGCGCGATGGTGTCATTCCGCCCACATTGAATTACGAAACCCCCGATCCCGAGATCGACCTGGACGTTGTCGCGGGCGAACCTCGCTACGGCGACTTCCGTTACGCGATCAACAACTCATTCGGCTTCGGTGGCCACAACGTGGCACTCGCCTTCGGGCGTTACTAAAGCGGCGTCCGGCGACGATGCGGGCCGCAAACGGCCCGAGGAGAAGCCGGACAAGTACGGAAGGAACGTTCGCAAGACCCATGACAGAGCTGGTTACCGGGAAAGCCCTCCCGAACGTGGTCGTCACTGGTGTCGCCATGACGACCGCACTGGCGACTGACGCCGAGACCACGTGGAAGCTGTTGCAGGACAGCCAAAGTGGTATCCGCAGACTCGAGGATCCCTTCGTCGAGGAGTTTGACCTGCCGGTGCGCATCGGCGGTCATCTGTTAGAGGAGTTCGACAGCCAGCTCACCCGCATCGAGCTGCGCCGCACGGGCTACCTGCAAAGGATGTCCACCATCCTGGGCCGCCGGGTCTGGGAGAACGCAGGCTCACCCGAGGTGGACTCCGACCGGTTGCTGGTGTCGATCGGCACGGGGCTGGGTTCCTCGGAGGAGTTGGTCTTCAGCTACGACGACATGCGTCAGCGTGGCATGAAGGCGGTCTCGCCGCTCGGGGTGCAGAAGTACATGCCCAACGGCGCAGCCGCGGCGGTGGGTCTGGAACGCCACGCCAAGGCCGGCGTGATCACGCCCATCTCGGCGTGCGCGTCCGGTTCCGAGGGCATCGCCCAGGCGTGGCGCAACATCGTCTTCGGCGAGGCCGACATCGCGATCTGCGGCGGCGTCGAGACCAGGATCGAAGCGGTGCCGATCGCGGCGTTCGCGCAGATGCGGATCGTGATGTCCACCAAGAACGACGACCCGGCCGGCGCGTGTCGCCCGTTCGACCGCGACCGGACCGGCTTCGTGTTCGGCGAGGCCGGCGCGCTGATGGTGATCGAAACCGAGGAACACGCCAAGGCCCGCGGGGCCAACATCTTGGCCCGCATCATGGGCGCCAGCATCACCTCCGACGGC
>NZ_SCRH01000041.1 GCF_004298145.1 Mycobacterium sp.
GATTGAGGGGGTATTCGCGGCGGGGGATTTGGTGGATCGCACCTATCGCCAGGCTGTGACCGCCGCCGGCAGCGGCTGCGCGGCCGCCATCGACGCCGAACGCTGGCTCGCCGACAATGAGGAAGCCGACGTGGACGCCGACGTCACACCGGCGATGGGTCGAGAGCCGTTGCGTGGCTGACGTTTTCAGGCGATATCGGCGACCAGGACGCCCACCCGGCGCAGCGCCAGCCGCGCGATGAGGGGCAGCCCGTCGCCGTCGGCGCCGATGGGCAGCACCCGCAGGTTGGTGATGTGCACGTCGCGGTTGCGAACCTGCAGATCCGCCTCGCCCGCGGCCAGCAGGTTCTTGACCCAGTCGGCCTTGCCGTGGCCCAACAGGATTGCGACGAGGTTGCCTTTGCGATAGGCGTTCACGACGGTCCGATACGGCTTGCCCGACTTGCGGCCGCGATGGTTGATCACCACGAACGTCGGCAGAAAGCGTGCCGCTCGCCGCATGACCGGGTTCATGTACTTCATCTGCAACCGGTCGAGCCAGGCCGGAAAGAGCATCGGCACGCCGGGGGCGCTGTTGGGATGAGCCTTGGCGGACATAAGGTCTCCTGATCGTTAGACGGACAGTCTAGCGGAAGTCGTTCTGCGGCCGCCGAGTTGGGCCGGCAGTCGGGTATATCCGTGCAGGTTGATCAGCCCTCGCGGTTGTGGGCGTGCGGTGAGGCGCAGATCGGGGAAGCTCTCGAAGAGTACGCGCAGCGCGGTCGCGCCCTCGATGCGGGCCAGGGCGGCGCCGAGGCAGGCGTGGATGCCGGACGCGAACGCCAGGTGATCGCGCGCATTGGCCCGGGTGATATCGAAAGTCGTTGGGTCGGTGAACACCTTCGGGTCACGGTTGGCGCCGCCGAGGAACAGTCCGACCGTGTCGCCGGCGGCGATGTGGGCGCCGGCGATCTCGACGTCGCAGTTCGGGGTGCGCGCGGTCATCTGAACCGGGCTGGCGAGCCGCAGGATTTCCTCGACGGCGGACGGCCACAGGTCCGGATCGTCATGCAGCAGCGCCAATTGCTCGGGGTGCCGCAGCAACAGGACAATGCCGTTGCCGATCAGGTTCACCGTCGTCTCGAAGCCCGCGCCGACGATCAGCGCGGCATTGGCGGTGAGTTCACGGTCGGTCAGTGAGCCGTCAGCGGCCATGCGGCCAAAGGGATTGTCGCTCCGCTGGCCGGCGCGCAGTCGGTGGAAGTGGTCCAGCAGGTAGTCGTCGGCACCGCGCACGCCGTCGATGGCGTTGCGGTAGGTCTTCCAGTCGATCCCGATATCCAGCAGCGGGGCGCCGCTGCGGCCCCACCCCAGCATGCGCGGATAGGAATCAGGCGGCAGGCCAAGGATTTCGGCGATGATGGCGACCGGCAGTTGCATCGCGAAGTCCGCGATCAGATCGGGCTGCGGTGTGGTGGCGATGCGCTCGATCAACTCCATGGTCACTTCGGCGACCCTGGTGTCCAGTGAGTCGATGGCGCGCGGGGTGAAGCTTTGTGCCACCAGGTGCCGGTAGCGGGTGTGATCGGGCGGATTCACGATCACCATGGCGGGCGGTTCGACCGGGTTGGCGACGCCGGGGTCGGTTTTGGCGATGAGCGCCTTCAGCGGACGGGGTAATTCCATCTCGGTGGGCGCGGTGACACCAAAGCGATTGTCCCGCAGGATTTGTCGACACACCGCATGGTCGACGCTGGCCCACACGAACGGGGAGCGCACCACGCGTCCGCGCGCCCGGATCTCCTCCATCAGCGCATAGCGGTCATCGCCGGCCGTTCCGCTGCGCAGCAGCCGGGCCAGCGGGTCGCCCCGGCGGGCCTGAACGGCGAAGTACGCCCGCGGCACGCCGTGCATGGCCGCCCACCGGGCCCGGAGTCCGACACGCATAACGACCCTTCCCGGAACCTCAACCCCTCCTGCACCTGTGCGATACAATGAGACTCTCAATGTCTCGCATGGTTCGATCGCCACGATACGACGACCGCGACGAACGGGCAAGGAGGGATCCGTGACCTCGACGCGAACGGCGGAGTTCGTGCGGCGACTCACCGAGCCCGATCCCGTCGTGCTGGCGCAGGTCGACAACCCCGACGAGATCACCACCCGCATCCTGGCCGCCACCGTCGAGCAGGCCGAGCTGGTGGGGATGCGCCGCACCACGATGGAAGACGTCGCGCGGCGCAGCGGCGTCGGGCGCGCCACCCTGTATCGGCGGTTCCCGACCAAGGCGGCGCTCGTCGATGCCGTCGTGCTGGCCGAGGCGCGCCGCTACCTCGAGGGCAGCGCCCAGGCCCGCGCGCACGCCGAGACGTTCGAAGACCGGATGGTCTACAGCACGGTGTTCTCGGTGACGTTCATGCGCGAACATGCGCTACTCAAGAAATTACTGCGCACCGAGCCCGAAACGATCCTGCCCAGCCTGACCATCGACGCGGGCGCCATCCTGGACTACGCGACCGAGCACACCGCAGGGCTGCTGCGCGCCGAGCTCTACGGCACGTCGAAAACCACAGCGGCCCAAGAGCGTCACCTGCGCACCGTCGCCGAACTGCACACCCGGCTGACGCTGTCGTTCATCGTCACCCCGCACACCAGCATCAACCTGGCAACCATCGACGACACCCGCACCTACGTGCGCAACTATCTGATGCCGATGGTCACCGAGCCGAGCTAGTCGACTGCTTTGGGGCGGGTGAGTCACACGCGCCACTTCTGTCTCTGCGCGAGACGGCACATCTTTTGCCCACCTCACAGCGACAATGCGCGCCGGGAGGCTGCGCTGTCGCTACGAGGCGGGCATTTCGCACCGCGCCTGGTCGCGCGGCAGCGGCGGATTGCGCGCCCGGCCCGCGGCAGCAACGAATTACGCGTCGCGCGACGCGAACGCGACATCGGGGGCAAGGCGCTCCCGAGACTGTCTAACGCGGCGGCGTGAGATGGGCGGTGACGATCGGGGTGACCCGCGCAATGAGTTCGTCCGCCGGAGCGGACGCGATCGGCTCGACCTGCAGGACATGGCGCAAGTAGGCGATGCCCAGCAGTTGGGCCATGGCCAAATCGATACGCAGTTCGGCGTCCGACCCCGTCAACAGCTCGGCCAACTGCGGGTACAGCTGGCCCTGAATGAACTGACCCACCAGGGCGGCCGACTCGTCGTGGGTGGCGGCACCCCGCAGGATCGCCAGTAGGGAAGCGCGGGAGTCCGGCTGCTCCCATGCCGCGAAGAACACCCGCGTCAGGCGCGCGCCGATTTCCTCGCGATCGCCGTCTGCGATGCGCGCACGGATCTCAGCCGGGTCGAACGGCCACCCCATGGTGGACCGGAACAGCTCGGCCTTGCTGCCGAAATAGTGCCGGATCAGCGCCGGGTCGACGCCGGCGCCGGCGGCGATGTCGCGGACCGAGGTCTTGTCGTAGCCCGAATCGGCGAACAGCCGTCGAGCGGTCGCCACGATGTCGTTCCGGGTGTCGGGATTGCCCGGGCGTCGTCCAATGGGGGGCACAGTCCAGGAATTCTACAGTCGTTGACTTCCGGATGGTTGAGGCCTAGCCTGGACTGGTAAATTCCCCAAGCGAGGAGTTAAGCGAGATGCCAGCACCACGATGGGTTGCCCGGGCCAACAAGATCGGCCTCAATCGAGTCACCAGGTACATCGCCCCGTGGGCGCCGGGATGGGGAGTCGTCGTCCATCGCGGGCGCAAATCGGGGCGCACCTTCCGCACCCCGCTGTGGGCTTTCCGCCGCCACAACGGATTTGTGATCGCGCTGACGTACGGCTCCGAAACCGACTGGGTGCGCAACGTCCTCGCCGCGGGCGGCTGCGAACTGCAGACCGGGCGGCGGCGCTACCAGCTCGGCACCCCGGTCGTGTTCCACGACGACAACGCGACCGACATGCCGGCGTTCATCCGGTTCGTGCTGCGCAGGGTGATCAAGGCGCCGGAGTTCCTACGGCTCGACATCGTGAGCCAATTGGCAACGACGCGTTGACGATTGGGCCTCACGGACCGGGACGTCCAGCGCGGTTTCGCTGCAACGGATTACGCGCCGCCCGAAGCGAACACCACATCGGGGTTGAGGATGCCGGCCGGGTCGAAGCCGGCCTTGATGCGGCGCATCAGGTCCACCTTGACCGGGTCCTCGAGTTCGACGAAGTACGGGGTTTTGGCGCGGCCGAGCCCGTGTTCGCCGGAGATCGCCCCGCCCAATTCCATTGCCAGCGCGAAGATGTCGGTCAACAGCTTCTTTCGTATCGCCGGGTCCTGGCAGAAGATGGCCAAATGCACGTTGCCGTCGCCGGCGTGCCCGCAGCCCGCCGCGGCGCCCCCGGCCGCCACCGCCATTTCGCGTGCGGCGCTGAGGAATTTCGGCATCGCGCCGCGCGGCACGACGGTGTCGATGAGGTCGTCGGCGTTGAGCGCCTTGAGCGTCCAAAACGCCTTCTCCCGCGCCTCGATGAGCTTGCGCGCCGCGCCGCCGTCGAGCACATAGGCGTCCACCGCACCCAGCTCGGCGAGCAGCTGGCCCGTCGTCTCGACGTCCTCGTCCAGCCGGGCCGCACTCCGGTTCTCAAGGGCCACAACGAGATAGGCCTGGCAGCTGTCACGGACGTCGTCGGGAACACCCAGCTCCAGGTTCTGGGTATGGACGAGCGCGGCCATCGTCACGTTGTCGACGTACTCCAATATGTAGGGCGCCAGGCCGCTGAGCAGGATCTTGGGCACCGCCTGCATCACCTGGTCGAAGTCGGCGAACGGGGCGAGCACGGTGGCGCTGTGGTCGAGGCGCGGATGCAGCTTGACGGTCACCTCGGTGGCCAGCGCGAGGGTGCCTTCGGAGCCGACGATGAGCTGGGTCAGGTCGTAGCCGGTGGACACCTTGGCGATCTTGCCGCCGGTGCGGATGAGCTCGCCGGTGGGCAGCGCGGCCTGCAACCCGAGCACGTTGTGGCGGGCGATCCCGTACTTGACCGCGCGCATGCCGCCGGCATTGGTGCCGACGTTGCCGCCGACGCTGGAGGACAGCTCGCCCGGGTGGACCATGTAGCGCAGTCCGGTGCCGGCGGTCGCGGTGTCCAGATCGGTGAGCGTCACCCCGGGTTGCACGACGGCGACCTGGTTGGTGACGTCGACCTCCAGCACGGCGTTCATGCGCTCGAAGGAGATCAGCAGCCCGTCGGCGCGGGGGATCGCCGCGCCCGACAGGCCGGTCCCCGAGCCGCGGGCCGTCACCGGCACGTGGTTGTCCGACGCTATTTTGAGCAGCCGCGCGACCTCGTCGGGGGTCGCCGGCTTGGCCAGGTACGCCGGTGTCTGCGGCGGCGTCGTCAACACCTCGTCGTGCGCGTAGTCCTCGGAAATGGCGTCGCCCGTGAGCACGTTGTGCGCGCCGACAATCTCCGCGAACCGCGCCGTCATGTCGGTCATCGAAGGCCCCACCTTCTCCCGCGTCGGACAGAAACTCACTGTATCGGGGGCGCCGGGCGGTGGAACCCGGTCGCCGGTGTCGGTGCCGCTAGGGTGGGGCTGGCGCGGTTTCACGCGGGTCCGGCGGGGCGATCCTAGCGGCCGTCGGCGGTGCCGTGCGGTTGCGACACGCGTGAGCCTGCGCACGTTATGTCGATGCCCGATTTGGGAACACGCGGGCTGGACTGTCTTCGACGTTGCGGAAGGATTGTGCAGTGGCCTCCTCGTCCCGCGGCTCGCGGCTCGGCACCCGGTTCGGGCCGTACGAGCTGCGATCGCTGATCGGCACCGGGGGAATGGGCGAGGTCTATCGGGCCTACGACACGGTTAAGGACCGGATGGTCGCGCTCAAGCTATTACGTGGCGAGACAGCCGCGGACCCTGGCTTCCAGCAACGCCTTTGGCGTGAATGCCGCAAGGTGACGCGACTGGACGAGCCGCACGTCCTCCCGCTGCACGACTTCGGCGAGATCGACGGCGTGCCCTTCATCGACATGCACCTGGTCGACGACGGGGGCAGCCTCAAGGACCTGCTGCGCGAGCAGGGCGCGCTGGAACCCTCGCGCGCGGCATCGATCACCGCACAGGTGGCGCGCGCCCTGGACGCCGCGCACGCCGGCGGGTTGGTGCACCTGGACGTCAAGCCCGAAAACATCCTGCTCACCCACGACCACTTCACCTACCTCGCCGACTTCGGCATCGCCGAGGCCGCCGGGGACGAGAAGGTCTCGCGGACCTACATGGCGCCCGAGCGGTTCACCACGGGAAGCATCGGGCCGCAGACCGACGTCTATTCCTTGGCGTGCGTGCTTTACGAGTGCCTCACCGGGCAGCCGCCGTTCGAGGGCGCCGACGCGGGGGAGCTGAAGAGCGCGCACCTGCTGTCGCCGGCGCCCCGGCCGAGCATCATGCGCCGCGGCGTCGGCCGCGATTACGACGACATCATCACCCGGGGCATGGCCAAACAGCGTACGGCGCGATTCGATTCAGCCGGCTCACTGGCCCGGGCCGCCAGCGACGCGGTGTTCGCGGCGTACGAACCGGTTTCCGTTGGGGCCGGCCACAGTCCGCCTCGGACGCGCCCGTTGCCGGCGGTGTCGCTTCCGGATGCCGATTCGGGGGACGGCTCGTCGGCGGCTGTTGCGCCGCCGCGGCCTGCGCGTCGGCTGGCTGTGGGCCGCGTGCCGCTCGTGGTGACCGCGGTGGCGGCGGTGATGTTGATCGCCGGGCTGGTGTTGTCGGTGAAATCCGTTGTCGGCACTCAGCACAACAGTTCGCCGTCGCCGCCGCCGTCGACGGCTCAGGCGGCCGCGCCTCCGGCCCCGTCGAGCCCGCCGCCACCGCTGACGCCGACGCTGTCTCGTCCCGTGAAGGGCGCCGATGAGTTAGGGTTCGTCGGCGAGACGGCCCGCTGCGACCCGGGCAATCCACCGGCCGCCGTGGTGCGCACCGCCAAGTCGCTGGCAGTGGTGTGCGAAAACCTGAGCGGGACTTACTACTACCGCGGCGAACGGATTCGCGACGGCGCCAACATCGAGCTCTCCAACGCCGAGCGCGTGGGGGACGGATTCGACGTCACCAACCCGGTCGACGGCGTCGTCTACGAGGTGCGTCCGTACCGGCTGCGGATCATCAGCTTCGGGCACGTCGATTCCTCGGAACCCGTGCTGCAGTACGCGACGGCGTCGTAATCGCCAGGGGCGCAACGGGGTAGTTCGACCCCAGGTCACGTGGGTAACGGCCTGCCGCCCGCCGAGAGAAAAGTAGCACATAGTGTGCTACACTGACGGGCGTGGAGAAAATCGGTATTCGTGAACTGCGGCAGAATGCCAGCGTGTGGGTGGCAAAGGCGAAGGCCGGAGTGACGGTGCAGATCACCGATCGCGGCCGGCCGGTGGCGCGCTTGGTGCCGATCGCGCCCGCCGAACAATCGCGTGAGCAACTCGCCGCCGAAGGCAAGCTGATTCCCGCCACGGCGCCGCGAGTCCCACTGAGTGCTACCGATCTCATCAAAGGGTGGTCGCTGAGCTCGGTGCTGGACGAACAACGCTCGGAACGTTGATATACCTGGACACCTCGGCCACAGTGAAACTCATTGCGGCTGAGGAAGAATCAACGGCCCTGATTGACTGGCTCAACGAGCGCCCTGACGAACATCTCGCCACCAACGCCATCGGTCACATTGAGCTGATACGAGCAGCCGCACGAATAGGCCCCAGCGCCGTAGCGCTCGCGCGACATGTCGCGTCAACGATCGACACCCTTGTCCTGACCGACGACATCGCCTCAGTCGCGACCACGACCCCGCCTGCCGAACTGCGCACTCTCGACGCGATACACCTTGCCACGGCGCACGTCCATCGAAAGAGCCTTACCGCCTTCTGCGCATACGACCGCCGGTTGCTCGCTGCCGCCGAATCGCAGGGGCTGCCGACCGTTTCGCCGCGAGGCCAAGCGGACGCGAGTTAGCGACCGGCGACGTTTGCGAGGAGTGTTGGGCGTCAACGACTGTGCTTGTTGCGCGGTATCGACACGGCGTGGCTGACGAGTCCGATTCCCGCACCGAGGATGGGCCAGAGCGGCCAGAAGTAGGTGGCGTCGGTGGTCAGGGCGACGGCCGCCCAGACTGTGAGCACGATGACGACCATGGTGAAGTATGCGGCGAGGTGAGCGCGCAGTCCGCGACGGGCTGCGGCGACGCGGGCGGCGCGCCGGCGGGGATCGTGGCGCCGGATGCGATCGAGCGGTAGGCCGACGAGAAGTTCGCGCAGTTCTTCGGCGGTGTGCGTCTGGAACACGGTCTGCAGCCGTCGGTCGTACTCGTCGATCTGCAGGTAGCCCTGGGCGAGGGCCTGGCCGAGAAGGTCGGCCGTGCGCTCCCGGTCGCGGGTGCCGGCGAGCGTGGATGTGGTTTCGAGCGTCATGTCGTTTCCTTGGTCACCGATGTGAATGCCATTAACATAGACCTTAATGTTAATGTCGTCAACATGGCTGTGAAGCGGTCGACTGCGCGCCGGCGGGAGAGCTATCACCACGGCGATCTCAAGCGCGCGCTGACCAGAGCGGCGCTGTCGCTGGTGGCGGAGAAGGGGCCGAAAGGGTTCACCCTCACGGAGGCGGCGCGGCGCGCCGGGGTGAGCGCCGCGGCGCCATATCGGCACTTCGCCGACAAGGCCGAGCTGCTGGCCTCGGTCGCCGAACAGGGATTCCACGAACTACACGCCGAGTTGGCCGAGGCGGCCGAGCGCGTCGCGGATCCGAAGGAACGGGTGACGGAGCTCGGCCGCGCGTACGTGCGTTGGGCCGTTGCCCATCCCGATCACTATCAGGTGATGTTCGGCGCGGAGTCGCTGAAGGTGGAGCAGCCGGGCGTGGTCGTGGCCGGTGAGCAGGCGTTCGGGGACCTACTCGACGCGATCGCGAAATG
Source organism: Mycobacterium sp. (assembly GCF_004298145.1). GTDB lineage: Bacteria > Actinomycetota > Actinomycetes > Mycobacteriales > Mycobacteriaceae > Mycobacterium. The sequence goes on from NZ_SCRH01000041.1 coordinate 8,933, forward strand.
CCAGGAGGCCGGGATCGTCGCGGCTCGGGATCCCCGCGAGGTGGCCGCGCCGCTCTGGTCGCTGGTGCACGGCATCGCGTCGCTGGCCATCGGTGGACACCTGCGCGCGGTGGGCATCGCCCAGGCCCCCGACGAATTGGTCGCCGGCGTTGTGGCGCAACTGCTTTGAGCGATCGGCGCACTCAGCGGCGAATGACTCCTCCCCGAGCCAGGGCGAAGTGGCATGCTTCTACCCATGGCGGCCGTTCCCCAAACGGTCTACGCGCGAGATGGCGATGTCCACCTCGCTTATCAACTCGCCTCTGACGACGGAACAGATCTTCTCTTCGTCCCCACCGCCACATTCCCGATCGACTTGTTGTGGGACGAGCCCACCGTCGCCGGCCACCTGCGCCGTCTGGCGTCGTTCAGCCGGCTGATCACGACCGACCTGCTCGGGATGGGAAGTTCCGATGCCGTGCCGATCCACGACCTTCCGGCGATGCAGGCCTGGACGGACGGGCTGGTCGCGGTGCTCGACGCCGTCGGGAGCAAGTGCGCGTCGGTGTTCGGGATGGCGGAGTCGGCGCTGCCGGTCATGCTTTTGGCGGCAACCCATCCGCAACGCGTGCGTTCGCTGGTGCTCTTCAGCCCCTATGCGCGGTTTCTGCGGGCCGCCGATTATCCGCACGGGATGCCCGAACCCGCGTTCACCCGATATGTCGACTCCTTCGGCGACACCGTCGGCACCGGTGCCGTCGCGGATCTCCTGGCCCCCAGTTGGAGCGGCGATGCCGGCAAACAGCGCTGGTTTGCTCGCGGCGAGCGCCTGGCCGGCGGACCCGGTTACTTCAAAGCCATCTTCAATCTGTTCCTGCGCACCGACATTCGGCCCGTGCTTGACAGCGTCCAGGCGCCGACGCTGGTGCTGCATCGGCGCGATGACCGCCACGTGACCGGCGCGCACCCCCGCTATGTCGCCGAACGGATTCCGCACGCGCGATTGATCGAGCTCGACGGGAATGACAATGTGTGGTTCGCCGGCGACTGCGACCGGGTGCTCGACGAGATCGAATCGTTTGTCACCGGGTCGCGCGCGGCCGCGGCGACCAACCGGGTGCTGTCGACGGTGTTGTTCACCGACATCGTCGGATCGACCGAACGCGCCGAGGCGCTCGGTGATGAGGCGTGGACCGTGGCCCTCGATGCGCACAACGAGGTCGTGGAGAAATACGTGGTTGGCGCACGGGGCGAGGTCATCAAGTTCACCGGCGATGGCGCGCTCGCGACGTTCGATGGGCCGGCGCGAGCGATCAACTGTGCGTGCGCAATTCGAGATGCGGTGCAAGATCTGGGGCTCAACATTCGCGCCGGCCTGCATACAGGCGAGGTGGAGATGATGGACCACGACGTGCATGGCATCGCGGTCCATATCGCTGCACGCATCATGGCGCTCGCCGGGCCCGACGAGGTGCTGGTGTCCGGTGCGATTCCGCCACTAGTCCTCGGGTCACGGATCGTCTTCGACGACCGTGGCAGCCACGCGCTCAGGGGTGTGCGCGACCCGTGGCCGGTCTTGGCCGTGCGTTAACGGTGGGTCACCACGGCCGCTGCGTTTCCCGGCTCTTTCCCGGCGTGAACGTGACCGGGAGCTTGCCGAGTCCGGTCATGCTCGGGTTGCCCAGGTATTGGTGGACGTTTTCGACGTCGACCTGATAGTCGGGGATGCGATCGAGGACGGCCTTGACCATCACCGCCGACATCAGCCGGGCGAGGTGCGATCCGATGCAGCGGTGCGGCCCCAGCCCGAACGCGACGTGGCGGTTGGGTGCGCGATCGAGGATGATCTCGTCGGGCTGGTCGAATTCGTTTTCGTCGTGGTTGGCCGAGAGCCAGCTGAGGACGACGCGGTCGTTCTTGTGGAGGCATTGGCCGCCGAGGACGACGTCGTGAGTGACTGTGCGGCTGAGGGTTTGGTTGACCGAGAAGTAGCGCAGGAATTCGTCGGTGGCGGTGCGGTAGAGCCCGGGGTGGTCGATGAGTTGCTGTCTGAGGTCCGGGTGGGTGCCCAGGTGTTGGAGCGTGAGCGCGGTCTGGGAGGTGGTGGTGTCCACACCGCCGCCGATGAGGTTCCACAAGATGTTGAGCAGCTGTTCGTCGGTGAGGCGATGGCCGTCGAATTCGAATTGCAGCAGGAAGCTGGTCAGGTCGTCTTTCGGGTTGCTGCGTCTTGCCGTGGCGAATTCGATGACGTCTTGCATCATGGCGGGCACTTTGGCGATCGCGTCGGCGTACTCGTCGCTGTCTTGGGGGACGGCCATGACGGAGTGAAAGAGGTTGGCGTAGAGGTGCCAGTTGTCGTAGGGCAGGCCCATCAGCTTCATGGTCAGGATGGCCGGCACCGGGCTGGCGTAGTCGAGCACCAGGTCCATCTGCCCTGTTGTGATTTGTTGGTCGAGGAACCAGTGCGCGGATTGCTCCATGAAGGGCTTGAGCTTCTCGACGGCGCCGGGGGAGAAGAACGGGGCCAGCGCGTGCCGGAGGGCTTGATGGTAGGGGCCGTCGACCTCGCCGATGCCCAGGGCGGGTTGGCCGTCGGGGCGCGGGACGCCCATCTCGCCTTGGTAGTCGACGCCGTCGGGGGCGTTGGGTTCGTATTTGTGGGCGAAGGTGTCGCCGTCGCGGGCGGTGTGGCTGACCGCGTCGTAGCTGCTGAGGTACCAGAAGCCGTCGTAGTTCTCGTTCCAGGCGACCGGACATCGTTGCCGCAGTTCGGCATTGACGGCCAGCTCGTTGAGGTTGAACGCGTCGGAATGATGGTCGAAGTCGACTGTGGCGTCTGTGCTGACGTTCGGGCGTGTGACCATCGAAAAGCTCTCCCACGGAAGCGGTCTGCTTAGTTGGCGGTGACGGGCGCTTATTGGTTTATCTTTGCATTATTACGCGTTTGGGCTGCGTGGTGAAGCATGCTCGGTAGGGCTGCGTTCGTCAGGGGTCTGACTTGCTGCGGAGGTTGTGTTGAGTAGTCATCGAACGGTTTTCAATCACGTTGGGTTGTGCGTCACGGATCGCGAGCGGTCGCGCCGGTTCTACGAGGGCCTGCTGGGGTTCCAGTTCTGGTGGGAGCTCGACCCGCCCGATGGTGCGACGTCCCAGCTGGTGGGGCTGCCCGAGCCGCTCGGCGTGCACGCGACCTATCTGGTGCGCGACGGGTTCGTGCTCGAGCTCATGGACTACTCGAAGCGTCAGGTTTATACCGGCTCGGAGCGGGTGATGGATCAGATCGGGCTGACGCACATCTCGTTCTCGGTGTCGGACCTTCCGGGCGTGCTGGCTCGGGTGGCGGAGTTTGGGGGAGCGGTGGTCGATTCGTCAGTGTCGGCCGGCGCGGCGATGATTCGGGATCCGGATGGGCAGTTGTTGGAGTTGCTTTCGGACGGGTGGTTGAACGCGTTGCCTGCGCGACCGTAGTTCGGAAAGTCTGACTTTGGCGGCTCGAAGCTGTCAGATCCGGCATACGGCCAATTCCCGACAGAGAGAAGCGCAGCCTGCTGATTGAGGGCGCGTGGTCGCTGAACGGAGACCCTGCTCCTTGCGACGACCTACTCGATACGAATGAGTGAATTAGCCGTGCCGCGTCTTCTCGACGCTGCTGGCAGTGGGTCTCTAGCAGAGCGGTACCACAGATCTTTGGTCTGGACGCGGTACATCAGAACCACCCGCAACTGGAATTTTTACAATTGTCGATGCATATAAGTGCGGAACTGTCTACGCTCTGATCGACCAGTCGGGCCACGCCACCGAGAATGAGCGTGCCAAACGGCGAGTTTGGCTAGCTGAGAGGATGTACATGCGCAAGGCCACGAAAGTTTTGAATCTTGCTACCGCGCTTGGCGCTCTCGCGGCTCCGGCCGCCGCGCCCGCAATCGCGAACGCCACAAAGTCCGACGATGCTCGTATCGCCGAAGCGGCGGCGGCCGATGCCGGAGCTGAGACGAACACCGGGGTTGAGCCGTCGTATGGCGGCGACCTTATGAGTTTCACTGTTGATCAGAAGGGCGACGGCATGATGGTGCCGCAGCACTCTTCACACGTATCGCATGCATCGCACGCGTCGCATGCTTCGCACGCTTCCAGCTCGTATTAAATGTCGGACATTGTCGTTGACTTCAGCTCGTCCACGCAGTCGCTTGGTGCACTGCAGGAGGCTGCCTACCGCCTGATCGGCCAGGCCGCTTGCCGAATAGACGAAGCGAACGGGCGATACGTTTGCTGGCTCTCACCGCGGGTTTCGAGGCTTGATGACGACGATCTGCGTGCCCACTTCCTAGATCTGGTTACAGACGAGAATCTTCGGGAGAAGGTGAGGCGAGAGACCGACCGGCTCCGCGACGTCATCGTCGCTCTAGCGTTCGGATCTCTGGCAGAGGAACGGTGACGGTTGTGGCAGGCTTCGCTCCACTGGATTCGTTTGTGCCAACAGCGTCGACGCTTCAACTGTTGCCTATCCGCTTCGAACGGCTCGGCGCGGATCGCTTCATTGTTGGCAACTTGGTTGGTGACATGATCGAGATGACCCAAACCGAACTGGACCGTCTTTGTGCACTCGATCTCGTCCCTGGCGACGGCCTATATGAGCGCGCGTTTGAGAACCTATTCATCGGCTCGGTTGAGCAATACGCCCAGCAGCAACTCCTGGCGCTCCGATTGCGTAGCCGCCTAAGTTTTTTGCGAGCGGCGACGCCTCTTCACCTGTTTGTCGTCACACTGCGTTGCGAACACTCGTGCCCTTATTGCCAAGTATCTCGACAAAGTATGGACCGCGCACGCTACGACATGGACCAGGCCACGGCTTCGAAGGCACTGGATATCGCGCTGTCCGCACCGGCCCCGCTAATCAAGATCGAGTTCCAAGGAGGAGAACCGCTCCTTAACTTTGACCTCATCCAATGGATCGTGTTGGCCGCGAAGGAGCGGGCAGCCCCTCTCGGGAAGATGCTTCAGTTCGTAATCACGACGAACTTGGCGCTCCTTGACGACGAGGTGCTCGACTTCTGCGCTGAGCATGGCGTCCTTTTGTCGACATCGCTCGACGGGCCTCGCGACCTCCACAACAAGAACCGGCCGCGCAGGGGCCAGAACAGCTATGAACTCGCGGTAGCAGGTATCGAGCGCATTAAAGAGCGCCTCGGGCCTGGAAGAGTCGGTGCTTTGATGACCACCACCGAGGCAAGCCTGGATCGCGTCGAGGAGGTAGTCGACGAATATTTGCGGCAGGGACTCGACGGTATCTTCCTACGGCCAATGTCTCCCTACGGTTTCGCGATCAAGACGAAGCAGTTTCACAAATATCGAGTCCAGGATTGGCTCCGATTTTGGAAACGCGGTCTCCACTACATCCTGGAGATCAATAGGTCCGGACGGCATTTCCCCGAGTTCTATTCGGCCCTGATCGTTCGTCGGATGCTGAGCGACGAGCCTATCGGATATGTCGATCTGAGAAGCCCGGCCGGAGCTGGCCTCGGAGCTCTCGTCTACAACTACGACGGTGCGGTGTTTGCCTCCGACGAGGCCCGAATGCTTGCAGAGATGGGAGATCGCACCTTTGAACTAGGCACCGTACATGAGCACAGTTATCGAGATTTGGTGTTGTCTGACACGTTGGTTACGGCGGTCGCCGATTCGCTAACGCAGACGGCGCCGCAGTGCTCAAGCTGTGTCTTTGAGCCCCACTGCGGCGCTGATCCCGTCTATCACCATGCGACGCAGAAAGATTCGTTAGGCATCAAGCCGCTATCGGAGTTTTGCCAGCGGCAGAAAGGTGTGATCACGCACCTTTTCGAGCTACTGGAACATTCCCCGGAGGACGCTGCAATCCTTCGGAGATGGGCTCAGTGAAGCCGCTTCTTTTATCGGGGCGTGCGGTAGCAGCCGACCTAGCCAAGCTAAGCGGAGAGCGGCAGTCCTGGCGACTTCGGTCGCCGGCGAGTTTCGCAGCGGACGATCGGGACGCCGCTTTGGTTGCGGTGCCAGATGATTGGAGACTGGCGCAAGCTCATGGCTACCGACTCGCCATCGGTCGTGATGAACCTCCGACTCGGACTGCATTGAGCTACGTCCGATTGCCCGCAGGATTCGCCGAGCTCGGCGAAGGCGATGTGCTACGCATCCAACCAAGAAACGGCCGGGTGCGGGTGCTCTACCGCCGGTCCTCTAGACACAACTTTTTCCTCGTGACGGAACGCTGCAACAACTATTGCCTGATGTGCTCGCAGCCCCCGAAGTTAGTCGATGACGGCTGGCTGATGGATGAGATCGAGGACACTCTGCCGCTAATCGATCGCACGACGCCCTCTCTGACATTCACCGGCGGCGAACCGCTCACTGAATGGCGCAGGTTCATCGGTATCCTGGAATTAACACGTGATCTGCTGCCGGACACCGCGGTCCATGTGCTAACTAATGGACGTGCCTTCGCCTCTCCCGACGTTGCGAGCACTTGGGCAGCGGTTCGCCATCCAAAGCTCTCGGCAGGCATACCGATATATGCGGCCGTTGATCACATACACGATTACGTCGTACAAGCGAAGGGGGCTTTCGACCAGACCCTTCTTGGTGTGCTGCGTTTGAAGGATTCCGGTCAACGAGTTGAAATTCGCATTGTGCTCCACGCCATCACTGCGCCTCGCCTACGTGAAACCTGCTCATGGATCGCTCGAAATCTACCGTTCGTGGATCATGTGGCGCTGATGGGCCTCGAAAACATCGGCTTTGCGATTGCCAATGACGATGCGCTTTGGATCGATCCGCTCGACTATCAAGAACAGTTAGCGGTCGGAATTGACGTGCTCTCCACGGCTGGGGTCAACGTTTCGATTTACAACCTGCCGCTCTGCGTGCTTGATCCCAGCGTTCGACCCTTTTCGGTGCAATCCATCTCAGACTGGAAGAACATGTATGTGGAGGAGTGCAATAGCTGCTCGGCCCGCCGCGAATGCGCAGGCTTCTTCTCCACAGGGCGGCCGAAATTGAGTCGCGGGATAGCCCCAATTTAATTCGAGAAGTGACCTGACGAGGTACACCGAGATTATGGACGCAACATCGGAGAGGTCCCTGGCTCCGGAATTCAGAAAATTTATGCCGCTTTTCGCGGTGCTCGATGGACAAATATTGGATGCGCCGTGTGGGTATGGTCGGCATGCGCTTTCCTTGCAGGAATTAGGTTGTCGGATAACATGTGCGGACATAGACGATAGGGCTCTCGAACAGCTGGCCTGCTTCAATAAAAATTTGGCGAAAGCCGACCGACAACGCCTTAAATTATGTAGGGTTGATTTGGTCAGCGGTGATTGGCCATTCGGAGAAGACCAGTTTATTGGCGCTTTGAACGTCCATTTTTACGCAACCAAATTGCTAACCAACATCGCATGCTCTTTGCGCTCAGGCGGTTTGCTGTACGTCGAAACTGTTGCAAACAGAAAGGGTAATTTTTTACAACTTCCTGATAAGGGAGAAGTCCAGGACCTCCTCGCAGATGAATTTGAATTCTTATATTTGAAAGAACGCCTGGCCGGCCCGACAAATAGCGGCAAAGTCACCGTGCGAATGCTTGCTCACAGAATGTGAAGAGATCATGCGTTGAATACTGACGCATTATTTGTACTTTAACTTGCCGCCAAGAATTCGTCAAAGCGTTCCGCTAGCCGGTCTTTGGACGGTCGATCAGCGCGCCGCTTAGGCAGTGCGATCATGCGCTGATGCATTTCCTGCAGACCATGCAAAAGCATCGGTCCGTCGACTTCATCCATAACCTCGTTGTTGATTTGCACCATGTAATCTGGTGAAATCCCTAGCAGGTTTGCGTCGTAGGCCGCATGGTGGATCTTGCATAAGCTCAATCCGTTCTCCACCAATGGAAGCCCATGTGATTTGTCGTCACCGATGATGTGTGCGGCGTCGAGCAGCTTGCCGTGCCTTAGCTTGCAGACGGTGCACTGTTGCTCGTACGCAAGCATGATGCGTCCCCGGAAAACAGGCTGATGCAATCGTTGTTTTATCGCGCGCTCTGCATACTCACGCTCGACGGGCTCGAGATGGAGCGGATCGGCTATAGATCGAAAGCTCTCGTCGAAGGCAATCAAGAATTGTCGGCTAGCAGCATCATCCTTGATGACGTATGCAGGGAAAACGGGGACGTACAGGCTGGCCTGGATTTTGCGAAGCAAGATGATCGGAAGGCCGAGTTCAGCAGCTCGACGGAGCTTCCTATTGTCGCCGCCGGTGCTGCCAATCCGGTAGTCGTAGGCAAGAAGGCCATTGCCGACTTGGGTGTCCGAGTATGGGCCGTCGGGGCTAGACACAACGGAAAGGGTTGCGAGCATGTTTCTCGGATTTCTGATACCCCGGCTTTGATCGATGAGCCGATGCGTTTCGTCTCCGACCTGCAGAGATTCGAGTTGGGTCCTGCTGACCACGCCATTTTCTGCGACGAGGTCGGACAGTTTGTCGAAGATGAGACGACGGAGACGCAGCTCGACTTCACTATCCACGCAAGGAGTTTGTCACAGAGCACGCTGGATGAATGGCGGTTTTGCCGTCGCGTTAAACGTTCCTCTGTTTTCGTCCCTTAATCAGTTGTATGCCGTGCTTCCCGGCTCAGGGTGCGTCGTGCTGATGAGCTTGGCTGCGCAGTGGTCTCGGTCAAATCCTTGGGACCGGCACCAGACCAGTGGGCCGGCGGAGTCGGCGAAGGTTATGCCCGCGACGGTAACCCAAAAGTCTGGCGGAAAACGTCGACCAGACACCTGACCAGAGCAGTCTCACATTGGGATAGCGCTAGCACGGTTATGGGATATGTGCCGACGTTCCCGTTCACGCATGAGATCGGGTCCCACGTCGGTGAGCGCCTGGATGGTCGGCTCCGGGTTCTTCACCAGATCGGCCTGGGTGTCATTGACGAGCCGGGTGGCGGTGTTGCTGACGACGCGAAGCTGGAACCCTCGCAGGCGAATTTCGAAAGCGATAGAACCCTCAGCTAGCAGATTTCGCAACCGCATGTTCCACTGCAGAGGGAGGCAACGGCCCTGTGCCGCAACACAGTTTGCGCGTCAACGTGCGGGTCACGGTGTGGATTGGTGCGTGGATGACACGATCCGCCGCGGAGGCCACCGATGCGTCCCCGAAAGTGGCGGCTTCAGCGGACCGCCAGGTCGGGAACTAAGCTCGAGGAGCCCGCGACGAAAAGGAATAAGCGTGACCCGAATGCCGCTCGCCGACGCCGACGAGCAACCCGAACACCTCCGGCAGCTCCTCACCCGCCCCGGCACCCTCGACGTGCTACGACTGATCGCCAACGCCCCCAACATCTTCGAAGAATGGGCGCAGATGGCCGGCGGGCTGTTCGACAGCCCGACCTTCACCCCGCGGATGCGAGAGGTGATCATCCTCCGGGTGGCCCATCTGCAGGACTCGCCCTACGAGCTCGCCCAGCACGTGATCTTCGCCCGCGCCGCGGGACTGACCGACCAACAGATCGACGCCCTCCAAAACAACGCGACCCTCGACGCGGCCGGGTTCGACAACAGCGAGCGCCTCGTCATCGACACCGTCACCGAGTTGTGCACCACCCGCCGGCTGTCCGACGACTCCTTCGCCAAAGCCCACACCCTGCTCGGCGACGAGGCGCTCACCGAACTACTGATGATCGTCAGCTGCTACTACGGTCTGGCGCTGGTGCTCAACGCCGTCGACCTCGACATCGACGCCCCCGCATGACCCGCATCCCGTACCGCCCACCCGAGCACATGCCCGAACTCGCCCGCGAATTGACCGCGCGGCGTGGCAATCTCAACGTGTACCGCGCACTGGCCAACGCCGAGAAGGTGTTCACCAGTTGGATGGTGGCCGGCGATGCCGCCCTGACCAGCCCGGTGCTGCCGAGAAGGCTGCGCGAACTCATCGTCCTGCGCACCGCGTATCTCATGGACTGCGCCTACGAGCTCGGCCAACACAAAGACGTCGCACAAACGGTCGGCCTCGACAGGGCCAGCATCGACGCGCTGGCCTCCGAATCCGATTGGCGAACCGGCGATTTCGACGCCACCGAGCTGGCCGTCCTGCAACTGACGACCGAGCTGGTGACCACCCGCCGCGTCGCGGCACCGCTTCTCGATCGGGTGCACACGGCCCTCGGTTCGGAGGCCACCATCGAGGCGCTGATGGTCATCAACCGATATGCGGGGCTGGCGCTGATGCTCAACGCGCTCGACGTCGACCTCGACGAGACCGCCCGACTCCCCGTGCCGCCGACGAGGTGAGATCGCCTGATCTTCCCTCCGACCAGGGATGTTTCCCGTAACCTGCACGGTGTGGTGGTGCGAAAGCAGCCGTCGACGCGCCTATCAGCGGAGGACTGGCTCGAGGTGGGCTACACCGTGCTTGCCGAAGAGGGCGTGCGCGCACTCAAAGTCGAGCGCCTCTGCCGCCAGGCCGGTGTCACTCGTGGCAGCTTCTATTGGCACTTCGAGGACATCACCCACTACCGGGCCGCGCTGGTCGAATCGTGGAACACATTTCTCGAGCGCGACCGCCAGGCGCTGTCCAAGCTCGACGAGCTGCCACCCCGAGAACGCCTGTCGGCCCTGACGCTCACGCTGGTCAGCCCCCAGTACTGGGTGCTCGAGCGGGCGATGCGCGAATGGGCTCGCCTGGACCCGGTCGCCGCCGACAACATCCGCGCGGCCGACCGGCTCCTGCTGCGGACCGTGATAAAGGCCTACAGCGACTACGGTTTCAGCCCCGAGGACGCCAGGCTGCGCGCCGAGCTGACCTTCGCCGCGGGAATCGGGCTGCTGCACCTCACCGGCTCGGCCGAGCAGGCGCAATCGCTGGCCCAACAGGAACGGTTCCTTGACCTCATGCTGACCGAGGCGAGCGTCGCGCGCTCAGATCATTGAGATCGGGGAAATCTTCGCGCCAATCGCCAACGCCCCGGCCAACTCTCGACTCGTGTCGTAGTCGAACACGACATGCCCCGCGGCGATGTCCGCATCGCGCTTGGCGCGCTGCAGGGGGCTGGACAGGAAGTGGGCGCCGGCGCCGGACGCCTCCAGCAGATCGGCGATGATCGCCCGGCACTCGTGCACGGTGCGGGCGGCCGCCAGCCGGGCATCGGCCCGCACCGATCGGCTCACGCGCTCGCCGCTGACGACGATCGCCTCGATATCGTCGGCGGTCTGGGCGACCAACGCGCGCAGCGCGTTCAGCCGTATCCGGGCATCGCCGAGCCGGATCTGCGCGGCGGGCTGATCCTTTTGCGCCACCCCGCTGTAGGCCAGCACCCGCCCGCTGAGCCGCTCGGCGAAGAGCTCGGTCACCCGTTCCGCGGTCCCGAGCACGGGCATCGACGCCGTCAGCGCCAGCGCGGGAACCATCGGCCACCGATACGTCGGGACGCCGTGCTCACGCGCGCCGGGCGCCGTCCCGCCGTAGATGTCGGCCACGGCGACCGATCGATGCTCGGGGACGAGGACGTCGTCGATGAGCAGATCATGCGAACCGGTGCCGCGCATGCCGGCCGTGTGCCAGGTGTCGACGACCTCGACCTGGCCGGCGGGCACCACGACCAGGGCCGGATCGATGCGGTCCTCGCGCTCGATCAGCGCGCCGACGATCACCCAGTCGGCATCCATCGCGCCCGTCGCCCACGACCACCTGCCCGTCACCCTCACGCCGCCGCCGGCCGGGGTGCCACGCCCGGTCGGGGCCAGGGGAGCCGGCGCCAGCACCGGACCCGACGCGAACACCTCCTCCTGCGCCCGCGGATCGAACAACGACAGCATCCAGTTGTGCAGCGCGTAGAAACCCAGCGTCCAGGCGCTCGAGGCGCAGCCGTGCGCCATCCGCCGAATCGGTTGCAGCAGTTCGGGAAAGGATGCTTGAAGGCCGCCGAACCGGGCCGGAAGCAGCAACCGGAACAGGTCGGTCTGCTTGAAATCGTCGACCGTCGCCGCGGGCAGCCGCCGCAACCGCTCGGCCTCCGCGGCGCGATCGGCCAGCCGCGCGACGAATTCGCCGGTGATGCCGTGCAGGGCGCGGCTTTCGACCACGGACACGTCCCTGACCGTAACATACTTTTTAGTATGTAATTGTGGCGGCGTGGATCCAGCGCCGATTGCTACCATCGCGCGGTGAGCGATCGCCCCGGTGGTTTGCGATCCATCGCACGCCGCGACGTCCTGAAGATCGCCGGTGTCATACCGGTGGTCTTGAGCGCCGCCGTCCTGCCCGTCCCGCGCGCGACCGCCGGCGTCGCCGGGATGTCGGTCTTCCTCGACCCCGGCCACAACGCCGTGAACGACGCGTCGATCAACCAGCAGGTTCCCAACGGCCGCGGTGGTACCAAGCCGTGCCAAACCTCGGGCGCCGCGGCCGACGACGGCTATCCCGAGCACGCGTTCACCTGGGTGGTGGTGGGGCTGATCAGCGACGCGCTGAACCAGGTGGGCGTCCGCACCCAGCTGTCCCGCGACGGCGACAACGGCGTCGGCCCGTGCATCGACCAACGCGCCGCGGCGGCCAACGCCATGCGCCCGGACGCGATCGTGAGTATCCACGCCGACGGTGGGCCCCCGTCGGGCAGCGGGTTCCACGTCAACTACTCCAGCCCGCCGCTGAACGACGTCCAGACCGGTCCCGCCGTGCAGCTGGCCCATGCGATGCGGGATGCCCTGGCCCAGTCGGGTTTACCCCCGGCCAACTACATCGGCTCGGACGGTTTGTACGGTCGCGACGACCTCGCCGGGCTGAACCTCGCTCAGTACCCGGCGGTCCTCGTCGAACTCGGCAACATGAAAAACGCGGGCGACGCCGCGCGGATGGAAAGCGCGGACGGCCGGGCGAAATACGCCGTCGCGGTCACCCGGGGGATAGTCGCCTTTCTGAACACCAAAGCCGCGAGCAGCTAGCCGGTCGGCCGTTCAGCTGCCGAAGCCCCCGCTCGTCGGCAGCGTCGCCGGCCCGCCCGTGCCGAGGTGGCTGGAGGCGAAGGTGACGCCTTTGGCGATGATGGAGCCGTCGTCGGCGTAGGTGCGGTGGGCGGCGAAATTCATGCCGTCGGAGCAGACGGGGTCTTCGGTGGCGCACACCTTGAGGGTCTTGTCCTGGTACGTCGGGCCGATGACGACCGGGGGTTCGCCCAGGAAGTTCATGGCCCGCACGTTGGGCATGCCGAAGAGCACGACCGAGGAGACGTGGTTGGCCACGGCGGGATCCAGCGGTTTGGGGACGGTGGCGGGGTCGACGCCGTCGGGGACGGCGGCCGAGGTGACAAAGCCCATGACCGCCGCGCCCTGGGAGTAGCCGCCGAGCACCATTTTGGTGTTGGGGCAGTCCTGGGCCATCGAGACCACGTGGGTGCTCGCGTCCCTGATGCCGTCGAGGCCGGTGTCCCACTGGTCGGTGGCGGGGTAGTTGACCGGGTAGACATCAAAAGAGCGATTGCCGACGCGTTGGCGCAGCTCGTCGACGAAGGCTTGTCCGGTGGGTCCCACGCCCGGGGCTTCGCCGGTGCCGCGGGCGAAGACCACTTGCACGTCCGGGCATTGGGCCGAGGCGGCGGGTATGACGGAACCGGACACGG
>NZ_SCRH01000042.1 GCF_004298145.1 Mycobacterium sp.
TCGACATCGGGCAGACCAGTTGAACTCATACAAGCGAAACTATCGACACCCACCGACAAAAAACCCCGCCCTGTGACCACTGAAAACACAGTGACACAAGGGATTTCGATATACGATTTCAGTATCCGGTTCGGTGGACCGTCACGATGACAGCCGGTGACGGAGCCGCCCTGGTGTCATGAGTCGCTAATTCGATTGCAAGTGCGCCACGGCTTGCCGAGCGTGTGGGTATGGACGAAAAATGACAGGGATTCGTACCCAGGCCCCACGTTCGACACAGTCCTGCCGTCCTCACAACGCCAAACCACGCCGGTTCCGCATTTCTGATTGGGGACCTCAGTCGCGCTCGGGCAGATTGGTCGCGTACACCCACGACAAGAACCGCGCCACGGCCTCCGCGGACCGATGCGCGCGCGGGGAACTGAAGATGTCGAAAGCGTGTTGGGCGTGCGGTAATTCGGCATAGGCGACGGGAGACTTCGACACCGCGCGCAGCTCCTCGACGAACTCCTGCGCCTCGCCCACCGGGATGAGGGAATCGTCGTGGCCGTGCAAGACGAAGAAGGGTGGTGCGTCGGCGCGCACCCGCCGGGTCGGCGAGGCGTCGACGTAGATGTCGCGGTGGGCGTTGAATTTCCGTTTGACAACGAACTTCTGGAGCAAATCCACGAATTCGCGCCGGCCCTCACCCTCGGTGGAGAACCAGTCGTAGCGCCCGTACACGGGAACCGCGGCGACCACCGACGTGTCGGCGTCCTCGAAGCCCGGCTGGAACGTCGGGTCGTTGGGGGTCAGCGCCGCCAGCGAACACAGGTGGCCGCCGGCCGACCCGCCGGTGATCGCGACGAAGTTCGGGTCCCCGCCGTAGTGGGAGACGTTCTCCTTGACCCAGGCCAGCGCGCGTTTGACGTCGACGATGTGGTCGGGCCAGGTGTGCCGCGGCGAAACCCGGTAACCGATGGACACGCACACCCAGCCGCGCGCGGCCAGGTGGCTCATCAGCGGATAGGCCTGCGGCCGGCGCATTCCGATCACCCATGCCCCGCCGGGCACCTGCACCAGCACCGGCGCCTTGCCGTCGCGCGGGAGGTCGTGGCGGCGCCAGATGTCGGCCAGGTTGGCGCGGCCGTGCGGGCCGTAGGACACGACGTTCGTCTTCTCGACGTAGCGGCGCCGCGCCACCGTGTTTCCCAGCGGCAGGGTGCGACGCCCGCTGCGAGTGGGCTCGGTCTGGGGCAGCTTGCCCAGCGCCTCTTCGTAGTCGTCGCCGAGTTGGCCGCGTAACCCCGCCTCCAGCACCGGGCCGGGGGTGGTGACACCCCGATACTTGATCACGCCCAGGATGGCCCAGGACGCCACCGTCAGCGCCAGCGCCGCCTTCCCGCGGCGTCCCGCGAAGTCACCGCGGCGCCCCCGCCGCAGCGCATCGGCCAGCGAAGCGGAGAAGTACACGCCCGGCACCTCGGAGGCCGGCCAGCCGAACCAGAACACCAGCACCGTGCTGTAGCCCTTGCGGGCGAGCGGGCGTAATCCGTTGGCGGCGTTGGCCAATTCCAGCGCGGCGCGCGCCAGCGGCCGTGGTCTTCTGATCGCCCGGGGGAGCCGCATCAGCCGTCGACCCGTGCTCGCAGGTCCGCGCGCAGGATCTTGCCGGTGCTGCCGCGGGGAAGTTCGTCCAGGACGGTGATCTCGCGGGGCACCTTGTAGTTGGCCAGGTTCTCCCGCACGTGTTGCTTGAGGACGTCGGGGGTGGCCCCGGCGCCGGCCTCCAGCACCACGAAAGCCACCAGCCGCTGTCCGTATTGTTCGTCGTCCACGCCGATCACCGATGCCTCCGCCACGTCGGGATGTGCCGCAAGCGTCTTCTCCACCTCGATCGGGTAGACGTTCTCGCCGCCGGACACGATCATCTCGTCGTCGCGGCCGACCACGAACAACCGCCCCGCGGAGTCCAGATACCCGACGTCGCCCGACGACATGAATCCGGCATGAAAGTCCTTACTGCTGCCCGAGGTGTAACCGTCGAACTGGGTGTTGTTGCGGACGTAGATGCTGCCGACCTCGCCGGCCGGCAGCTCGTTGAAATCCGGGTCCAGGATGCGGATTTCGGTGCCGCCCGCGGGCCGGCCCGCGGTGTCGGGCGCGGCGCGCAGGTCGGCCGGGGTGGCGGTGGCGATCATGCCCGCCTCGGTGGCGTTGTAGTTGTTGTAGATCACGTCGCCGAACTCGTCCATGAACGCGGTGACGACGTCGGGTCGCATCCGCGAACCCGATGCCGCGGCGAACCGCAGGGACCGGCCGCTGTAGCGGCGCCGCACCTCGGGGGGCAGATCCATGATCCGGTCGAACATCACCGGCACCACCACCAGGCCGGTCGCGCGGTGCCGGTCGATCAGGTCCAGCGTGGCCTCCGGGTCGAATTTGCGCCGGGTGATCACCGGGCAGGCGAACGACGCCGCGAGCAGCAGTTGGGAGAAACCCCAGGCGTGGAACATCGGCGCCACGATCACGATGGGCTCCTCGGCCCGCCACGGCGTGCGGTCCAGGATCGCCTTCAGCGTGCCGATTCCCGCGTCACCGCCAGATTGCTTGGCGCCCTTGGGAGTTCCGGTGGTGCCGGAAGTGAGCAGGATCATCTTGCCCTTGCGGCCGGTGCGTTTCGGTTGCGCCCCGATGTGGGCGGCGATCAGCCCCTCGACGCTGCGCTCATGCTCGGCGCCGGTCCACGCGACGATGCGGAGCGCGTCGGGCGCACCGGCCAGCGCGCGCTCCACCGTCGCGGTGAACTCCTCGTCGTAGATGACGGCGTCGACGCCTTCGCGGGTCACCACGTCGGCCAGCGCCGGCCCGGCGAACGACGTGTTGAGCAACAAGATGTCCGAGCCGATCCGGTCGGCCGCCACCAGGGCCTCGACGAAACCGCGGTGATTGCGGCACATGATGCCGATCACCCGGGGCTGGCCGCACGGCAATCCCTGGAGCGCCGCGGCGAGCGCGTTGCACCGCTCGTCGAGTTCTCGCCAGGTCAGGCTGCCGCGTTCGTCGATCAGGCCCGGCCGGTCCGGGCAACGTTGGGCGGCGCTGGCGAACCCCGACGTCATGCCCATGCCTTCGCGGCGCATGGCCGCGGCGATCCGCACATAGCGATCCGGGCGCATGGGCGCGATCAGGCCGGCGCGGCGCATGGTGCCGATCAGACCAAGGGTCTCGCTGAAAGGATTTGGCATGACTCAGCCGAGAATTGGGAACCGGCGCTTGGCGGCGAGCTCGGTCAGGGCTTCCTGCATCACCGACCGCACGTACTCGTCGACCTCGTCGATGTCGGGGTTCTCGCCGAACCGCTTGGCGATGTCGATCGGCTCCAGCACCCGGGTCACGATCTTGGTGGGCAGTGGCAGATTGGGCGGGATGACGGCACTCAAGCCGAAGGGGAAGCCGAACGACAACGGCAGAATGGCGCTGCGCAGCAAGCGCTTGATTCCCAGCCGCTCGGCCAGCCAGGTGCCCCGGGTCAGGTAGAGCTGGGTCTCCTGCCCCCCGATCGACACCGCCGGCACGATCGGCACGCCGGCATCGATGGCGGTGCGGATGTACCCCTTGCGGCCGTTGAAGTCGATGACGTTCTCCGACAGGGTGGGCCGGTAGGCGTCGTAGTCGCCGCCGGGGAACACGATGACGACGCCGCCGGAGCGCAGCGCGACGGCCGCGTTCTCCCGGTTGGCCCGGATGTATCCGGCGCGCCGGAACAAGTCCGCGGTGGGGCCGGTCATGAGGATGTCGTGGCTCAGCGTGTAGACGGGCCGGTCGTAGCCGAGCTTGTCGTAGAAGTGGGCGCTGAAGATCGGGACATCCATGGGGAACATGCCGCCGGAGTGGTTACCGACGACCAGCGCTCCGCCGGGCGGGAACGAATCCAGGCCGTGCACCTCCGACCGGAAGTAGGTCTTCAAGACCGGCCGCATCACCGCCATCAGGCGCTGGGTCAGGACGGGGTCGAATTTGCCGATGTCCCCGTCATCGGGGTCGTCGCTGCCGGTCACGTTCCTCCCTTGACGCTCGCGCGAGGCCACTTGAGGTCTGAGGGGCCGAGTCGAGTCCCTCGATGGTAGCGACCGGGGTGGCGCCGTCGTCATCGTGTTTTGGCTTTTTCGCCCGGGCATATGGTGTGGTCCGGATCGGGGCGTTATCGTTACGACGCCCTGAGTACCCCTCGAGAAATGGGGACCCGATGGACGTAGCCGGTCTCTCAGCCGACCGCGGCGCGCGTTCGAGCGCCACACATAGATCAGCGAGCACCCGGGAACGGCGCGAGCGACGCTCCCATACCAATGGCGTCCGCGCGGAATCGGCCCGTCAAACTCAAGGACCATCCCGGCCCGCGCCGGCCATCGAGCGGGCCGCGGGGCCGTTCGCCGCAGCAGCACCGGGCACGGCGGACCAGCTGCAGGCCGACTACTTCGTGCGCCTGCTCGCCGGGCAGCGCGGCCTCATCGATCAGCGCATCGACGAGTACCAGCGGAAAATCGCCGCCGCGGAAGCCAAGGGGGACATCGACGCCGCGGCCGGCTTCCGGCGCCTGGTACGGGTCGCCGAACAGGATCAGCAGACGGTCGAGGCCCTGGCCGAAAAGCTGTGCCGCCGATTTGCCCGCCGGGCACCGGCCGAAACCCCCGCCGGTTCGCCGCGGGGCCAGCTCGCGGTCCGCCGTTGAGGCCCCGGTCCGGGGTGAATCAAAGGGTGCCGCAGCGGTTTTCGTCATCGAATCTCCGGCTGGGTGGCGGGCACAAAACCGGCTGAGGCGCACGAATCGGCACGCTCGCCGGGCGGTGCCGATACATTCGATGGGCCAGCTGGTTTTTCCGACAGGAACGAGGCCGCCCCATGGGATTCATGTCACCGGAACTTCCGGACGTCGATCGCAGCACCTGGCACACGTTGCCCCGGGCCACCCGGCTGCAAGTCGTAACCCGGCACTGGGCGGAACACGGCTTCGGGACGCCGTATGCCGTGTATCTGCTGTACCTGCTCAAGATCGCCCTGTACATCGTCGTGCCCGCCGCGATCATCTCGCTTACCCCCGGCCTGGGCGGCCTGGGCCGCATCGGCGACTGGTGGACGCAACCCATCGTCTACCAGAAGGTCGTCATCTTCACGCTGCTGTTCGAGGTCACGGGCCTCGGCTGCGGATCCGGGCCGCTGACCGGGCGGTTCATGCCACCGATCGGAGGCATTCTTTACTGGTTGCGGCCCAACACGATTCGTCTGCCAGCCTGGCCCGACAAGGTTCCGTTCACCCGTGGTGACACCCGCACCGCCGTCGATGTCACGCTGTATGCCATCGTTCTGATCGGCGGGGTGTGGGCGCTGCTGTCGCCCGGTCACGGCGGGCCGGTCACCACCGCCGGCGATGTCGGCCTGATCGATCCCGTCCTGGTCATCCCGACGATCGTGGCGCTGGCCCTGTTGGGTCTACGAGACAAGACGGTCTTCCTGGCCGCCCGCGGTGAACACTATTGGCTGAAGCTGTTCGTGTTCTTTTTCCCGTTCACCGATCAGATCGCGGCCTTCAAGATCATCATGCTCTGCTTGTGGTGGGGCGCAGCGGTTTCCAAGCTCAACCACCATTTCCCTTACGTGGTGGCGGTGATGACCAGCAACAACGCGCTGCTGCGAGGCCGCCTGTTCAATCCGGTGAAGCACCTGCTCTACCTCGACCATGTCAACGACCTGCGACCGTCCCTGGTGCCCAAGCTGATGGCCCATGTTGGCGGCACCACAGCGGAATTCGTGGTTCCGACGGTTCTGGTCTTCTTCGCGGGCGATCACCCGTGGCGGTGGTTCCTGATCGGGTTCATGGTGCTGTTCCATCTCAACATCATTTCCAACCTCCCGATGGGAGTGCCCTTGGAGTGGAACGTGTTCTTCATCTTCTCGCTGTTCTACCTGTTCGGGCACTACGGCGCGGTCCGGGCCACCGATCTTCACTCGCCTGTGCTGCTGGCCCTCGTGATCCTCGCGGTGGTGGTGGTCATCGCGGGAAACATGTTCCCCGAGAAGATTTCGTTCCTTCCGGCAATGCGCTACTACGCTGGCAACTGGGCCACCAGTGTGTGGTGCTTCCGCGCGGGCGCCGAGGAAAAGATCGACGCCGACATCGTGAAGAGCTCTGCGCTCGTCGTCAATCAGCTGGCGAGGCTCTACGACCCGGAAACCGCCGAAATCCTGGCAGACAAAATCGCCGCCTTCCGCGCGATGCACGTGCATGGCCGGGCGCTCAACGGGCTGCTGCCGCGCGCGATCGACGACGAAGCCGACTACAAGATCCGTGAGGGCGAAATCGTTGCCGGGCCGCTCGTCGGTTGGAACTTCGGCGAGGGCCACCTGCACAACGAGCAACTGCTGGAGGCGGTGCAACGCCGGTGCCACTTCGAGGACGGCGACGTCCGCGTCATCGTCCTGGAGGGCCAGCCCATCCACATCCAACGGCAGTCGTATCGCATCCTTGACGCCAAGACCGGCGTGATCGAAGAGGGCTACGTCGACATCAAGGACATGCTGAGCCGCCAGCCCTGGCCCGAGCCCGGCGACGACTATCCCGTGCACGTCATCGATGGCGGTGACCCGCCGCGCCCGGCTTCGCCGCGCTTGCGATCGCCGCGAATCGATGGCGGTGACCCGCCGCGCCCGGCTTCGCCGCGCTTGCGATCGCCGCGGGCCACGCGGCGCAGCACCCGATGACGACCGCGGTCGTGGTCGGTGCCGGGCCCAACGGCCTGGCCGCCGCGATCCATCTCGCCCGCCACGGCGTCGACGTCCAGGTGCTGGAGGCCGGCGAGACCGTCGGCGGGGGAGCGCGCTCGGGTGAGCTGACGGTGCCCGGGGTGATCCACGACCACTGCTCGGCGTTTCACCCGCTGGGGATCGGTTCGCCGTTCTGGAAGCAGATCGACCTGCAGCGGTACGGGCTCGCCTGGAAGTGGCCGGAGGTCGACTGTGCGCATCCGCTCGACGACGGGACCGCCGGGGTCCTGTACCAGTCGATCGATGAGACGACGGCCGGCATGGGACCCGACGGGCCCCGGTGGCGCCGCGCGATCGGGGACCTCGCGGCCGGATTCGACGCCCTGGCGCAAGACCTGCTCCGCCCCGTGCTCAACGTTCCACGCCACCCGGTCCGCCTGGCCGCGTTCGGGCCGCGCGCGGCGCTGCCGGCCACCATGATGGCCCGCTGGTTTCGCACCGAACAGGCGCGGGCGCTGTTCGGCGGATCGGCCGCACACATCTATACCCGGCTGGACCGCCCGCTCACCGCATCCCTCGGGCTGATGATCCTGGCCAGCGGCCACCGGTACGGGTGGCCCGTCGCCGAAGGGGGATCGGGTTCGATCACCAGGGCGCTGGCCGCCGCCCTCACCGAGCACGGCGGCGCCGTGACCACCGGCGTCACCGTCACCGGTCGCAACGACATCCCCACCGCCGACATCGTGCTGCTCGATGTCAGCCCGGCCGCGGCGCTGAACATCTACGGCGACGTCATGCCCGCGCGGATCAAGCGGTCCTATCGGCGCTACCGCCAGGGGTCCTCGGCGTTCAAGGTCGACTTCGCCATCGAAGGCCACATCCCCTGGACCAATCCCGACTGCGGTCGCGCCGGCACCGTCCACCTGGGCGGCACGTTCGCCGAGGTCGCCGACACCGAACGTCAACGCGCGCAAGGCACGATGGCGCGGCGGCCGTTCGTGCTCGTTGGCCAGCAGTATCTGGCCGACCCCTCGCGCTCGGCGGGCAACATCAATCCGATCTGGGCCTACGCGCACGTGCCGTTCGGCTACAGCGGCGACGCCACCGCGGCCGTCATCGACCAGATCGAGCGGTTCGCCCCGGGATTCCGCGACCGCATCGTCGCCACCGTCAGCAAGGGCACCGCCGAGTTGGAGGCCTACAACCCCAATTTCATCGGCGGCGACATCATCGGCGGCGCCAACGACGGGCTGCAGGTCATCCTGCGCCCGCGCGTCTCGGTCAACCCGTACGCGACCGGTGTGCCGGGGGTATACCTGTGTTCGCAGTCCTCGCCGCCGGGGGCCGGCATCCACGGGCTGTGCGGTTACTACGCCGCCGAGGCGGCGCTGGGCCGGTTGCGGAAGCGTCGCCGGTAGCCCGCGGCCGGCGTGTGGCCGACGTCACGGGTGATGCACCAGCGCGGCAACGATAGGCCTCACTGATCTAGGCTGGCGGCGAGCGCAAATCAGCGGACACAGGAAAGAAAGACAGAGGAGAGACAAGTGACGGTCCGAGTAGGTATCAACGGCTTCGGTCGAATCGGGCGGAACTTCTACCGGGCCTTATTGGTTCAACAGGAGCAGGGCACCGCTGATATCGAGGTGGTCGCGGTCAACGACCTCACCGACAACGCCAGCCTGGCGCACCTGCTGAAATTCGACTCCATCCTCGGCCGCCTCCCGCACGACGTCAGCCTCGAGGGTGACGACACCATCGTCGTCGGCAACACCAAGATCAAGGCGCTGGAGGTCAAGGAAGGCCCGGCGGCGCTGCCCTGGGGTGACCTGGGCGTCGACGTCGTCGTCGAGTCCACCGGCATCTTCACGAACGCCGCCAAGGCCAAGGGCCACCTGGATGCGGGCGCCAAGAAGGTGATCATCTCCGCGCCGGCCACCGACCCGGACATCACCATCTGTCTGGGGGTCAATGACGACAAGTACGACGGCAGCCAGAACATCATCTCCAACGCGTCGTGCACCACGAACTGCCTCGCACCGCTGGCCAAGGTTTTGCATGACGAGTTCGGCATCGTCAAGGGCCTGATGACCACCATCCACGCCTACACCGCCGACCAGAACCTGCAGGACGGGCCGCACAAGGACCTGCGCCGCGCCCGCGCCGCCGCGCTGAACATCGTGCCCACCTCGACCGGCGCGGCCAAGGCCATCGGGCTGGTGATGCCCGAGCTGAAGGGCAAGCTCGACGGGTACGCGCTGCGGGTGCCGATCCCCACCGGCTCGGTGACCGACCTGACCGCCGACCTGAAGAAGTCCGCCACCGCCGACGAGATCAACGCCGCGATGAAGGCCGCCGCCGAGGGCCCGATGAAGGGCATCCTCAAGTACTACGACGCGCCGATCGTCTCCAGCGACATCGTCACCGACCCGCACAGCTCGATCTTCGACTCTGGTCTGACGAAGGTGATCGACGACCAGGCCAAGGTGGTGTCCTGGTACGACAATGAATGGGGTTACTCCAACCGCCTGGTGGACCTGGTCGCCCTGGTCGGCAAGTCGCTGTAACCCGTGGCTGTCCACACGTTGAAAGACCTTCTCGGCGAGGGGGTTTCGGGTCGCGGCGTGCTGGTGCGCTCGGATTTGAATGTGCCGCTCGATGACGGCAGGATCACCGACCCCGGGCGCATCACCGCCTCGGTGCCGACGCTGAAGGCGCTGGTCGAGGCCGGCGCCAAGGTGGTGGTCACCGCGCACCTCGGCCGTCCCAAGGGCGGGGCCGACCCGGCGTTGTCACTGGCGCCGGTCGCCGCGGCGCTGTCCGAGCAGCTGGGCCGGCACGTGCAACTGGCCGGCTCCGATCAGTTCGGAGTCGTCGGCGCCGACGCGCTGGCCCGCGCCGAGGGGCTGACCGACGGCGACGTCCTGCTGCTGGAGAACATCCGCTTCGATTCCCGCGAAACCAGCAAGGATGACGACCAGCGGCTCGCCCTGGCTCGGCAGCTGGCCGAATTGGTCGGGCCGACTGGGGCTTTCGTCTCCGACGGCTTCGGTGTGGTGCACCGCAAGCAGGCCTCCGTGTACGACGTCGCCACCCTGCTGCCGCACTACGCCGGCACGCTGGTGGCCGAGGAGATCGCAGTGCTGGAGCAGCTGACCAGCTCCACCAAACGCCCCTACGCGGTGGTGCTCGGCGGGTCGAAGGTGTCCGACAAGCTCGGTGTCATCGAATCGCTGGCCACCAAGGCCGACAGCATCGTCATCGGCGGCGGCATGTGCTTCACTTTCCTGGCGGCGCAAGGCTTTTCGGTCGGTAAATCGCTGCTGGAGACCGAGATGGTGGATACCTGCCGCAGGCTGCTGGACACCTACGTCGACGTGCTGCGGCTGCCGGTGGACATCGTGGTGGCCGACAAGTTCGCCGCCGACGCGACGCCGCAGACCGTCGCCGCCGATGCCATCCCGGACGACCTGACGGGCCTGGACATCGGGCCGGGATCGGTCAAGCGGTTCACCACGTTGCTGTCCAACGCCGAAACCGTCTTCTGGAACGGGCCGATGGGCGTGTTCGAGTTCCCGGCGTTCGCCGCGGGAACCAAGGGTGTCGCCGAAGCGATCGCCGCGGCAACCGGAAAGGGCGCCTTCAGCGTGGTCGGCGGCGGCGACTCCGCGGCCGCCGTGCGCGCGCTGGGCATCCCGGAGAGCGACTTCTCGCACATCTCCACCGGCGGTGGAGCATCGCTGGAATACCTTGAGGGCAAGACGCTTCCAGGTATCGAGGTGTTGAGTCGACCCCAGCCCGACCACAACTAGGGAGGCCCAGAGTCGTGAGCCGCAAGCCACTGATCGCCGGCAACTGGAAGATGAACCTCAATCACTTCGAGGCGATCGCGCTGGTGCAAAAGATCGCGTTCGCGTTGCCGGACAAGTACTACGACAAAGTTGACGTCACGGTGCTGCCGCCGTTCACCGACCTGCGCAGCGTGCAGACCCTGGTCGACGGCGACAAGCTGCGGCTGACCTACGGCGGGCAGGACCTGTCCCAGCACGACTCGGGCGCCTACACAGGGGAGGTCAG
Source organism: Mycobacterium sp. (assembly GCF_004298145.1). GTDB lineage: Bacteria > Actinomycetota > Actinomycetes > Mycobacteriales > Mycobacteriaceae > Mycobacterium. The sequence continues at coordinate 10,816 of NZ_SCRH01000042.1, forward strand.
CGGCGCCTTCCTGGCCAAGCTGGGCTGCACGTTCGTCGTCGTGGGGCACTCCGAGCGCAGGACGTACCACCACGAGGACGACGCGGTGGTGGCCGCCAAGACCGCCGCCGCGCTCAAGTACGAACTGACCCCGATCGTCTGCATCGGCGAGCACCTCGACGTCCGCGAGGCCGGAAACCACGTCATCCACTGCGAGGAGCAGCTGCGCGGTTCGCTGGCCGGGCTCTCGGCCGAGCAGATCGGCAAGGTCGTCATCGCCTACGAGCCGGTATGGGCGATCGGCACCGGGCGGGTGGCCAGCGCCGCCGACGCCCAGGAGGTGTGCGCGGCCGTCCGCAAGGAATTGGCGTCACTCGCCTCGCCCAAGATCGCCGACTCGGTGCGGGTGCTCTACGGCGGCTCGGTCAACGCCAAGAACGTCGGTGAGATCGTCGCCCGCGACGACATCGACGGCGGTCTGGTCGGCGGTGCGTCGCTGGACGGCGAGCAATTCGCGACGCTGGCGGCCATCGCCGCCGGTGGGCCTCTCCCCTAGGGCGGGGTCCTGAGAGCTGCCCGGCACCGGTAGGCTGGCCGTCATGCAGTTGGCCTTGCAGATCACCCTGGTCGTCACCAGCATCCTGGTGGTGCTGCTGGTGCTGCTGCACCGTGCCAAGGGTGGCGGCCTGTCCACGCTGTTCGGTGGCGGCGTCCAGTCCAGCCTGTCCGGGTCCACAGTGGTGGAAAAGAACCTGGACCGGCTGACGTATTTCATCACCGCCATCTGGCTGGTGTGCATCATCGCTATGGCGCTGCTGATCAAGTACCACTGACAAACTGACCTGCCTCGTACAGCGCCACACCGACACTGGGACGCATGGCTGACGCCTCCTCCGAAGTCTCCGACGGCTCGCTGGAACCGATCGGCGCCGTCCAGCGCACCCCGGTGGGGCGCGAGGCGACGGAGCCGATGCGGGCCGACATCAGGCTGCTGGGCGCCATCCTGGGCGACACCGTGCGCGAGCAGAACGGGCGCGAGGTGTTCGAGCTCGTCGAACGCGCCCGGGTGGAATCGTTCCGGGTGCGGCGCTCCGAGATCGACCGCGCGGAGCTGGCGCGGCTCTTCGACGGCATCGACATCCACCAGGCCGTCCCGGTCATCCGGGCGTTCAGCCACTTCGCGCTGCTGGCCAACGTCGCCGAAGACATCCACCGCGAGCGCCGCCGCGCGATTCACGTCGCCGCCGGCGAACCTCCGCAGGACAGCACCCTGGCCGCCACCTACGCCAAACTTGATGACGCACAACTCGATTCGGCCACGGTGGCCGACGCGCTGCGGGGTGCGGTGGTTGCCCCGGTGATCACCGCCCACCCCACCGAGACCCGCCGGCGCACCGTCTTCGTCACTCAGCACCGGATCACCAAGCTGATGCGGCTGCACGCCGAGGGGCACACCGAGACCGACGAGGGCGGCAACATCGAACTCGAGTTGCGCCGCCAGGTCCTCACGCTGTGGCAGACCGCGCTGATCCGGTTGTCCCGGCTGCAGATCACCGACGAGATCGAGGTGGGGCTGCGCTACTACCCCGCCGCGTTCTTCACGGTGATCCCGCAGGTCAATGCCGAGGTTCGCAACGCCCTGCGTGCCCGCTGGCCCGACGCCGACCTGCTCAACGAGCCGATCGTGGCGCCCGGTTCCTGGATCGGCGGCGACCGCGACGGCAATCCGAACGTGACGGCCGACGTGGTGCGCCAGGCCACCGGTGACGCCGCGTTCACCGCGCTGGCGCACTACCTGGCCGAACTGACTGCATTGGAGCAGGAGCTGTCGATGTCGGCGCGCCTCGTCGCGGTCACCCCCGAGCTGGCCGAACTGGCCGGGGGCTGCGCGGAGGAGGCCCGCGCCGACGAACCGTACCGGCGGGCGGTGCGGGTGATCCGCGGCCGGCTCAGCGCGACGAGCGCCGAAATCCTGGACCGGGCACCGCAGCAGGTGTTGGATCTGGGGTTGCGACCGTATGAGACCCCGGCCGAGCTGGGGGCCGACCTCGACACCATCGATGGCTCGCTGCGCGCCCACGGCAGCGCACTGCTGGCCGACGACCGCCTGGCACTGCTACGAGAAAGCGTGCGGGTCTTCGGGTTTCATCTGTGCGGCCTGGACATGCGGCAAAACTCCGACGCGCACGAAGAGGTGGTCGGCGAGCTGTTGGCCTGGGCCGGGGTGCACCCGGATTACCGTTCGCTGCCCGAAGACGTGCGGGTCGAGCTGTTGGCGGCCGAACTGGGCACCCGCCGCCCGCTGGTCGGTGACGACGCGCAATTGTCCGACTTGGCCCGCCGCGAGCTGGGTGTGGTGCGCGCGGCCGCGCGCGCGATCAAGCGGTACGGGCTGTCCGCCGTTCCGAACTACGTGATCTCGATGTGCCGCTCGGTCTCCGATGTCCTCGAGGCCGCGATCCTGCTGAAAGAGGCGGGGCTGATCGACGCGTCGGGGCCGCAGCCGTACTGTCCGGTGGGCATTTCCCCGCTGTTCGAAACCATCGACGACCTGCACAACGGCGCGACGATCCTGCACGCGATGCTGGAACTTCCGATCTACCGGGCGCTGGTGGCGGCGCGCGGCGAAAGCCAGGAGGTGATGCTGGGCTACTCGGACTCCAACAAGGACGGGGGGTATCTGGCGTCCAGCTGGGCGGTGTACCGGGCCGAGCTGGCGCTGGTGGAAGTGGCGCGCAAAACCGGAATCCGGTTGCGGCTCTTCCATGGTCGCGGCGGCACCGTCGGCCGCGGCGGCGGGCCGAGCTACGAGGCGATCCTGGCCCAGCCGCCCGGCGCGGTGAACGGCTCGCTGCGGCTCACCGAGCAGGGCGAGGTGATCGCCGCCAAATACGCCGAACCGCAGGTGGCGCAACGCAATCTGGAAAGCCTGCTGGCCGCCACGCTGGAGTCCACGTTGCTCGACGTCGAGGGCCTGGACGACACCGCCGAACCGGCGTACGCGGTGCTCGACGAAGTGGCCGTCCTGGCCCGCCGCGCCTACGCCGAATTGGTGCACGACACACCCGGTTTCGTCGACTACTTCATGGCTTCCACACCGGTCAGCGAGATCGGCCCGCTGAATATCGGCAGTCGGCCGACATCCCGCAAACCCACCGAGTCGATCTCGGACCTGCGCGCCATCCCGTGGGTGCTGGCGTGGAGTCAGTCGCGGGTCATGCTGCCCGGCTGGTACGGCACCGGGTCGGCATTCGAGCAGTGGATCGCGGCGGGCCCGCGGGGCGAGGCCGAGCGGGTGGGCATCCTGCACGACTTGTACCGGCGGTGGCCGTTTTTCCGCAGCGTGCTGTCCAATCTGGCTCAGGTGCTGGCCAAAAGCGATCTCGGCCTGGCGGCGCGCTACGCCGAATTGGTGGACGACGAGGAATTACGGCACCGGGTGTTCGGCAAGATCGTCGATGAGCACCGGCGAACCATCGCCATGCACAAGCTCATCACCGGGCAGGACAACCTGCTCGCCGACAACCCGGCGCTGGCGCGTTCGGTGTTCAACCGCTTCCCGTATCTCGAGCCGCTCAACCACCTCCAGGTGGAATTGCTGCGCCGTTACCGTTCCGGCGACGACGACGAATTGGTGCAGCGCGGGATTTTGCTGACGATGAACGGGCTGGCCAGCGCGCTGCGAAACAGCGGCTGACGACGCGCGAATCGGTCCCCGGGCCCGGCAGGGTCGCACAGCCGGTACTTTCCGCGCTGACCATTGGTGTTGCGGCACATGGTGTCGGCGTCGTTATGGTTGAGTCGTGGCCTTGCCTACGCGGGCCGCACGCGCAGGGGAAGACTATCCAACGGGGGAGGTTGGCATTGAGATCCATCACATTCGGCAAGACGGGACTTGAGGTTTCCCGGTTGGCCTTCGGTACCTGGGAGTTCAGCAGCGACTGGGGCCACGCCGACGAGGACGCCGCGATCACCATGATCCGCCGCGCCCGCGACCTGGGGATCAACTTCTTCGATACCGCCCAGCAGTATGGGTTCGGGGAATCCGAGCGCATCCTCGGTAAAGCCCTTCGCCCCGAATTCACGCGGGCCCGGGACGAGTTGGTGATCGCCACCAAAGGTGGGTTGCGCAAAACCGACACGGGACTGGTCCGCGATGCCAGCCCCGCGTACCTGCGAAGCGGTGTTGAGTCCAGCCTTCGCGCGCTGGGCGTCGACTACATCGACATCTACCTGGTGCACTGGCCCGATCCCACGACTCCACCGGAGGTGACCGGCGAGGCGCTCGCAGAACTGGTGTCGGAGGGCAAGATTCGGCACGTGGGCGTGTCGAACTACGACACCGCCCAAATCGAAGCGCTCTCGGCCACGCTTGCGGTGGAAACCGTGCAGCCGCCCTACCACCTGTTCCGCCGTGACATCGAGGGTGACCTGCTGCCCTATTGCCACGCCAACGACATTGGGGTGATGGTGTACGGACCGTTGGCGCACGGTTTGCTCACGGGAACGATGAAGGCCGACACCCGCCTTGCCGCCGCGGACTGGCGCAGCAAGAGTCCGATCTTCAACGGCGAGGACTATCTGCGCAATCTGAAAGTCGTTGCGGATCTAGGGCATTTGGCCATCGATCTCGGTGTCACGATGAGCCAGTTGGCCATCGCGTGGACTCTTGCGCAACCCGGCGTGCACGCCGCCATCATGGGGGCTCAGCACGTCACCTACCTCCAGGACAGTGCCGGCGCGGCTGACGTCACGCTGTCCGAGGCAGACCTTGCCGCGATCGGGGACATCATGAAGTCGGCGACTCCGGTCGGCGGCCCGGCCCCGGAAATGCACGAGAAAAAGGCGAGCTGACCGGGGGAGGGTTCAGCCTTTCAGCAGCTCACCGACGTGCGCGGTGACCGAATCGGCCAGTGCTTGCAGGTCATAACCGCCTTCGAGCACCGCGACCAACCGGCCGTCGCAGAGCTTCTCCGCCGAGTTCATCAATTCCCTGGTGACCCAGGCGAAGTCGTCGGCCGTCATGCGCAGTGAGCCGAGCGGATCGCGCTCGTGGGCGTCGAAGCCGGCGGACACGATGATCAATTCGGGCGAAAAAGCTTGCAGCGCGGGCAATATCCGGTCCCGAAAGGCAGCTCGCAGCTCGGCGCCACCGTCTCCGGGCGCCAGCGGCGAGTTGAAGATGTTGCCGACTCCGGTTTCTCGCGCCGCACCGGTGCCGGGAAACAGCGGCATCTGGTGCGTGGACGCATAGAGCACGCTCGGGTCGGAGTAGAAGATCTGTTGCGTGCCGTTGCCGTGATGGACGTCGAAATCGACGATGGCGACCCGCATCAGCCCGTGTTTGCGCTGCGCGTGCCGCGCGCCGATGCCGATGTTGTTGAACAAGCAGAAACCCATGGCGCGCTCGGTTTCGGCGTGATGGCCCGGCGGTCGGCACGCGATGAATGCGTTTTGCACGTCGCCGGCCACCACCCGGTCCACGGCCCGCAGCGTGGCACCCACCCCGCGCAACGCCGTCTCCCACGTCGAGGGCTCCATCATCGTGTCGCCACCGTCGAGATACACGTAGCCGTGCTCGGGACGCGCCGCCTCCAGCGCGTCCACATACCGATTGGAGTGCACGTAGCGCGTGGCCGCCGGCTCGGCCGGCTCGGCCGTCTCGCGCACCAGCGCGTCGAACTGGGGCTGACTCAGCGCCGCTGCCACCGCGCGGTAGCGATCCGGCCGCTCCGGATGCCCGGGGGCGGTCCGGTGGGCGGCGAAGGCCGAATGGTGCAGCAGCAACGTGGCCATCGGGGGTCCCGGCGGGGCCTACTGCACGGTCCGGTTCCGCAGCCTGTCCACCAGACCGCGCACCGCGTGCTCGGTGATCGCCAGGGGAGACATCATGGTCTCGCCCACCTTCACCAACTCGTCGATCCGCGCGACGATGGCTTCCACCGGCTCGACCAGCACGATCAACCGCTTGGCCAGATCGTCCAGGCTGGCCATGGTGCCGTCCAGGTGGTCCAGGCCGGTTTCCAGGCGTTCCACGGTGGCATTCAGGGCTGACAGGGAACTGTTGAGCTCTTTCATGGTGTTGCTCAAACCGTCGAGGACGTCTTCGACCTGCTCCACCGTCTTGTCGGCGTTCAACGCGGCCTGGGTGAGCGTCTTGATCCGGCTTCGCTCTTGGCCCCCGCGTACGGTTCTGTCTGCCATGAACGCCATTATGACCCCCTGCGTCAGGCCGGTGTGGCGGCCGTCACCGAACCCAGTTTGATAGGATACCTATCTAATTCTGCGGTTGAGGCCGCTTGCCATGCACGGCATTCAGGAGGATGACGATGACGAAAACCCGTGGGGCGTCTGGCTTTCTACGCCAGCCGAGATCGGTGTGGGCGGTCGCCTTCGCGTGTGTGATCTCGTTCATGGGTATCGGTCTTGTCGATCCGATCCTGCCGACCATGGCCAGGCAGCTGCGTGCGACACCGGCGCAGATGTCGTTGTTGTTCACCAGCTTTCTGTTGGTCACCGCGGTGGCGATGCTCGTCACCGGCTGGGTTTCGTCCCGTATTGGCGCCAAGAGGACGCTTGTCGTCGGGTTGGTCATCATCGCCGTGTTCAGCGCTCTTGCGGGGACCGCCGGCGGGGTGAACGGGATCATCGGCTTTCGCGCCGGGTGGGGTCTGGGCAACGCTTTGTTTATCGCGACCTCGCTTGCGGTCATCGTCGGCGCGGCCAGCGGGGGCTTCGCGGGCGCGATCATGCTCTACGAGGCCGCGCTCGGTGTGGGCATCGCGATGGGGCCGATGGTCGGGGCCCTACTCGGCGGAATCAGCTGGCGTGGACCATTTTTCGGTGTAGCCGCGCTCATGGGAGTCGCTTTGATCTGCGTGATCACGCTCGTCGCACCGACTTCGCGCCCGGCCGAGCGAGCCCGGATCGCAGATCCGATCAAGGCCCTGCGCAATCGTGGCCTGTTGACCGTCGCCGTCACCGCCCTGCTGTACAACTCGGGCTTCTTCATCGTCATGGGCTATTCGCCATATCCGATGAAGATCGGCGTGCACGAACTCGGGCTGGTGTTCTTCGGCTGGGGCCTGCTGGTTGCGGTCTTTGCCGTCTTCTGCGCGCCGTGGGCGCAGCGGCGCATCGGTACCGCCGCCGCGCTGTATCTGACGCTGTTCCTCATGTCGCTGGACATAGCCGCGATCGGATTCTGGATCGACCGGCCGCCCGTGATCATCGCCTGCGTGATCGTCAGCGGTGCGTTTATCGGGATGAACAACACACTGGTGACCGGCACCGTGATGCAGGTGTCGCCAGTGCCCAGGCCGACAGCCTCCGCCGCTTATAGCTTCGTGCGGTTCATCGGCGCCGGCCTCGCGCCGTGGGTGGGCGGGATTGTGGCCGCTCACTACGGTCAGTCCGCGCTGTTTTACCTCGCGGGGGTTGCAGTGTTCCTCGGCGTGCTGGTACTCGCCACCGCGCACGCCCTCGTGGTCAGGGCTCACGTGCCGACCGGACACGAGTTGGAGGAGGCCGCCGAGGAACTCGTCGAGTCGGCCGAGGGCAACGTCCTGCACGGACATCTTCGTCGCGTCGACGGCGCGCCGCTCGCCGGCGCGGCACTGACGTTGATCGACAACGCCGGTCGCCAAGTCGCTCGAGGGCGGTCGAGCGCCGACGGCTATTACCATCTCGTAGGTCCGGTCGACGGCAGCTACACGCTTGTTATCACCGCGACTGGCGATGAGCCGCAAGCCTTTCCGGTCGTGTTGGATCGAGCACCGACAGAACTGGGGCTGCAGCTGGACGGTACGGACGCGTTAGACGGCGGACTTACCAACGCGACGGGATATCCGGTGACGCGGTGACCGGCCTGGCTGAACCCGATGTCCAGTGCCAGCGGTCGTGTCAGGCCACGCCGGACGGATCCGACGGCAGCCTGGACGCGGCGTCCTCGTCGAGCAGCCAGAGCGTGGTGTCCAGCCCGACCGCCCCGGCGGCCGGCACCGCAACCGGTGCGGCACCGCCGATGGCCGCGGCGGCCGCGTCGGCCTTGCCGGCGCCCGACACCATCAGCCAGACTTCGCGGGAACGCGCAATGGCGGGCAGTGTCAAGGTGATTCGTTGCGGCGGTGGCTTGGGGGAGTCGTCGACCGACACCACCATGCGGGTGGTTTCGAGCACGGCCGGGGTGTCCGGGAACAGCGAGTTGATGTGGCCCTCCGGCCCCATGCCCAGCAGGTGCACATCGAAATTCGGCACCGGCTGGCCGGGCGCGGCGTTGGCCGCCAGCAGCTGCTCGTAGGCCAGCGCCGCCGCCGCGAGATCGCCGCCGAATTCGCCGTCGCTGGCCGGCATCGGGTGTACCTGACTGGACGGAATGTCGACGTGATCGAGCAACACCGCCCGGGCCTGCTTGTCGTTGCGCTCGTCATCGTCTTCGGGGACGTAGCGTTCGTCGCCCCAGAACAGATGCACCTTGGGCCACTCGATCGGTCGTCCCGCGAGCGACCGCAACAGCCCGATACCGCTGCCGCCGCCGGTCAGGACGACCAGCGCGCGCCCCCGGGCCGCGACGGCGTTCGCGATGGTGTCGGTCAGGCGCGTGGCGGCGGCCGCGACCACGGCCTGACTGTCGGGGAAGATTTCGATGCTGGTATTCACACGTATTGCACTTTCTCAATGCCTTCGAGCGCGGTTTGGTAGATCTCGTCGGGATCCAGGCGGCGCAGGTCTTCGGCGAGGCACTCGCCGGTTTCCCTGCGCGCCAAGGGAAGTAGCGCGTCGGGCCGGGTCGTCCGGCTCAGCGTGGCCGTCCTGCCTTCCTGTGGGCGGCTCAACACGATGGTTTCGCTGCTGCGCGTCATTTCGATCTTGAGCTCGCCGACCGCCCGGCGCACCGGGCCGTCGATCCGGCTGGCCAGCCACCCCGCCAGGATGTCGAGCGCCGGTTCGGTTGACAAACCGGACACCAGCGCCGACTCGACCGGTTCGTGCGGCGTCAGGTCGACGGCCGAGGTGAGCAGCGCCCGCCAATAGGTGATGCGCGCCCAGGCCAGGTCAGTGTCACCGGCGGTGTATCCGGGCAGCCGGCTCTTGATCGCCGCCAGCGGGTCGACCCCGTTGGTCGCGTCGGTGATGCGTCGAATTGCCAACCGGCCCAACGGATCCTGCGCGGGAACCGCCGGTGCGACGTCGGGCCACCAGGCCACCACCGGGATGTCGGGGAGCAGGAAGGGGGTGACGACGCTGGCCGCGTGGCCGGACAGCGGCCCGGACAGCCGCAGCACCACGACCTCGCCGGCGCCGGTGTCGCCGCCGGCGCGCAGCTGCGCGTCCAACCGGGGCTTGTCCGCGTACGGATCGCCCCTCATCGTGACGATGATCCGGCTGGGGTGTTCGTGGCTGGCGTCGTTGGCCGCTCGCAGTGACTCTTCGAAGATCTCGTCGCTGTCCGGCGCGATGATCAGCGTCAAGACCCGGCCCATCGCGACGGCGCCGACCCTTTCCCGCAGTTCGTCGAGTTTCTTATTGACCGCGGTGGTGGTGGCGTCCGGCATGTCAATGATCATCAAGGCCTCCGCCGTTCATCATGGCCGCCGCCATTCCCGGCCCGTGCGATGCACCATCTCGAACGCGGAGTCAGGACCCCAGGTGCCCGCCTCGTACGGCTCGGGCTTGCCGCCCGCCGCCCAGTTATCGAGCACGGGATCGAGTATCTGCCAAGCCAATTCGACTTCTTCATTAACCGGAAACAGCGACGGCTCGCCCAGCAACACGTCGAGGATCAGCTGTTCGTAGGCCTCCGGCGATTCCTCGGCGAACGCCGAGCCGTAGGAGAAGTCCATGTTGACGTCGCGGACCTCCATCGCGGTGCCCGGCACCTTGGAGCCGAACCGCAGCGTGACGCCTTCGTCGGGCTGCACCCGGATCACCATGGCGTTGGTGCCCAGCTCGTCGGTCATGGTCGCGTCGAACGGCAGGTGTGGCGCGCGCTTGAAGACCAGGGCGATCTCGGTCACCCTGCGGCCCAACCGTTTTCCGGTTCGCAGATAGAAGGGCACGCCCGCCCAGCGGCGGGTGTCCACCTCGAGCGTGATGGCGGCGAACGTCTCGGTGGTCGAGTCCTTGGCGAACCCTTCCTCGTCGAGCAGCCCCACGACCTTCTCGCCGCCCTGCCAACCCGCGGTGTACTGGCCGCGGCTGGTGGTCTCGTCGAGCGGCTCGGCGAGCTGGGTGGCCGAGAGCACCTTGATCTTCTCGGCCTGCAGTGCCGACGGGCTGAAGCTGACCGGCTCTTCCATCGCGGTCAGGGCCAGCAGCTGCATCAGATGGTTCTGGATGACGTCGCGCGCGGCGCCGATGCCGTCGTAGTAGCCCGCGCGGCCGCCCAACCCGATGTCCTCGGCCATGGTGATCTGCACGTGGTCGACGTAGTGCGCGTTCCAGATCGGGTCGAACAACTGATTGGCGAACCGCAGCGCCAGGATGTTGCGGACCGTCTCCTTGCCCAGGTAATGGTCGATCCGGAAAACCGACTCTTCGGGGATGACGGCGTTGACCGCCTTGTTCAGCGCCTGCGCGCTCTCCAGATCGTGGCCGAAGGGCTTCTCGATGACCACGCGGCTCCACCGCTCGCCCTGCGGGCGAGCCAGGCCGGACCTGTGCAGCTGGTCGCACACGACCGGGAAGGACTTGGGAGGGATGGCCAGGTAGAAGGCGTGGTTACCGCCGGTACCCCGCTCGGCGTCCAGCTTGTCCAGGGTCTCGGCGAGCCGGCCGAACGCCTCGTCGTCGTCGAAAGCGCCTGGCACGAAACGGAATCCCTCGGCCAGCCGGTCCCAGTTTTCCTGCCGGAACGGCGTGCGGCAGTGTTCCTGGACGGCCTGGTGGACCACCTGACCGAAATCCTGCGTGCTCCATTCCCGGCGGGCGAAGCCCACCAGCGAGAAGCTGGGCGGCAGTAACCCGCGATTGGCCAGGTCGTAAATGGCGGGCATGACCTTCTTGCGCGCCAAGTCGCCGGTGACACCGAAAATGACCATCCCGCACGGCCCGGCGATGCGCGGGAGCCGCTTGTCGCGCTTGTCCCGTAACGGGTTTTGCCATTGTTGCGCGGTGCGGGCTGGGCTCATTTCGAGGCGGAGTCCAGCTGCTTCTGCGTCTCCTGCGCCAGCTCAGTCCAGGATGCCACGAACTTCTCCACGCCCTCGTTCTCCAGCACCACGAAGACGTCGGCCAGGTCGATCCCGGCCGCGGTCAGCTTGTCGAACACCTGCTGGGCGTCCGCACCGGTGCCGGTGACCGTGTCGCCCTTGATCACGCCGTGATCGGCAACCGCGTCAATTGTCTTCTCCGGCATGGTGTTCACCGTATTGGGCGCCACCAGTTCGGTGACATAGAGGGTGTCGGAGTAGTCGGGGTTCTTGACCCCGGTCGACGCCCACAGCGGACGCTGCACGCGGGCACCGTCGCCCTTGAGCGCCCGATAGCGGTCGCCTTCGAAGACCTCCTGGTAGGCCGCGTAGGCCAAGCGGGCGTTGGCCACCCCGGCCTGGCCGCGCAACGCGAGCGCGTCCTCGCCGCCGATCTTTTCCAGCCGCTTGTCGACCTCGGTGTCCACCCGGGACACGAAAAACGAGGCAACCGAATGGATCTTGGACAGGTCATGTCCTGCTTCGCGGGCCTTCTCCATGCCCGCCAGGTAGGCGTCCATCACCTCGCGGTGCCGCTCGACCGAGAAGATGAGGGTCACGTTGACCGAAATCCCTTCAGCCAGAACGGCGGTGATGGCCGGAATCCCGGCCTTGGTCGCCGGGATCTTGATGTACGCGTTCGGCCGGTCGACGATCTTCCACAGCTCGACGGCCTGCGCGATGGTCTTATGGGTGTCGCCCGCCAGCCGCGGGTCGACCTCGATGGACACCCGGCCGTCGACGCCGTCGGAGGCTTCCCACTGGGGCCTGAGCACGTCGCAGCCGTTGCGCACGTCGTCGGTGGTGATGGTGCGGATGGTGGCGTCGACGTCGGCGCCGCGCTCGGCGAGCTCGGCGATCTGGCCGTCGTAGGAGTCGCCCTCGGCGAACGCCTTCTGGAAGATCGACGGATTGGTGGTCACGCCGACCACACTCTTGGTGTCGATGAGCTCTTGCAGGTTCCCCGACTGCAGCCGCTCCCGCGACAGGTCATCCAGCCACACGGAAACGCCCGCGGCGCTCAGCGCCGCGAGATTAGGGTTCTGAGCGGTCATGTGAATTACCCCTTCCTCAGTTGTCCACGACTTGTTCCGCGGCGGCAGCGACGGCTTCGGCGGTGAAGCCGAATTCGCGGAATAAGGTCTTGTAATCGGCGGATTCGCCGTAGTGCTCGATCGAAACGATCTTCCCGGTGTCACCGACCAGCTTGTGCCAGCTCTGCGCGACGCCGGCCTCGACGGCCACCCTGGCCGACACGGACGGGGGGAGCACGCTGTCACGGTAGTCGTCGGGCTGGGACTCGAACCATTCGACGCACGGCATGGAAACCACCCGCGCCACGATATCCTTGTCCGCCAACAACTTCTGCGCCCCCACCGCGAGCTGGACCTCGGAGCCGGTGGCGATCAGGACGACGTCGGGATCCTGGGCGGCCTTTTCACCGTCCGAGCCCAGGACGTAACCACCCCGGGCGACACCGTCGGCGCTGGTGCCCTCGAGCACCGGCACGCCCTGCCGGGTCAGGATCAACCCCACCGGCCCGCTGCCGTTGCCGCGGGCCAGGATCGTGCGCCAGGCGTGGGCGGTCTCGTTCGCGTCGGCCGGGCGCACCACCGACAGGCGGGGGATGGCGCGCAACGCCGCGAGGTGCTCGATCGGCTGGTGGGTCGGGCCGTCCTCGCCGAGCCCGATCGAATCGTGCGTCCACACGTAGATGGTGTCGATGTCCATCAGCGACGCCAGTCGCACCGCCGGGCGCATGTAGTCGGAGAACGTCAGGAACGTGCCGCCGTAGGCCCGGGTCGGTCCGTGCAGCACGATGCCGGACAGGATGGCGCCCATCGCATGCTCGCGAATGCCGAAATGCAGCGTGCGCCCGTACCAGTGCGCGGTGTAGTCCTTGGTCGAAATCGGCGGCGGGCCAAAGGAATCCGCGCCCTTCATGGTGGTGTTGTTGCTGCCCGCCAGGTCGGCCGAACCGCCCCACAGCTCGGGCAGCTTCGGCCCGACCGCCGACAGCACCTCACCGGAGGCGGCGCGGGTGGCCAGCGCCTTGGAACCCGGTTCCCACTCCGGGATGTCGGCGTCCCAGCCGTCGGGCAGTTCCTTGGCGGTCAATCGGTCCAGCAGCGCCTTGCGGCCGGGCTCGCGCTGCACCCAGGCGTCGAAATCCGGTTGCCACTTCTCGTGCGCTTCCCTGCCCCGCTCCACCAGTTTGCGGGTGTGGGCGATCACGTCGTTGCGCACCTCGAAGTTCTTGTCCGGGTCGAAGCCGAGGATCTTCTTGACGTCCGCGACCTCCTCGTCGCCCAGCGCCGCGCCGTGCGCCTTGCCGGTGTTCATCAGGTTCGGCGCGGGATAGCCGATGATGGTGCGCAGCTCGATGAACGACGGCCGGTCGGTGACGGCCTTGGCGCTGGCGATGGCCTCCTCGATGGCGACGACGTTCTCGCCGCCCTCGACCTTCTGCACGTGCCAGCCGTAGGCCTCGTAGCGCGCGGCGGTGTCCTCGCACAGCGCGATGTTGGTGTCGTCCTCGATCGAAATCTGGTTGTGGTCGTAGAAAACGATGAGGTTGCCCAGTTCCTGGACGGCGGCCAGCGACGAGGCTTCCGAGGTGACGCCCTCTTCGATGTCGCCGTCGGAGGCGATCACGTAGATGAAGTGGTCGAACGGGCTGGTACCCGGGGCGGCGTCGGGGTCGAACAGGCCGCGTTCGTAGCGGGCGGCCATCGCCATGCCCACCGCGGATGCCAGGCCCTGCCCGAGCGGGCCGGTGGTGATCTCGACGCCCTTGGTGTGCCGGAACTCGGGGTGCCCGGGAGTCTTGGATCCCCAGGTGCGCAGCGACTCGATGTCGGAGAGCTCCAGGCCGAAACCGCCCAGATACAGCTGGAGGTACAGCGTCAGGCTGCTGTGCCCGCACGACAGCACGAACCGGTCGCGGCCCAGCCAGTGGGTGTCGCTGGGGTCGTGGCGCATCGCCCGCTGGAACAGGGTGTAAGCCAGGGGAGCCAGGCTCATCGCCGTCCCGGGGTGGCCGTTGCCGACCTTTTGCACCGCGTCGGCCGCCAGCACCCGAACGGTGTCGACGGCGGCCGAGTCGAGCTCGGACCAGTCGTCGGGAAGGTGCGGTTGGGTCAGCGTGGAGATCTCTTCGAGTGTCGTCACAGACTCAGTCCTTGGGTCATCGAGCTGATCAATCCCACCCTAGTGCGGGAGGGCCGGCTCTTGCAGAGCAGGATTTCGGGTACCCGCGGCCGGCAGGTGTGAAAATTACGCGCCCGTCGGAAGCCCTTGACATTCAGTTCGAAAATCTGGGAAAAGTCTGCGGGAATGGACCCGCGGGCGGGGCTCGGCCCCTACTCGGTCTACCATCGTGCGTAGTAGATGCTGCGCGCCGCTGCGACCCCAAGGAGTTATTGCGTGAGCGTTCGCGGGCGCGTCGCGCCGACCCAAGTGCCAAGCCGGGTGCGAGGCACGGTGCTGGCGTATCTGGCGCTGACCAAGCCGCGGGTCGTTGAGCTGCTGCTGGTGACCGCGATTCCGGCGATGCTGCTCGCCCAGCGTGGCACGGTGAACCCGCTGCTGGTCGTCAACACGCTAATCGGTGGAATGATGGCCGCCGGGGGCGCCAACACGCTGAACTGTGTGGTCGACGCGGACATCGACAAGGTGATGAAGCGCACCGCGCGCCGGCCGCTCGCGCGGGCGGCTGTGCCCACGCGCAACGCCCTGGTGTTCGGGCTGGTGCTGACCGTCGGGTCGTTCTTCTGGCTGTGGTGGACGACGAACCTGTTGTCGGGGCTGCTGGGCCTGGCGACGATCGGGTTCTACGTCGGCGTCTACACGCTGCTGCTCAAGCGCCGCACCTCGCAGAACGTCGTGTGGGGCGGCGCGGCCGGCTGCATGCCGGTGATGATCGGCTGGTCGGCCGTCACCGGCACCATCGGCTGGCCGGCCCTGGTGATGTTCGCCATCATTTTCTTCTGGACCCCACCGCACACCTGGGCGCTCGCGATGCGCTACAAGGACGACTACGAAGCGGCGGGCGTCCCGATGCTGCCGGTCGTCGCGACCGAGCGCCAGGTGACCAAACACATCGTGATCTACACCTGGCTGATGGTGCTGGCCACGCTGGCGCTGGCGCTGGCGACCGGCTGGCTGTACGCGGCGGTCGCCCTGGTGGCCGGGGTGTGGTTCCTGGCGATGGCCCACCAGCTGTACGCGAGGGTGCGCGCGGGCGAGCCGGTCAAGCCACTGCGGCTGTTCCTGCAATCGAACAACTACCTGGCGGTGGTGTTCTGCGCGTTGGCGATCGATTCGGCCATCGCGCTGCCGCACCTGTTCTAGCCGTCGCGGCGCCGACGCTCGGCACTGGACTCAGGGGAGCAGCACGATCGATCCGACGGTCTTGCGGCCCTGCAGATCCCGGTGGGCGCGGGCCGCGTCGGCCAGCGGATAGCGCCCACCGACTTCGACGGTGATGTCGCCGCCGGCGATCGCCGCGAACAATTCCTCTGCCCGCCAGCTGAATTCCTGCCCGGTGCGGACGAAATGCGCCAGCGACGGCCGGGTCAAAAACACCGAGCCGGCGGCGTTGAGGCGCTGCGGATCGAACGGCGGAACGGGCCCGCTGGCCGCGCCGAACAGCGCGAGCGTGCCCCGCACGGCCAGGCTGGCCAGGCTGGCGTCGAAGGTGGTCGCGCCCACGCCGTCGTACACCGCGGCCACCCCGGCGCCGTCGGTCAACGAGCGAATCCGCTCGCCGAACTCGTCGGCGCCATCGGGGTAGGAGAGCACCTCGTCGGCGCCGGCCTTCGCCGACATCCGCGCCTTCTCCGGGGTCGAGACCGTCGTGATCACCCGCGCGCCGAGCAGGTGCGCCCACTGCGTCAAGATCAGGCCGACACCGCCCGCACCGGCGTGCACCAGCACCGTGTCGCCCGCCTGCACCGGATACACCGACATCAGCAGGTAGTGGGCGGTCAGGCCCTTCAGCAGCGCTGAGGCCGCCACGTCGGCGGTCACACCGTCGGGCACTGCTGCGGTCAAAACTGCTGGGGCCGTAGCGAATTCAGCATAGCCTCCGGAAACCGCGGCGCTGACCACCCGGTCGCCGACGCTGAACCCGTCGGCGCCCTCACCCGTGGCGGCGACGGTGCCGCACAACTCGGAGCCCAGGATGAAAGGCAACTGGCGCGGATACTGCCCCGAGCGGAAATACGTGTCGATGTAATTGACGCCGATGGCCTCGGCCTTGATCAACACCTCGCCCGGCCCGGGCGCGGGCATGGGCGTATCGACGTAGCGCAGCACCTCGGGGCCGCCGGTTTCGCTGACTTCGATTGCGTGCATGTGCTTATCATGCCCGGGCATGAAGCTCGCTCGCCCAAACGTCTTCCATCCCCGCATCGTGCTGGCGGGGTCCGGCGTCGACCCCGACGACGCCGCGCTGGTGCCCGCGCTGCGCCGGCGCGGCCTGCACGCGCGCTGGCTGTCCTGGGACGATCCGGAGACCACCCGGGCGGACCTGGTGATCCTGCGGTCCGCGGCGGACGGCCCGGACCGGCGTGATGAATTCCTGGCCTGGACCCGGCGCGTGCGCCACCTGCTCAACCCGCCCGACGCGGTCGCCTGGAATTTCGATGCGCGGTATCTGCGCGACCTCGAGAGCGACGGGATCCCGACGCTGCCCGCCGGGGCGGCACAGGCGGCGTTGATCTTTCTGGGCGGGGAGCAATCGCACGCCTGGCCTTGCGAGCCGGAGTTCGAGTCCTGGGATCTCGGTCACGCCGCGCTCGAGGCGGCCGCCGGCCGCGCCGGAATCGGCGTGCCCGAGCTGCTGTACGCGCGTGCCGACGTGGCCGGAGATCGGCTGGTGAAGCTGAATCTCGTTGCGCCGCCGCTGGGTTGGCGCCACTTGGACGTCGACACCCGCGAGCTCGCCCAGCGCCGGTTTGCCGTGGCGGTCGAGTCAGCCTGCGAGCGGCTCGGGCTCGGCCCGTTCCCGCGACCGTTCCCGCATGGAAGCCCATAGCGCCGCGGTGGCCGCGGTGCATGCGGCCGCACCCGCCACGTGCAGGGCGACCAGTGCGGCGGGAACCCCGGTGTAGTACTGGGCGGTGCCGACGGCGGCCTGCGCGCACAGCAGGACGAGCAGCACCCCGAGCCGCAGCAACACCGGCCGGGTGGCGTGCACGGCCAGCAGCCCGAAGCCCAGCCCCACGACCAGCGCCAGGTAGGCGACCAGCAGCGAGGAGTGCATATGCACCAGGGTGGCGACTTCGACCTCGAGTCGTGGCACCGTGCGGGTGGCGCTGCGGTCGCCCGCGTGCGGGCCCGCGGCCGTCACCAGCGTGCCGGTGACCAGCACCGCGGCCAGGTTCACGCCGGAGAGGACGGTCAGCGCGCGCAGCGGCTTGGGGATCAGCACGCGCACCACACCGTCGTCGGGCTCGCCGATCTTGACGTAGAGCAGCACCGCGAGCCACACCATCGTCATCGACGTCAGCAAGTGGATGGCCACCGTCCACCACAGCAAACCGGTGCGCACGGTGATCCCGCCGATGACCGCCTGCACGACGGTCGACACCGGCATCAGCCAGGCATAGACCAGCACCTCGGGGCGTCGCCGGGCCCGGGTCACCGCGAGCACGGCCAGCGCGGCGGCAATGACCACCGCGAAGGTGACCATCCGGTTGCCGAACTCGACGGCCTGGTGGATGCGGGGCACCTCGGGGTGGGCCACCGGAACGAAGCTGCCCGGAAAGCACTGCGGCCAGGTGGGGCAGCCGAGCCCCGAAGCGGTGACGCGGACGATCGCGCCGGTGATGGCGATGCCGCCCTGGGTCAGAATGACGGCCACAGCGATCAGGCGCTGGACGCCCAGACTGGGATTGGGGAGCAGGTCCACCAGTCGCAACAGCATTCGTCCAAGCACGGCCCGATCCTAAGGCACCGAAAACTACATGCTGTAGTACGCCCCGGCGTTGCCGAGCCGTCAGCCACGCGCCCCCGCGTCGGCGTGTCGTGTACGCAGGTGCTGCGTCGCGACGCGGCCGACCGTCAGGTGAACCGGAACCAGCGCAGTGCGCTCAGCGCACCCAGCGTGCCCCACCCCGCCAGTACGATCACGCCGAACCAGTCCACCGACATGGTCATCGCCTGCGACAGCGCCTCGGTGAGCGCGCCCGACGGGGTCAGCCGGGCCGCCCATTTGACCGCCGTGGGGATTATCCCGGTTTCCACGGTCAGCGCGCCCAGGCCGGCGAAGACGAACCACATCAGGTTGGCGACCGCGAGCACGATCTCGGCCCGCAGCGTCCCGCCGAGCAGCAGGCCGAGGGCCGCAAAGGCCACGGTGCCCAGCGCGATAACCGCCGCGCCCAAGGCTAGCGCGTCGAGGGCGGGTCGCCAACCGAGCGCAAAACCGATGGCGCCCAACAGGATTGCTTGCAGAAACACCACCGTGACGACGGCCAGGGACTTGCCGGCGATGATGCCCCACACCGGAAGGGGGGTTGCCCCGAGCCGCTTGAGCGCACCGTACCGCCGATCGAAGGCGACCGCGATCGCCTGCCCGGTGAACGCGGTCGAGATCAACGCCAGCGCCATGATGACCGGGGTGAAGGTGGCCGCGCGGTGCTGGCCGAACGAGCCGAGCGGCAGCAGCGTGAGCCCGACCAGCAGCGTGATCGGGATGAACATGGTCAGCAGCAGCTGTTCGCCGTTGCGCAGCAGCAGCTTGAGCTCCAGGCCGAACTGCGCGGCAAGCATTTTCGGCACCGCGCTGGGACGCGGGTCCGGGGCGAAGGTGCCCGCGGGGAATCGATTCGAGCGAGTTTCGTTCTGCGTCAAGGCCGCAACTTCCTGCCGGTGAGATCGAGGAACACGTCCTCGAGGCTGCGTTGCTCGACGCGCATATCGGTGGCCAGCACGTCGATCCGGGCACACCACGCCGTGACCGTCGCCAGCACCTGCGGGTCGATGGGGCCCTCGACCAGGTACTCGCCCGGCGTCACCTCGGTGGCCTTGTAGTCCTCGGGCAGCGCGGCGGAGAGCAGCGACAGGTCGAGCCGCGGCGGCGCGCTGAACCGCAGCTGGTCCTTGGCCCCGCTGCGCATCAGCTCGGTCGGCGTACCCGAGGCGACCGTGGCCCCATTGTCGATGATCACCAGCCGGTCGGCGAGCTCCTCGGCCTCCTTGAGCTGATGGGTGGTCAGCACCACCGTCACGCCGTCGCGGCGCAGCGCGTCGATCAGTTCCCACACCAGTAGCCGGGCGTGGGCGTCCATGCCCGCGGTGGGCTCGTCGAGAAACACCAGTTCGGGCCGCCCGACCAGCGCGCACGCCAACGCGAGCCGTTGCTGCTGCCCGCCGGAGAGCCGCCGGTAGGTGGTGCGGGCGGCGTCGGTGAGGCCCAACGTGTCCAGCAGCCACGCCGGGTCCAGCGGGTCGGCGGCGTAGGCCGCGACCAGGTTGAGCATTTCGCCGGCGCGGGCCGCGGGGTAGCCGCCGCCGCCCTGCAGCATCACCCCGATGCGCGCCCGCAGCCGGGTGTTGTCGGCGATCGGGTCCAGGCCGAGCACCTCGATCGTGCCGGCGTCCGGGCGCACGAAGCCCTCGCACATCTCGACCGTGGTGGTCTTTCCGGCGCCGTTGGGGCCGAGCAGGGCGAGCACTTCGGCGGCGTGCACTTCCAGGTCGAGATCGGAGACAGCCGTGGTGGATCCGTAGTGCTTGCTCACCCCGCGCAGTCGCACCACTATTTCAGGTGTTTCGAGAACGTCCGAGCTCACGTGCGCCGCTCCTCCTCATCGCTTCGCTCTGCATCGTCGTCGGCGCGGCTCACGTGGAATCAGCGTAGGCGTCGTGGGCCGGGGCCGGCCGCGGGGTCGGGGCAGGCTGCGCGGGTGCCGCCGGGTCGACGACCGGTGGGCCGTCGGGTTCCCGGCCCTGCACCGGCGGGGGCCGCCACGGTAGGCGGGTGTAGGTCAGCGCGATGAGCAGCACCACGATGACGGTGCTGGCCAAGGTGGCGTCCACGATCTGGAACAGCGCGAACCGGTCGCCGTTGGCGGTCGGGCCGAAGATGCCGAC
Organism: Mycobacterium sp.; assembly: GCF_004298145.1. Lineage (GTDB taxonomy): Bacteria > Actinomycetota > Actinomycetes > Mycobacteriales > Mycobacteriaceae > Mycobacterium. Next base: position 31,086 of record NZ_SCRH01000042.1, read on the forward strand.
GACGAGGCTGATGACGATCGCCGCCACCCGGAAGCCGGTGCGGGTCGCCCAGGCGGCCAGCGGGATGATGGCCCACAGCAGATACCAGGGCTGCACGACGGGAAACAGCAGCACCGTGATGCCCAGCGCGACGCCCAGCCCGCCGATCGGGTGCAGCCGGCCGCGAAAAACGGCCAGCAGCAACCACGCCACCATGACCGTGATGATCAGCACACCGATCGCACGGGTCAGCCCCAGCACCGCGGTGGTGTGATCGCCCAAGCCCAGCAGGATGCCCACCTGTCCGGTGCCGAGCGCCAGGAGCGTCGGCGGCGACATCCAGCTGCGCACCACGTTGGCGGTGCCCAGCGTGTAGATCCAGCCGAAGCCCAGGCCGCTGGCCCAGCCGACGACGGCCATCACCGCCAGCGACAGCGCCGCCATGCCGCCACCCGCCAACAGCAGGGCACGCAGGTTTCCTCCGCGCCGGTGGGCCAGCGCCATCGTGACGAAGCCCAGTGCCAGCAGCGACGGGAGCTTCACCTGCGACGACAGCGTGATCAGGACGGCGCCGGCCAGCAGCATGCCCAGCGGCTCCCAGTCCGGGCCGAATTTCCAGGAGTGGGGCAGCAGGCGTGGAGCATCGATGCCGCGCAGCGCGAATTCGGCCCCGGCCAGCATCAGGCCCAGCATCAGCGCCTCATTGTGCACGCCGGCCACCAGATGCATGATCAGCAGCGGGTTGGCCGCGCCCAGCCACAGCGCGCTGACCTCGGCGACGCCGCAGCGCCGGGCCAGCCGCGGTGTCGCCCACACGATCAGTCCGACGCCGAGCAGCTCCACCAGCCGATGACTCAGCACGGCGGCGACGATGTTTTCGCCGGTGATCGCGGAAATGCCGCGTCCCATCCACAAGAACAGCGGGCCGTAGGGCGCGGGCGTCTCGCGCCACAGGGTCGGCACGGACAGGGTGAAGATATGGGACAGGCCCAGCCCAGAGGCCGGGCCGACCCGGTACGGGTCGAGCCCCTCCAGGGAGATCTGGCTCTGCGCCAAATAGGAGTAGACGTCCTTGCTGTACATCGGTGGCGCGATCAACAGCGGCAGCACCCACACCAGCAGGGTGCGGTCCAGGTCGCCGCGCGACATCCGCCGGTTGCCCAGCGCGAACCGGCCGAGCATCAGCCAGGCCAGCGCCATCATGACCGCGCCCGTCGTCGTCATCGTCAACGACACCGTCTGGATCCGCGACGGCAGGTTGAGCAACCGCACCCCGAACGTGGGGTCCTGCACGACCGGCCGGGCCCCGGCGCCCAGCGCGCCGATGGCCATCAGCACGGTGCCGGTGGCGCCGAACAGGCGGATGCGGCGAAGCGTGGTGAGCTCGGTATCGTTCAGCGGCGAACCCACCGCTTGCTCGTCGCCGTGCAGACTCGCGATCGACGAGCTCAGCGTGTGGTGGCGGGCTGCCATCAGAGCAGCGTAGCCGTCGGGCCCGAGCCGGCGGCGATGGCAAGCGTGCGTTGTGCGACGCGGTGACCGCAAGTGCGGCGCGCGTTGTGCTGGGTGTGACCAGCGCAACGCAAAGACAGGGGACCCTTGCTAGACCGATCGCCGGAATTGAGTCACACTGGTGTTGTGAAAATCCGAACCAGCCTCGAGGAGGCCGCCGGTACCGGCGCGGCCGACGTCGCCGCTGCCACCTCGGATGGTCACACTCGTCGTGCCATCGTGCGCCTGCTGCTGGAATCCGGATCGATCACCGTCGGCGAGATCGGTGACCGGCTGGGCCTGGCGGCCGCCGGTGTGCGGCGCCACCTCGACGCCCTGATCGAGGCGGGGGAGGCCGAGTCCGCGGCCGCTGCGGCATGGCAGCAGGTGGGACGCGGGCGCCCCGCCAAGCGTTACCGGTTGACCGCGGGCGGCCGGGCCAAGCTCGACCACGCCTACGACGACTTGGCGGCGGCGGCCATGCGGCAGCTGCGCGAGATCGGCGGTGAAGAGGCGGTCCGGGCGTTCGCCCGGCAACGGATCGACGCCATTTTGACCGACGTCTCCGCGGCCGACAGCGCGGCGGACGACGACGTCGAGGCGGCCGCGGAACGGATCGCCACCGCGCTGACCAAAGCCGGCTATGTCGCCAGCACCACGCAGGTCGGTGGGCCGATTCACGGTGTGCAGATCTGCCAGCACCACTGCCCGGTCTCCCACGTTGCCGAGGAATTCCCGGAGTTGTGCGAAGCCGAGCGGCAGGCGATGGCCGAGGTGCTGGGCACCCATGTCCAGCGGTTGGCGACCATCGTCAACGGCGACTGCGCCTGTACCACGCACGTACCCCTGACCCAGATGTCAAACAAGGCGCCCAGCCCGCGCCGCGACACTACGAGCAGCAAAGGAGCGTCAGTATGACACTCAGCCCAGAAGCCACCAAGGCCGCGGTTGGCACCGAGCCGTTGACCCAGGAAGAGACGATTGCCTCGCTGGGCCGGTACGAATACGGGTGGGCTGATTCCGACGTCGCGGGCGCCAGCGCGAAGCGCGGGCTGTCCGAGGCCGTTGTCCGCGACATCTCGATGAAGAAGAGCGAGCCCGAGTGGATGCTGGAAGCCCGGCTGAAGGCGCTCTCGACGTTCCTCAAGAAGCCGATGCCAACGTGGGGCTCGGATCTCGGCGGCATCGACTTCGACAACATCAAGTACTTCGTGCGGTCCACCGAAGCCCAGGCCCAGAGTTGGGAGGAGCTGCCCGAGGACATCCGCAACACCTACGACCGGTTGGGCATCCCGGAGGCCGAGAAGAATCGCTACGTGGCCGGTGTGGCGGCTCAGTACGAGTCCGAGGTGGTCTACCACAAGATCCGCGAGGACCTGGAGGCCCTGGGCGTGATCTTCGTCGACACCGACACCGGTTTGCGCGAGTACGAGGATTTGTTCAGGCAGTACTTCGCCACCGTGATCCCGGCCGGGGACAACAAGTTCTCGGCGCTGAACACCGCCGTGTGGAGCGGCGGGTCGTTCATCTATGTGCCGCCGGGCGTGCACGTCGACATCCCGCTGCAGGCCTATTTCCGGATCAACACCGAGAACATGGGCCAGTTCGAGCGGACGCTGATCATCGTCGACGAGGGCGCATACGTGCACTACGTGGAGGGCTGCACCGCGCCGGTGTACTCCTCGGCCTCGCTGCACTCGGCGGTGGTGGAGATCATCGTGAAGCCCGGCGGCCGATGCCGTTACACCACGATCCAAAACTGGTCCAACAACGTCTACAACCTGGTCACCAAGCGTGCCCGCGCCGAAGCCGGCGCCACCATGGAGTGGGTCGACGGCAACATCGGGTCCAAGGTGACCATGAAGTACCCGGCCGTATGGATGACCGGAGAGCACGCCAAGGGCGAGGTGTTGTCGGTCGCGTTCGCCGGGGACGGCCAGCACCAGGATGCCGGCGCCAAGATGCTGCACCTGGCGCCGAACACCTCCAGCAACATCGTCTCCAAATCGGTGGCCCGCGGGGGCGGCCGCACCTCCTACCGCGGTCTCGTTCAAATGAACAAGGGCGCTCACGGGTCTCGATCCAGCGTGAAATGCGATGCGCTGCTGGTGGATATGATCAGCCGCAGCGACACCTACCCCTACGTCGACATCCGCGAGGACGACGTCACGATGGGCCACGAGGCCACCGTGTCGAAGGTCAGCGAGAACCAGCTGTTCTACCTGATGAGCCGCGGGCTGACCGAAGAAGAGGCGATGGCGATGGTGGTGCGTGGTTTCGTCGAGCCGATCGCCAAGGAACTGCCCATGGAGTACGCACTGGAGCTCAACCGGCTGATCGAACTGCAGATGGAAGGCGCGGTCGGCTAGTGACGAATCTGACAGAAGCGGTTGAGGGTTCGGCCTTGGCCGCAGTCAACAAGGGCGAGATCTTCTCCTCGTTCGACGTGGACGCGTTCGAGGTCCCGCACGGCCGCGACGAGATCTGGCGATTCACCCCGCTGCGACGGCTGCGCGGCCTGCACGACGGTTCGGCGCGTGCCACCGGCAGGGCCGAGGTCAGCGTCGACGAACAACCCGGCCTGCGGGTCGAGACCGTCCGCCGCGGCGACGAGCGCCTCGGCCAGGGTGGCGTGCCGACCGACCGTGTTGCGGCGCAAGCGTTTTCGTCGTTCAACTCCGCGACGTTGATCGCCGTCGAGCGCGACACGCGCATCGCCGAGCCGGTCGGCATCACCGTTACCGGCCCCGGCGAGGGCGCGGTGGCGTACGGACACCTGCAGATTCGCGTCAGCGAGCTCGCCGAGGCGGTCGTCGTCATCGACCACCGGGGCAGCGGAACCTTCGCCGACAACGTCGAGCTCATCGTCGACGATGCCGCCCGGCTCACCGTGGTGTGGCTCGCCGACTGGGCCGATGACGCCGTGCACGTCAGCATGCACCACGCCAAGCTGGGCAAGGACGCGGTGCTGCGCCACGTCGCCGTCACGCTCGGCGGTGAGGTGGTGCGGATGACGGCCAACGTGCGGTATTCCGCCCCCGGCGGGGACGCCGAACTGCTGGGCCTGTATTTCGCCGACGACGGCCAGCACCTCGAGTCGCGGCTACTCATCGACCACGCGCAGCCGAACTGCAAGTCCAATGCGCTCTATAAGGGTGCGTTGCAAGGAGATTCGGCGTCGCAGCGCCCGGATGCTCACACCGTCTGGGTCGGTGACGTGTTGATCCGGGCCGAAGCCACCGGCACCGATACCTTCGAGGCGAACCGCAATCTGGTTCTCACCGATGGCGCGCGGGCCGACTCGATACCCAACTTGGAGATCGAGACCGGGGAGATCGTCGGCGCCGGACATGCCAGCGCCACCGGGCGTTTCGACGATGAGCAACTGTTCTACCTGCGCTCCCGCGGCATCCCGGAAGAGGAGGCCCGCCGGCTGGTGATCCGCGGATTCTTCGGCGACATCATCTCCAAGATCGCGGTGCCCGAGGTACGGGAACGCCTCACCGCAGCCATCGAACACGAATTGGCCATTACCGAATCGAGAGCAACAGTTTCATGACGACCTTGGAAATCAAAGACCTGCACGTCAGCGTTGAGAACCCCAACGCCGCCGAGGGGGAACAGCAGATCCCCATCCTCAACGGCGTCGACTTGACGGTGAAATCCGGTGAGACACACGCCCTGATGGGCCCCAATGGTTCGGGCAAGTCGACGTTGTCCTATGCCATCGCCGGCCACCCCAAGTACACGGTGACATCGGGCTCCATCACGCTGGACGGCGAGAACGTGCTGGAGATGAGCGTCGACCAGCGCGCGCGGGCCGGGATATTTCTGGCCATGCAATATCCCGTCGAGGTGCCGGGCGTCTCGGTGTCGAACTTCCTGCGTTCGGCGGTGACCACGATGCGTGGCGAGGCCCCGAAGCTGCGGCAGTGGGTCAAGGAGTTCAGGGGCGCGATGTCCGCACTCGAGATCGACCCGGCCTTCGCCGAGCGCAATGTGAACGAGGGATTCTCCGGCGGTGAGAAGAAGCGCCACGAGATCTTGCAACTCGAACTGCTCAAGCCCAAGATCGCCATCCTGGACGAAACCGACTCCGGGCTGGACGTCGATGCGCTGCGGGTGGTCAGCGACGGCGTGAACCGCTACGCCGAAACCGGCTGGGACGACGGCACCGGTCAGCGGGTGCGGGCCGGCGTTCTGCTCATCACGCACTACACCCGCATCCTGCGCTACATCCATCCCGAATACGTGCACGTTTTCGTCGGCGGCCGCATCGCGGAATCCGGTGGGCCGGAACTGGCCGACGAACTCGAGCAGAACGGCTACGTGCGCTTTTCGCAAGCGGCGACCACCGGGGCATAAGCATGGCTGCCCCCGTGACTCCGCTGGATGTGGCGGCGATCCGCGCCGACTTCCCGATCCTCAAGCGCATCATGCGCGGTGGAAATCAGTTGGCGTACCTGGATTCCGGGGCGACGGCGCAACGTCCCCTGCAGGTGCTCGACGCCGAGCGCGAATTTCTGCTCACCTCCAACGGCGCCGTGCATCGCGGTGCACACCAGCTGATGGAGGAGGCCACCGACGCCTACGAGCAGGGTCGCGCCGATATCGCGGCGTTCGTCGGTGCCGACGCGCAAGAGCTGGTCTTCACCAAGAACGCCACCGAGGCGCTCAACCTGGTCTCCTATGTGCTGGGCGACACCCGGTTCGACCGCGCGGTCGGCCCCGGCGACGTCATCGTCATCACCGAACTCGAGCACCACGCCAACCTGGTCCCCTGGCAGGAGTTGGCCCGCCGCACCGGGGCCACGCTGCGCTGGTATGGGGTCACCGAAGATGGCCGCATCGACCTGGACTCGCTGCAACTCGACGAGCGGGTCAAAGTCGTTGCCTTCAGCCACCATTCGAATGTCACCGGTGCGCTCGGACCCGTGGGTGAGCTGGCCTCCCGCGCCAAGGCGGTGGGTGCGTTCACCGTCCTGGACGCCTGCCAGTCGGTGCCGCACCGGCCGGTCGACTTCCACGGACTCGACGTCGACTTCGCCGCCTTCTCCGGACATAAAATGCTGGGCCCCAACGGGATCGGTGTGCTGTACGGCCGCAGCGAGGTGCTGTCGGCGCTGCCGCCGTTCCTCACCGGCGGCTCGATGATCGAGAACGTCACCATGGAAGCCTCCACCTACGCGCCGGTGCCGCAGCGCTTCGAGGCCGGTACCCCGATGACGTCCCAAGTGGTCGGGCTGGCCGCGGCCGCCCGCTATCTCAACGACATCGGCATGGACGCCGTCGAGGCCCACGAGCGCGAACTGGTCGCCGCCGCCATCGAGGGCCTGTCCGGTATCGACGGCGTGCGGATCATCGGGCCCACCTCATTGGAAAACCGCGGCTCCCCAGTGGCATTCGTCGTCGACAGCGTGCACGCGCACGATGTCGGGCAGGTACTCGACGACGACGGCGTCGCGGTGCGCGTCGGGCACCACTGCGCGATGCCGCTGCACCGCCGGTTCGGTCTGGCCGCCACCGCGCGGGCGTCGTTCGCGGTGTACAACACCCTCGACGAGGTCGAGCGTTTGGTGGCCGGTGTGCGCCGCGCGCTGGATTTCTTTGGGAGAGAATGACCTTGCGCCTCGAACAGATGTATCAGGACGTGATCCTCGATCACTACAAGCACCCGCAACACCGGGGGCTGCGGGAGCCGTTCGGCGCCGAGGTGTTTCACGTCAACCCGGTCTGCGGTGACGAGATCACCCTGCGCGTCGCGTTGTCCGACGACGGCGAAACCATCGCCGACGTGTCGTATGACGGGCAGGGCTGCTCGATCAGCCAGGCGGCCACCTCGGTCCTCACCGAGCAGGTGATCGGCCAAAGCGTCGGCGACGCGCTCAAGACCATCACCGCGTTCAACGAAATGGTGTCCTCGCGGGGAACCATCGACGGCGACGAGGATGTCCTCGGTGATGGAGTCGCGTTCGCCGGAGTGGCCAAGTACCCGGCGCGGGTGAAGTGCGCGCTGCTGGGATGGTTGGCATGTAAGGATGCGTTGGCTCGCGCCAGCGCGGCTAACGACGTACTGGCCCAAGCCAGTCAAGCCCTCGAGGAGGTTACAGATGAGCGAAACCACCACACCGCATGACGCGTTGCTGGCCGATGTCGCGGAGGCGATGCATGATGTCATCGACCCCGAGCTCGGTATCAACGTCATGGATCTGGGCCTGGTGTATGGCCTAGAGGTTGAGCACGGTGAGATGGGCCCGGTGGCCTTGCTCGACATGACGCTCACGTCGGCGGCCTGCCCGCTGCAAGACGTCATCGCAGACCAGTCGCAGAACGCGGTGGTCGGTGCCGGTTTGGTCGATGAGCTGCGGATCAATTGGGTGTGGAACCCGCCGTGGGGCCCGGACAAGATCACCGACGACGGACGCGAGCAACTGCGCGCCCTCGGCTTCACGGTCTAAGGGCGCCTTTTCGCGGTTTCCCGCGTCCCAGCCCGATGGTGGCGACCCGCTGTGCCCGGCTGCGCCGCGCCGGCGATCGCCACTAAATCCGATGGTGGCGACCCGCTGTGCCCGGCTGCGCCGCGCCGGCGATCGCCACTAAATCCGATGGTGGCGACCCGCTGTGCCCGGCTGCGCCGCGCTGGCGATCGCCACTAAATCCGATGGTGGCGACCCGCTGTGCCCGGCTGCGCCGCGCTGGCGATCGCCACTAAAGGTGGACGTGGAGGTGGGGCAGATGCAGGTGGTGGTGCGGATGCCCCATGGGTGGGCACGTCTCCAAGCTGATCATCGTCGCGTGCAGCGCGCCGCCGTCTTGAGTTCCGTTTGCCCCCATGCATTTACCGTTCGTGATCGCCTGGGCGTCCGACGGCGTCTGCCTTAGATATGAGGTCGTGTCGGCGACGGTCACGGTGGTGGGAGCGCCCGGGCCGCCGGGGCCCAGACCGGTGACGGCAATGGTGTTGCCCGACACCGAGGCCACCGTGCCGTAGAACCCGGCCGGCGGCGGGCACTTGCCATCCGCCGACTCGGTGACCGTCACCGATTGCGCGGTGATCGCGCCGGGCGGTGGCTTACTCTCCGGGGTGGCGCGGACATTCACGCAGCTTCCGGGTGTCACATCGGTCAGCTTCGCCGGGGCGACCTGCACGACCCTTGTCTCGGGGGTGTAGTCCACGGTCGCGGAGCCGCTCCGGGTCCGGAGCGCGATCGTGTCGCCGGACACCGACTGGACCATGCCCTCGACATAGTCCTTGCCGACCGGAGGCGGCGGGGGCCCCGGCGGCGGCGCGGCGCTCGGTGCCGCGCTGGGCGGGACGGCCGTGACGGTAGGTGGCGTGCCGCTGGTCGACGTGTCGTGCGAGGAGCCGCACATGGCCACCAACAACGCGATGAAAGCGATCACTGCGCCTATCGCGATCTGCGTCGGCCGAGGTTTCAACGATGCGGCACGCACAGACTCTTCTCCATCGCATGTTTCGCCGTCGTGGGCAGTTACCCCGGCGAAGCGCGGTTTTCACCCGCGCCCATCGGGGTTACGGCAATTTCACGCAGCGCGAGCCGGGTCAGCCACCTTCGCCGGGCTGCTTGGGCTTGCCGCATTTGCCGTCGACGGCTTGTCGTAACTTGATGCTCGTCGCCTGCAGCACACCGCCACTGTCCGTGGTTCCGCGCGCGGACAGACACTTGCCCGGCGTGATCGCGTCAGTGTTCGCGGACGTCTGCTTGCTGTATTTGGTCTTGTCGTCGACCGTCACGGCCGTCTGCGTGGTGTTCCCGCTGGGATCCGTGCCGGTCACGTTGATGGTGTTACCCGAGACCGACGCCACCGAACCCCGCACCATGGCCGGCTTGGCGGGCGCCGGCGACGGCGACGATGAGCCGGGCGGTGGTGTGCTGCTGGCGCCGCCCGGTGTGGACTCCCGCGGTTTGGGGCAGACGCCGTTGACGGACTCGCTGATCTTGACCTTCGCGGCCGTGACCTGCTGCCCGGGCGCCGATCCCTCGGTGGGCTTCACGCTGACGCAGCTGCCCTGGGTGACGTCCGGCAGGCCCGCCGGAACGGCCTCGGTGATCTTGGTGGTCGAGGTGAAGTTCACCGCGGCGGTGGCGTTGTCTTCCTTGGTGACCTGGATGGAGTTGCCCGCCACGGACGCGATCAGGCCGCGGACCTTGGCTTCAGCGTTGGGCGTGGACGATGGGGCCGCCGAGGTCACGGTCGACGTCGACGTTGAGGTTGAGGTCGAGGTGGAGCTGGATTTGTTCGAAGAGCCGCAGGCGGACAGGGACAGTGCGGTGGCTCCCGCCACCGCGAATACCGCGAAGCGCGTGAGCCGGGGCACGCGACAGCTGGCAGACATCAACGTTTCTCCATTCGTCGGTTAAGGCCAACGTCATAATTTACCCGTTTGAACTGTGCTTAACCTTTGAGCCGTCAGAAGGCCTCTTCGGGCACCTTCATGATCTCGTCGTCGATGGCCTCGATGACTTCGCGCAGGGCGGTCAGCTTGGGCAACATGTTCTTGGCGAAGAACGACGCCGTCGCGACCTTGCCCCGATAGAACGGCTCGTCGTGTCCGGCCGCGCCGTCGCTCAGCGCGCGGTGCGCGACGGCGGCTTGCACCAGCAGTCTCCAGCCGATCAGCAGGTCGCCGACCGCAAGCAGAAAGCGCACCGATCCCAGCCCCACCTTGTAGATGTCGGTGGGCTGTTGGGCCGCGGACATCAGGTAACCGGTCAGCGCGCCCGTCATCGCCGTCACGTCGTCGTAGGCGGTCTGCAGTAGTTGGCCTACCGGCTTGAGCGCCTCGTCGCAGTCATCGATGGTCGCGGCGATCTGCGTCATCAGGAACTGCAGGGCCTGGCCCCGGTCGCGCACGATCTTACGGAAGAAGAAGTCGAGCGCCTGGATGGCGGTGGTGCCCTCGTAGAGCGAGTCGATCTTGGAATCACGGATGTACTGCTCGAGCGGGTAGTCGGCCAGGAAGCCGGACCCGCCCAGCGTCTGCAGCGACTCGGTCAGCACCTCGTAGGCCCGTTCCGAGCTCACGCCCTTGACGATGGGCAGCAGCAGATCGTCGATCCGGTGCGCCATGTCGTGATCGGCACCCGAAACACGTTGGGCCACTGCGTCATCCTGGTGTGCGGCCGCATACATGTAGAGCGCTCGCAGGCCCTCGGCGTAAGCCTTCTGGGTCATCAGGCTGCGACGCACGTCGGGGTGGTGGATGATGGTGACTCGCGGGGCCGTCTTGTCGGCCATCTGGGTCAGGTCCGCGCCTTGTACCCGCTCTTTGGCGAAGGCCAGCGCGTTCAGGTAACCCGTGGACAGCGTGCCGGCGGCTTTGACGCCAATCGTCATGCGTGCGTGCTCGATGACGGTGAACATCTGCGCGATGCCCCGGTGCACGTCGCCGACCAAGTAGCCGACGGCGGGCACATCGGTTGCGCCGAAGGTCAATTCGCATGTCGGGGAGGACTTGATGCCCATCTTGTGTTCCAGGCCGGTGACGAAAACCCCGTTGCGCGCGCCGAGTTCGAAAGTGTCCGGGTCGAACAGGTGGTTGGGCACGTAGAACAGGCTCAGGCCCTTGGTGCCCGGGCCGGCGCCCTCGGGACGGGCCAGCACCAGGTGGAAGATGTTCTCGGCGGTGTCGCCCACGTCGCCGCCGGAGATGAAGCGCTTGACGCCCTCGATGTGCCAGGTGCCGTCGGGTTGTTCGAAGGCTTTGGTGCGGCCGGCGCCGACATCGGAGCCCGCGTCGGGTTCGGTGAGTACCATCGTGGCCGCCCAGCCGCGCTCCACGCCCTCGGCGGCCCAGTGGCGCTGCTGCTCGTTGCCCTCGATGTACAGGGCCTGGGCCATCAACGGGCCGAGGCAGAAGAAGTTCGCCGACGGGTTGGCGCAGATGATCATCTCGTTGACCCCCCACGCCAGCGGCGGAGGTGCCGCCATGCCGCCGATCTCTTCGTCGAGCATCAGCCGCCACCAGCCGGCTTCCTTGATCGACGCCACCGTCTTGGCCAGCTCGTCCGGCACGCTGATGGTGTGCTCGGCCGGGTCGAACACCGGCGGGTTGCGGTCGGCGAAGGCGAAGGATTCGGCCACCGGACCTTCGGCCAGGCGAGCGGCTTCGGTCAATATGGTTCGGACCGTCTCCTCGTCGAGGTCGCGGTAGCCACCGGTGCCCAGGACGGCGCCGATATCGAGGACTTCGAAGAGGTTGAACTCGAGATCACGGACGTTAGCGATGTAGTGGCCCAACGCGATTCCCTCACTGGTCCTTTGAGGCGGCGGATGGTCAGGCTCAGTCTGTCGGACGCGGGAAAACGTACGCAACCGTAACCATGGCGGAATGCGGCGCCGTGCGCCATGGCGCGCCGGGAACATCGCGCCGCGGCCGGGCGTTACGGCAAACGTGACAACACTTGATCTCACCGCTGAGAAGTTCAACGAAACCGTCGAGGGCAACGACATCGTGCTCGTCGACTTCTGGGCGTCCTGGTGTGGTCCGTGCCGCCAGTTCGGCCCCACTTTCCAGGCGTCATCGGAGAAACATCCCGACATCGTGCACGCCAAGGTCGACACCGAGGCCGAACAACAGCTGGCCGCGGCCGCCCAGATCCGGTCCATCCCCACGCTGATGGCCTTCAAGAAGGGCAAACTGCTGTTCAACCAGCCCGGGGCCCTGCCGCCGGCGGCCCTCGAGGACCTGGTCCAGCAGGTTCGGGCCTTCGACGTTGACGCGGCCGAACCCGGGCCGGCCGAATAAGCGCGACACCGCGCTGCCGTCGGCCACGCGCTAGGTTGCATGGGTGAGTTTGGTACTGGTAGATCACCCGCGCCCCGGCGTCGCGCTGATAACCCTCAACCGACCCGAGCGGATGAACTCCATGGCGTTCGACGTCATGGTGCCCCTGAAGGAGGCACTGGAGAAAGTCCGATACGACAACGCCGTGCGCGTGGTGGTGCTGACGGGCGCCGGCCGGGGTTTTTCCTCGGGTGCCGATCACAAGTCCGCGGGCTCGGTGCCCAACGTCGAGGGGCTGACCCGACCCACCTATGCGCTGCGTTCCATGGAGATTCTCGACGAGGTCATCCTGGCCTTGCGCCGGCTGCACCAACCGGTGATCGCCGCGGTCAACGGCCCAGCCATCGGCGGGGGCCTGTGCCTGGCGCTGGCCGCCGACATCCGGGTGGCCTCCACCAGCGCGTACTTTCGCGCCGCGGGCATCAACAACGGGCTGACGGCCAGCGAACTGGGGCTGTCTTACCTGCTGCCCCGGGCCATCGGATCGTCGCGGGCGTTCGAGATCATGCTGACCGGCCGCGACGTCACCGCGGAGGAGGCCGAGCGGATCGGGCTGGTGTCGTGCCAGGTGCCCGAGAAGCAGCTGCTGGACACCTGCTATGCGATCGCGGCGCGGATCGCGGCGTTCTCGCGGCCGGGTACCGAGTTGACCAAGCGCACGCTGTGGACTGGACTGGACGCCGGTAGCCTGGAAGGGCACATGCAAGCCGAAGGCTTGGGACAGCTTTTCGTCCGCCTGCTCACCGCCAACTTCGAAGAAGCGGTTGCCGCGCGCGCAGAACGACGACCAGCGGTGTTCACCGACGACAAATAGACGTCCTTCAACTCAGGAGAGCGATCGTGATCACGGCCACGGACCTCGAGGTCCGCGCTGGTGCGCGCATCCTGCTCTCACCCGACGGCCCCGACCTGCGGGTGCAGCCCGGCGACCGCATCGGGCTGGTCGGCCGTAACGGCGCGGGCAAGACCACCACCCTGCGCATCTTGGCGGGGGAGACCGAGCCGTATGCCGGATCGATCATCCGCACCGGCGAAATCGGTTATCTGCCACAGGATCCCAAAGAGGGCGACCTCGATGTGCTGGCCCGCGACCGGGTCCTGTCGGCCCGCGGGTTGGACGTGTTGCTCACCGATCTGGAAAAGCAGCAGGCGTTGATGGCCGAGGTCGCCGACGACGACGCCCGCGACCGCGCGATCCGCCGGTACGGCCAGCTGGAGGAGCGTTTCGTGGCCCTGGGCGGCTACGGCGCGGAAAGCGAAGCCGGCCGCATCTGTGCCAGTCTCGGCTTGCCGGAACGGGTGCTGACGCAGCAGCTGCGCACCCTGTCCGGCGGGCAGCGCCGCCGGGTAGAACTGGCGCGCATCCTGTTCGCCGCCTCGGAGGGGGGAGCGGGAACCTCGGGCTCTGAGACCACGCTGCTTCTCGACGAGCCCACCAACCACCTGGACGCGGATTCCATCGGCTGGTTGCGGGATTTCCTGCGCGCCCACACCGGCGGGCTGGTGATCATCAGCCACAACGTCGAATTGCTCGCCGACGTCGTCAACCGGGTGTGGTTCCTGGACGCCGTGCGCGGCGAGGCCGACGTCTACAACATGACGTGGCAGAAGTACCTCGATGCCCGCGCGACCGACGAGCAGCGTCGCCGACGGGAACGTGCGAACGCCGAACGCAAGGCCGCCGCGCTGCGAACCCAGGCCGCGAAGCTGGGCGCCAAAGCCACCAAAGCCGTTGCCGCCCAAAATATGTTGCGCCGGGCCGACCGGATGATGGCCGCGCTCGACGAGGAGCGGGTCGCCGACAAGGTGGCCCGCATCAAGTTCCCGACGCCGGCCGCGTGTGGGCGCACGCCGCTGATCGCCAAGGGGCTGAGCAAGTCGTATGGGTCGCTGGAAGTGTTCACCGGTGTCGATCTGGCGATCGACCGCGGCTCACGGGTGGTGGTGCTCGGGCTCAACGGCGCCGGCAAGACCACATTGCTGAGACTGCTGGCCGGCACCGAGGCCCCCGACACCGGAGGGCTCGAGCCCGGACACGGCTTGCGGATCGGTTACTTCGCGCAGGAGCACGACACGCTCGACAACGATGTGAGCGTCTGGGAGAACATCCGGCATGCCGCACCGGATTCGGGCGAGCAAGAACTGCGCGGCCTGCTGGGCGCGTTCATGTTCAGCGGCCCTCAACTCGACCAATTGGCGGGCACCCTGTCCGGCGGTGAGAAAACCCGGCTCGCGCTGGCCGGTCTGGTGGCGTCGACCGCCAACGTGTTGTTGCTCGACGAACCCACGAACAACCTCGATCCCGCGTCGCGCGAGCAGGTGCTCGACGCTCTGCGCAGCTATCAGGGCGCGGTGGTGCTGGTGACGCACGACCCCGGCGCCGCCGAAGCCCTCGACCCGCAACGAGTGGTGCTGCTACCCGACGGCACCGAGGACTACTGGTCCGACGAATACCGGGATCTGATCGAGCTCGCCTGATTTGATGGTGGCGATCCGCTTCGCCCGGCTGCGCCGCGCTCGCGATCACCACTAACCTGCGGCAAGTGGCCACAGGTGATTTGGCGAAATCCGCCCGCGGCCGAGGATGGCTTCTTACTCTAGGTGCTTGCGATCGTGTCCCGGCCTCGGAGGAACCATGAGAAGAACAGTGCAAAGGTCGGCCAAGGCGCGCGACCAGTTGTTGGACGAGCTGCGCCACGCCTACGAAGGCGGGGCCAGCATCCGCAGCCTGGTCGCCACGACCGGCAGGTCGTACGGGTCGATTCACAGCCTGCTGCGGGAATCGGGTACCACGATGCGCAGCCGCGGCGGCCCCAACCGGACCGCGAAGGTCGCGCCGTAAATCCGCCGAGCGTGAATCCCGCGACACTGAATCGGCGTGCCGCGTCGTGAGATTCACAATCGGGGCACCTTCACAATCGGCGCGCCTTAACTGCGCCGCACCGAATTCTCCACCAGGTCGAGCACCGAGGCCAGGCGCTGCGGATCCTCGCCCGACGCCAACCGGGCCACCAGGCCGTCGAGCACCAACTCCAGATAGCACCGCAGCACGTCACCGGGGACGTCGTCGCGCACCCGGTGTGCCTCCGTCTGCCTGCGCAGCCGATCGGCGGTGGCCTCCGCCAGCTCGGCCGACCGCTCCGCCCAGCCGCGGCTGAACGCGGGATCGTTGCGCAGCTTGCGGGCGATCTCCAATCTGGTGGCCAGCCAGTCGAACTGGTCGGGCGCGGCCAGCATGTCCCGCATCACCTGGATCAGTCCGGCGCGGGAGGCCACATCGGCCATCCGCTCGGCGTCCTCGTGGGCGAGGGCGAAAAACAGCGCGTCCTTGTCCCGGAAATGGTGGAAGATCGCGCCGCGCGACATCCCGATCGCCTTTTCCAGCCGGCGCACCGTGGCTTTGTCGTAGCCGAATTCGGCAAAGCAGCGGCGGGCGCCGTCGAGGATCTGGCGGCGGCGGGCCGCCAGATGGTCCTCGCTGACCTTGGGCACGGGTGGCTGGCCGGCTCGGGCTTAGCCCGACTTCAGCATGTTGCGCAGCACGTACTGCAGGATGCCGCCGTTGCGGTAGTAGTCGGCCTCGCCGGGGGTGTCGATGCGCACCACCGCGTCGAACTCGATCGCGTCCGAACCATCCTTGCTTGCCTTGACGCGCACCGTCTTCGGCGTCTTGCCGTTGTTGAGCTCCTCGATACCGGTGATGTCGAACACCTCGGTGCCATCCAGCCCCAGATCCCCGGCGGACTTGCCGTCCGGGAACTGCAACGGGATCACGCCCATACCGATCAGGTTGGACCGGTGGATCCGTTCGAACGACTCGGCGATCACCGCGCGCACGCCGAGCAGCCGCGTTCCCTTGGCAGCCCAGTCGCGTGACGAGCCCGACCCGTACTCCTTACCGCCCAGCACCACCAGCGGAATGTCTTGTGCCGCATAGTTTTGCGCCGCGTCATAGATGAACGCTTGCGGCGCTTCTCCATTTTCGGACTGGGTGAAGTCGCGGGTGTAGCCGCCGGACACGTCGTCGAGCAACAGGTTACGAAGCCTGATGTTGGCGAACGTGCCGCGGATCATCACCTCGTGATTGCCGCGCCGCGAGCCAAAGGAGTTGTAGTCCTTGCGTTCCACGCCGTGGTCGTCGAGGTACTGCGCCGCCGGAGTGCCCGGCTTGATGCTGCTGGCGGGGGAGATGTGGTCGGTGGTCACCGAGTCGCCGAGCAGCGCCAGCACCCGCGCGCCGGTGATGTCGGCGACCGGCTCAGGCTCGGCGGGCATGCCCTCGAAGTACGGAGGTCTACGCACGTACGTCGAATCCGAGTCCCACTCAAAGGTGTTGCCGCTCGGCGTGGGCAGGTTGCGCCAGCGCTCGTCACCCTTGAACACGTCGCCGTAGTTCTTGGTGAACATCTCGGAGTTGATCGCCGAGGCGATGGTGTCGGAGACATCCTGCTGCGACGGCCAGATGTCCTTCAAATAGACATCCTTGCCCGCTTTATCTTTCCCGAGCGGCTGCTGATCGAAGTCGAAGTCCATCGTCCCGGCCAGTGCGTAGGCCACCACCAGCGGCGGTGAAGCCAGGTAGTTCATCTTCACGTCCGGGTTGATGCGGCCCTCGAAGTTTCGGTTGCCTGACAGCACGGCGGTGACCGAAAGGTCTTTGTCGTTAATGGCTTTCGAAATCTCTTCCGGCAGCGGGCCGGAGTTGCCGATGCACGTGGTACACCCGTAGCCGACCAGATAGAAGCCGAGCTTCTCCAGGTACGGCCACAGGCCGGCCTTGTCGTAGTAGTCGTTGACCACCTGCGAGCCGGGCGCCATCGTGGTCTTCACCCACGGCTTGGACGCCAGGCCCTTTTCGACGGCGTTGCGGGCCAACAGCGCCGCGCCCAGCATCACCTCCGGATTGGAGGTGTTGGTGCACGACGTGACCGCGGCGATCACCACCGCGCCGTGGTCGAGCACGAACTCGCCACGCTCGTCCGACTTGACCGTCACCGGGCTGCTGGGTCGGCCCTGGGAATGGGCGGCCGCCGAATGCACCTCGGGAACGTCGTCGGCATGTCCGTTCGACACGGCGCCCGGATCGCTGGCCGGGAATGTTTCCTCGACCGACTCGTCCAGTTTCGAGTAGCCCTGCTCCCCGTCGCCATCGACGTAACTGAGGATCTGCTTGCGGAAGGTGGACTTGGCCGCCGACAAGGCAATGCGGTCCTGCGGGCGCTTCGGTCCGGCGATCGACGGCACCACCGTGGACAGGTCGAGCTCGAGGTACTCGGAGAACGCCGGCTCGTGCGTGGGGTCGTGCCACATGCCCTGTTCCTTGGCGTAGGCCTCGACCAGCGCCAGCTGCTCATCCTTGCGGCCGGTGAAGCGCAGATAGGAGATGGTCTCCTCGTCGATTGGGAAAATGGCTGCGGTGGAACCGAATTCGGGGCTCATGTTGCCCAGGGTGGCGCGGTTGGCCAGCGGCACCTCGGCCACGCCCTTGCCATAGAACTCGACGAACTTTCCGACCACGCCGTGCTTGCGCAGCATCTCGGTCACGGTGAGCACGACGTCGGTCGCCGTCACACCGGGCTGGATTTCGCCGGTCAGCTTGAAGCCGACCACGCGGGGGATCAGCATCGACACCGGCTGACCGAGCATCGCGGCCTCGGCCTCGATGCCACCTACGCCCCAGCCCAGAACGCCGAGGCCGTTGACCATCGTGGTGTGCGAGTCGGTGCCCACACAGGTGTCGGGGTAGGCCACCCCGTCGCGGCTCATCACCACGCTGGCGAGGTACTCGATGTTGACCTGGTGCACGATGCCGGTGCCCGGGGGCACCACCTTGAAGTCCTGGAATGCTCCCTGGCCCCAGCGCAGGAACTGATAGCGCTCGCCGTTGCGCTGGTACTCGATCTCGACGTTGCGCTCGAATGAGTCGGCGGTGCCGAACAGGTCGGCGATCACCGAGTGGTCGATCACCAGGTCGGCGGGCGCGAGCGGGTTGACCTTTTCCGGGTTGCCGCCGAGCTCGCCGATCGCCTCGCGCATGGTGGCCAGGTCGACGATGCACGGCACACCGGTGAAGTCCTGCATCACGACCCGCGCTGGGGTGTACTGGATCTCGATGCTGGGCTCCGCCTTGGGATCCCAGTTTGCGATGGCCTCGATGTGGTCTTTGGTGATGTTGCTGCCGTCCTCGTTGCGCAGCAGGTTCTCGGCCAGCACCTTGAGGCTGTAGGGGAGCTTCTCCGTGTTGGGGACGGCGTCGAGGCGATAGATCTGGTAACTCTTGTCGCCGACCTCGAGGGTGTTGCGGGCTCCGAATGAGTTCACAGAATCAGTCACTTCAACTCCCAAGGATTTAGTTCTGCCGCCGACGGGGCTGGTGTCGGCGGGTGCGCTGCCAACTTTAACAGTACGTTTGTCCTGCATTACGACAGCAGCCCTGACTTCAGTCTTATCGCGGTGGCCGCCGGTTTAAACCTGCGCGCATGCCCCAATCGCGCCGAGATCTACCGCGGGGCGACCCCCGCCGGCGCATGCCGAGTGCGTGGCTCACGTGTCGCGGGGAAGCGGGCCCGCGTGGCGGGCCGGAGCCGGCGCGGTGGGCCCGCGATGGGACGGGGCGACGTCGCGTACGGTGCCTGTAGCACTGCGCCAGGAGGGACACGCCGCCGCAGGAGGGAAACAATGAACGGGCAAGATTCTTTCGTCGGACCGCTGCCGCAAACGGTTCCGGTGCTCCCCGCGTACATTCCCGTGGACGTCGACATCGCGATGGTCAAGGCCCAGGTCGCCGCCACCGGAGTCAGCGCGCCGCCGGCGGCCATGCCCGGACTGCTCGACGTGGTCAACCAAGCGCACGCCGAGGGCATCAACCTCAAGATCGTGCTGCTCGACCACAATCCCCCGAACGACACTCCGTTGCGCGACATCTCGACCGTGGTCGGCGCCGACTATCACGACGCCACCGTCCTGACACTGAGCCCGAGTTACGTCGGCAGCTACAGCACACAGTTCCCGCGCGTCACCCTCGAGGCCGGTGAGGACATCGCCAAGACGGGCAACCCGGTGGCCTCGGCGCAGCATTTCCTGCACGAGCTGGACACGCCCGAGTTTCCCTGGACCGGCCTGACCATCTTCCTCTTGATCGGGGTCTTCGCGGCGGCCGTCGGCACCCGGTTGTTGCAGGTGCGTAGCAAGCGCGCAGCAACGTCGGACGACGCGGCGGCCGCTGAGGATGCCGAGGCCAATACCGGCGCCTGACAACTCGTATTCGTTTCTTCGGGTTCGGCTGACGAATTCCGCCCCCTGCCACGGCAAACGGGGCAGGTCACCGTTCGGTCACAGTAAACGCACGTAGAGAGTGCGATTTCAGCGGGGCGTTTGCACGCCCACCCATGTGACGTACGGTGCAAATGATGCTGGTGTTGTCTTTGGCGCCTTACGAGAGATCTGTGGCCGGCGCCACCCGTCGCGTCGAGCCGTAGGAGACCTGAGTCGAATGAGACGCACACGCTGGGGGTCTTCCGCGCGACCGGCCGCACGGCTGGTGCGGCCCATCGTGCCGTCGGTGCTGAGCGTGGCCCTGTTGATATGCACCCCGGGCCTGGCGCAGGGTGATTCCACCGCCGACAATCTGGCCGCACTGATCGCGAACGTCGCCAAGGCCA
Organism: Mycobacterium sp.; assembly: GCF_004298145.1. Lineage (GTDB taxonomy): Bacteria > Actinomycetota > Actinomycetes > Mycobacteriales > Mycobacteriaceae > Mycobacterium. Next base: position 51,027 of record NZ_SCRH01000042.1, read on the forward strand.
ACCAGCGCCTGCAGAACCTCAGCGCCGAAATTCAGACCGAGCAGGAAAGCGTCAACAAAGCCCTGGTCGACGTGGAGACCGCCCGGGACAACGCGGCGACCGCCCAACACGATCTTCAGACCAGCCAGCAGGCGGTCAAGGATTCCACCGCGGCGATCGCCGGGGCGCAGCGCCGCTTCGATACTTTCGCCGCGGCCGCCTACATGAACGGCCCGTCGAGCAGTTACCTGAACGCCGGCAGCCCCGACGACATCATCGCCACCGAAGCCGCCGCCAAGAGCCTGACCGCCAGTTCGCAGACCGTGATGGCCAAGCTGCAGCAGGCCCGCACCGAGCAGGTGAACAAGGAATCGGCGGCGCGGCTCGCCAAGCAGAACGCCGACAAGGCCGCCGCCGGCGCCAAGGCCAGCCAGGATGCCGCCGTGGCGGCGCTGACCAACTCCAGGCAGAAGTTCGACGAGCAGCGCGAGGACATGATCCGCCTGGCCGCCGAGCGGAACCAGGCGCAGGCCAAGCTCGAGGAGGCCAAGCGTGAGGCCGCCGCCCGGCAGGGGTCGACGGGCGGGGCTCCGGCGTCCGGTGACCGGTGGGAGTCGGGAACACCGGGCGCGGCGGCGCCGTCGGCCGGGGGCCGCCAATGGGACGGCGCCTGGGACCCCACCCTGCCGATGATCCCGAGCGCCAACATTCCTGGCGACCCGATCGCGGTGATCAACCAGGTGCTGGGCATCTCGGCCACCTCGACGCAGGTCACCGCCGGTCTCGGCCGTAACTTCCTGCAGCAGATCGGCATCCTCAAGCCCGACGACACCGGCATCACCAACGCGGCGCCGGGCGGGGTCGGGGGGCGGATCCCGCGGGTCTATGGGCGCCAGGCTTCCGAGTACGTCATCCGGCGCGGCATGTCCCAGATCGGCGTGCCCTACTCCTGGGGCGGCGGCAACGCGGCCGGCCCGAGTAAGGGAATCGACTCCGGGGCGGGCATCACCGGCTTCGACTGTTCGGGTCTGGTCTTGTACTCGTTCGCCGGGGTGGGGATCAAGCTGCCGCACTACTCGGGCTCGCAGTACAACCTGGGCCGCAAGATCCCGTCCTCGCAGATGCGCCGCGGCGACGTCATCTTCTACGGCCCGGGCGGTAGCCAGCACGTGACGATCTACCTCGGTGACGGCCAGATGCTCGAGGCGCCCGACATCGGGTTGAAGGTCCGCGTCGCCCCGGTGCGCACCAGCGGCATGACCCCCTACGTGGTCCGTTACATCGAGTACTGAACGAGGAGCTATGCGCCGCAAGCGGTTTCGTTTCATCAACTTCGCCTGGATCACCACCGTGGTGACCGGGCTGATGCTTACCGTGGCCGGCCCGGCTCCGCTGGCCACGGCCGACCCCGGCGCGTGGGATCCCACCCTGCCGGCCCAGATCAGCGCCGGCGCCCCGGGAGATCCGCTGGCCGTCGCGAACGCCTCGCTGCAGGCCACCGCCCAGGCCACCCAAACCACATTCAACCTGGGCAAGCAGTTCCTGGGCGGGCTCGGGATCAACCTCGGCGGCGATCCCGCTCCCAGCGCGGCAACCCCCACCAACCCGGGCGGCAAGATCCCGCGGGTCTACGGCCGCCAAGCCATCGAGTACGTGATCAAGCGGGGCGGATCGCAGATGGGTGTCCCGTATTCGTGGGGCGGCGGCTCGCTGGACGGGCCCAGCAAGGGCGTCGGCGACGGCGCCAACATCAACGGCTTCGACTGCTCGGGCCTGATGCGCTACATGTTCGCCGGCGTCGGCGTGCTGATCCCGCGGTTCTCCGGTGACCAGTACAACGCCGGGCGCCACATTCCGCCGGATCAGGCCAGGCGCGGCGACCTGATCTTCTACGGCCCGAACGGCAGCCAGCACGTCACCATGTACCTGGGCAACGGCCAGATGCTGGAGGCCTCCGGCAGCGCCGGAAAGGTAACGGTCAGCGCGGTTCGTAAGCCCGGCATGACGCCGTTCCTGACCAGGATCATCGAGTACTGACGCCGGGTGTCCCCGAGCGGGCACGTCCCCGGGGCGGGAGCACCAGCGTCGACGGAATTCGGCAGGCCTGGAATAGTTGGACGCGGGCACGTCGCTGCCCCACGACATTCGTCGTGCCGGCAGTCGTGTCCGATCGAGTTGGTTGAGCGGTGGAAGGTAGCAGTTCATGACAGCAGCAGGTGGGCCGCCGCCAGGCGCCAGCGGTTACTCGGGCCCGGGCGGGCAATCAGGGCCGCCGGCTCACGAAGCGCCGACGGGTGGCGGTAACGGGCTGGCCGCCGAGGTCCAGACCCTGGAGCGGGCCATCTTCGAGGTCAAACGCATCATCGTCGGCCAGGACCAGCTGGTGGAGCGGATGCTGGTCGGGCTGTTGTCTAAGGGCCACGTGCTGCTCGAGGGTGTTCCCGGTGTCGCCAAAACGCTGGCCGTCGAGACGTTCGCGCGGGTGGTCGGCGGGACGTTCGCGCGTATCCAGTTCACCCCCGACCTGGTGCCGACCGACATCATCGGTACCCGCATCTACCGGCAGGGCAAGGAGGAGTTCGACACCGAGCTCGGCCCGGTGGTGGTCAACTTCCTGCTCGCCGACGAGATCAACCGCGCGCCCGCCAAGGTGCAGTCGGCGCTGCTGGAGGTCATGCAGGAACGCCAGGTGTCGATCGGTGGCAAGAGATTCCCGCTGCCCAACCCGTTCCTGGTGATGGCCACGCAGAACCCGATCGAGCACGAGGGCGTCTACCCGCTGCCCGAAGCGCAGCGCGACCGCTTCCTGTTCAAGATCAACGTCGGCTACCCGTCGCCGGAAGAGGAACGCGAGATCATCTACCGGATGGGCGTGCGCCCGCCGGAGCCCAAGCAGATCCTCAACACCGGCGACCTGCTGCGGCTGCAGGACATCGCGGCCAACGGTTTCGTCCACCACGCGCTGGTGGACTATGTGGTGCGGGTGGTGACCGCCACCCGCCATCCCGAACAGCTCGGCATGAACGACGTCAGAACGTGGATCTCGTTCGGTGCCTCCCCGCGTGCCTCGCTGGGCATCATCGCGGCCTCCCGGTCGCTGGCGCTGGTCCGCGGCCGCGACTATGTGATTCCGCAAGATGTCGTGGACGTCATTCCCGACGTCCTGCGCCACCGGCTGGTGCTCACCTACGACGCGCTCGCCGACGAGATCTCGCCGGAGATCGTCATCAACCGGGTGCTGCAGACGGTTGCCCTGCCTCAGGTGAATGCCGTTCCGCAGCAAGGGCATTCGGTGCCCCCGGTGATGCAACCCGCCGGCGCGGCCAGCGGTCGGTGACCGATCCCAAGCGGCCGCCGGCTGTCCATCCGCCCTCGATGCAGCGCGGGCAGATCGACGACCCGAAGCTGTCGGCGGCGCTGCGCACCCTCGAGCTCACCGTCAAACGCAAGCTCGACGGTGTGCTGCATGGCGATCACCTCGGCCTGATCCCCGGGCCGGGCTCCGAGCCGGGGGAGTCGCGCGAGTATCAGCCCGGCGACGACGTCCGGCGTATGGACTGGGCCGTCACCGCGCGCACCACGCACCCCCACGTTCGGCAGATGATCGCCGACCGCGAGCTGGAAACGTGGTTGGTGGTCGACATGTCGGCCAGCCTGGACTTCGGTACCACCGTGTGCGAGAAGCGGGACCTGGCGGTGGCGGCCGCGGCCGCGATCACCTACCTCAACAGCGGTGGAGGCAACCGGCTCGGTGCGATCGTCTCCACCGGCGCGGACATGATCCGAGTGCCCGCCCGCTCGGGTCGCCAGCATGAGCAGACGCTGTTGCGCACCATCGCCACCACGCCCCGCGCGCCGGTCGGGGTGCGCGGCGATCTGGCGACGGCGATCGACGCGCTGCGCCGCCCGGAACGCCGCCGCGGCATGGCGGTGATCATCAGCGACTTCCTCGGGCCGATCAACTGGATGCGCCCGTTGCGGGCGGTCGCCGCCCGGCACGAGGTGTTGGCCATCGAGGTGCTCGACCCCCGCGACGTCGAACTGCCCGACATCGGCGACGTGGTGCTGCAGGACGCCGAGTCCGGGGTCACCCGCGAATTCACCATCGACGCCCAGCTGCGTGACGATTTCGCCAAGGCCGCCGCGGCGCACCGCGCCGACGTGGCCCGCACCGTCCGCAGCTGCGGGGCCCCGATACTGACGCTTCGCACCGACCGCGACTGGATCGCCGACATCGTGCGGTTCGTGGAATCCCGCCGGCGCGGGGCATTGGCGGGGCGGCAGTGACATTGCCGCTCCTCGGCCCGATATCGTTGTCGGGCTTCGAACATTCGTGGTTCTTCCTGTTCCTGCTGGTCGTCGTCGGGCTGGCGGCGCTCTACATCTTGATGCAGTTGGCGCGGCAGCGGCGCATGCTGCGGTTCGCCAACATGGAGCTGCTGGAAAGCGTTGCCCCCAAGCGCCCGTCGACGTGGCGGCATGTGCCGGCGATCCTGCTCGTCGCGTCGCTGGTGCTGTTCACCATCGCGATGGCGGGCCCGACCAACGACGTCCGCATTCCCCGCAACCGCGCGGTGGTGATGCTGGTGATCGACGTGTCGCAGTCGATGCGCGCCACCGATGTCGCGCCCAACCGGATGGCGGCCGCCCAGGAGGCCGCCAAACAGTTCGCCGACGAGCTGACGCCGGGCATCAACCTCGGGCTGATCGCGTATGCGGGGACCGCGACGGTGTTGGTGTCGCCGACGACCAACCGGGATTCGACCAAGACCGCGCTGGACAAGCTGCAGTTCGCCGACCGCACCGCCACCGGGGAGGGCATCTTCACCGCTTTGCAGGCCATCGCGACCGTCGGCGCGGTGATCGGTGGCGGCGACAAACCGCCGCCGGCGCGCATCGTGTTGTTCTCTGACGGCAAGGAGACGATGCCGACCAATCCGGACAACCCGAAGGGCGCCTTCACCGCCGCGCGCACCGCCAAGGACCAGGGTGTGCCGATCTCGACCATCTCCTTCGGCACGCCGTACGGCTTCGTCGAGATCAACGACCAGCGCCAGCCGGTGCCGGTCGACGACGAGACGCTCAAGAAGGTCGCCCAGCTCTCGGGCGGGAACGCCTACAACGCTGCGTCTTTGCAGGAACTGAAGTCGGTCTACGCGACGCTGCAGCAGCAGATCGGCTACGAGACGATCAAAGGCGATGCCAGCGTGGGCTGGGTGCGGTTGGGTGCGCTGGTGTTGGCGTTGGCGGCGTTGGCGGCGCTGCTCATCAACCGCCGCCTGCCGACCTAGTCTTCTTCCCGCGCCCGTAACGCCACGGCGGAACTCTGCTCGATTCTTCGCCCTGGCGTTACATGCGGCGGGCTCGAGCGTCGCGCACCCGGCGGATGATGTCGTCGGGGTGATGCTCGGCGATGACCCGGACGACGATCCACCCGCGACGCTCGAGCATCTCGAAGCGGCCGATGTCTTTGGCGAATTGCGTGCGAAGAGACCGGTGATGGTCGCCGTCGTACTCGACGGCGACCTTGATGTCCTCCCAGCCAAGGTCCAAATATGCCTCGGCCCAGCCCCATTCGTTGTATACCGCGATCTGCGTCTGCGTCTGCGGCCGCGGGAAGCCGGCATCTGTCAACAGCAGACGTAGCCACGTTTCCTTCGGGGATTGAGCCCCGCCGTCGACCAGTTCGAGGACCGCCCTGGCGGCCTTCAAGCCGTGGCGGCCGCGGTAGCGGTCCGTGAGCAGCTCAACGTCGGCCATCTTCAGCTCAGTCGCTTGCACTAGCGCGTCGATCGCAGCGACTGCCATGCCCCTGGGATGGCGGCGCGCCAGGTCGAGTGCGGTGCGCGCCGGCGTGGTGACGCGCATCTGGTCGACGACGGCGATCTCGTCGGGCTCGATGCGTTCCTCCCAGGCGTGCACCCCGGAAGTGGGGCGGCGATTGGTGTCGATGATCTCAGCGGGCCGGGACGGGTCGATCCACCGGGCGCCATGCATGGCGGAGGCGGAGAAGCCCGCCAGGGTGCCGCGGCGGCGAGACCTCAGCCAGCATGCCTTCGCGCGCAGCATCGCCGTCAGTTCGGCATCCCTCGGCATGTACACATCGCGATGCAGCGCGACGTGACGACTTCGCAGCTCGTGGCGCGACATCAGCCGCGCGGCCAGGGCTTCGCTGCCCAGGAAGGGGTCGGTCATGACGAGAGTGTGCTGGGCCTCACCGACACGTGGATGCGGGGTGTAACGGCAGGGCGAGATTCTGCTCGATTCTTCGCCCTGGCGTTACGCCCGGGGTCAGCCGGTTTCGGCCGCGACGAGCCGAGACGATAGGTTGACGGGGTGACTGACACGGCCACCGAGAACACCACCGAAAGTGCTGCCGACTACCGCAGACCCGCATTCGTATCCCGTTCGATCCTGGTCACCGGAGGAAACCGGGGGATCGGTCTGGCGATCGCACAGCGGCTGGCCGCCGACGGCCACAAGGTGGCCGTCACGCATCGCGGATCCGGGGCGCCCGAGGGGCTGTTCGGCGTCGAGTGCGACGTCACCGACAACGACGCCGTCGATCGCGCCTTCAAAGAGGTCGAGGAGCACCAGGGACCGGTCGAGGTGCTGGTGTCCAATGCCGGCCTGTCCGCGGACGCGTTCCTGATGCGGATGACCGAGGAAAAGTTCGAGAAGGTCATCAACGCCAACCTCACCGGGGCGTTCCGGGTGGCTCAGCGGGCATCGCGGACCATGCAGCGAAACAAATTCGGCCGAATGATCTTCATAGGTTCGGTCTCCGGCAGTTGGGGCATCGGTAACCAGGCCAATTACGCGGCCTCGAAAGCCGGTGTGATCGGCATGGCCCGCTCGATCGCCCGGGAGCTGTCGAAGGTCAACGTGACCGCGAACGTGGTGGCGCCGGGCTACATCGACACCGACATGACCCGCGCGCTCGATGAGCGGATCCAGGAGGGGGCACTGCAATTCATCCCTGCGAAGCGGGTCGGCACCCCCGCCGAGGTCGCCGGGGTGGTCAGCTTCCTGGCGTCCGAGGATGCGAGCTACATCTCCGGTGCGGTCATCCCGGTCGACGGCGGCATGGGTATGGGCCACTGAATACATCTACTAGACAAGAACTTTAAGGACGGACATGACGGGACTGCTCGACGGCAAACGGATCCTGATCTCGGGGATCATCACCGACTCGTCGATTGCGTTTCACATCGCCAAGGCGGCCCAGGAAGCGGGGGCGCAGTTGGTGCTGACCGGATTTGACCGGTTGCGCCTGATTCAGCGCATCGCCGACCGGCTGCCGGAGAAGGCGCCGCTGATCGAACTCGACGTGCAAAACGAGGAGCACCTGGGCTCGCTCGCCGAGCGGGTGACGGCCGAGATCGGCGACGGCAACAAGCTTGACGGCGTGGTGCACTCGATCGGTTTCATGCCTCAGACGGGAATGGGCATCAACCCGTTCTTCGACGCGCCGTACGAGGATGTCTCCAAAGGTATTCACATCTCGGCGTATTCGTACGCCTCGCTGGCCAAGGCGGCGCTGCCGATCATGAACCCCGGCGGTTCCATCGTGGGCATGGACTTCGACCCGAGCCGCGCGATGCCGGCCTACAACTGGATGACGGTGGCCAAGAGCGCGCTGGAATCGGTCAACCGGTTCGTGGCGCGCGAGGCGGGCAAGGTGGGCGTCCGTTCCAATCTCGTTGCCGCGGGGCCGATCCGGACGTTGGCCATGAGCGCAATCGTCGGCGGCGCGCTCGGCGAAGAGGCCGGCGCCCAGATGCAGCTGCTCGAAGAGGGCTGGGATCAGCGCGCGCCGATCGGCTGGAACATGAAGGATCCGACACCGGTCGCCAAGACGGTGTGCGCGCTGCTGTCGGATTGGCTGCCGGCGACGACGGGGACCATCATCTACGCCGACGGCGGCGCGAGCACCCAATTGCTCTAGACAGCAATGGAATTCCATGGATTTTGATGCCGTCCTGCTGCTGTCCTTCGGTGGCCCGGAAGGTCCCGAGCAGGTTCGGCCGTTCTTGGACAACGTCACCCGGGGCCGCAACGTGCCGCCGGAACGCCTCGACCATGTGGCCGAGCACTACATGCATTTCGGCGGGGTGTCACCGATCAACCGGATCAACCTGGCGCTGATCGAGCAGTTGCGCGCCGAGTTGACCGGCCGCGGTCTGGACGTACCGGTCTACTTCGGCAACCGCAACTGGGAGCCCTACGTCGAAGACACCGTCGCAACGATGCGCGACAACGGAATTCGGCGGGCAGCGGTATTCGCGACCTCGGCGTGGAGCGGCTATTCCAGCTGCACTCAATACGTCGAGGACATCGCCCGGGCGCGCCGGGCGGCGGGGCCGGATGCCCCCGAATTGGTCAAGCTGCGGCCGTATTTCGACCACCCGCGTTTCGTGCAGATCTTCGCCGATACCATCGGTGCGGCCTCCGGGGCCTTGACCGCCGAGCTGGGGGCACCGCCCGCTCGCGGGGGACCGGCCGGCGCGCGTCTGGTGTTCACCGCCCATTCGATCCCGGTGGCGGCCGACGAGCGCCTGGGCCCACGGTTGTACAGCCGCCAAGTCGCCTACGCTGCAAGCCTTGTGGCCTCCGCCGCCGGATACGCCGGGTACGACCTGGTGTGGCAGTCGCGGTCGGGGCCGCCCCAGGTTCCGTGGCTGGAGCCCGACGTCGCCGACCACCTGGCGACGCTGGCGGAGGCCGGCACCACGGCCGTCATCATCTGCCCGATCGGGTTCGTGGCCGACCACATCGAGGTGGTGTGGGACCTCGACCACGAGTTGGCGGCTCAGGCCGAGGCGGCGGGGATAACGATGGTGCGGGCCTCAACGCCCAACGCCCATCCGCGTTTCGCGCAGATGGCCGCCGACCTGATCGACGAATTGCGTTACGGCCGGGCGCCGGAACGGGTGAGTGGTCCCGACCCGGTGCCCGGGTGCCTTGCCAGCGTCGACGGCGCGCCATGCCGCCCGCCGCACTGCGCGGCCGGCGATCAGGATTAGCGGGGATCGCGAGCGCGGCGGAGCCGGGTGAAGCGGGTCGCCGCCAACAGAACTAGTCGGCCCAGGCCGAATGCAGGATCGCGGTCACGGCGGCCATCCGCGCCGAACGCACCACGGCGGTCAGCGGTCGCAGCGCATCGCTGGCGATGCGTGCCTCCGACGACGATTGCGTTCCGACCGGCTCCAGGCCGGCGGCGATCGGCGCGGCGAAACGGTCCGGCGAGTCGGACCGGCTCAGCCCCGCGCTGACCGCGATGATGGCGTCGACGTGCGCGGCGTTCTCCAGTACCCGCAATGCGCGCGCCGGCGCGTGATCGGGAATGCGGTGTTGCCGTGCGGATTCCAGCAATTGCTCGACGAGCCCTCGCGGATCGTCGATGTCGGCCGCGGCCGATCCCAGGCCGATGGCGCCGAGCGCGTCGGCCGCCGATCGCACGGCCGACCGCAGCGTGTACTCGGCGTCGCCGAGCTCGTAGTGGTCAAGTATCGGCACGCCGGGAAGGGAGTAGACCGTCCACGTGAGCGCGCACAATTCGGCCAGGCCCGTCTCATAGTCGTCGGGTATGTCGGCGTCATCCTGATACGAGAATTCGGGGACCAGGCCGACGGCGGTGGCGGGGCTTTGAGGGTTGGCGATGATGATCGCCTCGCCGGCGGCCAGCGCATCGCGTTCGAACTGTGTTCCCGGGGCCAGTCCGCGCACATCGCCCGGTACCGGCAAAACCATGTTGATCGTCCCGCGCATCAGGGGAGGCACACCCGGCGTCGACGTCGGCCGGCCCGCCGCGGCACGCAGAGTCTGCAACAGCGTGACCGTCCCGACGTCGTGTACATCGGGCCACGGCAGCCCGGTATGGCCCGCCGCGACGGCATCATACGCGGTCACCGATTGCTTTGGCGCCCAAACAGATAACGCGTCCAGGACGTCGTCGGGCGCGGCCTTGCCCGCGAGCCAGGCGTTGGCCCACAGGGACAGCGAAACACTGGGACACCACACGTGACGCAGTGTAGTTGTTTTGCCCCGCAAAGGCCGATCACGCGTATCCTTGCCGCATGCACGCCGCGCTGCTTTGGCTAATATTCGCGCTGGTGCTGGCCGGTGCGGAGGCGCTCACCGGCCATCTGTTTTTGGTGATGCTCGGTGGGGGCGCACTGGCCGCGGCGCTGACCAGTTGGCTGCTGGATTCTGCGGTGTGGGTGGACGGGGCGGTGTTCCTGGTCGTCTCGGTGCTGCTGTTGGTGCTGGTTCGTCCGCCGCTGCGGCGGCGGTTGACACCGGCGAACGTGCCGCGCTTGGGGATCGAGGCGCTGGAGGGCAAAACCGCGCTGGTGCTCGAGCGGGTGGCCCGGGACAACGGTCAGGTGAAGCTCGACGGCCAAGTGTGGACCGCGCGTCCGCTCGACGAGAACGACGTCTACGAACCGGGCGAGCCGGTCACGGTCATGCAGATCGACGGCGCGACCGCAGTGGTCTTCAAGACCAGCCTGTAGGGCGGCGAGAACGGCTGCGAAAGAGAGGAACTCCGATGCAAGGTGCGGTTGCTGGTCTGGTGCTGCTGGCGGTTCTGGTCATCTTTGCCATCGTCGTGGTGGCCAAGTCGGTGGCGCTGATACCTCAGGCGGAGGCCGCGGTGATCGAACGGCTGGGTCGATACAGCCGCACGGTGAGCGGGCAACTGACGTTGTTGGTGCCGTTCATCGACCGGATCCGGGCCCGGGTGGATCTGCGCGAGCGGGTGGTGTCGTTCCCGCCGCAGCCGGTGATCACCGAAGACAACCTGACGCTCAACATCGACACCGTCGTCTACTTCCAGGTCACGGTTCCGCAGGCGGCCGTCTACGAGATCAGCAACTACATCGTCGGCGTCGAGCAGCTGACCACCACCACGCTGCGCAACGTCGTCGGCGGCATGACTCTGGAGCAGACACTGACGTCGCGCGATCAGATCAACGGACAGCTGCGCGGCGTGCTCGACGAAGCCACCAACCGCTGGGGCCTGCGGGTCGCCCGGGTCGAGTTGCGCAGCATCGACCCGCCGCCGTCGATCCAGGCATCGATGGAAAAGCAGATGAAGGCCGACCGTGAGAAGCGGGCGATGATCCTGACCGCCGAAGGTATGCGCGAGGCGGCGATCAAGGAGGCCGAGGGTCAGAAGCAGGCGCAGATCCTCGCGGCCGAGGGCGCCAAGCAGGGCGCGATCCTGGCCGCCGAGGGCGACCGGCAGTCCCGGATGCTGCGCGCCCAGGGTGAACGCGCCGCCGCCTACCTGCAGGCGCAGGGGCAGGCCAAGGCCATCGAGAAGACGTTCGCTGCGATCAAGGCCGGCCGGCCCACCCCGGAGATGCTGGCCTACCAGTACCTGCAGACGCTGCCGGAGATGGCGCGCGGCGACGCCAACAAGGTGTGGGTGGTGCCCAGCGACTTCAGCGCGGCGTTGCAGGGATTCACCAAACTCCTGGGTACCCCGGGCCAGGACGGGGTGTTCCGGTTCCAGCCCTCGCCCGTCGAGGACGCGCCCAAGCACGGCGCCGACGACGACGCCGACGTGGCGGACTGGTTCTCCACCGAAACCGACCCCGCGATCGCGGAGGCGGTGGCCAAGGCGGAGGCGATAGCCCGCAAGCCTGCGGACGGCCCGGGCGAGCTGACTCAATAGGATGGCCCCATGAGTGCGTTGACTTCACCCAAGACCTATGCGGCGCTGGCCGCGTTCCACGCCGTCGACGCGGTGGCCTGCGGCGTGCAGCTGGCTCCCATCAAGAAGACACTGGATGACCTGGGTGTCCCGGAGAACGTTCGGCCCGTGTTGCCGGCGGTGAAGGCGGCCGCCGCGGTCGGCCTGCTGTCGGTCACCCGTTTCCCCGGGCTGGCGAGGCTGACGACGGCGATGCTGACGCTGTACTTCGTGTTCGCGGTCGGCGCGCACGTCCGGGTGCGCGACAAAGTCGTCAATTGCCTTCCGGCCGCGCTGTTTTTGGCCCTGTCCGCCGCGATGACGGTCAAGGGCCCGGACCGCGCTTAGTCCAGCTTCAGCTCGACCAGCGGCAACGGGGTGTCCGTGTCGGTGATCGGCGCGCCGAGCGTGTCCTCGAGCACGGGGCGCATCCGCTCCCACGCTTTGGGGTGACGGGTGCGGTACGCGGCCATGATGCGGTCGGCCTCGTGCGGGTCGAGCACGCGCGCGGTGGCGGGCCTGGGGGCGTGGCTGCCGGCGTAGACGCGCACCCGCGGGTTGGCCGCGATGTTGCGGAACCACTGGGCTTTTCGGCCGAATCCCGAGGCGACGACGTAGACGTCGGGTGACGGATGATCGATGACCTCCAGCACCGCGTAGCGCGGCACACCCGACTTGCGGCCGATGTGCTCGAGCAACAGGATGCGCGAGCCGAACAGCGCGCCCGCGCGAGCCTTGTAGATCCAGATCGGTGCGCGCATGAGACGGCGCGACCTCAGCAGCCCTGCGGCGAGCTTGGCGGGGAGCGACGACGGTTGATCTCGTGACATTCTCCCCATCCTGCCCTCAGGGGTGCGGGCCGGCTCGACGCCGGGCGCGGGTGATGGCGATGGTGACGGCGGCTAAACGTAATCGGCGCCTTCACGGTGAGCGGCGGCCGCCCCGAACACGTGGTCAGCCCGGGGAAGACGGTGCGGTGACGGCGGTCAGATGCCACTTGTCCAGCCAGGGCCGCACCAACTCGGCGACGGAGAATTTGGCGCGGGCCGCGCACCCGGCTTTGGGTGTGTAGGGGTCACCGCCGCGGATGAGGATGCCGACGGCGCTGACGGTACCGTCGCGTTGGTAGAGGTATACCGGGCCGCCCGAATCGCCGCATTGGCCGCTCGCCAGGAACACGACCTTGCTGGCGGTGATCTCCACGATCTGTCCGCAGGCGTCGGCGCCGGAGCCCATGCCGAATTTGCACAACTGCTGGCCGACTTGCAAATTGGTGGCGACGCCAGTGACCGGCAACGACGCGGCGATCGCCGAGGACCGGGGCACGTTGTCGCCGTCCAGCGTGATCAGGCCGATGTCGTGCTGTTCGTCGTGCGCCCCCTCGTTGACGGTATGACTGAACGTGCCCAGCGTCGTGTAGGGGAGGATCCCGCCCAGGTTCATCGTCACCCTGCTCGGCGCGCCGGGTCGATTGCAGTGACCGGCGGTGAGAATTCCGGCCTGGCCGCCACTGGTGTACACCAGAAACCCTGCGGTGCAACCCATTCCACCGGAGCCGTCGGCATAGTCGACGTAAATTCCGGCGCCCGGTCCGATGGCGCTGGCCGCGGGCAGGTCGATCGGCGCCTGGGCGGGCGGCGGGGGTGGCTGCTGTGCCGGGGTGGCGGCCCTGGGAAACAAGCAGATGGCTGCCACCAGTGCGGTGGCGCTGCACACCGCCGCGAGGGTGAGCAATGTGGTGTGCAGTTTGGCGCGCCGCGGCCCTACGTCGGCGAACGCGCGCGTCGTCGGTCTGCGACGCCGCTGGGTCCGGCTGGGCAGGAAGCCCAACACGGCGAGCACCGCCAGCACCAGGGCACTGAGCGGCAGCGCGACGGTACGAGCCGGCGAGTATGACGCCCCCCAGCTGGCGAACTCCAGCGCGTACACGTCCCCCATTAGATCGATCTTTGCCGCATCGCGCGGCGCTCTCAACGAAGTGGGTTGATCAGCTGATGGTGGCCGGCTCGGGGGCGTGCTCGTCGTCGAGGCGGCGGTGCGCGCGGCGGTGGTGCCGGCGGAAGTGGCGGACCTCGATGATCAACCCCGCGAGTCCCAGCACGCTGGTGGCCGCCGACACCAAATACAGCAGCGAGCTGGGGTGACCGGCCAGCGCGTCGCCGAGGACCACGACGGCGGTGGTGCCGGGCAGCAATCCGGCCAGCGTCGCCAAGGCATACGGCAGCACCCGCACGGTCGACGCACCGGCGGCGTAGTTGAGGACCGAGAACGGCACCGCGGGAATCAATCGCAGCGACACGATGGCCAGCCAGCCCCGCCGCCGTAGCCGTTCTTCCACCGTGTCGATCGATCGGTGGCGCACCAGGCGGTTCAACCGCCAGCCCGCCGCGCGGACCAGCAGCATGGCGATCATCGCGCTCGCGGTGCTGGCGACCACCGCGATGGCGACGCCCACCAGTGGGCCGAACAGCAAACCGGCGGCCAGGGTGAACGCGGTACGCGGAATGGGCACCACCGTCACGACGACGTGTGCGACCAAGAACGCCAGCGGGAACCACGGCCCGAGGGACTGCGCCCAGTCGCGCATCTGCACCGGCGAGGGCAGCGGGAGGCACGATGCCAGCACCAGGAACGCTGTGATGCCCACCACCGTCCAGACGATCCGCGACCGAGACACGCTTCGCGCCGCCGCGCCGATGGCGCAGCCGAGATCACGAAGTGTTGCGGTGATGTTGCTGGTGGCGGAACCCGTCACGTGATCTAAGGTTACGGGGCGCAGATGAATAAGGCGTTTCCCGCGGCTGGCGTTTCATCCCGAGCCGGCCCAGCTCGCCGCACCTGGCGGTTTTTAGCCGGGAGCTCCCATCAATTAGCCTCAGTAGCTAAGTGGTATCCCCAAAGCTGTAGCCCAAATGCTGGGAAAAGGGAGCAATCGGTGTCCATTGATGTACCCGAGCTCGCGGGCCTCGAACAGGTTCGCGGGCGTTGGCGCAGTGCGGTCGCCGGAGTGCTGGCCAAGAGCACCCGGAAGGACCCCGAGCAGTTGGGGGACGCGCCGGAGCGGCTGCTGGAGACCCCGACGTATGACGGGATCGGGATTCGCGCCCTCTACACGGCGCTCGACGAGCTGCCCGAACCGCCGCTGCCCGGCGAGTGGCCGTACGTGCGCGGCGGCGACGCGCTGCGCGACGTCAAGACCGGCTGGCGGGTCGCCGAGGCGTTCCCGGCGACCCCGGTGCCCGGTATCGCGGCAAAGGACGTCAACTCGGCGGTGCTCGACGCGCTCGGCAACGGAGCCAGCGCCCTGGTCCTGCGGATCGGCGAGTCGGGCGTGGCGCCCGACCAGCTGGCGGAGACGCTGCAGGGTGTCTACCTGAGCATGGCGCCGGTGATCCTCGAGGCCGGCGCCGACTACGCGGCCGCCAGCGACGTTGTGTTGGCGCTGGCCGACGAGGTGGAACCCGAACAGCGCGCCACGGTGTCGATCGACCTGGGCGGCGACCCTCTGACGGCGACGCTCAGTGGGCGGCCGGCCCCGAAGATCGAGGACGTGGTCGCTGTCGCCAAGCGGGCCGCCGATCACACCGGCGTGCGCGCGGTCACGGTCGACGGGCCCGCCTTCCACAATCTGGGCGCCAACGCGACGTGGGAGCTGGCCGCCGGCATCGCGGCCGCGGTGAGTTACCTCCGCGTGCTCACCGAAGCCGGGATGCCGATCGGCCAGGCGCTGCGGCAGATCAGCTTCCGGTTCGCCGCCGATGACGACCAGTTCATGACGATCGCCAAGCTCCGCGCGGCCCGTAACTTGTGGGCGCGTGTCGCCGAGGTGGTCGGCGAGCCGGATTCCGGTGCGGCCGTCATACACGCCGAGACCTCGCTGCCGATGATGACCCAGCGCGACCCCTGGGTGAACATGCTGCGCTGCACCCTGGCCGCCTTCGGCGCCGGTGTCGGCGGTGCCGACTCGCTGCTGGTGTTCCCGTTCGACGTGGCGATCGACGGCGGATTCCCGGACATAGCAACGAGTTTCGCGCGACGCATCGCGCGCAACACCCAGCTGTTGCTGCTCGAGGAGTCCCATGTGGGCCGCGTGCTGGACCCCGCCGGTGGGTCGTGGTTCGTGGAGGACCTCACCGGCCGGCTGGCGGAACAGGCCTGGCAGCAGTTCCAGGCCATCGAGGCGCAGGGGGGATTCACCCAGGCGGGCGACTTCATCGCCGGCCAGATCGCCGAGGTGGCGGCCCGCCGCGGCGACGACATCGCGCACCGCCGGACCGCGATCACCGGCGTCAATGAATTCCCGAACCTCACCGAACCGCCGCTGCCGCAAAGCGACTCGTCGTATTCGCCGCTCGCCGCCGGAAAGCTGGTGCGTTACGCCGCGGACTTCGAAGCCCTGCGCGACCGTTCGGACGCCTACCTGGGCCGCACCGGCTCGCGCCCGCAAGCATTGTTGCTACCTCTGGGTCCGCTGGCGGAGAACAACATTCGCGCGACGTTCGCCTCGAATCTGTTGGCCTCCGGAGGCATCGAGGCGATCAACCCGGGAACCGTCGACGTCACCGGCGTCGCGGCGGCGGTGGCCGAAGCGGGGTCGGCGACGGTGGCGGTCATCTGCGGCACCGACAAGCGCTACCACGATGAGGTGTCAGGGGTCGTGCAGGCGGCGCGGGGCGCCGGCATCTCCCGGGTTTGTCTGGCCGGACCCGAAAAGGCCGTGGCTGAGGCCGAGCACCAGCCGGACCAATTCCTGACCGCGAAAATCGATGCGGTCGAAGCTCTGTCGGATCTGCTCACGAGGCTGGGGGCGTAGTTAGGATGACAACCACCGCACCTGCTGTCGGCAGCTTCGCCGATGTGCCGCTGCACAGCGAACGGACCATCGCACCGGCGACCGAGGCCGCCGTCACCGAACACGTCGCCGCGGCCGCGGCCGCGCACTGGTACACACCCGACCAACTGCAATGGCATACACCGGAAGACATCGACGTCAAACCGGTCTACATCGCCGCCGACCGCGCCGCCGTCGAGGCCGACGGGTATCCGCTGCACAGTTTCCCCGGCGAACCGCCGTTCGTGCGTGGGCCGTACCCGACGATGTATGTCAACCAGCCGTGGACGATTCGGCAGTACGCCGGTTTCTCCACCGCCGCCGAGTCCAACGCCTTCTACCGCCGCAACCTGGCGGCGGGCCAGAAGGGTCTGTCGGTGGCCTTCGACCTGGCCACCCACCGCGGGTATGACTCCGACCACCCGCGCGTCCAGGGTGACGTCGGAATGGCGGGTGTGGCAATCGATTCCATCCTCGACATGCGCCAGCTGTTCGACGGCATCGACCTGTCGACGGTGTCGGTGTCGATGACCATGAACGGCGCGGTGTTGCCGATTCTGGCGTTGTACGTGGTGGCCGCGGAGGAGCAGGGTGTTCCGCCGGAGAAGCTGGCCGGCACCATCCAGAACGACATCCTCAAAGAGTTCATGGTGCGCAACACCTACATCTATCCGCCCACGCCGTCGATGCGCATCATCTCCGACATCTTCGCCTACACCAGCGCGAAGATGCCCAAGTTCAACTCCATCTCGATCTCCGGCTATCACATCCAGGAGGCCGGCGCCACAGCGGATTTGGAGCTGGCCTACACGCTGGCCGATGGGGTCGATTACATCAAGGCGGGCCTGGACGCCGGGCTGGACATCGACAAGTTCGCGCCCCGGCTGTCCTTCTTCTGGGGCATCGGAATGAACTTCTTCATGGAGGTCGCCAAGCTGCGGGCGGGCCGGTTGCTGTGGAGCGAGCTGGTCGGCCAGTTCAATCCGAAGAACGCCAAATCGCTTTCACTGCGCACACATTCGCAAACCTCGGGCTGGTCGCTGACCGCGCAGGACGCCTTCAACAACGTCGCCCGCACCTGCATCGAGGCGATGGCCGCGACGCAGGGGCACACGCAGTCGCTGCACACCAACGCGTTGGACGAGGCGCTGGCATTGCCCACCGACTTCTCGGCCCGCATCGCCCGCAACACCCAGCTGGTGTTGCAGCAGGAGTCGGGCACCACGCGGCCCATCGACCCGTGGGCGGGCTCGTATTACGTGGAATGGCTGACCCATCAGCTCGCGCAGAAGGCCCGTGCCCACATCGCGGAGGTCACCGAGCACGGCGGCATGGCCCAGGCCATCAGCGACGGGATCCCCAAGCTGCGCATCGAGGAGGCGGCCGCGCGCACGCAGGCCCGCATCGACTCCGGGATCCAGCCGGTGATCGGGATCAACAAGTACCAGGTCGAAGAGGACCAGGAGGTTGAGGTCCTCAAGGTCGAGAACAGCCGGGTCCGCGCCGAGCAGCTGGCCAAGCTCGAGGAGCTGCGGGAAAGCCGCGACCAGGAGGCCGTCGACGCCGCGCTGGCGGAGTTGTCGCGTGCCGCGGCGGCGCACTCCGGCGGAGCCGGTAAGGGGGATCGAGACGGGCTGGGCAACAACCTGCTGGCGCTGGCCATCGACGCGGCCCGCGCCAAGGCCACCGTCGGCGAGATCTCCGACGCGCTGGAGAAGGTGTACGGCCGTCATCAGGCGGAGATTCGTACCATCGCCGGCGTCTACCGCGACGAAGCTGGAAAGGCCGAAAACATGGCCAGCGCAACCGAACTCGTCGAGAAGTTTGCGGAAGCCGACGGTCGTCGCCCCAGGATCCTGGTGGCCAAAATGGGTCAGGACGGCCACGACCGGGGCCAGAAGGTGATCGCGACGGCGTTCGCGGACATCGGCTTCGACGTCGACGTCGGATCGCTGTTCTCCACGCCCGAGGAGGTGGCCCGCCAGGCCGCCGACAACGACGTGCACGTGGTCGGGGTGTCCTCGCTGGCGGCCGGTCACCTGACCCTGGTGCCGGCGCTGCGCGAGGCGATGGCCCAAGTGGGGCGGCCCGACATCATGATCGTGGTGGGCGGCGTCATCCCGCCCGGTGACTTCGACGAGCTGTACGAGGCCGGGGCCGACGCCATCTTCCCGCCCGGGACGGTGATCGCCGACGCCGCAATCGGCTTGCTGCACAAGCTCGCCGAGCGGCTGGGTTACGACCTCGGCCAGTGACCACCTCCAGAACCGCCGCGAGAGTGCAACTATCGACGCCGCCACTCGAGGAATGCGTCGGTAGCGGCACTCTGGCGTGGGTGGGTAAGTAATGGACGCCCAGGAACTGGCCAAGGCGGTCCGCAGCGGTGACCGCGCGGCGTTGCCGCGAGCTATCACGCTGCTGGAGTCCACCCGCAGGGACCATCGCGAGGAGGCGCAGCAGCTGCTGCTGGAGCTGACGCCCGACTCGGGTAACGCGCATCGCGTCGGCATCACGGGGATTCCCGGGGTGGGGAAGTCCACCACCATCGAGGCCCTCGGCATGCATCTGATCGAACTCGGCCACCGCGTGGCGGTGTTGGCCGTCGACCCGTCGTCCACGCGCACCGGCGGCTCGATCCTCGGTGACAAAACCCGGATGGCGCGCCTGGCGATGCACCCGGATGCATACATTCGGCCGTCGCCCACGTCGGGCACCTTGGGCGGTGTGGCCAAGGCCACCCGGGAAACGACGGTGCTGCTGGAGGCCGCCGGTTTCGACGTGATCTTGATCGAGACCGTCGGCGTCGGTCAGTCCGAGGTGACGGTGGCCAACATGGTCGACACCTTCGTGTTGCTGACCCTGGCACGCGGCGGCGACCAGCTGCAGGGCATCAAGAAGGGCGTGCTGGAGCTGGCTGACATCGTCGTGGTGAACAAGGCCGACGGGAAACACCTCGCCGAGGCACGGTCGGCCGCGCGCGAGCTGTCCGGCGCGATCAGGCTGATACATCCGCGTGAAACCCTCTGGCGGCCACCCGTTCTCACGATGAGCGCGGCCGAGGGATCCGGCCTCGACGAACTGTGGGACACCATCGAACGTCATCGCCAGGTGCTCAGCGAGGCCGGGGAATTCGAGGCGCGCCGCCGATCCCAGCTCGTCGACTGGACGTGGCAGATGGTGCGCGACACGGTTTTAGACCGGCTGGCGTCCAACGCGGCGGTGCGGAAGATCCGGGCCGACGTGGAGCGAAAGGTCAAGGCGGGGGAGCTAACTCCGGCCCTGGCGGCCCAGCAAATATTGACGGCCGCGTCGGGCTAACGGATAGGTAAATAATCTCCGATATCGCTCCTGCCGGGTGTGTAATCCAAGTAAATTTAGAGTGTGACGGTGGATAGCCGAGTCAATCGCCGCGCGGTCCGTGTCCACGATGACCTTGACGCAGGTCACCGTGTGTCCGGCGCGGCGGACTCACACTTTGGTTGCGTCGTTCGTGGCTTTTCCAGCATGTTCCCGGCCCGCCGGTTCGGTGGCGGGGCGCTGGCTGTGTATATCGACGGCCGGCCCGTCGTGGACGTCTGGACGGGCTTTGCCGACCGGGGCGGTCAGCGGCCGTGGTCGGAGAACACCGCACCGATGGTTTTCTCCGCGACCAAGGGGATGGCCGCGACCGTCATCCACCGGCTCGCCGACCGCGGGCTGATCGACTACGAGGCTCCCGTTGCCGAGTACTGGCGCGAGTTCGCGGCCAATGGCAAGGCCGATTTGACCGTGCGCCAGGTGATGCGGCACCAGGCCGGCCTCTCGGGTCTGCGCGGCGCCACCAAGGAAGACTTGCTCGATCACATCGTGATGGAGGAGCGGCTGGCTGCCGCGGCCCCCGGGCGGTTGTTGGGCAAATCGGCATACCACGCGCTGACCTTCGGCTGGCTGATGTCGGGTCTCGGCCGGGCGGTGACCGGCAAAGGTATGCGCGTGCTGATTCGCGAGGAGCTCGCCGAGCCGCTGGGTGTCGACGGCCTGTATCTGGGCCGGCCGCCGGCCGGGGCGCCGACGCGAGTCGCCGAGATCGTCGCACCGCAGAACCTGCTGGGCAGTTCGACCGTCAACTACGTCTCACGCAAGGTCGCCAACGAGCTTTCCCCCGGTTTCCGGGCGATCTATTTCCCGGGCATGATCGCCGCGGTCCAGGGCGACACCCCCCTGCTGGACGCCGAGATCCCCGCCGCCAACGGGGTGGCCACGGCGCGTGGCCTGGCGCGGATGTACGGCGCGATCGCCAATGGCGGCGAGGTCGACGGCATCCGATTCCTCTCCCGCGACCTGGCGGCGGGCCTGACGGGTCAGCGCAGCCTGCGGCCGGACCGAAACATCTACGTGCCGTTGGCCTTTCACCTGGGTTATCACAGTCTACCGATCGGCGGTGTGATGCCCGGCTTCGGTCACGTCGGGATGGGCGGTTCGGTCGGATGGGCCGACCCCGCCTCGGGGGTGGCGTTCTCGTTGGTACACAATCGACTGCTGACGCCGCTGGTGATGACCGACCATGCGGCGTTCGTGGGAATTTATGCGCTGATCCGCAGGGCCGCGGAAAAGGCACGCCAACGCGGGTTCCGGCCGGTCACCGAGTTCGGGGCGCCGTTCTACGAGCCGGGAGCCGTCGCCGGCTGAGACCGAAAGCCGTCTACCCTGAGTTCAGTGAAGCGACCACGGCAAAACAAATGGTCGCGTAATTGACGGGAGTGCTTAAATCGGCCGGTCGATTCGGACGATGTGTTCGACCGCCCCTGTGCAGTTGTTTGCGGGGGATGTAATCTGTGCCGATGTTTGCTCAGTTCATTCCTGCGTATTCCCGCGGCGTTGCCCGAAAATACCGGCGGGTAATCCAGGCTTTGCGGGTGCGTTGATGACTGGATTGCGATATTGGGCACCGGGCGCCGGGCAACGGAAATCATCCAGATGAGTGCGAGTCCGACCGTTTCTGGGCCGAATACAACCGTCAACCGCCGGCCGACGCGGCGCTGGTCGGCAAGCCCGAGCCTCGCCCAGGCATTCGATACCCGAAATAACGCACTGAACGTCTGGCGATTGGTGTTGGCTTCGGGCGTTATCCTGCAACACTCCTGGCCGCTCACCGGCCGCAAGATCTACCCACCGATCGAGCAGCTTCTCACCCAGGTATGGGTCGACGGATTTTTCGCGATATCGGGCTTCCTCATCACGGCGAGCTGGGTCCGCAACCCGCGGCTTCGCGAATACTTCGTCGCCCGGATTCTGCGCATCTTTCCGGGACTGTGGGTCTGCCTGGCCGTGGTGGCTTTTGTCATTGCCCCGATCGGTGTGGCGATCCAGGGAGGCTCGCCCGCCAAGTTGCTGCTGTCTCCCGCCCCGATCCAGTACGTGCTGAACAACGCCGTACTGAACGTGTATCACACCGGCATCGACGGAACGCCCCGAAACGTCCCCTTCCCGGGTGTGTGGGACGGGGTGCTGTGGACCCTCATATTCGAATTCTTTTGCTACATCGCCATTGCCGTTGCCGGTGTAGCCGGACTCCTCAAGCGTCGGTGGCCCGCTCCGGTGGTGTTCGGCCTGTTCCTGGTGGCCGCGGCACTGGTCTCTTACCCGGTTGGGAGGGCGGAGAATATCGTCCAGATGATCACGCGTTTCGCACTCGTGTTCGCCGCCGGAACGTTGCTGCATCAGTTCCAGGACAGGATTCCCGCTCGGTGGTCACTCGTCGCCGTGAGCGCGGCCATCGTCGTGGTGGCCGGCTTGTTGGTGCCCAATTACCGAGTGCTCGGCGCGGTTCCGCTGGCCTACGCCGTCGTCGTTTCCGGCGCGCTGATCCGTAACCAGCGCTTGCGTTTACGGACGGATCTGTCATATGGCGTCTACATCTACGCGTGGCCCCTGCAGCAGTTGCTGGTGATCTGCGGGCTCGGCTTCTTGCATCCGCTCGCGTTCACGGTGGTCGCCGCCATCGCGACCCTCCCGCTGGCCGCACTGAGCTGGTTCCTGGTTGAAAAGCGTGCGCTTGCGCTCAAATCCCGCTTCAAGCGCAAGGCGCGCGGATGGGACGGTGTGGTCGCCGAGGCGCCACCGCCGGCGCACACCGCCGCTGGCGACTAACTCGCCGTGGGATTTTCGCGGCGCTCGAAAACCTCAATCTCACCTTTACCTACAGATATTGAGCGCGCGCGGATCGTAGGCCTTCGACCTGCTAATACGCGTTTGCTGGGAACGCCTCCTGAGCTGACGACGGCGTTGCCGGGCACACGTAATTGAACTTTGCCCCAGAAATTGCAAACTCATGCATAATGACCCGTGATCCCCGGGGGCCGTAACACGCGCACGGAAAGGTGTGGGTCCGCGATGGCAGCTACCCGGACGAGCCAGCCCGCCGATGGCGCCGATCCCGCGGAGCATTGCACCCGCTCGGGGACCGCGGTTCGTCCGGTCGCGCTGTTCGTGCTGGGTATGGCGCGGTCTGGGACGTCGGCACTTACCAGGGTTCTGTCGCTGTGCGGCAGCACGCTCCCGGCCGGAATGTGTGGCGCCGACGGGAACAACCCCCGCGGCTATTGGGAGCCGCGCGCGGCCATCATGCTCAACGAAACGATCCTGCGCCGCCATGACAGCAACTGGTACGACCCGACGCTGCGCCTACAGGAGGAGTGCGCGTTCGGCGCCGAGGAAAAGGCCGCCTGTGTCGCGGAGATCGCGGCGTACCTGGGCACCCTGCCGGCGGCACCGCTCGTGGTCATCAAGGAGCCGAGGATAACGGCGCTGTCCGGCCTCTGGTTCGAGGCGGCGCGCCAGGTCGGCTTCGACGTTGCCGCTGTGATCGCCGTGCGCCACCCGCAAGAGGTTGTCGCCTCGGCGGCGAAATACGTTGACACCTCGCCGGAGCTGTCGAGCGCGCTGTGGCTCAAATACAATCTGCTCGCCGAGCGGCACACCCGCGGTATGCCGCGCGTTTTCGTCGACTACGGCAACCTCCTCGACGACTGGCATCGGGAGATGAAGCGCATTGCCGCGACGCTCGAAATCGATCTGGATACCACCGACGAGAGTGCGATCGAGGAGTTTCTCACCCCCGACCTTCGTCGCCAGCAATACGGCGGCCCGGTGGCGGACCTCTTCGGCGCGGACTGGATCTCGGCTGTCTATGAAGCACTGCGCGGTGCCGCGCAGGACGACCCCCTGCATGTATCGACCCTGGACCGGGTTTTCGAGTCATATCAGGCCTGCGAGCATGATTTCCGGATGGCGTTCACGGAATTCCACACCCGCACCAATAGCGTGGTTCGCCGGGTATTCAGGCCGTTCATCGTGAAGCGGATCCTCGAGGTCGCCGCGATGGTCCACCGGCGCAGGGGAGCCTGGGCGTAGACACAAGGCCGGCCCACGCAAATCGGATCGTGTGGTCATCAGCGCAACCATCCAAAGGTCAAGTAAGCAAAACAGTTTCGTAAAACGGCACCCGGATCCTTCGCGCCTGTCTATAGTGCTTAGCGGGCGCAATGATTCGATGGTTCTCACCGGGGGGCAGAAGTTGCCGGTCACAAGTCAAGCCTGACCCTGCATGAGGAGCGCGGCATAGATCGTCTCCTCTTTGCCAAAGTTATTGAAAAGGCTGAGGTTCGGCTGTCTGACATGGTCGTGTGCGCGACGGTATCGATCCCGACTCGGTTGCTGCGCACCCGTGATCGTGCGTGCGCCAAATCGGAAAACCGTGGATATCAACCGAACTCCGAAAGCCGCCCGGGTGCACGACCAGTGAAAGGTTTGGATGCGCGATGAGATTGGCCAGGATGACCAAGCCCGTCGAAAACGCTGTCAATTCCTCCGACTCCCTCGGGCCCGGGAACCGCCCGGTCGCCCTTTTCGTGCTGGGGCCGCAACGGTCGGGAACGTCGGCGCTCACCCGGGTGCTCTCGCTGTGCGGCGGCACGCTCCCGGCCGCGATGCTGGGCGCCGACGCGAACAACCCGCTCGGGTATTGGGAACCGCGAGCGGCCATCTCGCTCAACGAAACGATCCTGCGCCGTCTCGGGACCTATTGGTACGACCCGTCACTGCGGTTTCTGGAGGACGGTTCGCCCAACGCGGAGAACAGGGCCTGCGTCGCCAAAGTCGCGGAGTATCTGTCCACACTGCCGTCGGCGCCGCTCGTGGTGATCAAAGAACCCAGGATCACGACGCTGTCCGACCTGTGGTTCGACGCGGCGCGCGTGGCCGGGTTCGACGTCGCAGCCGTGATCGCGGTGCGTCATCCGCACGAGGTCATTGCGTCGATTGTGAAGTCCTGGCGCGTCTCTCCCGCGCTCGCGAGCGCCTTGTGGTTGAAATGCAACATCCTGGCCGAACGCAACACGCGCGGCGTACCCCGGGTATTCGTCGACTACGCGAACCTTCTCGATGACTGGCGCCGGGAAATGAAGCGTATCTCCGCGGAGCTGCCGGTCGAACTGTATGCCCAGGACGAGGACGCCATCGAGCAGTTCCTCACTCCCGGTCTGCATCGGCAGCGGCACTGCGGCCCGGTGACGGATCTGTTCGGCGCCGATTGGATTTCCACGGTCTACGAAGCACTGTGCGAGGCCGCGCAGGACGACCCCATCGACATATCAACGATGGACCGAGTTTTCGAGTCCTATCGGTCATGCGAGCGTGATTTCCGCAAGGCGTACGAGGATTGTCGTGGCTTGTCCAACAGCATGCTCTTCCGGATTTTCCGGCCGATCATCGCGAGGCCGGTGATGGAGGTCGTCGCAATGGCCCATCGGCACAGGGGGACCTGGGCCTAGGGTATTTCGCGCATTTGGTGCGACCCCGATGTGCCGCCGACCTGCTTGGCAGAATCCTCTGATGCCGCGGTACGTCCCCGATATGATCGACCCGACCGCGATATCGGCGACATGTGCCGGTCGGTTATTTTCCTCGGCATCCGAAAGGGAGGCGTCGATTCGTGTCAGCGTCCGTGCTCATCACCGGTGGCGCAGGATTCATCGGGTCGGCGCTGTCTCGTCGCCTCGCCGGGGCCGGATACGACGTCGCCGTGATGGATGTCCTGCATCCGCAGGTGCACGGGGGAGATCGCCCGATCGAACTGCCGCCGTCCGTGCGGTTGTTCACCGGCGACGTCACGCACGCGCCCGACTTTGACGCGGTGCTGCGGTTGTTCCGCCCTTCCCAAATCGTCCACCTGGCCGCCGAGACGGGAACCGCGCAATCGCTGTCCGAGGCGACACGGCACGGCTCGGTGAACGTCGTCGGGACCACGCAACTGCTCGACGCGTTGAGCCGCTCGGGACTCGTGCCCGAACAACTGGTGCTGGCGTCGTCCAGGGCCGTGTACGGCGAGGGCTCGTGGCAGTCCGGCCCGCAGGTCTTCTACCCGCGACCTCGAAGCCACGCGCAACTCGTGGCGGGTGTCTGGGATCCGCGGGGGCCCGGGGGTGAGCAGGCCGTGCCGCTGCCGAGCCGCGCCGACCGCACCGAACCCCGTCCCACCAACGTGTACGCGGCGACCAAGCTCGCCCAGGAGCACCTGTTGGCCGCCTGGACGTCCGCGCACGACACCAACCTCAGCGTGCTGCGCCTGCAGAATGTCTACGGCCCTGGTCAGTCGCTGACCAATTCGTACACCGGAATCGTCGCCCTCTTCGCGCGGTTAGCGCGCCAGGGGCTGGTGCTGGAGGTTTACGAAGACGGCCGGATAGTGCGCGATTTCGTCTACATCGACGCCGTCGTCGATGCGTTGTTCGCGGCGGTGCAGCAGCCCGCAACCCAGCCGCGTTGTCTCGACATCGGGTCCGGCCATGCCACCACCATCCACGAGCTGGCCAACAAGATCGCCGCCATGTGTGACGCGCCCGAACCGACCGTCGTCCCGAAATTCCGCGACGGCGACGTGCGCGCCGCGAGCTGCGATATCGAGCCGGCGATCAACGAGCTCGGCTGGGATCCGAAGTGGACGCTCGACGACGGTCTGCGCGCGCTGCTCGAATGGATCGGTGAGCGGCCCGAAGTCTCCCTGGAGCAAGGCGAGCACGCGCCTGCATCGGGCCGTCCTGCGGAACGGGCGGGGCGCCTTTAACGGCGTCTCCAGTTCGAACAGCCGCAACCCGAGTCAGCCCCGAAGCCGCGAACGTCGCATTCGGCCGCCCCTATCTCTATGCATCGAATACGCGATCCAGCTCCAGCCCGCGGCGAAAGGGTAGACCTCATGAGCACTGAGGTGGCGCGGGAATCGAGCAATTTACTGAATCGTCCGGCGAGGTTTCGTACTAGGGTAGCTACGAACCAGGAGGTGAACCGGTGGGCATTGTCGATAGGCGGACAATGAGCCGGCCGAGCCTTCACCGTTTGCCGAAGGCAGATCGCACGACCATTCATCGGCTATGGAAAGCGGTTCTGGTCGGCATCGCGCTCATCGTGGCCACCGCATGTTACTTCTGGTCGGTGCTGCTCATGGCGATCGGCACACTTCTGTTGTTGCTCGTCTGCGCGCGCATTCCCCGTCGGGATCGGGACCGCTACATTCCAAATTTATATGCCCGGGACATCAGGGTCTACGACGAAGAATATCGTGAGTTCGTCGGTAGGACGCTTTCCGATTTGCGTCGGCGCAGGATTCGAGGCCACACGCTGTTGTGGGAAGCATCGCGACTGGCGGGGCCCTGCGCTGAGAATTCTCAGGAGCTGTTGTTGGATCTGGGTGTCTGGATCGGCTGGTCGACGAGGCTCACATTTGATGCGTGCCACCGAATGGTATACGGCTTCGATACCTTTTCCGGCCTTGTTGAAGACTGGCAACTCGAGGACCGGGTCGTCAAACGCGGGACATTTTCACTGTCAGAACCGATCGCGCAACGTTTTATCCGCGATACCGGAGTGACTTTCGACGACGGCGTGCCTGCCGCGCTCGGCCGCGATGTGAAATTCATCAAGGGGAGTACTTATAATACGTTGGCGCCGTTCCTGGCCGACCGACCAGGGGCCCCAATCAGGCTCTTTCACATGGATCTGGACACATATGAGAGTTGCCTGCACGCATTAGAAACCTGCAAAGACCACTTCATCCGGGGATCCATCCTCGTCTTTGACGAGTATCTGGTTACCAATGGCGAAATGCGCGCTTTCTACGATTTTCAACGGCGCTATGGTCTGGAATGGGAATATCGGGCCTGGGGCCTCGAGATGATCGAAATGAACGTCGCGATGGTTACGTCGCGTTGGAAGCGCTTGCTGTATTCCATTGCCGCGATTCCGTTGCATGTGATCTTCGGGGACGGCCGCTACTGCTGGGCATGCTTCCGCGAACCGTTTTGGCGATTTTGGCTGGGCGCACCCAAAGGGGACATATTCTTTATGCTCGGCGTTGCTGGGTCACGGAAATCGGTGAGTATTGAGATTACCGGCCTCGGCAAACTTGACCTGCAGCATTAGTGGCGCGTGTTGTCGATCGGTTTACGTCGGTGCGGGTGCCGGGACGGATGTCGTCGTGGGCCTGCCGCTCGGCGATCCCTGGGGTGCCCCGGGCGCAACACCTGAGAACGCGGGCAGTTCAGCCTCCCCGTTGCGAATCGGCATCCGCGGGCATCAAGGTAGTGCCCATTGGAAGCCTATGATGGTTGCTACTCCCCGGTAGGGGCAAGGATTGGGCCAGCCGGTAGGCGCGGGGGGACAGGTCAAGGAGGCCGTCAGGCGAGCTTGTTGGACCACTGCGAACTCATTGACGGCTGCGGCGGTGTCGAGGTCATTACCGCCAGTCTTTCATTTGAACCATTTGAACCAAGGGGCAGCTTTGACCGTGACCGATCGTGACATGCGATCTCCGTTCCTCGATACCAGATCCGCCTATCTTGATCTGCTGCGACGTAACCTCACCCGGTACGGCAGCGACGAGTTGGTGCCGGTGGGATGGAATTTCCTCGGCCGCCCACTTTTCAATACCCGCAATCTGCTGCTGGTCCGCAAGCGCCCGTTCAATGAGCACGCACGGAAGTTGGGCCTGGATTGGCCGGCGGACGCCTTGACGATGATCGGGATGCAGCGGCTGACCAGTTTGCAGCACTGTGTCGAGACGGTTCTGGACGAGAACGTGCCCGGCGATCTGGTCGAGTGCGGGGTGTGGCGCGGTGGGGCGTCGATTTTGATGCGCGCCGTGTTGTCCGCATACGGAGACGACAAGCGAACCGTGTGGCTATGCGATTCGTTCGAAGGGGTGCCACCCCCCGACACCGCGCATTACGAGGCGGACAAAGGCATCAGGTTGCATCGTGCCGCCGGAGTGCTGGCGGTCCCCGAAGCACAAGTCCGGGCGAATTTCGAGCGCTACGGGTTGCTCGACGACCAAGTTCGTTTCATCGCGGGCTGGTTCAAGGACACCCTGCAGGACGCCCCGATTGATCGCATTGCCGTGTTGCGGCTCGATGGCGACCTTTACGAATCGACGATCCAGGCTCTCGATGCCCTCTACCCGCGGCTGTCGTCGGGCGGGTTTTGCATCATCGACGATTACCACGCCATCGACGCATGTCGGCAGGCGGTGGCCGACTACCGTACGGCACACGGCGTGACCGCAGAGATCGAGGAGATCGACGGCACCGGCGTGCTGTGGCGCAAGCCATGAAGACCCCGGCCCCGATTTCGTCACCGGTACAGTCGCGCAAACCGGTGCTGCGAGGATTCGTCGATATTTAAAGTGATCGGTGCATCACTGTGATGGCGCAACCGAAGGGCCTGGATTCGCGATGAAATGTGTGCTGGCCAGCTATGGAACGCGCGGCGATATCGAGCCTTCCGTGGTTGTCGCCCGCGAACTGCAGCGCAGAGGGCACGAGATGGTCATGGCCGTCCCACCCGACTCGGTGAGCTTCACCGAGGCGGCGGGGCTGACCGCGGTCCCGTACGGGCTGGAATCGCAGGCCTGGCTCGATGTGTACCGCAACTTCTGGACGTCTTTCTTCCGCGGGTTCTGGAAGATCCGGGAGATGCGCGGCATGTGGCGCGAGATGTGGGACCTCAGTGACCAGTG
Organism: Mycobacterium sp.; assembly: GCF_004298145.1. GTDB lineage: Bacteria > Actinomycetota > Actinomycetes > Mycobacteriales > Mycobacteriaceae > Mycobacterium. Next base: position 80,583 of record NZ_SCRH01000042.1, read on the forward strand.
CTGGGCGCAGATGAACGCGACGCTGATGTCGCTGGCGGACGGTGCCGATCTGCTGTTCGCCGGGCAGAGCTACCAGGAGCCCGCCGCCAACGTCGCGGAGTATTACGACCTTCCGTTGGCCACACTGCATCACGTCCCCATGCGGCCCAACGGTCAGGTTGTTGCGATCCTGCCGCCGCCGCTGGCCCGCTCGGCGATGACAGCGTTCGACTGGTACTGCTGGCGCCTGAACAAAAAGGTCGAGGACACCCAGCGCCGGGAACTGGGCCTGCCCAAGGCAACAGGGCCGTCACCGCGGCGGATCGCGGACCGTGAATCGCTGGAAATCCAGGCCTACGACGAGGCCTGTTTTCCCGGGCTGGCCGACGAATGGGCGAAATGGGACGGCCTGCGGCCCTTTGTCGGCACGCTGACGATGGAGTTGACCACGGAGGCCGACGACGACGTGATGTCCTGGATTCACGCGGGCACACCGCCGATTTGCTTCGGCTTCGGCAGCATGCCGGTCGAATCTCCGGCTGACACTGTCGAAATGATCAGCACGGCCTGCGCGCAGCTGGGCGAGCGGGCGCTGATCTGTGCCGGCAGGAGTGACTTCAGCGGCGTTCCGCTTGCCGATCACGTCAAGGTGGTGGGCCCGGTGAATTACGCGACGATCTTCCCCGCCTGCCGCGCGATCGTTCATCACGGCGGCTCGGGAACCACCGCCGCCAGCCTGCGTGCCGGGGTTCCCACCCTGATCCTGTCGATGGATGCCAATCAAACCATTTGGGGTGCTCAGCTCAAACGGCTGAAAGTGGGTACCACACGGCGATTTTCGGCCACCGATCGTCAATCCTTGATAAAGGATTTAAGCCGGATTCTCGCCCCCGATTACGCGCGCCGCGCACGCGAGATCGCCACCCGGATGACGAAGCCGGCCGACAGCGTTGTCAAGGCCGCCGATGTCGTGGAGAAGTTTGTCAGCTCGCGCAGTCGTGCCTGACGCGGCAAACAGATTCGGTGTCTTTGTACTGGGATAATAGCTAGATCCGCTACCGGATTTCGTATGGTGACGCATCCGGGCCGACTTCCCGTTTTTCGGGACACGATGTCGATCGTCTGGCAGACTGACGGGAAGATCGGGCGACGACGCTTGGGCTTTGAACCACACTGCCCATGGGTCGTCAAACTTCTACGGTCGGGGGGAAGGGGCCGATGAGGTTGGCTTTGTCGCACTCGGCTGTTTCGGTGCGCCGTTGCTGTTCGCGGTGGTCGCGGCACGCCGAATCCGTTGCGAAACAACAACAACCAATGAATCTGACCGACTCCCAGGGCCAATGCCGGGCCGCAGATTACCGAGCGGAAACGCCGCAGTCAAAGTTGCCCGTGCTGTCAGAGATTGATTAAGGTAACAGTCGCGATGAAATTTGCTGTGGCAAGCTATGGAACGCGTGGCGATATCGAGCCTTGCCTTACCATCGGTCGTGAACTGATGCGCAGGGGCCACTCGGTGCGCATGGCTGTTCCGCCCAATCTCGTCGATCTGGCCGAGGCGGCCGGCCTCCCGGCGATCGCCTACGGGCCCGATATGCATGACTTTTGGAGCGACGAGTTCATCCGGGACTTTTTCAAGAACTTCCTTCGGGGCCCGGTCACGTTGATCCGGGAAGCCTGGGAACCGGTACTGCAGAACTGGCAGGAAATGAGCTCGGCGCTGATGTCGGTCGGAGCCGGGGCCGATTTGCTGTTCACGGGCCAGCTTTACCAGGATTTGGCGATCAACGTCGCCGACTATTACGGCATTCCGATGGCCACGCTGCACTATATTCCGATGCGTCCCAACGGCCGGCTTATTCCGCGGATGCCCGGGCCCATGGTCCGCACCGGGATGGCGGTCTACGACTGGATGTGCTGGCGGATGAACAAGAAGGCAGAGGATCGGCAGCGGCGTGAGCTCGGCCTGCCGACCGCCACCGTTGCCTCGCCGCGACGGATCGCCGAACGCGGCTCGCTGGAAATTCAGGCCTACGACGACGTCTGCTTCCCGGGGCTGGCCGACGAATGGGCCAAGTGGGGCGGCCAGCGGCCGTTCGTGGGCTCGCTGACCATGGAACTGACGACGGAATCCGATGACGAGGTCTTGTCGTGGATCGCCCGGGGCACGCCCCCGATCTGCTTCGGTTTCGGCAGCATGCCGGTCGCCGAATCGCCCGCCGAAACGGTCAAAATGATCGCCGCTGCCTGCGCGGAGCTGGGGGAGCGGGCGTTGATCTGCTCCGGCTGGAGCGACTTCAGCGACGTCCCCCAGTTGGATCACGTCAAGGTCGTCGGCGTGGTCAACTACACGAAGATCTTCCCCGCCTGCCGCGCGGTCGTCCACCACGGCGGCTCGGGCACCACGGCCGCCGGCCTGCGCGCGGGAATACCCTCGCTCATCCTCTGGACGGCGGGCGATCAGCCGCTCTGGGGATCTCACATCAAGCAACTGAAGGTGGGCGCCTCTCGGCGGTTTTCGGCCACGACGCCCGAAACGCTGGTGGCGGACCTGCGGAAAATCCTTGCGCCCGAATACCTCGCCGACGCCCGTGGGCTGGCGACCCGGATGAGCAAACCCGCCGAGAGCGCAGGTCATGCCGTCGATCTGTTGGAAGAATTCGCCCGTTCGGGCCGCTGTGTCCCCGGCGTCCCAGCAGAGCGAAGTCGCTGAGGCGCCGGCGATGGGTACACTGCGAAACGCATTAACGGCGTCGATAGACGTCTAGGCTCTCTACCTGGTAGTACTGGCATGCGGAGTAAGGGGCAGTCTTGGCCGTGACCGATCACGACACGCGGTTTGCATACCTCGATCTGCTCCGGCGTGACCTCACCCGGTACGGCAGCGACGAGTTGGTGCCGGTGGGTTTGTACCGCCTGGGGCGTCCCCTGTTCAGTACCCGCAACCTGCTACTGGTGCGCAAACGCCCGTTCAACAAGCAGGCGCGTGACTTGGGCCTGGATTGGCCGGCGGACGCGTTGACGATGATCGGGATGCAACGGCTGACCAGTCTGCAGCACTGCGTGGAGACGGTCCTGGCAGAGGACGTCCCCGGCGATCTGGTCGAGTGTGGGGTGTGGCGCGGCGGCGCCTCCATTTTGATGCGCGCCGTGTTGGCGGCCCACGGAGACGAGAAGCGAACCGTGTGGTTGTGCGATTCGTTCGCCGGAGTGCCGCCCCCCGACACCGTCAACTACAAGGCGGATAAAGGGATCAGGCTGCATCGTCACGCGCGCATCCTGGGTGTGCCGCAAGAGCACGTGAAGGCGAATTTCGAGCGCTACGGATTGCTGGATGACCAGGTGCGTTTTCTCCCGGGCTGGTTCAAGGACACGCTGCAGGACGCCCCGATCGATCGCATTTCCGTATTGCGGCTTGACGGTGACCTTTACGAGTCGACGATTCAGGCGCTCGATGCGCTCTACCCGCGGTTGTCGCCCGGGGGCTTTTGCATCGTCGACGACTACCACGCGATCAAGGCGTGCGCGCAGGCGGTGACGGACTATCGCGCCAAGCATGGGGTGACTGACGAGATCGTCGAGATCGACGGCACCGGCGTGCTGTGGCGCAAGTCGTAAGAGAACGCTGAATCTCTAAGTGTACGAGATGGTTTGCCCTCCGGTGAAGGATGGGCGGAACACGATCATGGCGTACCGTTTCCGTTTCCCGCGGACGCGGTGCGCGCCAGTGTTAAGGTTGCCGCCGTGGCAACAGGGCTGACAACCGGCACCCGCCTCAGGATGTGGTGGGTGCGCACCGAATACTGGCTCGCGCGCACGCTGCTGCCCGACGTCTACGCCAACGACGCGTTGATCACTTTCAACAACTTTCACGGGTTCCTCGATGACCCCGAATTCCAACGCGCCTACCAACGTGGTGCCCGATCCCTCGGCAACGAGGATTGGTACCAGTGGCAATGGCGCGTGCACGTGGGGCTGTGGGCGGCGGCCAGCGCCAGCCAGCTCGAGGGCGATTTCGTCGAGTGCGGCGTCAGTTACGGGTTCTTGAGCAGCGCCATCATGGAGTACCTCGATTGGGATCGGCTGGGCAAGACGTTCTACCTGCTCGACACCTTCGCCGGTCTCGACCCGCGGTTCGTCACCGACAACGAACGCCAGGCCGGGGCGCTGGAAACGAGCGCGGGACACCTGCGCAACGGGATGTACGTCGACGGGGTTGACAGCGTCCGCGCCAATTTCGCGCAATGGCAAAACCACCGCATCATCGTCGGCGCCGTTCCGGAGACCCTCGAGCAGGTCGATGCGAAGTCGGTGGCGTACCTGCACATCGACATGAACTGCGCTCCCCCCGAAGTCGCTGCGCTGCGCTTCTTTTGGCCGCGACTCACCCCCGGTGCCTTCGTGCTGCTGGACGACTACGCGAATCGCGGACGCGACGAACAGCGCGTCGCCATGGACGAGGTCGCCGGCGAACTGGGTGTGAAGATCTGCACATTGCCCACCGGTCAGGGCCTGCTCATCAAGCCGGCACGCTGAGAACCGGGCTGCGATAAAGCGGCCTCAGCCAAGCGCTTTCCGCCGGACGGCGTCTTCCAAGAGGTCCGCGGTGGTTTCGATGCTCTCGGCGGGTTTGGTCATCCGGGCGGCGAGTTCGCGGGCTCTGGTCGCGTATTCCGGGGCGAGGATGGTGCGCAGGTCCGCCACCAGTGAGTCCGGGGTGGTGGCTGAAAAGCGCCGGGCGGTACCCACTTTCTGGCGTTTGATCTGGGCCGCCCAATACGGTTGGTCGGCCGAACTCCACAGGGCCAGGGTGGGGATGCCCGCGCGCAGGCTCGCGGCGGTGGTGCCCGAACCGCCGTGATGAACGACGGCGCGGCAGGCGGGAAAGACGGACGCGTAGTTCACCGGGCCGACGACCTTGACGTGGTCGAAATGCGGCACATCGCTGAAGTCCGTGCCGCCGAAGCAAATGAGCGCCCGCTCGCCCAGCCGCGCGCACGCTGCGCTGATCATTTCGACGGTGGCGGTGGGGGATTCGACCGGTATGCTCCCCGAACCGAAGCAAATCGGTGGTGTTCCCGAGGCAATCCACGATGCGACGTCGTCGTCGGCGTCCGTCGTCAACTCCATCGTCAACGCGCCGACGAACGGACGGCGGCTGCCCCACTTCGCCCATTCCGCGGCCAGGCCGGGGAAGCACACCTGGTCGTAGGCCTGGATTTCGAGTGAACCGCGTTCGGCGATCCGACGCTGCGAGCGGTGTGTTGCCTTGGGCAGCCCGAGGTTTCGGCGCTGCGCGTTGTCGATCTTCTTCGTCGAGCGCCAAAACAGCCACTCGATCGTCGTCATCGTCGAGCGCACCAACGGCGACGGGATGCTCGGCACCAGCCGGCCGTTGGCGCGCATGGGGAAGTGGTGCAACGAGGCCAACGGAATGTCGTGGTACTCAGCCACATTGGCGGCGGCCTGCTCGAAATTCAGGCCGGTGACCAACAGGTCGGCCCCGTCCGCCAGCGACGTCAGCGTGGTGCCCACGTCGTCCCAGTACTTGATGATCGGGTCCCAGACTTTGAGTACCAGCCTGATCGGATTGCGGAAGAAGTCTGTCCACATGTTCCGCAGGAATTCCTCGTCGAGGAACTCCTGCACCTTGGGGCCGTAGGGAACCGCCTCCAGGCCGGTCGACTCGACGAAGCCAACCAGTTCCGGGGGGACGGCCAGGCGAACGTCGTGCCCTCGGCGCAGCAGTTCGCGGCCCACGGCGGCGGACGGCTCGATGTCGCCGCGAGTTCCGTAACTCGCCAGGGCAAATCTCACGACACATCCTGCCTTTCCGGTTGTCCTGCCTATAGGCCACGTCGGGGCCATTATTGCCGGTTCCGTGGACTGGCCGTTCGGGGATCGCCATGTACGCAGGTCAGACAACCTGCTCTGCGGGGTAGGCGAGCGGTATGGAATCAGAGTTGCCCGTAGATAAGGAGCCAATTCGACGAGGCGCAGCCGGTGGGGCGCCCATGCCGCCCCACCACTTGAGGATCCGAGCAAATGTCGAAGCCATGGGAAGGCTTGCTGCGAAATTCGCGCGCGACAAAGGGAGCTGCACCAGCGCTCCGCGGCAAGCTGCCCGAGTCGCGGAAGGTGGCCAAACGTCTGGGAAGGCCCCCGGTATTCGCCGCCGATCTGGCGATGCGCGCCGCCGTTCGCGTAAATGGCGCTTAGTCGATGCCATCAGCGACTTGGCGAAGTCCGACTGCAAACTAGGGCCGGAAAAGGTTCGGGAACTGTTAGAACCCCGGAATCATCTGCCAGGTTCCACAGTTCCGCGTCAAGAAAGCGGTGTCGCTTGCCCGGATACCGACCACCTGTGGATCACCGGTCGTCTTTTCCTCGATTATGTCGCTTGCACTAAGGCTACGTAGCCGCGCCCAGTAACACGTGGTCCCACCAGCACTGCGGTACTTGCCCTCTGGAATGTCAAGGCCGATAACATAAGTGCCGTCACTGTCGATGACGACCAACGGTATGCCGAAAGAATAGATTACGGTCTTCGGGCCCGCCGGCGGAGGGAGAGTTTGACCAACCGTTTGAGCAGCGGTGGGCGCCACAGCGCCAGTTCGCGAGGTACTCACTGTCGCGGTTGTATCGGTTGCGCTTCCGCACGCCGCGAGCAGTAGTGCGAGGGTACTGAGGATCAGCCGCCCCATACGTGTGAATAATAAGTGAGGCGGACAGACGGTGCCCAAATATGGCGGAACTCGCGACACGAATGTTTTGTCGCGTGACAGCACAATCAGGCCCGCGCCTCGGCGCGCCGGTCGGCCGGGTATATGAATCACCGTTCGACGCGCATCTCGTAAAAACGAAGTCGTGCATTGACGGCGCTCTGCCCCAGCGATGGCGTACGGCCGACGCCCACTGTGTGGGCATGGATCTGAAGGTTTGTGCCGTCCACCGACATAGGGGTGTTGAGAAGAAATGGCACAGGTGCGTTTTTAATCACCAGGCGGTAGGTGACTCCATCGAGTACGTCCGTGGAGATCGTCAGCGAGGCGACGTTTCCCTGGAAGAGTCGGTCGAGCACGGTCGGCTTCAGATCGACCCCCACTAGTACTGCCATGTCTGGGCTGGTGGGGGCAGGGACGGTCACCGTGCCGTCGCGGGGCACGTCGACCTGCGACAAGGCTGTAGCCGGCCCGCAGTGGGGCTTGCTTCTGGTGAAAAGCGCCCAGCGGCCCTCGACGCCGCTCAGCGTGTAGTTGCATAGCAGCGCAAGCGAATACCGGGGGGATTCTTGTACGCCGAGGCGCCCGCCGACGTCGACGGCGGGTGAGGCCGACGATCGGCGGGACAGGACGAACTTGGGTCCGTCAGCGAGCACGTCGCTATTTATGTTGTCGAGGCCAGGCGTTGAGGCCGTATAAGTTTGGAAGACAGGCGTCGGGCGCCACGACAGGTCGTAGGCCCATACGGCCGAAGTCTCGTAGGGATCAATGTGGACTGTCGACGCCCCGATAGTTTGGATAAAGGTTTCAGGGATGTCATAAAGAGCGCGCTGCCGCGCTTTAGCTTGTTGGATGCGTTGGTCGAGTCGACCTGGCACGGCTAATGTGACTAGGCGATCGATCGCTTGTGCGGGTCCCCGCATTGCCGCCACGGCCCGGTAGTAGACACCGGGAGATACGCCAATACAAGCGAAGACAATGGTCGTCGTAACCGCTATGAACATGCGGCCACGGATTCCCGGCAAAGGAGTGATGGCCACCGCAACAACGATCAGGCCGAGCAGATAGTAGAAATGCGTTTCGGTGAAATGTCCGAACGCAATTCGGCCGTCGTATACGGTCGCGAGGCCGACGAGCGTGACGAAGCTGCGCGGGATCTCCGGGCCGCCACGTAGAAACATCACGCATAGCGCTGCGACCCAGGCGAGCGTCACCCCAACTGCGATAACGGCAGGCGGGGGAAGGGGAATGGCCATCTCGACGTACCCCGACACCACGCCAGCGCTTGACCTGAGCCAGGTAGGCAGGTCGCCGAGCCGCTGACCGGTGATGAGCCACCAGATGATTGTGAACGCCGCGAATGTGGCCACCGTGGCGCAATGGCGTCCGACGGCCTTCCAGTCGCGCAACACCGACAACGCCAGCGCGATCGCCGCGATGGCTAGACCGGTGTTGAACTTCACTAACAGCTGCAATCCTGCCACTGCGCCGAGTCCGATGCAGGTCGTGAACACTGGCCAGCGCCTCGGATCTCGCCGCAACACGGATTCCGCCGCCCACGCGAATGCCGCGAGCACGGCGAGCTCCGGGTATCGCATGCCTGGTGCACCAACAGGGCCGATGTGGAGGATCGCGACGATGCCGGTCACTATGAACGCGCCGATAAGCGAGGTCGTCGCCGCGTGGTGGTGCCGCAGTGCGGCCGCGACGCCGAGAAATAGGGCGGCGACAACTATGAGCTGGTAGATCGTGGCCAACAGCGACTGATTGAACGAGTAGTAGGCGGTGGTCTGCAGAAACCCGAGGGGGCCGTACGTGAAGACCAGTTCCGGCCCCCACGAGAGATGACGGATCTGTGCTAGGGCAAGCCCGGCCTCCCAAGATGGATCGAGTCCGACGATGGCATCGACCGACCACTGTGGCGAGAAAATGAGAGCAGCGAGAACCGCTGCTAGGCTCCGTTGCCAACGGGTGGCGCCCCATGCCATTGTCGAGCACCATCTCATCACGTGCCCTACCGTTCTTTCGGGTAGCAACGCGAATGCCGCGATACCCGCAAGGTATCAATTGCTTCGAAAGAATTGGCAGTTTTCTCGATGATGGCTGCGGCAGGGTGAATGGACCGGAATTATGATGTCGCGAGCGTGCAGCAGATAGCCGCCAGCAGACCTCATGCTGGGCTGAATAGCATGACCTCAAATTTGGTACTTCCGTCGCGGCCTTTCTTGAATCAGTCAACGCGCCTCACGCGGGCGAACTTCTCCACGAGGTCGGCGGCTCTTTCGATGCTTTCGGCGGGTTTGGTCATCCGCGCGGCAAGTTCGCGGGCGCGGGCGACACAGTCGGGAGCTAAAATCCGGCGCAGGTCAGCGACCAACGTTTCTCGAGTGGTGCTCGAAAACGGCCGGGCGGTTCCCACCCGGAGCCGGTCGACCTGGCCGGCCCAGATCTTCTGATCGCTCATGCTCCAGAGGCTCAGCGTGGGCACCCCGGCGCGCAGGCCCGCGGCCGTGGTGCCCGCGCCACTGTGGTGCACCACCGCGCGGCACGCGGGAAAGACCGCCGCGTAATTCACCACACCCACCACCTTGACGTGGTCGTAATGCCGAACGCCGGTGAAATCGGTTTTGCCGGAGCACACCAGCGCCCGCTCGCCCAACTGGGCGCAGGCCTCGCCGATCATGGCGATCGTGTCGGCCGGCGCATCGACCGCCGTGCTGCCGAAACCGAAGCAGATCGGGGGTGTTCCCGCGGCGATCCACGATGCGACCTCGTCGTCTGCCTCCGTCGTCAGCTCCATGGTCAAGGTTCCGACGAAGGGCCGCCGGCCATTCCATTTCGCCCATTCGTCGGCCAGCCCGGGAAAGCACACCTGGTCGTAGGCCTGGATCTCCAGCGCGCCGCGGGCGGCCATGCGTTGCGGCGCGGGACCTTTCGCCTTCGGTAGGCCGAGGGCGCGGCGCTGCGCGTCCTCGGCCTTCTTCGTCACCCGCCACTGGGTCCAGTCCAGCGCTGTCATCGCGGAGCGGACCAGCGGTGCGGGCAGGCCTGGAGCGAGCCGGCCGTTGGGTCGCATGGGGAAGTAATGCATCGTGGCCAGCGGAAGGCCGAGATATTCGGCCACGTTCGCCGCGACCCCAGGAAACCCCGGGCCGGTGAACACCAAGTCGGCCCCGTCGGACAGCGATGTCAGGGTGGTACTCATCTCCGCCCAGGATTGGGTGAGCATGTCCTGGGCTTCGCGCCACCGCCTCCGCACCTCCGGGAAGTTCCAGAATTTGCCGAGGAAGTCGGTGTCCCAGAAGCCGTCCTGCTGGTCGGGCCCGTAGGCGGCCGCCGCAAGCCCGGCCGACTCGACGAGGGGGACCAGGTTGGGTGGGACGGCCAGGCGAACGTCATGTCCGCGGCGCTGCAGTTCGCGGCCCACAGCGGTGCAGGGCTCGACATCGCCGCGAGTTCCATAGCTCGCCAGGGCAAATTTCACGACGAATCCTTCCGGTGGTCGTGCGGGTAGGCGACGGCAGAGGTCATTATGTCTGGTTGTTCGATCGTCGGGTAGGCGATTGCTGCTGGCGCCGGTTGGTGGTCGCGTGTCATCCGGCAGCCAAACCCACCGCTGGGCCGACGAGGACAGCGCCCCCGATGATTGAGCCGGGACGATGCCGAGCCCGGCCCAGAAAGCCAAATGAAGCGAGTTGACGCTGGCCGGCCGCGGTAGGGTGAGCCAGCGGAGGGCGCAGAAAGCCATTCCGACAGCGGAACGAGCTGTTGTGCCTATCGGTCGGACAAACCGACGATCACGATAGTCTGGAGGAGGCGAATTCATGCGCCTATTTCGTCGGGTTGTCAAAGATAAAATCAAGCTCATCGATCAGGCCTTCTCGTCTCTTGGCATCGAGTCGTTCGCGGATCTCGGCGGTGTGTGGAGAGTGGAAGGCGCGTATACGTTTCATGCGCTGGATAAGCACCGGGTGGCAGACGCGGCATTGGTCGATATGCACTTGACGCCGACTGTTATCGCAAGGGCGAAGTCATATCCGCAACTCCGGCTCATCAGCGGAAATTTCGGTGACCAGATGGTCGTCGACGACGTCGGGAACGTTGATGCGATCTTGCTATTCGACGTACTGCTGCACCAGGTATCGCCGGACTGGGACCAAATCCTAGAGATGTACGCACAAAATGTGCGTTCACTATTGATCTATAACCAGCAGTGGATGGGTTCGGAAAGAACGGTCAGGCTGTTGGATTTGGGTGAAACGGAGTACACGCTCAACGTTCCCCACGGTCACCATGACGAGTATCAAAATTTATTTGAAAAACTCGATCAGAAACATCCGGATCACGGTAAGCTATGGCGCGACGCACCTGACATCTGGCAGTGGGGCATCACCGACGCCGACCTTGAATCAAAGATCGCTCAACTCGGTTTCAAGCTGCTGTACAAAAAGAATTGTGGCAGATTCGGCCGGCTACCTAATTTCGAGAATCATGCCTTTATTTTTTCCCGACCGTAGTATGCAAAAAAGTGCGAGATCGTCGCCCCACGCATTGGCGCTTTCCCTCTTGCGGAACAGTCGTTGATCGACGAATTCTGTGTACCAGCGTCCAGGACGTCCTTCGTTCTCTGCGGGGGACGAAAGGACGAACTTTGTCGGTGTGATCTTTCTCAATATGCGGTCGGTAAACCATCGCACCCGTGTAGGTAGACGGAGTCTTCTGTCGTTGTCGCTGATGAGTGCGAAGTGTGTCTGTAAAATCAGCAGCTTCTTCATTGCGGCGAAAACCTCTTCCAGGAAATGCTTCGGGTGATCGAGATGGTTGAGAAGTCCGCAGCAAAAGACGGCGTCAAAGCGACCACACCGATCGATATTCCACCCATTGTCTCGGACGAACTCCAACTGTGGTAGATCGGTCTTCGACTGGGCGTAATTGCACGCCGCTACGTTCGACTTCCGCACTTCGATACCCAAAACTTGAAATTCCATGCGAGCGAACTCAACAGGGTATCCACCCTCGAGACAACCGCCGTCCGCCACGCGAATATTATCCTTGTCGCTGGGAAAACAGTGCTCAGGATACGCGGGCCGATGCGCACCACGCGTGATCCGCTAATAAATCTGCGGACTCGGATTTCGTAAAACTTCCGTCGTCGAGACGAATGTTGTGGGCCGTGAATTCGACGCCTCTTTTTCCGCCATCATTGTGTGCATATACCTTTCGTATGATTGCCGGTTTGAAGCAAATGCACATCGGGCCCTATTGGCTGCCCCGGAGCATGACCGTTCGCGCATTCGGAAGGTTGGATATAACCGACCGTCCTCGCATGCGAGTGAGAACCTCACCTGTTCCATATTTACCGTAAATTTTCCAGACTTTCAGGAGGGCCTGGCCGGGCAGCTCCCGTCCCTTGGTCGGCCGGCTGCGGCGTGTGAGGCTAGCCGAACGGCGACCACCTGCACTCCGAGCGGCCGGAAGGCATTGCCGCGTCTGCGGCATGTATCGCAATTCGGTGTCATCGCCGACACGGCTGCTATTGAATGGGTCGCATGCCGCTCTCTGACACAGCCCGCCGCGCCGCGCGCCTGATCCGTCGTGTCTGCTTCGCTGGCCCAGGTCAGTGCAACATATGCGGAAGCCGGATTCGTTTCCTGAGCGTTACGCGCAGGCTCGGCGGCGAGCTTGCCATGTACGGCTTTCCCTACTCTCTCGACCAGATGGAGACCATCAATCACCGGAGGTACGTCTGTCCGGTGTGTGGCTCCGTCGACCGGGACCGCCTTTACAAGCTCTATATCGACCGGTTTCTGCTGCCCGATGGCGTGCGGAGGGTGCTTGAGTTTGCGCCGTCAGCACCCCTGTCGGCGTACTTGCGAGGCCGTGACGATTTCTCTTACCGCAACGCGGATTTAATGATGAGCGGTGTCGACGACATCGTTGACATTGTCGACATGCCGATTTACGCGGATGCCTCGGTCGATTTCTTCATCTGCTCCCATGTGCTCGAGCATGTCTCGGACGACGGCCGCGCGCTGAACGAGCTGTACCGAATACTGGCACCCGGCGGGTGCGGCATCGTTATGACTCCGGTGGCCCCCGAAGGCAGTTTCGACGAGGATCCTATGGTCACCGACGAAGGCGAGCGGTGGCGGCGCTTCGCCCAGGGTGACCACGTGCGCCTCTACGACCGTTCCACACTGTGTTCGCGGATTGCGGAGGCCGGGTTTGAGGTCGCAGGCCTCGACTCGCAGACGTTCGGCGCCGAGACGTTCAATCGGCACGCCATCGCCCTCGGTTCGGTGCTGTATATCGTCCACAAACCACACGTTGACACCGACTGACGGTTAAGGGCACGACACAGGCACCAGGCTACGAAGTAAGGCGGAACCCGGAGAAATCCTTGCGACGGTCCGCCGGGGCACGCTGACTGAAACGGAGTTTGCGCACGGACTGACTGCTAGACTTTGCGGACATGCTCAGCCAGCTTCGCGAAACCATCCGCAGCAGACTTAGTTGGGCGTCGGCTGGGAGTGCGTTACCTACATACGGGCAACAGGTGTCCCTGCCGCAGCGCGACTTTCCGACTTGTAAGCCAGCCTATTCGAAGAAACGGCTGCAGAAGCAATTCCACGAATTGAAAGATGATACATTCTGGCAGATCGTGCCTGAAGTTCATGATTTTACACAACTTCCGATTGAGCCAATGTGGAGTCTTTACGAAGCCGTCCGGTACCTCGCCGCCCGAGAGATCAAGGGCGACATTGTCGAGTGCGGCGTGTTATTCGGGGGCGCATCAATGTTGATTGCCAAGACGCTGCTGTCGGTCGGAGATACTTCGCGCGAGCTCTGGCTTTACGACAGTTTTCGCGGCTTCGTCGGCGAACAGGCGGATGATGACATTACGTGGTATGGCGATTCGATCAAAGATCGTTACCCCGATTTCGGTGACATCGCCCAGAACAATATCGCCTCAACGGGCTACCCTCTGGATAAGTTACGGTTAGTTGAGGGCGACGTTGAAAAAACCGCGGCGAATAATGAGAATGGCGATATTGCGCTATTGCGCCTCGATACAGACACTTACCACAGCACAAAGGCCGAGCTAGAGTATTTTTATCCTAAATTGGTCACTGGCGGCATCCTTATCATTGACGACTATGGTCACGCCTTCGGTGCGCGACGGGCAGTCGACGAGTATTTTGCCGACCCGGCTCGGCGTTTGCTGCTTAAGCGGGTGAACTTCACTAACCGACTCGCCGTGAAGGTATAGACGCAAGGGCCGCCCTACGCCGACCGCTTTCCGGCTCGCTGCGCCGGCCGAACCCTTCGCCAAAGGGTTTTTAGGCGTCGCGTGGGCGATCTCCAACGATGCTGCAGCGCCAGCATTGCGGACCGCGGGTGGTGCGTGATGGTGTCCAGCAGCGTAGCCCGGCCCTCCGGCCCCGGGACTCTGCCGATCTCGCGCAGGATCCAGTCAGCCCGGTCAGCGATGAGTTCTTCCCGGGTCGGGTCGTCAGGGAAGACGTCGAGCATTGCCTCGAACATGGCGGCATGTCCGCGACCGTGCGAGGCCCAGAACTTCGCCCGGTCCACATCCGCGCCGTACCAGAAACTCTGGGGGTGGCGACGGTAGACCGCCATCGTCTCGGGGAGCATCGCGATTCCACCGGTTGCCGCGTGCCGGACGTGCAGGTACCAGTCCATCGGCATGACGTCGGGCGGGATGTCGTCGTAGCGCTCCTGACGCCGGTACAGAACCGAGTTGGTCTGGATGAAATTCCGCCTGATCAGCGCGTCGACGGTTAGATCGCGGCGCCAGCTGATCGGCGGAAACTCCGAGCCCTTACGGCCGTCGGTCCAGAGCACCTGGACCGGATGGAAACACAAGGAGGTCTCCGGGTGTTGGTCGAGAAACGCCACCTGCTTGGTGAGCTTCATCGGGTCGGTCCAGTAGTCGTCGCCCTCGCATATTGCGAGGTACTCGCCGCGAGCGGCCGACAGTGCATCGGAAACGTTTGCGTGAATACCCACATTTTCCGACCGCAGGACAGGCCTGAATAGGTGCGGGTAGCGGTCGGCGTAGTCCCGGATGATCGCTGGTGTGGCGTCGGTTGAGGCATCGTCGGAGATGATGACCTCCACGGGGAAGTCGGTCTTTTGCGCGACGATGCCGTCGAGAGTTTCGCGAATAAATGCTTCGTGGTTGTAGCTGACCGATACGACGCTCACTTTGGGGTGATCCCCTGTAGGAATTTCGGTCACGCTGTGCTCCCTTTCTGAACGGCGGCCACGACGCGTGCGACATCGTCGGGGGCCATGTTGTCGTGAACTGGCAGCGACACGATTCGCGAGCAGATGTCCATCGTGGCGGGCAGGTCGACCGACCGTAACTGAGGGTCCGCCACAAAATGCTGCTGCAGGTGTAGCGGTGGATTGTAGTAGTCGCGGGCCTGGACTGCCTGTTCTTGCAGAGCGGCGAGCACCGTGGCTTTGTGGTCCGCTGAGGTACAACAGGCGCTCACGAAGCACAGAGACGACGCCTCGGCATTGGGCTGGAATTGCAAACCTATGCTGCTTAATTCGGTGCGGTAGCAATCAAAAACCTTTCGACGGCTCGCCAGCCGGCGATCGAGTCCGACGAGCTGGCGCAGACCGATGGCCGCACTAATCTCCTGGAGTTTGCCGTTCATCCCGAGCTGTGTGCATTCTCGTGATTCGTCAAAACCGAAGTTCTGAAAACGGTGTGTCTGCTCGACAAGCTGCAGATCGCGGGAGACCAGCGCACCGCCCTCACCAACCGCGAACGGCTTGGTCGCATGAAAGGAGAAGATCTCGCAGGCCCCGCGCCCGCCGACGCGCCTGCCGTCCACATATGCCGAACCAAACCCCGCCGCCGAGTCGATCACGATCGGCAGGTCCCACTCCGTCGCGAGCTTCTCCCACGCATCGATGTCTGGGTTGCCGACGCCGAACACATTCGGGAGCAAAATTCCGGCGACCTGATCGCGGGAGGTCTTCAGGACGGCACTGGCGGAGGCGACGCTTGGCTGCCAAGTCGCGGCATCGATGTCGATGAACCAGGGTCGATATCCCGTCCATTGGGCGGCCTGGGCGACGGCGACGAAGGTAAATGAGGGCATCAACAGGTAGCGGTCCCGCATGCCTCGGCCCAGCGTGACGTGAAGTGCGGCAATCAGCGCAAGGGTGCCGTTCGCCAGGGTAGCTATGTGTAGGTCAGGTCCGAGGTACTCGCCCAAAGCACGGGCAAACTGCTGCTCCTTTGGCCCAAAGTTTGTATACCAATTGGCTTGCACGATGGCTTCGAAGTCCTCGGCGAGCTCGGAGGGCACGGGAAAGCTCGGTTGGATAAACGGGATTTCAGCAGGCATCAAACCATCCGTCTCGTGCTTTGACCTGCGATGCGTGAACACCCGCGATGTCGCGCAGTCTTGTGCGAAGCGGATGCTCGATCGTGCCGCTCAATGCGAAATTCACCTACTTTCGTGACTTCGTGCTGACCGACACAGTAAGTCGCGGACCCGACGTGATTCGTATTTTCGGCTCATGTCGTGGGCACCTTCGGCTTCATCGGCGTTGGCGTCTCATTACAGTGGGCGCGAGAGTTGATGTGATGCCCCTACCTATGTTCCTTCGTCGGTTCCGGCCGCTGGTAGCCATGGGTGCTCGGAAGCAGAGATCGATCCACAGTGTGGCAGGTACGATGCCGCTCATGTCGGTATGGGGGATGTCTGATTGGCAGCCTGGAGCGACCGAGTGAAGAAGGTTCTGGTCACCGGCGTTGGCGGTGGTGTCGGCCAGAGTGTGCTCAAGGCTTTGGCACAGACATCCTATGAAGTTGTCGCCACCGACTCCGAAGCGCTGGCTGCCGGCCTACATGCCGCGCCTGCGGCCTACACGGGTCGGTACGCGTCGGACCCTCGATTCATCGATCGCCTGCTGGAGATATGTCTCGCCGAGCAGTGCCGGCTGATTTTTGCCGGCCACGACGTTGAGCTACTTCCCCTGTCGGAAAGCATCGACAGATTCAAAGCCCATGACATCGTGCCGGTGGTCAGTTCACCGGAAATTATCCGTATCTGCGACGACAAGCTCGCGACCACCGAATTTTTGAACTCGTTGGGACTGCCGGCGCCAGCGACCCAAAAGCTCTGTGACGTTAGGGCTTTCGAACGCCCCATCGTCCTCAAACCACAGCGCGGCGGCGCACGTTCCCGCGGCACTTATGTCGCGAGGACGAAGGACGAGTTCGACCTCTATCGGCAACTCGTCGACCCGAACAACTGCGTCGCGCAGGAATACATCGACGGCGACGAATATACCTGCGGCAGCGTGACTTTAGATGGCAAATGCTTAGGCGTGATCGTCATGCGGCGGATCCTGCGTGACGGCGATACCTATAAGGCTTTTGTCGAGCACAACCCGGCACTAGAGGCGACAGTACGGACGATCGTGGAGGCGTTGAACCCGTTTGGCGCCTGCAATATTCAACTTCGTGTCAAGAATGGTCAGGCCTACGTCTTCGAGATCAACGCACGGTGCTCGGGAACGACGGCCGCGCGTGCGCTCGCCGGCTTCAACGAGCCGCAGATCATTGCCGACTATCTACTCAATGGTGTTGAGCCAACCTATTCGGTCAGCGAAGTGACCATTCTTCGGTATTGGCAGGAACTGGTTGTACCCAACAGCCACGTCGAGCAACTGCGCCAGACCGGCTTCCTGCGCGGCGATGGAACGCAGCTATGACGACCAGTGACGCGACACCGACAGAACTTGTGCTGGTGACTGGTGCCACCGGCTTTGTCGGAGGGCATGTGGTTCGCGCCCTCGCCGATGCCGGTTACCGCCTCGCGGTCTTGCAGAATCGAACGCCATTGCCCGCAGATCTGGCGACGCTCTGCGAGCGGGTGCCCACCGGCGATATCCGCGACCCGCAGGTCCGTGAGGCCGCGCTGGATCAGATAAGCATCGTGTGTCACCTGTCGGCGTACATCCCCATGCGCATGGACGACCTCCACGAGGCGGACCTGTGCAACCAGATCAACGCGTTGGCCGTATCGAACTTCGCGGAGGAGGCGGCGCAGCAAGGCGTTCGGCGGTTTGTTCACCTCTCCACTGCCAATTTCTATGCAGAGGCCGATAGCGCACGTACCGAGTCGGACTCGGTGTTCCCGGCGCAGTTAGGCGCCGCATACTTCGTCAGCAAGTTCGCCGGAGAGGTGTATCTCTCGAATATCTCCAAGCGCACGGGCATGGAAGTCTTGATACTGCGTGTCGCTACGCCGTACGGTCCCGGCGAGCCGAACAACAAGGTCATCCCGACGTTTCTGCGTATGGCGGCCGAAGGCAAGCCGTTACGCATGGTCAATGGCGGTGTCACCAGATTTAGCTACGTGCACGTCGCCGATGTGGCCGCCAGCGTATTGAACGCGGTGGGCGGAGGCGACGGCGGAATTTACAACATCGCGTCCGGCGAGCACACGAGTATCCTGGAGCTTGCGCAGCAAATCGTCGCTCTCCAGGGCGATTCACCGACGACGCTGGACATCGAACCCGTTGCGGCCGGCGCGTTTCCGGGATTTGCGCCACTCTCGATCGACAAGGCACGCCGCACGTGGCAATTTGCACCGCGCCTACTCGCCACGGGATTGCGAGAATACCGAGATTACCTGGTCGAACAGGGTGCGATCGCATGAGGGTGGCGGTTTTCAGCGACATCCACGGCAATCTCGTTGCGCTGCAGCAGTTTGTCGCGGCGACAGCAGACCGTGCCGATGCCTATCTGTGTTTGGGCGACGTAGTCAACTACGGCCCGTGGAACGACGAGTGCATCGACTTGGTGCTGAGCCTGCCGGGAATTCAGGTTCTCGAAGGCAATCACGAACGGCTGTTTCGTGGCGATGAGGTCGTTAATCATGAGATCCCGCTGGTTCAAGACTTCTATCGCCATTCCCGTCCACTTTTCTCACGCGACCGCTTCCTGACGGAGCTCCTCGAGGATGTCGATCTCGGCATCTACCACTGCACACACACCATCGATGACCGAAGGATCTACCCCGATACGGAAATTGAGATCGACCGTCACTACATGATCGGCCATACCCACCATCAATACCTGATCGAGCGCAGTGGATTCACGATCGTCAACCCGGGAAGCATAGGCCAAAACCGTAAGTGGATCGACGCTGCGGACTATCTCATCTTGGACACTGCAAGCGGCGAGATCCAATTCGATTCAATCCCTTACGACGTGGATTATTTTCTCACCGAACTGGATAGGCGCGGTTACCCGGAGCAGTGCATCCAGTACTACACCAACAAGGCTCGCAAGTTCGGGTGACGGGCGCAGTAGTTCTCACCCAGTGCTGTTTCTATCGCCATGGACGCTTTAGCTCAAGGCCCGAACTGCCATCTCGTAGTTGGCGGTCTCGCCGGCGTCGATCAAATAGACGTCATCGCGGCCAATGATTCGTATCGGTATGCCCGCCGACGGTCCGACGAGAGGGGACGCCAGACACACCCACGGGCGTTGCGGCGCGTAGCCCACAGTGTGTCAGCCACCGATAAGCGCACGATCGGCCAGCGCACCCATTACCGGTGCCAGCACCCGGGCATACTCGGGTGTCAGATGGAATTCGTCTCCGTACACGAGGTTGTTGCCCACGATGGCCGGGCAGCGGTCCGGGGCGCAGAACAGCTCGGTGACATCGGCGTATTGCCCCCCGCCGGCGTTGGTGGCGGCCCTCTCCGCCGCCATGCCGGGATCGTTGACCGCTGTCGACCTTGTCGCCGAACAGGCTGTCGCGTCGTCGAGGTGGGCAGACAGGCAATCCGGCGCCGTTGAGTGCAGGTCAGGAGTCGGCCCGAGCACCAACACGTTCGCGCCCGTTTCCCGCAGCTGGCGCAGAAGGCGGGTCAGGCTGTCGAGCCACGCCGGCGCGTATGGCGGGGAGCCGGTGCCGCTGTCGTGGCGCAACATACCCAGCACCACCAGCCGCGGACGCTCACCCTGTAATCGGGCGATGATCTGATTGCGCCACTGCTCGCATTCCGTGTAATTCCGTTGAACGAAAACTTTGAGGGGCAGGTCCAGCATCGGGCAGGCACCCTTAGTCAGGACCTCCAGTCGCCAGTGCCGCTGCGCGGCGACTTGCTGGAACGCCGAACTCCAACTGAAGGCATTCGAGTCGCCTACCAGGGCAACCGTGGTTTTCGAAGCGGTGTCGCCCGTCGCGCACTCGGGTTGGTCGACTTCGATCAGGTTGCGAAGGCAACTCTCTAAGCCATTTGGCACCCTTTCGCGAACCGCGTCGGTAAGCGGCGGATCGAGGTTTGACGGTACGTCCTTCAGGCCGACGGATGACGCCACCGCGGCCTGAACCTGCGCAAGGACGTGCCGAACGGCCGCGTCGTACAGCTCGACATTTCGACCTTCAGGTGAAGGCCCCGCGGAGACCCGCAGTGCTGGAGCCGCGGGGCCGCGGCCGATCGGGGTGGGCACGTATACCAACAGCGTCACGCCCACACAGACCGCCACCGCGGTGGCACCGGCACCCAGCGCCAGACTGCGGGCGGCCGACCGGCGCAGCGACGCGGAGTATCGGAGGGGGTTCTCGATGAGGCGCAGCGTGAGCACCGCCAGGCCGAAGGAGACGACAACCGCTGCCACGCCGTCTAGCGGCCCCATCGGGCGGCCCAGCAACGGCGTCGCGAGCAGCAGCACCGGCCAGTGCCAGAGATACCACGAATATGACACCCGACCAACCGCTCGCATCGGCCGCGACGCCAAGACACGGCCGCACCCCCGAGAAGCTGCGGCACAGCCGGCGCCAATCACCAGCCCCGTGCCGAGCACAGGCAGCAGCGCGGCGGTACCCGGATAAGGCGTGGTCGCATCGACCTGGTTGCAGGCCAACAAGATCAGGGCCATGCCCCCCCATCCCACGATGATGGCTAAAAACGCCGGCAGCCGCCGCCACTGGTTGGTTGTGAGCGCCACCAAGCCGCCAGCGGCTAACTCCCACGCCCGAGTGTGTAACGAAAAGAACGCCACAGGAGGCGCCGCGCGGGTAGCTGCCAGCGACATGGCAAACGACACGGCGCCGACCAGCGCGAGGACCAGCAGGTACGGAGTCACCGACGACGTGGCATGTGCGGTCGCGGCGCGCCGACGTGCACGCCGGACGAGCCACGCCGTACCGATGATCAGCGCCGGCCATACGAGATAGAACTGTTCCTCGACGCCCAGAGACCAATAGTGCTGGAAGGGCGAGATCGTGTTCTTGCTTATGTGAAAGTAGTCGACGCCTTGTCGCGCGAATCGATAATTGCCGACATAGAGCGCGCTGGCGATGCCGTCACCGATCACCGCTTTCGCCTCCAACGGAGACAGCAGCAGGACCGAGGCAATCGTGGTAACGACGCCCACCGTGGCCGATGCCGGCAGCAGCCGGCGGGCGCGCGCGCCGTAGAACCGGCTCAGCCGGACCGTCCCCGCGGCGGTCGCCTCACGCCAGAGCAGCCCAGTAATAAGAAAGCCCGAGATGACGAAGAAGACGTCCACACCGACGAACCCGCCACCCAATCCCGGTGCACTGCAATGAAACAGGACCACCGCCAACACCGCAACGCCGCGCAATCCCTCGATGTCCGGGCGAAATCCCGTGCGTTCTGGATGAGACCCTCGATCGGAAAAATCGGTGTCGCTATTCGGCAATTTCGAGGGAGTACTTCGAGATCGGATCCGCTCACGAATCCGCCGCTGACCGCTCGTTGTCAACGGTTCCACCAATTTGGGTGTCCCTCTCCGTGATCCAATTATCTATTTGTGCTCACATCAAACTTTAGGGCCGCCCAGCCCAGGCTCGCAGGTGGCCCATAAACCATAGCGCCCATGGAAGTGGAAGTGTCCACAACCGGAGAATTGGCGAGTTTCACGCTATGCCCACATCAACTACCGGACCGAGCGCGTTGGATTCATGATCATCAACCCGGCCGGCATCGCGCAAAACCGCACGTGGATCGACTCGGCGGACTTCTTCCCTTCGACACGGTGAGCGGCGAGATCTAGTTCGATTCAATCCCTTACGATGTGGACTATTTCCTCGCTGAGTTGGTCAGGCGCCGTTATTTGGAGGAGTGCATACGGCACTACTCCAATTAATAAGGGCCGCAGGTTCGAGTGACAGGGAAGGACGACGTGTCCGGCGCGGTAACTAGCGCGATACACGCGTCAGCGTAGCCCGGAATCGTCTCGCCCGCCTGAACTCGCCAGCAGGCGCCGCCAGCAACGTCTTCAGGCGCGAAGATCGTTGAGGTCCAAACACCGTCACCTTGAGGAGCAGCCCCAGCCATGCGAGTAACCACCACGGCAGAGCAGCGGCCCGCACAGCGACGGTTGATGCCGGATCCACGACCATCCACGTCAGAATGCGTAATTGGTCCAGCCAGTGTCGGTGTGCCTTGGTGATGTTCGCCGACTCCGTGCTGGCGGTGTGATGTCGCACCGAGAGTTCTTGTGGCACAAAGTCAACCGCTGACCGCAGCATGAGGCGCAACCAGAAATCCAAGTCGACGGTCTGATAGATGTCGTCGCGTAGGCCCCCCGCGTCCAGTGCCACCCGGCGCCGGAACATCACGCAGCTCGGTTCGCCGATCAGGTTGGCGCTCGCGCCCCACAGGGCCACGATCTGCAGGACCAACGACGACCCGCGATTGTGTTCCCGAAGTTTCACAAAGTAGACGTGGAGTTTGCTCGGCGACCGTCGCCGCTCGCTCCAGGGGAGGTCGTCAGTCTGCACCCGCCGGGGCGCAAAGGCCAATCCGACGTCAGGATCGTCGAAACACCTGGCAAGCGTCTGCAGGGCTCCGGGGAGCAACCAATCGTCACCGTGCAGGAACTGGATGAGGTCGCCACGCGCGAGTTCCAAACACCTGTTGTGGTTTCCGTTCAGGCCCAGTCGAGACTCGTTGCGTATCAAGCGGTCCCCGGGGCGAAGCAATGATCTGGCAGTAGCAGCGCCATCGTCGGTCGACTGATCATCGCCGATGACGATCTCGAACTCGACACCTTCCTGATCCAGGACGCTGCGTAGACAACGCTCGATGGTCGCGCTGTTGTTGTACATCGGGACGCACACCGAGATCAGCGGCTTGGCCGGCGTGTCGTCAGCGTGAGTCACGCGCTGGCTTCGGCGGCTAATCGGTAGCCGCGTACCGAGATTGGAATGAACACGGCGAGCAGCACGGCCGCCCAGATCAAAGTGGCCGTGAGAGGCCATGTGATCGGGCCGCCGTGGGCTAGCGCTCGCATGGTCTCGATGGGCGGGGACATCGGTTGCATGCGGATCAATGGCTGAGCCCACTCCGGGAATAGCTTGATTGGAGTGGCGCCGGGATTGATGAATGCCAGCGCGAAGGTGGCGCTCAGCAGCCAGGTCATCGCGGTGCGGCCGTTGTTGCGGATCGCCATCGCCATCACCAGAGCGGTAAACCCGGTCACGACGATCGACGGGACCAGGATGAAGACCAAAGCTGCGGGCCAGCCCTGCGTGAAACGCAGCCCCATTGCCAGCCCGATGGCGGTGATCAGGATGGTGCCGATGAACGCGCGCACGACTTCCGCGGTCACCCAACCGGTGATCGGGCTCGCCCGGCGTATCGGGAGCACCCACATCCGGCTCATCAGGCGCGACTCGCGGTCCATGGTGATGCCCACCGAGTTTCCCAGGGAGCCGAACAGCGCGGATAGCACCGCACACATGGGGACCACGCCGTACACGCTGTCCACACCGGTGACCCTGTGCACCTGCTCACCGAGCACAATTTTGTAGATGAAGAGCAGGAAGACGGGCAACAGCAGCGACCCCATCAGCACCGCTTGATCACGCCGCCATCGAAGCAGCAGTCGGCCGGCCTGCACCCAGCTCTGGGTCATCAGGGAACCCTGCGGTTCGAGGCGATGCGTCACTAGCCGCGCCTCTGCATGCGCAACGTGATCGCGCCGAAGACCAGCACCATGCCCAGACACCAGGCCAGGGTGGCCGCCAGATTACTGAGCAGCACCTGCCCAGTGGACAGGCCGCGCAGGGTTTCGGCGAATTGTGAAATCGGTTGGTTGCGGACGTATGGGCGTAACCAATCGGGAAAGGTCTTCTCGGGGGCGATTCCGGTGGACAGCATGAACAGCAGCAGCTGGGGGACGAACAAGAAGTGGCTGGCCCCCTGGACACTCTTCGCGCTCGACCCGAGCGCGTCCGCGCCCAGAGTTACGGCCAGGCACAGCAGTAAGGAAATGAGCAGGAAGGCCGCCGCGTATCCAAATCCCCCGGTTATCCGGAAGCCGAAGGCATAGCCGGCAATCAGCGCCACCACCAGGGAGAGCACGCCGCGCATCAGGGTGGCCACCGTGCGGGCGGTTACTGTGGCCGCCGCAGCGACGGGCAGGGTCCGCATCCGCTCACCGATCCCATAGAGGTGGTCACGTGCCGCACGATCCGCAGTCATCAGCCCGACGAAGATCATCGATTGAGCGACCACCGCAGGTAGGAAATATTGCGTATAACTGACGGGCCCCGTGTCGATCAGGCCGTGCAGCGCCACGCTGAACCCCGCCAAATACGCTGCGGGGGAGAGAATTTCGAAGATCATCTCGCCGTCGCGTGCCGCGGATTTCAGCGAACGTTCGGTGAGGGCGGCCAGGGCACTCATGACCGGGCGACGGTCCGTTCGGTCAGATGCAGGAACGCTTCGTCGAGCGAGGGCTTGCGCAGCGAGATGTCGGCGAGTTCGAGGCCTAGTGCGTCGACCCGGCGGAATACGTCGACCAGCGTGGCCACGCCGTTCGGGGCGAACACCGACACCGAACTCGTGTCGGTGTCGATATCCACCCCGTCGAGTCCGGTCAGCGCGCCCACGACCCGGGGCAGATCGGCGGGATTTGTCGGGGTCACCTGGCAGTAGCTGGTACCCACCGCGCGCTTGAGCTCCTCGGCGGTGCCGCTGGCGATCACCTGCCCGTGGTCGATGACGACGATCGAGTCGCTCAGCACGTCGGCCTCTTCGAGGTACTGCGTCGTCAGCAGCACGGTGATGCCCTGCAGGGTCAACGCACTCACCAGGGCCCACACGTCGCGGCGGCTACGTGGGTCCAGCCCCGTGGTCGGCTCGTCGAGAAAGAGCACCCTCGGGGGCACCACCAGGGCGCTGGCGAGGTCCACGCGCCGAAACATGCCTCCGGAATAGGTGGAGAGCCGCCGGTCGGCGGCCGCAACGAGGTCGAACTGTTCGAGCAGTTCGTCGGCGCGGGCTTTCGCCCGCCGGCGGTTCAATCCGCGCAGCCTGCCGAACAACACCAGGTTTTCCCGGCCCGTGAGCATGGGATCCATGCCGGTGAACTGTCCGGCCATCCCGATGCTGGCCCGGACCTCTGCGGCCTGGCGGGCGATGTCGTGGCCGGCCACCCTGGCGCTGCCCGAAGTCGGGCGGATCAGCGTGGACAGGATATTGATCGTGGTGGTTTTGCCGGCGCCATTCTGGCCGAGTAGCCCGCACACCGTCCCGGCCGGAACCGAGAAGTCCACGCCGGCCAGCGCGGGCGTGTTCCCCCCGAATGTCTTTGTGAGGCCTTCGACCTCGATCGCCAGTGCGCTCACACTTGGGAGTATTTCATGGTGGGTACCGGCATGTTGCGGGTATAGGTCGATAGCGATATGGGCCGGTTACGACTCCGTGACCGACGATGTGCCTGCAGGCGGGTCCTCCGGGCCCGGCTCAGGCACCGTCTGCTCGGCGGCGTGGCGTCTGGCGCGGACACGGTGAGCCTTCTGTCGGCATGCCCCGCAGCAATATCGCGCGTCGGAGCGGCCGAAAAACGCTCTACCGCATTGCCGACACCACAATAGACCGGCCCCCATGACAAAACGTTACAGCTATTCGTAACGACCAGCAACATGTGGTGACTTTGCTAAATACGGGTATACAGTAGCTGTGACCTCGGGACGGGTGCCATTGATTATTGACCAAAAAGATATTTAGCAAACGTCAATTATGGTATTTGGCAAACGTCTAATTACCGTATTAAACAAATGTCAATTATGTCAAAGCTGAGGGGGATGCCGAGTGTCGCTTAACGGTGATGTCGCAGCCCCTGTAGACGGACCCGGGGACCTCACTTTGGAGGTCCGACCGGCTGCCTGCGAGGCCAGGGCGGTGGCTTTGATCGATCTGCCCAAAGTGCACGACCCCCGAGGAAACCTGACCTTCATCGAGGCGGGCCAGCACGTGTCCTTCGACATACAACGGGCCTTTTGGATCTATGACGTCCCAGGCGGCGCGGTGCGGGGCGGTCATGCCTACCGTACGACTCAGGAATTCATCATGGCACTGTCGGGGAGCTTCGATGTCATGGTGGACGATGGTTCGCATCGCGTTCACTACACGTTGAATCGTTCGTACCACGCTCTCTGGGTGCCCCATCTTCTCTGGCGGGAAATGGTGAATTTTTCGACGAATTCGGTGGCGCTTGTGCTGGCTTCCAGCCCGTTTGAACCTGACGACTACGTGTATCATTATCGTGATTTTTTGAGCCTCAGAAAATATACGTAGTTAATGAGCCGTCTCGACGAATGCACGCTGACCAAGCTCAAAAGGATGGAGGGCCCTAACGGCAGCCTCTCTCCGCTCTATAGCGGGGTTGACATTCCTTTCAACATAAAGAGGGCCTACTACCTGTATGACATTCCAGGGGGAGCCGAGCGTGGTGGACATGCACATCGAAGGCTGCAGCAATTCGTAGTGGCGGCCTCTGGATCCTTCGCGATCACACTCGACGATGGGGTAGGTCGACGCAAAATCTCGCTCGATCGTTCTTACTACGGGCTGTACCTGCCGAGCATGATTTGGCGGGAAATCACCGACTTCTGCAGCGGGGCTATATGTTTGGTCTTCGCCTCGTCGCCGTACGACGAGGCCGACTACATCCGGGACTATCAAGAATTCCTGGACGCCGTCCGCGGCTCAGCCGATGAGTGCGACGATGCCTAACCGAAGCATCATCCGGCTGCCGGACAATCGCCGCGACAAGCAGCAATCACGGTCTCGGATTGTCACCTCGGGGGCCTGCGTTTTCGGCGGCCACGGTAAGGAGTCGAGCCCCCGCCACTGCATGCCGAGCTCAGCCAAACTGAAGAAGAACTCGGAAGGAAATGAATTCGGGCGTGGAGTCGGATATTGACCGACGCCCTCGTCACGGTTCCATTTCTGGATATTCGTGCGGCTACCCAAGAACTCCAAGGCCCGCTTATGCAGGCCATCGCGCGAGTCGTCCGTGGCGGCCGCTATGTACTCGGGGAAGAGACAGCCGCATTCGAGCGTGAATTTGCTGCCTTCGTCGGCGCCGCGCATGCGGTCGGAGTCGGTAGCGGTCTGGACGCCATCGCCCTTGCGCTGCAGTCACTCGGGATAGGTCCCGGCGACGAGGTCATTGTCCCGACGAATACCTTCATCGCAACCTGGATGGCGGTAGCGCGCACGGGCGCTCACCCCGTCGGGGTGGAACCGATTGGTGGTCAGTGGACCCTCGATCCCGCTCGGGTAGAGGAAGCAATCACTCCGCGAACGTGTGCCCTTGTTCCCGTGCACCTGTTCGGGCAACCCGCAGATCTCGCCGAGCTTCTGGCGGTCGCGAGAAAGCACGGCCTGGCGGTCGTGGAAGATGCCGCTCAGGCCCACGGGGCGTGCTATCAGGGCCGGCGCATCGGAGCCCACGGAGCCGCCGTGGCATGGAGTTTCTATCCAGGAAAAAACTTGGGAGCCCTCGGCGATGGGGGCGCTGTGACCACCGACGATCCGCACATCGCCGCGCGCGTGCGGTCGCTCCGCAACTACGGGAGCAGCCGCAAGTACATGCACGACTTCCTCGGGACAAACTCGCGACTCGATGAGATCCAATCGGCGGTCCTGCATCAGAAATTGCAGTATCTCGACGCATGGAACGCTCGGCGGCGAGTGGTCGCACAGCGCTACACCCAGGAGCTCGCCGACATCCGGGGACTGACATTGCCTCGTGAAGCGTCCGATCGTGAACATGTGTGGCACCTGTACGTGGTCGACCATGACTCGCGCGATGAACTACAGAAGCACCTTTCCGCCAAGGGAATCCAAACACTGGTGCACTACCCGGTCCCGCCGCACTTGTCGGGCGCGTTTGCCTCTCTCGGCCTTCGCGAGGGTGCATTCCCCGTCACTGAACGGGCCGCGTGTACTCATCTGAGCCTGCCCATAGGTCCGCATTTGTCCCCGGACGACGTCAAGCGAGTCGTCGATGCCTGCCGCTCGTTCATTCCGTCGCACCGCTGAGTTCCCCGATGCCGGCCGACAGCCACCCCGGCCTTGCATTGATATAAATCTCGGAACCGAACCCGGGCATGCGCTCACTCAAGCGAAAGAGTCCCTCCAAGTGAGCTTCGGTGAGCAAGCCGGTATCGCACAGCTCCTGCATCTGCGCGTGGGTAAAGGGCTTGATGAAGTAGCTACCGGTGGATTCGACGTGGAAGCCTTCCTGTCGGAGTAGTTCGGCAAGGCTCTCAAGGTCGAAGGTCGAGCGCTGCTGCATCTGCTTCTGTGTGGAGGACAGTTCGAATGGGCTGTCGATCAGGCCCATCTCGACCGCGAGCAGGCGATGTAACGATCGCGCGTTGGGTACGTTGACGTGCACCACGCTGCCGGCGTGGCAGTGGGGGCGTAGCGCTTGCAGCAACTCTTGCGGTTCGTCGACTTCGTGCAGCACGCCGCTCAGCACGATGAAATCAAAACCGCCCGGCCGCAGCTCGCCGGGCACCTGCTCCAGAAAGCCCTCCACCACCACAACTTCTTCACGAGTCTCCGCCAATGCGCGTGCGAGACAGGAGAATTCGGGAGAAGGCTCTACCACTGCGGCGAAAATCGACGGGTCGAGATCGATGAACAGCGGCCGCAGACCACAGCCCACTTCCAGTAGCGATGCTGGTTGGAATGCGGCAACTTGTTGCAGCACCACGCGCCGGCGATAGTCGGATTGGATCGCCTCGAATGGCAGTGTGCGGTACGCGCGGCTGTATGAGTGGATGTCACGGCTCAAGGCGCTTCTCCAACCGAAATTTCAACGATTCGCTGAATCCCAACTCTCGCTTGAAATCGATCAGCCCCGAATTAGGTTGCAGGTCCAAGGTTCCGGTACCCCCATCGAGCAGGTCAATGCCAGCGATCTGGCAGCTCTGGTAGAGGTACTCCGCAATCAATACTACGGGGCTGAACTGTTTGTAACCGGGACGATCACCCCAATAGAAGGCGTAAAGCACGTTCTGGCTCAGTCGGAGGCAGATGGCAGCGGCAGCTATCCGCCCCTGGTGTTCACACAGGTACAGCTGCACGGCGTCGGGGAAAAGCTTCTGCATTTGCCGCAGCGATTCTTGGCCCATAGTCATGGGATAGCCACGAGCGGCTCGGTTTTCAGTGATCACGTCGTAGACGTCGGATATTCGTTCGGCCGGAACCGCGGAGACTTCGAAGCCTTCGCGCCGGCATTTGTTCAAACGTTGGCGTTTGGCCGAATTGATCTTCTCAGCGAACGGCTGGTCATCCACGCGCTGGCCGTAGTTGAGATCGACGAGTGATTCCGTGAACCCATTTGCGCGGAAGAGAAAGTACTGTCGGGAAATGTCTGCTGGGTCGTGCTGTAACGGAGGTAGCAGTACCTGCAGGAGCTTGCCACCGCGTTCCCGTAGGTAGGCCACAATCTCGGAGATAAACACTTGCAAGTCCTTGAGCGTGACACCAGGAAGATGACTCAGTGCACCGAAAGTACCGCGCGCCGGGCTGCGGAAGACCGCCGGAGATACTTGCGTGAAATGCGCTGTGATGCAGGCGTTGCCGTTGACCGACCACTGAAAATAGTGACCGTTGCCGCCTTCGTGCAATCGGAAGAACGCCTCTGTGTTGAACAGGTGGAGACGTTCTTGGGGGAGGAAGCGGTCAACAACCAACAATGAGTGACCTCCGAGCGTGGCCTGTCGCTCGCGCCACGGCGAGGGTCTGCGATGGGCGGCCACTCACGCTGATCCGGAGGTCGGTGCTCAACCTGCTGCTGCCGTCGAGGCCGGCAACTCGGCTAACCCACGACGCAAGCGCCAAGCATGAGAGAATTCGCGAAAAGGTGCGAGGGCCAAGATTTTCAAGCGTGATCGCCGATCCGGACCAAGGAGTATGACGCCGACGGCCACAGTCAACCATGCCGGTAACCACCATGCGACGGAAATAATCCGGACGATGGCGGGCGAAGCGGGATCCACGATCATCCACGTGATGATGCGTAGATTGTCGAGCCACCATGTTTGTGCCGCGAACTCTTCTGCCGTAAAAGCCGTATGGCACCGCACCGAAAGCTCTTGCGGTACAAAATAAACCGTCGACCTGACCATTAGTCGCAACCAAAGATCGAGGTCTGCCAGATGAAAGATGTCATCGCGAATGCCCCCAGCGCTCAGGGCCAGCCGTCGCCGAAACATCACGGAGGTCACTTCGCCTATCCAGTTGTAACGTAACCCCACCATCGCCAGCTGCGTGACCAGCGACGAGCCTTCGTTGTGCTCTCTGAGCTTCCGAAAGTGCGTATGGAGCGTGCCGCAATTCCGCAGCCAGTCGGCGTCGTCGGTCACCACCCGCCGGGGCGCGAAAGCCATTCCCGCAGATGGATCCTCGAGACACCGGGCCAGTGTCGTCAGCGCTCCCGGAAGCAACCAGTCATCGCCGTGTACGAACTGGATAAGGCTGCCTCGCGCTAGTTCCAAACATTTGGTGTGGTTTCCGTGGCCGCCGAGGTTGGAGTCGTTGCGTATGAGTCGGTCACCCGCTCGAAGCATTGTTTCGGCGATAGCCGCGCTATCGTCCGATGAATCGTCGTCCACGACCAAAAGCTCGAAATCGCCGTCCTGCTCCACGATGCTGCGCAGACAACGCGCGATCGTAGCGCCGTTGTTGTACATCGGTACGCAAACCGAGATGAGTGGCCCCGCCGACGAACCGTGAGTGTTATTGATACTCACCGATACCACCGCCTTACTCGATTACGAGGAACGACGGCAGCCCGGGGTTGCCGTGCCCGGTGCGTTGTAGGCGGACTTGGTCGAGCCCGAAGACCTCTTGCACGGCGAGCGTCTCCCCGGGGAACTCGCCGCAGTTCAGTTCGTCGAAGCCGATTACGGTTCCCTTGGTGACGTGCTTCCGCAAGAGCTCGAGGCAACGCTTGGTCGGCTCGTAGATATCCATGTCGAAGTAGGCGAACGCCACGATGGTCTGCGGATTTTCGTCGAGGTACGCGGCCAATTGCTCCGGTGCATCGCCGGTACGGACGTCGAACTTGCGGATGTGCGAGAACGGGCTCATCTCCTCGCGCGCCGCGAGCACATCGATGAGAAAGTTCTCGTAGCGCTCGCCGGTCGCCAGCCCACCGACCTGCGCCATCTCGTGGTCGCCGTCGCGATCATCGATAGAGGGGAAGCCGCTGAAAGTATCGAAACCAACGATCGATCGTCCATAGTTCAGCGGCTCGTGAAGGGTCCGAAGACCGTCGAGGATCGCGAGGTCGCGTCCGAACCGGACGCCGAACTCCATCACGACGCCGGGCACCGTCAAGATCCTGCGATATACGTTGTCGAAGAACGCTATCCGCCGTAGGACGTGCGGCAGCAAAAATAATGGCAGGTGGTGGAGGCGCTCGCGGGCCGAGCCGGGGAATCGCTCCGACAACAGCGCGAGCGAGTCCTCCGCCTGGGTGAGGGCGGCGGTCGCGCGCAAGTCCATGCTGCGGGTCTCGTTTGTCATGCGATCACTCGCTCGACGACGTGAATACCCCGCGTTGGCATCGGCGCACGGGTCCGTGTCTATTGTGGTCAACCGCGGACGGAATTGGGCTCTGGCTCAACATAATGCCCCCAAACCTATTGCCATCGAGCCAATGGCATGGACGCATCTTACAATGTGAGCTGGCCGTGTGGGGATTTCCGAAATAGTTCCCACGCTGACGTCAATTATCAACGTGTGGGAGTTTCCCCGCAGCCACGATTGCCATCTGGCTCTCGGCGCATGCAGTCGATTCGATCCTGGCGCCGAGTACGTATTGGTGCGAAACCGTCTGGCGCGTAACGGTATTGGAAAGCGACAGCGGGTAACCCCGGGTACAGGCCTAGACGGTGGACCGGGGGACAGGGATCTCGACGGTGGGTGCGTCCGCGTCATCGTCGCGGTGCAGCAGGGTGCGCACCGCCGGGCGGGTGCCCACGGAGCGAAGCAGCAGGCTGGCCGGCCGCGGCCGAACCAACAGCGGCCACCAGAACCAACGCCCGAGCAGCGCCGCGATGGTCGGCGTCATGAACGAGCGCACGATCAAGGTATCGAACATCAGGCCCAGGCCGATCGTGGTACCGACCTGGCCGATGATGCGCAAATCGCTGACCACCATCGACGCCATCGTGAACGCGAACACCAGACCCGCGTTCGTCACGACCTTCCCGGTGCCGCCCATCGCGCGAATGATGCCCGTATTGATACCGCCGGCAATTTCCTCTTTCATGCGGGACACCAGCAGCAGGTTGTAGTCCGACCCGACCGCCAACAAGACGATGACCGACATGGGCAGCACCATCCAGTACAGCTCGATACCGAAGATGTACTGCCAGATCAGCACCGACAACCCAAACGAGGCGCCCAGCGAAAGCGTCACCGTACCCACGATGACGAGGGCGGCCACAAAACTTCGGGTGATGATGAGCATGATGATGAAAATCAGACACAGCGCGC
Source organism: Mycobacterium sp. (assembly GCF_004298145.1). Classification (GTDB taxonomy): domain Bacteria; phylum Actinomycetota; class Actinomycetes; order Mycobacteriales; family Mycobacteriaceae; genus Mycobacterium. Next base: position 113,132 of record NZ_SCRH01000042.1, read on the forward strand.
CAACACCCGCGATCAAGAGGTCGTAGGTCGAACCGTCCCGGAAGTCCTTGAACGTCGACGCGGTGCCCGCGATGTTGATCTTGGCGCTTTCCAGCGGCGTGTTCTTGAGCGATTCTTCCGCCGCTGTCCGGATCTTGTCGATGCGGGACACGCTCTCGGACGTCGCCGGGTCGCCCCGGTGCGAGATGATGAAGCGAGCCGCCTTTCCGTCCGGCGACAAGAATTGGCTCATCGCTTTCTTGAAGTCCGCATTGTCGAAGATATCCGGCGGCAGATAGAACGAGTCGTCATTTCTGGAGGCGTCGAACGCCTCTCCCATGGCGGTGGCGTCCTTGTCGTTGCTGCTCATTTGGCCGATGATCCCGGACATGGTGCTGTGGTTCGTCAGCATCATGTTCCGCATGTCCTCCGACATCGCGATCATCGGCGGATACTGCTCGAGCAGCTGAGGCATCAGCTTGTCCATATTATCGAGATCTTTGAGGAGATCCGTCAGTTTGTCGCTGAGCGTATCGATGCCGTCGATCTCATCGAATATATTTCTTATTGCCCAGCATACTGGGATGTCATAGCAATGTTTTTCCCAATAGAAATAGCTGCGGAAGGGCCGGTAGAAATCCTCGAAGTCGGATATATGGTCCCGCAGCTCATAAAGGATTACGGCCATTTCTTTGGTCTTGCCGATCGTGTCGTGCGTAATGTCGGTCATCCGGCTCTGCAATTCATAGATACGTTTCATAATTTGAATTTGCTTGGCTATCATGTCCGCTTGCACGAGCATGTCGTCCATGCGCGCCTGGATGTACTTGATGTCTTGCTGCATGGTCGCTTGTTGCATGCTGAGCAGGAACGGGATCGACGTGTGCTGGATCGGCGTTCCCTCGGGCCGCGTGATGCCCTGCACACGAGAAATCCCATGGACTTTGAAGATTCCCTTGGCAAGCTTGTGCAGCACCAGGAAATCTGCCGGGTTCCGCATGTCGTGGTCGGCCTCGATCATCACGATTTCGGGCATCATTCGCGATTGATTGAAATGACGATCGGCGGCCGCGTACCCGACGTTGGCGGGAACGTCGTCGGGCATGTAGAGCCGGTTGTTGTAGCTCGTCTGATAGCCGGGCAAGGTCGCCAGGCCGACCACGGCGACCGCTATCGTCGCGCACAGGATCGGGGCGGGCCAGCGGGCGATTGCCGTGCCGATCCGCCGCCACCGGCCGAACCCGATCGTGCGCGTCGGGTCGAATAACCCGAAGCCACCTCCGACGGTCAGCACCGCCGGAACCAACGTCAGGGCGATCACCACCGAAATCAGCATGCCGATGGAGCAAGGCAGGCCCATGGTCTGGAAGATGGGCATGCGGGTGAAGCTCAGACACAACATCGCGCCGGCGATCGTCAGACCGGAACCCAAGACCACGGGGGAGACGCTGCGATAGGTGGTGAAAAACGCCGTTTCCCGGTCTTCGCCGGCCTGACGCGCCTCTTGATAGCGGCCGAAGAAGAAGATCGCATAGTCGGTCCCGGCGGCCATTGCCAGGGCCACCAGCAGGTTGACGGCAAACGTAGACAGCGCGATGAAATCGTGGTCGGCGATAAACGCGATGACACCGCGCGCAGTGAACACTTCGATGCCCACCGTGAGCAACAACAGAATGACGGTGGTGATCGAGCGGTACACGAAAAGCAGCACAATGAAGATGATCAAGGCGCCGATCATCGTCATTTTCAGAATGGATCGGTCACCGGCGAGCTGCATATCGGAAAAGAGCGCTGCCGGACCGGTGACATAGGCGCTGAGACCGGGAGGCGGTGGCGTCCGCGCGATAATATCGCGGATTGCCGCCACAGATTCCTGGCCAAGAGTCGTGCCCTGATTACCCGCCAGATTCAACTGCACATAGACGGCCTTGCCGTCGGGACTTTGCGCACCCGCCGCGGTGAGGCGATCTCCCCACAAATCCTGCACGTGCTCGATGTGCTTGGTGTCGCTTTTGAGCTCACGAACCAATTTGTCGTAGTAGGCGTGTGCCTGGTCTCCCAGCTGCTGCTGCCCCTCCAGCACCAGCATCGCGAAGCTGTCCGAATCGGACTCTTTGAAGTCCCTGCCCATACGCTGCATGGCCTGGACCGCCGGCGCGTCCTGAGGGGCCAGCGGCACCGAATGCTGTTGACCCACGATCTCGAGCCGCGGCACGCCGAACGTCACCAGCAGCGTCAACGCCACCCACCCGATGATGATGAGCACCGAAAAGCGGCGGATGTTCCTGGCAATGGTGGGAGGCCGGGTGCGTTGGGTCGTCATACGGCCCTCATCCGACAGGCGGCGCAATTGCCTGGTGTCACAACGTTCCCCACGGTTGCCGTCCCCATCCTGAAGTAGAAAGCCGCCACTTACTGGGACTGCTTCAGGAGCAATGAACGGACCACCGGACGAGGCCCCGTGGGCCGCAGCATGGTGCTCGCGGGGCGGGGGCGCACCAGCTGTGGCCACCAGAACCAACGTCCCAGCAGTGCGGCGACGGCCGGCGTCATGAACGCACGCACGATCAACGTGTCGAACAGCAAGCCCAGGCCGATCGTCGTGCCCACCTGGCCGATGCTGCGCAGATCGCTGACCACCATCGAGGCCATGGTGAACGCGAACACCAGGCCGGCGTTCGTCACGACCTTCCCGGTACCGCCCATGGCGCGGATGATGCCCGTATGGATCCCGGCGCCTAATTCCTCCTTCATGCGGGAAACCAGCAGCAGGTTGTAGTCGGAACCCACCGCCAACAACACGATGACCGACGTGGACAGCACCGTCCAGTGCAGCTGCATGCCGAGGAGGTACTGCCAGACCAGCACGGACAGCCCGAAGGACGCGCCCAACGAAAGCAATACCGTGCCGACGATCACCATGGCGGCAATGAAACTTCGCGTCATGATCAGCATGATGATGAAAATGAGGCAGAGCGCGGAGACGCCGGCGATCAAGAGATCGAATTTGGATCCGTCCACCAAATCTTTGGTGATCGCCGCCGTACCGGTCAGGTAGATCTTGGAGTTTTCGAGGGGAGTGCCCTTGAGCGACTCCTCAGCCGCCGTCTTGATCTGTTCCACCCGCGAGAGGCCCTCGGGAGTCGCCGGGTCACCCCGCTGCGAAATGAGCAGACGGAAAGCCTTCCCGTCCGGCGACATGAACACCTTCTCGACCCGCTTGAAGGACTCGGAGCCGTTGATGATTCCCGGCGGCAGGTAGAAGGAATCGTCGTTTTTGGAGGCGTCGAAAGCCTGCCCCATAATACTCGGATCCTTGGCGCTCGAATCCATCTGGCCCATCACGCCGGACATGGTGCTGTGCATCGTCAGCATCATGCTGCGCATGCCCGACATGGTTTCGATCATGGGCGGGATCTGCATGACCAGCTGGGGCAGCAGCGCATCGAGCTGGTCGAGGTCTTTCACCATCTCCTGCAGCTTGTCGCTGATCAAGTCAACGCCGTCGAGCGTGTCGAAGATGGATCTGATGGAGAAACAGACCGGAATGTCGTAGCAGTGCTTTTCCCAGTAGAAATAACTGCGAAGCGGCCGGAAGAAATCCTCGAAATCCGAGATGTGATCGCGTAAGTCCGACGTAATGTCCTGCATTTCATGCGTCGTCTGGACCATGTGGTGAGTCGTGGCGACGAGCTCCCGCATCAGATCCAACATGTGCTGCATGATGCCGATCATTTTTCCGAGCTCGTTGGCCTGGACGAGCATGTCGTTCATGCGGTCTTTTTGGAATGCCATGTTCTGCATCTGGCTCGCCTGGCTCATGCTGATGATCCACGGGATCGTCGTGTGCTGCAGCGGAGTTCCCTCGGGCCGCGTGACGGTCTGCACCGTGGCAATTCCCGGAACTGCCAGCACACCCTTGGCGAGTTTGTTGATCACCAACATATCCGTCGGATTGCGCAAATCATGATCGGTCTCGACCAACAGAATCTCGGGCATCTGCATTCGCTGGCCGGGAAAGTGCCGCGCCGCCGCCGCATACCCCACATTGGCGGGAATGCTTTGCGGAATGAATTTCTGGTCGTCATAGCTAGGGCGATAATTCGGCAAGGCCAAGAGCCCGATCAATGCGACAGCCAAGCTGGCAATCAGAATAGGCGCCGGCCACCGGACGATCGCCGTACCAATCCGTCGCCACCTGTGGGCCGAGACCGCCCGCCGTGGCTCGAACAGGCCGAACCGGGCCCCGGCGGCCAGCAGCGCTGGTCCCAGCGTCAGCGCGACCAGCACCGCGACCGATATACCGACGGCGCAGGGGATGCCCAGCGGTTGGAAATAGGGAAGTCGGGTGAAGCTGAGGCACAGCACCGCGCCGGCGATGGTCAATCCGGAGGCCAACACCACCTTGGCGACCCCGCTGAAGGTGGTGTAGAACGCGTCTTCCCGGCTTTCACCGGCCTGCCGCGCCTCTTGATATCGGCCGACGAAGAATATGCCGTAGTCGGTTCCCGTCGCGATGACGGCGGCGACCAACAGGTTGACGGCGAAGGTGGTAAGTCCGACCAGCCCGAGATGACCAATCAACGCGACCATTCCGCGCGCGATCTGCAATTCCAGGCCGACGATGAATAACAAAAGAATGACCGTGACAATCGACCGATAAACGAACATCAACGTCAGAAAGATCACGCAAAGGCTGACCACCGTAACCAGCAGGACGGTCTTTTGACCGGAGATATTCATATCGGCGACGATGGGTGCGGGGCCGGTCACATAGACCTTGAGCCCCGGTGGGGGCGAAGCCTCCCGCACGATCTTTCGGATCGCCATGACAGATTCGTCGCCCGCGGCCGCACCCGCGTTGCCGTTCAGGTTCACCTGAACATATGCGGCCTTACCGTCCTGGCTCTGCGCGGCGCCGCGGGTAAGCGGATCGCCCCAGAAATCCTGGACGTGTTGCACATGCGCGTGATCGGCTTCCAAAAGGTGAACCAGGCGCTTGTAATACTCGTGCGCGTCGTCGCCGAGTTGCTGCTGGCCCTCCAGCAGGACCATTGCCAAAGCGCCGGTATTGGTTTCCTTGAAATCCTCGCCCAGGCGCTCCATCGCCTTGAACGACGGCGCGCCCAGCGGGCTCAGCGATACCGCATGCTCAGCCGTAACCTTCTCCAGCGAAGGGACGCCGATGCTGATGAGGACGGCAATTCCGAGCCAACCCAAGATAATGGGCACCGACAAGCGGTGGATCATCCGCGCTACACGTGGTCGCGCGGCGGGCTGGGTCTCCAATTGCTGGTTACTCATGTGGCCGTCAACACGCAGTAGGTGAAGGCATTCAATTGGTGGGAAATCCTCTCGGTTTTGACAACGCCGTCCACCACAATGCGGCAGCCGAGACTATCGCTATTGCCCTGTGCCACCACATTTCCCACGATTGACGGCAACGTCGTCGAGATGTCGAACGTCCACGGCAGCACGATGCCATTGATATGGTTCGGCTCGCCATTGGCGTCAAAATAGCTGATGTCGGCCATTGCCCCGGCCGGCCCAAAGACCTCGTACTTCACGTGCTTGGGGTTGAACGGTTTGGTGTCCTGCTGCCTGGTGTCGGCGTACGACGGTCGGTGCTCGGACCCAAAAATGCCGTGCAGCCGCGAAACGGTCATACCCCCGGCAATCACCACGGCCACGATCACCAACGGGATCCACAGCCGCTTCAGAAAACCGAAAAACGCAGGTCCCTTTTGCGGACGATTCGTTTGACGGCCACTTTGCTGCGTGGATTCGGGTGAAGATCGGCGAGCAAAGCCCAGGAAACCACGTCCCCGGCCAGACGATCGGCTAATGTCTCGTCCTTCCGCGATGGTGTTGTCGGGCCGGGCCCGCACATCGGAGTCGACCACTGCACCCCCTTCAGCCGTCCTCATGTCCGCGCGGTTTTTTCCACTCGAACATGCAACTACAGACCGGTAGCACGCGCCAGACCGCGGGCGCCTCGAATGCGGTGCACGTCGCCGACCAGTCGTGTCTCCGTCACCTCATGCGAGCCCCGCCCCCGGGGAGCGCGACCAGGTCTTGATGAGTAAACCACGCCCGTCGCTTCCGTATCAGCGCTTTGTCAACGCGATACGGGATCGTAATGGATACAACCTGCGAAAACGGCATTCTGCTGACCTATCCGTCCCGCTCACTCGTCGCAACGCCGCCCATCTACCTAAGCACAGCAGACGTAACGTGTCACTGGCCCGGGCGCCCCGCCCGGGAGCCGGGCGCGTCCGCGTCGTGGTGATTTTCGCGCCCACGCGGGTTCGGCTAAGCTGTGCATCGACAAGCACAATAACTTCATCGGCCTGAAGGATGTGCCTGCCCCAATAGCGATATCGCGCAGTCAACGCCATTGATGCAGGTCACTGCGAGCGAATTCAGGGGCATCGGGGCCCCTCCGCACACCCAATCACTCGATGGCGTCAAGTGCCTTCTAGGTCACACCGGGAACTTTCTCCAAACCACGGGCGAGCGCCTCGCAGCTCAACTATGGTTTGGAGCTGTTCCACTCATGTCCACTTTGTATATCTGGAGAATTGTGAGCATCAATCCATTCGACGACGACAACGGCAGCTTTTTCGTCCTGGTGAACGACGAAGAGCAATACAGCTTGTGGCCGGCCTTCGCCGATGTTCCAGCGGGCTGGCGAGTGGTACACGGGGAAGCCGACCGAGCTGCGTGTTTGGAGTACATCGAGCAGCATTGGCCCGACATCAGGCCGAAGAGCCTGCGGGACAAGCTCGCAACGGGTCGGGGTTTTGACCAGTAACCAGCCGGGGTACGGGGCGGGTGCGGGGAGACTTGGGGGAGTCGATGGAGAGGGATGATCGGACGCTGCCACTAACTCGCGGGCAGCTCGATATCTGGCTATCCCAAGAAGCCGGCTTCGCCGGTACCCAGTGGCAGCTGGGCCTCCTGGTCAAAATCGACGGCCCCGTCCGTCGCGATGCTTTTGAGCAGGCCATCACCCAAGCGGTCGGTGAGGCCGAACCGGGCAGGGTCTCGTTCTTCGAGGTCGACGGCCAGGTCGTCCAGAAACCGATCGACTACCCCCACGTCGAGCTGACGTTTCACGACCTGAGGGCCGCGGCGGATCCGGTGCGGGAAGCCCGCGAGATGTCTTCGAGCATCCAGCGCACGCCGATGCCGTTGAACGGCCAAATGTTCAAATTCGTGCTATTTCAAACTGGGCACGAGGAATTCTATTTGTTTGGGTGCTGTCACCACATTGCCGTCGACGGGCTGGGCATGGCCTTGGTTTGCCGCCGGGTCGCAACCATTTATTCCGCGATGGTGGCGCAAAAGCCAATTCCCGACGCCTACTTCGGTTCGGCGCGGGACTTGGTCGACCTCGAGTCCGAGTACGAGGCCTCCGAGGACTACCTCGAAGACAAGGCCTATTGGAGCGAACACCTTCCGCCGGAGAGCGGACCGGTCGATCGGCTGCCCGATGCCGTCGGTGAGCGAGACCACTACTCGCCGTCCGCGTCGGTCCAGTTGGACCCCTCGGTCGCCGGCCGGATCAAGGAGCTGTCCAAGAAGCTGGCCATCCGCCGATTTTCGGTGACCACCGCCGCATGCGCCCTGTTGGTGCGCGGATGGTCGGGCAGCGGTTCGGAGGTGGCGCTGGACTTCCCGGTCAGCCGGCGGGTGCGCCCAGAGTCGAAGACGCTTCCCGCGATGCTGGCCGGCGTCGTGCCGCTGGTGCTCACGACGGAGCCGGAGTCGACGGTCGCCGATTTCTGCAAGCACGTGGACAAGCGGATCCGCGAACTGCTGCAGCACCAGCGCTTCCCGGTGCACACCCTCGAGGGCGACGGGCTGCGGCAGGCGCCGAACCGGGTCGGGATCAACTTCATCCCGTCCCGGCTGACGCTGGACCTGGCCGGTTCGCCCGCGACGGCGTCGTACACGAACCATGGCCCGGTCGGGCACTTCGGCTTGTTCTTCCTCGGCGCCGGTGACCAGCTTTTCCTGAGCACCGCGGGCCCGGGTCAACCGTTCGCAAGTTTCGGCGTCGCCGACCTGGCGGGCCGGCTGCAGCAGATCCTGGCGGCCATGACGGCCGACCCGGAACGGCCGCTGTCGTCGATCGACCTGCTGACCCCCGACGAGCCCGCGCTGATCGACCGGTGGAGCAACCGGCCCGCATTGGCCGAGCCCGCGCCCGACCCGGTGTCGATTCCCGCGGCGTTCGCCGAACACGTGCGGCGCGCACCCGACGCGGTGGCCGTGACGTTCGGCACCCAGTCGCTGACATACGCGGAACTCGATGAGGCTTCGAACCGGTTGGGGCACCTGCTCTCCGGTCGCGGAGTGGGTCCGGGTGACTGCGTGGCGGTGATGTTCCCCCGGTGTGCCGACGCCGTCGTCTCGATGCTGGCGGTGCTCAAGACCGGGGCGGCCTACGTGCCGATCGACCCCGCGCACGCGTCATCGCGGATGGACTTCGTGCTCGCCGATGCGGCGCCCAGCGCGGTGATCACCACGGCGGACCTGCACTCGCGGCTGGACGGCCACGACGTCTTCGTCGTCGATGTGCACGACCCCGCCGTCGACACCCAACCCGACACCGCGCTGCCGAACCCGGCCGCCGAGAACGTCGCCTACATCATCTACACCTCCGGAACCACCGGAACCCCCAAAGGCGTTGCGATCCCTCATCTCAACGTCACGTGGCTGACCGAGTCCCTCGACGCCGCCCTGCCCCCCGGGAACGTATGGACGCAAAGCCATTCCACGTCCTTCGACTTCTCGGTGTGGGAGATCTTCGGCGCGCTGCTGCGCGGCAGGCGGCTTCTGGTGGTGCCCGAATCGGTGGCCTCCTCCCCGCAGGACTTCCACGCCCTGCTGGTCGCGGAAAAAGTCAGCGTGCTGACCCAAACCCCGTCGGCGGTGGCGATGCTGCCGCCCGACGGCCTGGAATCCACGGCGCTGGTGGTGGCCGGCGAGGCCTGCCCGACCGACGTCGTCGACCGGTGGGCGGCGCCCGGGCGGGTGATGATCGATGCCTACGGCCCGACCGAGACCACGGTGTGCGCGTCGATCAGCGCACCACTGGCGGCGGGGTCGCCCGGAGGGGTGCCGATCGGCGTCCCGATCGCCGGGGCGGCGATGTTCGTGCTCGACAAGTGGCTGCAGCCGGTGCCCGCCGGGGTGGTCGGCGAGCTGTACCTGGCGGGTCGAGGCGTCGGGCACGGCTACGTGCGCCGGCCCGGATTGACGGCCTCGCGGTTTGTCGCCAACCCCTTCGGCGGCGTGGGGGCGCGGATGTACCGCACCGGCGACCTGGTGTGCTGGGGTCCCGACGGGCAGCTGCAGTACCTGGGCCGCGCCGACGAGCAGGTCAAGATCCGCGGCTACCGGATCGAACTCGGCGAGATCCAGGCGGTTCTGGCCGGCCTCGACGGGGTGGACCAGGCCGCGGTGATCGCCCGCGAGGACCGCCCCGGCGACAAGCGGCTGGTCGGCTACATCAGCGGGACCGCCGACCCGGCGGCGCTGCGCACCCAGCTGGCCGACCGGCTGCCGCCCTATATGGTGCCGACCGCGGTGATGGTGCTCGACGCCCTGCCGTTGACCGGCAACGGCAAGCTCGACAAGCGCGCCCTGCCCTCGCCGGAATACACCGCGAGCGAGTACCGGGCCCCGGCCGACGCGATCGAGGAGATCCTGGCCGACATCTACGCCCAGGTGCTGGGGGTGGAGCGCGTCGGTGTGGACGACTCCTTCTTCGACCTGGGTGGGGACAGCATCCTGTCGATGCAGGTGGTGTCCCGCGCCCGCGCGGCCGGCGTGATCTGCCGGCCCCGCGATGTCTTCGTCGAGCAGACGGTGGCCCGCCTGGCGCGGGTGTCCGAGGTCGCCGTCGACGGCGAGCTCGGCGCGGCCGACGAGGGGATCGGGCCGGTGGTGGCCACCCCGATCATGCGGTGGCTGCAGAACATGGACGGTCCGGTCGAGCAGTTCAACCAGACCATGGTGCTGGCGGTCCCCGCGGGCGTGAGCGCCGACGACGTGGCGGTGGTGCTGCAGGCCCTGCTGGACCGCCACCCCATGTTGCGGCTGCGCGTGCAAGACGACGGCGCCGGTGGGTGGTCGCTCGAGGCGCCCGAGGCGGGCTCGGTGCAGGCCGGCGACTGCCTGCGCATCGTCGACGCGCTCTCCGATGCGGAGCTGGTCGAGGCCCGCTCCCTGCTCAACGTGGCCGACGGCATCATGGTGAGCGCGGTATGGGCAAGTGCGACAAGCCAATTGGCGTTGATCATCCATCACCTGGCCGTCGACGGGGTGTCGTGGCGGACCCTGATCGAGGACCTCAACATCGCCTGGGCGCAGCATCACAGCGGCCAGCCGGTGGCACTGCCGGTGGGCGGCACCTCGTTCGCCCGGTGGTCGTCGCTGCTGGCCGAGCATGCGAAGAGCCCGGCGGTGATCGAGCAGGCCGACGCGTGGCGGCAGGTGGCCGCCACCCCGGCGGCGCTGCCGGCCGCCCAGCCGGAGGACACCTACGCGAACGCCGGACAGTTGTCGGCGTCGCTGGACGTCGAGACGACCCGCCTGCTGCTGGGGGAGGTGCCCGCGGCGTTTCACGCCGGGGTGCAGGACATCCTGTTGATCGCGTTCGGGTTGGCGTTCACGGAGTTCCTGGGGTCCGTGGGGACCGTGACGCCGATCGGCATCGACATCGAGGGCCACGGCCGCAACGAAGAGATAGCCTCCCACGTGGACCTGTCCCGCACCGTCGGCTGGTTCACCACCAAATACCCTGCGGCACTGTCGATTACCGGCCGCCTGGACTGGTCGCAGGTGGCCGCGGGGGATGCCGCGCTGGGTGCGGTGATCAAGGACGCCAAGGAGCAACTGCGCGCCCTGCCCGACGGCCTGACCTATGGGCTGTTGCGTTACCTGAACGCCGAGGTCGACCTGCCGGGGTCGGACCCGGTGATCGGGTTCAACTACCTGGGGCGGCTGGCCGCGGGAGCCGATCTCTCCGACGACATGTGGCGCGTCAGCGAGGACAGCCTGTCGTCGGCCGCGGTGGCGACGGCGGTGGCAATGCCGTTGGCGCACACGGTGGAACTCAACGCGGGCACCATGGACACCGAGGCCGGGCCGCACCTGCACGCCAACTGGCGGTGGGCGACCTCGGCCCTGACCGACGAACAAGTAAACCGGTTGAGCCAGTTGTGGTTTGAGGCCCTGGCCGGTATCTGCTCGCACGTGCGGGGCGGTGGCGGCGGGTTGACCCCGTCCGACATCGTTCCCGCCCGGCTGGACCAGCAGCAGATCGACGAGCTCTGCCAGCAGCACCAGATCGCCGACGTGCTACCGCTGAGCCCCGTCCAGCAGGGGCTGTTGTTCCACACCAGCTTCGCGGCCGAACTCGAAGACCTCTACGCGGTGCAGCTCGGCATCACCGTGAGCGGCAGCCTTGACGCACGCCGGCTGCGCGACGCGGTGCAGACCGCCCTCAACCGCCACCCCAACCTGGTGGCCCGCTTCTTCGACGAATTCGGCGAGCCGGTGCAGATCATCCCGGCCGAGCCCGTGATGGCTTGGCGCCACGTCGAATTGGACGGCGGCGACGCGGACCGACAAGACCAGCAGCTCGAGGCCCTGGCCGCCGACGAGCGCACCGCCGTCTGCGATCTGGCCGGCCAACCCGCCTTCCGGGCCGCGTTGGTCCGCATCGCCGACGACCGGCACCGGGTGCTGTTCACCATTCACCACATCGTGATCGACGGCTGGTCGCTACCGGTCCTGCTGCGGGAGGTCTTCGCCGGCTATTACGGCGAGCGGCTGCCCGCGCCCCCGTCGTATCGCAGCTACCTGACGTGGCTGGCAGCCCAGGATCACGCCGCCGCGCGGGCGGCGTGGCGCGAGGCGCTCGACGGGTTCGAAACCCCCACCCTGGTGGCGGCGCCGGGCAGGATCGGGCGACGCGCCGTTGCCACGTACACGGTTTCGGCTGACACCACGCGCGCGCTCGGCGAGCTGGCCCGTTCCAGCCGCACGACCGTCAGCACCGTGCTGCAGGGCGCGTGGGCGCAGCTGCTGACCTGGCTGACCGGCCAGCACGACGTCGTCTTCGGCACCGCGGTGTCGGGGCGGCCCACCGAGCTGGCCGGCGCGGACGCCATGGTCGGGTTGTTGATCAACACCGTGCCGGTGCGGGCCGACATCGGCGCCGCGACCACCGTCGCCGCCCTGCTGGAGCAGCTGCAACGCGTCCACGCCGAAACCCTCGAGCATGAACACCTGGCGCTGGGCGAGATTCACCGCGTCACCGGGCACGACCAGTTGTTCGACACGCTCTTCCTCTACGAGAACTACCCGATCGATGCCGGCGCGTTGCTGGGTGTCCACGAGTTGGCCGTCACCGAGTTCAGCAGCCGCGAATTCAACCACTACCCGCTGTCCGTCGTGGCCACGCCGGGCCACGAGCTGAGCTTGCGTGTCGAGTACGACACCGAGGTCTTCGACGCGGCCGGCATCGAAACGCTGATCGAGCGGTTGCGCCACGTGATGGCCGCCATGACCGCCGATCCCACCCAGCGGTTGTCGTCGATCGATCTGCTCGGCGCCGCCGAGCACGCACGGCTCGATGCGTGGGGCAACCGGGCGGTGCTGGCTGCGCGGCCTACCGGGCAGGCGTCGATCCCGGCGTTGTTCGGCGCTCAGGTCGCCCGCGCCGCCGACGCGGTCGCGATCACCTGCGGCGAACGGTCGTGGACCTACGGCGAGGTTGAAGAGTCCGCAAACCGCTTGGCGCACTTGCTGGTTGGCCAGGGTGCCGGCCCGGGCCAGCGGGTGGCCGTGGTGATCCCGCGGTCGGCCGAAGCGATCGTGGCGATCTTCGCGGTCCTCAAGACGGGCGCGGCCTATGTGCCGATCGACCCGAGCGTGCCGGCGGCGCGGCTGGAGTTCGTGCTCGGTGATGCCGCCCCGATCGCGGCGGTGACCACCGCCGAGGTGCGCCCGCGGTTGGACGGGTTCGCCGGCCTGATCGTCGACCTCGCTGACATCGACGCCCCCGCCGTGGCCGGTCAGCCCACGACCGCCCTGCCCGCACCGGCGCCGGAGAACATCGCCTACATCATCTACACGTCGGGCACTACGGGAACCCCCAAGGGCGTGGCCATCCCGCACCGCAACGTGACGTTGCTGCTGGAGACACTGGATGCTCAACTGGGGTTGGGCCAGGTGTGGACGCAATGTCATTCGCTGGCGTTTGACTTCTCCGTATGGGAGGTCTTCGGGTCACTGCTCTACGGCGGGCGCCTGGTGGTGGTGCCGGACGCGGTGGTGCGCTCCGCGGAAGACCTGCACGCCCTGCTGGTTCGCGAGCAGGTCAGCGTGCTGAGCCAGACCCCGTCGGCGTTTTATGCGCTGCAGAGTGCCGATGCGTTGGCGCCGGAGTTGGGTGAGCAGCTGAAGTTGCAGACGGTGGTGTTTGGTGGGGAGGCGTTGGAGCCGCACCGGTTGTCGACGTGGCTGCATCATCATCCTG
>NZ_SCRH01000043.1 GCF_004298145.1 Mycobacterium sp.
TCTCAGTTCGGATTGGGGTCTGCAACTCGACCCCATGAAGTCGGAGTCGCTAGTAATCGCAGATCAGCAACGCTGCGGTGAATACGTTCCCGGGCCTTGTACACACCGCCCGTCACGTCATGAAAGTCGGTAACACCCGAAGCCAGTGGCCTAACCCTTGGGAGGGAGCTGTCGAAGGTGGGATCGGCGATTGGGACGAAGTCGTAACAAGGTAGCCGTACCGGAAGGTGCGGCTGGATCACCTCCTTTCTAAGGAGCACCACGAAAAGCACTCCAATTGGTGGGGTGCGAGCCGTGCGGGGTTCTCGTCTGTAGTGGACGGGAGCCGGGTGCACAACAGCAAATGATCGCCAGACACACTATTGGGCCCTGAGACAACACTCGGTCAGTCCGTGTGGAGTCCCTCCATCTTGGTGGTGGGGTGTGGTGTTTGAGTATTGGATAGTGGTTGCGAGCATCTAGATGAACGCGTAGTCCTTTGTGGCTGACGTGTTCATTAAAATGTGTAATTTCTTTTTGATTTTTGTGTGTAAGTAAGTGTTTAAGGGCGCATGGTGGATGCCTTGGCATCGAGAGCCGATGAAGGACGTAGGAGGCTGCGATATGCCTCGGGGAGCTGCCAACCGAGCATTGATCCGAGGATTTCCGAATGGGGAAACCCAGCACGAGTGATGTCGTGTTACCCGCATCTGAATATATAGGGTGCGGGGGGGAACGCGGGGAAGTGAAACATCTCAGTACCCGTAGGAGAAGAAAACAATTGTGATTCCGTAAGTAGTGGCGAGCGAACGCGGAACAGGCTAAACCGCACGCATGTGTAACCGGGTAGGGGTTGTGTGTGCGGGGTTGTGGGAGGATACATCTCAGCTCTACCTGGCTGAGGGGTAGTCAGAAAGTGTCGTGGTTAGCGGAAGTGGCCTGGGATGGTCTGCCGTAGACGGTGAGAGCCCGGTACGCGAAAACCTGTCACCTACCTTGTATCAATTCCCGAGTAGCAGCGGGCCCGTGGAATCTGCTGTGAATCTGCCGGGACCACCCGGTAAGCCTAAATACTTCTCGATGACCGATAGCGGATTAGTACCGTGAGGGAATGGTGAAAAGTACCCCGGGAGGGGAGTGAAATAGTACCTGAAACCGTGTGCCTACAATCCGTCAGAGCCTCCTTGTGGGGTGATGGCGTGCCTTTTGAAGAATGAGCCTGCGAGTCAGGGACATGTCGCGAGGTTAACCCGTGCGGGGTAGCCGCAGCGAAAGCGAGTCTGAATAGGGCGCATCCCCTTTGGGGTGTAGTGGCATGTTCTGGACCCGAAGCGGAGTGATCTACCCATGGCCAGGGTGAAGCGCGGGTAAGACCGCGTGGAGGCCCGAACCCACTTAGGTTGAAGACTGAGGGGATGAGCTGTGGGTAGGGGTGAAAGGCCAATCAAACTCCGTGATAGCTGGTTCTCCCCGAAATGCATTTAGGTGCAGCGTTACGTGGTTCACCACGGAGGTAGAGCTACTGGATGGCCAATGGGCCCTACTAGGTTACTGACGTCAGCCAAACTCCGAATGCCGTGGTGTAAAGCGTGGCAGTGAGACGGCGGGGGATAAGCTCCGTACGTCGAAAGGGAAACAGCCCAGATCGCCGGCTAAGGCCCCTAAGCGTGTGCTAAGTGGAAAAGGATGTGCAGTCGCAAAGACAACCAGGAGGTTGGCTTAGAAGCAGCCACCCTTGAAAGAGTGCGTAATAGCTCACTGGTCAAGTGATTGTGCGCCGATAATGTAGCGGGGCTCAAGCACACCGCCGAAGCCGCGGCACATTCACCGTACGGTGGATGTGGGTAGGGGAGCGTCCCTCACTCAGCGAAGCCTCCGGGTAACCGGTGGTGGAGGGTGGGGGAGTGAGAATGCAGGCATGAGTAGCGATAAGGCAAGTGAGAACCTTGCCCGCCGTAAGACCAAGGGTTCCTGGGCCAGGCCAGTCCGCCCAGGGTGAGTCGGGACCTAAGGCGAGGCCGACAGGCGTAGTCGATGGACAACGGGTTGATATTCCCGTACCCGTGTATGGGCGTCCCTGATGAATCAGCGGTACTAACCACCCAAAACCGGATCGACCATTCCCCTTCGGGGGCATGGAGTTTCGGGGCTGCGTGGGACCTTCGCTGGTAGTAGTCAAGCGATGGGGTGACGCAGGAAGGTAGCCGTACCAGTCAGTGGTAATACTGGGGCAAGCCTGTAGGGAGAGCGATAGGCAAATCCGTCGCTCATTAATCCTGAGAGGTGATGCATAGCCGATTGAGGCGAATTCGGTGATCCTCTGCTGCCAAGAAAAGCCTCTAGCGAGCACGTACACGGCCCGTACCCCAAACCAACACAGGTGGTCAGGTAGAGAATACCAAGGCGTACGAGATAACTATGGTTAAGGAACTCGGCAAAATGCCCCCGTAACTTCGGGAGAAGGGGGGCCGGAAAACCGTGAACACCCTTGCGGTGGGAGCGGGATTCGGCCGCAGAAACCAGTGGGTAGCGACTGTTTACTAAAAACACAGGTCCGTGCGAAGTCGCAAGACGATGTATACGGACTGACGCCTGCCCGGTGCTGGAAGGTTAAGAGGACCCGTTAACCGTAAGGTGAAGCGGAGAATTTAAGCCCCAGTAAACGGCGGTGGTAACTATAACCATCCTAAGGTAGCGAAATTCCTTGTCGGGTAAGTTCCGACCTGCACGAATGGCGTAACGACTTCCCAACTGTCTCAACCATAGACTCGGCGAAATTGCACTACGAGTAAAGATGCTCGTTACGCGCGGCAGGACGAAAAGACCCCGGGACCTTCACTACAACTTGGTATTGGTGTTCGGTACGGTTTGTGTAGGATAGGTGGGAGACTGTGAAATACAGACGCCAGTTTGTATGGAGTCGTTGTTGAAATACCACTCTGATCGTATTGGACACCTAACGTCGAACCGTATATCCGGTTCACGGACAGTGCCTGGTGGGTAGTTTAACTGGGGCGGTTGCCTCCTAAAATGTAACGGAGGCGCCCAAAGGTTCCCTCAACCTGGACGGCAATCAGGTGACGAGTGTAAGTGCACAAGGGAGCTTGACTGCGAGACTTACAAGTCAAGCAGGGACGAAAGTCGGGACTAGTGATCCGGCACCCCCGAGTGGAAGGGGTGTCGCTCAACGGATAAAAGGTACCCCGGGGATAACAGGCTGATCTTCCCCAAGAGTCCATATCGACGGGATGGTTTGGCACCTCGATGTCGGCTCGTCGCATCCTGGGGCTGGAGCAGGTCCCAAGGGTTGGGCTGTTCGCCCATTAAAGCGGCACGCGAGCTGGGTTTAGAACGTCGTGAGACAGTTCGGTCTCTATCCGCCGCGCGCGTCAGAAACTTGAGGAAACCTGTCCCTAGTACGAGAGGACCGGGACGGACGAACCTCTGGTATACCAGTTGTTCCACCAGGAGCACGGCTGGATAGCCACGTTCGGACAGGATAACCGCTGAAAGCATCTAAGCGGGAAACCTTCTCCAAGATCAGGTTTCTCACCCTTTTAGAGGGATAAGGCCCCCCGCAGACCACGGGATCGATAGGCCAGACCTGGAAGCTCAGTAATGAGTGCAGGGAACTGGCACTAACCGGCCGAAAACTTACCAACATACAATCGCAACCACAGTCCATTTCTGCGGCATATTGCCGCAGAAAGCTTCGACACCGCACCCCTCCACCAAACAAATTTAAATAGAGTTACGGCGGCCACAGCGACAGGGAAACGCCCGGTCCCATTCCGAACCCGGAAGCTAAGCCTGTCAGCGCCGATGATACTGCCCACACGGGTGGAAAAGTAGGACACCGCCGAACATACACAAAAACACCCCCGGCAACGGGGGTGTTTTTGCATTTGTAGCCAAATCCGTTAGGGGACAGGCAGTTAGAGACATGTCGACACGACGGTCAGCTGCTCGCGCAATGGGCCATGTTTGGGAGCGGGATCGCGGCATGCGGCACAATCTTGGCCGATTGTGCGTGTCAGCCGGCGCATCGGACGCGTCGGGGTGCCGCCCGAGTTATCGCAGGACACCGTCGGATCAGCATTTGCGGACGCGATCACGGCCGGACGACGCAGTCTTGTGCTGCCTTTCAGAGTCGCGCCATTACATCACCATCGTGATTTGCTGAACCGACTCAACGATATTTTGCTTGGTGGGTGAAGACACGATGCTGGACTTCCCACGAGAGCCGCAGGGTGGCGGTTGAGCAGTCAGCCGCACTACAGATTCGGACACCAGCGCTCGCAGAGCTGCGGCCTACCCGTGCGCCGCCGTGGGTAACAGGAGTTCTGCATCACCGACGGCACCGCGTTCGACGATGCTGAACGCGGTTTCTGCGAGCGTCCTTACATCCTCGCCCGACTCGATCGTGGCATGCAGCACGGCGCGCAGTGCGGCGACCATGCAGGATGCCCGAACCTGGACGCGCAGAAGGGCAGCGGGATCGCTGGTTAGCCCCTGTGAGAAGTAATGCTTGAGGATGTCCTCGAATTCGTGTGCGATCTCCAGGTAGCGGCGGCGCGGCGCAGGTTCTGTGAACCAGAGGCGCATACAGGTCACGCGCAGGTCCGCCTCAAAGGTGTCGATGAACCGCTCCAGCTGCTGAATGACCGCTGCGCGGGCTGTTTGCCAGCGGTCGGCACTCAGGGGCGCGGCGTCGAGGGTCTCCCGCAGGCCCGCAACCACCTCCGGAGCTGCTCCGAAGAGGACGTCTTCTTTGGTGCCGAAGTAGCGATTGAGCGTGCTTCTCGAGCACATCGATGCGGCGGCGATCTCTTCCACGCCGACCGCGTCGTAGCCCCGGGTCACGAACAGTTCGACCGCGCGCCGCACGATAGTGGCACGCAGCGCTGCCTTTTTGCGCGCTCGCAAATCGGTCATCGGCCCATTGTAGATGCGTGCCGCTGCTGATGCGGCGTGTTAATTGCAGCGTCGATACTATTGCCCTGTAATGTCAACTTAACGTACGTGTGCGCATCACACACAGGGAAGAGAGGAGTCGTCGATGAATGTCCACAGCCAGCGGATCTGTGCATGGATGGGGAGCATATCGACGCCGATCCCCGCGGTGTACCTGCAGACCGCGGCGTACCCGGCCGGCGTGCGGTAGCCCAGCGCCGAGTGCCGGTGTCAGTGGTTGTGCTCGGACTTGAAGCCGCCGATGACGACCCGGGCCCCGAGCACGGTATTCCCGTGGTTGCGGGCGAGGCATTCCCTCCGTAGTCGATTGTTGAACGATTTGATATGCGCGCCATTCCACGGCCCTTCGCAAAACTGTCGCAGCGCTTGAGGAATAAACTCAGGTCCATTGTCCGTCCGTAGGATCTTCGGACGCCCATCCGCGGCAGCGAAAACCATCTTCAGCTCGGCGACGAGGCGCTCGGCGGCGATGGAGCGCTCAGGAATCGGATCAGCCAAATCAGGCCGCGAGATAGAATCAGGCCGCGAGATAGAAGCCGATCGTGACGGCGCAGACAATTACGCACCACGCTTCCAGGATCGCCCGAAGCGGCGGAGGTGCATTCTTGAGTTCCATGAAGTACAGGCCGATAAAGCGGACCTTGGCGAACGCGATGATCAAGACAGCGACGCTGTTGATCTTGTCACTGTCGATGAAGCCGTGATGGGTCCCCATGGCCCAGGAGACGAGGGTCGCGATAATCAGGCAGAACCAAACGACCGTGGCCGACGACTTCAGCAAATCTGCCTGCGTCCGGGCCTCGACGTCATGGGGAATGTAGGTCATCGGGTCACCTCACCAAGAAGATCAATGGAAACAGGACGATCCAGAGGAGATCGACCATGTGCCAGAAGCACGCGCCGCTCTCGAACAACGAATACTCTTTCGTGCCCATGTCGGGTTTGCGTGCGAGTTTGAACAACCCGATCAAGACTGTCAGGCCGATCAGAAGATGAAATGCGTGCAGGCCGGTCAGCACGTAGTAATACATGAAGAAGTCGCTGGTATACGGCGTGATGCCATGTTGGACCTTCTCCGTGTATTCCACCACTTTGATCGCCAGGAATCCCACGCCGCAAATGAAAGCTCCGATGATGAATTTCGGCGCGTGACGACTTTGGGTTGCGGATCGCACCGCGCGCGTCGCGAGGACGACGGATAGTGAACTGACCAGTAGCAGCACGGTGTTGATCGCACCGAAGTTTTTGTTCAGCGCGGCCTGATCAAGTGCGGCTTGGGCGGGGTTGCCGATACGGACCAACAGGTAGAGCGCGAAAAATACGGCGAATACGGACATGTCGCCGAATATGAAGATCCAGACGCCCCCTTCTGCAGGGGTCCGCCAGCTCTTCTTCGGCGATGGCGGTACGGCGTCGGCCGGGCGGGCCTCGGTGGTGCTCACCATGGATGTTTTCCTTCTGGGTAGTTCTGGCTGGCGTCAGGCTCGGCCGATGGGGCGACGGCCCTCAGACGGGGGTGCGGCTGAGTGGCTCTCGTCCGGCGAGGAGGTCGTGCTCGGTGCGCAATGCGGAGATCTCGTGCCGCAATTGCTCGATCTGGGCAGCGTGATCCGTGACGGCGGTGGAGGGTTGCTGTTCGGCGAGCTCCTCGGCTCGTTGCCGGTTGACCGCGTTGAGCAGCAATTTGGTCAGCGTGAGCATCCAGATCGTGTAGATGATGGCCGGCACCCAGAAGGAGATGACGCCGTTCCATGCGAGCGGGCCGTCTTTGAAGTACGGGATGACCGTTCCCGGCAGGAAGACCAGCTGAGCCCATAGGTTCATCCAGGCGAACCACCGGGGGAGAATCGGTTCCTCGCGCTTGTCGCCGAAGATCGCCAGACTGATCGCGATGCCCTGGATCGTCACCACCGGCACAGAGATGAGGAACATCATCCAGCCCAGATCGTTGAAGCGCTGGGTGATTTCGGGGTTCTCCAATGGGCGGTAGGCCGCGACCTGCCAGAAGATGGCTGCCAGCTGGAACAGCAGCACGAAGAGGGTGCCGAGACCGAACTGGACGAGGGTCATCGGCGCCGTGGCGCCCTCCATCCGCTTCATCTGAACCGAGATCGCGCACACCCACGGCTGATAGCAGATACCCGAGAACAGCACCAGGATCATGCCGGTCCGGATGCCCGTGACGTTGTCGGCGTAGAACTGCGCAATCTCCGCGGGGCCCGTATTACCGCTCGGCGGGGGGAGGAACTGGGCGAATACCAGCAGGCCGACGATCCACCCGATCGCGCAGAACGGCCCGGCCACCGCGCACACCTTGTTGTTGACGTAATTCATCTGAGCCCTTCCGGGTCCACGACCACACCGGGTCGCTCGCAGTGCCGCCCGTTGAGTGTTCGCACAAATCGGCTAGGGAACACTGTATAGAGTCATCCAACCTAATGATGCATCGATTCAATCGATGCGTCCACCCTAATGCCGCATCGAAGCAATCGACGCGTCCGCTATAGTGTCATAGCGTCTCATTTTCTTGTAGGGTGGCGTCCGTCATGCGCAGCGGGGGGAAGGACTCCTGGGATGAGCATCCGCAGTCAGGGGATCGTTGCGTGGATGAGGTCGAGGTGCGCTGTCATCTGGGCGGTTGGTTGCGAAACTCACCCGGGGATTCCAAATTCTTTGACGGTGCCGGCAAGCTGAACTGGGAGCAGACGCGGTGATATCCGAACGCGCACAACGGATTCTGTTGTGGTGGGGTCTGGCGTTTACTGTGATCTACGGTCTGGCGTGGTGGAGGTTGTTCCACATGATGCCGCCGCCGTCGGCGAAACTGCAGCCCGGCCAGATCGCCGATTTCTACCGTGAGCACAGTACCGAGATCAAAGTCGGTGCCGTCCTCGCCAGTTGGACGAGCGGCTTCATGGTGCCGATCGCCGTCGTCGTCGGCGTCCAGATCTCACGCCACGAGAAGGGCAGACCGGTCTGGTCGACGCTGGCGATCGCCGGCGGAACCTTGATGTCCGTCGTGCTCGTTCTACCGCCGATCTTCTGGGGCGTCGCCGCGTTCACCCCGAACCGCTCGCCCGACATCACCGCGATCATGCACGAGTTGGCGATGCTGACCTTCGTCACCACGGATCAGTACTACATCTTCATGTGGGTCGCGATCGCGGCGGCCTGCCTGATCCCCAATAAGGTTCTCTACACACCGTTCCCACGCTGGTTCGGTTACTACACCGCGTGGACGGCGTTGATGTTCGAGCCGGGGGCACTGGCGTTCCTGTTCCGCTCGGGTCCGTTCTCGTGGACCGGCATCCTCGCATTCTGGTCGCCGGTAGTGACGTTCTTCGCCTGGATCGTCGTGATGGCCACGTTGCTGTTCAAGGCGATCGGCCAGCAAGAGCAACACGACCTCGACACGGAGGGGGCGCTGTTACCGCCGTAACCGCGATCGTCAGGAACGGGCCATGGCCGGGTGCGAATCTTTCAACAGACGTCGAAACGGCGTGCACCAACATCCACGCACACAATCCCGTCGGGTGGCTGGGATCAAACCGCCCGGACCAAAATCCGAATGACGCAGATGGACACCAAGTGCCACAGCCGAAAGTCCGGCTCCCACCCCAATGACCTTGATCGGCGAGCTCAGTAAAAGCGTCTGGCGGCGCTAGCTGCGGATTCGCCGCGCACTGACAGCCCCGCACACAAGACCACGGTCGCTCGGATCGACGAAGTGATAGAGCTTGTGGTGCAACGGACTTCGGGACCGACAATCTGGCGTTCCCGCCAGCACGCGAGCGCGGCCAGGCCGCCCACCGAGGACTCCGCGCCCGCTGCGCGGCGTTCGACGAACTCAAGAAACGCTCCGTGATCGCCAACGTCGCGGTTGCCTGCGGACTGGCCTGATGGCGCTGGTCACCGGCAGCGCTCGACGACTGAACAGCGCTGAATCGTCCAGATGAGTCGTGACGGATGTCGGACAAGCGTATTGGAGCAACCCGCACTCTGCTATGGGCAATCCCGTTGCCTTGCAAGCGATCACGCTCGACTCTAGATCAGCTGGCCAACTCCGAATCGACAGTCCCGTCCCGCGGTACCCACCCGCGCAGATCAGACGGACACGCGTCGACACCACACGCTCGAGAGCCGAACACCTCACCTGGCACAGAAGTAGCGGCCGCGACGACGGTTGCGGCCGCTACTTCACCCTGCGCCTTGACAAAGGGGCTGACATATCAGGTGCCGATACGCGCACATCGTGCCCGAGAGGGTCGCAGTGCTCGACGGCTAATCGAACAGCGTTGTCGTGAACCGGATCTCGACCGAATGCCCCGGGTGGTCGTTGAGTTATCCGGCAAACGGCGGGCGCGCCATCACCGTCGGGCGGATCCCATAGCGCGGACCGGCGCCGGACGAACCGGTACCGGCACCCGCCAGCGGCATCCCGCCCAGCATTCCGGGCCCTGACGTTTCCGGAGTGGTGATGATGCGGCTGATCGGAATTGGCGAAGCCCCAGAAGCTGCCGCCGGGGCTGCGGAGGAGGCCCAGCTGGCCGGTACCGAGAGTTGGCCGACCGGCGCCGCGCTACCCAGGCCCGCCGAGATGGCGCCGCCCCCGCTGCTCAAGGCCTTCCCGAGCGCGGGCAGGCCAGTCGCCGCTTTGGCACCCTCGCTGGCGGCCTTGGCGGCCGGCGCCAAAGCCTTTCCGAGCGATTGAAAGTGAGTCGACATGCCGGTAGCGCGATAAACCATCGCGAGGGTGTTCTGGGTCGGACTCGAGTATTGCGACCACAAGCTCACGAGATCATTCCCTTTCAACGCGTCCGTGATAGGTGTCGCGGACGCAGTTGCTGCACTGGGCGACGCGAGGCTTTGCAGTGCGGAGGGCGTGGAGGACAACAGTTGCGACTGGGTAGCCGTGCCGGCCGATGTGCCGGCGGCTCGGGTGACCGCCGCGGCCTGCATGGCCTGTCCGGCCGGGTTGGTGGTTTGGGCCGGCTCGGTGAACGGCGTCACTTCGGCAGTCGGCGCGGTCTGGGCGGCATAGCCGTACATCGCGGCGGCATCTTGAGCCCACATTTCACCGTATTGGGCCTCGAGCTGCGTGATCAGCGGAGTGTTTTGACCGAGCACATTCGTGGAAATCGCCTGGCTCAGCAGCGTGCGGTTCGCCTCGATCAGCGGTGGGGGCACCGTAGCGGCGAACGCGGTCTCGAAGGCCCCCGCCGCCGCCCTGGCCGATGTGGCGGCCTGTTCGGCTTGCGCGGCGCTGGTACGCATCCATGCCACATATGGCTTGGCTGCCTCGGCCATTTGTATCGATGCGGGGCCCATCCACCCTTCGCTGGTCAGTTGCGTGATTACGGTGTCGTAGGCGGTCGCGGCGGCGTCCAGCTCGGCAGCCAGCATGTTCCAGGCCCATGCGGCAGCCATCATCGATGCCGGTCCCGCTCCGGAATACATGCGCGCAGAATTGAACTCAGGGGGTAACGCTCCGAAATCCAGCACCTGTCCCCCTTAGCTGGACGCGGCCGCGTTGATGGCCTCGGTGGCCTGGTACGAACCGGCGCCGAGGTGCAGCATTTTCACGAAGCTCTCGTGAATCATCGTGGCCTGGGCACAGACCGTCTGATACATCTGAGCGTGCGTGGCGAACTGCGCTGCGATCAGCACCGAGACTTCGTCGGTTGCCGCGGGAACCACTCCCGTCGTTGGTGCTGACGCAGCTGCATTCTGTGCGGCCAGCGCCGAACCGATCACGGACAATTTGCCGGCGGCTGCGGATAACGCTTCTGGCTGGGTGGTCACGAACGACACGGTGATTTCTCTCCTCACGGTCCCCGGTTTCAACGGCGTCAAAAGCCGCTCCCTTGTGAGGTTAGATGCTGCGCGGCCAATCGCCCACTTATGGCCACAGATGTTCACTTCTAGCTAGATATCGTTCATAGATATGAACTGACAGGTACATATCCACTCCTTTAGATCACTTGGGTGCACTAAAAGCCACTAAGGGGGAAGGATTGCCGTGACGGACGAAGGGCACCGCGCCAGCGACGGCACGGCCCTCGGGTGTCGGCTGCGCTAAACGGTGGCCGACCAGACGTATCTGACCAAGTTTCGGACGGTGTCGTCGCGGATGCGACGGCCGTCAACTACGTGAAGGGACCAATTAGTGGATTACGGCGCGCTTCCGCCGGAAGTCAACTCTGGGCGCATGTACGTCGGCGCGGGTGCAGGGCCGATGCTGGCGGCCGCCGCAGCCTGGGACGGGATAGCCACCGACCTGTACATCGCGGCCGCCTCGTACAGCTCGCTGATTTCCGAACTCACAAGCATGTGGATCGGGCCGGCGTCGGCGTCGATGGCCAGCGCTTCGGTGCCGTATGCAACGTGGCTGACCGCGACCGCCGCGCAGGCCGAGCAGACGGCCGTCCAGGCGAAGGCCGCCGCAGCAGCCTATGAGGCCGCATTCGCGATGACGGTTCCGCCGCCAGTGATCGCCGCCAACCGCGCGCAACTGATGATGTTGATCGCGACCAACTTCTTCGGGCAGAACCTGCCGGCGATTGCGGAGACGGAGGCTCACTACGCCGAAATGTGGGCCCAGGACGCGGCCGCGATGTACGGCTACGCCGCGGCATCGGCGGGGGCATCGGCATTGACCACCTTCGACCAGCCGCGCTCCGCCACCAACCCGGCGGGCCAGGCCGGTCAAGCCGCCGCGGTCGCCCACGCCGCCGAGACCAGTGCACAATCCAGCACGTCCACCTCTGGGCTGGCAAACCTTCAATCGACCTCTACCGCACTACTGAATGCGGCGTCCGGGGCGTCCAATTCCTCCAAGCCGGTGGAATGGAAAGACTGGGTCAACATGTACACCAACAACCTTGGCATCGTCTATAACCACATGGGCGACTATGAGCACTTTATGAAGATCTGGGGAGGTAACCTACCGGCCGCCGCCAGCAAAGGAGCCGAGGCCGCGGCGGCCTTGCCTCGTCTGGGTGGGAGCCTGGGTGGAGCCCTGGGCAGCGGCCCGCTGCCGTCGTCTGTGTCGGCGGGTCTGGGCAGGGCGGCCACGGTGGGCCACTTGTCGGTGCCGCAGAGCTGGGCCGGTGCGGCCCCAGCGACCAGCGGGGAAACCACGTTGTCAACCCTCAGCAGCGCCAGTGCCAGCGCCGAAGCCAAGCCAGGCGGCCTGCTCCGCGGAATACCGCTCACGGGTACGGGTCGGAGCGCCGCCGGGGGCAAGATGGTCGGACAACGCTACGGGTTCCGCCACGTAGTCATGGCACGATCGGTAGTCGGCGGATAAGCGCCCAGATCGGCAATACGCGCTGATCGCGGGCGTCGATGCCCGTGACTCGAACTATTCGTCGGACTCGAACTATTCGTCGGAAGTGAACCAGGCGACCTTGGTCCGCCAAGATCGGGCAGAACCGTAGGCGAAGCCAATTGCGCTCAGGCAGGCGCACAGCCAGACCGGCAAGACGATATCGGAGCCCGCCCAGGCGGTGCCCATCTGAATCACGGTCGCTGCCACGCCGAATGCGGCGGAGATCAGATAGAGGTCGACGGTCGTCGTTGAGCGGGGATCCGTCCGCAGTATCAGGAGTACTCGCCCGGCGTAGACGAGTAGGTAGATCATCAGGCCGCCCAAGACCAACCAGTACGCCGCCAGCCAGATGTCGCTGGCCGGCGCGGCGAAGAAGTCGAGGTGATGGCCTTCGTCGGCGATGATGAACAGCGCTACCAGCAGCGGAACCGCAAGCCGGAGCGGGCGCGTGATGTGTTTGCGCAATAGACCGCGCTCGTGGGTTTCGTCGACGAGACGGACGAGCCCGTGCCGGATGATCGCCGTCACCGCGAAGATCCAGCAGATGTGGCCGAGGAGATGTTGTACGTTCCACAGCCCGAAGACGCGGTGCAGGGGTGAGCCGAGCGCGGCCGAAGCCCAGTGCGACATCAGCAGCACGGCGCAGCCGTGCAGCGCGATGTTGCGGGTTGCGCCGGCCTCCCATCGGGAGCGCCAAGTGCCACGCCGGATCCACAGGCTGTACAAGATGGCAGCCAGGGTGGCGATGATGAGTGCGGTTTTGATCATTGAGAGGGGCCCGGCAGTGCCGCTCAGACGGGCGGACTGTTGGGATCGGGGCGAAGGTCACGCAGCCTGGGCGGGCCGGCCTGGGACTCCAGGTACTCGGTGACCGAGTCGGCGTCGATCAGGCCGTAGCGGACTTGCAGGTCAATCGGATTCAATCCTAAATACTTAGCCGCTCTGATCAGGTTGTCTGCGGTGATCAGCCTGCCTTCGCG
Organism: Mycobacterium sp.; assembly: GCF_004298145.1. Taxonomy (GTDB): domain Bacteria; phylum Actinomycetota; class Actinomycetes; order Mycobacteriales; family Mycobacteriaceae; genus Mycobacterium. The sequence continues at coordinate 13,264 of NZ_SCRH01000043.1, forward strand.
GGCCGCCTTGTAGTACGCGGATTTGCGGTAGCCAAATGCTTCGTAGACCTCGGTCGCGGCCAACGGCCTACCGACCAGGTACGGCAGAACCACGGCTGGGTCCTTCGCACTGTCGTCCACGATTATGGACAATATCGCCGTTGGACTGACCTGGCAAAAGGAAACGCGAGTAATCGTGAACACCCGTCCCCTACGCGATCGTCGCCCCGGCCGTTAATCGAACAGTGTTGCGCAGCTGTGGTCCTTTTCCAGATCCAGCAGGGTGCGTTTGCGCTGCAGGCCGCCGCCGTAGCCGGTGAGGCTGCCGTTCGCGCCGATCACCCGGTGGCACGGGACGATGATGGAGATCGGGTTATGTCCGTTGGCCAATCCCACGGCGCGTGCGGACCCCGGGGCACCGATCTGCTCGGCAATACGTCCGTACGATCGCGTCTCGCCATACGGGATTGTCAACAACGCCTCCCAAACGCGCCGCTGAAATTCGGACCCGTGCAGATCGAACGCGAGATCGAAGTCGGTGAGCTCGCCGGCGAAGTAGGCGGCCAGTTGCTCGACGGCATCGTTGAACGCCCGCGGATTCGGCGACCAGCCGGCGCGGTCCGGCTCGTAGGTCTGGTCGACCATCCGCAGGTGTGTCAGCACCGAATCGCGCCCGGCCAGGGTTAGCAATCCGATGGGGCTGTCGATGGTGCGGTACTCGATCATGCGACCTCCTGTGGCGGCCAATGGTTTACCGGATGTTCAAGGGTGGTCCAAAGATATTGCGTGGCATAGGAGCGCCAGGGGCGCCAGCGGGCGCTGTGTTCGATGAGGGAGCGTTCGCCGAAAGGCAATCCCAGTCGTTTTGCGGCCAGGCGCAGACCGAGATCGCTGGCGGGGAAGGCATCCGGGTCGCCGAGGCCGCGCATCGCGATCACTTCCGCGGTCCAGGGGCCCACCCCGGGCAACGCGAGCAATTGTTTGCGGGCGCTTTCCCAGTCGCACCCGGTGTCCAGGACGATGCTGCCGTCGGCGAGGCCGGCGACCAGTGCGCTCAGCGTGCGCTGACGGGCCTTGGGCACCGCCAGATGGCTGGGGTCGATCTCGGCGAGCTCTTCCACGGAGGGGAAGGTGTGGGTCAGCGTTCCTTCGGCACCGTTGACCGGCTGTCCGTAGGCGGCGACCAAGCGGCCCGCATGGGTGTTCGCGGCCTTGGTGGACACCTGCTGTCCGAGCACCGCACGCACCGCGAGTTCGGCTTCGTCGACCGTGCGGGGGATGCGCTGCCCGGGCGCCTTGGCCACGACGGGACGCAGGTCTGCGTCTGCTCCCAGTGCCTCGTCCACCGCTTCCGGGTCCGCATCGAGGTCCAGCAGCCGCCGGCAACGGGCGATCGCCGTTGTCAGGTCGCGGAAATCGTCGAGCACGAGGACGCAACTGACGTGGTCGACGGCAGGCGCCAAGCTCACGATGGCGTTGCCGAAGGGAAGGCGCAGGCTGCGTCGGTACGCGCCGTCGCGGACCTCCTCGCAACCGGGAACGGTGCCGGCCGCGAGATGGCCAAAGACGCCCTCGTAGGCGAAGGGCGTGCGTACCGGGAGCCGAAGGCACACGGTGCCAGGCGAATTGGCCCCGAATGCGGAGCGCGCCGCCGCGCGCTTGCGTAGCGCGCTCGGTGTGCCTTCGAACACCGAACGCACGGTGTCATTGAACTGACGGATGCTGGAGAACCCTGCGGCGAATGCGACGTCGCCGAACGGCAGGTCCGTCGTTTCGATCAGCACACGCGCCGTCTGTGCGCGTTGCGCACGGGCCAGCGCGAGCGGGCCGGCACCGACTTCGGCCTGCAGGAGCCGTTCGAGCTGTCGAGTGGTGTAACCGAGGTGGGCGGCCAGGCCGCCGACGCCGTCGCGGTCCACTGCGCCGTCGGCGATGAGCCGCATCGTCCGTGCCACCACGTCACCGCGCACGTTCCATTCCGGGGACCCCGGAGAGGCGTCGGGACGGCATCGCTTGCATGCCCGAAAGCCGGCACGCTGAGCGGCCGCCGCCGTTGGGTAAAACCGCACGTTACGGGCGAATGGCGGCCGCACCGGGCAGCTGGGCCGGCAGTAGATCCGGGTCGTCAGCACCGCGGTGACGAACCAGCCGTCGAACCGGGCGTCCTTGGACTGGACGGCGCGGTAGCAGCGGTCGAAATCGTCGTGCATGCTTCCAGACTTACACCCGCCCACCGACAAAACTAGCGGGAAAGCGACATCGTTGTGAGCGGGTATGCCGGGGCGACGCATCGCGTGGGTCGGCCTCGCCCTCCGACCGGCTTTCTTGTCGATTCGAGGTACCTGCAGCACGCGATGGTATTTACTGTGAGCCAACTCCCCGGCTCTGGCGGCGTGACCCGACGGGCTGAGTGGGTTCGGGGAAAGGCGAACTGATGAAGTGGCTGGCGGTGTGGTGGGGGCAGGATGACCACTTCGATTGGCTGACAGGCTATTTGCAGGCGCATGGGCTGAGCACTAATACCCGCAGGGTTTTGGCTGTCGTGGCGGCCTCATTAGTGCTGGTGCCCGTCAACGTGTGGTGGGGCCCCGACCCGTTGTATCCCCGTGTGGCGCTGACGGTTTCCATCCTGGCCGCCGTGATCGGGGTGGCCATGGCGGTGTTGTGGTTGAGCGGATGGCCCACTCGGCGCCAGTCCATTTTCTACGTCATGACCGGCTGCGTATCCATCGGCGGGGGCTGCCTGTGGCAGCCTCAGCCGCTTATCGGGCTGATGGCGTGCTCGGCGCTGTCGGTGACGGGCGGCTACATCGCCTTCTTCCACACCGCAAGGCTCATGGCGCTGAACTTCTGCGTGGCCAGCGCGATCGGGGCCTGGCAAGCGGTGCGTCTGGCCGCTACCGGGCAGACGGTGCTGGCGTTCACCGGCTATTTTCTGGTCCTCGAACTCAACGTGGTCGTTCCGCTCGCCATCCAGGTGGTGGTGCGCGCACTTTGGGTAGATCTCTTGCGCGCCAACCGCGACCCGCTGACCGGCTTGCTGAATCGGCGAGCCTGCGACCGAGCGATAGTCGGTCGGATGCTCGCCGGCGCCCATCACATGTTTCTGGCGGTGGCGATGGTTGACCTGGACCGCTTCAAAGAGCTCAACGACACGCGCGGGCACGCCGCCGGCGATGAGGCGCTCATCGAGGTAGCGGGCACCTTGACCACTGCATGCGGTGAGGCCGCCATCGTCGGCCGCGTCGGCGGCGAGGAATTCTTGATCGCTGACATCGTCACGACAGAACAGCTGCCGCGATGGGGTCGGCAGCTCTGTGATGCCATAGCTGCGATGAACGCATCGGTGACCGCGAGCGTCGGAATCGCCACCCTGTCCTTGAGCGGCGTTGTCTCGGAATATGCCGAGCACGCGTTCCATCAGTTGGTGGCCCATGCCGACACCGCGATGTATGAAGCCAAACGGTGTGGGGGCAATCAAAGTCGCCACCACCAAGTGGCGGCCTGAGCCTCTGTCGGGACGGGTTTACTGGGCGGGTCGAGCGACGTCAACCGGAGAGGCCAGCCGGGTGGGGCGCTCATGCCCGCGCAGGGTGATGGTGTCGCCCAACGACCAACGGGCCCTCTCGTTTTCGCTGGCACCCTCGATGGCGTCGGCCGTCGCAAGCACTCGGCTCGAGTGCGACTTGGCGAGCTCGCACAGCCGCGCGGCCTCATTGACCGGCTCGCCGATAACGGTGTATTCGAAGCGCTCCCTGGCGCCGACGTTCCCCGCGACGACTTGCCCGGCCGCCACACCGATGCCGGCCTGGCAGTCCGGCATCTCGCTGCCCAGCCGATCGGAAATCGCGCGTGCGGCCGCCAGTGCCTCGTCCTCCGGAGAATCAAGACGATTCGGCGCGCCGAAGATCGCGAGCGTCGCATCACCTTCGAACTTGTTGACAAGTCCATGGTGTCGGTCCACACCCTCGACGACGATCGTGAAGAACCGGTTGAGCAGTGAGACTACTTCGGCCGGCGGCAGACTGGTCACCAGCTGCGTGGAGCCGACGATGTCGATGAATAGGACAGCGACGTGGCGTTCTTCGCCGCCCAGTTGCGGTCGTTCACGTTCCGCGGCCAGCGCGACCTCGCGCCCGACGTGCCGGCCGAAAAGATCGCGGACACGTTCTCTCTCCCGCAGGCCGTCGACCATCGCGTTGAAGCCGCGTTGCAGCTCACCGAGTTCGGTGCCGTCGAATACCACTAAGTCACCGCGCAGATCGCCCCGTTCGACGCGCCGTAGCGCGGCCCGCACCACCCGCACCGGTGTCGCGGTGAGCCAGGCCAAGATCCACATCAGGACGCACCCGAAGATCAACGGGGCCATCGACACGATCAGAACGCCCACCGCGAACTGGGTCTGGGTCAGGTTGCGCAAGACGAGCTCGAAGAAGGCCAGCATCATGATCCCGATGACGGGCACGGCCGAACCGAGGAACCAGACCACCATCGTCCGGCCCATGATGCCCGCCGCCAACCGTCGTGGCGGCGGCCCGGCCTCGAGGGCCTGGGCGGCGACGGGCCGCAGCGCGAACTCGGCGAGCAGGTAACTAGCGGTGGCGACGACCACTCCGCAAAAGCTCACGACGAGTAGAAACCGCGGAATGAACAGCGTGTTGACCAGGCCGTACAGCGTCGTCAGCACCACCGTCCCCAGGCCCCACAGGACGAGGTCCACGAGGGCGATTCGCCATGGGGCCACGAAGGTGTTGCGCTCGTCCTCCTGAGTTGGCGTGCGCTCCTCGATCGCCCAGCGCAACGCGATGACGGTCCGGCGCGTGATCCAGTAGGTACCCCAGGTCAGCACCAACGCGATGAGGGCCGGGACGACCCCGAAGGTGAGCCACGCCGGCGCGTCGTCGAACACGCTCGGCACCGGGATGGCGACCGTCACCAACAACAGGGCGACGGCGATCCCGATCAGGTTGGTCCCCAGGATGAGGACGGTCATGATGATCTGGATGCGCACCCGGCGACGGCCCTGGCTTTCCGACACCCGGCCGAGCAGCAGGGAGCCGTACGCCGGCGTCTCTGGCAGACGGCCGCTCTGACGGGTGACGCGCTCGAGCACCCGGCCTATTCGTTGCGCCACGGACTTGTTGGCCGACATGGTGGCGTCAGCCTAATTTGTCGGCCACGCTCTAAGGTGAGTCGGGTGCGTCTAGTGATCGCTCAATGCACCGTTGATTACGTCGGCCGACTCACCGCGCACCTGCCGTCCGCGCGCAGGTTGCTGTTGTTCAAGGCGGACGGATCGGTCAGCGTGCACGCCGATGACCGGGCCTACAAACCGCTGAATTGGATGAGCCCGCCGTGCTGGGTGAGCGAGCAGGCCGGTGACGTGGCGCCGGTGTGGGTCGTCGAGAACAAGGCGGGCGAACAACTGCGCATCACCGTCGAGGAGATCGAACACGACTCCAGCCACGATCTCGGCGTCGACCCGGGGTTGGTCAAGGATGGCGTCGAAGCGCACCTGCAGGCGCTGCTCGCCGAGCACGTGCAGCTGCTGGGCGACGGGTACACCCTGGTGCGTCGCGAGTACATGACCGCCATCGGGCCCGTCGATCTACTGTGCCGTGATGAACGCGGCGGCTCGGTGGCAGTGGAAATCAAGCGACGCGGCGAGATCGACGGTGTTGAGCAGCTCACCCGCTACCTCGAGCTGCTCAACCGGGACAGCGTGCTGGCGCCGGTGCAGGGAGTCTTCGCGGCTCAGCTGATCAAGCCGCAGGCGCGTACCCTCGCCGTTGATCGCGGAATCCGTTGTGTGACATTGGATTACGACAAGATGCGCGGCATGGACAACGATGAGTACCGGCTGTTCTGAAGCTTTGTCACTAGACTGATCGAATGCCTCGGCGCCGCACACCGCCACGTCGGTATCGGTCGTCAGCGCCGCCGCCGGCATTGCGCCGGGTGGAGGTCGGGCCCGACGGCCACGAGTACGAGGTTCGCCCCGTCGCGGCGGCCCGTGCGGTCAGGACCTACCGGTGCCCCGGCTGCGATCACGAAATTCGCTCCGGCTCAGCACATCTGGTCGTGTGGCCGATCGATTCGACGCTGACGGGAGGCCCGGGCCAAGTCGAAGACCGCCGCCATTGGCACACGCCGTGCTGGGCGCACCGCGCGACCCGCGGTCCAACCAGGAAGTGGTCGTGAACGTCCGGTCTCAGGCGGCCGGTTCGACGAGTTCGATCAGAACTCCGCCGCCATCCTTGGGGTGGATGAAGTTGATCCGGGAGTTTGCCGTGCCGCAACGGGGTGCGTCGTAGATCAGTCGCACACCTTGCTCGCGGAGCCGCTCGACCAGGGCGTCGAGGTCGCTGACCCGAACGGCCATCTGCTGGATACCGGGTCCGCGCTTGTCCAGGAACTTCGCGATGGTCGAGGAGTCATCGATCGGGGCCATCAACTGAATCTGCGCGGTGCCTGCCGGGGCACCTCGCACTGCCAGCATGGCCTCGCGGATTCCCTGCTCCTCGTTGACTTCCTCGTGCACCAGGATCATGCCGAGGTGGTCGTGGTACCAGGTGATGGCGGCGTCCAGGTCGGCGACTGCGATGCCGACGTGATCGATCGCCGTTACCAGTGAGGTAGCCAGGATCTGACGGGCGTCAACTTGATCGGTCGTCATCACATAACGGTAACCTGGCGGCAAAGATTGCGCTTCTCCGGGAGGCCGAAACGGCCTTCGAGGGGGCGCCTGGCAGGCCTTAGGAGATAGTCATGACGACGTCGGTGATCGTTGCTGGAGCGCGGACACCCATCGGCAAGTTGATGGGTTCGCTGAAGGATTTTTCGGCCAGCGATCTGGGTGCCATCGCGATCGCCGGTGCACTGGAAAAGGCCAATGTCCCCGCGTCGGCGGTCGACTACGTGATCATGGGCCAGGTGTTGACCGCCGGGGCCGGCCAGATGCCGGCACGCCAGGCGGCCGTGGCGGCCGGCATCGGCTGGGATGTTCCCGCGCTCACCATCAACAAGATGTGTCTGTCCGGAATCGACTCCATCGCCCTGGCTGACCAGCTCATTCGCGCCGGGGAGTTCGAGGTGGTGGTGGCCGGTGGTCAGGAGTCCATGTCCAAGGCGCCCCACCTGCTGATGGACAGCCGCTCGGGCTACAAGTACGGCGACATCACGGTCTTGGACCACCTGGCCTATGACGGCCTGCATGACGTGTTCACCGACCAGCCGATGGGAGCGCTCACCGAGCAGCGCAACGACGTCGACAAATTCACCCGCCAGGAACAGGACGAGTTCGCTGCGGGTTCGCATCAGAAGGCGGCCGCGGCATGGAAGGACGGCGTCTTCACCGACGAGGTGGTACCGGTCAACATCCCGCAGCGCAAGGGTGATCCGCTGCAGTTCACCGAGGACGAGGGGATTCGCGCCAATACCACCGCCGAGTCGCTGGCCGGCCTCAAGCCGGCATTTCGCCCTGATGGCACCATCACCGCCGGTTCGGCCTCGCAGATCTCCGATGGCGCGGCGGCGGTGGTGGTGATGAGCAAGGCCAAAGCGCAGGAGCTGGGGCTGAGCTGGCTGGCCGAGATCGGTGCGCACGGTGTGGTGGCCGGGCCGGATTCCACCCTGCAGTCGCAGCCGGCCAACGCGATCAGGAAGGCGATCAGCCGCGAGGGCATCTCCGTCGATCAGCTCGACGTCGTGGAGATCAACGAGGCGTTTTCGGCGGTGGCGCTGGCCTCGACGCGTGAACTCGGCGTGAATCCCGACATCGTCAACGTCAACGGCGGTGCGATCGCCGTCGGGCATCCCATCGGAATGTCGGGAGCGCGCATCGCGCTGCACGCCGCCCTCCAATTGGCCCGGCGCGGCTCCGGTTACGCCGTCGCGGCGCTATGCGGGGCCGGCGGGCAGGGCGACGCGCTGATTCTGCGAGCAGGTTAGCCAGACGTCCGGGCCTCCCCGCGACGTTGCTGACGCGGCACCCGGGCCAGAAATTGTGATCTTCGTCATACGGGCCGATCAGGTCATCTTTTTTGACGTGGTTTGCGGCCCCGCCGCCCCCGCGCCGGAGCACCGCCGCCACCGGGTGGATCGGTAGCCCACGCGCATGACAAACTTGACGGCGTGACGCGCCCGCGACCTTCCATCGGCCCCGCACTGACCGGTGCGGTCGATCTCTCCGGTCTCAAGCAGCGCGCCCAGCCGGCGAGCAGTGCTCCCGGGGGGGCGGCGCCGTCGTCCAGCGAAGGTGCCGCAGGCATCACCACGGTCACCGAGGCCAACTTCGAAGCCGAGGTCTTGCTCCGGTCCGAGGAAGTGCCCGTCGTTGTGCTGCTGTGGTCCCCGCGCAGCGACGCGTGCGTCCAACTGCTGGACACGCTGTCCGGCTTAACCGGCCAGGACAATGGCAAGTGGTCGCTGGCGACCGTCAACGTCGATGTCGCGCCCAGGGTCGCCCAGATATTCGGTGTCGACGCCGTCCCGACTGTGGTGGCGTTGGCGGCCGGGCAGCCGATCTCGAGTTTCCAAGGCGTGCAGCCGGCCGAGCAATTGCGCGGCTGGTTGGACCAAATCCTCTCCGCGACGGCCGGGAAGCTCAGGGGAGCAACGGGTTCCGCGGAGCCCGAGGTCGTCGACCCGGAGCTGGCCGCGGCCCGTCAACAGCTGGAGGACGGCGACTTCGAGGCCGCCAAGGCGTCGTATCAGTCGATCCTGGATGCCAATCCGGCCAGCGTGGAAGCCAAGGGCGCGATCCGGCAAATCGACTTCCTCACCCGCGCAACCGCGCAACACCCGGACGCCGTTGCTGTCGCCGATGCCGCGCCGGGTGACATCGAAGCCGCGCTCGCGGCTGCCGACGTGCAGATCCTCAACCAGGAGGTCACTGCCGCATTTGAGCGCCTGATTACCTTGGTGCGCAGCACATCCGGTGATGACCGCGCCCAGGTGCGAACTCGATTGGTGGAGCTGTTCGAACTCTTCGACCCGGCCGATCCAGAGGTCGTCGTGGGACGGCGCAACCTCGCCAACGCGCTGTACTAAGAGCGGATTCCGCTCCACCAACGTCGAGTTGTTGGGGCCAGATGGCCGAAGCCGCGCAACTACTCGACGTTCGGCGCGGAATTTCGTGGCGTTACTCGGGTTCCAGCCACAGAGCCGACGTGGGCGGCAACACCAGCACCGCCGACGCCGGGCGCCCATGCCAGGGGTCCTCGGTTGCGTCGACCCCGCCCATGTTCCCGACTCCCGAACCGTTGTAGACGCTCGCGTCGGTGTTGAGCACCTCGCGCCAGCGGCCGGCCGACGGCAGGCCCAGCCGGTATCCACCATGCTCGGCGCCGGCGAAATTGAACACGCACGCCATCACGGAGCCGTCCTTGCCGTAACGCAGGAAGCTCAACACATTGTTGCCCGAGTCATTGGCGTCGATCCAGGAGTAGCCATCGGGGACGGTGTCTTGGCTCCACAGCGCCGGGTGGCTGCGGTAGATGTCGTTGATGTCGCGCACCATGCGCAGGACGCCGTTGGAGAATCCCTGCTCGTCGAGCTGCCACCAATCCAGGCCGCGCTCTTCGGACCACTCTGCCCGCTGGCCGAATTCCTGCCCCATGAACAACAATTGCTTACCCGGGTGGGCCCACTGGTAGGCGAGCAAGCTGCGCAGCCCCGCGGCTTTGACGTGATTGTTGCCCGGCATCCGCCCCCACAGCGTCCCTTTGCCGTGGACCACCTCGTCATGGCTGATCGGCAGCACGTAATTCTCGCTGAACGCGTAGAGCATCGAGAACGTCATCTCGTGGTGGTGATAGCTCCGATAGATCGGATCACGGCTGATGTAGTCGAGGGTGTCATGCATCCAGCCCATGTTCCACTTCATCGAGAAGCCCAGGCCGCCAAGGTTTGTCGGCCGAGTGACCCCGGGCCACGACGTCGACTCTTCGGCGATGGTGACGATGCCCGGGGCGGTCTTGTGCGCGGTGGCGTTCATCTCCTGCAGGAACTGGACCGCCTCCAAGTTCTCCCGCCCGCCGTAGACGTTCGGGGTCCAGCCGCCTTCGGGGCGTGAGTAATCGAGGTACAGCATCGACGCGACCGCGTCCACCCGTAGGCCGTCGATGTGGAATTCTTCAAGCCAATACAACGCGTTGGCCACCAGAAAGTTCCGAACTTCCCGACGGCCGAAGTCGAATACGTAAGTGCCCCAGTCGAGTTGCTCGCCCCGTTTCGGGTCGGAGTGCTCGTAGAGCGGAGTGCCGTCGAATCGTCCGAGCGCCCACGCGTCCTTCGGAAAGTGCGCCGGCACCCAGTCCACCAGCACGCCGATACCGGCCTGGTGCAGGGCGTCGACCAGGGCCCGGAATTCGTCCGGCGTGCCGAACCGGGATGTCGGCGCATAGTACGACGTCACCTGGTATCCCCACGATCCGGCGAACGGATGTTCGGCGATCGGAAGCAGCTCGATGTGGGTGAATCCGTGCTCCACAACGTAATCCGTCAGCTCGCGGGCCAGCTGCCGGTAGTTGAGCCCGGGGCGCCATGAGCCCAGGTGAACCTCGTAGGTGCTCATCGGCTCGAACACCGGGTTGCGCCCGGCGCGCTGTGTCATCCAGTCGGCGTCTTCCCAGGTGTACTTGCTGCGCGTCACCCGGGAGGCGGTGTGCGGCGGCACTTCGGTGGCAAAGGCCATGGGGTCGGCGCGCTCGGTCACGATTGCGTCGGCGCCGTGGACGCGGAACTTGTACAGCCCCTGGAGCGGGAAGTCGGGCCAGAACAGCTCCCACACTCCCGACGAGCCCAACACCCGCATCGGGGCTTCGTTGCCGGTCCAGCCGTTGAACTCACCGATCAGGCTGACGCCCTTGGCGTTGGGTGCCCACACCGCAAACGACACCCCGTTGACGACGCCGTCGGCCGTGGTGAACGAGCGAGGGTGCGCGCCAAGGACTTCCCAGAGCCGCTCGTGGCGCCCTTCGGCGAACAGATGAAGGTCAACCTCGCCCAGGGTGGGCAGGAAACGGTAAGCGTCGGCGACGATGTACGGGTCGGAATTCTCGTAGGTGATCCGTAGCCGGTAGTCGATCAGGTTGGTGAAGGGCAGGAGCACGGCGAAAAGGCCGGATTCGATGTGCTGCATCGGGAATCGATCGTCACCGACGAGTGCGACGACTTCGACCGCGTGAGGCCGGTACGCCCGAATGACGGTGTGATCGCCGCATTCGTGGGCCCCCAGAATGCCGTGCGGGTTGTAATGTGTGCCAGCGACCAGGCGCGACAGATCGGCAGGATCGGGCGCCAGGTGCGTCCGAGCGAGTTGGTCGGCTTGGCTCATGTCCCTTTCACCTCCGGTCCAGTTCATGTCCTGGCTCAATGCCTGCGCAGCAGCGTCATTCGAGCGTCATGCGATATGAGCGGCATGTTGATGATGTGCGCGACCGCCCGTCCCGGATCGAGGCGAACGTAATTGGCTTGCCCCCATTGGAATTCCTGGCCGGTGATCTCGTCGCGCACCCAAAAGCGCTCATAGGGCTCCATACCCAATGCGGCCATATCTAAAAACAGCGTCGCTTCCTCAGGGCCGAATGCGTTGAGCGTCGCCACCACCAACACGCAATCACCGGTCGCCGGGTCGAACTTGCTGTAGGCGAGCAACGCATCGTTGTCGACGCTGTGGAAATGGATGGTGCGCAGTTGCTGCAGCGCGGGATGCAGTCGACGAATCGCGTTGAGCTGCGCGATGAATGGTTCGAGCGACCTTCCCTCAGCGAGCGCAGCCGCGAAATCGCGAGGCCGCAATTCGTACTTCTCCGAGTCCAGGTACTCCTCGCTGCCTTCCCGCACCGCGCGGTGCTCGAACAGTTCGTACCCCGAGTACACACCCCAGGCCGGCCCCATGGTCGCCGCCAGCACCGCACGGATGGCGAACATCCCGGGTCCGCTGTGCTGCAAGATGGCATGCAGGATGTCGGGTGTGTTGACGAACAAGTTGGGCCGGCGGAAGTCGGCGAGTGCGGCGATGTCGTTGCCGAATTCGGTCAGCTCCCACTTCGCCGTGCGCCAGGTGAAGTAGCTGTACGACTGCGTGAATCCCAGCTTGGCCAGCCCGTACTGCCGGGCCGGTGGCGTGAAGGCTTCGGAGAGAAACAGCACATCGGGATCGATGGCTTTGACCGCGGCAATCAGCCAGGCCCAGAAGTCCGGGGGTTTGGTGTGCGGGTTGTCGACGCGAAAGAACTTGACGCCGTGGTCCATCCAGTGCCGGACCACGCGCAGCGCCTCGTCGTAGAGGCCGGCCGGGTCGTTGTCGAAGTTGATCGGATAGATGTCCTGGTACTTCTTCGGCGGGTTCTCCGCATAGGCGATGGTGCCGTCGGGCAATTCGGTGAACCAGTTGCGGTGGTTGCGCGCCCAAGGGTGATCCGGTGCGCATTGCAGCGCCAGATCCAGCGCCACCTCCATGCCCAGCTCGCGTGTCGCGGCGACGAAGGCATCGAAGTCCTCGATGGTGCCCAAATCCGGGTGGACGGCGTCATGGCCGCCCTCGTCGCTGCCGATCGCCCAGGGAGACCCCACATCTGTCGGCGCGGCGGTCGGGGAGTTGTTGCGCCCCTTGCGGTGCACCTTGCCGATCGGGTGGATCGGCGGCAGGTAGACGACGTCGAATCCCATTGCCGCGATACGCGGAAGCGCGGCGGTTGCCGTGGCGAATGTGCCGTGTACCGGGTTTCCGTCGACGTCCCGTCCGCCCGTCGAGCGGGGAAACATCTCATACCAGGAGCCGAACCGGGCCAGCGGCCGGTCCACCCAGACGCTGTGCTGCTCGCCCCGGGTGACGAAATCGCGGAGCGGATAGTCCGCCAGGATTTCTTCGATCTCCGGCCCCAACGCCAGCGCGGTTCGGGTGACCGGGTCCCCAGGCGTGCGGAGTGCTGCGGCGGCCGCCAACAGCGGTTCGCGGCGGGCGCGTGGCACGTCGGTCGCGGCACGCTCGAACAGCCCGGCGCCGACCAGAAGATCGTTGGACAGTTCCTTCTCGCCCTGACCGGCGTCCAGTTTGGCGACCAACCCATGCCGCCAGGAGTGGATCGGGTCGCCCCACCCATCGGTGCGGAAAGCCCACAGCCCGACCTGGTCGGGGGTGAACTGGCCGTGGAACACATAGGGCTCCAGGCCCATCGTCATCGGCAGCGACAGCGGCTTGACCCGTTGCTGATCAACCGCGCCGTCGCGTTCGGTGACCGGCTTTTCGGGCGCCTGAACCGCTTTGACTCGGCGCGTCTCCGTTACCTGCGGATAGCCTGGCCCGAGGTAACGCACGACCAGGGTTGCCGCGACGGCCTCGTGACCTTCTCGCCATACCGCGGCGCTGACCGGCACGACCTCGCCGACCACAGCTTTCGCGGGATACGCGCCACAGGAAACGACCGGCTGGACGTTGTCGATCTCGACACGACCGGGCACCACCACTCCGTTCGATCTGCCCGGTTCCTCCGCCGCCCGCCTCGTGGGCCGCGATCGTCACCGGGGGTGTTCGATCTGCCCGGTTCCTCCGCCGCCCGCCTCGTGGGCCGCGATCGTCACCGGGGGTGT
>NZ_SCRH01000044.1 GCF_004298145.1 Mycobacterium sp.
GCGCAGCGGGTCGCCACCATCGGACTAGGCCAGAAAGTCGGGCGGCAGCGATTCGAGCATGACCTTGGTCATCCGGACGGCGTATTCGGAGCTACCACCCCCGACGATCAGCGCCGCGAACGCCAGATCGCCGCGGTAGCCGGCGAACCAGGAATGCGACCCACCGGGAAACTCGGCCTCACCGGTCTTCCCGTACACCTCGCCGCAGCCGGCGATCTCCTTGGCGGTCCCGTTGGTCACCACCAGCCGCATCATGGGCCGCAGCGCGTCGATCATCTTCGGGCTGATCGGCGTGGTGTCGCCCTGGACGGCCGTCTGCCGGCCCGCGATCAGTTGCGGCACGGGCGTCTTGCCGGCGGCCACCGTCGCCGCCACCAGGGCCATACCGAACGGACTGGCCAGCACCTTGCCCTGGCCGAAGCCGTCCTCGGTCCGCTCGGCGAGGTCCACCGTCGGCGGCACCGACCCGGTCACCGTGGTGATGCCATCGATTTGATAGTCCAGCCCGATCCCGTAGCGGGAGGCCGCCTGGGTCAGGCCGCGCGGCGGCATCTTGCTGCTGAGCTCGGCGAAGGTGGTGTTGCACGAGCTGGCGAACGCCCGCGACATCGGCACCACCCCGAGATCGAAGCCGCCGTAGTTGGGGATGGTGCGGTGCCCGATGTCGAGACGGCCCGGGCAGCCGAGCATGGTGTTGGGGGTCGCCATGTCACGTTCGACGGCCGCCCCCGCGGTGACCATCTTGAACGTCGACCCGGGCGGGAACAGCCCGGTGGTGGCCGGCAGGCCGTCGGCGTCGGCGCCGGCGTTTTGCGCGATCGCGAGGATCTCTCCGGTCGACGGCTTGATCACCACGATCATCGCCTTGCCGCCGCGGGTGTCCACCGCATGCTGAGCGGCGTTTTGCACCGCCCGGTCCACGGTGAGCGACACCGACGGCGCCGGTGAGCCTTCGACCTCGTGCAGCACTTCGACCTCGACGCCGTTCTGGTTGACGCTCACCACCCGCCAGCCGGCCTCGCCGTCGAGTTGGTCCACCACGGCGTTCTTCACCGCCGAGACGACCGCGGGCGCGAAACGCGGGTCGGTGGGCAGCATTTCGGGCTGGGGGGTGACCACGATGCCGGGCAGTCGGCCGATCGCCGGGAAGACCTTGTCGTTGTCGTCGGGGTGCAGCGTCACCCCCAGGTCCACCGGATGGGGCGTCGAACTGGCCTGCTCGGCGAGCAGCTGCGGGTCATTGAGCGCACCGTTGAAGGGGCGCAGCACGTCGACCACCGCGTGCGCGGTGCCGATCAGCGCGGGTCCAGCCTGGGTGGCGTCCAGCGTGTAGTGGTACAGGTAGCCCGGCACCAGCACGTCGCTGCCGCCGAGTTCGTTCACCGAGGCGCGCCGCGGCCGATCCGCGCGCAGCGCGAACGTTTGGTGCTCGCCCAGTTTGGCGTGCAGCGCGCTGGTGCTCCACCGCACCCGCCAGCGCCCCTCGTCGCGCGCCATCTTCAGCTGGCCGTCATAGCTCCAGATCCGGTTTTTGGGCAGGTGCCAGGCGAAGCGATAGCCGACCGTGCCGGTGTCCTCGGCGTACTTGGCGTTGAGGACCTGCGCGTCGAGGTGGGTTGCCTGCAGGCCGGACCAGGCCGCGTTGAGCGCTTCACGGGCGTCGTTGGGGCTGTCGCTGAGCTGAGCGGCCGTCGCGGTGTCGCCGACGGCCAGCGCGCGGAAGAACTTCTCCGCGGCCGGCCCCGGGCCATCGGGCCGAGGCGTGCACCCCGACAGCGCGATGACCGCCACGAGCAGCAGGCCTGAAACGGATGAGGCCGCTGTTGTTCTAGTTACCATCGGTGCTGATGTTATGAGCTGCGGCGTGAACAGCGGCGCCGCCACACCGAGACCGCACCGTTATGCCGCATTCGCGGCGGGGCCGCACCGTCCGCGGGCGTAACGGCGCGGCGAAAAAGCCCGGCAAAAATCGCAGCCCGGTTACACCCGCGAAGTTCTCGACAGTTAGTCGAGCAGCACCGTCGCAAAGGTGCCGATCTCGGCGAAGCCGACGCGGGCGTAGGCGGCGCGCGCCACCGCATTGAAGTTGTTGACGTAGAGGCTGGCGGTCCGCCCGGTACCGACGATCACCGCGGCGACCGTGGCGGTGCCGGCGGTGCCCAGGCCCAGCCCGCGCCACTCCGGGTGTACCCACACACCCTGGATTTGGCCCACGCTCGGGGACTGCGAGCCCACCTCGGCTTTGAAGACGACCTGGCCATGGTCGAACCGCGCCCAGGCGCGACCCGCCGTGATGAGGCTGGCCACCCGTCGCCGGTACCCGCGACCACCGTCCCCGATCCGCGGGTCCACGCCCACTTCGCCGATGAACATGTCCACCGCCGCCACCAGGTAGGCGTCGAGCTCCTCGGGCCGGACTTGGCGCACCGCGGTGTCGAGGTCACAGCTCGGGTAGGTGGACAACGCCAGCAGCGGCTGGTGGTCGCGGACGTCGCGGGCCGGACCCCACGCCGCCTCGAGCCGCTCCCACATCGGCATCACCAGGTCGGCCCTGCCGACCAGTGACGAGCAGCGCCGCGTCCCGCGCATCGCCTCGTCGGCAAACGCGCTCAGATCGGCCGGCGCGCCGCGCAGCGGGATCAGGTTGGCGCCGGCGAAGCACAGCGACTCGTCGGCCCCCCGCAGCGTCCACAGTTCTCCGCCGATCGAATTGGGATCGATGCCGTGGTCGGCCACGCGGGCCGCGACCATGCACGATGCGACGGGATCGTCCTCGAACACCCGCCAGACCGCGGCCGCATCACGCACCACGGACACCCGTCGCTCGCCGACTAGGCGGAACAGGGGCGGAGCCGACATGTGGCGAACTCTCTGTGGTGCGAACTCAGGGCCAGTGCAGGGCGCTGGCCTTTATCAGCTTACGGTCACAACCGGCGAACCGCTCGATGTTGTGTCCGGTCCGTGATCGCCGCTGACCTCTGCACCCATTTCAGCGGCGAGCCGCATGGCCTCCTCGATCAACGTCTCGACGATCTGGGATTCGGGCACGGTCTTGATCACTTCGCCGCGAACGAAGATCTGTCCCTTGCCATTTCCCGATGCGACGCCGAGGTCGGCCTCGCGGGCCTCCCCCGGACCGTTGACGACGCAGCCCATCACGGCGACCCGCAGCGGGACGTCGAGACCCTCCAAGCCCGCGGAGACGGCGTTGGCCAGGGTGTAGACGTCGACCTGCGCGCGACCGCACGACGGGCACGACACGATCTCGAGCCCACGCGGCCGCAGGTTCAGCGACTCGAGGATCTGGTTGCCGACCTTGACTTCCTCGACCGGTGGCGCCGACAGCGACACCCGGATGGTGTCGCCGATCCCGCGGGACAGCAGCGCGCCGAAGGCGACCGCGGACTTGATGGTGCCCTGGAACGCGGGACCGGCCTCGGTGACGCCGAGGTGCAACGGGTAGTCGCACTGCTGCGCCAGTTGCTCGTACGCGGCGACCATCACCACCGGGTCGTTGTGCTTGACGCTGATCTTGATGTCGCCGAAGCCGTGCTCCTCGAACAACGAGGCTTCCCACAGCGCGGACTCGACCAGCGCCTCGGGGGTGGCTTTGCCGTACTTCTGCATGAACCGCTTGTCCAACGATCCGGCGTTGACGCCGATGCGGATCGGAACGCCGGCGGCACCGGCGGCCTTGGCGACCTCGCCGACGCGGCCGTCGAATTCCTTGATGTTGCCCGGGTTCACCCGCACCGCGGCACATCCCGCGTCGATGGCGGCGAAGATGTACTTCGGCTGGAAGTGGATGTCGGCGATCACCGGGATCTGGCTGTGCCGGGCGATCTCGGCCAGCGCGTCGGCGTCCTCTTGACGCGGGCAGGCCACCCGGACGATGTCACAGCCGGCCGCGGTCAGCTCGGCGATCTGCTGCAGTGTGGTGTCGACGTCATGGGTCTTGGTGGTGCACATCGACTGCACCGAAATCGGATGGTCGCTGCCCACCCCGACGTCGCGCACCATCAGTTGGCGCGTTTGACGCCGGGGTGCAAGCGTGAGTGCCGGGGCGTCCGGCATGCCCAGGCCAATGGTCACTGTGTTGATTCCTTCGGTTCGTTGGTCACTGGAAGAGTCGGATCGGGTTGACCAGATCGGCGGTCACGGTCAGCAGCATGTAGCCGACCACGAACACCAGCACGACGTACGTCGCGGGCATGAGTTTGAGGTAGTTCACCGGAGCGGCCGCGACCATGCCCCGGGCCGACCGGATCAGGTTGCGGACCTTTTCGAACATCGCGATGGCGATGTGCCCGCCATCGAAGGGCAGCAGCGGCACCAGGTTGATCGCCCCCAGGATCAGGTTCAGCTGGGCCAGGAAGAACCAGAACGCCACCCACAGTCCGTGGTCGACGGTGTCGCCGCCGATGATGCTGGCCCCAACCACGCTCATCGGCGTCTGCGGGTCGCGCTGACCGCCGCTGATGGCGTGCATCAGCGCGCCCACCTTGGTCGGGATCGTGACAAGCGCCTTGCCCACCTCGACCGTCAGGTCACCGGCAAAGACCAGGCTGCCCGGGATCGCGGAGAACACCCCGTACTGCGTCGGGCCGACTCGGGCGGCGCCGACGCCGATCGCGCCGACCGTCGAGGCCTGGGGTTGACCGCCCTGCCCCTTAGCCCCATTGCTCAGGTAGCGCTGGGTGGGCGTGACATCGACATAGGCGGTGATGGCGGTGCCGTCGCGCTCGGCGACGATCGGCACATTGCCGTGCACCTTGCGGATGGCGGCGGCCATCTCCTCGAAGGTCGACACCGGGGTGTTCCCAACTTTGACGATCACGTCGCCGGGGCGGATCCCGGCCAGCGCCGCCGGCCCCGGCCCGGTGCAGTCCGCGATCTTACCCGGAGCCACTTCCGGTGCCACACAAGCGGTTTCACCGACGACCGCCTGGGTTGGGGGGTGCAGGTCCGGCAGCCCCCAGATCAGCGCGATGCCGTAGAGCAGCACCAGGCAGATGATGAAGTTCGCCGCGGGGCCGGCGAACAGCACCGCGATCCGCTTCCAGGCCGCCTGCTTGAACATGGCGCGGTCGGCCTCGTCGGCCGTCAGCTCCTCGACCGAGGTCATGCCGGCGATGTCGCAGAAGCCGCCCAGCGGCACGGCTTTGAGGCCGTACTCCGTTTCACCGCGCCGGGTCGACCACAGCGTGGGGCCGAAGCCGACGAAGTAGCGGCGCACCTTCATGCCGGTGGCGCGCGCAACCCACATATGACCGCACTCGTGCAGGGCCACCGAGATCAGGATGGCCAGTGCGAACAGCACAATGCCGATGACGAACATCATTAGGCTGCGTGGACCTTTCTCACACCACTCCGGAGGCTCTGACCGACAATTTGGCGGGCCGTGCTCGTGCGACAGCGCGCTGCGCCCGCTCCCGTGCCCAGCGCTGCGCGTCTAGTACCTCATCCACGTTAGCGGGTGAGACGGCCCATTGGTCGGCGGCGTGCAGCACGTCGGCGATGGTTTTGACAATGACGGGGAATCCGATCCGGCCCGCCAGGAACGCCTCGGCCGCCTCCTCGTTGGCGGCGTTGTAGACGGCGGTCATGCAGCCCCCGGTCTGACCCGCATGCCGGGCCAACTCGACGGCGGGGAAAACGTCGCTGTCCAGCGGCTCGAATTCCCAGCTAGACGCGGTGCTGAAGTCGCAGCAGGCGGCCGCGCCGGGTACCCGGTGCGGCCAGCCCAGGGCCAGCGAAATCGGCAGCTTCATGTCCGGCGGGCTGGCCTGGGCGAGGGTCGAGCCGTCGACGAAGGTGACCATCGAATGAACAATCGACTGGGGGTGCACGACCACCTCGATCCGGTCATAGGGGAGGCCGAACAGCAGGTGGGTCTCGATGAGCTCGAGGCCCTTGTTGACCAGCGAGGCCGAGTTCAGCGTGTTCATCGGGCCCATCGACCACGTCGGGTGCACACCCGCCTGCTCGGGGGTGACGTCCTGGAGCTGGGCCGCCGTCCAGCCGCGAAACGGGCCGCCGGAGGCGGTCAGTACCAGCTTCGCGACTTCGTCGGGGGTTCCACCGCGCAGGCACTGAGCCAGGGCCGAATGTTCGGAGTCGACCGGCACGATCTGGCCGGGCCTGGCCGCCCTGAGCACCAGCGGACCACCGGCGATCAACGATTCCTTGTTGGCCAGCGCCAGCCGGGCGCCCGACTCCAGCGCGGCCAGTGTTGGCCGCAGGCCCAGCGCCCCCACCAGCGCATTGAGGACGACGTCGGCCTCGGTCTCCTGGACCAGGCGGGTCACCGCTTCGGGTCCGTGGAACGGGATGTCACCGGCCCGCTGTGCCGCTCGTTCGTCCGCGACCGCGATGTTGGTCACACCGGTGGCGGCGCGCTGATGCAACAGCGTGTCCAGGTTCGCGCCGCCGGCGGCCAGGCCGACCACTTCGAAGCGGTCCGGATGGGCCGCTATCACGTCCAGCGCCTGCGTGCCGATCGAGCCGGTACTGCCCAGCACCAGCACGCGCAGGCGGCCCGGGGTTCGCCCGTCGGTCGTCGGGATGGTCACCCATTCATTGTGCCGCCCGGCACCGACCGGGGCCATGATGCGGCCATGCCTGCGAGCCCGGCGCCGGGTTGTGCCAGAATTTGGGTTCGTCAAGCCGATCCGATCCGAAAGGGATTCGCCGTGGCCAGTACCGAGGTGGAGCACTTCACCGGCGTCGACACCGTCGAGGTGCCGTCGGCAGCGTGGGGTTGGAGCCGAATCAATCACCGGACCTGGCATATTATCGGCCTGGGCGTCTTCGGAATGTTGCTGGCGATGCTGCGCGGCAACCACGTCGGCCATGTCGAGGACTGGTTCCTGATCGTGTTCGCGGCGCTGGCTCTCGTCGTCCTGATCCGCGACCTGTGGGGCCGCCGGCGCGGCTGGATCAGGTAAGTACCACCCCGGTTGCCCTAGCGTCGCGCCCGGCGACGCCAGGCGCTGCCGACCACGGCGACCGCTAACGCGAGCACGGCCATCGCCCACGGCCATATTCCGTGCTGATGCACCCAGCCCGCCACCGCGCCCTGCAGGCGCCCGGCCGCGATGATCACCGCGTCCTGCGGGTTGCCGTCCGCGCCGAACAGGCGCACCTCGTAGCTGCCGTAATAGGCCACGTACAGCCCCACCAGCACCAGCAGCGCGCCACCGACCCGGTTGACGAAGGGCAGGAATCGGCGCAACCGGTCCACCATCGCCGAGCTCGCCGTCGCCGCGGTGACGGCGAGCACACCGACGACCAGGGTCAGCCCCGCGCAGTAGGCGAGGTAGATCGCCACACCGGTGACGACCGATCCCCCGCGCAGGCCGGCGGCGGTGACGGCCAGAAACGGTCCGATGGTGCACGACAGCGAGGCGATCGCGTAGCTGATGCCGTAGCCGTACATGGAGCCCAGCCGCGCGGTGGGGGCCCAGTGCGGGCCCAGCGGCCGCGGGGTCAGGGCGGATAGCGCCCGGCCCGACAGCAGCCACACCCCGAGTGCGATCAGCACCACGCCGACGACCACGGTGGCGTACGGCAGGAACCGCTGAACGGTCGCGGCCGCCGATACGGTCAGCGCGCCGAACACGCCGAACACCGTCAGGAAGCCCAGCGCCATCCCCACGGTGGCCGCCACCGCGCGCCCGGCGGCGGCCACAGCCGATGACACCCCCGAGCGTTCGCCGGGCCGCCGGCCGCGCACCACCAGCAGTAGATAGGCGGGCAGCATGGCGAACCCACACGGGTTCAGCGCGGCCACCAACCCGGCCGCGAAGGACAGGCCGACCAGACCCTGGTCTGCCAAGTCAGGACCTCAGGGCTGAGACGCGGTCGGAGAGCTCCTGCTCCGGCATCGCCGACGTCGGGTTGTTGACAAACGTCGAGCTGCCGTCCGCACGGTAGAACACGTAGGCGGGCTGCCAGGGGACGTTGTAGCGCGCCCAAATGGAGCCGTCGGCGTCGTTGAGGTTGGTGAAGTTCAGGTTGTACTTGGAGACGAAGTTCTGCATCGCACCCACGTCCGAGCGCGCGGCGACGCCGACGAAGGTGACGCCCGGGTTGGCGGCAGCGACCCGGCTGACGCCCGGGGCCTCGGCGTTGCAGAACGGGCAGAACGGCGCCCAGAACCACAGCACCGCTGGCTTCCCCTGCAAACTGGCGCCGTTGAACGGCGCACCACTCAGGGTCGTCGCGGTGAATTGCAGTCGGTCGTCGGCGGCCAGCGCGCGCGCTGCGCTGCCCACGCCGACGATCACCGTCGCGGCGACCAACACTGCGGCAAACGCTGTGTTCAGGGCTGACAAGCGAATACTCATGGCACACCTCGATTTGGCGGAGTTATGCCCTACTCGACGGGACAGCGCACCGTGCGGTTCATCGGGCTACCCGCCTTCGGCGGCCAGCTGTCCGCAGCGGTGCCGAAACGCCCGCGCTCCAGCTACCCGCCTTCGGCGGCCAGCTGTCCGCAGCGGTGCCGAAACGCCCGCGCTCCAGCTACCCGCCTTCGGCGGCCAGCTGTCCGCAGGCGGCGCTGATCTCCCGGCCGCGCGTGTCGCGCACCGTGCAGGAGACCCCCTTGGCGCGGACCCGCCGGACGAACTCCCGCTCGACCGCCTTGGGGCTGGCGTCCCACTCACTGCCCGGCGTCGGGTTGAGGGGAATCAGGTTCACGTGCACCAACGGTCCGAGCGCGCGACGCAGCCGCTGTCCCAAAAGGTCTGCGCGCCAAGGCTGGTCGTTGACGTCACGGATCAACGCGTATTCCACCGACACCCGCCGGCCGGTGACGTCGGCGTAATACCGTGCGGCGTCAAGGGCCTCGGCGATCTTCCACCGGTTGTTGACCGGCACCAGCGTGTCGCGCAGTTCGTCGTCGGGCGCGTGCAGCGACAGCGCCAGCGTCACCGCGAGCCCCTCGTCGGCGAGTTTGCGGATCGCGGGGGCCAGGCCGACCGTCGACACCGTCACCGAACGGGCCGAAATGCCGAAACCGTGGGGCGGCGCGGCGATGATGCGGCGCACCGCGGCCACCACCCTGGCGTAGTTCGCCAACGGCTCCCCCATGCCCATGAAGACCACATTGGACAGCCGATCGCCGAAGTCGTCGCGCAGCGCCGCGGCGCCGGCGCGCACCTGCTCGAGGATCTCGGCCGTCGACAGGTTGCGGCTCAACCCGCCCTGACCGGTCGCGCAGAACGGACACGCCATGCCGCAGCCGGCCTGCGACGAGATGCACACCGTGTTGCGTTGCGGATAGCGCATCAACACCGACTCCACGGTGACCCCATCGAGGGCCCGCCACAACGTCTTTCGAGTCTGGCCGGCATCACAGGCCACCTCGGAGGCCGCAGTGAGCAGAATCGGGAACATCGTGTCGGCGATCGCGTCGCGCAGACCCGCCGGAAGGTCGGTCATCTGCCGCGGGTCGGCGATCAGGCGGCCATAGTACTGATGCGCCAGCTGCTTGGCCCGAAACGCGGGCAAGCCCAGCTCCGCGACGGCGGACGCGCGACCGTCCGCGTCGAGATCGGCCAGATGCCGCGGCGGCTTGCCGGGGCGCGGCTCGGAGAAAACCAATTGTTGGACCATGACCTATCCAGTATCGCCTCCCGTCGGACCAACCTAGGGAACGAGTGTCAACACGATCCAGGCCGCGACCGCCGAGGGCAGGACGCCGTCGAGCCGGTCCATCAGCCCGCCGTGCCCGGGCAGCAGCCGCCCCATGTCCTTGATGCCGAGGTCGCGCTTGACCTGCGACTCCACCAGATCACCCAGCGTGCAGGTCACCACCAGGACAACGCCAAGGAGCGCACCTATCCACGGGGGTTTGCCCGCCAGGAAAGTCGCGGTCAGGATCGCCGCGGTGACCCCCAACACCATAGATCCGGCGAATCCCTCCCAGGACTTCTTGGGGCTGATCGCCGGGACCATCGGGTGCTTGCCGAAGAGCGCTCCCACGGCATACCCGCCAGTGTCGGAGGCGACGACGGTGATCATCAGGCAGAACACCCGTCCGGCACCGTCGTGCGGGAAAACCAGCAGCACTCCGAAAGAAGCGAATAGCGGCACCCAGGCGGCCAGGAAAACGGTGGCCGAGGCGTCCCTGAGGTAGTTTGCCGACGAAGAGCCGTCGAACGGCTCCGGCCGTTTGGTGTTCTCCCGCATGAACAGCCGCCACACGTTGCAGACCACCACGGTCGCGCCGAAGCCCGCCAGCGCGCCGGCGGCGTGGAACGGCCAGGTCAGCCAGACGGTGACCTGGCCGCCGACGAGCAGCGGGATGACGGGGATGACGTATCCGGCTTCGCGCAATCGCCGAACCACTTCGTGGGTCGCCACCAGGATGGCGAGCGCCACGATGGCAACCCAGTAGCGCGGCGCATACACCAGCGTCACGACGAGGACGCCGCCGATTCCGGCGCCGACCGCGATCGCGGCCCGCAGGTCGCGTCCGGCCCGCGAGGTCTTCTTGCCCGGCTGCTCCATCGCCTCGTTGGAGGCGGACTCCGGCTCGTCGGGCGGGGTGCCTGCGCCGGGATCTGAGGTGGCCACTGGGCTGAATGAACTTGGCTGCTGAGCGGTCGCTAGACCTCCAGCAGTTCGCCTTCTTTGTGCTTGACCAACTCTTCGATCTGGGTGGTGTACTGATGCGTGGTCTTGTCCAGATCCTTTTCGGCCCGGCCGACCTCGTCCTCGCCGGCCTCACCGTCCTTGCGGATGCGGTGCAGCTCCTCCATCGCCTTGCGGCGGATGTTGCGCACCGAGACCTTGGCGTCCTCCCCCTTGCTCTTGGCCTGTTTGACCAACTCCCGCCGGCGTTCCTCGGTGAGCTGCGGCACCGCCACCCGAATCAGGGTGCCGTCGTTGGTGGGGTTCACACCCAGGTCGGAGTTGCGAATCGCCGTCTCGATCGCGCCCACCTGGCTGGCCTCGTAGGGCTTGATCACCACCAGGCGCGCCTCGGGCACGTTGATGCTGGCCAGTTGGGTGATGGGGGTGCTGGAGCCGTAGTAGTCGATCACGATCCGGGAGAACATGCCCGGGTTGGCGCGCCCGGTTCGGATGGTCGACAAGTCGTCACGGGCAACCCCGACGGCCTTCTCCATTTTCTCTTCCGCGTCGAAGAGAGCCTCGTCGATCATTTGCGCCGCTCCTCCTCATCGCTCTCGTGCCCTGCACCGTCGCCAGCGCGGATCATGTGCGCCGCCTTCCCCTCAGGTGGTGACCAGAGTCCCGATCTTCTCACCAGCGACCGCACGGGCGATATTGCCATTGGTCAGTAGGTTGAACACCAGGATCGGCATGCCATTGTCCATGCACAGGCTGAAGGCGGTGGCATCGGCCACTCGTAGCCCGCGGTCGATGACCTCACGATGACTGATCGCGGTGATCAATTCGGCCTCGGGATACTGCCGCGGATCCGCGGAGAAGACGCCATCGACGGCCTTTGCCATCAACACCACCTCAGCGCCGATCTCCAAAGCGCGCTGCGCGGCGGTGGTGTCGGTGGAGAAGTACGGCAGTCCCATGCCGGCGCCGAAGATCACTACCCGCCCCTTTTCCAGGTGGCGCACCGCGCGCAGGGGCAGATAGGGCTCGGCCACCTGGCCCATGGTGATCGCGGTCTGGACGCGGGTGACGATTCCTTCCTTCTCCAGGAAGTCTTGCAGCGCGAGGCTGTTCATCACCGTGCCCAGCATGCCCATGTAGTCCGAACGGGTGCGTTCCATGCCGCGCTGCTGAAGCTGCGCGCCCCGGAAGAAGTTGCCGCCGCCGATCACGACGGCGACCTGGACGCCGCCGCGGACCACCTCGGCGATCTGTTGCGCCACCTGTGCCACGACGTCGGGATCCAAACCGACCTGGCCGCCGCCGAACATCTCGCCGCCAAGCTTGAGCAGCACTCGCGAATACCTGGCCCGGGTCAGCGGCTGGCCGGACGCCAGTCCATTCGTCGGCTCCTGCCTCGGAGCCGCCGGGCCGGCGACGTGGGGCTCCCTGGACTCCGTCATCAGACTCCTCGCATGAGAGTGCCATCCCGGGCGATCTCATCCGGAACGGCATTTCACATCCTGCCTCATCGCAGCACACTGCGGCATCGGCGGGGTGCATTATGCGCACAGTTGGCGTGCCGGAGCGATTTTCGAGCCTCCAGGTACCGGATTATTTCGCCGTCGGGCGCGGCGTTTGAGCCACGGGCGGCATGGGAATCCGCTACAACGCGGCGACATATGCGGTCTTAAGCAATAAGGACCGGCCTCGCCGTATGACCGGATCGATCGCTTGCGATCGTCGTTGAGCGTGGATCGCTCAAAGTACGCCAACGAGGAGGAATGGATCCATGGCGGAAGAAAACAAGTCGGGACCCGCAGAAGCGGTGAAGGGCGTCGTCGAGGACGTCAAGGGTAAGGCCAAGGAGGCCGTAGGCGCGGTGGCCGGTCGCGATGACCTCACGCGTGAGGGTCAGGCGCAGCAGGACAAGGCCGAAGCGCAACGCGACGCGGCGAAGAAGGAAGCCGAGGCAGAAGCCGCACGCGGCGGCGCCAAGGCGGCCGAGGAGCGCCAGAAGTCCAACCAGTAAGCCCGCTGGGAAAGATGGGTCCGGTCCGTGAAAATGGGCCGGGCCCATCGACTTTCTCCAGCGGCCGCGGTGGCCTGAGTTGGCATAGCTTGGCATAGTTTCCAGTCGAGTGGGTATTCAGGCGTAGCGCTGTCAGACATCTCGCGCGAGGCGCCTACGGACCGGGGGGGACGCAGGGACCTCACGAGGTTTGGAGATGTCGTTGGACATGTCGTTGGACATTGTGGTGCTCACCGATGAGGCTGATTTCGAATCGGCCCTACCGGATTTGGCCACGTTTGCCCTGCCCGTGCGCGCGGCATTGAGCGCGCACACCGACGGACATTGCGCCGCTGCCGACGTGGCGATCATCGATGCGCGCAGCAACCTGGCTGCGGCCCAGGTGGTCAGCCATCGGCTGGCGGCCGACAACCCCGCTACCGCGGTGGTGGCCCTAGTCGCGCCGGAGGATTGTGCGGCGGTCGACGTGGACTGCAATTTCGACGATGTGATGCTCCCCGGCACCGGCGCGGAAGAGCTGCGGGCACGGTTGCGGCTGGCGGTCGGCCGGCGCCGTGGCACCGTCGACGGCACACTGAAATTCGGCGACCTTCTCCTGCACCCGGCCAGCTTCACCGCCTCGCTGGACGGCCATGACCTGGGCCTGACGCTCACCGAGTTCAAATTGCTGAACTTCCTTGTGCTGCATGCCGGTCAGGCATTCACGCGGACCCGCCTGATGCAGGAGGCGTGGGGCTATGACGGCAACGGTCGGGTCCGTACCGTCGACGTGCACATTCGACGCCTGCGCGCCAAGCTCGGAGCCCGCCACGACTTCATGGTCGGCACCATCCGTGGAGTCGGCTACCTCGCGGCGACGCCGCCGCAACCGGAATGGCTCGTCGCTGATCTGACGCTGACGCCGGGTTCGACAACCCTTTTGCGATCGAATCAGTAGGAACCCTAATAGTCACGGCCGCAACCTTTTTCGCCGATGGTCACCCGAAGAGCGGGAATGCGCGCTTGCGCGCGAGCGCATCCATGCCCTCCTGGATGGAACCTTGCACCTCGTGATATTTGCGGTCGACGTATTCCTCGTCCTCCACCCGCGCGGGATCGTGGTCGAGTTCTACCGCGGGCATGAAGCGTGTCCTGATCTTTGCCGGCAGCGGCAGCTGTGGAAGCGCCGCCGGCGCGATCCCCCACGGCAGCGAGATCGCCAGGGGGAACACCTTGAGCCGCAGTAAACGGTCCAGTCGCAAGACTTTTGACAGTCGGTCGCCGCGGATCAGCACCGGCATCGCATCGGCCCCGCCGACGGTGGCGATGGGCACGATCGGCACCCCGGCCCGGATCGCCATCTTGACGAAGCCCGTCCGCCCGGCGAGGTTGGCACGATCGCGCTCGGTCCACGGGCGCAGCGAGTCCACTTCCCCGCCGGGCCACAGCGCCACGTCACGCCCTTCGGCCAAGGCGGTGGCGATCGCGTCCGGAGCGGCCGGGAGCACGCCCATCGACCGGAAGTAGCGCCCGAACAACGGGATTGCCATCAACGCGTCATGGGCCGTGCCGTGCAGGGTGCGGTCTTGCCCGAACCGTCGCCACCATTGCAGACCGACCGTCCAGGCGTCCCAGACGAACGGGGCCCCGGAATGGATCCCGACCAACAGCGCCGGCGGTGATTCCGGAACGTTCTCCCAACCGTCGATCTCCATCCGAAACCAGTAGTCCACCAGCACATTCCACAGATACTTCTGTCGCTGTAAAGTGGCCTCGTCCTGGCCGGAGAGATCCCATCGGCCGGCGCGCTCGGCGACCCATCCGCTCAGGCCGCCGCTGTGTCCGCTGCGCCGCTCCTCCATCGCCGCGCGTGCTTGTTCGGCGTTCCGTTGCGCTTGTTCGCGCACGTCCGCCGGCCTGTGGTCCGGGTTACTCATGAATGCCGGATACCCCGTTCCGGCACGCACAATTCCCCGCCTAGGAAAAACTCCCCGCACCATTCGGGGGTGCGGGGAGTTTTTACGGCCGGATCAGGTGGTGGTTGCCGGCTCAGGAGGCGCACCGGGCGCGGGGCTGTTCGCCGCACCCGGCGCGGGGCTGTTCGCCGCACCCGGCGCGGGGCTGTTCGCCGCACCCGGCGCGGGGCTGTTCGCCGCACCTGGCGCCGAGCCGCCCTCCATGTTCGACGTCCAGATCAGGATGTCTTGCATTCCGTCGTTGTAGACGACGCCGTTCGGGGGTGCGCCGGTCACGTCGAAATACAGCGTGCCGGTCGACTCACTGCCCTGCGGGATCGGGGCGGGGCTCAGTCCGTTCGGCGTCCCGACCTTGTCGATCACCCGGTAGTTCTGACCATTGGGTCCGCGGGCGATGAAGTCGTTGACCATCGGGGTGACGAGCCCGGCATCCGACCGGGCGCTGATGTCCGCCTGGTAGAGCGTGCCCTTAGGCGTGTAGCCCGGGATGGTGACGTTGCTGGGCTGCAGGTTGCTCACGGTGTAATTGGTGATCAGGGCCCCATCCACGAGTTGTTCGCTGGTGCCGAATCCCTGAATGTCGGGCGGTGGCGACGCAAAAGCCGGTGCCGCCGCGAAAACGCCGGCAGCCGCAATCCCGGCAGCGGCAGCTGTCTTAACGGCCGTCTTGGTGACCTTCATTGTCCATTCCTTTCATAACGCACAATCGCCCCCCGTAAGGGCATGCAGATATATGCAGCAAAATAGCCATCCGGCCAGGGGTTTAAACATGCGCGCCCCGCTTCATGCCAATACCCCGTCCGTTAGCTGCTGAAATGGGGTTGTTTTCGCGGCTGGCATCTTTGGCATCAACTCATCACATCTGCATCACCACTAACGCCGGCCAACCCCGATTAAGCCGTGCGCCCCCGGGTAGTCGGTGCGCTGAGGCGTTCCCGGGCACGCAGCGGGCCGGGGGCACGCGGGCCGAGATATCCGCGAAGGGGGGCCGGTCGGGTGCGACATGGCAACTCCAAGCAGCTCAACCGTGCCCGATGCTGAATGGCAAGGCGAACTTTCGAGCAGGTAAAGGAAATCACATGGCCTTTACGGCGCAGCAACAATCCGTTCCGGGCACCCAGCCCCAGATGCACACAATTCCCGACAGCGGCGAAAGCACTTACCGGGGTTCTCGAAAACTCCTCGACAAAAAGGCGATCGTCACCGGCGGGACAGCGGCATCGGGCGCGCCGTCGCGGACGGGGCGGTACAGCAATTGGGCGGTGTGGACATCCACAAGAGCCTCGACGAGATCAGCGACGAGGAATGGGATTACACCTTCCGGCTCAACGTGGGCGCGTATTTCTACCTCGCCAAGCCGACCCTGCCGTCCATGCACGCCGGCTCGTCGATCATCGGCCCACCCGCCGAACGCGCGCCGATCTATGCGCTGCCGGCCCGCGATGACGCGAGCTACATCTCGGGGGCGCGGGTGGCCGCCACGGGCGGTAGGCCGATTGCGTAGACGGCGATCCCGGAGCCATCGGCAGGTGTAACGGGGTGCTCACCGGGGTACAGCCCGGACGAGCAAACGGTGAAAGGATGGCACCGATCGTGGCCATCGGAAACGATCAGCAGCGAAAGCGACGACGGCGGTGGTCGGGCGCGGCGGCCGCCGGAATCATGGCGGTGGCGGGATGTTCGGCGCCCGGAACCTCACTGGAGAGCGCCCCGGCGGTCAGCGCGGTGACCGTCGGCGCCACCATGCATGACCCGGTGTGGTCCTATCACGACCACGCGCTGCTGGGCCTCACCGACGATCACCGGCTGGCCGCGATCACGTACGCCGGACCGGGGACCGCCCATACTCAGCTGTCGGAGCCGATGGGTTCCGGACGCAACCTGCAGATAAGCCAGAAGGACGACCGGCACGTCTTCGTACCGCAGCCGGAGCGCGGTAAGGTCGCCGTCGTCGACATCGCGACCCTGCGGCCGATCGGTGAATTCGACGCCGGCCCCGCACCTTCCTATCTCGCCGAAGACGCCGGCATGCGGGTGTTGCTGGCGCTGGCGGCGGACGGTTCGTCGGTGACACCGGTGGACCAGTACGGGTTTCGCAAGCTGCCGACGGCCAGGGTCACCGGGGAGCCCGCGGACAGCATCATCGGCGCCAACCGCGGGCGCGAGATCGACTACCACCTCTATGGACGATCGGGGATCCGCTATTACGAAGGCCCTTCGTCGCCGCCCGAGGAGCAAGGCTCGTTGAGCATGGCGGTTGCTGCCGCGGCGGGAGACGGCGCCTCGGCGGAGCGCAGCTATGTCGCCGGTTACGACGACAGCATGCTCGAGGCCATCGACTCCCGCCACGGCGAGGAGGGGTTGGAAGTGTTGGCCCGTACGCGACTCTCGTCGCCGATCCGCTACCTGGGCACCGACGACACGCGCATCTACGCGGCCACCGATCACGATGTGGCGGTGCTGGAAACGGCGAGCTTCACCGGCTTCCCGAACGGGACCATCCCGCTGATCCGCACGATCGACTACCGGGCGGGATTGCCGTCGGGCCCCGTCGCCTCGGCGCCGCTGTCCGGGATGGCGATCGGCCCCAAACGCGTCTATCTGACCTTGCGCGGCCAGCCCTACGTGATCAGTGTGGCGAAGCCACACCTGTGATGGGGGGCAGATGAGCACCACAGCGCGCAAACCCGAACCGATCGGGATCGATGACGACTTCGAGCTACTCGCCGAGCAGATCGCGGCGCTCAAAGAGCTCGCGCGGCTCGGCGACGTGCCCGAGGGCCAGATCTACGACTTCGGGATCCGTTGGGGGGCGGCGCTCGCCGGGCGGTTGCGGCGGCTGGTGCATTACAGCTGCGTTGGCATGCTCGACGACGCCGGCCAACGCCGGTTCCAATCCCTGTGCGACGACCTGCGTTCCGTGTCGGGTTTGATCGAGAGGTTCGGTCTCACCCGGCCCCAGCTCACCGATGGCCCGAGCCACCCCAGGTTGCGCTAGCCTGTCTCGCCCTGGCGCGGCTCGCGATGTCCTCGAGATCGGAGGTGTCTTGATAGTCGGTCAGAAATTCGTTGGCCGCCAACACGATTCCGGTCCGCGGCGCGGGGCAGTCGGCGTTGCGGCACGTCAACGCCACCATGAAGGCGTCGTCGTCTTCGTTGAGGAACAGAAACCCGAGATACAGCGCGTGCCCGACGGCGAAATCCCTGGCGCCGCAGCCCGCGCAGTGCCCGCCCTTGACGGCCACCAGCTTTAAAACCCTTTCGCGCTCAACGCTTTGCAGGTCGATCAGCTCGGGCCGCACCCCGTCCTGCACCATGTCAGATCTCCACGTCCTTGTCGTAGTGCACGTTGTCCTCGCGCCATCCACCCAGACCGTGGCCGATGCCGGAGTAGTCGTCGATGAACTCGATCTGGTTGATCCACTTCGCCATCTTGAAACCGACCTGGGTCTCCACCCGCAACCGCAACGGCGCCCCGTGCTTGATGGGCAGCGGCTTTCCGTTCATCTCGTAGGCCAGCAACGTCTGCGGCTTGTAGGCGAGTTCAAGGTCGATCACCTCGTAGAACTGGCCCTCGCCTTCCGCGCTGGGCTCGTCGCGGCCGGTGTCCTGCATGGTCAGAAAGCAAATGTATTTCGCCTGCGGCAGCGGGCGCACGTAGTCGGCGAGTTGGGCCAGCGGAACGCCGCTCCACTGGCCGATGCTGGTCCAGCCCTGCACGCAGTTGTGCATCACGCGCTGCGATTGCTGACCGGCCAGGGAACGCAACGCGTCCAGGTCCAGCGTCACCGGGTTTTCCACCAGGCCGCCCACCCGCACACGCCAATCGACGAAGTTGTGCACCGCCATCACCTTGTACTCGGCGCTCGTCGGCGGCTTGCCGTTGACCCGGTGTTCCGTAGAGGTCATCCGCTCGGGGTAGTGCTGCCGCGAATTCAGCGGCCGCAGCAGGACTTTGCGGGCGCGGGTGACCACGGCGCCCAGCACGCGACGAACCTGAACGGGCCGGCGCAGGCTCCACACCGTCGCCGCGACGTGGACGGCAACGATGGCCGCGATGATCACCAGGGACAGGGCGGTCGCCCAACCGATGTTGCGCACGGACCCGAAGATCATCGTCGCGGTGAGCTGGCCCCAACTCCAGAAGAAGATCATCGACAGGTGGATGACGATAAAGACCAAAAACGCGATCAGGCCGAGGAAGTGCAGGCTCCGCGCCCATTGCCGGCCGCCCCACATGCGCACATACCAGGGAAACGCGGCCTCGATGGCCGGTGACTGGGCGGCGCCGGTCAGGATCTGGAACGGCGCCAACAAGAAGATGACGCCGGCGTAGGTCAGCTTCTGGACGGCATCCAGTGGTTCGCCGGGCAGCAGCGGCGGCAGATTGAAGCTCAGGTAGGTGACGATGTCGTTCCACGCCTCATCGAAGATCGACCACGAGGCCGGCCAGTACCGGTGCCATTGGCCGGTGGCGAACAGCAGGATGTAATACGAGAGCCCGACGAGGATCCAGCCGATCACCGAGAAGAAGTGCCAGTGCCGGCCCATGCCCAGTTTCTTGTGGCCGGGCAACGAGAACAGCGAGTTGTAGTCCTCCTCCTCGTCGAGGGTGTCGTAGAGCTTGTTGATCGGCATTTCCTTGACCGTGAAGCGCGCCCATTCGCTGCCCGGCTTGCTGTCGTCGTGCCAGTACAACTTCGGGTGGGTGGACAAGATCTCGATGCCGCTGCGGATCACCAGGGTCAAAAAAAGGACGTTGAGCCAGTGGTCGATGCGCAGCCACGCCGGATAGTCGAGCACTGTCATGTCGTCACCGTTCAGTCGTGCCAGTTCTGCCGTTGCGGATACGCCACGTTGATGCCGGACAGGACGGTGGTGTGCACGGCGATGAAGCCCCCGGCGAACGCCATGGCTAACGTTCCGGGCGCCAGGTCCCA
Source organism: Mycobacterium sp. (assembly GCF_004298145.1). Lineage (GTDB taxonomy): Bacteria > Actinomycetota > Actinomycetes > Mycobacteriales > Mycobacteriaceae > Mycobacterium. The sequence goes on from NZ_SCRH01000044.1 coordinate 19,509, forward strand.
CCGTCCCGTCAACGCCACCAGCCCGGGCAGTCCGGCAAACCGGCTGCCCAGATAGATCACCAAGAAGGCCGCGCAGACGAAGCTGCCGAAATACCAGCCAGCTTGCGGCACAACGGGTTTCACGGCAAACACCATTGCGGCCCCCGCGCCCAGGCAGGCGGCGATCAGCACGGCGACGTACACCCAGAAATACAGCGGCACACTCGGCCGGGTGGAGGCCACCAGATAGACATGCACCGCCACCAGGCCCATCAACAGCGACACCCCCAACCCGGTTACCGTGCGCGGCAGGTCAAAGGCGACATAGCCGTTGAGCGTGAGGAGGGGCGAGGACAGCACCTTATGCCACGCTTTGAGCCACAGTCGCCCCAGCAGACCGGCCATTGTGGCTGTCTACCCACCCGAACGGCCTACAAACGGTCGACGACGATGCCTTGAGCCGACTATCCGAAGGCCGAGCGGCAAGCAGCAAAACACGTTTGGCCCGTCTCGCTCGGCGGCCCCGGGCCCGGCGTACTCGTCAGCAGCCACGTCATGGGGTTTCGCGAACACAAGCGGTGCAGGAAACGTGTTACCGCGGGCCGGTTACCCCGTTGCGCACCCGGCCATCACGGCCCGGGAAATGTCCGCGTCGATCCGCCGAAGTATGTCAACATGGTTGACATGATTCAGGACGACGCCCCGCTTGGTTACCTGCTGTACCGCGTGGCAACGGTTCTGCGACCAGAGGTTTCCGCCGTGTTGGGTCCGCTGGGCCTAACCCTGCCCGAATTCGTCTGCCTGCGCGTTCTTTCGATATTCCCGGGAATGTCGAGCGCCGAGTTGTCCCGCCACGCAGGCGTCACCCCGCAGGCGATGAACACGGTGTTGCGCAAGCTGGAAGACGTCGGGGCGGTGGCGCGGCCTTCGTCGGTGTCCTCGGGCCGCGCGCTACCGGCCAACCTGACCGGCCAGGGCCGTGGCCTGCTCAAGCGCGCCGAGGGAGCGGTCCGCGGCGCCGACGCACGGATCCTGAGCAAGCTCACCAACACTCAGCAGCGCGAATTCAAACGAATGCTCGAGAAACTCGGATCCGACTGAGCCGGACGAAGCGGGTCGCCGCCATCAGGCCCGATCACGCCGCGGCCTGGATGCGCGCCCACGGCCGCGCCTCTTCGAGCTCGTAGGCCAGTTCGAGCAGCAGCGCTTCCTGCCCCATGGCGGCCGACAGCATCATGCCCACCGGCATACCGTGGGCGGACTGGGCCAACGGCAGCGAGATCGCCGGCTCACCGGTCACGTTGTGCAGCGGAGTGAACGACACCCACTCGATCAGCCGGTTGATGACCTGCTGATAATCGGTCGGCGCCAGCACCCCGATGCGTGGCGTCTCGTCGGCGAGCGTCGGGGTGAGCACCGCGTCGTAGGTGCCGTAGAACCGCGCGGTGCGCCGGCGCGCCCCACGCAAGCGCATGATCGCCAGCGGAAGACGGTGCAGGTGGCGGCTGGTGTGTCGCATAAGGCCCAGCGTCAGGCAGTCCAGCCTGCTGCGGTCGAACGTCTCACCGAACATGTGTCGTCCGCTGCGCACCTGGGCCAGGGCCAAAAATCCCCAGTACAGCACGAAATCGTCGACGAAACTGGCTGCCGCCGGCGGCTTGTCGATGTGTTCGACGCGGTGGCCCAGCTCCTCGAGCAGGCCGGCCGACTTCAGCGTCAGCTCCCGCAGGGCGGGACTGCACTCGCGCTGTATCGAGCGGGTCAGCACCCCGATCCGTAACCGCTGCCGGCCGGGCCCGGTGACGTCCCCGACCGGAGCCAGCTTGCGGTTGCGCGAGCTCCGCTCGGCCTCTCGGTAGAACGCCGCGGTGTCGCGCACGGAACGGGTTACCACGCCGTTGACGACGACGCCCACCGGCAACCGGCGCAGCATCGGGTCCAGGGGCAGCCGGCCGCGCGACGGTTTGAGCCCGACGAGCCCATTGCAGGAGGCCGGGATGCGGATCGAGCCGCCGCCATCGTTGGCGTGCGCGATCGGTACCACACCGGCGGCGACGAACGCACCCGATCCCGATGATGATGCGCCGGCGCTGTATTCGGTGTCCCACGGGTTGCGGACCGGACCCAGCCGCGGGTGTTCGGCGGACGCGCTGAAGCCGAATTCCGACAGCTGCGTCTTGCCCAACGAGGTCAACCCGGTGGCCAGGTACAGCCGGGTGAACACGCTGTCGGCGACGGCATCCCACCGCGTCCACGCGTCGGTGCCGTGCATCGTGGGCTGGCCCGCGACGTCGACGTTGTCCTTGATGAACGTCGGGACGCCCGAGAAGTAGCCGCCTGCCCCGGTGGCCTTGCCGGATTGCTCGGCGGCGGCCCGCGCTTGCTGAAAACCCGCGTACGCCAACCCGTTTAGGGCCGGGTCGACGGCCTCGGTGCGGGCGATCGCGGCCTCGACCGCCTCGGCCCTACCGACCCGGCCCGATCGGATGGCCTCGGCGAGGCCGACGGCGTCGAGATCGCCGAGGGCGTCGTCGCCGAAAGCGTGCACGTGCCGCATGGCAGTGACGCTAACGCGCGCCCGGGGGGCGGCGGGAGGTTTTCCGGCTTGTTGGCCGGCGGGGAGGCCGTTAGGCCTGACCCACCTCGAAACGCACGAACCGCGTCACCGTCACGCCGGCGTCGTCGAGCAGCACCTTGACCGTCTTCTTGCTGTCGGACACCGACGGCTGCTCGAGCAGCACGGCGTCCTTGAAGAAGCCATTCAACCGGCCCTCAACGATCTTGGGCAGGGCCTGCTCCGGCTTGCCCTCGGCTTTGGCGGTTTCCTCGGCGATGCGGCGCTCGCTGGCCACCACGTCCTCGGGCACGTCGTCCCGGGACAGGTAGCGGGCCTTGAGCGCGGCGATCTGCAGCGCGACGGCGTGCGCGGCGTCGGTGTCCGAGCCCTGGTACTCGACGAGCACGCCCACCGCCGGGGGCAGGTCGGCCGCCCGCCGGTGCAGGTAGGCCTCGACGGTGCCGTCGAAGTTCGCGACCCGGCGCAACTCCAACTTCTCGCCGATCTTGGCCGACAACTCGGCGATCGCCTGCTCGACGGTCTTGTCACCGATACCGGCGGCGTTGAGGCCGTCGACGTCCGTGGCCTTCGACGACACGGCCGCGGCCACGATCTGGTCGGCCAGCGCCTGGAACTCCGCGTTCTTGGCGACGAAGTCGGTCTCGCTGTTCAGCTCGATGAGCGCGCCGCCCTGGGTGGCGACCAGACCTTCGGCCGTCGCCCGCTCGGCACGCTTACCGACGTCCTTGGCGCCCTTGATCCGGAGCGCCTCGACCGCCTTGTCGAAGTCTCCGTCGCTCTCGGCCAACGCGTTCTTGCAGTCGAGCATGCCGGCGCCGGTGAGTTCCCGAAGCCGCTTGACGTCGGCAGCGGTGAAGTTCGCCAATGGTCAGCCTTCCTATGAGGGGTCAGGGGTTGATTCGGGCGTGCCCGCAGCGGCGTCGGTGGGGGCGCCGGTGGCGGCGGCGGAGGCCAGCAGTTCCTGCTCCCATTCGGGCAGCGGTTCGGCGGCCTCGACCTCGGGCTTTCCGTCGCCGCGGCCGACGCCCGCGCGGGCCTGCAGCCCCTCCGCGACGGCGGAGGCGATGACCTTGGTCAGCAACGCGGCCGAACGGATCGCGTCGTCGTTGCCCGGAATCGGGTAGTCGACCTCGTCGGGGTCGCAGTTGGTATCCAGGATCGCGATGATCGGGATGTTGAGCTTACGGGCCTCCGCGACCGCGAGATGCTCCTTGTTGGTGTCGACGACCCAGATGGCCGACGGCACCTTGGCCATGTCGCGGATACCGCCGAGGCTGCGCTCGAGCTTGTTCTTCTCGCGGGTCAGCATCAAGATTTCCTTCTTGGTGCGGCCCTCGAAGCCACCGGTCTGCTCCATCGCCTCGAGCTCCTTGAGGCGCTGCAGGCGCTTGTGCACGGTGGAGAAGTTGGTGAGCATGCCACCCAACCAGCGCTGGTTCACGTACGGCATTCCGACGCGGGTCGCTTCGGCCGCAACCGATTCCTGCGCCTGCTTCTTGGTGCCGACGAACAGCACACTGCCGCCGTGGGCGACGGTTTCCTTGACGAACTCGTACGCCTGGTCGATGAAGGTCAGCGTCTGCTGCAGATCGATGATGTAGATGCCGTTGCGGTCGGTGAAGATGAACCGCTTCATCTTGGGATTCCAGCGACGGGTCTGGTGCCCGAAGTGGGTGCCGCTGTCAAGCAGCTGTTTCATGGTTACGACGGCCATGCTTGTGCCTTACCTGTGTCGGTTGTCGCCTGGCATCGGGTGAAGCCGGGCCCTGGCGCCTGCTGCGATGCCGGACCCGGCCGGAAAAACCCGGTCGGGACCGCCCGGCATGCGGTGCGAACTCCTCGTGGAACCGGAGACGCGATGCGGACGCGCGAAGTCAGCCCGCGAACGAGCTGCGAGCAGCAGTTTACACCGACTCAGCAGGTGGTTTTGCCACGCTTCCCCAAGCGGCGGCGCCGTCCACAACGGCGGTGAGACCGGGTGGACCCCGTCGGCGGAGCCGCGCTGAACTGCCTGGATGCGGTGGATAGCGCTGACGTTGAGTGCGACCCTGGTCAGCGCGATACCGGCGGTTGCCGACGAGGATCGCCTCGAATGGCCGTTGCGCCCGCCACCGGCCATCGCCCGGGCTTTCGACGCTCCGCCGCAGGACTGGCATCCCGGCCATCGCGGTGTGGACCTGGCCGGCACCGCCGGCCAGCCGGTGTACGCCGCGGGCGCCGCCACCGTGGTGTTCGCCGGACTGCTGGCCGGGCGACCGGTGGTGTCGCTGGCCCATCCCGGGGGGTTGCGCACCAGCTACGAGCCGGTCCGGGCGGCCGTGCGGGTCGGCCAGTCCGTGACGGCCGTGACGGTGATCGGCGCGTTGGTGGCCGGGCATCCCGGCTGCGGGGCCGCGGCGTGTTTGCACTGGGGCGCGATGTGGGGTCCGGCGTCGGGGGCGCACTATGTCGATCCGTTGGGCCTGCTGAAGTCCACGCCGATCCGCCTCAAACCCGTGCAGCCGGCCAACCCCACGCAACGTTAGTAACAGCGGCCGCAGGAGTCCCTCCGTGGGTGGACAGGCGTTGTGTCCGCCTCACAACGACAATGTCGCGGGCCGGTGACCAGCGAAAAACGGTTGTCGCTCGGAGGTGTGCAAAGGCTGCGCCCGTCCGCTCCAGGGGCAGTTGTGGCAGGTGAGGCCCATGTGTCAGGCCAGTGGGGGTGTCCTCAGGCGCGCGGGTGGGCCTGATCGTGCACCGCACGCAACCGGGACACCGCGACATGGGTGTAGAGCTGCGTGGTCGCCAGGCTGGAATGGCCGAGTAGTTCCTGGACGACGCGCAGGTCAGCGCCGCCTTCGAGGAGGTGTGTGGCCGCGGTGTGACGCAGGCCGTGCGGCCCCATGTCCGGCGCGCCGCCCACCGCGGCGACGGTCTGGTGCACCACGGTGCGGGCTTGGCGGACGTCGAGCCGGCGGCCCCGCGAGCCCAGGAGCAGCGCCGGACCCGACTCGGCATTCACCAGGGCGGGGCGTCCGTCGGCCAGCCACGCGTCGAGCGCATCGGCGGCCGGCCCCCCGAACGGCGCACTGCGTTGCTTGTTGCCCTTGCCGAGGACGCGCAGCAGCCGATGCCGCGCGTCCACGTCGTCGATGTCCAGGCCGCACAGTTCGCTGACGCGGATCCCGGTGGCATAGAGCATCTCGACGATGAGTCGGTCTCGCAGCGCCAACGGATCACCTTGCTGGGCACCGGATTTGGCGGCGGCCATGGCGTCGAGCGCCTGATCCTGGCGCAGCACCGCGGGCAGGGTGCGGTGTGCCTTGGGAACCTGTAGCCGAGCGGCGGGGTCGGTGGCCAGCAGGCCGCGCCGGGTGGCCCAGGCGGTGAAGACCTTGACCGCCGAGGTGCGTCGGGCCAACGTCGTGCGGGCGACGCCGGCCGCGGCCGCGGCGGACAACCACGAGCGCAGCAGCGGCAGGCTCAACCCGTCCAGGCCGGCTCCGCGGTCGCCGGTGAACGCAAGCAGCGAGCGCAGGTCGCTCAGGTAGGCGCGGCGGGTGTGGGCTGACCGGCCGCATTGCAAATCCAGGTACTCGTCGAATTCGTCGAGGATCGCCTGCACTCCCCCACGGTCGCAGGTGCCGCGCGCCGCTCTCTAGTCGACGCGCCGAAGCGTGTCCGGGGTGAGATCTTTGAGCGTGGGATACCCGTCGACGGCCATGATGAGGTCCGCTTCGGCGAGGATCGAGCGCAGCACGTGCACGATGCCGTCGTCGCCGCCGAGTGCCAGGCCGTAGGCGTACGGCCGGCCGATCCCCACGGCCGTCGCGCCCAGCGCCAGCGCCTTGACGACGTCGGCGCCGCTGCGGATGCCCGAGTCGAACAGGACCGGCAGCCCGTCGGCCGCCTCGACCACGCCCGGCAGGCACTCCAGCGCGGGCAGACCGCCGTTGGCCTGCCGTCCACCGTGAGTGGAGCAATAGATGCCGTCGACGCCGCCGTCCTTGGCGCGTCGGGCGTCGTCGGGATGGCAGATGCCCTTGATGATCAGCGGCAGGTCGGTCAGCGACCGCAGCCATTCGAGGTCGTCCCAGGTCAACGGGTTTCCGAAGGTCTGTATCCACCGCAGCACGGTGCCTTGCGGGTCCTCCTCGGGCGGGCGCTGCAGGCCGGCGCGGAAGACGGGATCGCTGGTGTAGTTGCTCAGGCAGTGCCCCCGCAACTGGGGAAAGTTGGCCGTGGTGAGGTCGCGTGGGCGCCACCCGGGAATCCAGGTGTCGAGGGTGACGATGATGCCTTTGAAACCGGCGGCTTCGGCCCGCTGCACGAGGCTGGCGGCCAGCTCGCGATCCTTCGGCGTGTACAGCTGGAAGAAGCCCGGGGTGTCCCCGAACTCCGAGGCGACGTCTTCCATCGGGTCGGCGGTCAGGGTGGAAACGACCATGGGGACACCGGTGCGAGAGGCCGCGCGCGCGGTGGCCAGGTCGCCGCGGCCGTCTTGCGCGCAGATGCCGATGACGCCGATCGGTGCCATGAACAGCGGAGACGGCAGGGTCAGGCCGAACATCTCCACCGACAGGTCGCGGTCGGCGGCGCCGACGAACATGCGCGGGATCAGGCCCCAATGATCGAACGCCTCCCGGTTGGCCCGCTGCGTGCGTTCGTCGCCGGCGCCACCGGCGACGTAGGACCACACCGAGGGCGACATGGCCCGCTCGGCCCGGGCCTCCAACTCCGCGAAGGCCATCGGCAGCGCGGGTGCCACCCCGCCCAAGCCCTTGAAGTAGATCTCGTTCTGGTAGTCGCCGAATGCCATGAAAGAAGAATGCCAGTCGAGCCGTCAGGTGGACGAGTTCGCCGCCTCCGCCTCGGCCAGTTCTTTCTTCCATTGGCGGAACGTCTCTTCGGTGCGGCCGCGGCGCCAGTAACCCGAGATCGACGAGGCCCATTTGGCGTCCACGCCCCGCTCCTGGCGGATGTAGGGCCGCAGATTGTGCATGACGGCCTGTGCCTCGCCGTGAATGAAGACGTGCACCTGTCCGGGCAGCCACGGGGCGCTGGTGACGGCCTTGATCAGCGGCGCCTGATCGCCGGCGCGATCCTCGGGAACCAGGTTGGCGCGGCCGCCGCGATACACCCAATGCACCTCGACGCCTTCGGGCGCGGTCAGCGGAATCTCATCCTCCTGGCCTGCCACCTCGATGAACGCCTTGCCGACCGCGCTGGGCGGCAACGCTTCCAGCGCCGCGGCGATGGCCGGCAGCGCCGATTCGTCGCCGGCCAGCAGGTGCCAGTCGGCGGCCGGGTCGGGTGTGTACGCGCCGCCGGGGCCCATCAGGTAGATCGGCTGGCCGGGCTGGGCCGTCGCCGCCCACTCGCCCGCCGTCCCGTGCTCGCCGTGCACGACGATGTCCAACGCGATCTGGCGGGCCTCGACGTCGACGTGCCGGACGGTGAGGGTGCGCACCGAGGGCTTCTTCTCCGGTGGCAGGCCGGCGAAGCTGTCGAGGGTCAGCGGCTCGGGCAAACCGGCCACGTCCACGTCGTCGGCGACGAACGCCAGCTTGACGTAGGAGTCGGTGAACTTGCTGGGCACGAAGGAATCAAAATTATTACCCCGCAGCACCACCCGCACCATGTGTGGGGTGAGCTGCTCGGTACCGACAACTTCGAAGCATTGCAGTGGTCGACCTGCCACCTGTCCTCCTGTCCCACGCTGTCCCGCCCGACTCGCCGTCGACTATACGAGTCGCGGCGTTGACGCAGCTTGGGCTGCAGCTTGGCCCGCGGCGACGCGGACGCCCACCTACGTGGCTGCGAGCCGCCGACTTGTCAGCCCTTCTGGACGTCGAACACCGCAGCGCGCGTCATGAGCGCACCCGGCCCGGCGAACGAGCGCCGTTGCAGTACCCGAGTTGCGGGTACCGACGGGTGGTGACGGTGATTGTGCCTTCGGAGTTGGTGATCGTGACGCCGTCCGCGCCGACGGTGGCGGTGGCGGTGCGGAAGGCGGGGATGGTGACCTCGCCGGTGTGTGGGCCGGTACCGATGGTGGCGGTGCCGCTGATCAGTTCGATCTCGACCCGTGCTCGGCGGTACTGACTGAGTGTGAAGGCGCCGTAGGTGCCAGCGAGTAGCCGCGTGTTGGAGGGGATGACGGCGCCGGTCGCGCGACACCGGCCAAGGGTCGTGACAGTGCTGCCGTCGTTGACGGTGACGGGGACGTTCGCGACGCAGGCCCCAGCGCCTTCCACGGTGATGGAGCCGCCCTCGACGAGCATGGTGGTGCCTTCGCCGAGAGCGATCGTGCTGCCGAACGGGAGGGTGGCGGTTTGGCCTTGCAGGATGCGGATGACGATTGCGGGGCCCGCGGTCCGCACCGTGGTGTTGGTTGCGGCCTGGGCGATTGCGGGCGCGGGATCACCGGCTTTGCCGTCATGCGGGTCCGGTGAACGGGTCGCTGCAGAGATCGCACCCGGCCAGGTCAGCATCGCCATCAGTCCCTTGGAGTACGTGCTCACCATTGGGTTCCCTGCGGTGGGGCGAGGGGTGGCGTTACGGCTGGCGGCAGCCGACAGAGGCGAGGCCGTCTGGATCCGCGGGGTGGCCGCGGACCAGCTCGGCGGCACCGATAACGGCCCGCGCGCTATTGCTTTGCCCCGGCGCCCGGAGGGATCGCTGGACCGGGACCGCGGCGGCTCCGGCGTCCTAGACTTCGTATTACCTTCTCGCTGAACGCTTTCCATGACCTCTCCTACCCAACCGAACCCACTGGTCAACCTCGGATGCGAGGAGATCCCAGCAGCACCGAACTTCGATCGCATCTATATATCGACAACAAGGTCCACCGTCCGATCCAGACGCGCAAGCACTGAATTGTCTTGCGGCGGCTGAATTCCGGAAAGCCCCGCCAGTCCGGCCAGGCCAGGGGAGGCAAGCCCGCCCGGAAAGATGCCGAACACCGCATCAGGCGGCACCGGTGAACCGGGGGCGATGGTGACGGGACCGATCACGCCGGTAGAGGTGTAACTGCCACCGGGGCCAATGGTGATGACCTCGCCGGGGCCGATAATGATGCTTCCGCCATTGAGGATGGGGACGATGCCGCCGGGATCGACGGTGAAGATGCTGCCGGACCCGACGGTGACGATGCCGCTGTCGGCCAGGGTGCCGACGACCGTGACAGTGCCACCGTTGGTCAGCGCGCCACCCGAACTGACCGTAAAGGTGCCGCTGTCCGTGAGCGTGCCACCCACGCTCACCGTGAACGTGCCGCCATCCGTCAATGTGCCACCACTGGCGACGGTCACGGTCCCCGAATCCGCCAGCGTGCCACCGGTATTGATGGTCACCGTGCCGCCATCGGCCAAACTGCCACCGGCGCTGACCATCACGGTACCGCTATCGGTCAGGGTGCCACCCGAACCCAAAACCCCCCCACTACTGACGGTTACGACACCTTGATCGGTGAGCACCCCACCCGAGCTGACCGTCAAAGTCCCGCCAGAGCCAACCACCGACCCCCCATTCACCGACAGGGTGCCGCCATTCGCGACGGTCAAGGTACCGCTATCGGTAAGAAGCCCACCGGACCCCAGAACCGTTCCGCCGTTGACAGAGAGCGCACCACCATTTGCGACCGTCACCGCGCCGCTATCCGTCAGGGTGCCAGCCGACCCCAGCACCGCACCCCCATTGACAGTGACAGCACCGCTATCAGCCAGCGTCCCAGCCGAATTGACCGTCACCACACCACCGTCACTCAACGTGCCAGTCACACCAATAGTCAGAGTGCCA
>NZ_SCRH01000045.1 GCF_004298145.1 Mycobacterium sp.
CAACCTGAACCTGAACTGGCCGCCGCCGTGCACCACCGGGTTCTTCCCGGTTCAGCAGCAGCGCTCGGCGGTCTTCGAGGACACTCCGCCGCGCCCGCCGGGGTTGGTGTATTGCCGGATCCCGCAGGATTCGAATTTCAATGCCGTGCGTGGTGCCCGGAACTATCCGTGTGTGACGCGCCCGGGTAAGCGAGCCGCGACGGTCAAACAGTGCGAAAGCGACGAGCCCTATATCCCGCTCAACGACGGATACAGCTGGCGGGGCGACCCCAACGCGACGCTGACCGGGCAGGGTGTTCCCCAGTTCGACCCGGGCGAGCCGATTCCCGCGGGCTTCCCCGGGGGTCCGCCGGCCTTGCCGGCGGAGGCACCGCCACCGGCGGCGCCACCGATCGCGGGATCCCAATACGACTCGGCGACAGGGGAGTACGTTGGTCCGGACGGGCAGAGGTTCAAGCGGCCCACCCTGTCCAACGGTCCCGGTAAGGAGCACACATGGCAGCAGATGCTGACCCCGCCGACGCTGCAATAACCGAGGAAGCGACAACGGACGCCGAACCCGAGGCTGCGGAACAGGACGTCGACGACGCGGAGGATTACGACGCCGCAGTCGGTGACGAAGCGGACGCCGAATCCCACGATGCGGCGCCGGCGAAGCGGTCCTCCCACCTGCGGGCGGCGATGTTGGTCGGACTGGCCGTAGTCGTCGCCCTGGGAACGGCCATGGGATGGCTGGGATTCCGCGCCTACCAATCGCATCAGGCTCAGTCGCAACGCCAGCTGTTTCTTCAGGTAGGACGCCAGTGTGCGCTGAACCTGACCACAATCGACTGGCAGCACGCCGATTCGGACGTTCAGCGGCTGCTGGACTCGGCGACGGGCAAGTTCTACGAACAGTTCTCGCAGCGCAAACAGCCGTTCATCGATGTGGTCAAGAAGGCGCAGTCCAAGTCGGTGGGAACCATCACCGATGCGGGCCTGGAATCCGACTCGGACGATAAGGCGCAAGTGCTTGTCGCCGTGTCCATCAAGAGTTCCAACCTTGGCGCAACCGAGCAGCCGCCGCGCGAATGGCGGATGCGAATCTCCATGGAGAAATCCGCCGGCCAGGTCAAGGTCTCGAACGTCTCGTTCGTGCAATGACCATGCCTAATTCCATTGATGTGGAAGCGGAATCAGATGAACCAGAGGGGGATGTGTTGCTGTGCGGGCGCGAACCAACACTGTGATCGAGCAGGACGCCACGGAGTCCGAGATGACCGACTCGGTCGAGGATGACGCAACCGGGGTTACGGACACCGATTCCGGCGCGGCTGGAAAGAGCCAAGGGCGCGGAGGTCTTTCGCGTCTCCGACGCCGGTCCCGTGACGCCGTCGATGAACAGGTTGAAGACCAGAAAGAGTCTTCGGACGCCGCGGCGGTCGACCAGGATGGCGACGACAACACCGAATCCGCGATCGACGAGGATACGGGCGAGGGCGATGAGACGGAGGGATCCGAACCGGCTGAGTCCGAACGGCGGATCAACTGGTCACGGGTGGTCGCTTATGGAGTGCTGCCGGGTCTGGCGCTGTCGCTCGCGGGGGGTGCGGCCTATTTGAAGTGGGTGGACTCTTCCACGCGCGCGTCACAGCTGGCCCGCATCGAATCGGTGGCGGCCGCAAAGGATTCCACGATCGCCCTGCTGTCCTACAAGTCCGACACCGTGGAGAAGGATCTGGAGACGGCCAAAGCCCGGTTGACCGGCAAGTTCAAGGATTCCTACTCGCAACTGATCAACGACGTGGTGATCCCCGGCGCCAAGCGGGGGCACATCTCGACGACCGCGGCCGTACCCGCCGCGGCCTCGGTGTCGGCTAGCCCCGACCACGCGGTGACCCTGCTCTTCGTCAACCAGACCGCGGCTGTCGACAAGGACCCGCCCAGCGACACCGTGTCCAGCGTGCGGGTGACGTTGGACAAGGTCGCCGGCCGCTGGCTGATTTCCGGCTTCGATCCCGTCTAGGCCTACAGGGTGACCCGTGTCGGCGCGATGTCCTGACAGACCGTCGAAGGCGTGGCGGGGCTCGCGGTACCCTGCATCACGTCAGCGCATCCGTGGCCCTTGACGACGTACGTCACCCCCGGCCGATAGGGGTAGAACACCTGCGCCACGGTGGGGGTGTATCCCGATGCGCACTGCCCGGCCGAGTCGTCCCCTTCGGCGGATAGGCACACGGTGGTTTCGGTATGGGCGTTCAGCGTGCACGCTCCGGTGTCCAGGGACGCGGTCACGTACTTAACGCCCGAAACGTCAACTACTTTGGGCCCGTCGAGTACGAATGAGCATTGGCCGTTACCACCCGACGGCGACGCGGCCGCCGGGCCTGCGACCGACAACCCGATAGGGCAAATCGCCAGCAGGGCCGACAAAGCGCCGAACGATCGTTTCATCCGGTTAGCGTAGCGCACGGCAAACGGAAATTACGATCCTTTGTGGCCGCGCATATCTCACGAAAAGTGACCATTGCGGCTGGGCCTTGACCGAGGTCGAAGATCGGGTACTCGACCTAGCCCGGTTGGCCGTAGACCGCCACCGTCACGGTGCGGTCCAGGCCATTGGTCGATGTCCGCACGCCGATTTGGGTGTTGGCGCAGTTGGACATGATTGCGTAGTAGTCGGGGCGGTTGTACCAATTATTAAGAATTTCAAGACCGTTGGGCGACAACGCCGGCGCGATGGCCACTGTCTCGGCCACTGTGCCCCGGTATCCCGCGGCTTGGGCGCGGTCCTGCGCCGTCGACCCGTTGGACCCGATATCGCCGTCGAGGTTTCGGTCGTTGAGCACGTCGTCGGCCTGCCATTGCGCGGCCTGATTGAGCGCCGGATTCATCTTCAGGTCGGTCGTGCATCCGGCCTGATGTTTGACGCCGTAGACGCTCTGGGCGACACCGTTGTTGAGCCGGTTGTAGTCCGCGTGTGCAGGTGGTGCGGTGGTGACGGTGATCGCCGCAACTATAGCGGCACTAAACGTAGCCCAAGCTGGGAGCGTCGTCGCGCGCTGGGCCATGCGGCTGACTGTCATAACTTGGGATCTTTTCACAGTTGGTGCGGCAAATCCACGAGATGAGATCGCTTTTAAGACTGGCGAACAGCGGATTTTTAATCTGGATTCGGTAAAGATCGTCCGCCGCGTTAATTTCTGAACTTCTTCGTCCTAAAAATCTTGCATTTGGGTGCCTTGGTGGCGATACACTGATGACACGATGAAGACGAATGAGGGGATTGCCGTGAAGAAGAGGGGCGCCTTCGTTGTGGTGGCGGCATTGACGATCGGCGGTAGCGCGGCCTGCGCGTCGGGTCAGGCGGCCACGAACCCAGTGCTGCCTTCGGGCACCGCGAAAATCACCATCGACGGCTCGGATCTCCCCGTCACCCATGCGGTGCATTGCGCGCCGGCGGAGCAGGCTTTCACGACGATCACGACCGGCGATGGTGCAGCGGGAACGACCATGATGGTGTCGAATGCCGGCAAACTCACCGTTGAATATGTCCGGATCCGTAACCTGAATGGCTTTTCCGGTGACTACAACCGGGGCCTGGGCGGCGAGGGTGCCACCGTTGGCCTGAGCGGCGCCACCTACCAAATCACGGGTGTTGCACGCGGTTACGGGCCTGGTTCACCCTCGCCGACGACCGCACCGTTCAGCATCAAGTTGTCGTGCTGACTGCTGACGCAGCATCGCTTCACGTAGATCGCCAACGCTTGGCGTCGGCTACCTGATATTCGCGATCAGATCTCCCGACATCGCGCCAAGCTGCGAGCTCCACGTGCCCCAGTCGTTACCCCCGCCGGCCCCCAGGTCGAAGTGGCCGTTGTGGCCGCCGGCGGCACGGTAGGCGGCATAGAAATCGCGGGAGGTGCTCTGCCAAATATCGGGGAACGCGCCCACTGCGCCGCCATCGCTCGGGCTCCCGGCCGCCGGGCTGTACACCCACAGCCGGGTGTTCTGGTCCACCAGGAGCACCACGTGCGTCTCCGGGGAATGCCATTGCCACCGGCCAAACTGGGGAGCCCCCCACATGTTCACGGGGTCGACGCCACCTTCATTTTTCAAAACATTGGTGATAGCACCGTTAACCCCGGTCCGTTGCGGGGCGAGGACCCCCGACAGCGATCCGGCGTAGCGAAACCGATCGGGGTGGAAGGTAGCGAGCGCCGCGGCGGCGTAACCGCCTTGCGCGGCTCCGACGACACCGTGTCCGCCCGGCGCCAACCCCTTGTTGGCCGCCAACCAATTCGGGAGTTCGTCCGACAGGAACGTGTCCCACTGCTTGCTGCCGTCCTGGTCCCAATTGGTGTACATGCTGTAGGCCCCGCCGGCGGGTGCGACCACCGAGATGCCCTTGCCCGCAAGTGTGTTCATCGCGTTGCCCGCCGTCACCCAGTTGCTGACATCCGGGGCGGCATTGAATGCGTCGAGCAGATACACGGCGTGCGGTCCACCGCCCATGAAGGCCACCGGAATGTCGCGGCCCATCGCACCCGATGGCACCATCAGGGACTCGAAGTTGGGCGCTGCCTTTGCAGTACCCACGCAACCGGCCGTCGCGGTCGCGCCCCACAACAGGACGGCAAGCACGGCACCGAAAACAACCCGCAGCCGCATCGACAGACCTTTCACGTCAACCTCGTTCGCCTGATCGCCACAAAATTTATCGAACATTTAATTATCGAACAGTGAACCACTCTATGGGGGCACACGGCAAGATCGAGCAGCTCGTCCAACGGCGGCAACCTGCGATGGGGTAGGGCGGCGGGGGTATTGCCGTCTGCACCCCGACACGTCGGCCGGTTGCGCGAACGGTCTTTCGCTCAATACGATCAGCGACATAGACTTCAAGGTATTGGTTTGAGACCATGTTGAAGTAGATCGTCAAGTAGGACGGAAGGTCGCCACATGGATCAATACCCCGACTACGACGCGAGTGACGAGTTGGAATACGGTTTCGCAGCGTTCGCGTGGCTCCTCAGGGGCAACTATCCACCGCCGTATTACGGATCCAACTGACGCGCATTCAAGCCGTGTCGGCCATCGGCCGCCGCGACTACCGCAAAATCGCACTGGCTGCGGGGCCGACATCGCAGACGGTGTCCGGCGGCTCACGGTAAATGCTCACTTGATCTTGCCCGCTCCGCGCCCTGGCCTTCGATCGCCGCGAACCCTGCCCAACGTTCCAGCGCCGGCCGAGAGTCGCCATTCGCCAACGCAGAGGGTAGGGATTTCCCCGCCGAATGGTTATGGTGTAGATGCGAACGATCGTTCGTGAACGGTACTGATCTGCCGCTGAAGGGGTCGATCCCAGGAGCGTGACCATGGCGCCATCCGCCCAAGGGCGCATCGGTGTGTCGTTGCCGACGCTCAACCAGCCCTATGAGCGCTACCCGGAGTTCGTCGCGCTTGCCGAAGACGCGGGTGCCTTCGCGATCGCGGGCACCCCGGATGAGGCGGGGGAGCGGCCACCGCCTAGGACGGCGTACCGCCCCGCATCGTCTTGCACACACCGCATGCGCCACCGATCGATCAAACGTCACGCGAGGACGCGTATCGGTCGATGGTGCAGGCGTTCGCGCGGATCAGGGCGCGACCCCGTGTTTGGGAACGACCGTTCATCATCTGTGATGTGGAGGTAAGGGTAAGGATGAATCGAACTGTTCACAAGCTCTGTGCGTGGAGCGGCACGCTGCTGCTGATCACCATGGCGATCGGATTCATCCCGATCGCCGGGTTCATCCCAACCCGCTCTCCCGCCCAAAACGCCGCCGAGACGGCGCAATTCATCCTTGACCACAGAACCACAATCCGCTGGGGAATGATCGTCTGTATGGCCTCAGCGGCGCTCCTGGTGCCGTATGGGGTCTCCATGGCGATCCACATGCGCCGCATCGAGGGAAGATTTCCCGCGTTGGCCATGATCGAGTTCGGCATGACCACCCTCTTCGCGCTGGAGTTCATCTACCTCATCTTCTTCTGGCAGGTCGCCACCTTCCGCGTCGACCGCGCCCCGGAGCTGATTCAACTGCTCAACGACATGGCGTGGATACCGTTCGTGGGCTTGACGTCCACCGCGGTGCTCGGCGTTGCCTGTTTTGGCATCGCGGTCCTGACTGACCGGCGCGACCGGCCCATCTTTCCGCGGTGGCTTGGCTATTACAACCTCTGGGTAGCGCTGATGTTCACCCCGGGCACATTCAACGTCTTCTTCCATAGCGGCATCTTGGCGTGGAACGGGATTGTCGCGTGGTACATCCCACTGGCGGTCTTCGCAACGTGGGCGGTGATCAACCCGATCTATCTCTCCAAGGCCGTCGACACGATGGATTCGGACACGCTCGTCGCGACCAGAACCGGCCCCGCTGACGATGACGAGCTCGTCCGGCTGCGGGCCGACGTCGACCGGCTGCTCGCCGGGGTTCCGCGCTAGCGGCATGGGAGCTCGCCTGGCGCGGGCTGCGTTAACCAGCCGGGTTGCTTACCACGTCGCCAAAGAGCGAGTCACTAATCGGCGGCCGGTTCTATTGCGCGAGATCCCGCCGACCCCCGAGAATCTCACCGATGAATGGTTGACGCTTGCGCTTTGCCGGGAAATCCCTGATGCCAGAGTCGTACACCACGAACTCGGTCCACGCAGCGATGGCACGTCGTCACGTCGGACGTTGCGGGTGCAGTTCAACGACGTCGGCTGCGCAGCGGGGCTCAATGGACGGCTTTTCACGAAGTCCGGTCCCGGATTCATGATGCGGTTGGTGTCGGCTGCGGTAGGGCTGGGCGCGATCGAGTCCGCGTTCTATGCCCAAATCCGTCCTGAACTGTTGATCGAGGCTCCGGCCACTCGATACTCGACATACGATCCCGTCACCAACCGCTGGCTGGTGATCCTCGATGATGTATCACACACCCGGGGAGCGCATTTCGGCACAATCCTCACCCGCCGGCTCGATCGCACACAAGCCGAGGAGGTGATCGACTTCCTCGCGGCGCTGCACGCCCAATTTTGGAATACGCCGCTGCGCAAGCGCTTCGGCCACTGGATGCTCGACTCGTATGAGTGGATGGCTCGGTTGAACGTCACCATCAACGCGCCCCGCCGGATCCAGGTGGGTTTCCAGCGTGCTCGAGAGGTGATACCAACCGAGCTCTATCGCCGGAGCAGGGAAGTGCCGGCCGCTCTGATGCGATCGCTGCAAATCAACACCGCGGGCCCGCAGACGTTGCTGCACGGCGATGTTCATCCCGGCAACTGGTATGTGAGCGGCGACGACCGGATGGGCCTGTATGACTGGCAATGTGTGGTGCGCGGGGAAGGTGCCCGCGATATCGCCTACGCGCTGTCGACGCATCTGACCGTCGAAAACCGTCGCGCTTGGGAGCGAGATTTAGTGGCCCGCTATTACGAGCGGCTGGCAGAAGCCGGCTGTCAAGTCCCAACCGCCGTGGAATCATTCCTGACATATCGGCAACAGATGTTCCACGCGATGTTCATGTGGCTGGTCACCATCGGACGCTACTCGCCACAACCCGAAATGCAGCCGAAGGACGTCACTCTCGAGAGTGTGCGTCGAACATGCCAGGCGGCACAGGATTTGGACGCCTTGGGCGCGATCGCGGCGGGCCACCGATATTAGAATGGGTACGACCATGTCCAGACGTGGACACCGGAAGAGGTTGCCGCGCAGTCGCGGCGCTGGGTCGACGTGGGCGCCGGCTACATCGCGCCGAGCGCCCTGGCGCCGGTGATCTTCGAACCCGAAGAGCGGCCGGAGGTCCTGCAGGCCATGCCCGATTTCCGCAGCCGGTTGCATACCGGCAGTGATGTGCCGGTCGCCGGGTAGTAACCGACTACTTGCGCCGCGCGGCGGCCAACCGCTCCGCGAAGGCCGGTGACTGGATCGACGTGGCCTGCGGCCCCAACTCGGCGCGGACCGCAGCCGCGTGCAGTTCGGTGTCGAAGTTGCCGGGGCTGCCGGTCGCCCGCATGGTGGCCTTTGTCGCGATCACGACGTCTCGCGGCGCGGATGCCGGGCCCGCCGCCAAGTCTCGAGCCGCCGCCACAGGGTCGTCGGCGATCTGAAGGGCAAGGCCGTGCGTTACGGCGGCTTCGGCGTCGAAGCGCATTCCGAACAACAGCGCGGCGCGCGCCAATTGCGGTCCCACGGCGCGCTGTAGCATCCACGTCATTCCTCCACCGGGGTGGATGCCGAGCTTTTGGAACCGGGCATCGAACAGCGCTGCCGGTCCCGCGATCCGCACGTCGCATGCCAGCGCCAGGTTGAGCCCGGCGCCGACAGCCGGTCCGTTGACGGCGGCGACGGTCGGCACCGTGCAATCGGCGACGGCGAGAAATCCGTCGTAGAGGCGGCGCAGGCCGTCTTCGGCGGCCGAGCCAAGGGCGCTGAGATCGGCACCGGCGCAGAATGCTTTGCCCGCGCCGGTGACGACCACGGCATGCACGTCGGGGTTGGTCTGGGCGTCGCTGATAGCCAGACACAATCCAGCAGACATCTCGTCGGTGACCGCGTTGCGCCGGTCGGGGTCGTTTACGGTAATCAGGGCGACACCGTTATCGACTTCAAGCAGGACGTGATCCACCTGGCCCCTTTCGAAAAATGTCATCGCGGCTTCGTGCCCACAGAGCGCAGTTGCGACTCGGCTCCGTCGTGACGCCCGATGCCGCGAGTACGGACAGCGCCGCGGCGCACGTTCACGTTACGAGATGTGCCGTCGCAAAATCAATCTGGTGTGAGCGTTCGTTAATGACACTGATTTTCGTTGACGAACCACCCGACGCGCCCGTAGTATATTGAGACGATTTATCTCAAAGATATAGGAGTTGATACAGGTGGCAGAGGATGGGCTGTAGATGACTGATGTGATCGGGTCGGCGCGCGCCGCCGGCGATGCCGAAATTAATGCATTGCCCACTTCCAAGCGTCACGTGCCTGGCGAGCCCGGCATCTGGGTGCTGTTGTTCGGCGACATGATGGTGTTCACCGTCCTGTTCACGGTGTACCTGCACGAGCGGGGTGCCCGGCAGGAGCTGTTTGCTGAGTCGCAGGGTGCACTCCACCGAGCGCTTGGTGCGACGAACACCCTCGTTTTGCTCACAAGTTCGATTCTTGTGGTTTTTGCGACACGCGCTTTGCGTCGTCCCGAACTACGCCGCTTCGCCCGGCCTTTGACCCTGGCCGGTGCGGCGGTGGGGACGTGTTTTGTTGCCATCAAGGCCTTTGAGTACCACGAGATGGTCACGGCCGGAATCACCCCCAGCACCAACGAATTCTTCATGTACTACTTCGTGCTCACCGGGTTACACCTGGCGCACGTGATCATCGGGTTGATCGTACTGACCGTCCTGTCCACATTGGCCCGCAAACCGGAGCCGACCAGAACGCATATGGCCTTCTTCGAGGGCGGTGCGTGTTTCTGGCACATGGTCGATCTGCTGTGGATCGTCATCTTCCCCTTGATCTTCCTGGTGAGGTGAGTATGAGCTCGGTGGTAAGGACAAACGCGTCCCTGATCTGGTTTCTGCTGTGCGCGCTGACTGTTGTGTCGTGGGCGTTGGGCACCGACCATGGATTTGGCTCAGGACATCATCTGCCGGCCAGCCTGGTAATTTTCGCCGTCTCCATTTTCAAGATCCGTCTGGTCGGTCTGTACTTCATGGAGTTGAAAATGGCGCCGCGTGTGTTGCGCGGTATCTTCGAGGGCTATTGCGTCGGGCTGCTCTGCCTTCTGAGCGCGATGTTTGTGTTCGCGTAAAAATAATATCCAGGTGTCGGTTCGATTAGCCCCATTGTGCGACATGTAGCCTCTAAACTGGCTACGACTACAAGGGAGGCCCGTGTCGCGAAATGAGAAGGCCAAGACTAACGGCCGTCCTCGTGGTCGGCCGCGCCTGACCATTGATCGGGACGCTGTCGCCGACGCGGTTGCGGAACTGTTCCACGAGGGTGGCTACGAGGCCGTTTCCATTGTCGACACCGCCGAGAAGTTGTCGGTGTCCCGCGCGACCCTGTATCGCACGGTTCCGACCAAGCAAGACCTCCTGGGCATACTTTTCGAGCGCAGCACGCGGGAGATCACCGAACAAGTCGAAGCGGCTATCCGCGACATCGACGATCCCGCTGAGCGCCTGAAAGAGATGGTTCGGCTGCAGTCGCAAGCGGCAGTGCAAATGCGCAGTTACATGCCCGTTTTTTTCGACGGTGGTGACCTGCCGAACGATGTCGTCCAGCGTTGGCATAGGTGGAGTCGACAATTCGAAAAGCTGTGGCTGTCCGTGGTCACTGCGAACATGGAGGCCGGCTACATCGAAAAGGGCGATGAAGTCATCACTACGCGCCTGATCCTCGGGATGATCCTGTGGGTGTCGCGGTGGTACCGGCCCAAGGAAAAGGTCACCGCGGAGCAGATCGCCGACAACGCCATTCGGCTGCTGCGGTTGGGATATGTGCCCTCGGGGAATGGGGAGCACAAGCCCGCCACACCGCGGCGGCGCGGGCGCAATGCGACCCGCTAACTAGCTACGGGCTGACCGTCGGGCCTGGGTGCGAGCGACGGTACGCGCGGCGACCAGTGCGTGTGGTCACAGTGTTCTCCATTGCGAATGAGTCAGCTAACTTGATCTGGCTCTTCAATGGGTGTTGATCAGCCATGATGGATCCTGTGGGCGAACGAACGCTCGCGTAATTATTCGTCGGGACATGTTGCGCGGGCCGCGCGAGCTGCCGTATATTGAGACGCGACAGTTCAAAAAAGAGTTGCGACACGGCGCCAAGAAAGTTCGTTGTCCGGTGCGGCGTGTGGTGACTCAAAGGCCGAAGGCGGAGAAACGTTTATGACCACTGCCGCGCCGGCGCCCTGGCACAGGATCCCGGATTGGTCCGAGAGGCTGCAGGTAGCGCTTGAAGATGCCAACTTGCCGACGTTGTTACTCGTCTTGCAGCATCTTACCGGCGACAACAAGTGGACCGGTGAGCCCTACCGGCCCTTGCGGGGAAAGCCGTTGGACGACAATGACTCCGGCGGTCTTTCGCCGGAGCTTCAGGCCGAAGTGCGGGCGTCGGCGCTAGAAGCGGTCACCGCGTTTTATGAAGGTCGGCTTCGGCCCGTCACTCCTGAACCTGATGAGGTGACGCGCATGCTCAGCTGCGCGATGGTGGAAGACGTACCGGTCGAATATGGCGAACTGCTCTCGGAAGAAATGGGTTTCATTTCGCGCGACGTCGAGGTGCCCGCTGATTCGATCCCCGCGGACTTTCAGGTCGTCATCATCGGAGCGGGCTTGTCCGGGGTTTGCATGGCATTGAAACTCGCCTCCGCCGGGATCAACTTCATCGTGCTGGAAAAGGATGCCGATCTGGGCGGCACCTGGCTGGAGAACGTCTATCCCGGATGCGGTGTGGACACGCCCGGTCATCTCTACGCGTTCTCGTTTGCGCCGAACCCGGAAATCACCAACTATTTCGCCAAGCGCGATCAGGTCGAGGACTACATCCAGCGGGTCGCTTCCGATTTCGACGTCAAGCGGCGTATCCGGTTCGAGACCGAGGTGGTGTGCGCACGGTACGAAAGTGCCACTGCCACATGGCAGGTCGAGACCAAGAACGCCAACGGTGAGACGGAGTCGATTACCGCCAATGTCTTGGTGAGCGCGGTAGGCATGGTGAACCGGCCATCGATTCCGGCGATTCCGGGCCTCGACGAGTTCCCGGGTCCGGTCATGCACACCGCGGCGTGGGACACCTCCGTGGATCTCACAGACAAACGCGTTGCTGTGATCGGGACCGGCGCCAGCGCAATGCAAGTGGTGCCGTCGATCGCCGATACGGCGAGTCATGTGACCGTGTTTCAACGATCGAAGCAATGGGCGTTGCCTCACCCGAACTACCACCGCGCGGTCAAGGAAACCGTCCGGTTCCTGATGAAGGAAGTGCCCTTCTACATTCAGTGGTACCGGCTGCGGTCGTTCTGGAACTTCAGCGACCGGCTGCACCCCGCGCTGCAGATTGATCCGGACTGGCCGCATCCGGAGCGCGCGGTCAACGAGGCCAACGATCGCCACCGGGTCTTTCTCACCAAATACATCACGGGGCAACTGGGCGACCGGACGGACTTGGTGGACGCCTGCCTGCCGGAGTATCCGCCCTACGGTAAGCGGCCGTTGATCGATAACCGTTGGTTTCAGACGATGTGTCGCGACGACGTCACATTGATCACCGACGCGGTCGATCACGTGACCGGCGAGAACGTAGTGGCCCGGTCAGGGGTTGAAGTGCTCTCCGACGTGATCGTGCTGGCCACCGGATTCAAGGTCCTTCAGTTCCTGTGGCCCATGGAGATCATCGGAAAATCCGGCAGGACGCTGCGCGAGCAATGGGGAGTGGACGATGCCCGCGCATACCTGGGCGTGACGGTTCCGGACTTTCCGAACTTCTTCATCGTCAACGGCCCGAACACCAATGCCGGCCATGGCGGAAGTGCGATCCACGCCACCGAATTCCAGGTTCGATACATCATGCAGGCGATTCGCCACCTGGTGGTCAACGAAGTGGCCGCGGTCGAGGTCAATCGCGAGATGTTCGACCGGTACAACGCAGAGCTTGATGACGCCTTGGCGCGCTGCATCTGGTCACACCACGGTATGACGACCTATTACCGCAATGACGCTGGACGCATCGTGGTGAGCAGTCCCTGGAAGTACATCGATTACTGGGAGCGGCTTCACGACTTCGACCCGGGCGACTATTACGAGGTGCCAGCCTCGGCGGAGGCCGCGGGGATATCTGTATAGGCCGGCTTGTGACGCATCGGTGACGACCATGAGGTTGGATGGCTGCCGAGGCGGGCACCACGTTCACGACCGGCCTTGAGCAGCAGGCGATTCGCGAGGCACTGGCGTCACCTACGAGCATCGGCCGGCGCCCTATTTCCCGCTGGTGCGCATGCTCGCCATGGGGCCGGTCTCCAAGGAGATGATCCTGAACTTTGTGGCCGAGCACTCACTCGGGCCGCCGCGCCCTTACATCGGTCGTCGGCCTGAGGTCTGATCTAGCCGTCGGCTAATCCCCAGTCGCGCAACACATCCGCCGCGTTAGCTCCTGGTCGCGGCGGCGCTGTCGGGTGGTGAGGGATCGTTCTACTGAACCTGGGAGCCGGCGCTGGTTGTGTCACACCACCGACTTCGATGAAAGTGCCGCGCGCGGCGAGGTGTGCGGAGCCGGCCGCCTCGGTGAGCGACAAGACCGGTGCCACGCAGGCATCGGTACCGTCGAAGATCGCCGTCCATTCGTCGCGGGTACGTGTTGCGAATGCTTGCGCGATTGCCTCCCGCAGGCGCGGCCACATCGAGGGATCGTCGCGCTGGGCGGCGACTTCGTCCGAAAGCCCCAGCAGGTCGCTGAATTGGGCATAAAACTTCTGCTCCAGGGCTCCAACGGCCATCCACTTGTCGTCGGCGGTGCGGTAGCTGTCATACCAGGGCACACCGCCGTCGAGAAAATTGGACCCTTTGCGATCCACCCACTGCCCGGCGGCCATGAGTCCGTGCAAAAGCGCGGTCAGCGAGCTGGCGCCGTCCACGATCGCCGCGTCGACGATCTGACCGCGGCCCGATTTCTCGGCCTCCCATACCGCGGCCAGCACGCCGATCACGAGAAACGTTGACCCACCACCGAAGTCACCCACCAAGTTCACCGGCGGCACCGGTGCCTCGCCGGTGCGCCCGATCGACGCCAGTGCTCCGGTCACGGCGATGTAGCTGATGTCGTGGCCGGCGGTCGACGCCAAGGGGCCGGACTGACCCCAGCCGGTCATGCGCCCGTACACCAGGCGTGGGTTCACGTTCCAGCAGTCATCGGGCCCCAAACCGAGGCGTTCGGTGACCCCCGGCCGGAAACCTTCCAGCAACACATCGGCCTTCGCGGCCATCGACAAGACTGTGCGCACGCCCGCTTGGTCGCGCAGATCGACGATGATCGATCGGCGGTTACGCCGCAACACGTCCTGCTCGGGCGGCACCGCGCTGGCGGGAGGGCCTGGGCGCTCGACGCGGACGACATCAGCGCCCAGGTCGGCCAATAGCATCGCCGCGTAGGGCCCCGGCCCGATCCCGGCGAGTTCGACAACCTTGAGCCCGTGCAGAGGGCCGCGGGTGGCCCTTTGATCGCGGGCCTCGTCTACCGGCGAGTTCACCGCATCGCCGCTGCGGTCGTCGGGTTTGCTCTGCTCATGTGGTCGTGTTCTGATCGACTGGATTAGGTTTGCCGGTCGTCGTCATCTCTTGGGGCGACGACCCAGCCGGCGACGCCAGTCGTGCAATTCCACGAGCCGCAGCACCGCGCTGACGATCCGGGCTTTGCGTGCCGAGTAGGGGTACCAATGCGTCTCGGTGGGCAGGTGAACCTTCTCTGTTACCACCGCCTGTGTGCGACAGTACTTTCGGATACCGTCGGCCCCGCCCATCCGGTGGCCTAGGCCGGATTCCTTCCAGCCGCCCATCGGCAGCGGGAATTGGAACACATGGATCATCGCGTTGTTGACGTTGACGCCGCCGGCTTCGATTCGCCTGCCGACGCGCTCGCCGCGCTCCTTGTTCGCGGTCCAAACGCTAGCGCCCAAACCATAATTGGTGTCGTTGGCCAGGGCGATCGCTTCGTCTTCGCTCGAGACCTTCATGATCGGCAGCAACGGCCCGAAGGTCTCCTCGTACATGCACGCCATCGTGTGGTCGACGTCCACCAGCACGGTCGGCGGATAGAACAGGCCACGCTCGGCCCGCTTCCCGCCGGTCAGGACACGCGCCCCGCGAGCCACCGCATCGCTGACATGGCGCTCGACGATCGCCATTTGGGCTTCATTGGCCAGCGCACCGATGTCGGTGGAAAAGCTGCCCTGGGCATCATGGCCCTGGCGGAGCTTGTTGACCTCTTCGACAAGGCGCGACGTGAACTCGTCGTAGATCGAATCCTCGACGTAGATCCGTTCGACGGCGACACACGACTGGCCCGAGTTGAACAGTCCGCCCCAGATCGCGCCTCGGACGGTCCGCTCCAGCGGCGCATCCGACAGCACGACCATCGCGTCCTTGCCGCCCAGTTCGAGACTGACCGGGATCAGCCGTTCCGCGCAGCGAATACCGACCTGGCGACCGGTTTTGGTGGATCCGGTGAACTGCACCATGTCGACGACGTCCACCAGCGCCCGCCCGGTGTCGCCCCGGCCCGTCACGCAGCCGAGCACGGGCGGCGCGCCGATCTCGTTCCAGCCACGCACCAATTCGGCCCAGCCCAGCGGCGTTTCCTCCGACGGCTTGGTGAGTACTGCCGCCCCGGCCATCAAGGCCTGCGGCACGTCGAGCATCGGCATCCCGAGCGGATAGTTCCACGGAGTGATGACGCCGACGAGTCCGTAAGGGCGGTAACGGATTCGAAGTCCCTTGGTCGCCGACGCGGGCCCGTGCGGGCGACGGGTCTCGTCGGCCAGGAACTCCGCTCCGTGCTTGGTGTAGTAGTTGATGACCTCCATGCACACCAGCAGTTCGATCTGCGCGTCGCCCCAAGACTTTCCGGCCTCGCGATGCACCAGGCCGAGAATGCGGTCCTGGTTGTCGACGATCCAGTCCAGCCACCGCCGCAGGTGAACGGCGCGGCCATCGGGTCCCAGCGCCTCCCAGGCCGGCTGGGCCGATCGGAGCTCGCCTGCCAGCTGCGACACCCGGTCGGCCGGTATGTCCGGAACCACTCCGACGACCGAACCGTCAGCCGGGTTGCGCACCTCGACAACTGAGGCTTGGGAGGCCTTGTTTTTCTGGCTCGATGTGGTTTTACGCGCAGTAGTCAATGTCAGTCCTCGATACGAATCGACCCGGTCGGGCAATTGCGCGCCGCGTTCTCGACCTTTTGCCGCAGCTCCTCGCCCGGCTCGGGGTTGAGCACTGTGACATATTCGTCGTCTTCACGGATTTCGAACACCTCCGGCGCCGCCAGCTCGCACTCACCGTGGAGTTCACATGTGCGCGCATTACGGATGACCTTCATGTGCCACTCCTTTCGGGTATGCCTATGCGGGTGTGATGGTGACCGGAAGCTCATACACGCCACGCGAATATGCATCCCGGACGTAAACGATGTCACCGGCGGGCTTGATGTCCTTAGTGCGTCGCAGCAGCTCTTCGAGGAGGATTTTGATCTCCAGCGACACGACGTGCTTGCCGATGCACTGGTGGGGTCCGCGGCCGAAGCTGACGTGTGGATTCTTTTCCCGGGTGAGGTCGAAGACGTTGGGCTCATCGAAAGCCCGTTCATCGAAATTCCCCGCCGCAAAATGCATCAGGATGGTGTCGCCCTCCTTCAGCTCCTTGCCGTGCAGCTCGTGGTCGCGGGTGACGGTCCGCACCAGGTGGGTGAACGGCGTTGCGATCCGGACGATCTCCTGAATCGCGACGTCGGGAATGTCGGAGGCGTGTTCGCGTAGGTAGGCCATCTGTTCGGGATTGCGCATCAGCTCGTGCATCCCGTGCGAGAGCGCGGACCGGGTGCTCTCGGCCGCCCCGCTGGCCAGTAGGGCGGTGTTGCCCATCAACTCATCCTCGGACACGACCTCCAGGCCGGCCCGGACCATGTAACTCATCACATCGTCGCCGAGGTCGTTGCGCTTGATCTCGGCCAGTTCAAGCCCGTAGTTCAAAATGTTGATGATGGAGGTCATGACGTACTCGAAGGACGGGGTGATCCGGGTGTCGAACGGTGCGGCGAAGGTGTCGACCCAGTCGAAGAACTTCGCGCGGTCGGCCCGGGGAACGCCGAGCACGTCGCCCAGCGCCTCCATCGGCATGGTGTGGCCGATGTCGGTGACAAAGTTGAAGGTGCCCTTCTCCAGCGCGGCGTCGACGATGTTCGCGGCGTAGCCGCGGAACTTGGCTTCGAGGTTTTTGGCCACCTTCGGGGTGAACGCGCCGGCCATGACGTTGCGATGGCTGCGGTGTTTGGCGCCGTCCATGGTCAACATCGCCGGCTTGCCGCCTGCCTGGGGGTCCAGCGGGGTGACCTTCCACATGTTCACGCCGCCGCGATCGGCCGCGTACAGCTCCGGGCTTCTGTCGACGGTCCAGATGTCGGCGTTACGGCTCACGACCCACGCTCGATCAATGAGCATCGGGTCGTTGAATTCGTGCAGGTAACACGGTTCGTTGTCCCGCAACCAGGTGAATTGCTCCAGCGGCAGCCCGAATGTGGTGGGGTCGCCGTTGGCGTAGGTGTCCGCGTCCAGAATGCTGAGTTTGGGGGTAGCCGTCGTCATTTCTGTCTCCTCACAGGGATGCAGGCTGGGAAACTCACGACCCGCGCAGTCCGCGTGCCGACGATTTCCAGAAATTATGAGTCACGTTATCTCAATTATCGTTGTCGGGTTTGTCCGGTGTCAAGCCGTCACACCTGTCATTCCTCAGCGGGCCGGGCGTAGGCCGAATGTGGATGAGATGATGTCACGCTGAATCTCGTTGGTCCCCGCGTAGATCGTGGGCGCGATGCTTAGCCGCAGGTGTCTTTCCATGTCGAATTCGGTGCTGTAACCGTAGCCGCCCATCATTTGAACACCTTCCAGCGCAACCTTTTTAGCGGTCTCGGTAACCTTGACCTTCGACATCGACGTTGCCCGAACCCACTCCTCGGGCGTGCCGATCTGATGCTCGATGTGATGCACGGTTGCGTAGGTGAGTGCGCGTGCGGCTTCGATCTCGATGGCCAGGTCTGCGATGCGATGCCGGAGTGCCTGGAAGGAACCGATCCGTGCGCCGAACTGTTCGCGCTCGGCGACGTAGGTGAGCAGGTCTTCGAAGGCGCGTTGTGCCATGCCAAGGCCCTGGGCCGCGCAGACCAGTCGCTCGCCGTTCAGTCCTGCCATTATCTGTTTCCAGGCGTTGCCCTCGGTTCCGACCACGGCTGATTCGGGGACGAAGACATCGGTGAAGAACAGGTCGTTCACCTCGCTGCCGCCCATGGTCGAGATGGGACGGATTTGTAGCCCTTCGGAATCGGCGGGCACTTCCAGCAGCGTCATGCCGTCGTGCGGCTTTGTGCCGCGCGAGGTACGCACGACCACCAGGATCGTGGACGCGAATTGTGCGTCGGAGCACCACGTTTTCTGTCCGCGTATGCGCCAGCCGCCCTCGGTCTTTTCGGCTTTGCAGCTGACGGCCGCGGCATCCGAGCCCGCACCGGGTTCGGAGATGCTGATCGACATCACGCTGCCCGAGCAGATCGAGCCCAGGGCGGCCTTCTTCTGCTCTTCGGTGGCAAATCGCTTGTAGATGCCGGCCACGGTGTGGGAGCTTCCGGCGCCGTGGACCGGCGCGAGACCGCGCCACAGTTGCTCGAACAGGATCACTTGCTCGGTGAGGCCGCCGCCACTGCCTCCGTACTCCTCGGGAATCGACACCCCGAGATAGCCGACCTCCGCCAGCTTCTGATACAGGCCCGCGTGGTGTTGTTCTGCGCCGTTGTCGGTCAACGCATCGCGTTGTTCACGGGTTCCGCATTCCTTGCGACAGAACTCGTGGACGGCAAGGGCGAAGTCCCGTTGCTCCTCGGTGAGTCCTACCGCGTCCATCTCAGCTCCTCCGTAGAACGTCCGCTCGCTTACGTCTGGCCTGATATCCGACAAGGTTCGTAGCGATCGTGAGTCGATTCATCCCGAATACTAGGTGGGGGCTTCTGGCCGGTCAACATCGCTATGAACAGGCATTGCTACCGAGCGGAGGGGCTAGCGGCCGCCACCCCGTGCAACTGTGCCGTCGGCGGGTCGGTGGCCCCAGGTAGCCGAAAAGGATAACGATCGTTTACGATATTTTGAGCCGCGCTGATAAGCTCGTGTCAGCGCCAGACTGATGAAGGAGTGTCATGGGATATCCGCTGCCGCAAGAGACGGCGCTCAGGGGCCCGTTCGCGCCGATGCGATTCGAGGCGACCGTCGAAGAATGCATCGTCAGTCAGGGGGAGATCCCCAAAGACCTTGCCGGTGGTTACTACCGGGTGGGGCCGACCTGGAAGCGTCCGACGAAGCAGGGCACCAACCCCCTGTTGAGCATGGACGGCATGGTCCAGGCGATCACATTCCAGGACGGGCGCGCGGACTTTCGCAACCGATGGATCCGCACCCCCAAATATCTCCTGGAGGAAAAGCACCGCCGCGGAATGTTCGCCTGGAGCGACGGCGGGTTCCACGACTGGCGTGACTTCGCCTACGGCGACGTCGAGCGGGACGCCTACAACCGCCACACCCCGCAGGGCGCGAACAACATCAACATCTTCCCGTTCGCCGGCCAGATGGTGACCGCCGGCGAGATCGGCTGCCCGCCGATCGCCATTGACCCGATCACCCTGGAAACCAAGGGCATCGTGGACTGGTCAACCGAGCTGTCGCCGGGCCTGCATGAGCCGGTGGCGTTCGGCGACAGCGGCGCGCTTGGCGCACACCCGAAATGGGATCACGACACCGGTGTGCTCTACGGCTGGGTCTACCGCGACGTCGCGCCGTACGTGACGTTGCACACCGTGCACCCTGACGGGCGCGTCGACTCTCGTGAACTCTGGGATGCGCCGTATAACACTGTGGCCCACGACGTCTGGCTGACACCGGAATGGATCGTGATGCCGTTCCAGCCCTTCACCGTCAGCAAGGAGCGCATCGCCAAAGGTTTGGGTATCTGGGGCTGGGAGACCGAGCTGCCGATCGTGCTGGCGTTGATCCCGCGCGACGACATGGAGGCCGATATCCGCTGGATCACCACCGAATTACCGGCCCAATACGTCATGCACACCATGCAGGCCAATGTCCGCGACGGCAAGCTCCTCCTGGACGCGCCGATCTTCAACCGGCCGCCCTTCCCGTTCGAGCAGGATTTTGCCGAGGGAGACGACGTCGCGTTGTTCTTCTCGATCGCCGCAAGCCGGCTGGGCCGGTGGACGGTTGACCTGGCCACCGGCGCCACGACCAGCGAGCAGCTGTCGGACCGCCCCAGCGAGCTGCCGAAAGTCGATGAGCGGTTCCACGGCAAGGGCTACCGATGGGGCTTCCAGGTCGGGGGAGTCGTCAAGCGCAACGGTATGTCGATGAACAGCCTGGTCGCGACCAACATGGAGACCCTCTCCGAGCAGGTGTACCAGATCCGTGCCGGAGAGCCGGCCGCGGTGCTGGAGGCAACCTTCGCGCCGCGGCACAAAGGCTCGGCGGAGGGCGACGGTTACGTCATCGTCCCGGTCTCGTGGTATGCCGAAAAGCGGGGCGAGTACCTGATTTTCGACACCGATGACATCACCAAGGGGCCGATCTGCACTATCGAGTTGCCGTTCGCGTTCGGCTGGACGCCGCACGGCCACTGGATGGACTTCCGGTAAGTGGGTAACTCGCCGACCCGGTCGGTTTTCACCCGGCAGCAAGAGCAGTTCCGTGACGCTGTGCGCGGGTTCCTCAGTGACCACGTGGTACCGGAGTATTCGGCATGGCTGGCCGACGGCAAACCGTCACGCAAGTTTTGGCGAGCCGCGGCCGACGTCGGCATCCTTGGGATCGGGGTGCCCGAGCAGTTCGGCGGGCTACCCGGTTCGGACTACCGGCACAGCGTTGTCGTCACCGAGGAGATCCAGGCTGTGGGCCTGGCCATCGGTGGTTTGCGCGTGCAGACCGACATCTGCCTGCCGTATCTGCTGCACCACGGTTCCCCGGAACAGCGGGCGGCCTGGCTGCCCCGGATGGTGTCGGGCGACGTTGTGGTCGCGCTGGGGTTGTCAGAGCCGGGGGCCGGTTCGGACCTCAAGGCGATGTCGACGCGGGCTCGTCGCTGCGGGGACCACTATGTGGTGAACGGTGCCAAGACGTTCATCTCCAACGGCGCGGCCGCTGATTTGGTGATCCTTGCGGTCAAGACCGACCCGGATGCGGGTCGCCGTGGTATCAGCCTGCTGCTGGTGGACACCGAGACACCCGGCTTTGCGCGCGGTCGCAAGCTGGACAAACTGGGCCTTCGCGCGCAGGACCTGGCCGAGATCTCGTTCACCGACATGAAGGTCCCCGCCGAAAACCTCCTTGGCGTGGAGAACGAAGGGTTCACCTACCTGACGTCGAACCTCGCGCAGGAACGCTTGTCAATCGCGGTGAATTCGCAGGCCGCAGCCGCCGCGGCGCTTTCTTGGGCAGTCGAGGATCACCAACACAGCGAGGCGGGCCAGGAAATCAAGTTCACGCTGGCGCAGTGCGCTGCCGAGGTGGCGGCCGGCCAGTCGCTCATTGACCAGGCGTTGGCGCGTCACGTCGAGGGGCGGCTCAGCGGCGGCGACGCGGCGATCGCCAAGCTGTACTGCACCG
This sequence comes from Mycobacterium sp., assembly GCF_004298145.1. Taxonomy (GTDB): domain Bacteria; phylum Actinomycetota; class Actinomycetes; order Mycobacteriales; family Mycobacteriaceae; genus Mycobacterium. Next base: position 21,406 of record NZ_SCRH01000045.1, read on the forward strand.
AGTTGCAGGGCAGGGTGGTCGACCGATGCCTGGCGCTCGCGCCCCCCTCGATGGCGCTGCGAGGAAATTCCCGGTTGGGCAACGCCTATCTCGACGGCCGGGTGAGCCGGATTTACGGCGGGTCCAGCGAAATCATGAAGGTGATCATCGGACAAAGCCTCGGTTTATGAGAGGCTCCTAACGTGACGCGCGACGAAAAGATCCTGGCCGCTGCCGAGAAGCTGTTCTTCGAGCGCAGTTTCGACGGTGTCGGCGTGGACGAGATCGGCAAAGTCGCCGGCACCACAGGGTCGGCCATCTATCGCCACTTTCCCAGCAAAGATGCGATCTTGGCGGCCTTGTTCGACAAGACCCTCGACACGATTTTGGTGCGTCTCGGCGAGCCCGACGAAGACGCCGACGCTGAGCTGAACAAGCTGGTCCGCGCGTTTGTCGGGTTGGCGAAGACCCACGAGAGATTGGTGTCGATCTGGCTGCGTGAGCAGCGCTCACTTGCCGAGCGCTATCGCCGGGAACACGACCGCCGGCACCGGCGTATCAATCAACGATGGATCGATTGCCTGAAGCGTTGCTACCCCGACCGGTCGACCGACGAGATCATCACCGCCACCCGGGGTGTCCAACTGTTGTTGCTGTCCGAAGCGATGCGCCCGCCAGGTGGGCGCAGCGCCAAGCAGGCCGAGGAATTGTTGGCCAAGATGGCGTTGATGTCGGTTGGGGCTTTGGAGCTGGAGCCCGCCGCTAAGCGGTGACGAATTTGAGCAGTGCCGTTTCGAATGCGTCCGGAGCCTCGAGCATCGGGTAGTGCCCGCAATCTGGGATTTCAATCAGTGTGGCGTCGGGTAGTTGTTGCTGTAACCAGCGGGCCCCCTTGGCCGAATGCACGGGATCGACAACGCCGATGATCTGGAGCACCGGCTGGGTGACGCGTGGGATGTCGGCGAGCAGATCGGTCGTCAGCAGTGAGCGATAGCATGCCACCGCAGCCCATGACGGCATCCGAAGGGAACAGCGGACCAGCCAATCGACCGTTCTGGGATTGGGCTCGTGGGCGAACGCCGACCCGATCGTGCGGTATCGGGCTCCCACCCGGTCAGCGTGCTCGTCGGCCACCATCCCCTCCAGCAGCGGCCCAGGCGGCCCGCCGAAGGGAAAGCCTTCGCTGCGGCTCGCGCGAACACCATTCGACCCGACCAGCACCAGCCCGGTGATCAATTCGGTCGCTGTTGCGGCGGCGCGAAAGGCCACCTGTCCGCCGAATGAGTGGCCAACCACCGTGGCGCTGTCGATCTCCAGCCGCTGGAGTGCGGTGACGAGATCGGCCGCGAGGCGGTCAACGTCGTAGCCCTGTAACGGGTTATCGGAGAACCCGTGTCCGCGTTGGTCTACGCACAAGACGCGCAGGCCGTGCTCGGTGAGCACCCGCGCCTGGCGATCCCATAATTCGTGGTCGAGACCGAACCCGGAGATCAGGACCACAGCGGGTCCATCGCCGAGGTCCTGCACGTGGATCCGCACGCCATCATCGACTTCGACAAATGCCACTTCAGGTCTCACCTTCGATCATGTAGATTACGCGTAGATTTATGAGCTTGTAAATCTTAATAATAGGGGGAAGGCCACATGAGCACCACTCTCCTAACGCTATCCATAAGTACCCGCGCCGAGGGTGTCGCCGAGATATCACTGGTTCGTCCCAAACTTTTAAACCGCTTCGACAACCAGTTGCAGATCGAGTTGGCAACCGTGCTCGAACAACTCGCCAAAGACGATGAGGTCCGCGCGATCGTGCTGGGCTCTACCGGAAAGGCGTTCTCCGCTGGTGGCGACTTTGCCTTGATGCAGGCCGCCCACGATGATGCCGATGCGCGGCGCGAAACCGTAGAAGCGGGTATGAGGCTCCTGCGCTCTTTCATCGCCCTGCCCCAGCCGATCGTTGCGGCGGTGCAGGGCCCGGCGATTGGGCTAGGTGCAACGGTGGCATTGATGTGCGATGTCGTCGTCGCAGCACGGACCGCGAAACTGGCCGACACTCACGTGAAGGTCGGTCTCGTGGCAGGAGACGGTGGCTGTCTGGTGTGGCCGCAAGCGGCCGGCATGCTACGAGCCCGGCGCCACCTGCTCACCGGCGACGAACTCGACGCGACAACCGCCTACCAGCTTGGAATCGTCACTGACCTCGTCGATGAGCCCGACGAGGTATTACCGTGTGCCCGCGACATCGCCAAGCGCATTGCGGCTCTGGCACCGTTAGCCGTCCAGGGCACCAAACGTGCACTGAACCAAGTGACTTCGCTTCGGGCCGCAGAAGTTGTCCCGCTGGCCTTCGAACTCGAAGAGCGCACCCTGACGAGCGACGACTTGCTCGAGGGCATCGCTGCGTTCAAGGAAGGCCGCCCCGCCAACTTCGTCGGTCGGTGACGCTCACATGAAGACTGCGCATACCGCAACCGCATACTGCACCACCGCTATTGGATACGACGGATGGGTTTGGAGAGCCTTTAGGAGGTCGAGTGTTGCGGGGAATTTCGGTTGTCGCGGTCGGATTGGGCGTCCTGGGTGCCGGGTGCGCGGCCGCTGCCCCGGCCAATGCTGATGACCCTCCTTTTCATATCTTGAGTTCACAAAATCTCTGTAGTTTGGTTTGGCCGGGCTCCCAAGCGATGCCGGATCCGTCCAAGCCCATCGGAACCATCTGCGCGCGGCAAGGAGGCCTACTCTCTCGCCTGTCCGGCATGATGCCCACGATATTCGTGGACACCCGTGTCCTCGAACCCGGGAAATTCCCTCAACTGCCCGCCGACTCACAACGGGTCAATCCGGGCGATCCGTTGAGTGACTGGGTTATTCCCGACTGTCACGTTCCCGGACGGGCGGACTGCCAGTAGGGGAGTAAACGATCGTAAACCAAACGGGTCTTGACAATGCCTCGGAAATTTGTTGGTCTCCTTGAATCTAGACCCGCCTCAATCGGCGCTGTACACCGAGGAATACACGAAGGATGTCAGCCATGCACCATCGCACATCAGCGGTTGCCTTGATAGCGGGCGTCATCGCCATGGGTGGAGCGGCGGAGACGCTGGCGCCTCCGGCACACGCCAAGCCCGCGCCCGAGGTGGAGTACATGTACAACGTGGCGGTGCGGCGGCATTACGACTTTCCGAACAACGACGCGATCGGCTATGGATACGGGATCTGCGACAAGGTCACCGGGGGTCAGAGCTACGGCCAGGTGATGGGTGACGTGAAGAACGACGTGACGCCCAACGACGAGTTCGCGGCCAATTACCTGGTGGGGTACGCGGTTGACCTCCTGTGTCCCGCCCAGATCTACCAGCTACGGAACTCGGCGCAGGGTTATCGCCCGCCGCCCGGTCAGGAATACTTCGGGAATCCCGCGCCCGAATAAGCGATCGGTTGCGGCCTGCTCATGGCATCGTGTAGCCGCCGCTGACCGAGATGAGTTGCCCGGTCACTTGGCGGGCCGCCGTCGGCGAACAGAACCATGCGGTGGCCCGGCCGATGTCCTCGGCGGTGGTCAGGCGGCGCAGCGGGGTCCCCTTCACCATGTAGTCGATTTGGTCCTGGTTGAACACGTTGTCCTGGCCGACGGACCACAGACTCGACTCACCGACGGCTTCCGGGCTCTCGGGGATCACCAGGCCGGGGCAGATGACATTGGACCTGATTCCGTGCCGGCCGTGTTCGCGCGCAAGAGTGCGGGCCAGGGCGACTACCGCGGCTTTCGATGCGCCGTAGACGCCTTGACGGATCTGTCCGAACGCGGCGTCGCTCGCGATGAACGCGATGGCGCCGCCGCCCGCCTCTTTCATCGGGCCGATCGCCGCCTGGGTGGCGCCGACGGCGCTGAAGAGATTGATTTCGATGGTGCGCTGCCACTTGTCGCGATCGGTATCGGTGGCGATGAACCCGGGCACGCTCCAGCCCGCGTTGTTCACCAGAACGTCGATGCCGCCCCAGTTCGCCAGGGCGGTGCCGATCGCGGCGTCGGCTCCGTCGGCGGTCGTCAGGTCGGCGATTGCGAGTTCCACGCTTGCCGCGCCCTTGGCCTGGGCCTCGCCGCGAACCCTTTCCGCTTGCGGTTTGTCGATGTCGCTGATCACGATGCGGGCACCTTCCGCCGCGAACACGTGGACGATGCCGCGCCCGATGTTGGACGCGCCTCCGGTAATCACTACTCGTGCGCCAGCCAGTCCAAGGTCCATGCTCTGCTCCCTGTCGTGTGCGGTTGTTGTGACCGCCGCTATGCTAGTTTAACGTGGATTAGAAATAATCTTCACGGGTCGGACGAGAAGGATTGGTTCATGGCTGAGTCGTTGCTTGACCAGCGTGTCGCGGTCGTCACCGGCGCAGGTCAGGGCATCGGACTCGAGATCGCCCGATCACTCACCGGGCACGGCGCCAGCGTGGTGGTCGCTGACATCGATGCCGATCTCGTCGACAAGGCGGCCGCCGAAATCGGCGGTATCGGACTTACGTGTGACGTGACTTCCGAGGAACAGGTGGGCAACCTCGTCGCCGAAGCCGTGCGCCATTTCGGCCGTCTCGACGTGTTCGTCAACAATGCCGGCATCACGCGTGATGCGTCGCTGAAGAAGATGGCGGTTGCCGACTTCGACGCAGTAATCTCCGTGCACCTGCGGGGCACATGGTTGGGTGTGCGCGAGGCGTCAGCGGTTATGCGGGAACAGAAGTCGGGCAGCATCATCAATATCTCCTCATTGTCGGGCAAGTCGGGCAATCCGGGGCAGACCAACTACAGCGCGGCAAAGGCGGGCATCGTCGGGCTGACCAAAGCCGCCGCGAAGGAAGTCGCGCACCACAACGTCCGGGTGAACGCGATTCAGCCCGGTTTGATCCGCACCGCGATGACTGCGGCGATGCCCACGGAGGTTTTTGCCGAGCGTGAGGCCGCCATCCCGATGAAGCGGGCCGGAGAACCCGCGGAGGTTGCGGGCGCCGTCGTCTTCCTGGCGTCGGACTTGTCCAGCTACGTGACCGGCGCGGTCATCGAGGTCGGCGGGGGACGAAACATATGACGCGCGCCGGCGACGATGCAGAGCGTAGCGATGAGGTGGGGGCACCTCCCGCTTGCGGGGGAGAGTGGCGCGAATGACGCTCGTGCTGCGCGACGTGGCCGATGGCGTGGGAACGATCACGCTCAATCGACCCGAGCAGATGAACGCCCTTACCGTGCAGCTGGGCGTTGAACTGGAACGGGCCATCCTCGAGGTGGGCGGCGACCCCGGGGTCAACGTTGTCGTCGTTGCGGGTGCCGGTGGAAACTTCTGTGCCGGAGGCGATTTCAACGAAGTCGAGAGCCTGCGGTCGGACGGCCCCGATGCGCTACGACCACTGTTCGTGGCGTTTCGCCGCGCCTGCGACGCCATCGCGCGCATCGAGGTTCCGGTGGTGGCCGCGGTCGAGGGTGTTGCCATGGCCGGCGGCTTCGAGCTGATGCAGGCCAGCGACATCGTATTGGTGAGCGATGACGCCAAGATCGCCGACAACCACATCAAATTCGGGATGATCCCGGGCGGCGGCAGCACCCAGCGGTTGAGCCGCTTGGTCGGTCGACAGGAGGCCCTGGGTCTGCTGCTATCCGGCGACCGGCTCTCCGGCGTGGACGCCGCGCATCGCGGCCTGGCGTATCGGAGCTTTCCGCAAGCCGAGTTCTCCAGCAGCGTGCGCGAATTCGTCACGAATCTGGCCGGGCGGCGGCGTGAAGCCGTGATTTCCATCAAGCGACTCGTATATACCAGCCTCGAGGCCCCGTTAGCCGCTGGACTGGAGCGCGAAATCGACTGCGTGGTCGACCACATCTGCGGTGGCGCCGGACAGAATGGTGCGACCGCTTTTCGGCAACGAGGAGAGAGCTGATGAGTATTGCGGAAACCAGCGCGCCCGTCGCGCTCGACGTCGCCGACGGCATCGCCCGGCTGCGTTTGAACCGACCCGAAGCATCCAACGGGATGAACGTCGAGTTTCTCAAGGCGCTACACGAAGCGGCACTGGCGTGCCACGCGGATCCCGCCGTGCGGGTGGTGTTATTGACCGGTGAAGGCCGAAATTTCTGCGCGGGCGGCGATATCCATACCTTCGAGTCGAAGGGGGCGGACCTCCCGGACTACTTACGGGAGGCCACCGCGTGGTTGCAGTTGGCCACCGCGGCATTGATCCAACTCCGCGCGCCGGTGGTGACCGCGGTGCAGGGCTTTGCCGCCGGTGGCGGGGGGTTGGGATTGGTGTGTGCGTCCGACATCGTCGTCGCGGCACAGTCGGCGAAGTTCTTTTCAGGGGCGGTTCGCGTCGGCATGGCACCCGACGGCGGCTCCTCGGTCACGCTGGCCCAATTGGTCGGTCTGCGTCAGGCATTGCGGATACTGCTGACCAATCCGACGCTTGGCGCGCCGGAAGCGCTACAGATCGGGTTGGTGACCGAGGTTGTCGACGATGCCGAATTATTCAGTCGCGCAGAGCAAATCGCCACCGAATTGGCCGCGATGCCGGCTCGGGCGTTGTCGGCTACCAAGCGTCTGGTGTGGAGCGGGTTGGGGGCATCGGTCGAACAACGATTGGCCGAAGAGGCGCGAACCGTCTCCGAGTTGTCCGGAACCGCTGACGCGCTCGAGGGCCTGCGGGCCGTCATCGAACGGCGCCGACCGAACTTCACCGGGCAATGAGCACCCCTGCCGTCCTTGTCGAGGATCGCGGCGCGGTGCGGATTGTCACGCTGAACCGGCCCGACGTGCGCAACGCGATCGACATCCCGGTACGTCTCGAGCTTGCCGCTGCGATCGAGAGTGGCGGCGCCGACGACTCGATCCGGGCGATAGTGCTTACCGGCGCGGGCCCGGCGTTCTGCTCGGGCGGGGACATCACTTCGATGGAACGGATGTCGCCCGAGCGCGCCATGGAACGGACGCAGTTGGCGCAACGGGTGATTCGTGCCATCTGGAACGCGGGCAAGCCCGTTCTCGCCGCGGTAGAGGGTAGCGCCTACGGCGCGGGCGCCGCGCTGGCCGCCGCGTGCGATCGCGTCGTCGCCGCGAGCGATGCACGTTTTGCAACCACATTCACCAACGTCGGACTGGCCGGCGACATGGGCACTTTCGCGTCATTGCCGGCGAGGGTCGGCATCGCCCGCGCGCGCCAGATGTTGATGATGCCGACTCCAATCGATGCGGCCACGGCCTTAGCCATCGGACTCGTCGATGCGCTCGCGGACCCCGGTACGGCATTGCCGGCCGCGCTGGCAGACGCCGAGCGGCTGGCGGCCGGCCCGACGCGGGCCTACGGGGTCATCAAATCGCTGCTGGCCGCCGGATCCGCACTCAGTCCGTTCGATCTCCTCGAGATCGAGGCCGAACACCAGGCCCAGCTCTTCGATAGCGACGACTTCGCTGAGGGAATCGCGGCGTTCCGCGAGAAGCGCCGTCCGCAGTTCGGAGCTGCGCCGACATGACCGCTAAACTGCGCGCGCGTCTTGATATTTCGTACCTCGCTGCCGATACGAGCACCCGGCTGGAGGAGTACACCGTCGGTGCATTACTGGCGGAACGGGCGCGCACCCATGGCGACGTCACGGCCTTGGTGGGCGCCGCCCACGACGACGGCGCGGAGGTGCGGTTGACCTACCGCGAGCTCTTCGACGAGGCGTGCCGCGTCGCCACCGCCCTGGCGCGTTTCACCACGCCCGGTGACTACGTAGCGCTGTGGGCGCCGAGTGTGGTGGAGTGGCCGACGATTCAGTACGGCGCGGCCCTTGCCGGTGTCGCCCTCGTCGCCTTGAATCCGGCGCTGCGTCCCGCCGAACTGGCATATGCGCTGCAGCATTCGCAGTCCAGGGTGCTGATCCACGCCGACCATAGCCGCGACTACGACACCGCCGCCGCCGTCGGCGAGATCGATACGCAGTCGCTCGGTGTGCGCACCATCAGCCTGTCGTCACGTGCCGAATGGCGAAGCGACGATATCGATGCCGACGTGATCGCGCGCGCGCCCACCGACCCCGAGCAGCCGGTGATGCTTCAGTACACGTCGGGAACCACCGGCACACCCAAAGGGGTGCTGTTGCGCCACCGTTCCCTGGTCAACGTCGCCAAACTGACCCTGGAGACCGCCGGGATCCCCGCGGGCGCGGTGACCGTGAACCCGCTGCCGATGTTCCACACGGCGGCCTGCGTGGTCGGCACCCTGGGCCCGCTGTGGATCGGTGGCACGGAGGTGTTGCTGAACCGATTTGAGCCGACCGCGGCGCTCGATGCCATACGCCGCGAGCACGCGACGGTCCTGTTCTTCGTGCCCGCCATGCTGACGGCGCTCGTTGCGGCGCAGCGCGACTCCACACAGCAAGCGCCACGGCTATCAACCTGTCTGGGCGGTGCATCCACGGTCTGCGCCGAGCTCATCAAGGCCACCGAGCGCACGTTCGGGGCGACAGTGGTCAACGTGTTCGGCCAGACCGAACTTTCGCCGGTGCTCACCGCGACCCGGCCCGACGACAACCGGGACGATCAGCTCGGCACGATAGGCCGGCCGCTTCCCCAGGTTGATTGCAAGATCGTGGACCCGGCCACCGGCGCAGTCGTGCCGGTAGGCCGTCCGGGGGAGATCTGCGCGCGTGGCTATCAGCAGATGATCGGTTACCTGCACGACCCTGCTGCCACCGCGGCCACCGTAGACGTTGACGGGTTCGTGCACACTGGAGATCTCGGCGTGATGGACGAACGTGGATACCTGACCCACACGGGTCGGCTCAAAGAGCTGATCATCCGCGGAGGCGAGAACATCGCCCCCGCCGAAGTAGAGGCGTGTCTTGCCGAGCACGAAAAGGTCGCGGAGGCCTGTGTGCTCGGCCTGCCCGACGACCGGCTGGGCGAGATCGTGGCCGCCGTCGTGGTCGGGCGAGATCAGCTGCCTACAGATGCGGTGGACCAACTGCGTGCCCACGCGAGAAGACGCTTGACGCCGCATAAGGTTCCGCAGCGCTGGTTCCTCGCCGGCGATCTGCCCAAAACGCCGACCGGGAAAGTGCGCAAGTTCGCACTACCCGATTTGATCGCGCAGGGAACCGTGCGCGAACTGTTTAGAGAGGAGCCCGATCAGTGACCTCACTCATCGAGCCGACCGCCGCCACCGGCGGCCGCTATGACCGGTTGATCAAGCGCGACAAGGTGCACGGGTCGCTCTACACCGATCCGGCTATCTTCGCCGAAGAACTGCGCAGGATCTGGTACCGCAGTTGGGTTTTCGTCGGCCATGAAACCGAAGTCTCGCAGCCGAACGACTACGTGCGTAAGCGCCTCGGGCTGCAGGACGTGATCATGACCCGCGACCGCGACGGAGAGTTGCATCTGCTGCTCAACCGTTGTTCGCACCGCGGTAATCAGGTCTGCGCCGATGCCGGTGGTAATTCGTCGACCTTCCGCTGCCCATACCATGGGTGGACGTTTCGCAACACCGGTGAACTGGTCGGGTTCCCATTCTTCAAGGGCTACGGGCAGCGCGAGTTGGATCTGCCGCTGGGGCGGGTGCCTCGAGTGGACAGCTACCACGGGTTCGTATTCGGCAGCTTCGCGACGGACGGGCCCAGCCTCGCAGAGCATCTCGGTGCGGCTGCGGGTGAGATCGACCGGCTGGCCAGGTTGTCGCCGGAAGGCAAAGTCGAGCTCACCGCCGGCTGGCTACAGCATCAGACTCGCTCGAACTGGAAGTTGTTGGCGGAGAACGAGACCGACGGATATCATCCGCAGTTCGTGCACGGCTCGATCTTCGGTGTCACCGGTAGTCCCATTGGTGCGCTGTACAGTGATTCCTCCACCGCGGTGACGCGGAACTTAGGCGGCGGTCATAGCGAAAACGACCTGCGGCCCGAGTTCCGCAAGTTCGCCGAGCCGATGCGCTGGTTCGGCACCACGCCGGACCGGGTGCCCGACTATGTCGCGGCGATGCGCAAACGGTACGGGGATGACGCCGAGCGAATCATGATCGAGGGCGGCCCCCATGTGATGATCTTTCCGAACCTGTTCATCGCCGAGATCCAGGTCTTCAACATCCAGCCGGTCGCAGCCGGTGAGTGCCTCCAGTTCTCCACGGCCGTTCAGCTGGCGGGCGCGCCGGAGTTGAACAAGCGGATGGTGTCGCAGTGCATGGGCTCCGTGGGACCGGCCGGCATGTTGCTCGCTGACGACACCGAGATGTACGAGCGCAACCAGGCCGGGCTCGAGGTGCTGACGCCCGAGTGGCTGGACATACGTCGCGGTCTCAACAGGGAGCGCATCGACGAAAACGGTTTCACCATTGGCGGTGCCACCGATGAGACCGGCATGCGCAGTTTCTGGTCGCAGTACAAGACCCTGATGGAGGCACAGTCATGACCACCGCGTTGGACAGTCCCGCCGCCCTGGGGCCGGTGCCCGATGGCTTCGACCCTCGGGAGGTCGAGCAGTTCCTTTACCGCGAGGCGCGCTATGCGGACGAGTCCGACTACGATGCCTGGGAGGCGTTGTGGACCGATGACGCGCTCTATTGGGTCCCGGTGGCCTCGACCGATGACCCGCTGCGGACGATGTCGGTGATCTACGACAACCGCAGTCGGATCGCGACCCGGCTCAAACAGGTGCGTACCGGCAAGCGTCACGCCCAGGCGCCGCCATCAAACCTGCGGCGCCTTTTGTCCAACATCGAATTCCTTGGTGGCCGAACCAGTTCCAACGGTGATGTCGATCTTGAGGTAGGTGCCAACTTTTTGGTGCTCGAGTCGCGCGCACGCGGCAACCACCTGTGGGGCGGCCGGACGACCTACCGGCTGCGGCACCAGGACGGCGAATTGCGGCTGGCGTACAAGAAGGTCGTTCTGGTGGACAACGGCCGGCCGATCCCGACACTGGGCTTTCTGATCTGAGCCGCCATGACGATTGAATTTGGTGATAGCGAGTCTGTGGATGTGCCTCAGGTCGGTCCGGTGATCAGCAATGAATTCGCCGAAGTCTCGGTGAATTTCGACACGTCCGGCAACTCACCTCGGCTGCGGCTAGAGGATCTTCGCTCCGGCCGTGTCCGCTACCTCGACGCGCTTGAATTGGAGACGATCATCTGGTTGTCAGACGAGCGGCTGACCGCTCTGCTCGATCCCTCCGCTGGACGCTGGCGAGGTGATTCGTGAGGCGAGCCGCGATAGTCAGCCCGATTCGAACCGCCGTCGGGACGTTCGGAGGTACGTTGCGCCCACTGCGCGCCGAAGACCTCGCAGCCAAGGTGATCGCTGCAGTCGTCGAGCGCAGCGCCGTGGAGCCGGCAGCCATCGAGGACATCGTATTCGCGCAGTCTTACGCCAATTCGGAGGCGCCGTGCATCGGCCGCTGGGCAGCGCTGCACGCCAACCTGCCGATCAGCGTGCCCGGATTGCAGATCGACCGGCGCTGCGGCGGTGGGCTGCAGGCCGTGGTCACTGCGGCGATGATGGTGCAAACCGGGGCCGCCGATGTCGTGCTGGCCGGTGGTGTCGAGTCGATGAGCAATATCGAGCACTACACCACTTCCGCGCGGTGGGGCTCGCGTTCCGGCAATCAAATGCTGTACGACCGGCTCGACCGTGGTCGCGAATTGTCGCAGCCGATCTGGCGATTCGGTCCGATCAGCGGCATGATCGAGACCGCCGAAAACCTGGCGACTGACTACGGAATCGACCGCGAGGCCGCCGATGGCTTTGCTGCGCGCAGCCATCAGCTCGCCGCCGCGGCGCAGCGCGCCGGCCGCTTCGACGACGAGATCGTTGTTGTGCAGGTGCCGCAGCGGAAGGGCGATCCGCTGGAATTCGCCGACGACGAAGGGATCCGCCCCGACACCACGCCCGAAACGCTGGGTCGACTGCGTACCTTGGTGAGCAACGGCACGGTGACAGCGGGCAATTCCAGCCAGCAGAATGACGCCGCTGCGGCATGCCTGGTGGTCGCGGAGGATCGGCTCGACGACCTCGATCTGGAGCCGCTTGGATTCCTCGAAGGCTGGGCCGCGGTCGGCTGTGAGCCGTCGCGGATGGGCATCGGACCCGTCGGCGCGGTCGAGAAACTCTTCAGCCGAACGGGGCTGGGCTTCGACGAGATGGATCTGATTGAGATCAACGAAGCGTTTGCAGTACAGGTCCTCGCGGTGCTCGCCGGCTGCGGTGTCAAACTCGGCGATGTCGAGGACAGGCTCAATGTCAATGGTTCGGGCATCTCGTTGGGACATCCCATCGGAGCGACCGGCGTTCGGATCCTGACCACGATGCTCCACGAGCTGCGCCGTCGGGGCGGGGGCCTGGCGCTGGAGACCATGTGCATCGGAGGCGGGCAGGGGATAGCCGCGATCTTCCGTGGGGCCCGTTGATGAAGGGGCTGGTTGGCTACGCCAGTTACCTGCCCCGGTACCGGCTCGCCGGCGCCGATATCGGTGTGCGCCGGGGCGACCGGGTCGTCGCCGCATTCGACGAGGACAGCACCACGATGGCGGTGGCGGCCATCGCCGAGCTACCCCAGTCCCGCTCCGCTAATGCGCTGTATTTCGCCAGCAGCACACCGGCTTACGCGGATAAAACGAACGCCACCGCGATACACGCCGCGATTGGTTTGCCGCTCGACACCCTCGCCGTCGACTTGTGCGGATCGGGACGCAGCGGTTTTGCCGCCATCCTCGCGGCGGCGAGCACCGGCGGGGTCGCGGTCAGCGCCGATGTCCGCATCGGCCGGCCGAAATCGGCCGACGAGAAACTCGGCGGCGACGGCGCGGCGGCCCTCGTGTTCGGAGCCGACCGACCCGCGATCGCCGAGGTGGTCACGGTGGTGTCGCTGACGGCGGAATTCTTGGACCGCTGGCGCGCAACGACTTCGGTGACCGGGGAGCAATGGGAGGAGCGGTTCGGCGCCGAACATTACGCGACCCTCATCCGCACCGCCGTCGAGCGGGTGCTGGATGACGCGGGGCTGCATGGAGTCGACCATGTCGTGCTCACCTGCCCGAACAGCGGGATCGTCAAGCGCGCGGCGACGTTGGTGAAGGGGGAGAAGTCAGTTGTCACGTCGCCGATCGGCTTCTCGGGTGCCTGCGATGCCGCGTTGGCACTGTGCAGTGTGCTGGACACCGCCGGGGCCGGCGAAACCGTGTTGATGCTGTCGGCCGTCGACGGTTGTGACGCGATGCTGTTGCGGACCACCGACGCGCTTCCCGGGGCGCGGCAACCACATCCGGTCAGCGTGCAACGGGCCGGCGGCTTGCCGGTCAACTACCTGACTTACCTGTCGTGGCGCGGGCTGGTCGAACTGGAGCCGCCGCGCCGTCCAGAGCCCGACCGGCCGTCCGGACCCGCTGCCCGACGATCCAGCTCGTGGAAATTTGGCCTATGCGGTTCACGTTGTGATGCATGCGGTTTCATTCACCTGCCCCCGGCGCGCGTCTGTAAGCGCTGTGGCGCAACCGATGCGATGAGTGGTATTCCCGTAGCCGGCCTGCATGGGTCGGTTGCCACGTACACCGTCGATCACCTGGCGTACTCGCCGTCACCGCCCGTGGTGCAGGCCGTCGTCGATGTGGCCGGCGGTGGGCGGTTCACCTGCGAGGTCGCCGATGCTGAACCCGAGCGAATAGGCGTCGGGTCGCCCGTGGCGTTCACCTTCCGCCGCTTGTTCACCGCGGGCGGTGTGCACAACTACTTCTGGAAGGCCCGACTGGACGGGAGAGACCATGGCTAGCAAGGGAATTGCCGGCAAGGTAGCGGTGGTCGCGATGGGGTGCTCGCGGTTCGGTGAGCGCTGGGACAGCTCCACCGAGGACTTGCTGGTGGAAGCGGTCGCCGAATGCATGGCGTCGGTCCCCAAACTGGACTCCGAAGACATCGACGCCTACTGGCTCGGGACGCTCAGCTCGGGCATGTCGGGTCTGACGTTGAGCCGACCGTTGGGCATAGGGGACAAGCCGGTCACCCGCGTCGAGAACATGTGTGCCAGTGGGTCCGAGGCGTTCCGTAACGCCTGCTATGCCGTCGCCGCCGGCGCCTACGACGTGGCGATGGCGGTCGGAGTGGAAAAGCTGAAAGACTCCGGCTTCTCGGGGCTATTGCGCCAGGACCCACCGGGCGACGGCACCGCACCCGAACTGTCGATGACCGCTCCCGCGGCGTTCTCCTTGCTGGACCCCGCCTACTGCGCGAAGCACGGGGTGGATGCCGAAGAGATGCGCAACGCGATGACGCACGTGGCGTGGAAAAACCACGTCAACGGGGCGCGTAACCCCAAGGCACAGTTCAGGTCTCCGGTGGCCAAGGAGACCATCGACAACGCGCCGAAGGTGGCCGGTCGGCTCGGTGTGTTCGACTGCTCCGGAGTCTCCGACGGTGCCGCATGCGCCATCGTCGTACCGGCCGAGCACGCGTTGCGTTACACCGACACCCCGATGTACGTGCGAGCACTCTCGCTGGTCGCCGGTTCGGGATTGGGCGCGATGGATCCGGACTACGACTACACCAGCTTTCCCGAAGTCGTGCGCTCCGCCCGTGACGCCTACCAACAGGCCGGCATTGACGACCCGCGCACCGCATTCTCGCTGGCCGAGGTGCACGACTGTTTCACCCCGACGGAGATCGTGCTCATGGAGGACCTCGGCTTCGCCGATCCCGGCCAGTCCTGGAAGGACGTGCTGGCGGGGGATTTCGACGCCGATGGACGGTTGCCGGTCAACCCCGACGGCGGTTTGAAGTCGTTCGGGCACCCGGTGGGTGCCAGTGGGCTGCGGATGCTGTATGAAGCCTGGCTGCAATTTCGCGGTGAAGCAGGTCAGCGGCAGCTGCCCGACCCGCACACCGCGCTCACCCACAACCTGGGCGGACGGCCGGGTACCTGCGTTTCGTTCGTATCGGTGGTCGGTCGAGGACCCGGCCGCTAAGGCAGTGTCGGCCGCGCGCGGGCCTGCCGCGGCATCGCTGCAGCGAAGTGTTCGCTAATGCTCAACCCGCTACTTATAGTCTGTTTCCAGATTCGGAAAAACCATTCAACGCTGCGCTGATGAAGCCTATGATCCACACATGTCCAAGGTACCGTTTCTTGCCAAGGCAAACGTTGAAAACAACGACACGGAGTCCGAACGGACCCGGATGCGGATCCTCGATGCCGCCGCCCACGTGCTCAGCATCAAAGGCTTCGCCGGAACCAGGCTGACCGACGTTGCCGAGTCCGCCGAAATTCCGCCATCAGCGATCTACGACCACTTCATGACCCGCGACGATCTCATCGAAGAAGTCATGTACCGGGGGATCAGCTACATGCGCCAGCACCTGCAGCAGACGCTGGACGCGCTGCCGCCCGACACCGCGCCGATGGATCGGATCATGGCCGCCGTCGAAGCGCACCTCCGAAACGAGCTGCAGCTCTCCGATTACTGCACCGCCGCGATCCGGAACTCGGGCCAGCTTCCCGAGAAGCTCAGCAAGCGACAAAAGAAGGAGGAGGCCGCGTACGGGCGGATCTGGCAGAGTCTGTTTTTCGATGCAGCTGCCGCCGGCGAGGTAGATCCCGAATTGGATGTCACGTTAGAAATGTTGCTGTCGCTCGGAGCTTTGAACTGGGTCGCCGAATGGTGGGATCCTCGCCGCGGATCCGTCGATGACATCGTGGCCAAGGCACAACTCATACTCCGAAGGGGCCTGACGTCCCCCGGCAGCTCGACCGCAACGGCCGCCTCGCCGCGCACCGGTACCGCCAAACCGGGTATCCGCCGGCACCTATTCGGCCGCAAGCGAGTGCCGCTGCCGGCGCGGCGCCGATCGTGAAAGGGTACTGCCACGGCATCACGGTGCTGTTGCGGTGAGCTCGGGCGCGACGGCGTGCTGTCGGGACTGTCGACGACGGGCTGACGGTCCGTCGTGGTGGGCCATGATGTTCGTCATACGGGGGGCGAGCTGCGCGCCGCCGAACGTGGCCACCACACCGAGAACGATGGTGTAGGTGGCGGCTAGGCCGGCGACGAGCGGGCTGGCGCCGGAGTGCAGCGCAGCCACCGTTGGCCAGGTGACGAATGCGTATGAGACATACATCGAGCCGAACATGACGGTCGGGATCAGTGCGATCACCCACTTGGTCTTAAAACTCATGAGCAGCAGGATCAACAGCGCTGGGATCAGGTCGAACAAGCGGTTGGTGCTGATGAACCACAGGGGCAGCGGGAACCAGTGCTGATTGAAGAACGGCTGGTTGTCCCCGTAATAGGTATAAAGTTTGGCGATCTTGATGATCGGGACCTCCAGCAGCAGGTCCGCGATCGCGATCCCGCCAAAGATGAATAGGAAATCCCTTGGTCGACAACCGTTTCGAATGCGCTGGATGATGAATAGCGAGCCGCCGCCGATAAACCACAGATACACCGGCGCGACCCACAGCGGAACATGGGTTCCCCAGAACTGCACCAGCGGCCAGGCCCCGTACTCGGCGTACCAAAGCTTTCCGGCCCGGTCGACCGCACCCTCGAAGACAACCGCCCCCAAAGCACCGCTGCACAGGATCACCGAGCGGAACAGCACCTCCCACCAGTCGCGGCAGCGAAGCGGGCTGCGCAGCGCCAGATACACGGTCAAACCCGCCACCCCGAAGTGCAGCGCCCCGAAAATCCACTGCCACAGTGGATCGACCGCCATCGCGATCGGTGCGTCCAACGGCGGATTCATTGGTACCTCCTTGTTCGCTGCTCAGGGCTAACCATTGGTTGACGCCAATGCCGTGTTGAAAGTGCCGGGAGTCAAGGTGGTTTGGTGTGCCTCCGAACTGATCGCCTTGAGCAGCCAGATCACGTTGACGAGGAACTGGATCACGAAGACGGTGGCGGGGATCCAGAAGACGAAGATGCCGTTCCATGCAAACGGTCCGTCCTTGAAGAACTGCAGGACCGCGCCAGGAGTGAAAGTGGCCGGCGCCCAGATGTTGACGTAGGCGAGCCAGCGCGGGAACACCGGGGCCGAGCCGGTGTCGCTCAGGATGGCGAACGCGAAGGCGAAGTTCTGCATCATGAACGGCGGCCAGGGCATGACCAGAAAGATCCAGCTCATGTCGTTCAGCAACAGCGTCCACTCGTCCGGGCGCTCGGGCCGAAATGCGGTGACCGCGAAGAGCATCGCCGGGACCAAAAACGTTAGGCAGCCGAACGCTCCTGCGATGGTCTGCGTGTTCACCACGGCGCGATGGACGCCCCGGATGCGCTGCATCTGCGCGGAGATCACCGCCGTGTACGAGGCGTAGAACGCGCCGGACACCAGCATGATCGCCGCCCCGAGACGGATGCCGGCGGCGTGGTTGCGGTAGTGGCCGGCGATCTCGGCGGGCGGGGACGACGGAGCCAGGGGAGGTATGAACCCGGCAGCGACAAATGCGCCGAAGAACAGTAGCGGGCAGATGATGCCGCTAATCGCGCATATGCGCTGAAACGTCATTTGTGGGTTCACGCCGCGTAAATTCCCTTCGATTCGCAAGCGGGCCAGGATCTTTGATGGCTCTCGGGCAGTTGGTTGACACAGTCGACAGGTTGAGGGACAGTGGTCATCATATAGTAAGCACTATATGACTGTTGCTGGCAATCTTCTTGCGCAGATTCATGAGAAAGGCCTCAGGTGATGACCCTTGCCGCCGCCCCGGATGTTCTGATCGTGGGGGCCGGCCATAACGGACTCACGGCCGCTTGTTATCTCGCCCGGGCGGGTTTGCAGGTGCTCGTGGTGGAGGCGGCTGATGCGGTCGGCGGGATGACTTCCACGCGACCGGTGCTAACACAGGCTCCCGATCATCTGATCAACGAGGGCGCGATGGATTCGTCACTGTGGCGCACCACGACCATCGCGAAAGACCTCGAGCTGGATCGTTTCGGTTTGCAGGAGCTGGAGATCCAGACCCCGTACGCTTACCTCGACGCCGATGGCAGTTCGCTGTGCATTCATCGCGACCCGGTCCGCACCGCCGACGAGATCCGCCGATTCTCGCTTCCCGATGCCAGAGCCTATCTCGAGTTGGCCAATGCACTGGACGCGGCGATGAACGTCGTTGTGCCTTACATGAATTCCAACCCGATGCGCCCGCACCTGGGTAGGATCGCCAGTGGCGCAATGAAGTCCGCTCGACATCCGAGCCGACTTGGCCCGCTCGCCCAGTTTCTCACGACTTCGCAGGCTGAGTTCATCGACAGCCGATTCCGTGATCACCGAGTCAAGGCGTTGCTTGCCGCGGTGCCGTGTTTCGCGCCGATCTTTGCCGACGGTACCGCCTGGGTGCTGATTTACTTCGGGTTGATTCACCGGTCGGGTGTGGGGCGGTTCAGGGGTGGGACGGGCGCCCTCACCGACGCATTGGCGGCTTGCTTGACTGCCGCGGGCGGGCGATTACGGTTCGGCGCGGTGGTCGACGGGTTGTTGGTGCGCGATGGCAGGGTCGACGGCGTAGTACTGGATAGCGGGGAGCAGATCGTCGCCGGCCGGGTGATAACCACCAACAACGTCACGGTGACACTGTCGCGCTGGCTGCCCGAGGGGTTGCTCAGTGGCGGACTCGCCCGCCGGGTGCGTCACATTCCCACTTCGTCGACCAACGCATCGTCGTTCAAGATTGACGTGGCGCTGAGCGGGCGCGTTGCCGTCGCGAACCACCAAAGTAATCGACGTGATGGCGTCGACCTGCGCAAGGCCGCGCTCTGCCTGACTACCTTCGACGATCACGTCGAGGCCTGGCACGCCTGCGCCAGAGGCGAGGTACCCGACCCGGTCCCGGGGTTCGCCATCGTGCCGACGGGCATGGACCCTAGTCAGGCTCCCGAAGGCCAGGACACGTTCTGGTTCTGGTCGGGTATCACGCCGGCCAGCCCGACCCACTCGTGGGCAAAGCTCGCCGGCCCGACCGCCGACAAGGTATTGGTGCACGCCGCCAAATACATCGACGGCCTGGCCGACCTCCAAATCGGCCGCCGCCAGCAGAGCCCGGAAGACCTTGCGGCGCACTTCCGCTCCCCGGACGGCAACGTCTATCACGTCGACCCGGTCGCGACCCGATTCGGACCCTTGCGCCCGGCGCCGGGATTCGCCGGGTACCGCACCCCGGTCGACGGACTATTCATCTCCGGTGCTGGCACCCACCCGAGCGCCGGCATCTGCGGGATTCCCGGTCAGCAGGCGGCCCGCGCGGTATTGCGCACTCTGCGACGCACCCGTGTGGTAGACCAGGCGAAGGGCGGCCGATGACTCTGCAGGACAAGGATTTCCATCGGAAGGAATCGGCCGTGACCGCCACGATTGACGACATTTCGAGCCAGCACGACGTGTCCCTGCGCCGCATCCGCCTGGGCTGCATATGGGCATGGCCGGTCTGCGTGGTCACCTTCGGCATCTTCTTTGCCGTCATCGCGGGGTTCATCCCGCCGCCCGGCGAGTCGTGGAGCGCGGCCCACATCGCCGAGTTCTACGCGAACAACCGCAGCGCGATCCGCACCGGATTGATCGGTGCCATGTTCGCCTCGGCGTTGCTACTGCCGTTTTTCGCCGTCGTGTCAGCCGAGATGAAGAAGGTCGAGGGGCCCAACGCGCTGCTTGCGTCCATCCAGTACGGCGCTGCCGTGATGCTGACCGTGATATTCCAGATCATTTGCCTTTTCTGGCTACTGGCAAGCTTCCGGCCCGAGATCAGCCCCGAGATCATCCGGGCATTCAACGACTACGGGTGGCTGTGCTGGACCATCTTCATCCCGACTTACTCGATGCAATATGTCTGCATGGCCATCGCGGCGTTCATCGACCACCGCCCGCGACCGGCCTGGCCGCGGTGGGCCGCCTACTGCAACCTCTGGGTCGCCGTCACCGGCGTCGGCGGGGTATTGGCGGTGTTCTTCAAAACCGGGCCCTTCTCCTGGAACGGCATCATCGGGTTTTGGATCCCAACGCTGGTCTTCGTCGCTGGCACATGCATGAATGCGTGGCTGCTGCATCGCCGATTCCGTTATGAGCGCGCGCTCGACCCGGTCTGACACACTCCGGCTTCCCGTGTCATCGCTACCGCGCCGCGCTACGAGGATTACCGTAAACCGGTGAGTATCACCGAACGCTCCCGTAAAAGCGTCCACGGGCGGGGCCGCGCGTTGATTTTGCGTGCGGCGCGAGAAGTGTTCGCCGCAAACGGATTCAAAGGCACCTCGACGCGCGACATCGCCAAGCGCGCCCAACTCACCGAAGTGATGATCTTCCGCCACTTCGGCACCAAGGCGAATCTCTTCCACGAGGCTGTGATCACTCCTTTCACCGAGTTCATGGACAACTACATCAGCGACTACCGGTCTCGGGAACACGGAAGGTTCAGCCCCGAGCAGGAAGGCGCAGCCCTGTACACCGGGCTATTCAATGTGCTGCACGGCGAACGTGAACTCCTGCTCGCCCTGATGTCGGCACATCAGTATGACGAGCTGAGCCCCGAAGCTTCGGCGCAGATCGACGCCGCGTTCGATCGATTGCTCGTACTTTTCGAAGAAGTCGTCGCTACGGAGGCCGCGGAACGCCAGTTCTCTGACTTCGACCTGCGCCCCACCGTGCGTGCCATGTTCGCCATGGTGCTTTCAACCGCTCTCCATGGCGACTGGATGGGCCTGGGTAAGAAGGTGTCCTACAAACGCATGATCGACGCCATCACGCAACTGACCGTCCGCGGCCTGCGAGTGCCGGAAGACGAAGCGCGAAAACGTAATTGCTAACCCCGGGGGACGGAGCCGAACCGTCCGGCGTCGAGCGCATCGAGGAGCTGACCGACAATCCACTCCAATGCCGCCTTGTCGGGAGGCAAGGTCGCCTGCTCGTAGCCGACGAGTAAGTAGACCGCCCAATCGGCGAACAGTTGAGCCTGCCGTTCGTCATGCAAGATCTGCACCGCGGACTCACGCAGGATCTGATGACGTTCGTGATCGACGTCCACCTGGACAGCGTGAACATCGGAGTCCGCGCCGCTCCACGCGCGAATCGCGGCTTCAGCACCATGCGGCAGGCTCAAGCCGATATCGATGATGCTGTCGATGCGCCGTCGCGGATCGGGTTCGGTGCGGATCCACTCCACCAGCCGGACGGTATTGGCCTGTCGCCAGTGTTCGACCAGCTCTCGCGTGTAGGTCGGCCAGTTGTCGAAGAAGTGGTAAAAGGAGCCGGTGCTGACACCCAACCGATTGCACACCTCGGCGAGTTTCAGCCCGCCATAACCGAGGTCGGACAGCACGTCGAGGCCCGTTTCGAAGTAGGCCACCCGGGAGACGCCGCTCGCCATGGTTGGGACTTTAGTTCGTGGTCAGCGGCGCGCGATTTCAGGTGGATGACTGGGGATCGAGCGTCACGCCGACTCCGGAGTGAACCTAACGTGTTGCCGCTTGATGCCGTTGATGAACGTGCTGGTGAGATATTCGGGCGCACCGACGGTCTCGATGTCGGGCAGACGACGATACAGTTCGCCCACGATGGCTTTCAGCTGCAGCTTCGCCACGTGACTGCCGAGACAGAAATGCGGACCACCTCCGCCGAACGCCAAGTGCGGATTGGGCTTGCGGGTCAGATCGAATCGTCCGGGATCGGCGAAAACCGACGAGTCGCGATTCGCGGAGTTGTAGAACATGACGACTTTGTCGCCGGGCTCGATACTGACGCCGGAAAGTTCGAACCGCCGCAGCGCGGTGCGGCGGAAGGTCATCACCGGCGACGCCCAGCGCAGGAATTCTTCGATCGCGGTATCGATGCGCGAGTCGAAATCCTCCAGCAGATATGCCCGTTGGTCCGGATGCGTCGACAGTGCCCGAATGGTGTGCGTGGTGGTTTGTTTGGTGGTGTCGTTTCCGGCGATGCACAGCAGCGTGAAGAACGCCTTGATTTCGGCGTCGGTCAGCCGGTGACCGTCGACCTCTGCCTGGATCAGCGCGGTGATGAGGTCATCTTCGGGTTTTTGTCGGCGGGCATCGATGATTTCCTGACAGCTGTGATGCAGGGTCATGATCCCGGTGAACATTGCGGTCAGCGGTTCGGCGCCCGCTGTGTTCTCCTCGTCGTCCCAACCGATCACCGCGTTGGCATGAGCGGTCACTCCCTCGCGTGCCCCCTCGGGGATACCGACCATCTCCGAGACGGTCCACACGGGCAGGCGCGCGGCGACGTGGCCCACGAATTCGACGTTGTCTCGGCACGCAACGATGTCGTCGACGATCAGCCGGGCCTGGTTGGCGATCTGGTTGCCGATCAACCGCAGGCGGCGCGGGGTGAACACTGAGCTCACGATCCGGCGGATCTTCCCGTGTCGGGGCGCGTCCATCGTGAGGATCGAGGATGACGCCTCCAACACCTCGGGCGGTAGTTCCTCGAATGTCACCCCGCCGGCCGCGGAGGAGAAGACGTCCGCATGTCGGCTGACGGTGACGATGTCCTCGTGCCGGACCACCGCCCAGTAACCGGGCGGTTCCTCCTGACCGAGCAGGTTCATCAACGGGCTGCGGATGGGTCGTTGCCAGCTCACCGGCCGTTCCCGGCGGAGCTGCGCCAACAGTGCGTTTCGCTCGTCGGAGGGGCCGTTCCACAGGTGGTCGGCGGACAGGTCGATGTCGTCGTGTGCGCGACGGACGAAGGTGCCGGTCATCGGGCCTCCTGCTTGATGGGCGTGGATCTTGCGATCGGCTTCGCCTTACTGTAGTAATTTCTACAGTAGTAATCACTACATTGGCTAGATCGGAGCTGGAAGGGCCGGACGGTGTCGACATCCGATCGCAGATTGATGGTTCTCGCATGGAGTGGGCCCGTGGGCATCGCTCTGGTGCTGCTGGGCTGGATGGTCCTGGCCGGGTTCTTGCCGCCGCCCTCGCCGGATCTCTCGCCGCAGCAAGTGGCGGACCTGTGGTCTCAACACACGAACGCCAAGCGGCTCGGCATGGTCATGTGTGTCTGGGGTGGAACCCTCTACGTGCCTTTCACGGTGGCGGTGGGATTGCTGCTGCGTCGAACCGAATCGGGTGAGCGCGTCCTGTCGACGGCCCAGACAGCGCTGGGCACCTTCGGGACCGTGTTCTTCACGTTGAATTTTCTGGTCCTGGCCGTCGTCGCGTTTCGCCCGGCGCGGCCATCGGAGATCACCCAGCAACTACACGATCTCGGCTTCATCATGACGTTTTCGCCCGTCGCGCCATTTACCTTGCAGTACATCGCAATCGGTGTGGCGATTCTGCTCGATCGATCGACCGCGCCGGTCTTCCCGCGGTGGGTTGCCTACGCAAACCTATGGATCGCGTTGCTGCTGGTGCCGGCCTGCCTCATCCCGTTCTTCAAAAACGGACCTTTGGCGTGGAACGGGATGCTGAGTTTCTGGATCCCGGTGGTGGTGTTCGTGGCGTGGTTCGCGGTGATGTTCTGGGCGATAACGGCGGCGATCCAGCGCGCCCCGCGCACATCGGAGGCTGGTGTCGATGCCGCAGCCTGACCTTCAATCGGTGGTGCGTGTCGCCGGGCGACGGCGCCGGCCGGCCGGGGACGCGACGCGGCGCCGCCTCCTGGACAGCGGTCGACGGATCTTTGCCGAAGAGGGCTTCGCCGGCGCGGGAACCCAGGAGATCGTCATGGCCGCCGGGGTGGCGCCGACGGCGCTCTACCATCACTTCGGCAACAAATTGGGATTGTTCGTCGCGGTCGGCGCCGAGGTTTACGACGTCTTCATCGGTCACCTGCGCGCCGCAGTCGCCACCGCGGAATCGTTCGATGATCGACTGGATGCCCTGATGCGGGCATCCGGCGAGCTGCACCGGTCGGATCCGACCCTGGCGCCGATGACCGTCACCGTCCAACTCGAGGTGGCCCGTAACGAACAGATCCGTGCGGCGATGAGCGATACGTTCGCGTCGTTTTCGGCGTTTGTCACCGATATCGCTCGGACGGCGCCGGCGGATCTGACCGAGAATGTCGGCGTACGCGGGGTTGCCTTGACGATCGTCGGCATCATGCAGGGTTTGGGCAGCCTGGGCGCGACCCTGCACGATCCGGACGACTTGGTGGCGACAACGGTGGTGTTGCGCCGCCTGTTAGCCGCCAATAGAACCGATAAGGCCGCTCGGTGAGCAACCCGCTTTTCACGCGAAAGGAGTTGCGCGCCAATGCCTGTTCCTACGTGTGAGGTCGACGATTGCGCATCGGTCGAGGCTCGGTTCGGGCTTTCTCGATGCACGGCACATGATGGTGGGCGACGCTGTGATGTTGCGGTCGGCACGTGGTCACTGGACCGCGACGGCACACCGCGGCCGGGCGCACTCGCGACCGCGCTCGACCATGTGCTGGGAGAAGCCCTGGCACGCCACCGCCCGGAGGGGTGGTGGTCCACGACGTCGGAGCTCAGCATCGATTTCCTCGCGCCATTCGACCGGCAAAGCCGGCTTGCGGCCACCGCCGCCCCGATTCAGGTCGAACTCCGCGGCGGCTACGCCCAGGGCCGGATAACCGATGAGCACGGGACTGTCGTCGCGGCGGGTTCGACGTGGGTGCATCACCTGCCGCCCCGGGGCGACCCTGTGCGGCCTGTGGTGCGGCCACCGCGCCAGCAGGTGTCGATCGCGGCGACCATCGAGGACTATTTGCGGTTCGAGCGCCTCCCGAGCCCACCTGATTCGGTCCTGCTCATCCTGGGGGCCTCGGCTTCGTGGACCAATATCTTCGGATTGCTGCACGGTGGGGTCTGGGCATGCCTGAGCGAGGCCGCGGCAGCCCAATTGGTCCGCGCACGCAATCCCGGGCTCGTCACCGCCCGGCTGCACACGACCTTTGTCCGTCCGTCGCGTGGAGATGGTCCTGTCACCCTGACCGCACGGGCGCACCACGTGGGTTCGTCGTTCGCCGTCGTCGAAGTGCTCGGCCGGTCCGCCGACGACACGCTCTGCACGATCTCAACGGTTACCGCACGGTCACGCACTGACACGGTTAATCGCCTACCAGCCACCAAGTGCGACTTGTTTGATTCGCCGACGAGGGGATGGATATGACACCGCATGAAGACTTCCTGTGGCAGCGGTTCTTTGCGGCCTGCTCTTTGCTCTTCGTGATCTTCACCTTTACCGGCCTTGAGCTCTTCTGGCCGCAGCCGCCCTCGTTTGCGCTGAGCGCCCGACAAACCGCGGCCTACTACGTCGAACACCGCACCGGTTTCTTGATCGGCGTGGTGCTGTGCAGCATCGGCATGGCCTTTCTGCTCGCATGGACCGTGCAGTTCTGCCTCATGCTGTGGCGGCTGGAGGGTGGATCGCGGGCGGTTACCGTCGTCACCGTGGCCAGCCTGGCCGCCAGCCCCATCTTGTTGTCCTTCGACCTGGCCATATTCGGGGTCGTCGCATTCCGGCCCGGCGACACGAGTCCGGACGTCACCCGCGCGATGAGCGATGTGGCATGGCTTGGCTCGCAACACATCTGGCCGATGCTGGCCCTCGGGATGGCGCTGGCGGGTGTTCTCATCATCAGGACCCAAGGGCGAGCGGAATCCCTTCCCGGTTGGCTTGGCTATTTCAGCCTCGTGGTCGCGCTGTGCGAGTTCGGGCAACTTCCCATTTTCTTCTTCAAAACGGGCCCGTTCTCGGGGAACGGCGTAGGCGCCTGGTATCTCGCCACATTCACCTGGGGTCCGTGGATTGTGGCCGCCGGATGGGCGATGTACCGGGTGCTCACGCGGCAGCAGGCGGAGCAGCTGAACCGCTTGGCGCGATTCGATGCGGGTTCGCCCGCACCGGCCCAATGACGTGACAACCCGGCCGGTGGTCCACAGGCCCTAGACGCTCGTCACCTTGACGCGAGCAAAAATTCGAAACTAAATTAAACTCGGCTGCCAGTAGTAGACGAGATACCAGTGGAGGAACTTCAAGTGCCCGGAGTGCAGGACAAAGTCGTGATCGTGACCGGAGCCGGTGGGGGATTGGGACGGTCCTACGCTCGGTTCCTCGCCGATAATGGCGCCCTCGTCGTGGTCAACGACCTCGGCGGGGCCCGGGACGGCTCTGGATCGGGCACCAGCATGGCCGACACGGTCGTCGAGGAGATTCGCAATGACGGTGGCCGGGCGGTGGCGGATTACTCCAGCGTGGCCACCCGGGAAGGCGCCGAGGCGATCGTGGCTACCGCGATCGAGCACTTTGGCGCTGTGCACGGTGTGGTCAACAACGCGGGCATCTTGCGTGACGGGGCGTTCCACAAGATGACCGACGACAACTGGGATGCCGTGATCAGCGTCCACCTCTACGGTGGCTACCACGTCACCCGTGCGGTGTGGCCCCATTTCCGTGAGCAGAGTTTCGGGCGGGTTGTGATGGCGACCTCGACCAGCGGGATATACGGCAACTTCGGTCAGGCCAACTATGGGGCCGCCAAGCTGGGATTGGTCGGCCTGGTCAACACCCTGGCGATCGAAGGCGCCAAGTACGGGATTACCGCGAACGCGATTGCGCCGATGGCGGCCACCCGCATGACCGCGGATATCGCGCCCCAGGAGGTCTTGGACACGCTGGACCCGGACCACGTCGCACCGCCCGTCGGCTACCTGCTGTCCGAGGAAAATCAGGAGTCCGGCTCGGTGTTCGTCGTGGGTGGTGGGCTGGTGCAGCGGGTGGCGCAGTTCCAGAACAACGGTGTCACCTTCGGCAAACCACCGAGCCTCGAGGAGATCACCAAGCGCTGGGCGGAGATCAGCGACATGTCGGACGCGAAGCTCGGCAGAAATCCGGTGGGATAGCAACGCCCGCAACATGGTTCGGCTAAACCGTTGACCACGGATATCGGGGCACGAAGAGAGGCCCTTCGCAAGCGCTTCCCCGTGTGGCGCGAGCAGACGCTCGCCGACTGGCTTGACATCTGTGCGGGCCGGTACGGCAGCCGTCCCTTCATCCTGACCGACGACGTCGCGCTCAGCTACGCTGATGTGGCAGCCGAATCTCGACGGCTAGCCGATGGCCTTGCCGCACTGGGGGTTTGCGCGGGAGACCGCGTCGGCATGATCATGGCGAATTATCCGCAGTTCGTCACCGTGAAGTTCGCGATAGCACGGGTCGGGGCGGTCGCCGTCCCACTCAACTTCCTATACCGAGAAGATGAATTACGTTACGTCCTAAGCGACTCCGCATGCCGGGTGGTTGTGATGATGACTGGCTTTCGCGGCCTCGACTACCAAGCGATGCTCGATGGCATCGCGCCGGGCTGGGATGCTCCGACGACGGACACACCGTTGACCGTCGTGCTGCTCGATACCGATGGCCGGGCACGGCCTGACTGCATGACGGTGGCCGGCCTCGCCGCCTTAGGGGACGAAAACCCGGGTGCCGGCTGCGCTTTGGGCGCTCATCCGCGGGACGCCAGCGACATGCTGTACACCTCCGGCACCACCGGCTCGCCCAAGGGCGTGCTGGTCACCCACGACGCGGTGCTGCGGACGGCTTACGCGTCGGCTCTCACGCGGGCCTACGAGGACGGCAGGCGAATACTCTTCTCGCTGCCCTGCTATCACATGTTCGGCTATATCGAGGGACTGCTGTCCGTCATGTTCGTTGGCGGCGCCATCATCCCACAGACAATATTCAGCGCCGAACATTATTTCGCCGGGATCGAGCGCCACCGGGCCAACGACATGCTGTGCGTCCCCACCATGGCCGTAGTCATGGTCGAAAGCGCGGCCCGCAAGCAGTACGACCTCGGCTCCTTGCGTGCGATCCTGTGTGGATCGGCGCCGGCACCGACCTGGCTGTGGCGTCGCATCGAGGAAGATTTCGGGGTCAGTGAGATCGTCACCGGCTACGGGATGACCGAATGTGGGGGGTGCATGACTCTGACGCGCCCTGAGGACCCACTGATCTTGACTTCCGAAAGCGCCGGGAAGCCGAAGATGGCTGGTGCGGCGTCGATTCCGGGAACGGATGCACTTGTCGCCTATAAGGCGGTAGATGCTGAGACGGCGGCGGACCTGCCGGCCGGCGCCGAGGGCGCGTTGCTCTCCAACGGACCGACGTCGATGCTGGGATATTGGAACCGCCCCGAGGAGACCGAAGCGGCCCTGCGGGACGGCTGGGTTTACTCGGGCGACCTTGGCCGGGTGCGTGCCGATGGCTACCTTGAGGTGACCGGTCGTCGGAAGGAGCTGTACAAGAGCGGCGGTGAACTGGTGATGCCCAAGGAAATCGAGGATCTGTTGACGGCGCACGACGAAATCAGCCAGGTCTTTGCGGTCGGATTGGTCGACGAACACTGGGGTGAGATCGGTTGTGTCGTCGTGGTTCCGGTTCCGGAATCGACGCTCACCGAAGACGATGTGCTCGATGTCTGCCGCGCAAAGCTGGCGCGTTTCAAGGTGCCCAAGCGGGTGGTGTTCTACCGTGCGGAGGATCTACCCAAGACGCCCACCGGAAAGGTGCAGAAGTACAAGCTCGTCGAGCAGCTCACCTCGACGGGGTGCTGACGACACGATGTGGGTGCGCGTAACGGCTTCGTAGGGACCGTTGACGGGCGTGGCTACCATTTCAGGATGGCTGCTCGAACACGGCGATCCACCGCGGAGGTCCGCCACTTGCTGGTGGACGCCGCGGCCCGGGTATTCACCGCAAAGGGATATGCCTCGACGACGGCCGACGATATCGCCGCCGAGGCCGGTGTCGCGCGCTCGGCGATCTGGCGCCACTTCACCGACAAGGCAGATCTATTCGGCGCCGCTGTACTGCAACCGTTCATGGAGTTTCTGGAGAACTACACGGTCGCATACGACATCAAGAACCCGAAATGGGGGGATTTCGAGATCACCCGCACGATCGTCGAAATGTTCTATGACAGCTGCACGGCGCATCGGGAGGCACTGGTTGGCGTCGCGGTCGTCGGGCATGAACTCGACTCGGCCACTTTGGCCGGGCTGGACGAGCAGTTCGACCGGTTCTTCGCGGAGATAATGCGGACGACCAGCATCGAAGCCCATCGGCGCGGCTGGGTGCCGCAGGCGGGTCTCGGCCTGACGATGCGGCTGCTTTTCGGCACGATCGCTTCCATCGTGGTCTTCGATCACCCGTTGGTCCCCAGCGGTAGTGACAAGCCCTCCCGGCATGAGGTGATCGATCATGTGACCCGGGTGTTCCTGTACGGAGCCAGGCTGGCAAAGGACTAACGGTCCCTTGACTAGAGGACTGTTAGTCCCTTAATGTCGATCGGCATGGGCTCTCCGCGCATCGCCGTCGCCTATCCCAACCATCGCGCCACTCCATTGGCCGGAATCCAGGACTTCGTCGGCGCCCTCGAACAATCCGCAGTTGTGGACCAATTCTGGGTATGGGACGAGTTGACGGGTTGGGCGCCACAGGGTTTCGGCATTCCAGCCGGCATGGAAGCCCCGGATGCGCATTCCACACACGACCCGTTCATCGAGTGTGCGTTCGCGCTCGCGGCCAGTCCGCGCATCGGCGTGCGGATGACCACCGACGCTGTGCGCTCGCGGCCGGCCGAGTTGACTCGGACGCTGCTGTCGCTCGCGTCGGCGACGCAGGGCACCGTCACCTGCGCCATCGGCCTGGGCGAGGCCCGGCACATGACACCGTTCGGGCATCCGACCGGCCAGGCGCTGTCGCGTCTGAAGGACGTCCTGATCCTGATCCGCACGCTGCTCGATACAGACGAGCCCTTCTCCTACAACGGAAAACGGTGGAACTTCGACCACGGCTACCTCGGCACGTACCGGCCCGCTCGTCCGGAAATCTGGGGGCTCGGGGGCGGACCCAAGTTCACCGAATTGTGCGCGCAGTACGCAGACGGCATCGAATCGTCGTTTCCGAACGCGGTGCCGAATCTGGATGTCTTCGCTTCGCGCGTATCCGCCATTCGCGATCGGGTGGAAGCGGCCGGTCGCGACCCCGACGAGTTCGGCTTCGGGGTATGGCTGCCATGTGGCCTGCACGAGGACCCGGAAGTGATCGCCGCCGCGCAAGAGAGTCCGCAGATCAAGTGGTACTCAGCCAGCTATGGGCGAATGAACCAGGACGAGTGGCGAAATGAGGGGCTGCAGAGCGTCTTTCCCCGAGGCTGGCACTACTCCAATGACTACATGCCGTTCACGATGACGGCCGCGGCCGCGGACGCCGTCGTTGCGAACGTGCCACGCGAGATGTGTGCGAGGTCAGCGACCTGGGGCACACCGGAGGAAGCCGTCAAGGTCGGCCGCGCATGGATCGAGGCGGGCGCGACATTCGTCGGGTTGCTCGACGTCATGCCGCTGCACACCGGTGCGGACGGATTCCCCTCATCGATCGCCCGGCTGCTGCAGGTTGCGGCCGGCCTCAAGGCCCACACCAACAACCAATCAGCGGAGGAGAACTGAAATGCCGCATGCGATCATGCTCGCCTTCACCCAGCCGACGTCGGCGGAGACCGAAGACGCCTACAACGAGTGGTATTCGAATAAGCACATCCACGATCTGGTGACGATTCCGGGTGTCATCGCTGCCACCCGGTACAAGATCGCACAGGAAGTCGAGACGTTGCCAGGCGTTGTCGGTCCGCCGCAGGGCTACTTGGCCATCTACGAGATCGAAGGTGAGACCGAGGCGGATCTGGAGAAGTTCGCTGCTGTGCTGCGTGGGGCGCTTGCCGATGGCACGGCGGATATTTCACCGAACTTGGACATGAGCAAGCTGGGTGCCTCGCTGTGTCTACCGCTGACCGAACGGCTAGAGCGGGTCAGCACCGTGGGCACCGCGACATCGTGACCGTCGCGTTGCCCCCGCTGGAGCGGGAACCGTTGATGACGGCCGCGTCGGCAGCGACCGGTCTCGACGACTGGGGAGATGACACCGGGTTCATCGACAGCTTGGACATTCTGCTGGCAGACATGCGAACCACCGCGGAGCTCAACGAGATTGGCGTCGCTAGTCAGGTGCAGGACGTGCTGCGGCTACTCGTGAACCGACTCGGATTCACCCGGGACCTGCGTGAGCATCCAGAGATTCTCGACGAGGAGCTGGTAGCCCCCATCGTGATTCTTGGGTTGCCGCGCACCGGTACGTCGAAGCTGCAACGCACGATCGCAGCCGATCCGGGGATGCAGCGGCTCGAGGTGTGGCGGCTGCTGAATCCCGCCCCGATGCCGGGTGATCCGCAGACCCGTACCGCGATCGGCGAACAGTTCGAGGCGATGTTGCGTCAGGTCCCGGAATTCATGGCCCGCCATCCCATGGAAGCGCATGAGCCCGACGAGGATCTGTGGCTGATGGAGCTCACGTTTGACGCACCGGTAGCCTCCCACCGGCTGCACCTACCCAATCACCGCAAGTGGATCGCCGACCGGCAAGAATCGGCATACGCCTACATGCGCACGGTGCTGCAGTATCTGCAATGGCAGGACGGCGGAGCGCGTGGGCGACCATGGGTTCTCAAGTCGCCCATGCACATTGGTCAGGTAGCGGCGCTGCATGGCCTTTTCCCGGATGCCACGTTCGTGCAATGCCACCGCGACGTCTACACCGTGCTCGGATCTTATTGTTCGCTGATCGAGGTGGCGCGCGGGATGAACAGCGACGTCGTGGACCTACCGGCGCTGGGCCCGGACTTCGCGCGGTTCTGGGGCGGCTACACGTCGCGCAACCTCGAGGCCCGGGCATCGATCCCGGATCTGGACATCTACGATGTCGACTTCAAAGAGATCCGCGACGACATCAACGGTGTGGTCGCCGAAATCTATCGTCGTGCGGGCCGGGCCATCACCGACGAAGCGCGCGCCGCGTTCGACGCCTACAACGCGCGCCGGCCGGAAGGGCATTTCGGTGCACACGAGTACAAACCGACGCGCTGGGGCGTCACCGCCGATCTGGTGGGGGAGTGTTTCGAAGCCTACCTCGCCGAATTTCCCGAACTCGCCCCGAACTAGAAGGGCCGCCCCATGACAATCATGGACCGAGAAGTCGCCGACGATCCCCGTGTATCCGAAGCGGACCTGTGGAGAGCACTGGGCGAGGCGATCGCCGATATGACCGCCTACGTCCACGGCAACGACAGGGTCGACACACCGCTGCTGCGGGCCGAAGGAATCCGGTACCTGTCCCGGCTGCTGCAGTCCGGAATCATGATGACGATGGAGGGGTGGGATGCCCACTACCCCTGGCTGGTCAAATTCATCAGCCCCTACATGCAGTACGGCATTCCAGCGACCGATTGTTGCTACCACTGGGCGGCTGTGCACGGCGACGGCATTTATCGGATTCGCGGCAAGAGGGGAACCGCGAGACTTTTCGATGTCGAAACGCGCACCGGACACACCTCGCATCTAGCGGACTGGAAGCTCGTGGATCGCAAGAGCGACTTCCACGTTGAAGACGACGGCACCCTTGAGGTTGTGCTGTCAACGACGGAACAGCCGGGCAACTGGGTACGGACCTGCGAAGGCCCCGGCTCGATCATCGTGCGCCAGTATTACTACGATTGGGACACCGAACAACCCGCGGAGCTCGTCATCGAGCGTGACGGTGTCACGTACCCGCCGCCGACGCTGCAGCCCGCCGATATCGCCGAGCGGCTGCAGCTGCTGATCGACTGGGTCCGAATCGTACCGGCGGCATGCAAGCTCGCCGTCGATGAGTACTTTCGGGCGCCGCCGGACTCGTTGAAGTTCGTCGAGATCGACTTCGCGTGGGCAGACCTGTTGTACGGCAAGGGAATCTATCGCTGTGAGAGGGACGAGGCGGTGATCATCGAGGTCTCGCCGCCGAATGCCAGGTATTGGCAATACCAGCTCACCTCGCACTTCTGGGAAGCGCTGGACTGGAACCTGCGGCAAACGTCGCTCAACGGTCATCAGGCGGTACTCGACGATGATGGCGTATTTCGCGCTGTGATCGCTCACGAGGATCCCGGTTATGCGAATTGGCTTGACGCGGGGGGCCATAGCGTCGGGCTGATCACGGCGCGCTACTACAAAGCGGACACAACGCCGTTGCCGAGGATCCGGACTGTGCCGCTGTCGGCTTTGGCGGCAGAGTTGCCGGCGACGGCGGCCAAGGTCACGCCCGAAGAGCGGCAAGATGCGTTGCGGCGACGCGCCAGATCAGTATGGCGTAGGCGGGTGTGAGGAGCCGACCGCCCGCCGCTGATCCCTTACATCAGTCCGGTGGCCCGAACGCATATTCGACGACGCCCAACGCCGAGGAGAACCTCGATGTCTTGTCATCGAAGTCGTTTCGGCCTGGACCCCAACACGGACCGGCGTCGACCACGTCATCGAGGCGGAGACCCTGGACGAGGAGTACGACTGCACCTGCGTCGCGTCATCACAGCTCTGCGCGGGGATGGATCCGAACCGGATGCTGTCCGAAAAGCACTGGGTAACAAAGCAAGTCGCGGTCAAATACGCCTGTGATGGCGAGGCCACCTATGGTCTCCTCGAGATCAGCAACAGGCTCGGAGACCGCTGAATCGAGTCAGCAGAACTCAAGTCGGACACCGAGGTCTTCGGCGGCTTGCCGCGGCGAGGAGAGGAATTGCCCGGCGTTGCGGAGCCCCGTGCGCTCGCCGGGGCCGGACATCAGCGCGCGCGCCACCGCGAACGCGCCCCGACCGGTGATGTCGTAGACATCGTCGACCGCTCCGGTGACGGTGCATGATCCAGCTGCGCCCTTGGCCTCCGCCGTCACCTGCGAGCGTCCGCCCCCGGCGTCACCGCCGGAGTGCCCGAGGCGCGACAACAATCCGCGAGTGGCCTTCAGGGAGCCCGGAATCCGCCACACCATTGCGCCGGCGGCCAGCGCGGGACCCATCGCGGCGGGTTGGACATGACATTCGATGCGTGCGTGCGGATACGCCCTCGCCAGGACCAGCGCGTCGGGCGTCGCGAACAGCGCTCCGCACCCCGAGGCGAATCGGTGCATGCGACGCCCCGCCAATTCCCAACGGACGCATCCACTGTCGACAATCGGCGCACCACCGGCGACCAGCTCAATCGTCGACCGCATGGTCGCCGGCGACGGCCGCATCCCGACGATCTTCACCGCACAATGCAGTTGCCGCACGCTGTCGGGACCACCAACCAGCTCCGCCGCCGCGGTAGCGGCGATATCGGTCGCCACACCCAGGCCCAGCGACGGCACGACGGCGAGGCCCGCCCGGATGGCGCGGCTCTCGAACTCATCGACAATGCGCTGCACCCAACGTGGTTCACCGGTGCAGTCGACATAATTGGCGCCGGCGCGGATGGCCGCGTCCAGCACGGGCGGCCCGAAGTGGGTGTAGGGACCGGCGCACGAGACGACGACCGATGCGCCCGAGAAAGCCGCTTCCAATTCCGCGGGGGCCAGCGAGGCCACGCGGTATTCGACACCGAGCCTGGCAAGTGCTTGCGCATCGCGCCCAGCGGCGATCACGGGAATGTCTGCGGCCGAAGCCAATTGGATGACCCGGCGTCCGGTTGCACCGGTCGCGCCGTATACGACAAGCGTCACGGGGCGGCGCCCGGTGCGCCGCTCGACCGGGGGCGAGCATGACGATTGCGACGGTGTCGCTTGATTGAGACGGCTAAGCGGTCTCGGGATCGAGACGTACCACGCCGGATGCGCACGCGGCCGACGCTATAACGATCATCGAAATCCGTCAAGGGACTGAAAGTCCCTTAGTGATGGCGGGTGGCGCTGGTCGAGTGCGTTCGCCCGCATGCGCGCCACGGCCAGGGTCACGCCGGCCAACATGACGAATGCCACCACGCCGGTGGCGAGATATTGCCAGCTCGCAAACCCGCCGCCGTAGTAGGTGGCCGTCACCGCCCACCAGAGCACGACCATTGCGGCAAAACAGCCGTAGATGAGCGGAGACTGAGCCACCGCGGATCGCCTGCGCAACAGCAGGGCCGTGGTCGCCAGCGGAAGCAGGAACAGTGTGATCGCGGGGGCCGCTTGGTAGAGCGGATCGTCCCAAACGACTTTCTCGTACTCCCAGACAATCACGAACGCTACGGCACCGGCGATGACCAACGCGGTCCACTGGGCCTGGCTGCCGTTCGGTAGGTATTCAGCCCGCCCGACGCGGATCGCCTGCGCGAAGAAGATGACTTCGAGGATGAGCGCGGTGAGCAAGCCGATCCAGAACAACTTGAGAAACCAGTGGTCGTACACGTGGAACCAGGTGTCGAAGCGGGCCACGACGCCGAAGTCATGGGCGAACCACAGGAAGGTGCACGGCAGCGGGATCGAGATCCACCCCTCGCGCCGGGTCATGACGACCGCGGTGATCATCGCGATGTTCTGCAGGACCATGGCCAGCCCGAAGCCCACCAGGATGGGGATCGTGTGGTTGTCGATGGCGTCCAGAACCGCTCGCGTGTCGTACATGTTCAGGGATGGTAGCGTTCGTCGCCGCGACCAGACAGATTTTGCAGACACGGTAGATTCGCGCTACCACACTGGATGCCGAAAACTAGGTCGCCGACAAGGGTTTTGACACCATGCCTGGGCGCAGCGACCCGAACGATCACGTGGACTCTCGGCGTGCGAGCCTTGACCATAAGTCAACTTATGGTAGCGTCTTTGTGACAGAGGTCATAACCTCGTGATCAAGGGCTTAACCTGGGAAGTGGGCCCTGACTGGGGTCAGAATTTAATCGAAAATAAATTCTAGGGAGAACAATGGGGTTCAAGGACTCGGCGGAGGTCAGGAAGTACATCGGCGGCATCTTCGAGACGGCCTTCGAGGATGCGGAAATCGGTCCCAAGCTGGTTGACACCGGGCTTGTGGTGGCTTTCTCCTTCACCGATCCCGAGGCTGTCGTCGTGATCGACATGGGAAACAAGTCGGTACGTGAAGGCCTGGACGGGGGACCGGCGCCGATGGCGACGATGTTCATGACGGCTGACACCGGCAACGGCTACTGGCAGGGCAAGGTCAACTTGCCGCTGGCGATGGCGAAGAAGAAAATCAAGGTCGAAGGTAACGTGGCGAGCCTGCTCAAGCTGGCTCCGATGGGCAAGAAGCTCTACCCGAGCTACATCGAGCGGCTGAAGAACGACGGTCGCGACGACCTGCTCGCCTGATCCCATGTTTCCGGGTACCCATGCGGTGACCGCGCCCGATCGACCGGCAGTGATCATGGCCGATTCGGGCAGGGCGCTCACCTACAAAGAACTGGACGACAATTCGGCTCGGCTCGCGGCGGCACTGTACGGAATGGGCTTGCGCAAAGGCGACGTGATCGCATTGCTCTCCGACAACTCCGCCGAAGCATTCGAGATCTACTGGGCTGCACTACGTTCCGGTCTATACATCACCGCTATCAACTGGCACCTGGCGGCCGAGGAAGCGGCCTATATCCTGCGGGACAGCGGGGCCCGAGTGGTGATCGCCTCGTCGGGAGTGCGGGAATTGGCCGGGCGACTGCTTGATTCGGTTCCCGAGGTCCAGCATTGGTACTCCTTCGGCGGCACCATTGCCGGGTATCTGCCGTACGGCGAGCTCTTATCCGCATCGCAGTCACGACTGACCGACCAGCCGCGCGGCGCGGAGATGTTGTACTCCTCGGGCACCACCGGACGCCCCAAGGGCATCAAGCCGCACCTACTGCCGATCCAGGTTGACGAGCCGGGAGACCCACTTGTCGGGCTGCTGGCCCATGTTTTCAAGATTTGCAGCGACGACGTATACCTTTCTCCCGCACCGATTTACCACACCGCTCCGCTGAAATGGTGCGCCGGCGTTCAGGCGCTGGGCGGAACTGTGGTTCTGATGGAGCGCTTCGATGCCGAGCAGGCGCTGGCCGCTATCCAGAAATATCGGGTGACCGTCACGCAGATGGTGCCGACGATGTTCGTCCGGATGTTGCAATTGCCGGAGGAAGTCCGCGGAGCCTACGACGTCTCCTCGCTGCGAATGGCGGTGCACGCCGCCGCCCCATGCCCACCCGACGTCAAGGACGCGATGATTCGCTGGTGGGGCCCGATCCTCGTTGAATACTACGGTGCCACAGAGCAGCACGGCAGCACCGTGATCAGCACGGCCGAGTGGACGAACAAGCGTGGGTCGGTGGGCAAAGCCGCGCTCGGGATCTTGCGGATCTGCGATGAAGACGGCAAGGAACTGCCCGCGGGCGGGATCGGCACGGTCTATTTCGAACGCGACATCGTCCCGTTCGAGTATCACAACGATCCCGAAAAGACCGCATCCTCAAGGCATCCGGACCATGAGAATTGGTCCACAGTCGGCGACATCGGCTACGTCGACGAGGACGGGTACCTGTTTTTGACCGACCGCAAGGCATTCGTGATCATCTCCGGCGGGGTGAACATCTATCCGCAGGAAGTCGAGAATGTCCTGGCGCTGCACCCACAGGTATTCGACGTCGCGGTGATCGGCGTGCCCGACCCGGAGATGGGGGAGCAAGTCAAGGCGGTCGTTCAATTGCGGCCCGGGACACCACCATCCGCGGAATTGGCCGATGAGATCATCAGCTACGTTCGGGACCGTATCGCGCATTACAAGGCACCCCGCACCGTCGACTTCGTCGACGAGCTGCCCCGGACAGCCACCGGAAAGCTCGTCAAGAGAAGTCTCAAAGCCCGCTACATGGAGGCAAGCGCATGACCACCGAGGCAACTCAGAAGATCCAACGTCCGCCCTTCGACCCGGTCGACATCTCCAAGCTGGATTTCTGGGTGCAAAGCTTCGACGAGCGCGAGAAGGCATTCAAGATTCTGCGTGACGAACGTCCCGTCAGCTGGCACCGCCCGATCGAGGGTTCCATGATGGAGCCCGAGATCGACGGTGTCTGGGTGGTTACGCGCCACGAGGACGTCTGCTACGTCAGCAAGAATCCGGAGATCTTCTGCTCCGGGCAAGGCATCACGTTCGAGGCCGTTCCCGAAGAGATGCTCGATGCCACCCAGTCCTTCCTCGGCATGGACGGTGCGAAACACTCGAGCCTGCGAAGGCTCGTCAGTTCGGTCTTCACGCCGCGGCAGGTGGCCAAGATCGGTGATCAGATCAAAAACCAGGCGAAGTCGATCGTCGATGATCTGCTCAAGACGAAGGAGGGTGACTTCGTCGAGCAGGTGTCAAAGCGCCTGCCGATGTGGACCATCTACGAGATGCTCGGCCTGCCCGAGGACGAGCGTGACGAAGCGGCGCACCTGGCCGACGGCATGGTGGCCTGGGCCGATCCCGAGATCGCGGCCGGTCGTGAACCTGGGGAAGTGTTGACCGATTCCCTTGTCGGACTGCTCAATATCGGGATCGGCTTGGCCGAGGCGCGTCGTGCCCATCCGCAGAACGACCTGATGACCTCGCTGGTGCAAGCCGAGGTCGACGGACGGCGACTGACCGACGACGAGCTGGGCCCATACTTCGTCCTGCTTTCGGTGGCGGGCAATGACACCACCCGCACCACCACCACCTTCACCACGATCGCGTTGCAGCAGTTCCCCGACCAGAAAGCGCTGCTGGAGAAGGATTTCGACGGGCTCATCAAGGTCGCGAGTGAGGAGTTCGTCCGCTGGGCGACCCCGGTGATGACGTTCCGGCGCACCGCCACCCAGGACACCGAGCTGCATGGCCAGCACATCCGCGAGGGCGACTGGGTGACGATGGTCTACTCGTCAGCGAACCGCGACGAACGGGTGTTTACCAACCCCCACGAGTTCGACATCACCCGATCGCCCAACCCCCACGTGGGCTTCGGCGGCGGTGGTCCGCACTATTGCATGGGCACTTTCATGGCCAGGATGCAGCTCGAATCGATCTTCCGCGAGCTGATCTTTAGGGCGCCGAACCTGCGGGTGGGCGAACCTGAGTATCTGACCGGCAATTTCATCACCGCAGTCAAATCGCTGCCCTACACCCTCGATTAGGAGAATCATGGCCGACTTCAAGGGCAAGCGCTACGTCGTCACCGGCGCGGCGTCAGGTATTGGCCATGCGGTCGCCGAGCGGTTGCTGGCCGCTGGCGCCGAGGTCTACTGCCTGGATCGCAATCAACCGTCCGCGAAGGTGACCCGACACATCGAGGTCGACCTGGCGAACCCGCACAGCATCGACACCGCGTGCGAGCAACTCGACGGCGAGTTCGACGGCTTGATGAACGTAGCCGGCATCCCCGGCACCGCGCCCGCCGAGTTGGTGCTGGCCGTCAACGCCCTTGCGGTGCGACACCTGACCGAGTCGTTTTTCGAGCGCCTGAAGCCCGGCGGCTCGGTCACCATCGTGTCGTCGACTGCGGGCTTCGGCTGGCCGCTGCGGCTCGACGGGATCCGCGATTTGCTCTGCACCGATACGTTTGAGGAGGGCGCGGCTTGGTTCAAGGCTAATCCGCAGCAGGG
This sequence comes from Mycobacterium sp., assembly GCF_004298145.1. GTDB lineage: Bacteria > Actinomycetota > Actinomycetes > Mycobacteriales > Mycobacteriaceae > Mycobacterium. Next base: position 60,760 of record NZ_SCRH01000045.1, read on the forward strand.
CAATGCCTACAATTTCTCCAAGGAAGTCAGCACCGTGTACGCCATGTCGATGGGTTTGGCCTTGGGGGAGATGGGATTCCGCATCAACGCGGTGTTGCCCGGCCCGGTCGAGACGCCGATCTTGGTTGACTTCGAGGAGTCGATGGGCAAGGACACCCTCGATGGATTGAAGAACCTGCTGGGGCGGCACGCCGACCCGGCCGATATCGCCGATGTGGTGCTGTTTTTGGCCTCCGACGATGCCCGGTGGGTCAATGGTCAGGCGCTCGCCGTCGATGGTGGAATCAGCGGGGCGGTGGCGAGTGGTGTAGTGCCCGCCCCCGAAATCTAAGGCGCCCAGGAGGATCCGTGACTATTCATGCAATAGAGACGGCCGGCAGCGCCGGCGTGCTTGCCGACCTCCGCAGGGTTTTCGCCAGCGGCCGCACCCGCCCCGTGGACTGGCGCCTGGAGCAACTGCGCGGGATCGAGCGACTCGTCGCGGAGCGCGAGCCGGAGATCGCCACTGCGCTGGCCGACGACCTGGGCCGCTCCCCGACGGAGGCGTGGCTGGGTGACATCGCTTCCACCAAGGGCGAGGCTGTTTACGCACGCAAACATCTGAAGAAGTGGATGCGCAGGCGGCGTGAGTCATTGCCGTTGGCGCAGCTGCCCGGTCGCGCCTGGGTGCAATACGACCCGCTGGGCGTGGTGCTGGTCATCGGGCCGTGGAATTACCCGCTGTATCTGAGCCTGGCGCCGCTGGTGGCCGCCGTGGCGGCCGGCAACTGCGCGGTCATCAAACCGTCCGAGCTCGCGCCCGCCACTTCGGCGCTGTTGGCACGGTTGCTTCCGCAGTACGTCGACCCAGAGGCCGTACGAGTCGTCGAAGGCGACGCGTCCGTCACTCAAGAGTTGCTAGCAGCTGGATTCGACCATGTTCTGTTCACCGGTGGGACGGAGATCGGTAAGAAGATCATGGCCGCGGCAGCGCCCACTTTGACCCCGGTCACGCTGGAGCTGGGTGGCAAGAGTCCGGTGATCGTTGCGGCCGACGCGGACATCGATGTTGCGGCGCGGCGCATCGCCTGGGTGAAGCTGTTGAATTCCGGTCAGACCTGCATCGCGCCGGACTACGTGCTGGCCGACCGCAGGATCGTCGACGATCTGGTCGGCAAGATCGTGGCGAATATCCGGGATTTCCGTTCGGGCGAAGCGGATCCGAGGTTGCGGATCGTCAATCAACGCCAGTTCGACCGATTGGTTTCGTTGATCAGCGCCACCGACGGCAAAGTCGTAACCGGAGGCGGGTCGGATGGCGCCACGCTTCGGATCGAACCGACCGTGATCGTCGACCCGTCGCCCGACGATCCGGTGATGGCCGATGAGATCTTCGGGCCGATATTGCCCGTCGTAACGGTTGAAACGCTGGACCAGGCTGTCGATTTCGCCAATAGTCGCCCTAAGCCTTTGGCGCTGTATGTTTTTGCTTCCGCCCAGGTTGGTCGTGACCTCATCGACCGGATCCCGTCCGGTGGCGCGGTAATCAATCACGTTGCCATGCATTGCCTCGTCCCTGCGCTGCCGTTCGGCGGTGTAGGCGCCAGCGGCACGGGCGCATACCACGGCAGATGGGGCTTCGAGACGCTCAGCCATCGCCGCGCGGTGCTGTCCAAGCCGGCCAAGCCGGATCCTCGTCTGGTCTACCCGCCGTACAGCCAACGGGCCCTGAACCTTATGCGGAGGATGTTCTGATGAGAGTGCGAGTCGACACCAGTAAGTGTTCGGGTATCGGGTTATGCGAGGTGACGGCGCCGAATGTGTTTGAGGTGGGGGAGGATGGCCAATCGCATGCAATCAATCCCGAGCCGCCGGAAGCAGAACGTGCGTCAGTCGAACAGGCTGTGAACGACTGCCCGACCGGGGCGTTGTCGATCCAAGACTAGGACGCAGCGGTTTTCATCATTCAATAATTTTAAGGAGGCGGCCGTGATGGCGCCGGTGATTTCCGACGGGATTGACGGGCCGGTTAGCGAGCTGGGGCAGTGGGTCGCGACCATTTTGACCTATGGGCTGGCCTTGGCTGTGCTGATCTGGGTTGTGCTGCTATGCCGCAAAGAGCGCATCGTGTGGCCGGTATTTGTGATACTCAGCGGTACGCTGACGTGCCTGATGGAGCCGCTGTTCGATCACCTGTACGGATTGTGGTTCCTTGAACAAGGGCAGTGGCACCTATACACGACATTCGGCAGCGCACAGCCGATCTGGGTGCCCGCCGCATATCTGGCGTTCTATGGCGGGGCCACGGTATTGATCGCCGGGGTGATTGCACGGCGGCCAGCGATGCGAACGGTGTGGATGATGTATGCATTCATCGTCGTGATGGCCATCGCCGCCGAGATGACGTACGTCAGCGTGCTGGGTGTATACCAATACCAAGCTAGCCAGCCATTCGTGCTATTCGGGTATCCGATCTTCCTCGGGTTTACCAACGCGATGTCGGCCCTGGTCAGTGGGATCCTGGTGTACCGCTTGGCCCCGCTGCTCAGGGGTTGGGCCTACCTCTACTTGCTCCCGATCGTGCCGATGGCCTTCGCGGCAGGGTTGTTCGGCGAGGGAATCTTGTATCTGTCGGTGCGGCACTCCATGGAGCATCCACCGATGGTGGTTGTGCACGTCAGCGCGCTGACGGTCGTTGCCGGCATCGCTGCCACCGTCGCTTTGCTCGGCAAAGTACTGGTGCTGCCACGCCAGCACCAGCCGGTGTCGAGCGAAAGGCGGCTGACCGCCGCGTAAGGAGGTGCGGGTGCGCCGACAGGAGGGCAACGAGAACGCGATGAGCGCTGAAGGTGGAGCCGGGGCGACGGCAAGCAGGGTGATCGCCCGGCTCGCCTCCACGACCGCATACCGGGTTGCCGAGGTGCTTCCGCTTCCGCGAACCGCGGATGTCAACGTGGTGCCCGCTGCGGTAGGTGCGATGACGGCCCGGTGGCTTACCCATGCGCTGTGCGCAGATGTGCCCGCCGCTCGGGTCATCGACTTTGCCGCGGTTGGACCCACCAGCCAGACCACGTCGCGGGCAACGCTGCACCTGCAGTACAACGACGCGGGTATTGACGCGGGCCTGCCAAACACGGTATTCGCCAAGCTGACCGCTACGTTGCGTCAAAGAATGTTCCTGGGGCTCATTCGATGCCTCGAAGGTGAGCCACTTTTCTATCGAGACCTCCGGCCGAAGTTGAGTATCGAGTGTCCGTATGGCTATTACGGTGCCGTGGATCGAAAGTCGTGGCGCTCGGTGGTGCTAACCGAGGATATCGCGGCCACCCGCAGCGCCACGTTTCTGCACGCCACGAGCCGGATCTCGCGAGCGGACATCGAGAGCCTGGTCAGCGTGATGGCTGGCTTCCACGGCGCCATGTGGGAGAGTCCCCAGATCACCCGCGCGTCATGGCTGAAGACGCCCTACGATCATTTCCACAACACCAGCGCATTCCTTAATATGCGCAAGCGGGTGGCCGTTGGGGTCCGGCGAACCGCGGACATTGTTCCGGTGAGGATCCGCGACAACGTCAACGATCTCTGGCAGCCCTTCCTCGCTTCGATGCAGGCCTGCAGCACAGGGCCCGCAACGCTGCTGCACGGAGACCCGCATGTAGGCAACACCTATCGATCCGGCATGGGTGCCACTGCCTTCCTTGACTGGCAGGTTTGTATGAAAGGTTCGTGGGCCTTCGACTATGCCTATGTCGTATCGACAGCCTTGACGGTTGAAGACCGACGCGCATGGGAACGCGATCTTCTCGTCTACTATCTTGACGCACTGGCCGCCGCAGGTGGACAGCCTCCGAGCTTTGACGAGGCGTTCCGCCTGTACCGGCAGTGTCTGATGTACCCGTTCCACACCTGGACGACGGTGATCGGCCGAAGCGCCATGCAGCCCCTTATGCAGGAAGAAGATGTGTGTCGTCTCATCATCGAGCGAGTCGCACACGCCATTGACGACCTTGATGCATTTCCGACGGCGGGGCTGTGATGGCAGCCACGAAACGCAGCGACAAAACGCAGGACCGTGCGATGGCAGCCCGACTCGACTTTGCCAAGGCGGTGGCGCGGGTAGCGGGAATCCGGTTGTACGAGCGGATCCGGCCACGAGGCGTGGTCACGAACTCGGCCGTGGTGCCGGCACGCATCGAAGAGCTAACACCGGAGTGGCTCACTGGCGCACTGTGTTCCGCGCATCCCGGGGCGCGGGTTACCGACTTCACACTGGGCGGAGGCTCGGATGGAACGAGCTCGCGACGAGCGATAACGGTGAGCTACAACCCTGCCGGCGCGGCGGCAGGGCTTCCGACAGCAATTTTCGCAAAATCCACACCATCGATGGTGAATCGCCTTCTCGTCGGTGTCACAGGGGCTGCCGGGGCCGAAGCACTGTTCTACAGCAGAATTCGACCCGAACTCAAGATCGGTGCTCCCGCCGGGTATTTCGGTGGTTGGGATCCCAGGACATGCCGATCGATGATTCTGACCGAAGACGTTGCCGTGAATCGCGGCGCCGTTTTCGCCGATGCGTCGACGATGTACGTCGATCGGCTGGCTGCGGAGGGGATGGTTCGCGAAATGGCCAGCTATCACGGACAACTGTGGGAAGACCCCCGTCTTGACTCGACGTGGACGTCGTTGTTAACCACTGAGAGTTGGCAGCGAGACTTCAACGCCAAGACCAAGTTCGACGCGGGCGCAATCCTGGGTATGCGATTGGCTGCTGACGAAGTACCGGCCGCGATCCACTCGCGGAAGAAGGAACTGCGGCCCGCACTGGCTAAGTCACTCGCGCTCAACGCGGCAGGCCCGAGAACGCTCGTCCACCAGGATGTGCATCCGGCGAACTGGTTTCGGCTTCCCGATGGATCATTCCACTTGTATGACTGGCAGGGAATCGCGAAGGGCAACTGGGCGATCGACTTCAGTTACGCCATCAGTGCAGCCCTTACGACGACAGATCGACGCGAATGGGAGCAAGATCTACTGCGACTGTATCTCGACGAACTTGCGATCGCCGGCGGCAAGGCTCCGAGGTTCGACCAGGCCTGGTTAGCCTATCGGCAGCAGATGATGCACGGATTCATCTTCTGGACGTACACATTCCTGATTGGCAAGGTGTCGACGTTGCAGCCGGACGCACACGTGCGGCTACTCATCAGACGGATCGGTCAGGCTGCGGTGGATCTGCAGACCCTCGACAGCCTCCGATGATGTCACTTTAACGGTGCGGATCGTGCATCGATCCGTGCGTGACGCCACCGGCTTGCCGCCCGCGTCATCTCCTCGACACAGGCACCGCAAAAGTCTTTGACACCAGACTAAATTACCCACCCGAGCTTCGGCGGGTAGCCAACGTTGGCGTCGATGGCAATGCGGGTTCGCATCGCCGGCACAACGGGCCGCATACGGATTCTCGAGGGTTCTGGCGCACCGTCAATAGTCGGTGCGCCTTCGATCAGACTTGGCCCGGGAACGGGTCGTTCTGGCCGCTGGAGTACGGGTCGACGTCGGCCTTCTTGCGTCGCGTCGCCAGCTCCTTGAGCACACCCAGCCGGCCGCCCCTGTCTTGCAGATGGAAGTGCTTGAGCATGGTGCGTGCCGCGTTCTGGCCGGGCATGCCGCTGATGCCGGCGACGGGGTGGGTGCCCGACCCGGTCAGGTAGAGGCCATCGACCGGGGTCTTGTACCCGGCGAAGCCGGCGACGGGCTTGTTGGGGCCGAAACGTGTGATGGTCGGGTCCACGTGGTACACCGATCCGTCGATCGCCCAGAACCGCTCCTCGATATCGGGAAGCACCAGCGGGCGCACGGCCACCTGCATGTCCTCGACGCCCTTGTAGTAGATCTCGGCGTCTTTGAGGATGCTGTCGGTGATCTTTTTGCGGGCCACGTCCCAGCCGTCTTCGGGGTAGGACGGGGTCAGGCCGGTCCAGAACCACCAGAGGTCTTTTCCGGGAGGTGACATCGATGGGTCGAAGGAGTTGGTGACCTGGGCCAGGCCGGGGATGGCCTCGGGGACCTTGCCGCGCACGCAGTCGCGTGCGGCGGCCAGCGCCTGCTCGTAGGTGTGGTAGCAGTTGCAGGCCTGCCGCATGTCGATGCCGTCGCCGCGCCATTTCTCGTGTTTGGACATGTCGACCCGGCCCGAGAGCGCGACGTTGACTTTGGCGTCGGCGATACCGCGCTTGCGGGTCGGGATGTGGTCGGCGGCGTTTTGCTTCTTGGGCTCGAGCACTCCGCGCGGCAGCAGCTGGGTCAGGGTGGTCCTGGGGCTGCATGCGGTGAGAACCGCACGGCGGGCGCGGATTTCGGCGCCACCCTTGATGCGCACGCCGGTGCAGCGGTTGTTGGTGACGATCAACTCTTCGACCGGCGAGCTGGTGATCACGTCGCCGTGGTTGTCCTTGATGACCCCGATCAGCGCTTTGGGCAGCGATCCGGTGCCGCCGTGGAACATCGCCACGCCGTACTTGCTCAGCACACCGAGGTAGATCAGCGACCAGCCCGACATGTCGGCGTCGAACGGCATGAAGGGCAGACTGGACAGCATGGGCGCGCGGATCATGTCGTGCTCGAAGGATTCCTCCACGGCCTCGGCCTGGGAGCTCGACATCCAGCGGCCGAGCGCGGCCAGCTGCTTGCGATTCTTGACCACCGCGCGAGCCGACTTCAGAACGTTCTTGATCTCCGGCTGGGTCACGCTGGTCTGCATCATCGGCAGGCCGATCTCGACCGCGGCGTCGATGACTTCGTAGAGTTCGAGCAGCGCGCGGGCGTCCTTCTTCGAGAAATATTCCAGCTCCGCGGCGGTCTTGCGGGGGTCACGCCACAAGCCCAGCGATGCGCCGTCGGCGGAGAGCTGGAAGTGCGCTGGGTCGATCACCGTCTGGCGCAAACCGTAGTTACGCGACAAACCCAAGTCCCGGTCGATGGTGGTGGTGCGAAACAGCGACGCCTGAATCGAGGCCTCGTTGATCGTGTACTCCGGCGCCTCGGGCGCAAACGGATTCGTCGACGTCATACCACCGGCGGTCGGGGAAGCCTCCACGACAAGGACGTCAAGGCCCGCCTTGGCCAGATACGCGGCGGCAACCAGCCCGTTGTGTCCCGATCCGACGACGACGACATCGGCCTCGCGTGGTGGGGGAGCGTCCTTCATGACCAGTCCTTTGATCGCCGGGAGCAGTGCAAATGCTCTCACATGAATCTAACCGCAATTAAATAGAGTATCGGAAGGGTTCCGCCGTGTCGATGAGGCCTACGCCGGTTTCGGCCCGGCGGCATTATTTGTCGTGTGTCGAAATACTCGCGCACAGCGGCGCCGAACGGATGGCCCCAGCAATCGCGAGAACGGAGGTTCTTGACCGTGTGCAGATGAGAACTATTCTCATTGCAGCAAAAGCTATACCGTCGGCATGCATGTCAATGTGTGTGTAAGCGATCGTTAACTCCCGAGGAAGGGAGCCTTGGCGCCATGGTGGAGATCAGCGACTTTCGTGTTGAAATTCCCGAGACCGACATCGCGGATCTGCGCGCTCGCCTGGAGCGGACACGGTGGCCTGACGGTGAGACCGTGTCCGACTGGTCCCAGGGCATCCCGTTGGCCTATGCGCGTGAGCTGGTCGACTACTGGGCGCGGGACTACGACATGTACCGGGTCGCCAACCGGCTCAATGCGTACCCACAGTTCCGCGCGACGATCGGGGACCTGGGCGTCCACTTTCTTCATGTGCGCTCTCCACATGAAGAAGCCCGGCCGTTGATTTTGACGCACGGCTGGCCGGGCTCGGTGGTCGAGTTTCTCGACGTGATCGGTGCGCTGACCGAACCGGAACGCTTCGGTGGGCAGGCCCACGACGCCTTTCACGTGGTCATTCCGTCGCTGCCCGGATACGGGTTCAGCGACAAGCCGACAACCACCGGGGTGGGCATCGAGCGAATCGCCGAGTCGTGGAACGAACTCATGGGGGCCCTGGGCTACCGCAACTACTATGCGCAAGGCGGTGATTGGGGCGCCTTCGTGACCACGGCGATGGGTATCAAGCGTCCGGCCGGGCTACTCGGCATTCACGTCAACATGGCGCTGGCCTCGCCGGAGGCACTGGCCGGGTTCGATGAACTGACCCTCGACGAGCAGGCTGTTGGGGGGTTACCGGTTTACCTGGAGCAAGAGGGCGCCTACGCCGTGCAGCAGGCAACCCGGCCGCAGACGTTGGGCTACGGGCTCGCCGACTCACCCGTGGGTCAACTCGCGTGGATCACCGAGAAGTTCTACGCCTGGACCGATTGTGATGGGCATCCGGAGAATGCTGTGCCGCGCGACGTCATCTTGGACAACGTGATGGTGTATTGGTTGACCAACACCGCGGCTTCCTCGGCGCGCCTGTATTGGGAGAGCTTCTCGACGATCAGCTCATTCGAGGAGGTAACCGTGCCGTCGGCGTACACCCGGTTCCCCAAGGAGATAGTCAACGTCAGCGAAAGATGGCTACGCACCAGGTTCACCGACCTCCGCTACTACCACGGGGTCAACAGGGGCGGCCATTTCGCCGCTCTGGAACAGCCCGGGGTTTTCGTCGACGAGGTCCGCTCCGGCATCCGCGCACTCTCGTGAAGCGGGTTGTGCACGCCGAATGCCACGGCTAGTGTGCGAACGCATCGAGCGGACTGAGGGGCCGGCCGCTAAGGAATCCCGTCAGCTAGAATTTAATCTTATGTCAAAAACTGTGGGCGAAGCGCATCCTCTGGTCATCACGTTAGACGGACGTGCCCGCCTTCCCCGCGAGATTCTGGGCAATAAGGGCTACGGCATCGACTCGATGCGCCGGCACGGTTTGCCGGTGCCGCCCGCGTTCTGCATCACGACCGAGGTTTGTGCCAGGTTCTTCGCTGACCCGCGCCGCTGCGTTGACGACATCTGGGGTGACGTGCGCGACAAGATGGGTTGGCTCGAGGCCGAGACGTCACGCACCTTCGGACGAGGTCCGCGGCCGCTGTTGGTCAGCGTGCGCAGCGGGGCGGCGCTGTCGATGCCCGGGATGATGGACACCGTTCTGGACCTGGGTATGGACGACGCGGTCGCCGACGCGCTCGCGGCAAGCGGGTCCGTCGAGTTCGCCCGCGACACCCACCACCGCTTCACCGACATGTACCGACGCATCGTGCTGGGGGGTGAGGGCGACGCGGAGGTACCCGCCGATCCCTGGGCGCAGCTGCGGGGCGCGATCGAAGCTGTGTTCGCGTCGTGGAACAGTTCCCGCGCGATCAAGTACAGGGCCCATCATGGCCTGGACGACAGCGCCGGCACCGCGGTCATTGTGCAGGCCATGGTCTTCGGCAATCTGGCCAGTGATTCGGGCACCGGAGTCCTTTTCTCCCGCAACCCCATCACCGGCGCCAAGGAGCCGTTTGGCGAATGGCTGGCGAACGGCCAGGGTGAGGACGTCGTGTCGGGCACAGTGGACGTCCAACCCGTCGCCGCCTTGCGTGATGAGCAACCCGCGGTCTACGAACAGCTCATGACCGCGGCGCGATCATTAGAGGGCCTCGCCACTGACGTACAGGATATCGAATTCACCGTGGAAGAGGGCAAACTCTGGCTGTTGCAGACCCGGACGGCCAAGCGTTCGGCGCAGGCCGCGGTGCGCCTGTCGCTACAGTTGCGCAATGAGGGATTGGTCGACGACGCCGAGGCGCTGCGCAGGGTGACTCCGACGCACATCCAGGCGCTCCTCGAGCCATCGCTGCAACCCGAAACACGGCTTGCGGCAAACCTTTTGGCGAAGGGTCTGCCCGCATGTCCCGGTGTGGTGTCGGGTAAGGCCTACTCCGATGTGGACGAGGCCCTCGATGCCGCTGACGAAGGCGAAGACGTCATTTTGGTCCGTACGGCGACAAGCCCCGATGACGTGCAAGGGATGTTGGCCGCCCGCGGCATCGTCACCGAGATCGGGGGAGCGACATCGCATGCCGCGGTGGTGAGCCGCGAGATCGGTCGACCGGCGGTGGTGGGGTGCGGAGCCGGGGTGGTCGCTGCCCTGGTCGGCAAGCTGATCACCGTCGATGGTGACCAGGGCGAAGTGCGCGAGGGTGTCCTCGAACGCACGGCCTGGTCGGAGACGGATTCGCCTGACCTGGCCGAGCTCGCCGAGATCGCGCGGGGGATCAGCCCGATCCGCGCCCACACTCACGGTGACTACGCGGCGCTTGCCGACCCGTCGCCGGCGGCGGTAGCCGACGCGCTCGCCGCAGGTCATACGGACGTCATCTCACCTCACCCGCTCATCACCATGCTGATCGCGCTACAACTGAACGAGGACAGAAAGGGACTGGCAAATGTCTGAGTTGATCGTGTTACAGGCCGTTCGGCTCAAGGGGCGGGTGAGCGAGGCCGATCTGGCTGCCACCGTAGGCGAAGACCCCGCTGACGTTGCCGCGACGGTAGCGCAATTGGTGGCGGCGGGTCTGCTGGTGGAAGGCAAGATGCTCCGTATCAGCCCCGAGGGTCGTGAGCGCCTCAATGCCCTTCTGACAGAGGAGCGTTCGGGCATCGACCAGACCGTCCTGGCCAAATCGTACGATGATTTCCGGGCCGTCAACAACGCGTTCAAGGCGCTGGTGTCGGATTGGCAGCTCAAGGACGGTCAACCCAACGCACACGATGACGCGGAGTACGACGCCGCGGTGCTGAACCGCCTCGACAGCGTGCACCAACAGGTATCGCCCATCGTCGCCACCGTCACCACACTGTTGCCCCGGCTGAGCGCCTACGGAAAGAAACTGGACGCTGCCCTGGTCAAGGTCAAGGACGGCGACACCACCTGGTTAGCCCGGCCGATCATCGACTCCTACCACACGGTCTGGTTCGAACTACATGAGGAACTGATAGCCGCCTCGGGCCTCACTCGCGAAGAGGAAGCCAGAGCCGGACACGCGACATAGCGAACACCCGAAGGCCGGACCTGCCATCCAGATGTTTTAATCTGGGATAAAATATCTGGCTGAAAGGTGATGGGTGTGAGCTCTGCGCTGACCGATGAAGAAAACTTCCTGGTCGAAACTGTCCGGGCATTCATCGACCGTGACGTCAGGCCCACGGTCCGCGATGTCGAGCACGCCAACGAGTATCCCGAAAAGTGGATCGAGCAAATGAAGCAGATCGGGATCTACGGTCTGGCGATCCCTGAGGAGTACAGCGGATCGCCGGTGTCGATGCCTTGCTACGTGTTGGTGACCCAGGAATTGGCGCGCGGCTGGATGAGCCTGGCCGGTGCCATGGGTGGGCACACCGTGGTCGCCAAACTGCTGACGCGGTTCGGCACCGACGAGCAGAAGCAGGCTTACCTACCGGGAATGGCGACCGGTGACATACGCGCAACGATGGCGCTCACCGAACCCGCCGGCGGCTCGGACCTACAGAACATGACGACCACCGCGGTTCCCGACGGTGACGACCTGGTGATTACCGGCGCAAAAACCTGGATCTCCAACGCCCGCCGTTCAAGTCTGATTGCGTTGCTCTGCAAAACTGACCCAAAGGCGACACCCAAGCACGCCGGCATCTCCATTGTTCTGGTGGAACACGGTCCGGGCCTGACGGTTTCGCGGGATCTGCCCAAACTCGGCTACAAGGGCGTCGAGAGCTGCGAGCTGTCCTTCGATGGCTACCGCATTGGCGCATCGGCGATCCTTGGCGGCGCGCCCGGCAAGGGGTTTGCGCAGATGATGAAAGGCCTGGAGACCGGCCGCATTCAGGTGGCCTCGCGAGCGCTTGGCGTCGCGACGGCGGCCCTCGACGACGCGCTCGACTATGCGCAGCAACGGGAGAGTTTCGGCAAGCCGATCTGGAAGCACCAATCGGTGGGCAACTATTTGGCGGACATGGCAACGAAACTCACAGCCGCCCGACAGCTCACCCTGTATGCCGCCGAGCGCTACGACAGCGGCGAGCGCTCCGACATGGAAGCCGGCATGGCCAAGCTCTTCGCGTCGGAGGTGGCGATGGAGATCGCGCTGGACGCGGTACGGATCCACGGCGGTTATGGCTATTCCACAGAGTATGACGTCGAACGCTATTTTCGTGACGCGCCGTTGATGATCGTCGGGGAAGGCACCAACGAGATCCAGCGCAACGTGATTGCCGGGCAGCTCGTCGCGCGCGGCGGCATCTGACCGGCGCGAATTATTTTGGTATCAAAGATCTCAAAAACCTTGATCGGCGCCGACGAGCGGATACCATTGTCCCGAGTACGAAATCGGCTTTCTCGAGGTGTGATCGTTGGTAGCCCATAACGCGGACAAGGCCGGACCCAGCCGTATCGTCCAGAAGGCGTGCGTCTGGGCCGGCCCGTTGATGGGCGCATTGTTTGTGGTCGGGTTCGTCGAGGCGGGGTTCTTCCCGCCCCCGTCACCGAACCAGAGTGCGGCAGAGGTTGCGGCGATGATCGATCAGCATCGCGCGGCGATCCGCATCGGCATCGTGATCTGCCTGGCTTCCTGCCCGCTGCTAATGCCGTTTCTGGCGTCATTCACCATACAGATGCTTCGCATCGAAGGACTCCGCCCGATCTTGGCGTACACACAGCTCGCCCTGGGTGCGCTGGCGACCGTTGAATTCGTCATCCCGTACGTTTTCATGCTCGTGTCGACGTACCGGGCCGATCAGCATCCCGACGTCACCCGGGCTCTTTACGACATCAGCTGGTTCTTCTTCCTCGGTGTCGTCTCGACCTTCGTTCTGCAGTTGGCGATCTTCGGTGTCGCAGTGCTGATCGACCGGCGACCCGAGCCGATTTTTCCGCGCTGGCTCGGCTACGTAAACTTATGGCTCGCCATCACCTTCGTACCCGCCAGCTTCCTAGTGTTTTTCAAAACCGGCCCTCTCGCTTGGAACGGAGTCCTGGTGTGGTGGGTACCGGTGTTTTCCTTCTTGTTGTGGTTTCTGCCCAACTTCGTCTTCCTGCTGCGAGCCATCGACGCCGATCGTGATGACGACGTGTCAATCACGCGACTGCTACGCGAAGTGAACGGCCTGCGCGCGCGGATCGACACACTTTCGCCCAGTGCCTGAACGCATTCCAGCCAGCAGTCGGGTCGCTCAATTCAGCATCATGCGGCAGGCCCGAAACCAGATCCGCCGAGGCAGGTGAGCGCCGACCCACGCGAAGGCCGCGGCCTGTGGAAGAGGCACAAGCTTTCGCTTGCCGTCGCGCAGGGCTTTGATACCTGCCCGCGCGCACTCTTCGGCGGTAGCGGTCAAGAGTGCGGGTTGACGATTGGTTTGGCGCGATGCGTCGGCGATCTCTGCGAACTCGGTGGCGACGTTCGCCGGCGCGAGCACCGTCACCGTGATTCCGGCCGGTTTGAGCTCGCTGTGCAGAGATTCGCCCAGCGAGGTGATCGCGGCCTTGGTGGCGGCATAGGGCGCGAAGTAGGGCATCGGCTGGTTGCCCGCCATCGAGGAGACCAGCAGTATGGCTCCGTTTCCACGTTCGGCCATCGGCGGGGCCAGCTCTCGGGTGAGTGCAATGGTTGCCTCGACGTTGGTGCGCACCATGTTGATCAACCGGTCGGCATCGTGGCCCAGGTATGGGCCGACCATCCCGAAACCGGCGGACAGGATCAGGACGTCGAGTTGGTGACCCAAAGTACGTAGGTCGGCCAGCATCCGATCGCGGTCCGAGGGGTCGGAGAGATCGCAGGTCAAGACGTCGACGCGGATTCCGTACCGGTCCCGGAGTTCGGCCGCCAACGCTTCCAGGCGCGCACGGCGACGTGCCACCAGGACGAGGTTATGTCCTACACCGGCGAGTTCTGCCGCGAGTGCTCTGCCGATTCCTGACGATGCCCCGGTGACGAATGCCGCCGAATTCGGTTTGGCTGCAGGAATACTCATCGAGATGGAGGATTGGCCAACGTCGCTGTCAACTGGAAGCTCCGATCGCAGTGTCAACGCCTTCGCCGCCTATGCAGCCGTGCGCTTTACGAAACGATACAACGGCCGACGCATCCGTGCTAGATTTTAATATTAGTAAGAAAACCTGTTGATCGGCCTGTTCGCGGGAGGATTCGATGCGGGAAGTGGCAGACGCCCCCGCGTCTGCTCTGCACGCGATATCGCCTCCCGACGCGTCGTGGAGTTCGATCAACCTGGCGGAGGCCGTTCCCGGTGTGATGACGCCACTGTGCGCGAGCGTGTGGGTTCCGGCCAGTGAGCTCGGATTGCGGGCACCGTTCGCGGCGATGGGCGTGCTGCCGGCAAGACAGGTGGCCATTCCGGGGGACGCCGACCAACGCATCACGGGCGCGTTTTATGGCCGCATGGCCGTGCGGGTCGATTTCCTCTGCGAGATGGGTGATCTGATACCCGGCCAGACGGGTGAGGCGTTGTCACGCGACTTTTTCGGATTTGTTCCCGAGGACTTCGTCAGTCGCCCGTCGATGCGCCGCCTGCCCTGGATCGCCGCGCGCTACCCGCGGACGCTGCTGCAAATCGCGCGCCGGATGGATCGACTGCGCGCCGACACCGATGCGTGGTGGCGCACGGAGATAAGCCGTGTCGGGTCGCTGTCCGACGAGCAGACCCGAGCGCTATTGACGGATGCGGTTGCTCGCTTCGACGAGACACTGGCAGCGCAAGCGGTGGTCAGCGCGTGCGCCATCCAGCCGCTGCATGAGCAGTTGACGAACCTGGCCGCGCGAGCCGGTGTGGACAGCACCGACTTGTTGCGCGGGCATGGCTCCCACGAGGAGGCTCACGTGCTGGCCGATTTGTGGGCGGTCTCGCGCGCCCGCCTCGATATGGCAGGCTTTCTGCGCCGCCACGGTTACCACTGCGCCGGGGAGGGCGAGGTGGCCAGCGTGGCGTGGCGGGAAAATCCCGCCCCCGTGCACAAGATTGTGGCGCGGTATCGCGCTATGGGCGATGCGGCCGCACCGAACGACGATCCTGCCGCCCAGCGTCGGGCGGGCAAGTCTGCCGAGGCCCGTTTCTATGCGGCGTTCGGAAGACTGGAGAGGCTCAAGGCGCGCCTGGTGCTGCGGTTGGCCCGGCGATTTCTGCCGTTGCGCGGTGTCGGGAAAGTGTCGTACCTGCAAAGTCTGGATGTCATTCGCGCCTGCGCGCGGCAGCTGGGCGACCAGCTCGTCGCCGGGCATCGGCTCGGCGACCGTGATGACGCGTTTTTCCTCACCGCGGAGGAGCTTGGCCGTGATCCGCGGGGCGACCTGAAACCTCTTGTCGCTCAGCGGCGAGCATTGCGCGATGAGTATCTTGGCCTCGATGTCCCATCATGGTGGACAGGTCAGCCACAACCGGTCGTCAAGACCGGCAACGACGGGGAGACGATCACGTCGCTATCCGGCGTCGGCGTCTCCGGGGGAGTCATCGAGGGTCGGGCGGTAGTCGTCGACCAACCGGCCGACGCCGAAATCGACGACGGTGATGTTCTCGTCGCACACACCACCGATCCGTCCTGGGTGTCCCTGATGTTTTTAGCCAGCGGACTTGTCGTCGATATCGGCGGCATGATGAGCCACGCCGCCGTGGTCGCCCGCGAACTCGGCATTCCTTGCGTCATGAACACCGGCCGCGGCACCACCGCACTACACACCGGCGACGTGATCCGTATCGACGGCGCCGCCGGCACCGTCGAAATCATGCAACGAATAGGAGCAGCAAGCCGATGACCGTCGCTGAGATTGCCGACACCTGGGGACCTTTGGCCGAGCCCATCCACCCCGACGCCGCGGGCCCGGCCGACCCCGTGTGGAAAGACAATGCCTACCTTTCATTCTGGGACACCGCGAACGAGGTGTTCGGCACATTCCATGTCTCGACATCGCCGAATGGCACGGGGGCCCGGCGGGCCCGGTGCAGCGTCACGGTCAAGGGCAAGGTTTTGGAGATCATCGAAGACCTGCCGCCGGGCAGCTTCGCCAGCGCGTCGATCGACTTCGGTCTGAATGGTGTGATAACGGTGCGGCATCCGCGGTTGCGGACCGATCTGGTCAACGTCCCGCTGTTCGCGCCCGCCGACTATGCGGCGGGCGGGGTGGTTCCCGAGCTGGTCCCGGGCAAACCGCTTCAGCATTTCCAGCAGGCTTGTGAAATCACCGGCACGCTGGTGCTCGACGGTGTCGAGTCGGAGGTGCGGGCACGCGGTATGCGTGATCGCACCTGGGGTTTCCGTGACGAATCGGCGCAATGGATCGAGTACGCGGGTCTGGTGGCGGTTTTCGGTGACATCTTCATCACGGTGATGAAGTTTCTGGGCGCGGACGGCATACTGCGATCCGACGGATTCCTCATCGACGCGGACCGATCACGCACGATTGCCGACGTCACTTTCGGGCGCGACGCCGCGGGGCAGTTCCGGCTGGCCAGGCTGCGCGACACCGGCGGCGGTGCGAGGCTGGTGACCCTCTCGTCGCGACTGGCCGGATTCTTCGTCCCGATGGGCGCAGACTCGGAGGGGCCCTCGTTTGGGACCTATGACGACTTCATGTCGCTGGAATGCGAAGGCAGCTCCGGCGCAGGCTTTTTCGAGCAGGGCATCCTGCACCGAGTGCACTGATCGCGTCGCCGATGAGTAGTCGATTTGTCGTTGCGCGGCAGCTGGACAATCCCGAGATCGATCCTGCGCTGACCTGGACGACGGGCAATGTCGCCGAGGCCTTCCCCGGCGTCTTCACCACGTTCGGATACACGTTCATCGAAGAGCCCATGGAGATGGCGTTCCGGAAGATGTTCGTCCGCCTCGGGGTGTACAAGGCCAGCGAGATCTATCTGCCCGAGCGCGCCGAGGACATGTGCTGGACCTTGTTCGATGGCCGAGCCGCCGCCAATATCAACAAGTTTCGTGACATTGCCGGCCTGATGCCGGGAACCTCAGCGTCCGCGGTTGAACAGCAACTGTTCGGTTACGCGCGCCCCGATACCGTCGACAACAATTCGCGGCGACGTTATCCCTCGATCATCGCAAAGGCGCCGTTGCTGGTGGCCACCCTGCCGCGGGCCCACGACAACATGGTCGCCGACCTACGCTCCTGGCGGCTCGACGCGCTGGCACGTATCGAGGGATTGGACCGCGCCGGATGCCTGGCTTTGCTGGACGAATCGCGTGCGCACTTCGAGAAGATCATGATCCTGCACCTGGTGGTGGCGCTGGTCAGCTCGGGATTGGCCGAGCGGGTCACCGCAATGCTGGCTCGGCTCAATCACCCGGAGCTGGAAACCGCGGTGCTGTCCGGCGTGGGTGCCGACGAGAATCAGGTCGCCGCCGACCTTTGGGCCCTCGCGCACGACCGGATTACCTTGCGCGGCTTCACTGATCGCCACGGCTACCACGGGCGCGAGGAGGGCCAGCTCGCTGGCGTGTCATGGCGTGAGGATCCCTCGCCCATCCTGGCGCGGCTGGACGACTACCGATCGATCGACGCCGACCATCCGCGGGCACCACACCGGCGTAGCGCTGCGCAGCTGGTGGCGCGGCGCCAGGCAATGGCGCGGGTGAGGGCCGCCGCGCCCGTGTTACAGCGGCCCATCGTGGACGCCACGATACGGGCCGCGGCGCGTTTTCTGGCCCTGCGCGAGCACGGTAAGGCCGGCTACCTGATGACATTCGACGTGGCCCGCTCTTGCGTGCGACGGTTGGGTGCGGACCTGGTGGCGGCCGGATCGCTGTCGCAACCCGACGACGTCTTTCACCTCAGTTATGGCGCCCTGCACAGCGGCCGCCAGGGCGACGAACTGAGCATGATCGACCGTCGGCGCGAGCGATTCGCGGAGCGCCAGTCGCGCCGGTTGCCGCAAGCCTGGGCGGGCCGGCCGCAAATCACCACGGTGCAGGACCTTGCTACCCACGACAGCACCGGTCCGTTAACGGGCGTTGCCGCCAGCCCCGGCGTGGTCACCGGACGAGCACGGGTGGTGCAGGACCCGGCAACCACCGAACTGGACGAGGGCGACATCCTGGTATGCGAGACCACCGATCCCAGCTGGGTGGCATTGTTCCTGGTCGCTGGGGCCGTCGTGACCGATCATGGGGGCTTGTTGAGCCACGGTCCAATTGTGGCCCGGGAACTCGGTATTCCCTGCGTGTGTGGCACCGAAGTCGGAAGCCGGCGGATCCGGGACGGTCAGCTGATCCGGGTGGACGGCGACGCCGGCCGGGTGGAAATTGTGGAACCGGCCGTGAAAGCGTCACGCTAAATCTGAGTTTGCTAGGGGGTTGGCCGAAAGCTGGACCCTACGGCAAAGCCTGTGGTAGAAACCATCCACCGTGTTTTTAACCGTACTTAAATCGTTCTGTTGCTCGGGGGTGCTCGTGGTGCTGCCCCGAAAGTTGATCTGCGCTTGCCGCGGCGTTGGAACTCAACAGTTTCGGCGATTCGGGGTTGGACAGTGACACTTGTGTCGAACCGCACGTCGACGGCATCCGAGACGAGTATGGATGTGAAACGACCGTTCCTGCCCCGGCTGATCCGGTGGCTTGCGGTGCCGATCATCATCGGCTGGGTCGCGCTGACCGTCGTCGTGAACATGGTTGCGCCCCAGCTCGAGGTGGTCGGGGAGCGGCACGCGGCGCCGATGGCCCCCATGGATGCGCCATCGATGAAAGCGATGATGCGCTTGGGGCACAACTTCAAGGAATTCGACTCCAACAGCACGGTCACGATCGTCCTGGAGGGCCAGCAGGAACTCGGCGCGGCGGCCCACCGCTATTACGACAGCATCATTAATCAGTTGAAGCAAGATCCCGAGCATGTGCAACACATTCAGGACTTCTGGAGCGATCGGCTGACGGCGGCCGGAGTCCAAAGTGCCGATGGCAAGGGCGCTTACGTGATGTTGAACCTCGCCGGTGAGCAAGGCACCACGTTGGCGAACGAGTCCGTCGAGGCAGTGCGCAATATCGTGGATCGGATGCCGGCACCGCCCGGGGTGAAGGCTTATGTCACCGGCTCGACGGCGCACAGCTATGACGAGTACGTGATCGGCAACGCAAGCATCAACAAAATCACTGCGTTCACCCTCGGTGCGATCGCGATCATGTTGTTTCTGGTGTACCGCTCGGTCGCCACCACCCTGATCCAGCTTTTCGTGACACTGATCGAGTTAGCGGTGTCTCGGGGTGTCATCGCGGTGCTCGGCAATTACGACTTGATGGAGCTCGCGGTATTCGCGACGTCTCTCCTGACGATGTTGGCCATCGCGGCCGGAACCGATTACGGGATATTCCTGATCGGACGTTATCGAGAGGCGCGCGCGGCCGGTGAGGATCGCGAGGCTGCCTATTACACCACCTTTCACGGCGTCACTCCCGTCGTGTTGGGTTCGGGTCTGACGATCGCCGGGGCGTCGTATTGTCTTACCTTTACGCGGTTGCCCTGGTTCACCACGATGGGGGTCCCGGTTGCAATAGGGATGATCGTCGTCGTCGCCGCGGCGCTGACCCTAGGGCCGGCCGTCCTTGTGGTGGCCACCAAATTTGGCCTGTTAGAGCCCAACTTGGCGCGTCAGGGTCGACTATGGCGGCGGGTCGGTACCGCCGTCGTACGCTGGCCCGCGCCGATTCTGGCCGTCAGCGGGGTGACCGTTCTGGTCGGCATGATCGGATTGCCCGGATACAAGACGCTGTACAGCGAGCGCTACTACTTGCCGGACAGCACTCCGGGCAACGTCGGATACGCGGCTGCGCAGCGGCATTTTTCGGAGGGGCGGCTCAACCCCGACATGTTGATGATCGAGGCCGACCACGACATGCGCAACCCCGCCGACATGCTGGTGCTGGACAGAGTGACCAAAAACGTGCTGCGCGTCCAGGGCATCGTGATGGTGCAAGGCATCACCCGGCCCCTGGGAATTCCGATCGAGCACAGCTCGATACCGTTTATGAACAGCATGCAAAGCCAGACGACCATGCAAAACATGGGGTTTTTGAAAGACCGGATGGCCGACATCCTGAAGATGGCCGACGAGCAGCAGGTCACGATCGACTACATGCAGCGGCTGTACGACATCACGAAGCGGCTGTCCGACGTGACGCACGATACGGCCCGCGACACCGCGGAAACGGCGGCCATTACCGATGAATTGCGGGATCACATCGCAGATTTCGACGACCTCGTGCGGCCGATCCGCAGCTACCTGTATTGGGATAAGCACTGCTTCAACATCCCGGTCTGCTGGTCGTTCCGGTCCATCTTCGATGCCTTCGACGGAGTCGACCAGCTCGATCAGAAGCTGCACGAACTGACAAACGAGATAAGGCGCACCGACACCCTCACCCACGAAATGGCCGAGCTGCTGCCGCCGATGCTGGCCAGCATGAAAACGACTCGCGGGCTAACCCTGGCGGCGCACAGCACCTTCCAGGCGATGATCAGCCAGATGGAGGCGATGAGCAACACCGGCATCGCCATGGGGCAGAGTTTTGACGCCGCCAGAAACGACGACTTCTTTTATCTGCCACCGGAGGCCTTCGACAACGCGGAATTTCAGCGGGGCCTGAGGATGTTCTTGTCACCGGACGGCAAGTCCGCGCGTTTCTTCATCAACCATGAGGGAGATCCCGCTACACCGGAAGGCATTTCGCGAGTTGATGCGGAGCGAACCGCGGCACAGCAGGGCCTGAAGCAATCCTCCTTGGCGGGTGCGAAAGTTTACCTCGGCGGTACGGCCGCGACCTATAAGGACATGCACGACGGCAACACCTACGACCTGATGATCACCGCGGTGGCCTCGCTCACCCTGATCTTCATGATCATGCTGGTGCTGACTCGAAGCCTCGTCGCCGCGTTCGTCATTGTCGGCACCGCCGCGAGTTCAATAGCGGCGTCCATCGGACTCTCCGTGCTCATCTGGCAGGATCTCTTCGGTATCAGGCTCCACTTTTCCGTCATGCTTTTCGCGCTTATCATCTTGCTCGCCGTCGGATCCGACTACAACCTGCTACTGGTCCACCGCATCAGGCACGAGATCCACGCTGGGCTCAAGACCGGCACCATCCGGGCGATGGCCGGCACCGGTTCGGTGGTCACCTCTGCCGGCCTGGTATTCGCCTTCACGATGGCCTCGATGCTGGGCAGCGACGACCGCATCGTAGCCCAGATGGGTGCCACCATCGCATTGGGTCTACTGCTCGACACCCTGATCGTCCGAACGTTGTTCATGCCCTCGATCGCTACCTTGCTGGGCCGCTGGTTCTGGTGGCCGCAAATTGTCCATCCGCGCGGCACCGACAATGTGCGTCGATCATCATCGCGGTCCGCCGACGTGCAGAGGCAGCCAATGCTGGTGCGGCAGTGAGTATTTCCAGTGCATCATGTCGCACGGTGCCGATGGGACTTTTACCCGACAGGCATCGAGACCCGTTCGAGTAGCTCGACTGTGCCGGCGGCGCCGTCGACGCGGACGCGGTCCCCGTCGCGGAGTAGTTCCGTGCCATGGCGGGTGTTGACCACGGCGGGGATGCCCAATTCACGGGCGACCACGGCCGCATGGCTGACGATTCCGCCGATATCGACGACGAGTGCTGCCGAGACGAACATGATCGACGCCCAGCTCGGGTCGGTGGTGTGACTGACCAAGATTTCGCCCGGTTCCACTTCGGCGAAGCTGGGATCGGTCACAATTCGGACCGTGCCCTCGACCTGACCGCCGCTCGCGGCCACGCCTGAGATCACGTCACCGATAGCGGCGCGGCAGGTGTCGGCGTCAACGGGATCCGGTGTGCCGCGCCATGAATGGGGCAATCGGATGCGCCGGTAGTCCTCGCGGCGGCCCCTTCGGGTCGCAACCAGGTCCCGGGCGTCTGAGGGCAGCCCCGAGCGCAGTTCCGCCAGCGTGAGGTAGAAGATGTCTTCCGGATCGTCAAGGCGGCCTGCGTCGGAATACAACCTTCCGAGTCGGCGAGCCGCGGCCCGCGTCACATCGAGCGACTGAACGAAAGCGGCTTTGCCTACGCCGCGCATGGGCAGTGTCCGGGTCGCCAAAGTCAGGATGGCGCGGGCCGCCGCCCGGTGTGTGCGTGGTAGCGCCCGGATCACCTCACGCTGCATCTGCGGCAGTTGCGCGCGCAGCTGCGCGTTGTGAGCGATCGGGTCTTCGTCGTCGCCCCGCTCGGCATATGCGACGACCATGCGCCGCAACGGTTCCGGATCCTCGCGCCACACCCTGCTGGCCACCTCACCCTCCAGCGGCCCGTGATATCCGTGTTCGGCGACGACCTCGTCGATGCCGATCTCACCACGCGACGCGCGCCAGAGATCCTCGACGATGCGCATCTCTGCTCCGCCGGTGCCGCTGAGGGTGCCGAGGTCGCCGACGCCGGCGCGGGCCACCAACACTGTGAGTGCGTGTGTCACCGGCGTGGTGGCGGCGAACAGCACCAATCCTTGTTGGGTGACCAGGTGACGGTATCGGGTGGCACCGTCGATCAATGTGGCGCGTGCGGTCGCCTCGTCGGCGGTTGCGACGGCGGAGACGCTGCGCTTCCACCATTCTTTCGTGGGCTCGGAAAGCGCGCGCATCTCGCGGATCGCGCGGCGAGCCGCGATGGGCATCTTGGCGGCGATGATGGGGTAGCGCCTGCGGGTGGGCGTGAACGTCATGGTGTCGGGCACCCGACCGAGAACTCCGGTGATGGCGTCGGGCCCGGTCGTCCCGGGCATGCGATCGCCGACCGTGCCGAGCCACTCCATGCACATCGCTATGCGGCCGAGGAAGATTCGGATCACGGGCTCTGTGATCGGGCCACCGCAGTCGCGCTCCGCGCGGGTGAGAATCCCTATTCGAAAGAACATTTCGCGATTAGCCGGGTCGCTGCCGGACTCCCAGATGCTCCAGCCGAGCGGACTCGCGACGCCGGGCATGGCTTCGCCGACGTTGTCTGTCGTCCAGTGGGTCGTGGACGATCCCGGACAGTGAAGTGGGTCGGTGCCGGTCATGCTTGCCGAAGCTATCGCAATATTTTACGCTCGTAAAGTATGGGAACCGCGAGGGTGTGGCCGCTTGCTCAACCGATCCGGGGCGACGATCCGGGCGGCGACGCACCGTGGCGCGACAATGCCTTTCTGTCCTTCTGGGATCCGGCGCGGAATGTCTGCGGCACGTTGCACGTCTCCACATCACCCAACAGCGGAGGCAGAAGGGCGCGCTTGAGCTTGAGCGTCGACGGCCTGATGCGCGAGATCATCGAACCGCTCGAGCCGGGATCGTTCAGCAGCAGGAGCATGTCCTTCGACCTCGGATCCGGCCGCGCCGTGGCCGCCGCGCCGGGTATTGAGCTGGATTTGAAGACGGCTCCGCTCCTCGCGATCGCCGACTTCCGCTCCAAGGGCGTCATCCCGCGCATGGGCAGCGAACCGCTTCAGCACTTCCAGACCACCGTCGCAGTGTCCGGACACTGCCGGATCGAGGGACGCGAGACCGCGATCGACGGGCGGGGGATCCGTGACCGCACGTGGGGCCACCGAGACGAATCGGTCAACATCTCCGAATATGTCTGGGTCTTCGTGGCATTCGCGGACGTGTCGGTGACAGTGATGCGGTTCCTCGGAGACACGGAGCACGATGTTGTCGACGGTTTCGTGCTTGACAAGCATGGGTGCCGTCCGGTGCAGGGGATGGCGATCACCCGCGATGCCGCGGGGCTGTGCGCCGGCGCGACGCTGAAGCTGGCCGACGGCGAAGTGCTCGAATTGCGCTCGCAGGGCAGGCGCGCCGGTTTCTGGGTGCCGATGGGGGACGAGCGTGCCGGGCCGGCGATGAGCTGCTTCGACGAATTCGCGTCCTTCACCATGGCCGATGGCACCACGGGGTTCGGGCTCGCCGAACATGGTGTGGTGCGCAGGCTGTTCTGACATGTCGAGCGGTGACCACCACCAAGGCCGTGCGTGAGAGGAGACGAAGGCCGGCGCGCGATCCGGCGGCGGCCGACGCGATGATATGGTGCCCCACACAGTCGATTTCAATCGTCGACCGACTTCGCCGGTGCTATCGGGTCAGTGTCGCACCGGGCTAGGTTCCACCCAACCGGGATTTGCCGGACCGTTGGCGTCCATTGACGTCCTCGCGCAACGAGCGCATCATCATTTCCAGCCCCATATCGAAGGACGCCGGGGGGTCGGTGCGGCCCGGTTGCTTGGGCCGGAGCCGGTCCAGCAAGGTGTATCCCAGGATGTAACTGGTCAGTGAGCGCAACACGTCCGCGCTGTGGGCCTGTGACAGGCCCGCCTTGCGCAACGTTGTGATGAGGCCCTGGCGGAAATCGTCGAGCCGCACCATGTCGGCCTCTGCGATGATCAGCTCGACCACGCCGGGATGGCGTTTCAGCGTGTCGTGGAAATCGTGCATGGCGGCGCCAATCTGGTCGTCCCAGGCCAGGTTTGGGTCCAGATCGCTGGCAAGCGGCGCGAGCGCATGCCCGATCATCGCCGCGAGCAGATCGCCCTTGTCCGCGAAGTAGTGATAGGGGGCCATCGCGCTGATCCCCATCTGTCCGGCGAGTTTGCGCAGGTTCAATGCCGGAAGTCCCTCAGCGTCCACCAATTCCAGAGCGGCCTCGATCACCATTTCGCGGCTCAGCGTAGGTTTCGGGCCGCGACGGCGGCGCTCATCTGGGGTCATCGAGCTTTCCCTTTACAAGTGTAAGAATTAGTTTTACTGTACATACCGCGTCAAGGATCGCAGCGCCCCTTCCTCGGTGTGTGGATATGGGTGCCAAGTGGGTTGTCGAGGTGGCTATGACGATAAACGACGGTGTGATCGGCGAGGTCGCGGACGACCTGAGCGCCTACGTGATTTCGGGTGCGGTCGGAGCAGTACAGGGTGACGTCGACTACGAGTCAGATGTGCGAACGCCTGCCCTTGGGATCCAAGACGCCGTCGAAGCTGAGAAACTCGGATTCCGGGCCGTCTTCTTGTCCGAACGATGGGATATCAAGCAGGCTGATGTCATCCTCTCCGGCGCCGCAGCCCTGACATCACGCATCGAGTTGGGTACCGGGATGGTATGCCCACCAACGCGCCAGCCCTGGCTGATGGCGGCGTTTGCGGCGACGATGCAGGCCTGCTACGGCCCACGTTTCACGCTGGGGCTTGGCCGCGGTACCGATGCAATTTGGCATGACATGGGCCTGAAGATGCCGACGTATCGCGAAGTTGCCGACTACGTCGGCATCCTGCGGAGCTTGTGGCGCGGCGAGACGGTCGACTATGACGGACCGGTTGGCAGATTCCCGGCGCTGGCGTTCTCCGAGGTCGTGCCCGGTCCACAGCCGCCGGTGTGGTTCGGCACGTTCGCCCGGGCCAAAGGTGCCGCGTTGTTGGCTTCGTCGTTCGACGGGGTGCTGCTGCCACCCGTGCTGACTCCGGAGGCCACGTTCAAAGCGGTGGAACGCATCCGCATCGCCTGCGAACGAATTGGTAGGGATCCCAGAGAGATCCGGATCTGCCAAGCGGTCATTACCGCGCCCGGGCTGGACGACATCGAGACACGTTCGCTCGCGCACGGGCGGGCAGTGGGTTATCTGCAGTACCCGGGCTACGGCGAGACCCTGATCGAGGAGAACGGCTGGGACATGGAGGTGATTCACAAGCTGCGCGCGCATCGTCAACTGGCCGCCAACGAGAAGGTGGCGGACCGACTCTTCCACCGCCACCAGTTGTTGGAGCCCGCAAAACTGATCCCTGACGAGTACATGATCGACAGCTGCGCGATCGGCTCGGTGGACGAGTGCGTCAAGTCGTTACAGCAGTTCCGCGACGCCGGCGCCGACGAGATCGCCACCTACGGGAGCACTCCCGCTCAGAACGCCGAGTTGATCGAGGCCTGGAGGAACCGATGACCACACAGGACGACCAATACGTCTTCAACCCGCTCGACCCCGAGCTCGCCGTCGACCCGTTCCCGATCTTTGCGCGGTTGCGCGCGATCGATCCGGTGTTCCACGCCGAAGCGCTCGGCTCGTTCATCGTGACCGCACACGATCCGGCCTGGGAGCTGTTGGCGCGCAGGGACGGTGATCTCCGTTGGGAACAGTTCCAGCGAATGCGCCACGGTGATGGCGTGGTCGATGAACCGTATTTCACGATCATGGCCGACAGCGTCCTGATGAAGGCGGGCGAGGACCACACCCGGGTGCGTAGAACATTTCAGCGCAACTTCCGGCCGGGCCTGGTGGACAGCCTTCGACCGGCGATCGCCGATCGCGCCCACCAACTGATCGACGCATTCACCGATCCCGACGGCGGGCCGGGCCGGGTCGAACTGATGGCTGCCTATGGTTCGCCTCTGCCGCTGTCGGCCATCAGCCAGCTTCTGCACGTCCCGCATGAGGACGAGGCCAACATCCACGAGTGGATGCACGGGTTCAAACTCGGTATCCAAATGCTGCCGTTGGACGCCAATCAGCTGAAGGTCGCCAACGATTCGATGATCGCGCTGGATAACTACTTCCGCGGTCTGGTGGCCAAGCGGCGCGCCGAGCCAGAGGACGACTTGGTCAATAGCATGATCGCCGAAGCCGACGACGGCACGCTGACCGAAGACGAACTCATCGCCAACCTGTGGAGCATCTATGTCGGCGGCCACGACACCAGCGCGCTGTCCATCTGCAACGCGATGGCGACGCTGTTGGGCCACCCGGAGCAACTCGCCGCGCTCCAATCGGATATGTCGTTGCTGCCCAATGCGGTCCAGGAGATTCTGCGGCACGTCGGGACCGTGCACGGCACGCACCGGCTGCTGACCGAGGACATCGAGCTGGGCGGCCACCACATTCCTGCCGACACGCCGATCATGGTTTATCTGTCCGCGGCCAATCACGACGAAGGCTGGTGTCCGCACGCGGAGTCCTTCGACATCACCCGCGACGTGCCATCCGATCATCTCGCGTTCGGCCACGGCCCACACAAGTGTCCGGGACAGCACATGGCCCGTGCGGTGATCGGCATCGCCGTCGAGGCACTGCTTTCCCGGTTGCGTGGACTGCGGATCGAAGAGCTCGAGTGGGAGCGCGACGCGCTGCTGTTCCGTGGTCCCGAAAAGCTGGTGCTGGCCTGGGATTCGAGCCAGGCTCGAGCATGAGCGCATCGTTGGCCCCGCCGCAGGGACTGGAGCCGGAGCGCGAGTTCCCGGCGCAGAGTTATCCCGACAACATCCCCCTGTGGACCGAGAATTACTGCTTCGTCGCCTACGATCCCAGCAGCCAAGTGGGGTTGTGGACCCATCTCGGCCGCGCCCCTTTCGATTCCACGTTATGGCGCGAGCTGTCGATTGTGTACCTGCCCGACGGCGAACGACTCGTCAACAAGGGCTATGGCCGCGGCCAGACGCCGAGAGGCCCCGGGGGAGCGACCATGGCCTTCCAGTGTGTCGAGCCGTTCCGGCAGTGGCGGATGAGTCGTGACGGAGGCTCGATCCGGACCACGGTGGGCCAGCTGTATCACGGCATGGTCACCGACCAGCGCCACGAACGCGTCGGGTTCGATGTCACCCTGGACTGCTTTGGGGGAGTCTGGGATTGGGGCGAGGTCGAAGATGCCCACAAGTGGGGCAAACTGCACTACGAGCAGCTCGTCGGTGTCAAGGGCACGATCAGCATTGGGGGGCAGTCGATTCCGTTCGATGGCCAGGGCCTGCGTGATCACACCAGTGGCGCAAGGGACTTCACCACCTTCGCCAGCCACATCTGGTCCTGGGCGAATTTCCCCAGCGGCCGCGGATTTATTCTGCTGCACCTCGTGGTCAACGGTCAGTACCTGACTCGTGCTGTGGTCCAGGAGAACGGTACGTTGACCGCAGTAGACCTGCGTAATTCGCCGGTATTGACCGACCGTTCCCAACACGCTGATCCCTACGTGCTCGAGCTGGGCGAGCATCGGATCAACGCGGAGATCCTGCACCCATTCCCGAACGGTTTTGACGGCCCCAACGATATTTGCATCGGCTATGACCCGTCCGTCACGGCGACCGCGAACTTCGAGAACCTGTCGCGGTTCGAGTGGGACGGTGAAGTCGGCTACGGCCACACCGAGCGTTCAATCAAAATCGGGTAAAGACGCATGACGGATGTCTGGAATCCCCTCCACCAGCCGGGCCGAGCTGAAACCCATTGGTCCACTGTCAATGTCGGTGAGGCGTTGCCGGGAGTCGCGACGCCGCTCGGCTGGTCGATCTGGTCGGACATCGGCGACCGCATGTGCCGCGATTTGTCCTACGCGATAGGTGTGTTCGATAGCGCCGAACGCATGCAGCCCGCGGCGGGGCCCGACCGGATCATCACCACATTTTTCGGCCGCATCGCCATGCGAAGTGAGTGGTTGGCCACGGTTGGCGATCGCATGCCGGGCACCACGGGCGCGGTCGCCATCGCCGGGATGCTCGGCGAGGCCCCTCCGACCATGACCTTCGCCCCGACGATGCGACGCTATCCCGTCATCGCCTACCGGCTGCCGTATGCGGCATTGACGATGCCGGGCAGGGTTCGGCGGTTGGCGCCGCAGGTCGATGCGTGGTGGCGCAACGAGATCCCGCGGCTGACCGACACGGACCTGGCCGGGGCCGTTGCGATCTTCGACGGTGCGACACGCCGGTTCTCCGAGACCATGACCGCGCACGGAATCGCGCTGTTCGCCGCGATCACCCCGCTCGTCAATGCGCTCACCGCCTTGGTGAAGCGCACCGGAATAGGCGACGTCGGGGTGCTTTCCGGCACCGGCGGTGCGGAAATGTCGATGATCGAAGACATCTGGAAGGCCTCACGCGGTGAGTTGACGCTCGAGCAGGTCGTCGCCAACCAGGGTTTCCACGGTCCCCTGGAAGGCGAGATTTCGAGCCGGGTCTGGCGCGAGAACCCCGCCCCGGTGGCCGCGGTGATCCAGAGTTACGCCGCCACCGACGAAGAAGCGAGTCCGCTGGCCCGGGAGCGAGCGGCTCGCGCGCGCCTCCCGAAGGTGCAAGCCGAGCTGCTCGCGGCGCTGCCGGCGACTGCGCGCCCCGGAGTCCGGTTGTTGCTCAACCACGCTGCGCGCACGATCCCTCTGCGTGGGGTGGGCAAGGCGTCGTTCCTGCAGGCGCTCGACGTCGCTCGTGCGTCCGCGCGTCGGGTCGGCGAGCATCTCACGATCAGCGGTGCACTTGCGGATGCAAGCGATGTTTTTTATCTGACCGTGGAAGAAATCGTCCACGGTCTGCCCGGCGACGTGCAGAGTCTGGTCGACCGACGGCGCGAAAGGCGCGCGGAGTATCAGCGCCTCGAACTGCCCTCATGGTGGCGCGGCACACCACAACCCACCGTGATCCAGAGCGCGGACGACAGTTCCGGGGACGACGTGGTGCTCACCGGGATAGCGGCAGGGAGCGGTGTGGTGGAAGGGCCTGTCCGGGTGATCCACGATCCGGCGGTGGTCGAGGTCGAGCCCGGTGAGATCCTGGTCGCCCCCACCACCGACCCCAGCTGGGCGTCCATCATGTTCGTGTCATCGGCGCTGGTCGTCGATATCGGCAGTGTTCTCAGCCACGCAGCGGTGGTCGCACGGGAACTTGGGCTGCCCTGTGTCGTCAACACCCGCACCGGAACTCGCAGGCTGCGCGACGGCGACCTGGTCCGCGTCGACGGCACGGCCGGCACCGTGCAGCTGATAAAACGCGCCGAGAAGTAATAAGCCTCAACGGAGAGGTCATCCGATGAACACGACGGCTCAGCGCATCTGCGCCTGGAGCGGAATCGCCTGCATCATAATATTTTTCGTCGGGTTCTGGGTGATTGCGGGCTTCATCCCGCCGCCTGCGCCAAAGCTCACCGGTGAACAGCTAGGACAGCTGTTCACCGACAATGCCGTACGGATCCGGGGCGGCATGATCGTCTCGCTGTTCGCGTCGGCGCTGCTGGCGTCCTGGAGCGCGGCAATCACCGCTCTGATGCTGCGCATGCGGGGTCACGTCGGGGCGCTCGCCTATACCAACCTGGCCGTCGGCGCGTTGTTCGTGCTGGAATTCATCATCTCGCTGATGATCTGGCAGTCCATGACTTATCGCGCGCGCGACCCTCAAGTGCTGCTCGCGATGAATGACACCGCGTGGTTTCTGTTCGTCTGCATCACTTCGACGCCGATACTGCAGACCGTCGCGATCGGCACCGCGATCTTCCTCGACACCCGCGACGGGCGCCCGAACCCCGTGTTTCCCCGGTGGGCGGGTTATCTCAACTACTGGGTGGCGGTGCTGTTCACGCCCGGGACGATTGCTGTCTTTTTTCACGACGGGCCGTTTGCGTGGAACGGGTTGTTCACCTGGTACTTACCTCTGACCGTGTTCGCGATCTGGATGGTCACCATGTCTGTGTTGATGCTGAAGGCCATTCGCGCCGAAGGCTCCACGCCCGAAAATCAGTCACCGCAAGAGGATTTGGCTGTGCAGGTGCAGCAGTTGCGTGCCGAGGTGGCACGCCTGGCAGATCATCGTAAGGGAGCATCGCTGTGACGTATCGCAACCAAGTTGTGTGCGCCTGGTGCGGGCCACTGATGACGCTGTTGTTCTTCATCGGCTTGCTGCCCATCGGGCACTTCATCTGGCCGCCGGCACCTTCGCTGAGCGCGACAGAGGTCGCGGCCTGGTTTGCCCACGACACGGTGGCAAGGCGGATCGGCTTGTTCATCGCGATGCTCGGAACAGGTTTACTCGCACCGTTTTACGCGGTGATCTCCGCTCAGATGCGCCGCATCGAGGGTGCGCCGCGAACTCTGGTCTACGCGCAGCTCGCAGCCGCGGCGTGCACCGTGCTCGAGATCATCTTGCCGCTGATGCTTTGGCAGGGCGTGGCCTACCGACCGGAGCGCGACCCCGCGGTAACCCAGGCGCTCAACGATGTGGCGTGGTTGACCTTCATCGGCACCACGACCACCGTGCTCATCCAGAACGCGATCATCGGTGCGATCGTGCTGCAGGACCGCAATTCGGCACCGGTGTATCCGCGGTGGTACGCCTACCTGAACTTCTTCGCCGTTCTCGGTGTCTTCCCCGCGGGATTCGTGGTGTTCTTCAAGGAGGGACCGCTGGCCTGGAACGGGATCATCGTCTGGGGTATCGGCGTGGCGATTTTCTTCATCTGGATCTGCGTAACCGCCTATTTGGTGATCGTTGAGGCGCGTCGGGACCGCGGGGAGCCGGTAATTCGGCGGGCGGCGCTGGCCGGCCAGAACTGAACGGCGCGCGCTGGATGTCGCCGAGATAGCGCGTGAGACAAACCGGGCCGGCCGGCTCATCAGGACACGTAGAGGGTGCCCCGCCACATGGTGACCAACGCGTCGACGGAAGCCTCCTCGTCGGCGAGCCCCGGCTCAACTCCCAGGCCCGCGATGTAGAGAACTCGTTCCGTAGCCCAGAACAGCGTGGCGGCCAGCGTTCTGCTGGGCACCGGCGAACTGATCAGTCCCACATCGCGTTCGCGTTCGATCTCGACGGCCCCGGCGGCGATGAAGCGCTCCGCGATGGCCAACCACAGATCGCGTAGTTCCGGCTCGGAGTGCCAGTGGTGATTCGCTGCCTGTAGTACCGCTCGGTGACGGTGCCACGCGTGCGTGACAGCTCGAATACTGCGCTGCAGGGCAGCTGTCGGCGATTCCTCGGGGGGTCGGGCCAAGAACGGTTGCACGGTCTCGAAGATGTCGTTCATCGCGCGCTCGAGCAGTCCGCTGAGCACGGAAAATTTGGAAGCGAAATAGAAGTAGAAAGTCGCCCGTGAAATCTTTGCTTCAGAGAGGATCTGCGCGACGCTGATGTCGTTGAACGGTTGCCGCGCCAGGAGGCGCGCAGTGGCGGCGAAGATACTTTCCGCCGCTGAGGCCGTGTCGGTATCCGCCACCCGTCGTCGACCGATCGCACGTCGCGCCATTTCGGTCATCGCCGGAACCTTACCTTGATCTGCGCTCGTCACCGGGCCTCAGAAGAAGAATATAAGCAAATTTAAAACGAGGTATACACGTTGTCTGAACAGCGTGTTAGTGTGAGCTGATCCACACCAGCCGAGGGGGGTTTCCGGCGACTGGAAGTGCGGGAAACCGCACCTCAGCAACCGCGTACGCCTTAACAGTCAGAAAGGTTGATATCGATGAGTTCGATGCTCAGTCAGAGTTGGTGGCCGCTGGTCGGCCAGGAAGGCTGGCCTCCCAATATCAAGCCGAGCCCGGGCGACTTCATCGCGAGCGCCCCGGCCCAGATCACCTTTTTCTTTGTTGCCGGCGCGGCCGCCGTGATCTTCGCGCTGCCCTGGGCGATCAGGGCAGCGGCGCGGAGCAGGAACTACACGCCGTTGCTGGTGATCGCCAGCGGATTCATCTGCAGCCAGTGCGAACCCATGCTCGACATGCTGGGCCACCTGCACTGGGCCAAGAACCTGGTACCCGCGTTCACCAACTTCGGCATCACCGTCCCCGCGCTCATCCCGTTGTGCTACGTGGCGTTCCTCGGTCTCGAGGCGTATTTCTGCTATTTCGTCATCCGCAACGGAGCCCATGCCAAGCACTTCGTCATGTTGCTCGGGCTGGGTATCGCCACCGACGCGCTGATGGAGACCATCGGCATCAACCTGAGGACCTACGAGTACTACGGCGTGCAGCCATTCAAATTCCTCGGCTTCCCCTACTGGTGGGGGTTCATCAACGGCGGGTCGTTCGTCACCATTGGGGCGATGCTGGCCTTTGCGGTGCCGCGCCTGAAGGGCGCGCACAAACTGTGGTTACTGCTCGTGGCGCCGACCGGCATGATGATGAACTACTTCGGGATCGGCTGGATTCACCTGCTCGCGCACAACTCGACGCTGCCGGTCGCGGCCCGCTGGGTGGCCACAACGATCATGATGGCGATGATGGTCGGCTGGATGTTGGTCCTGCATAAACTCGTCGGGCGGCCGCAGTCTCTGCCGGCACCGAACTGGACCCTGTGGCGCATCTTCGCGTACGGAAAACTGACGCCGAAGCGCTCGACGCGGGCGGCGATGTGGCAGAAGATGTGCGAGGAGGGCGGGGTGAAACCCGGTGACGGCATCGCCACCGACCCCGAGGACCCGACTCAGGCGCTGCTCGTCGGCCCGACCGTGGTGTTTGCGCACGGCGCAACCTCCGCTCCTCGTTCGGACAAAGCCGGGGTCTGAGCCCCGGACGATCGAAGTCGTCGTGGGTCGCCCGGGCCAGCCCCAGGCGACCCACGACGCGAGGGCAATTCGGGACGCATTGATGTGAACCCCGGGAACAAAGGAGTTCTGCGATGACACCAGCGATGCAGAAGACGATGGCGTTCTGCGGCGCCGCGTTCGTGCTGCTGTTGTTCCCCGCGATGATCATGATCGGTTTGTTTCCGCCGATATCTCCGATGCGCAACGCCACTGAGATAGCCCAGTTCTGGTCGACGAATACCGGCCTGAAGCGGCTGGGGCTGGTCGTGATGCTGGCCGCCTCGGGTTTGCAGGCGCCATTCGGGGCGCTCATCGCGATCCGGATCAGGCAGATGGAGGGCGGCCGGCACTCCGCGCTTGCCTATACCGAACTCGTTGGGGTGGCGATCGCGGTGATGGCGATCATCCTGCCGTGTTTCTCCTTCGCCGCCGCGTCCTACCGTCCCGAGCGCGATCCAGAGATCACCCAGGCTCTCAACGACCTCGGCTGGCTACCGTTCGTTATGAACTGGCCGGCCGCCACTATCCAGTGCTTGGCCATTGGGTTCGCCATCTTCGGTGCGAAACACGAGATTTGGCCCCGGTGGTTCGGCTACTTCAACGTCTGGTGTGGATTCATCTTTGCCGCAGGCGGTTTGGTGGTGCTGTTCAAGAACGGCGTCTTCGCCTGGAACGGTCTGCTGGCATTCTGGCTGGTCGCGGTCTTCTTCGGAGCGTGGTTCTTGATCATGGCGTGGCAGCTGTGGGTGAGCGTTGGCGCCGCGGAAGGCGGCTCGATCGCCTCGGCCGCACCGGAGAACGAGAATGAGCCGCGGCGGAGTCAGTTGCAGCGATGACACTACTCCGGCAATCGCGGGTGCAGCAGACAGCCGCGGATTCACCGCGGAAAATCCCCGGCGAAGAGGGGATCTGGGTCTTCGTGCTGGGCGACATGATGGTGTTCGCCTTGTTCTTCGCGACCTTCATGTACTCCCGCGGTAAGAACCGTGCGGTGTTCGCGAGCGACCACACCGAACTGCACGTCGCGCTCGGTACGATCAATACCGTTCTGCTGCTGTTGAGTTCGCTGCTGGTGGTGCTGGCCGTCCAGCGGGTCCTCGCCGGACGGCGAGCGGGCGCCTGGCGCCTGGTCGCGGCCGCAATGTCTTGCGGGGCCGGCTTCATCGTCGTCAAGGCCGTCGAATGGACCCAGTTGTTCGCCGCCGACAAGGGGGTGGGTAGCGGCGAGTACTTCTCGTACTACTTCATGTTCACCGGTATCCATCTGCTGCATGTGGTGATTGGTCTCGCCGTCTTGGGCCGATTGATCGTCGTTATCCGACAGACCGAGTTCGCGGATAAGCAGGCGCGACTGTGCGAGACCGGCGGAATCTTCTGGCACATGGTCGATTTGCTGTGGGTGGTGCTGTTCGCCCTGTTCTATCTGGTGAGGTGACGATGACTGCGACCCGTCGTGTAACGCTGGTGTGGGTGCTGCTGCTGGCACTGACTTTCGGATCGTTTCTGGTCGGGGTCGAACAGGGTGCCGGATTCGCTTCGGTGGGTGCGGTGATCATCGTGGGCATCGCGATGTTCAAGGTGCGGCTGATCGGCCTGCACTTCATGGATGTGCGGTCCGCCCCGTTCGCCCTGCGGGCGTTGTTCGAGGGCTACGTATTGGTCGTCTTCTTGGTTCTCATGGGCCTCGACGTCTTCGTCAAGTCATAGCTGAATGACCTCACGCGAGAGAGGCTGAGCGAGATGGCGGTTGAGGCAACTCATTCGATTGACATCGACGCCGCGGACGAACACTTCCATGCTCGCAGCGACCATCCGCACTGGAACGAGAGCGCCTGGTTCGGCCTCGTCCTGCCGGAACGCCGGACCACCATCTACGTGTACTTCTTCCACCGGCCGAACATGAACCTTTCCGCTGGCGGCGTGAAGGTCTGGGATGCTTCCGGGAGCAGCGAGTACGACTGCCTGGGCTATGACTACAACCGGCATCTCGCGCTGCCCGCCGGTGCGGACATGTTCGACTTCACGCTCGACAACGGGCTGTCGGTGCAGATGGTTGAGCCCTTCGGGCACTTCCGAATTCGCCACCGTGGCGCGCTGGATCTCGATCTGGAGTGGCGCAAACTCACCCACCCATTTGCGTTTGGCCAGAACCAGGGCCTTGACGGTTGGACGACAGAGTCGGAGGGCTTCACCAACGGCCACTATCAGCAGTACGGCCAGATGACCGGCACCGTGACCGTCGGCGGCGAGACGATCGTGGTCGACCAGCCGTCGATCCGCGACCGGTCGTGGGGTCCGCGCGATGCGGTCGCCGCTCGTCGGATGGAGCTGATGTGGTGTTGCGCCTCAGAGCGCAACTACTTTTCCGTGCTGTCGGTGAGCACGCAACCGCCCGCGCAGGATCCGGTTCTCGGAGTCGACGACGCCGTCGCTTTCGGCTACTACTGCCGGGACGGGGAGAGCGGGCTTGTCACCGGCGGGACGTGCCGCGTCTCCGAGCGCGGGCCCGACCTGAGTGCCCGTCGCGCGGAGCTGCACGCCATCGACGACCGGGGCCGCGTGCTCGACGCCACCGGGACGCACCTGAACACGCTGGTGTGGCCCGTCTACGACCGCACCTACCAGCTGTGCGCTGGCATGAACTGGACCTTCGACGGCGTCAGCGCGGGCGGTGAGGACTGGTCCTGCATGCCGACCGAGCAGGCCCGCGCTCGGCTGCGGGCACCTTGAATCAGCCGTCGCTCAACGACTTCAGCAAGAATGTCTCGATAAGCATTCGCTCGTAGGGCGGGTCGGGAGTGGGGCGCAGAATCACCGACGTCAGCACGGTCTGCAACCAGTCGTACAGATCGTCGTCGGTGACGTCGCCGCGAATCAGACTGGCGCGTCTGGCTTCTCGCAGCCATGGCCGCCAGTCGGTGAGCCCCCGCTGCCGCACCGACGGTTGCCACAGCGCCTCATGCAGCGTGAGCGGCGATCCTTCGCCGAGCAAAACGCCAAGTTCATGGTCGTCGCGGATCGACTGCACGATGGCCGCGGCGCGGGCCACAAACGCCTCGACCAACGTCATCGTGCTCCAGTCACGGGCGAGGATGTCGTCGGCGAGTTCGGCGATGCGCGCGGCGATCGCAGCCTCGATCAGTTCGCGCCGCCCGGAGAAGTACTTGTACACGGTTTGTCGCGATGTCTGCGCTGCACGCGCCACGTCTTCCATTGTGTTAGCGCGCAATCCGTCGCGCAGGAAGCACCGGCGGGCCGCATCCAGAACCTGGCCACGGGCGGCGTCGCGTGCAGTCGGCGGTGAAACGTTGGAGCTCGCCATAAACAGCAGGGTAGCTGTTGACATTGTGGAATGCTCGCATCTACGTTTAATGCGTATGTATTTACAAAATCATTAGTTTGTCGCCACAGCAGCGTCGCAGGTGGGAGCAGCCATGAACGAAATCCGTGCCGGCATTGGTATCTGGGCCTCCAGGCACATCGATCCCAAGGTTGCGGGCCCCTATGCGGCCGCGTTACAGGCCACGGGCCAAATCGACTACGCGGTGATCTGGGATCAGCTGACCAGCTGGTGGCCCAACAAGCTGTTCGTCCCCGAGAACACGCCGCTGGCAGCGGAATTCCCCGATATCGATTCCCTGCAGGATCCGTTCGTGACGATGGCGTTCGCGCTCAGCGGTGTCGACCAGTTGGGATTTGCGATCTGCACCGACGCGCTGCGGCGCGACGCGCCGGAATTGGCGCAAACCATGCTGACCTTGGCCTCGTCGACAGCGGGCTCCGCGTTGTTGTCTTTGGGTGCGGGCGAGATGCGCAACATCGGGCCCTTCGGCCGCAAGCGCTCGCTGGGTCTCAAGCGACTCAACGAAACCCTGCAGGTGTTGCGGCTGCTGTGGACGGCTCGCGAGCCCGTGGATTTCGACGGCGAGATCTTCAACCTCAAAGATGCGTTCATCGGCAACGCCGGCAAGGATCACCGGCCCGAGGTCATCGCAATGGGCGGCGGCCCGCGGCTGACCGAGATGGCACTGAAATACGCCGACGGTTTCGGCACCGGCGCGCCGTTCGTTTACGCCGACCCCGCGCGCTTCGGGGAGTTGGTCCGAGGGCACAAACAGACGCTGAAGGACCTGGGTCGCGGCGACGACCCATTCCATTTCGCACTACACCACATCGCGTTCATCACCAAGAGCAAGGACGATTTCGAGCAGTACGTCGACAACCCGTTGGTGAAGTGGTACGCGGCAACGGGTGGCCGGATCAACCAGCGGGACTGGGAGCCTGAGGGAATCGAACCGGTGATGCCGCTCGACTGGCATTACGCCTTCCACATGAAACCGAATTCGATGACGCTCGACGACCTCAAGGCGGTCACCGACCGAGTGACACCGGAGATGGTGCGCAAGACGTTCTTCTATGGCACTCCGGACGATATCGCCAAGGAGATTAGGCCCTTCGTCGAAGCGGGTTCAACGATCAATCTGATCGCCGATTTCGGGCCCATCCTGGTGCCGGTTGAACCCGAGGCCACCATCGAGGCTTCGGCCGAGATCTGCCGGCTGATCAAACAGCCTGTGGCCGCGAAAGTTTAGGGTTGCACAAAATTTAATGATAATTATATATTGCTGAGCAGCATGTTTCTGTCCGTGTGTTCCGCACGCCGCGCGCTGAGCGCTCAGGGTTCTCTCGGGGTTGTACCCGACTACCCGCCGTCCCAGCTCGCGGTGACGAGGGAGCGCTGACGTGCAGCCGCCACCCACGGCCAACCTCACACCCGGCGAGTTGGCTGCCAGCCCGGTGCACTGGCCCGGCACCCGGCTGCGCTGGACCACAGCCAATGTCGATGAGGGCCTGCCCGGAACGGTCACGCCGCTCACCTATTCCATGTACTTCCCGCCGACCGAGGCCACGATGCGCGGTTGCTGGGTGGATCTCGGTGTCCTGCCGGAATCGCAGCGCCCGATTCCCGACGACGTCGATGCTCGCTTCCTGTCTGTGGCCTACGGCCATGCCATCGCCAACCTCGACCAGATGGGCCGAATGGCCGCACGGGTGCCGGGCGGCTCGGCCGCCTTGATGGAGGCGCAGCTTTTCGGCTCGGTGCAGCGCGGCGGCGACCCCGAACCCACCGGTCTGCGCAAGATGCGGCGCTATCCGTTTGTCCTGGCGAAATTTCCCGTCGCGCTGCGACGCGCGATGCGCGAGCTCCAGCCGTGCGCTGATGAGACCGCGCGGTGGTGGCAGGCCACGGTCTTCGAACCCGAAGGGCTGACCGGTGATTCGGCGGTGCGCGCGTTGGTCGAGGCGCGCCGCCGCTTTGAGGCGATCTTGGTCATTCACATGGTGTTGTCCATGGCGTGCCAGGGGGTCATGGGTCGAGTCGAGACGATGGCGATCAACGCCGGGCTCGAGGGCTTGCAGCACGAGCTGATCAAGAGTGAGGAGGGGACCGCCGAGTTCGATCTGGTCCGTGACCTGTGGCAGCTGTCGGCCGACAAAATTTCCGTCGAGGATTTTCTGCACCGGCACGGCTACCACGGGCCGCGCGAGGGGTTGGTGGAATCGGTTGTGTGGCGGGAGGATTCGAGACCAGTTGTCGAGCTGGCGGCCACCTACCGCTCA
Source organism: Mycobacterium sp. (assembly GCF_004298145.1). Lineage (GTDB taxonomy): Bacteria > Actinomycetota > Actinomycetes > Mycobacteriales > Mycobacteriaceae > Mycobacterium. The sequence continues at coordinate 99,586 of NZ_SCRH01000045.1, forward strand.
CGCCACGCCACCGAGGACGTGGATCAGCTGGTAATTCGGCGGCGCCGCGAGCATGCCGCCGCCGTGCAGCGCCTCGAACAGGCCCTCGGTCCGATCCGGTCGATCCCAGCGCGCGCACTCGTGCGCTTCGCGGCGCACGCACCGATGTGGCGCGAAACCGGACGTGCCAGCATGTTGCGGGCCGTGGACGGCGCGAGAGCGGCGTCGCGGATCGTGGGTCGTGACCTCGCCGGCGCCGGAGTGCTCGACGATCCCGCGGACGTCCGGTTCCTGACAATCGATGAGATCGCCCGCGGCGACCGTGACCGCTGGCCCGACCTGGTCAACCAGCGTCGGTCCGACCACGCGGCATTCGACCGAATCGTCCTTCCACACGTCTGGCGCGGCAAGCCCCCCCTCGACGTCGCCACCCCGGCCGGCGAAACACAGGTCGGCTGTTGGCCCCACACGGTGGAGGGCCTCGGGGTCAGCGGCGGCATCGCCGAGGGAATCGTGCGTGTCATTCACGATCTCGACGAGGCGGACATCGACGAGGGCACGGTTCTGGTGTGCCGGGCGACCGATCCCAGCTGGGCGTCACTATTCCCGCTAGCTGAAGCGGTGGTCACGGACGTCGGAAGTGCCATGAGCCACGCCGCCATCGTGTGCCGCGAATTGGGACTGCCGTGTGTCGCCGGCACCCGCAACGGGACCACCACGTTGCGAGATGGCATGCGGGTACGGGTGGACGGCACAACCGGTCGCGTCGAGATCCTCGGGGGTGCGCCGAAGATCTCACGTACGGGCCGTGCCTCGCGAGCGGGCGATTGAACGAAATCACCTAGCCAATCACTGCGAGGCGACAGAGGCTGCCCCAATGCGATAACCACGTCCGCGACCGCGGGCTAAGCTCGCATGTATCGCAGGGAGTTGGGGGATGAACAGCGATCCGTTCACGACACAACGCGATGTCGGCCTAACGGTCGCCATGGAATTGGGTGCGGCCGGATTCGTTGACGCCGAGGAAATCGGGCGAGGTGGTTTCGGCATCGTCTACCGATGCACCCAAGCCGCGCTTGACCGAGTCGTGGCATTGAAGGTCCTTACCACCGAGCCCGACGAGAACCACGAGCGGTTTTTGCGCGAGCAGCGCGCGATGGGGCGGCTCACCGGGCATCCCAACATCGTCAACATTCTGCACGTCGGGGAAACCGCGAGCGGTTACCCGTTCTTGGTGATGCAGTACCACCGGCGCGGGTCGCTAGAGGCACGGATTCGCGGCGTCGGGCCGCTGTCGTTGGAGCAGACGCTGCGGCTCGGAGTGAAGATGGCCGGCGCGCTGGAGGGTGCGCACCGGCTCGAGATTCTGCACCGGGACGTCAAACCGGGCAATATCTTGTTTACCGACTTCGGCGAGCCGGCGTTGTGCGACTTCGGGATCGCGCACATCACGGGCGGGTTCACGACCGCCATCGGAACCTTCACCGGCTCGCCGGCGTTCAGCGCCCCAGAGATTCTCGGTGGGGATCCACCGACTACCGCCTCTGAGGCATCGAAATCGCCCGATGAAGTCGATCAGTGATTCGCACACCGCTGCCCTCCGTCGGCCTGGTCACTCGTTGAACCATGTCCCGCTACGTCGCGCAGTGCTGCCAGGATCAGATCTAAGCCATATCGCGTCGATTCTTCCGAGTCGCGCCCGGCGTATTCGTCGGCGAAGGACGCGAGTACGGGGAACTTCTCACGGGGAAGCGTGGTGAACCGGTCGACCTTGACGCCGACCTCGGCATGACGCTCGGCCTCGATGACGACGCAACCCATCAGGTAGCGACTCAAGGTACCCAGGGCGGCAATCGCGTCGGCGTGGCCCAGGCCGCCGTCGACCAATAGTGTCAGCAAGTATTCCCGTACCTGGTCCATGGCGCTGCTGCGTGCCGAACGCGCCGCGAAAAGCTGCGCCGCTCCGGGCTGTTCCACGAAGGCGTCATGGATTCGCAGGACGTAGGAGCGGAGCTGCTGATGCCATGGCTGAGCCGGATCCAGCGGCGGCGGCGCCGGCATGACGCGCTCCACCAGTGCCGACTCCAACGAATCCTTCGAGTCGAAATAGCCATACAACGTGCGGGCGGTCACGCCCAGCCGAGCTCCGAGCCGACGCAGTGACAGTTGATCGGGTCCGCCGACCGCCAAGATCTGCAGCGCCTCGTCGACGATGTCGTCCCGGCTGAGCCGTGGCTTAGGGCCCGGTGGGATTCGTTGGTACTGCCGCGACGCCATGACCCCCCTGGGGATTCGGAACCTTCACATCGTAAAACCCGAGCGCCGGCCGCGGACAAACCGATCTATCCACACTGTGTACAGTTGGCCGTGGTCGATGTCATGGTTGACGCGGAGTGAGGAATAAGCCATGAACGGACATGACGCGCAGGAGCTGCGGGATGGCTTCGACTCATCCTGGGATTCGTCCCGGCCCGTCGTCCTTCCTCTGGCGCAATGCTCGCCCGAACTTACAGATCAAGTCGGTGGTAAAGCCAAAGGCCTTTATGCGCTGATCCAACTCGGCCTGCCGGTGCCTGCCGGCTTCGCCATCACCGCCGACGCATACCGCGGCGTGATCGCAGCCGCCGGTATCGGCCCACGCGTCGCCGAAGTGCTTGCGCGGCAAGACCTCAACGACGAGAACAAGTCGTCGGCGATCCACGAACTGATCTCCGCTCTGCAGCTACCGGTTGATCTGGCCGCCGAAATAGACGCCGCCTACGCCGAACTCGGGGATGGCCCCGTCGCCGTGAGGTCCAGTGCCATCGCGGAGGACACCGCAGCCGCCTCCTTCGCCGGCCAACACGACACCTACCTATGGGTAGAAGGTCGGGACGCGCTGCACGAACACATCAAACGATGCTGGGGCAGCCTCTACAACGCCGGTGCGATCGGGTACCGCGGCCGCTTCCAGGTCGACGCCGACCATACGGCCATGGGCGTCGTGGTGCAGCGTATGGTCCAGGCGGCCGCCGGCGGAGTGATGATGACGCTAGAGCCTGTCACCGGTTACCGGGGGCTGATCTTCATCGAATCCGCGCACGGACTCGGTGAGGGTGTCGTGGTCGGTGATGTGTTGTCCGACCAGTTCTGGTTCACCAAAGGCGCCCTGGAAAAACCAAAGAAAACGCGGATCAGCCAGCAGTCCGCCCAGTATGCATTGGACCGCGCCACCGGCCGGGTGACCTTGCAACCACTCGACCCCACCATCGGCGTGCAGCCCAGTCTCGACGCCTCCCAAGCCCGTTCCCTCGCCGAACTCGGCGCCGCGATCGAGACCGCGTTCGGTCATCCGATGGATGTCGAATGGGCGCTCGACTGCGACGGTACTTTGCTGGTATTGCAAGCCCGTCCCGAGACCGTCTGGAGCAACCGCCCCGCGCTGGGCACTCCCAGCACCATGCACGGCGATCTAGACCCTGCGCAGTTCTACTCCACGGCCAACCTCGGTGAGGCCGCACCCGGCGTGCTGTCCCCGCTGACCTGGTCGGTGTGGGGTCCCGCCGCGGAGATCGCCGCCCGCTACGGCTTCGTCCAGATGGGGGTGCTGGAACGCTCGTCCTCCGGGGTTCCCGACGACCCGCAGGACCGGATCATCCAGATCGCCTATGGCCGCGCCGTCGCCTCGGTCAGTGCGTTTTACGCGATGGGCGAACGGATTCCGGGAGCCAGCGGGGAAATGCTTGCCGAACAGTTACTGGGCAGCGTGCCCGATGGCATGATCAAGGCCGCGACCCGACGCCGGTACCCGCACGTTGCGTGGAACATGCCGCGTAACTTCGCCCGCGCCAAAGCCGTTCTGGTACGCCAGAACAAAGAGATTACGCCATGGTGGACAGCGGAGCTGCTCCGCTCTCCGAAGCTGGATCTCGCTGGTGCGCAAGCACAATTCCGCGAGGCCAATCAACGCTTCCAGGAAGCGACCGCGCTACAGGCCCAGGGCAACATCGTCGGAGTGCCACCGGTCTTTGACGCGCTGCGCAAGGTCGTCACCCGCGCCGGCATGGAGGACGCTTTCGGTGCGCTGACCGCTGGCAGTGGCGAGCACGCTGAAACTGAAGTGGTCATCGACCTGTGGGACCTCGGGCATGGGCGCCTGAGCGAGGAAGAGTTCTTGCGTCGGCACGGTTTTCACGGGACGTTGGAGGGTGATATCGCCGGTCGCGTCTGGCGCGAAGATCCGACCCCCATTCGACGGCTAGCGCGGATCTACCGAGATCAGCCGGACGACAAGGATCCTCGTCGTGCCGGCGCGCGGCGAACAGTCGAGCGAAAAGCGGCGGAAGCCGAACTGCTGTCGCGGATGCCCAACCCCGTCAGCCGTACGGGGGCGCGGATCGTCCTATGGCTGGCACGCCGCAACATGCCCATGCGCGGCATCGGCAAAACCAACTTCCTGCGCTCACTCGACGTCGCCCGCGCAGCCGCCCGCCGCATCGGCGAAATCCTCGTGGCGACGGGCGCCCTCGACACCGTCGACGACATCATGTATTTGACCGCAGCAGAGATCTCCGGCGTCATCCCCGACGATGCCCGCACGTTGGTCGCCGAACGCCGAGCAGAGCAGGTCCGCTACCGCTCATTTGAAATCCCGACCGCGTTCTGGGGCAGCCCCGAGCCCGCCTTGGCGGCGTCCGCCGAACCCGGGGAAGCCGCTGCCGAACTGACCGGAATCGGCGCGAGTGCTGGTGTCGTCGAGGGCGTCGTGCGCGTGATCACCGACCCCAGTTTGTCGGAGGTGCAACCGGGAGACGTGCTCGTGGCGGCAACAACCGATCCCTCGTGGGCCTCGGCGATGCTCATCTCGGCGGCACTAGTAGTCGACATCGGCGGAACACTCAGCCATGCCGCAGTGGTCGCCCGCGAGCTGGGGATTCCGTGCGTCGTGAACACCGGTACCGGTACCACGAGCCTGCGCACCGGCGACCGGGTCCGCGTCGACGGTGCCAGCGGCACCGTCGAGGTGCTCGAACAAGCCACGTAACCACATCCGACAGCATCACGAGGAGGACCGGTGGGCATCACCGTGCACGACGACTTGTTTCACCCAGCCCCGCAAGGCGAGCCATTTTGGAACGAGGCCAGCTGGTTTTCCTTTATGGCCCCCGAACGGGACCTCTCGGGATTCGTCTACCTGTACCACCGGCCCAACATCGGCTACACGGTGGGCGGAATAGCGGCCTGGGACGGCCAGGGGAGCGAGACGTACGACTGCCTGCTGTACGACTGGGGTGAGGGCTTCCAAACTCCCGCAGGCGCACAGATGTTTGACTTCGAGCTGGCCAACGGCTTGCGCGTCGAACTCCTCGAGCCGCTGCGCCACTACCGGTTCAGTTATCGGGGTCAGACCGCATTCAACGCCGGCGTCGCGGTCGACCTCGACTTCCTCGCCGACTGTCTCCCGCACGATACGGGTTTCCCTGGCGGCCTCCAAGAATGGGGCAAGGGCCATTACGACCAGCCGGGCCGGATGATCGGGACCCTGCACATAGACGGAGAAGTGATCGCCGTGAACTGTGTCGCTCAGCGCGATCGGTCGTGGGGCATCCGCGACATCGTCAACAACCCGCGCGGCCAGATGGTCTGGGCGGTGGGCGAGCGTAGTTCCTTCCATGCGCTCGCGGTGAGTTTCCGCAAACCCGAGGATGATCCGGTGATCGGCACCGCCGAAGACATGATCCTTGGCTACTACCTGCGCGACGGCCGCTACGGCGATCTCACACTCGCCGAAGGCAACACGATCGCGGTGACCCGACGCGACGAATCCGGCCGCCCCGCGACCTACCGGGTCGAAGCAACCGATTCGCTCGGCCGGCGTCTCGAGGCTACGGGCCGCGTGCGGAACATGTTCAACTGGCAGGGATATGCCTGGCTGACCACCTTCTGGTCGCTGGTCGAGTGGGACTTCGACGGGCAAACAGCTCTGGGCGAAGGCCAAGACTACTGGCCACTGCACCACTCGCGCACATTCCTGCGCAGGCTTCGCAAAGGGCACGGCTAAAAACAGCGATACCCCGGATGCTCTATCAGCGCCCCTACGGCTTCACGCAGTCGTTGGACAACGGCCAGTGTGGCCATCGCCCGCAGGGCTACAGCGTGGTCAAAACGCCGCCACACCAACCGGAATGCCTCCAGCGCGCCATCCAAAGGAAGCTCGAGTATTCGTGTGCACTCGCGCAGATACCGGTCCTTTGTCTTTTCATTGGCTCGCCGAATGTGGCCGGTGGATGGTGGCCGCGAGATAGGGGACCCGCAGCGCCACCAGCGGATAGCGTGATCGGGTCGGGCGATACACCGCCCCTCACCCTTAGCTACTTCGATCTGCCGAGGCCCGCGCCCAGGGTGGCAAGCGCGTCCCGAAGATGGTCGCCGAGCTTGTGTTGTGCGCGACCCCGATGGGTGCTAACGATAACTCGGTATGCTCCAACCGCGGCGACCGCCATCAGGTTGGCGACATCGTCTTTCTCCGCCGACGTGCCCCGATGCCGGCACAGCGAGTCCACGACAACAGCTTCGGTTTGCGCCACGTACTGCAGGTAGCGCGCCCTCAGTGCCGGCTCGTGCAACCAGAGGTCCATTCGCTGGGTCGCGGCGCGCGCGTCCGCCGCATCGAATCGCCCGATGAAGTCGATCAGTGATTCACTCACCGCGGTCCATTCGGCCGTTCCGGCCGCGAGCTTGGTGTCGAGAAGCATTTCAAGGCCTGCGATCACGTCGGGCAGATCGTGGAACATGACGTCTTCTTTGGATCCGAAGTAGCGATAGAACGTTCGCGTGGCGCAGCCGGCCGCCCCGGCGATCGCCTCGACCGTCGTCGCCTCGAACCCATCGCGGACAAACAATTCATGCGCGATGGCGACGATCTCCGTGCGTGCATCCTGCCGGCGTCGATCCATCAGGCGTGCGGGTCGGTCCATGGCAGTCAGCATACAACTGTCGTGTATTGACCTTCTGGCAGTCAGTGCCTATGTTGACATGCATGTCGAAATCCGTGAACGAGCGTTTCGTCGACGACGTGTTCTTTTTGTCCCCGGTCAACCCGACGGCTACCGTTGATCAGCGCGACTTGGAAGCGCTAGCGCTGGAACTCGTGAAATCACCGACGATCGTTGAGGCGCAGGCCCAGGCCACCACGCGCTTCAGGATCATGGGCGGATCCGACATTCCCGCGGAGGCGCTCGAGCGGATCGACGAGAAGATGGCGGAGTGGGCCTTCCACTACGTGATCCTGGCGCTGAACTCGGATTCCAACTATCCGAAGGTTTTGGGCCATGGATACGGGCCGCCGCACGATTGGCTCGGCATGAAAGTGCCCGGCTGCCGTGGCCTGGGTACGGGTGAGAACCCGGACAATCACTACAGTTTCGTCCCCGTCGACGGACATTCGCGGTTTGTGTTGTACGGCAAGGTATCCGACGCGCGGGTCGGCGACTGCCCGATGTTCATCACCAGCAATCTGTCGCAGTCGATGAACGTTGCGTGGCTGGACTGGCGCGACGTCGTGATCGCCGACGACGGCACATTCGTCATCACCATCGACCCCGAACCGGCGAATGGACGGCCGAATCACCTGCAGACGACGCTCGACGCCAAGTACCTGTTCATCCGCGATGGCCGTCGCGATTGGGGACAGGTTCCCAACGCGTACCGGGTTGAGCGCCTGGACCCGCCCACCGCGCCGCCGTGGACAGTCGAACAGCTCACCGCAGTGGCGAAACGGTTCATCATTGACGACGTTCCGACGAACTACTGGTTCAAGCAAATGGTCGCCTTTTTGGAGCCCAACACCATTACCGAACCGGCCAACAGTTCGGGGGTGGGGGGCATGCAGACGCAGCAGCTGTTGCGCGGCAGGTTGAGCCTGGCCGACGACGAGGCCTATGTGCTCACGCTCGACCCCGGCGGTTCCGACTATTGGATCCTTACGCTTTACGACTGGTGGCTGATGAGTGGGAATTTCTGGAGCCGCACCAGTTGCCTCAACACCACCCAGAGCGTCGCCAACCCCGACGGCACGTACACCTACGTGTTTTCCATTCAGGATCCGGGGGTGCACAACTGGGTGGACACCCTGGGGATGCACGAGACGCTGTTCATGCAGCGGTGGCAGCTGCTGCCGCGCGCCGACGAAGGTGCCGATGCACAGCCGTGGGCCGGCGGGAACCCTTCGGCGCGTGGCGAACTCGTCAAGCTCGTCGACCTCAAAGCGGCTCTGCCGGCGGGAACGACATGGCTCTCGGCGCAGCAACGCGAGCAGCAACTCGCCGAACGGTTCGCGGCTTTCCAGAAGCGTCACGTCATTTGATCGGCAATCGGCCATCACGAGGAGTGCAACGGTGACAGATATCGGAACGGCAACGGCGCAACCCGACCACCGCATGCAATGGCAGCCCCCACCGCGCCCGGACTGGGTCCAGGCGGTCAACGAAGAGGGCGACTGTATGGATATCCGGGGCGTTGTGCCCTTGGATGAACGCTCCCTTCTGGAAGCGGCCAAGCGCAATACCGGTCTCGAGGACTTCGGCGCCGACGACTGGCGCGAGCCCTTCCGCCACTTCATCAGGGCACTCGAGGACGAAGCCGAATTGAACCTGGTGGGGAGATTGCGGACGCGCTCGGACGTCTTGGTTTTGCTCGAGGCAAAACTTCGGATCGAAGACACTTACAAGCGTCACCCGGAGATCAACGACGAGCGGATCATTGAGCCGATCATCATCGTCGGCCAGGGCCGCTCCGGAACGTCCCTGCTGCAGAATGTCCTGGCCGCGCACCCCGATAATGGCACCTTGATGCACTGGGAGATGATGTTCCCCTGTCCGCCCCCGGAAGCCGCGACCTACCGCACCGATCCTCGGATCGAGAAGGCCAACAAACTGGTCGGCCAGTGGAACCGGGTCACGCCGACCATGCCGTCAATGCACGAGCTCGCCGGCGACATGCCGTTCGAGGACAGCGCCATGATGGCCATCAATTTCATGGCGCCCACCTGGCTGGACTGTTTCGGACAGGTCCCCAGTTACGACGCGTACATATTCGCCCAGGACACCGGACCTGCTTTTCAATGGCACCAGCGGGTTCTCAAGCTGTTGCAGTGGCGGAACCCCCGCAAGCGCTGGGTGCTCAAAGACCCCATGCACCTCGATCGGATGCCCGACCTGCTCAGGGTCTATCCGGACGCGAAGTTCGTTTGGCCGCACCGCGATCCGACGCGCGCTTTGGCATCATTGGTCAGCATCATCGGTACCATTCAATGGAGTCGCAGTGACCATCCGTTCAACGGCGTGTCGCTGGAATACATGACGGATCCCAATATTTCGGCCGTCCGGTTCGCGGCCGTGATCAACCAGATCGAAAAGGGCGTGATTCCGTCGAACCAGATCTACAACGTGCTCTACAAGGATCTGGTCGGCGACGTGGTGGGCACGGTTGAGGACATGTACCGGCACTTCGGTATCGAGCTGACCGAAGAAGGGCGTAAAGCTATGAGCCAGTACATGATCGACAACCCGCGCGATAGCCGTCCGCCGCACCGGTTCAATTTCGGTTCATCCGATGTGGTCGCTCACGCGCGGCAGGCGCTACAGGACTACCAAGACTACTTCGGAATCCCGATTGAGTGACCGCATGTCCGTCGGGTCATCGGGTCCGTGCGAAGATCGAGTTCAACGGTGATTTCGGACCGATGGTACTAGCCAGGGGCGAGAAGGAGCGATAGCCGGTATGAGCAAGCAATACAGCCACGAGGACGAGGGCAGTCACGAGCCCGGGACAGACGATCCGGACTGGCAGGAAAGTGTGTTTGTGCACTGGTATGACCGCGCGGCCGGGGTCGGCGGGGTCAGCCGGATAGGTCACGAACCCAACCGGCCCGGCGGGGGTTGCTCCGCGCTGCAATGCTTCGTAGCCACCGCCGACGGGACACGCTTTCGCCGCAACGATTTTCAGCTTCCGTTCGAGGCGGCGACGACCCCACGCGGGTTTCGTTCTGGCGGTTCGGCGTGGCACGTCGACGGTGGACGCCCAAGGCTGGTGATCAACGAGCCGGGTGTTCACGTCGACCTGGTGATGGACAATTTCTATCCCCTGACCGACTTCTTCCCTCCGAGCAGCAGCATGGCGGAGGACTTCGCGAAAGACCATTACGAAACCTCGGGGCTCATCCGCGGCAGCGTGCGTATTGACGGGCGGAGCTTCGACGTCGACGGCATGTACCACCGCGACCATTCCTGGGGCCTGCGCAAAACCATGACACTGAAGAGTCACCGATGGATTTCGGGCACATTCGGTCCCGACCTGTCATTCGGCTCCATCCTGTGGCATGCCGCGGATGAGTCGCTCGTCAAGGTCGGTTACCTGGTCCGCGATGGTGAGATCAGTTACGCCGCCGACGTCGATGCATTGACTTACCTCGAGCCCGATGGGCTGACGCACCGTGGCGGAGAGGTGCGCTGGTCGATGCCGACCGGAGAGGTAATCGAGCTTCGGGCTCAGCAGATGGACGCGGTGGTCGCGCAGCTGCACAACGTCTACTACATCGACTCAATCTGCGCCGTGCAATTCCCGGGCAACCCCGACCGGTGGGGGATGTGCGACTTCGAGGTGAGCAACAACGCTCGCCTGGGGACCGCGCCGATCGGGACGGCGATCAGTGCAACACTCGCCGAAGGAATCACCAAGCGGCAGTGACTGCGTCTCAGTTGCGGGCTTGGGGACGTTTGCGAGTCCGTGCGGGTCACCGGATCGCGTTTCGGCTCACTGCCCAAGACCTACATCGGATCACGAAACGATCGTGCCGTTCCCTGGCAACTGCAACACGAGATGAGCGCGCGGGCGGAAGCTCATTTCATCGAACTCGACGGCGATCACTCGCCTTTCATGTCGGCCACCGATGATCTGGTAGCCGCGCTCGCCGCGCTATGACGGCGATCGCCACGTCAACGCATCAGCCATCCGAGGGTGTTGGTCGCTTCGGGGTGTCCGGCCTCGGCGGCAGCGCGCCACCAGTACTCGGCGGCTGTTAGGTTGCCGCGCCGATAGCGGTAGGTGCCAACGTTGTGCTGGGCATCGAGGTGTCCGGCCAGAGCAGCGATGCACCACCACTGTTCGGCGATGTCGTGTTCGCCTCGTAGATGATGACAAACACCTAAATGATATTGGGCATCAACGTGACCCGACTCTGCGGCGCTCCGCCACCAGCGCTCGGCTGCCCGCTTGGCGCCACGGTCTTGGCATTCGACCCCGAGGTTGTATTGCGCCCCGGTATGTCCTGCTTCTGCGGCCACGCGCCACCAATGCTGTGCTTCGGATCGGGCGGATTCGGTACCGTAGAGATCGAGCAGAACACCGAGGTTGTACTGCGCAGCGGCGTGGCCGTCACCGGCGCCGAGACGCAACCAGTGTTCTGCTTCGGGATCGCCGCGCATCTGTAGGAGCACACCGAGGTTGTACCGGGCTTCAACATGGCCTGCCGATGCCGCGGTGCGCCACCAGTATTCGGCCTCGCCGACCGACTGGTCGGTTGCGTCTTCGTGCAAAACCACACCGAGGCTGTATTGCGCTTCGGGATTCCCGGACGTCGCAGCGCGCCGCCACCACCGTTCGGCCTTCGCCTGTAACGTGACATCGCCGGATTCATAGAGCAGGAGTGCACGCTCGCAGCACATGTCGCGGTCGTCGCCGACAGAATTGGGCGGTGCGGCGGTTACTTCTACATCAGCGGCACCGGCCGCCGAAACCTCAGTTCGATCGTGGGGCATAACTTACCCTAGTATTAGTGCGAACGATCGTTTCCTTATAGCATTGACTAAGCCTGCATCGCATGTATTGTAGTGCGAATCACTCTTGTGAACGATCGGACGTAATTCGAGTGATGGGGGTCAGGGAATCGCGATGACTCGGAGTGCGAAGGGCCGGCGCCTGGGGTTACGCAGACGTCATCGGCGGAACACCGACACTGCGCTATGGGAACGTGCTGACCGCGAGTGGACGAAAATCGACTGGACCCCGTACGTCCGTAACGCCGTTGTGCGCGGGCGACGCGTACGGTACTCCGACATCGGAGCGGGTCGGCCGGTGGTGCTGGTGCACGGTCAAGGAGGAGCGTGGCAATGGTGGCTGCGCGTCTTACCCGCCCTGGCGCGCCACACCCGTGTGATCGCGCTCGACCTCGCCGGGTTCGGCGCATCAGAACCCGTGGCCGCTGGCGATGTCTTCGCGGAACAGGTTGCGACGGTGATAGGACTTCTGGATGAGCTGCGCCTGGCGAAGGCGACAATCGTCGGGCACTCGATGGGAGGTCTCGTCTCTCTCAAGGTTGCCTGCGACCACCCCAGCCGGGTCGACGGTTTGATGTTGATCGACTCCGGGAGCAACATCATCGGTCCGGCGCGGTTGCGGGCGATCTTGCTCGGCTTCCGGTTGTTCGACTGGGTGTTCAGCTTTTCCACCGTGCCGCGGGCCATCGCGCGATGGCCGTACTTGCGGGCCGCGTTTTTTGCACTCGCCGTGGCAGAGCCGCGCTGCATTACGCGGTCGCTGGCCGACGAGTTGGTACCGCGGATGGCGGCTCCGGGGTTCATCGCCGGCATGCAGGCCGCGGGAAAAGCTGTGGCAGTGGCGACCCCTGAGGCTGTTCACGGACCCGCTTTGGTGCTGTGGGGCCGCGCAGACCGTATCGTTCCGCTCTCGTCGGGGCGCCGGCTCGCAGACGCCATTCCTCATGCGCGGCTGGTGGTCCTCGATGATGTTGCACACTGCGCGATGCTCGAAAAGCCCGACGAGACCGCGGCTCTGATCGCCGATTTCGCCCGCAATCCGATGGCTGACCGCACCGCGACCGACTTCGCAACGGATCCGCTCGGTGGGAGTAGCGATCAGCTGCGGCAACGGATTCCTCAGTGGGAAAAGACTTCCGGAGGGGAGAAGTCGGGATGAACAGGAACGAACTGTGGTCTGACTTGGAGAACTGGGGACGCGATCCCGTGTTGTCCGAACTGGATGCGCTGATGTGGCGCACGGATCGGCACCCGCAGGCTGCCTGGTCCGGGGTGGTAGTTCAGCTGCTCGATAGCGTGCCCGATTGGGAGCGGCTCAAGGCCGCTCATGAGTGGTTCGTCGAGATCGTGCCGCGTTTCGCGCAGCGAGTGGTTGATCCGCTCCTTCCGGTGGGCCCACCGATGTGGGAGGACGACCCGTCATTTGACCTCGACTTCCACCTGCGGCGTGTGTCATTGCCGGCACCAGGGGCGCACAGCCAGTTGCTCGAACTCGCGCAAACGATCGGATTGTCGCCGCTGGATCGGTCGCGACCGCCCTGGGAGGGCTACCTCGTAGAGGGGCTCGAGGGTGGCCGCGCGGCCTACGTCATGCACGCCCATCACGTCTTCATGGATGGGCTGGCGCTGGCCCGGTTGCACGAGCGTGTCCTCAACACCGGCCGCAAGCATCAACCCGACAAGCCCATGCCGGTGCGGGAGCCGGTGCGGCGCAGTCCCATCGGGGTGGCGGCTGAGCAGCTAGGACAACAGATCGCCGGTACTCCGAAGGCCCTTTTCGGAGGTGGACGCGCCGTCGTCAGAGCGTTCGGCAACCTTCGCTCGACCGCGGATTACGTGTCTTCGTTGGCGCGGGTGGCCGGACCGCCGCCGAAGAATCCGTCCAAGATTCTTCGGGGTGGGTCGCGAAGGATGTGGCGCTTTGGGACCATGGAATGCGAATTCGATGACCTGAAGCGTGCGGCCAAGGCGGCCGGCGGCTCACTGAATGACGCCTTCGTCAGTGCGCTGCTCGGAGGGCTTCGGCGGTACTGCAGTGCCCACGGCGAGGAACTGGAAGATGTTCCGATCTCGATGCCGGTAGCGATGCGCAGTGCGGACAACGCCACGGGCGGCAATGACTTTGCCGCGGCGTATTTTCTCGTGCCTTCCGGGGTGAAGGATCCCGCCGAACGGATCCGCGCAATGCGCGAGCGGGTGCAACACGTGCGGTCCGAACCCGCACTGGGATTCCTCGGTGCCATCACCCCAATTCTCAACCGCACCCCCTCGGGTGTGGCCGCGGCGATCCTCGGGTCCGTCGGCGGAGCGGTGCTCACCACGAGCTCATGGCCAGGTATTTCAGAGAACCGGTATATGGCGGGTGCTCGCTTCGAGCGGATGTTCGTCTTTGCGCCGTTGCCCGGCACCGTCTTGACCTCCGCCATGTGCACTCATTGCGGCGTGTGTTGCATCGCCATGAACGCCGACGGTGAGGTTTTCAAAGATCTGGATCTGCTATGGAACTCGATGCAGGAGAGCCTCGACGAAACCCTCGCACTGGGCTGAGCATCGCGCCCTAACCCGCCGGCGCTGGGCTTGAACGCCACGAGGTCAGCGGTCCTCCAGCACGCTTGACGTCGGCGACGATCACAAAGCTCCAGATGCACGCTGCGAGACAGATTCCGACGTATTGCCAAGAGTGGAAGAACCCGCCGCCGAAGAAGAAGATCGACACGATCGAATAGAGAACTGCCATAACGCTATAGCCGATCCACTCGAGCAGTGACTGACCACGCGCGTCGGGTCGGCGTCCCAGCATCGCGCTGGCCGAGGGGCCACCCCACAACAATGTCGCCATGAACGACAACAGATACAGGTCGTCGCGGAGCGCACCTTTGACCAATGCCCAGCTGATGACTCCGGCCGCCACGGCGCCGACGATCCTGATGGTGTGCGCACGCTGCGAACGGCCGGGGGAGAGCTCGTCGCGGCCGTATTGAATGGTCTGCCAGGCGTATACCGATTCGGCGATGAACGTGACGATGATGGCGAACCAGAACAGCTGCATGAACCAGTGACTGTGGCGGCCGCCGAACCAGTCGTTGAAGTGCAGCAGATACGACCCGTCGTGCGGCCACCACAGCGCGGTCATCCATAGCGCCATCGGATATACCCTGTCGCGCCTTCCCATTCGGGCGCCTTCGACAAAGAACACGAACATCGCGAGTATCGACAGCCCACCGATCACAACGACGGCAACCGCATTGCGCGAGATCGCGTCGAGTGTGGTCTGGGGATCGTAGGTATTCACTGCTGCGACATGGTATCCAGGGCCGCGGTCGATGCCAGTGTTTCGTGGGGATTGGAGTAGGACGAGGCCATTACCTGGAGGAAGCGGGCGTCGGCGAACGCGTGCGAGATGGGGTATTCGCGCATGTATCCGTAGCCGCCGTGCAGTTGCAGGGACTGGTCGACGGCCTGGCCGCAGACCCGAGTTGCGGTAAGGCACGCGGCCGCCGCATCGGCCGCGTCGAGCGTGCCGGTGCTGCGCGCGTGCACGCACGAATCGACGAATGCGGTTTGGCCGGCCACCTCGGCCCAGAGCTCAGCCAGCCGGAATTGGGTGTTTTCGAACTCCGCCAGTGGGCGGCCGAATACCTTTCGGGCGTGGACGTAATCGACCGCCAACGCCGTCGCAGCGCGCGCGCTCGCCAGCGCCAACACGGCGAACCACAGGTCGATGTCGCGACGCAGTGTGCCCGGGGACGCGATCTCGGTTCCGGCGTCGAGATCGCTGAGCGTGATATCGGCCAGGCCGGCGTCGCGGCCGGCGAGGTTCTCGTCGATCGGTGCGACGGCGATGCCCGGTCGGTCGAGCGCGACCAGGGTAACGGCATCATCGGCGGTTACCAGCAGCGCGTCGGCGATGCGGCCGGCGACAACATTCGACAGCGTGGCGGGCGCGGGAACTGCGATCAATTGACCGGCGCTGAGCCCGGGTAGCCACCGCCGCTTGTCCGCGGCGGTGGCGTGATCGAGCAGAAAAGGGATGGCGACGCCGGCCTGCAGCGCCCAGAGCGCGGCCAGGCCGGTCGCCCCGGCCGCGATGGTTTCCTCGATCAGGACGGTCAGGAACCCGAAGTCATCGGCGCCGCCGCCGCCGAACTCCTCGGGCACCGCGGTACCGAGGAAACCCGCTTCGCCGGCCGCGGCGACAACGCTGCGTGGCGTTTCATTCGCGTCACGCCAAGCCTCAAGGTTCGGCGCGACATCGGTTGCGATGAAACGTTTGACGCTGTCGCGGAACGCCGCGTGATCTTCGTCGAAGATGCGCCGGGGCTTCGAACTCACCCTGAAATCACCTCGGCGCCATGCGAATCGCACCATCCAGGCGGATTGTCTCACCATTGAGCATGCCGTTGTCGATGATGGACAGTGCCAGCCGGGCGAACTCGTCGGGCAAGCCCAGTCGGCTCGGATGTGGCACGGTCTTCGCCAGTGAGGCCCGGACCTCGTCGGAGACCTTCGCCAGCAGTGGTGTGTCGAAGGTTCCGGGTGCGATGGTGCACACCCGGATCGCTTTCGACGCCAGATCCCGCGCGGCGACGATGGTCATACCGACGATGCCGGCCTTGGACGACGCATACGGTATCTGGCCGATCTGGCCTTCGAAGGCGGCCACCGATGCCGTCAGGATGACCACGCCGCGATCGCCGTCAACCGGCTCGTTGGTGGCCATCTGTGCGGCGGCGAGGCGTAGCACGTTGAACGATCCGATCAAGTTGATGCCGATGACGTCGGAGTAGGTCTCCAGCGAGCCGGGCGAGCCGTCCTTGTTGACCACGCGCACCGGACCGCCCCGGCCGGCGCAGTGCACCACCGCCCGAAGCGGCCCCGCCTCGGTGGCGGCGTCGATCGCCGCGGTGACGTCTTCGGGGCTGCGGACATCGGCGGCGACGAACTGGACGGCGTCACCGAGCTCCTTGGCGACCGTTTCGCCGTTCGAGGACGGCAGGTCGGCGATGACGACTCTGGCGGCCCCTGACGCCACGAGGCGTTCCACGGTCGCGCGGCCGAGTCCGGATGCCCCGCCGGTAACGACCGCGCTGATTCCGTCAATCTGCATGCTTTGCTGTTCCTTTCGCGGCTTCAGAGTCGCTCGATGATGGTGGCGTTGGCCATTCCGCCGGCTTCGCACATGGTCTGCAGCCCGAAGCGACCGCCGCTGGATTCCAATGCGTACAGCATCGTGGTCAGCAGCCGGGCGCCGGAGGCCCCGAGCGGATGGCCCAGCGCGATGGCGCCGCCGCGCGGGTTGAGCCTGGCCGGATCGGCGTTGAAATGTTGCGCCCAGGCCATCGGCACCGGAGCGAACGCCTCGTTGACCTCGTAGTGGTCGATGTCGGGCAGCGACAGCCCCGACCGCCGCAACACCCGCTCGGTCGCGGGGATGGGTCCGGTCAGCATGGTGATCGGATCATCGGCGGCGAGCCCGAACGCGTGGAAGCGCGCCCGCGGCGTGAGCCCCAGCTCCTCGGCGGTGTCGTCGCCCATGATCAATACCGCCGCCGCACCGTCGGAGAGCTGGGACGAATTCCCCGGAGTGATGTGCCAGTCGGTGATCTCGGGGAAGCGCGCCGCCATTTCGGGGGAGTAGAACGACGACTTGAGCGCCGCCAGCCCCTCGACGGTGGTCGACGGCCGGATGGTCTCGTCGGTACTCGCGTCACCATCCGGCGTGGTGATCGGCACGATCTCGGCGCTGAAGTCGGCCGCGGCCGCATTGCGATGCGAACGGGCGGAAAACTCGTCGATGGACTCGCGGTCGAGCTTCCAGCGGGCGGCCACCAATTCGGCCGAGACGCCCTGCGACACCAGTCCCGGCGCGTAGCGCTCCGCCACTGCCGATCCGTACGGATCTTGCCCGATGCGCGCGGTGAACATGGGAATCCGGCTCATCGACTCGACACCGGCCGCCACGACGATGTCGCACGCGCCCGCTATCACGGCCTGCGCCGCGAAGTCGGCGGCCTGCTGGCTGGATCCACAGGCGCGATGCACCGCCACAGACGGCACGCTCTCGGGCAGCCCGGCCGAAAGCCATGCCCAGCGCCCAACCGGCCCGGACTGTTCGCCGACCTGACTCACGCAGCCGGCGATCACGTCGTCGACGCGGGCCGGGTCAACGTCGTTGCGGGCCATCAATTGGCCGATCACCTGACCCAGCAGCTCGACCGGATGCACGCCGCTCAAGGCCCCGCCGGGCCGACCGTCCTTCGGGGGCTTCCCCTTGGCCATCGGCGAGCGGACGGCATCGACAATGACTGCGCTACGCGACATTTGGCTTCTCCTTCGCCCTGTGTTCTAGGCGTTCTGCGGCTGGCTGATCGCCGCGCCATCCCAGTAAAACGCCCTGATCTCTTGCACCCGGTCGTCGGAGAACGCCCACACCTCGAGGGCGGAGTTGGGGACGGTGTCGTCGGAGCCGGGGTTCTTCCACTCGAACGTGATCCAGGCGACCACGTGATCGCCGTCGCCGATCGTGCGCTCCAGCTTGAGGTTTGTGGCGCCGGCCTGGTTGCCGGCCTTCGCGATTCCGGTGAACAGCCCGCGCAGCCGCCGGCTTCCCTCTATCCGGCCGCCATGCGGCAGCGAGGGCGGCCACTCGATCGCGGCGTCCTCGGCAAAGTGGGCGTCGATCGCCGCCGCTATCGCCTCGGCATCGGCGGCACTGAGCGCGGCATAGAAGTCGGCGACGATTTGGGCGTTTTGCGACATTAGGGAACCTCACTATGTCCGGAGTGGAGGGATTATTTTAGAACCTTAGCGTCTCATTAAGAGCTGGGCAACGGCGGTCCCCCGGAGCCGCCGGCGATCATCGTGCCCTGGCTCGTGGCGCAGCGGTTGCCGTCCCGGTCCTCGACCGCCACTTCGACGAACTTGGTTCGCCGGCCGCCGCCCAACCCGGTCGCGCGAAAGGTCAGTGGCGGCCGCGCGGGTGAGTGAAACTGGATATGCAGCGATCCGGTCGCGGGCAACAGTCCCGGTTCGCTCATCCGCATGGTGAGCGCGCCCATGATCTGATCGGCCGCCGCGGTAACGGTGCCCCCGTTCACGGCTCCGTTGGGGTTGGGGGTCAGCGTCGACCGTTCCATCCGAAAGATCGCCGACGTGGGGTCGATCTCCGTACACACCAGACCCAAATCCCGGCAGTAGGGCAGTGCGTTGACCCAGGTCAACCAATCCACTGTTGCGCCCCCCGCCGGATACCACCACTCCGCTTCGGACGGGATTGCCTCGTGCGACATCGTCACGCTCCGGTTTTCTCGGTTTCCTCTGGCAATGTAAACGATCGTTCCGTCAGCATAGTCATTCCTGAGTCGCGTGTGAGCATTGACACAAACACCCCGAATCGGCAATTATGAGACGTTGAACCTTAAAAACGTGACCCCGTCGGAAGAACGTCCGTTCGGGAGAGACTGGAGACAAGGACACTAACTTCATGGGACTCGCCGATAACAAGGTCGCCTTCATATCCGGGGTAGCGCGGGGGCAGGGCCGCTCGCACGCGGTGCGACTTGCCGAGGAAGGCGCCGACATCATCGGTTTCGACATCTGTGCGAACGACGATTCGGTGGAATACCCACTCGCCACCCGCGATGATCTCGACGAGACGGCCAAGCTGATCGAGAAGTTCGGCCGCAAGGCGCTGCTGTCGGTCGTTGACGTTCGTGATCATGAGGCGGTGAAGCGCGTCGTCGACGACGGCGTGGCCGAACTGGGGCGACTGGACATCGTGCTGGCGAATGCCGGCGTCATGGCCATCACCGGGCCGCAGCGCCTACAGCGCAGCGCCTTCCTGGCCGGTATCGACATCATGCTCGTCGGCGTGTTCAACACCGTGGAGCCCGCGATCCCGCACCTGCGGGCCGGCGGACGCGGTGGATCGATCGTGATCACCAGCTCCACAGCGGGTTTGGTCGGCGGACTCGGGGACGGCTCGCCCGGTGTGCTCGGGTACACCGCCTCCAAGCACGGCGTCGTCGGCCTGATGCGTTCTTGGGCCAATGTGCTTGCACCAGAAAACATTCGGGTGAACACAATTCACCCGACCGGGGTCAACTCGCCGATGATCGCCAATGAGGCCTTCGGACGCTACGTGCAGGAGTTCCCGACGATCGCGGAGAACCTGCAAAATCCGCTGCCGGTACCGAACGGGTTGCTCGAGCCGCAAGACGTCACGGACTCGATCATGCACCTGGTTTCGGACGCGGGCCGCTACATTACCGGCAGCACGTTTGTCATGGATGCAGGATTCACCAACAACAAATAAGCGTCGGAGTGGTTCGTTCGAAGGGGGCCGACGATGACCCAGATGGCTGAAAGGCTGGACCATCCGACGCGGGTAACCGCCTCACGAGCAGTCGATGCGGCGCCGCGCACGTCGGCACCAGTGAAGTGGTGGGCGGCCGCCGGCGCTGCCTACCTGGTGTTCATGGTGGCCGTGCTGACCGCCTGGGTGCTGGGCCCGTTGTTCAAGACCGTGCCGGTCGGTCCGACCCCGGTTCCGACCTTCATGAAGGTCGCGGTCGTGTTCTTCGAAGTCATCTCGATCCCGGCCATATTGGCTTGCTTCTATTTTCTGGTCGTGCGGCCATGGCGCCGCGATGGCAAGCTCAGCGTTGACGGGGCGTTGACGATCGCGTTCGCGACGGTCTGGTTCCAGGATCCGCTGTCCGCCTACAGCGGAACGTGGTTCACCTACAACGCTTGGGCGCTCAACTATGGCTCCTGGGTCAACAGCGTCCCCTTTGCGACCGGCAAAGCCGCGCCCGGGGCGATGCTGGTCGAGCCGATTCTGATCATCCCCGGGGCATACGTGTATTGCTTCGTGGTAGCGATGTTCGCCGGAGCCTGGGTGATGCGCACCGCGCGCAAGCGCTGGCCCCAGCTGAGCGCGGTCAAGCTCGCCGCAATGTGTGTCGTCGCGATGTTCGGCTTCGACATTGTGCTGGAAGGCATCATGTTCATGCCGCTGGGGATATGGGAGTACCCGGGCGGGCACTTCAGTATCTTCCCGAACACCTACCACCGCTTTCCGCTGACCGAGATGATCACGGCCGGCTCCGCGTTCGCGTCCGTCGCCATCTTGCGTTTTTTCAAGAACGACCGCGGCGAGACCCTCGCGGACCGTGGTCTCGAGTCGCTGAAGGCCTCGGATCGGCGCAAGAGCGCCCTGCGAGCGCTGGCGATGATCGGTTTCGTCAATATGTTGTTCTTCGTCCTCTACAACGTGCTCAACACGTGGACCGCGACGCGTATGGCCGACTGGCCCGCGGACCTGCAGCAGCGTTCGTATTTGACCAATGGGCTGTGCGGTGAGGGAACCGACCAGATGTGCCCGGGGCCGGCTGTTCCCCAGTTCCGCAACAACAACCTGGACCCCCACGGCGGTTCGGCGCATCTGGACCCCAATGGCAACGTGGTTGTGCCTCCCAACACCACGTTACCGAGCATGGTGCCCTTCGATCGCGGAAAGTAGTGCGAGGAAAACCATTTCATCGATCACCAGATTCGCTGTCCTCGCGTCCGCGATCGCCTCACGTCCGTTAGCCGTCGAAGCAACGCACAGCGAACCAACCCACACGAACGGGCGCACGGTATACATCGCGGCGAGCCTGGATGCGGTGGACGTGCGCGACGCGGTCGCGGTGCAGGCGGCACTGCTGGCTGGTGGTGCGCTGCGCAAAGACTTGATGGTGCAGCTTGCCCGGCAACGTCCCGCGGTGGTGAAGCGTTATCTCGCTTTGGAACTCGGTCGCGTTGCCGAGCAACTGGACCACGTCCTGCCGGCCCGGACGCTGAGCCGGATCAAATCGACGGGTTTGTCGGCGATCTCAGGCGGCAGCGACGAGTCGTTGCACCGCGCGCTGGGTCGCGAACGTGTCCCGTCGCTGCCCGCATGGGTCGGTGTGTTGCAGCCGTCTCGGCTGCGGCGGACGAGTGAGGAGGACCTGCGGGCCTCGCCCACGGACCGCGACCTGAAGCAACTCGGCAAGCTTGAACAAGAAGACTCGCAACAGGAGGATGACGCCGGCGACGAGGGCGACGAAAGCAAGATCATTAATCTGCTGTCGGCTCCGGGAATACCCAATCCGCTCGGCGATGCGATCCAGAAGCTCCTTGGGATGGGTCGCAGCGGTCGGGACAAACACCAAGGCTCTGCCGAAATCCCGGTGGGCAAGCAACGATTTGGGCCGGTCGGGCGAAACGCCAGGAAGGGTCCGATGGGGCGGCTTCTGTCGGCTGTGCTCGAACCGGCTTCGGTCGTCGGTACGCGTTACCCGGAGTGGGACTGCCACAAGGGTGCTTATCGCTTCGATTGGTGCGCGGTCGCCGAATACGATCCGGCCGACACGGAAGCCGCGCATGGTGATGACGCTGCCAGGTCTTTCCTGCAGCGTCCCCTGGCCCGAGTCGGAATCGAGCCCGAGCGCCACCGCCGCCAGCCGGAAGGCGATTCGCTGGATCTGTCGGCGTTGCTGGACTACGAGACCGACCGCCGGCACGGCGACAACCCGGACCCGTATATCTATGAGAGCAGTCGGCTGACCAGGCGTGACCTTTCGGTGCTTGTGCTCCTGGATTGTTCGGGTTCGACCGGAGAGGACGCCGGAGGTCGAGTTGTCTTCGAGGAGGAGCGTCGACTTGCCGGTGATCTCACGGTGGCGCTGGAACGGCTGGGTGATCGGGTGGGGACATATGGGTTCTACTCGCGCGGCAAGGACGCGGTGCGGTTTCTGAGGATCAAGAGCTTCAACGCAAGGTTCGATTCGGCCGCCAAACATCGGCTGCAGTCGGTTCAACCGTCCGGGTTCACACGCATCGGCGCCGCGATACGCCACGCCACCCATGTCCTGGAATCGCAGGCCTTGGCGAAGAATATGGTGCTCTTGGTGGTTGGTGACGGACTGCCTTACGACGACGGCTACGAGGATCGCTATGCGCGTGCCGACGCGCGGCAGGCGATCAAGGAAGCGGTGCTGCAGGGAATCGGAGTCGCCGGAATCGGAATCCGCTCGTCGACCGAGCCCGAGGTCCTTGAGGACGTGTGGTCGGACGCGTCGTTCAGGGTGATCGGACAATGCGGCGATATCCAGCGACACCTGCGCGGCCTGCTGCTCAACGCGCTGCGAGTCACACGCAGCAACGGCCGTCGGCGCGAACTGCTGTCCGAAGAACACCACGGATACCTCCGGTCGCTACACGCGGCCAAGCGCAATGCCATGAACACATATGTGTGAACCAGTGAGGTGGGAATGAGCGAATTGACAGTGGAGCAACGGGATTTCGTGCGTGACAATGTTCTCGGGGAAGACCCGAAGAAACGCCCGTACATTCCTGTCGGTGACGAAGTCGACGTGTTCACCGCGGCGTGGCAATCGGGTCTTCCGGTCATGCTGAAGGGCCCCACGGGTTGCGGCAAGACTCGGCTCGTTGAGCACATGGCAGACCAGTTCGGGGTGCCGCTGTTCACCGTATGCTGCCATGAGGACATGACCTCGTCGGATCTGTTGGGCCGGTTCGTGCTCCGCGATTCAAGTACCGAGTGGGTGGACGGCCCCCTGACGCAGGCGGTGCGCCAAGGAGGCATCTGCTACCTCGATGAAGTCGTCGAAGCCCGCCAGGACGCGATCGTCGCTGTGCACTCGCTCGCCGATCACCGTCGCGAATTGAACATCGAGCGCCTCGGTGGCCTCAAACTGCAAGCGGCAGAGGGCTTTCAGCTCGTCGTGTCGTATAACCCCGGCTATCAGAGCGTTCTCAAGGACCTCAAGATGTCCACGCGCCAGCGTCTTGTCGGCATCGACCTGGGCTTTCCGCCCCCGGACGTCGAACGCAAGATTCTGCTGCAGGAAAGCGGCCTCGACTCCAACGCGCTCGACGACATCATCAGGCTGGGCCAAGCGATCCGCCGCCTCGATGACGCCGCATTGCGCGAGACCGCTTCCACGCGTGCGCTGGTCGCGACCGCGACCCTGGTGCGCGTTGGCCTGCGTCCCCGCACGGCGGCGGTGTCGGCGATCGCCAGTCCGCTGACCGATGACGTGGAAACTTGTGAGCGTTTGACGGTGCTGATCGATTCGTATCTGTGAACGGGACGACTCAGCACACGTTGGCCGCCGGTTGACTACCCGCTGGTCGCGATGACCTCCAGGCTTTCGGCCGCGGGACTGAGATCCCGCTTGGCCCGCAGCACCGCGGCGCGCATCAAGTAGAACGTCACCAGGAACCAGCCGCCGAACAGCACCACCGGGATCCACAATCCGAACAGCCCATTCCACGACCACGGTCCGGAGTGGAAGAAGAACAACAGCTGGTCGGGCAGGATCAGCAAGACCACCATGATGTTGACGTAGCCGGCCCAGCGCGGAAAGACCGGATCGGAGCTCTTGTCGATGAAGGCGGCGATGGCGATCGCGACGGGGAGCGCCGCAAACATGGACACTCCACCGATGAACTGTAGCCACGCCATGTCGTTGAAAATATAAGTCAACTGAGCCGCCCGCTCTGGACGGTAGGCTGCGACGAGCCACCAAATGGCCGGGTAAAACGACAGGACCATGTTGCCGCAGCCGCCGATCACTGCGCCATAGGTGAGCACGCCCGCGCCGCCTTCGACTTTGGACAGGAACTGCCCGATCGCGGCGGCGAAGAAGATGAAGACACCGGCCGCCCACATCACCAGCACCATGCCGATGCGGATGCCATTGGTGTTGTCCTGGAAGATTCGCGCAATTTCATCGGCGTTGCGCGACGGAGAAACTGGGGGCAGAAAGCCGGCGAAGGCGCCCCAGCCGACAAAGAGCAGGAGCAGGTATCCGGGGCCGCACCAGGCGCCGAACAGACGAAGTTTGGCTTGGACTGGGGTCATGCCATCTCCTAGCGAGCGGCGGATATTAACGTGCGTTCACGTTATCGTAGTAAACCAGTTTGCAGAAGACATTTGGCGACGCTCCGCGTTGTTTTGCGCAATTCGTGGCGTAGGGACTCATCCGTGCGGCGCAACCGCCGATGATGCCTGCTTCCCAACGCTGTTGTTTGGGCCCGAGTCCCGAGCGGTGCGGGCCGCCGCGCGAAGACGCGTTACCTGTGTCGCGGGGGCCGTGTCGCGGCCGGCAGGCCGGCTTCGAGCATGCCGAACGCATGGTCGGCCAGCTTTGATATGTCATCGCCCGTTTCGATCGCCGCGTGCAGCACCGCGCGCAATGCGGACACCTTCGCCGACGCGAGCAGGTGGGCGTCCGGGCTGTCGGGCAAGCCGGCCGCGAAGTATCCCTTCAGTATTTCTTCCCACTCGTACGTGATTTCGAGATACCGCCGACGTGGGGCGGATTCGGTGAACCAGAGCCGCATGATCGTCACGCGCAGATCCGGCTCAAAATTCTCGAAGAACTGGCCCAGTTGTGTGGTGACCGCTGCACGCGCAATCGTCCATCGATCACCTTTGCTCGGCGCATTGTCCAGGGCGCGCCGCAATCCTTCGATGACTTCGGAGACCGCCGGGAACAGGACGTCCTCTTTAGTGCCGAAGTACCTGTTCAACGTGCTGCGCGAGCACATCGAGGCGTGCGCGATTTCTTCCATTCCGACCGAGTCGTAGCCGCGCTGCACGATCGGCTCGACGGCCGAGCGGACAATCGTCGCGCGTAGTGCCGCTTTCTTTCGCTCGCGTAATGAGCTCATCAGGAGTCAGCATAAGCGCGCAACTCGACATCGGCGCCGGCCGCGCTATTGCCGCAGCAGGCAACAAAGGGGCTTTGCCGTCCAGCCGATGGAGAACAGGGAAGCGATCGAGTCTGGGCGGTGGCCAGCTGTGGTAACTTGGCCCCTGATAACGATCGTTTACTAACGGATGATGCAGACCGAGCGGAGTTATGTGATGAAGCCTGCCGGGGAGCTTTTCAAACACCGGGCCGGTCGCTCGTGACTTCGGTCGTCGTCGTCGGCGCGGGGCTGTCCGGGCTGGCCGCCGCATACCGGTTGCAACAACGTGGCGCCACAGTCACGGTGCTCGAATCTGGTAGCGGACCAGGTGGCCGCGTGCAAACGGAGCGCCACGGCGGCTACATCGTCGATACCGGGCCGGACGCCCTGACGGCCGGCTACGCGAGTTACCTGAAGTTGGTGGCGGATCTCGGGCTCGAGGACCGCCTGGTGGACACCAGCGCCGTCATGGGTCTCGTCCGGCAGGGGCGGGTGATCGACATCGATCCGGAAAACCTACCCAGCCTGCCCTTTACGCCCGCGCTGTCCATCCCGGGCAAGCTGCGCCTGGCCGCCGGGTTCATCCGATTGCGCAAGGCGATCAAAGGTGTCGACTCCTACGATATGGGGCGATCCTCGACGCTGGACGATCCGGATGTCTCCGCGCACGATTTCGCCCGACGCTATTTCGGCCGCGAGGTGGCCGAGTATCTCATCGATCCGATGATGCGCCTCACCACCGGTTCCGGCGCCCGGCACGCGTCCAGTGTGAATGTGCTTGGAGCGCTGGGTGCCTGGTCTGGTGGCCTGCGTAGCCTGCGGGGCGGGTTGGCGACGGTGCCCAATGAGCTCGCATCGCGGCTCGATGTGCGCTACGGCGCGACGGTCACTCACGTCGACGAGACCGAATCGGGCGTGATCGTGTCATACCTCGACAGCACGGGCGCCCATGACGTCGGCGCCGACAACTGTGTCATCAGCGCCATGTATCACCGTGCCGTCGAGATGTGGCCGCCACTGCTGACGGCATCGCCGGCGTTCGGCGACAAGCTACGCAACGTCAAGCTGATCAGCGTGTCGCTCGGCTATCGGGTTCCGACCACGAGCAGGGCCTACACGGTCCTCGTCCCCACTGTCGAGCAACCCGAGGCGCTGCTGATCTTCCTGCAACACAACAAGGCCGCCGATCGGGCACCGCACGGACACAGCCTCGTCACCATTTACACCGATACCGCTGTCACCGACAGGTTCCTCGAATACACCGACGCTCAACTGGAAGCCTGGGCCGCCGGCACCATCGAAGGGTTATGCCCCGAACTTGCCGGAAACCGCGAACTCTCGGTGGTGACGCGCTGGCCGTATGCGGGTTATCTTGCGGACCCAGGCTTTTGGCGCCGAAACAGTGTCCTGCGGGATTCGCTGCCTACCCGGGGCCCGGTACAGGTTGCCGGCGACCTATTCGGCGCGGGTTCCATGGAATCCGCCGCGCGTTGGGGTGAGCACGCTGCGCACCGCATCATCGAGGGCCGCTGACTGACTGGACCATTGCGCCTGCAGCGGCTCCATCGGGATCAACAGCGGTGATGGACGGCTGAGACTCTGAGATCGAGTCCGACTCTTGGGGTGAGCGTGTTGGCGCAATCGGTCGAGAAGTTCGATGCCGTCGTTCTGGATGCCCAGAGCGAGTTTGGCGCACACGACTAAGCGGATACGCCGGTGAGAGCACACGGCGCATCATGGCCTCGGCACCACAACATCACGAAACACCTTCAGCTGCGCGCACATAGCGTGTAGCGCATTGCGGCTTGACTCCGGCCATGCGCAGCAGCATTTCCGCACAAGCGAAATCGGCCCGGTCGCCCAGCCGTCCGTCGAGGATGCCCCTGATCACCTCGAATGCCGCCGCAATCGACATCGTCAGGGTGGTCTCGAGGTCGTCGATGGTAAAGCGCCCGTCAGCCACCCCGCGCTCCAGCAGCGCGCCGGCCTGCGGACGGATGATCCGCTCGAAGCGGGTCTCGGCCTGCTCGAGTTTCACCAGGAGGCGCGCCAGCGGGGGGTCGTCGTACGCGATACGGACGATGGCCCTGGTCGACGCAACGAGCGCCTCTGCCGGATCACCGAACTCCGCTGATTCTTCGACCGAGTGCGCGAGCCCGACAATCGTCTCGGCCACAACCGCTTCGACGATGTCGTCCTTGGTCTTGAACTGGTTGTAGAAGGTGCCGAACGCGACATCGGCACGCTTCGTGACGTCACTGACCCGCAGGGCATCCACGCCGCGTTCGGCGATGATTTCCCGCGCGGCGCTGATCAGATCTACTCGTGTCTGGGCCTGCCGTCGTGCGGTGCGGGACGGTCCGTTAGGTGGTGCCACCACCACAGCTTAAAAGCGGCCCCGGAGATCCGTGACTGATTATCGAATCATTGTTGATTTTCGAATCATTTCTACGTTAAGTTGGCCGGGTGGCAGACGCGAGGACGGCGATTGTGGGCGGTGGTGTCGCCGGGCTGGCCGCGGCGCGGCGGATCCAGGGAGCGGGCGGTACACCGGTGGTGTTCGAGTCCGAAGACAGGGTCGGCGGCCGGATCAAGACGGTCCGACGAGGCGGATTTGTTTACGACGTCGGGGCGTTCATTTATCTCGGCAGTTACGCCGAGGCCACGCAGGAAATGCGCCAGGTCGGCCTCGGTCCGCAGATGCACAAATTCGACGCCTTCGGGGCGATGCCCCGCGGAGGTGAACTGAATTTCCTCGACCTCAGCAAGCCGCTGAGCCTACTGAGGACGCCTTATCTGTCCGGTCGGGCCAAGCTGAAGCTGGCCAAGCTGTTGCTTTTCCTGATGAAGCATTGGAAAGACCTGAATTACACCGATGCTTCGGGTGTCGCCGCCATCGATACCGACACGGTCACGACGTACTGCAAGCGTGAGCTGGGCGACGAGATCCTCGATTATGTTGCCGCTGTGGTGGTTCGGGGGCCCTGGCTAAGCGATCCTTCGTATGCTTCGGTGGGCCAGCTGTTGTGGACGATGAAGAACTTTTTCAAGCCCTATTTCTATGGGCTCGACGACGGCATGGATGCGTTGCCGCGGGCAATGGCGGCGCAGCTGACTGATGTTCGGGTCGCGACACCGGTCATCAACGTCACCGACGCGGGTGATCGCGTCGAGGTCACCTTCACCCGCGACGGTCGAGAGAGAACAGAGGAATTCGCAAACGCCGTCGTTGCCACGACGACGGCGGCGGCGCTGGAAATATATCCTCAAATATCCGGATTCGCCCGCGAGTACTACCAGAACACCGACTACATCTGCAGTGTCAACTGCCATATCGCGTTGTCGGAGCGGCCGTCGAATCCGGCGACATACATCATGTGCTCTCCACGCGAACAACCCGACCTGTGCGGCGTGATCGTCGATCATCTCAAGGCCAACAACAGATGCCCCGATGGCAAGGGGATGATCACCACGTTCTGCCGCCACGAGTGGTGCCTGGACAATCTGGACAACCCTGACGAGAAGGTGATCGACGCCGTGCTGGGTTTCGTGAAGCCCTACTACGGCGATCTCACCTCGAAGGTCGTCGACTTTGAGATTGGGCGGTGGCGCAACGTCGTTCCGATCATGCGCGAGGGCCGCTTCCGCGCAGTGGACCGCTTCATGCGCGAGACCGACCCGGCCGCGCGGATACAGCTCGCCGGAGATATCGGACCGATCCCCGGCGTCAACGGCGCTCTGGTATCCGGTCAAGCCGCGGGGGAGCGGATCGTTCGCCAGCTGACCGCGACCAGAAAGGTCCCGACATGAGTATCACGTCTCCCGGGGTGGCCAAACAACGTCCGATTGCGGCCGGCGAGCGGCCCGCCCCGGCGGTCAAATGGTGGGCCACTCTTGGCGCGACACTGCTCGTATTTCAGGCGTTCGTCCTGGTTCGGTGGATGACCGGGCCGTACTTCAAGTCGGTCGATCCCGGCCCCACTCCGGTTCCCCGGTGGATGAAGATTGAGCTGACAATCTGGCAGATCGTCTTGCCGATTGGCGGGCTGATCGTCCTGTATTGGTTCGTGGTGCGGCCGTGGCGGCGGGAACGACGCATCGGGCTCGACGGGCTCATGGTCGTCGCGTTTCTGATGCTGTCATTTCACGATCCACTCAGTGCCTATGTCGGACACTGGTATACCTACAACGCCTGGCAAGTGAACATGGGCTCGTGGCTCAATAGCCTGCCCGGTGCCCTAGCGCCCGGAACTCCGGACCACCAGGTGGCTTTTCCGCTGCTCATCGTGCCGGGCGCGTACATCGTGGTCTTCCTCTTGGTGACGATGATGGGCGCGGCGATCATGCGCCGGGCGCACAGGCGCTGGCCCGCGATACCGCGAGTGGGGCTGGCCGCGATCTGCTTTGCGGTGATGGTGCCATTCGACTTGATCTTCGAGGGCGTCGTCTTCATGCCCATGGGCTCCTGGGAGTACCCGGGCGGGCACCTCAAGATCTTCGCCGACACCTACCACGGGTATCCGGTCAACGAGGCGCTGACCACCGGAGCGATTTTCACCATGTTCGCCTGCATCAAGTTCTTCACCAATGACCGCGGTCAATCGTTGGCTGAGCGGGGAGCCGAGCAACTCGGGGGCGGGCCGATCAAGGTCGCGGCGGTGCGGATGCTCGCGGTGACCGGGCTGGTGACGCTTGCGATGACGATCGGATACACGTTGCCCAACACCTGGTTTGGGGCGCATTCGACGGAGTGGAACACCGACATCCAGAAGCGGTCGTACCTGACGTACACATGCGGTGAGGGGCCAGGCCTGGCCTGCCCGGGACCCGATGTGCCAATGCTGCGCAACGACAACCGAAACGGGGGAGCGAATGGCGGGGTGTTCGGCCGGAACTATCCACCGCAGGTCGCCTACGACCGGGGCTAGTCACGCGCGGGCGCGGCCGTTCACTTCGTGAGAAAGGTTTGGATGCGATGAGTGGCAAGCGCGTGCAGCTGTGGAGTCTGTACTCGGTCTTCGGTTTCATCGTCCTCTTCCTGATCGGCTGGGTGTTGTTGGCACGCATGGTTCCGCCGCCGTCACCCGCGGACGACCCGGAGCAAATCGGTCGCTTCTTCCGCGACCATCTCTTCGGCATCCGGGTGGGGATGGTGCTCTCCCTGTTCGCCTCGGCGCTACTGCTGCCGTGGGGCGGCGCGATCTGTGCACAGATGTTGCGCGTCGAAGGTCCGCGAGCGCCACTTGCATGGGCCTGGGCGGCGGCCCAGGGGTGCGTGGTCATCGAATTCGTCTATCCATGCGCATTCTGGCTGATGGCAGCTTTTCGGCCCGACAATGCCTCGCGCGTCCAGACGTTCGACGACCTCGGATGGCTGCCGTTTCTCGGGATCGTCTGCACCGGGATGTTTCAGATGGTCGCACTGGCGGTGATAACGCTGCGCGACCAGCGCGCCCAGCCGGTCTATCCGCGTTGGTTCTCCTACTTCCAACTCTGGTGCGCGTTGGGCGTCGGTCTGACGTTCGGGGTCTGGATTTTCAAGACGGGACCCCTTGCGTGGGACGGGCTGATCGGCTTCTGGATTCCTGTCACCGTCTACTTCGTGTGGGTGGTGGTGACAACCATCGTCACGGGCCGTGCCATCAATCACGATGATGTGCAATGCGACGGGCGCACGATCGCGGATCGTGTTGCGGCGCTCGAGGCGGAGCTGGCCGCGATGCGGCCGCAGCCGGAGGCACCGAGAAGTCAGGCGCTGCGCACGGTATGAATCCGCCAACTCGATGACGAATGGAGCTGCAGCCGTGAATATTTCGGTAAGCGCCAAGACAAGAGAGCAGTCGAACACCGGCGGTGGTCGCCCGGTTGAGCCGCGCCGCTCACGGCCGGTGTTGTGGTGGGCATCGTTTGGAGCGTTGTGGCTTGCCTTCATGACCTACGTGCTTACCCGCTGGATCGCAGGACCCTACTTCCAGCGCGTGCCGGTGGGGCCGAGCGATCCACCGATGTACATGAAGGTCTTCCTGATGACCTTGCAGGTCACCATGATCCCGGTGATGGCGGGCCTGATCTGGTGGTTCGTCATTCGGCCGTGGCGGCGTGAGCGAACAATCACCGTCGACGGGGCGCTGACGCTCGCCTTTTCCACCTTGTTCTTTCAGGACCCGTTATCCAACTACTTCGGCCCCTGGATCACCTACAACTCCTGGTCATTCAACCGAGGCTCATGGGTGACGAGCGTTCCCGGCTGGATGTCGTTCGGTGCGCCCGGGGCGACGGTGGTCGAACCACCGATGACCATCATCGGTCTTTACGTCGTGATCATGACCGTCGCCGTCCGCATCGGCGTGGCGACGTTGCGCTGGGCTTCGGGCCGGTGGCCGCAGCTCGGCAAGGTCGGGCTTGCCCTGATCTGTTGGGGCGTGATGTTCGTGTTCGATGTCGTGTTCGAGGGCGTGACTTTCATGCCGCTGGGCGTATGGACCTACGCCGGCGGGCACCTCAACATCTTCGCCGACCGCTACCACGCCTTTCCGTTGCACGAGGCGTTCCTGGTGGGAATCCTGCTCACCGCGTACGCGTTCCTGCGTTTCTTTCTCGACGACCGAGGCAGGACGATGGTCGAGCGCGGCTCGGAGCGCGTCAAGGCCTCGCCGGCCGGGCAGGGCGTCATTCGGGCGCTGTCGATCATCGGCGCAGTGAACATGATCTTTCTTGTGGTTTACACGCTGCCGCATCTGTTCGTCGGGGCGCACAGCCGCGAATGGAACCAGGACATCCAGAAGCGGTCGTATTTTCTCGACGGGATCTGCGGCGCGGGGACCGGTCGTGCCTGTCCGGGACCCGTCGTGCCGTTGGTGCGAAACGACAACTCCGGCAAAGACGGTGGGTCGGCCTACGTCGGGTCGGATGGAAAGCTGCACACGCCGGCGGGGAGTGTGCTGCCTGCACAGGTTCCGCTGAGCGGGGGCACCGGCTAGGGCGCTCCGCCGACGAAAAACGTTGCACCGCCCGGCCATTCCGTGGTTGGCCAGGTCTGCGGCGATCGTCAGACCTTCACCATGACGGTCTCGGCGAATTGTTCCAGAACAGTCCTGACCGCGCCCGGTTCCACAATCGGTGCGCCGAGCAGGAGCCGCGACACCCCGAGGTCGGCGTAGCGCCGGATCTCGCCGGGGTCGGCCATCACTCGTTGGTATTCGTCCGTCATTGGCGAAATACCGTAGTAGATCTCAATGTCGCTCACGTCCCGGCCAGCCTGCTCGGCACTCGTCCTCAGTTCCGAAAGCCTTGCGGGGAAATGGTCGTGGGCTACGTCCATCGGCAACCAGCCGTCGCCGACTCGGCCCGCCCGCCTCGCCGCGGCCGCTGAGCTGCCGGCGATGACGATCGGCACCCCGCCCGCGCGCGCAGGCTGTGGGTACGCGGTGACAGCGTCGAATGCAAAGTGCGGGCCATGGTGGCTGACATCCGCACCCGACCACAGCGTCCGCATGGCGGCGATCGCGTCCTCGGCCCGTTGAGCGCGTCCCGCCCAGGGCACCCCGCAGGCGGCGAACTCTTCCTCCAGCCAGCCCACCCCGACCCCTAGGATGATCCGGCCGCCGGAGAGGTAGTCCAGCGAGGCCAACTCCTTGGCGAGCAGAACCGGGTTTCGCAACGGCAGTACGACCGCCGCGGTGCCGAGGAACAACGACGTCTGCCCCGCCAGCCAGGCGAGGTGAATCAGCGGGTCGCCCATCGGCGTCTCAACGGGCACCGGTGCCTTGCCATCCACGCTGTAGGGGTAACGGGACGCGTACCGGCGGGGGAAGATCGAGTGCTCGGCGGTCCAGATCGACTCGAAGCCGGTGGCTTCGCCGGCCTTGGCCAATTCCAGTGCCGCCGCAGGCGCCGCCCACGGGCCGATGTTCGCGGACCACAAACCGAATTTCATGTTGCAATCCTCTGCTTGCGCGATCGCGACGGCTAGCGTAAACCCAGTGATCCGCTGATGATCTCGCGCTGAATCTCGTTGGTGCCGGCGTAGATTGGCAACACCAGTGAATGACGCACGTGGCTTTCCATGTCGTACTCGGTCGCGTAGCCGTAGCCACCCATCATCTGCATGCCCTCGAGCGCGATGCGTTTGGCGACTTCGGAAGTCTTGATCTTGGCCATCGATGTCATCCGCGTTGTGACCGGGTCCGCACCGCGTTCGAGTCGTGCTGCGACCTCATAGGTGAGCAGACGTGCGCATTCGAGCTCGGTCGCGAGGTCCGCGATGCGATGGCGCAGTGCCTGAAACGTGCCGATCGCCTTGCCGAACTGCTTGCGCTCCTTGACGTATGCGATGGTGTCGTCCAGGGCGCGTTGGCCGATACCGAGACCGACCGCCGCGCCGAGCAGCCGCTCGCCATCGAGGCCGGCCATGATCTGCGGGAAGCCGCGCCCGATCTCGCCGACGACGTTCTCGGCGGGCACGAAGCAGTCGGTGAAGAAGACGTCGTTGACTTCGCGACCACCCAGCGTCGAGATACGCCGCGTTTCGACACCTTCACTGTCGCGGGGCACTTCGAGAATGGTCAGGCCCGCATGGGGCTTGTCGTCGCGGCTGGTTCGCGCCACCAACAGGATTCGCCCGGCCCGGTGTGCGTACGAGCACCATGTCTTCTGCCCGTTGAGAACATAGCCGTCACCGACGGCGTCCGCCCGGCACGTGATCGCCGCGACATCCGATCCCGCCCCCGGCTCGGAGATGGAAATCGACATGATCTCGCCGTTGGCGATCGCGGACAGCGCCTCGCGCTTTTGTTCTTCGGAGCCGAAACGCTTATAGCAGCCGGCGACGGTGTTCGTCGGGCCGAGCGCCTTGACAGGAGCAAGGCCGCGCCACAGCTCCTCGAACAAGATCGTCTGCTCTACGTACGTTCCATCGGACCCGCCGTATTCCTCCGGGATCGCGATGCCCAGCCATCCGAGCTCGGCGAGTTTCTTGTAGAGGACCGCGGACTGATCTTCCTCGTCGGGGTCGAGCAATGCCTCCCGTTGTTCCCGCGTGCCGCATTCGCGTGCACAGAAATCGCGAACCGCCTGTTGAAAATCCTGCTGCTCGACGGTGAGACTCATGCTTGCGGGAATCTTCGGTCGGGAAACAGCCCCGCGGCAACGCCGTTGCGCAGCACGGCCGGCGCGCCCCCGGCCACGACATTGGTTACACAGTCCCGATGAATCCGTTGAATCGGGTAATCGGTGGTCACGCCGTAGCCACCGTGCAGTTCCATTGCCTTGAGGGTGATCTGCGGACCAGCCGTGGCGCCGAACAGCTTGGCCTGGGTAACGTCCGCGAGCTTCGGGAATCGACCCTCGATCGCCGAGGAAGCTGCCCTGTACGCGAGTAGTCGGAGCGCCTCGATCTGCACCCACATATCGGCCAACGAGTGATAGACGGCCTGAAAGTCGATGATCTGCTTCCCGAACGCTTCGCGCTGCTGGGTGTATTTGGCGGCCTCGTCATACGCGGCCTGACTGAAGCCCAGCCAGAATCCACAATTGTGCAGGCGCTCGAGGTTGAACGCCGTCATCAACCGGGCGAACTGGCCGGGGCCGACGATGATGTTCTCGGCGGGCACCCGGACCTCGCGTAGCACCATGTCGCCGTGATGGATACCGCGATCACCGATATAGACCGGACCGCGTTGAACCTCCACGCCGGGCATCGAGCTCTCCACCACGACCGCGCCTATTCCCTTGGCGCCGGGCACGTCGTCGAAGCGTACGAAGGTCGCGTTGAGGTCGTTGACGTTCGACCCGGTCAGGAAGCTCTTGGTGCCGTTGAGGATCAAGTCATCGCCATCGCGGACCGCGGTGGTGGTCAGATGTGTCAGCGCCGATCCGGCTTCCGGTTCGGTGAGCGCGATGTTGCATGCGCGACGGCCCGCGACGATGTCGTGCAGATACTTCTCTCGCACGGCATCGCCACCGAGCAAAAACATCGATGGCCCCGGACCGCTGGTACAGAACACCGGCTCGGGCGGCAGCCAGGACTGCGCATACCGGAACAACGCCTCCACCACGATCAGGTACTCCACGGCGCCGCCGCCCTGACCGCCGTACTCGGTTGGCATCGCGACACCGAAAAGTCCTTCAGCGCCAACACGTTCGAAGATTTCACGGTAGGGCGCCTCGTCGGACTCGTCCCATTCCCGGGCCTCGTCGACGAAGGATCG
The DNA here is from genome assembly GCF_004298145.1 of Mycobacterium sp. Classification (GTDB taxonomy): domain Bacteria; phylum Actinomycetota; class Actinomycetes; order Mycobacteriales; family Mycobacteriaceae; genus Mycobacterium. Next base: position 135,335 of record NZ_SCRH01000045.1, read on the forward strand.
GCCGAGCTTCTCAGCGCGGGCCTGCAGGTCCTGTTGCTTCGGGGTCAGGGTGAAGTCCATTGCTAGCGACGCTCCTGTTTTGCGACGGTCAGTTCCATTGCTTCGAAGTCCCATGTTTGGGCGGTGTTTCCGGCTGCGCGCAATTTGTGTTTCAACACGCGGCCGACGCCGTTGCGGGGGAGGGCGTCGAGGAAGTCGACATAGCGAGGGATGGCGAAGTAGGGGAGATTGTTCTTGAAGAAGTCGAACAGGTCGGCCGGTGTGATCGGCGAGCTGGCGGCAATGCAGGCCTTGATGTCATCTTCGCCGAGGTCGGATGGGACGGCGACCACCGCCGACTCGACGATCGTCGGATGGGCATCGATGGCCTGTTCGAGTTCGAAGCTCGAGATGTTCTCGCCGCGGCGGCGCAGGCTGTCCTTCTTGCGGTCGATGAACGCGAACGCTCCACTGGGAAGGCGCCGGCCGTAGTCACCCGTGTGATACCACAGGCCACGGAAGGCCTCGAGGGTCGCCGTGGTGTCGTCGAAGTACCCGTCGAACATGGCGTACGGCGTCTTGGGGCGCAGGCAGATCTCGCCCGTTGCCTCGCCGTCAAGCACGTAGCCTTCGTCGTCGAGTAGGGCAACATCGAGGTCTGGCGCGCCGATGCCGCACCCGTTCGGGTCACGGCGGTCCGACGAGAGCGGCGTCAATGTGGTTGGCATGCACTCGGTTTGGCCGAAGACGTCGACCCAGGGATCGACGCCGAAGCGGTCGCGGAAGACTGCCTGAGATTCCAGCGAAAGCGGTGCGCACATGATCCTGGTGACCTTGTGGTCGCGGTCGGTCGGGGATGGTTCGGTCGCCAGAATTGCGGCGCCCATCGCCCCGACGGCGATCATCAGCGTCGCGCCGACTTCCCTCGCGCGCGGAAAGTACGCGCGGGCGCTGAAGGTGCCTTGCAGGTAGGCCGGTATGCCGTAGACCAGCGGCAGTGTCACGGTGACCAGCCGAGCCCCGGCGTGGAACAAAGGCAGTCCGGCGAACAGAACGTCGTTCTCGGTGACCTCGAGCGCGGCACCGATGAGTTCCCCGCTTCGGCAGTAATAGCCGTGGGTGGCGACGCATCCTTTGGGCAATCCGGTGGTGCCGGAGGTGTAGAGAATCGACATCGTGTCGGCCGCGGTCAGCTCCACCGGTGGCGGCGTGTCACCGTGGTCGAACAAACTGGCATAGGGAACTTCGTCGTCTTGTGCCTCATCGAGCATGATCACTGCCCGCAGGTCGGGTAGCTGGCTCCGCAGCGGAGCCACCGCCTCGCGACCGGCGGCATCGGTGACCAGGATGGCCGACCGGGACTGGCGTAGCTGATGAAGTAGAAACTCGCCCTTCAGGTATGCGTTCAACGGCACCTGGGCCGCCCCGGTCTTCGCCGCCCCGTAGAAGATCTCGAGTAACTCGACACGGTTGGGGGCAAGCATCGCGACCTGCTCACCCGGGTGGGCGCCCAGCTGAGCCAACCCGGCCGCGAGCGCGTCCGACCGGCGGTTCATCTCGGCGTAGGTGAAAACGTGCTCGTCCATGGCGCAACAGACGCCGTCGGGTGTGCTCGAGGCGCGTGCGCGCAAGATGTTGCCGATGGCGTCACGAACCATTTCGGCCTCCCAATGACGGACCACTCACCGGTGGGGCAGCGATGGTGCAAGCTCGACTCAGTTGTTCGTGCATGTCTTCCATTTTGAGCGATGCGTTAACGTTTATTTACGGGTTTTCGGTCGCGGTGTTGAGCCGTTTGGGTCGCCCCCGAGCTGACTGACCGTCCGTGCCGACTGCCCCGACTCATCCGCATCCGCGATTATTTTGAGACAGTACGGCTATAAATTCTATCTGTCAACGGTGCCATGGCATCTGGTTGTCGCGGGCGGGCGCTGTTGGGCATACCCAGACAGCGATGGGCGGGATCGGGAAGGGTGGCCGCTGTGCCACGGTCAAATGTGATGCGGATCACATACAGGTATTATTGTATACATGTGCGATAGCGCGTCGCAGAAAGGCTGACCGGGCTTAAAATTTAACCCTGATTAACCGCGGCCACCAGTTCCAGGAGCGTTCATGCAAGAAGTCTGCCCCGCGCTACCGGCGCTGGAAACCCTGCCGTTCGCTCACGACCGCGACGCGGCCTGGCACATGCTGTTGGCGCCGGGCAAGGTCGCGGTGTCCGATGCGGGCGTGTACTTCCTCAGCGGCGCCGATGTCGTCGAGCAGGCGGCCACCAAACCGCAACTGTTCTCCTCCAAGGGCGCGTTCGATCTGGTTGGAAGCCCTTTCCCCATGGTGCCGATCGCCTTTGATCCGCCCGACCACACCCGTTTTCGGCGGATTCTGGATAGGTTTTTCGGCCCGCGCCGCATGGCCGAGCGGGCACCCGAGTTGCGCAGACAAGTGGGCGAGCTCATCGACCGGATCCAGGCATCCGGTGACAGCTCCGAGGTCATGGGCGCGCTCGCCGTCCCCTTTCCGTCCCAGGTCTTTCTGACGCTGTTCGGTCTGCCGCTCTCCGACCGGGACCTGCTGATCAGCTGGAAAGATGCGGTTTTGGAATTCTCCGCCGCCGAAGGCGCGACGCCCTCACCGGAAACACTGTCCCGCGGCGCCGAACTGATGAACTATCTGAACCGTCACCTTGCCGACCGCCGCGGTAGCGCCGGTGACGACTTGCTGAGCCAATTGCTCTGCGACTCGAGCGACGGCGCATTGACAGACGAAGAAATCATCGGATTGTGCTTCCTGTTCCTCATCGCCGGGCTGGATACCGTCACCGCCGCAGCAGGATTCGCACTGTACGAGCTGGCCCGCGATCCCAGGCTGCGCGCCGGGCTGATCGATGACGATGAGGCCGTCACACATTTCATCGAAGAGGTCTTGCGCATCAACCCGCCGGTCCCTTACGTGCCTCGCGTGACCACCGCCGAGGTCGATGTGGCGGGGGTGACGATCCCTGCGGGATCGACCTGTTGGCTTGGGTTCGGGACCGCCAACCGCGACCCCGAACGCTATCCCGAAGCCGACGTGATCAAGGAAAAGCGGAGCAATCACTTCACATTCGGTCGCGGCCCGCACCGCTGCCTCGGCTCGCATCTGGCCCGTCTGGAACTCCGCCTGATCATCGAGGAGTGGAATCGCCGGATTCCGACCTACTCGGTCTTGCGTGAACCTACAGTTGGGTGGCCGTGCGGGACGCTCCACTTCCGCGAGCTGCATTTGCAGGTTCGCTGATCAGCTGACCACCGTGGCGGGGGAGAATTCAGGAACGCCCGCCAACCAGGATCTGCTGCGGTCGGGGCGCCAGCACAGCGTTCATGATGCGGTTCGCGGCTTCCTGGCCGCTGACCAAGGCGCCGTTGAGACCAGAGATACGGTCTAGATCGGATGCGAACTGGACACGGGATGTCCAATCGAGGCGCTTCTGGAAATCGGCGATCCGCGCGAATCGGCCCTTGTCCATCACCGGGACGGATTCGGGCCACCGTGCGACGGCATGTTCTTCGAGAGTGTCTACGACGTTTCCGTAGTAGCAGCGGGCGCGGCCTATCGCGTATTCCAAGACCTCTTCGTCGCTGAGATCCAGTGTGCGCTCTAGGTATTCGTGCGAGAGCAGGACAGTCAACAGGCCTTTGCCTTCGGGAGCTCGGCCAGGTGCCTTCGCGTGGTCGGCGATCACCGCGATCGTGTCCGGGTCTTCCTGCGGTGACACCATGTAGTAGGTCGCGGGATCGTTCGGGCGTTGCGCTAATCCCAGACAGATGCTGCCGAGGCGCCGGTATCGCGTTGTCTCGTATAACGCTCGGTGGTTTTCGTCCATCTGTGGATACATCCCGAGCGCATATTGCGCTTGAGTTGCGATCACGCACGCGTCGAACGACTCCGTTTCTTGACTGCCTCCGCTCGCGGGTGTGAAGGTCACTTCCACCGCCGCCCCGGTGTCTGCGACGTCGGCCACCGGGTGCTGGAGCCGGACGCGAAGTCGACGGGCGAGTTCCTCGGGCAGCCCACTCACTCCGGGGCGGAGGTTGTACATGGTGCTGACGAGCATGTTGCGTATCGTCCAGAGCAGCAATGCAATCGAGGTATCAGCGTCGTCGGCGACCCAGGTGCTGCTGACCAGCGGCCTGCCGGCCCATTGCAGCAACTCGTCATTGAGCTCCCGACGGAAATATTCGCGCACGGTTTCGGTGTCCAACTCTGCGACCTGGTCATAGGACTGGTAACCGAGGCTGCCCCTGGCCTTGAGCATGGGCCGCACCAGCTTCAGGGCCTTCAGCTTGCTGCGCGTTGACAACGCACGGGTGGTCACAGCGGTGCGTAGCAGCTTGCCGTAGTCGAGCAGGTGTTTGTCGCCCTGCTTGGGCATCACACCCCAGACCGGGACTTCGGTGAACAGCGGACCAAGGCCGAGTTCGTAGATCAGATCGATCGATTCACGGTAGGTGCCGAGGTAGAAAGCAGCGCCCAGGTCCATGACGTAGTCGCCCTTGCGGACCGTCCAGACGCGGCCACCGACCCGGTCCCGCGCTTCGAACATGGTGACGTCGAATCCGCGCTGTTGGAGTCGATAAGCAGCAGTCAGTCCGGCCAACCCGGCACCGATGACCGCGACGGTTCCCCTGGGTTCGCTTGTCACGTCGGGTCAGGCCAGCTTGGGGCTCGCGAGTTCCGACTTGGTACCGGTGAGCCAGTCGTTGATGCCGGCTTGTCGTTCTGCGCGCTCGTCATCGCCGATGGCTCGCAGGAGAAGCACGACCATCACGACGAACCAGCAGAAATAGACGCATAGCGGTATCCACCAGGAAAATATTCCGTTCCACGCCAGGGGGCCCGTTTTGAAGAAGGGGATGATCGCCGCCGGCACCCAGATCATCGAGACCCAGATGTTGAAATAGCCGGCCCAACGCGGAAACACCGGCTTTGCACCCTTGTCGAGCAGAATCGCGACACCCAGCGATGCGACTTGAATGCAGGCCGACGAGATGATCCCGAGGAACATCAGCCATGCCAGATCATTGAGCATTTGGACGATTTCGGGGCTCCATTCGTGGAGCCGATACAGTGCGGTCTGCCAGATCGCGAAGGGCACGAGAAACTCGACGCACAATAGCCCGCCGGAGACCAGCTGCGACTCGGCAAGCACCGACCGTACGCCTTCCATCCGGCGCATCTGGGCGGCGATGACCGAGCAGAACGGCACCAGCAGCGCACAAGAGAACAGGCTGATCACCAGGCCGAGCCGGATGATGTTGGTGTGCTCGCTGAACTGAGCGACAAGGGCGGCCCGTGATTTGGCAGGGCTTGGCGGAGGAATGAAGTGGCAGAGGAATGCGAACGCCGTCGCCCAGATGGCAATCATGACCGGACCGCACCAGACGCACAGCCGTTGGGCCGTCACGTTCATCTTGGACATCGGTCTTCCTCCTCGTTTAGGTCCAATTACCTTGTCGCATCGCATCTATTCGTTGCGCAGCGCGTGCTGGGCGGCCAGCCGCCCCGGCCACCCGACCACCCCGCCCGTCGGGTGCGTGCCGGCGCCGGTCTGGTAGAGGCCGTTGATGGGGGTGTCGTAGCCGCCGAGGCCGTGTGCCGGACGGTTCTTACCCAGCCGGGTCACCAGCATGTCAACGTGGAAGTACGCGCCGGCCGGCGCGGCGAAGCGGCTCTCCAAGTCCTGTGGGGTCGACACGATCCGCCCGATTTCGGTTTCCAGGCCACCGAGGAAACGCAGACCCGATTTCCAAATCTGTTCGGTGTAGGCGTCTTTGTTGACGTCCCACCCGTTGCTCGGATATCCCGGCACATTCGAATGCAGGTAGAGCACGTCACCCTCGGCCGATGCGATCGATCGATCCGGCGCCGACAGGATCGCCATGTACACCGGGGGGGTGTCCACGTTGACGCCTCGCTTCATCGCGTACATCTGCTCGATGTGGTCTTCGAGGGTCCCGGTCATGAAGGTGGTGGTGCGGATGTCCTCCCCATCCCGCTTGGCCCGGGCCGCTTCGGCTTTGGGGTAGCCGATGCGGCCCGCGGTGGCAACGTCGATCTTGAAGGCGGCGGCGTTGACCGAGTTCGCCGGGATGAGCGAGACCTTGTTGCGCTGTTCGCGGCTCAACAGTTGTTGCGGGACCAGCTTGCCCAGGGTGACTTGTGCCGCGGCGTTCGAGACGACCCCGCGGCGGGCCCGCAGCTCGGTACCGTCATCGAGCAACACGCCGCTGGCGCGCCCGGCGTCGATCACGATCTGCTTGACCCCATTGCCCAGCCGCACGACCCCGCCGTGGCTCTCCAGCTTGCCTTTGAACGCCTCGACGAGGTTCGTCATGCCGCCACGGGGTCGCTGGACGCCGAGGTGGCGGTGCACCCCGGCGAAGCCCAGGAAGTAGGCGCCCGAGCCGATGGCATCTGCCGGGCCCACCATCGACGACCAATAGGCCCACAGGCCACGCATGGCGTCAGACTCGAAGGTCTCTGAAATGAGTTCGAAGACGTTGAGGGACAGCATGCTGCCGATGAAGCGGCGGGTGGCCTTGTCGGGGCGGTGCCGCAGTAGGTACTTGGCGAAGTCAAGCTTTCCCCACGCGGACGGGTCCTGGACGGTGAGGATGTCGATGAGATCCATGATCCAGTCGATCGGTCCCCGAAGCTGCTCGTAGGTGCGGGCGTCCTTGGGGGAGAAGTACCGGATGTCGTCGAGGGTGCGCGCGAAGTCGCCCCACAGCAGCAGTGTGTCACCGTCTTCGTTCATCCAGCCGTACGGGTGCGCGAGAGGGACTGTGTCATAACCGAAGTCGGCCAGCCGCATCTCGCGGGCCAGCGGCGTCTGGGCCATGAAAAGGTCATCCATCGCCCCGATGCTGAGCTTGTGCTCCGGCGCATCCTGCAGGTACGGATAGCTGGCCGAAAGACCGCCCAGCACCGGCAGTCGTTCGATGACACACACGGAGCGGCCCTGCTCGGCAAGGGTCGCCGCCGCGCAGAGTCCGTTGTGCCCCGCACCTACCACGATGTAATCGAACGTTTCCATATTCGAGATCCTAGGTCAGTCAGGTGGGCAGTAAAAGATTCGGGAGATATGCGCTTGTTTTTCCTGTTTCGCACGGCTGTCGCCAGCTCTCCCGTGGTTCACACATAACGATCGTTCTGCAGAACTCTAGGTTGTGAATACGCATGGCTTAGGTCCCCGGTGGGCGTGCCGGAGATTTGCGGGGGCAGCAGGCGCCACTGGCCGGTTCCGATTCGGATGAGAGCGTCGATCGCGATCAGCCCCAGCGCCATGCTCAGTACGGCGGCCGCCATCCGTATGCCGGGCGCCGCGTCGGTGTTGGTGATAGCGAAGTGGGGCATCGCCAGCGCCCACGACGCCATATATGTCGTGAAGGGTACGAACACGAGCAACGGGGTTCGCGCGCCGGTGAAAAACCACGACAGCCGGACGACCACCACGGCGCCGAAGAGCGATCCCAGGCTGTTGATCACCAACCAACTGACGGGGAAGCCGCCGATCGCAAAGGGTTGATACCCGTAATACAGGTACAGCCCGGCGCGCAGCATCGGTATCTCGAGCAACACATTGAGTACGCCGAAAACTGCGATGCCGCACCACATCGCACGGTGGCTGGCACCTCGCCTCAACGCCAGCGCCATCACGTAGGACAAGCCGCCGAAGAAGACGACGTATGCCAGGACCACCCACACCGGAACGGCTCTGCCGAAGGCGGTGTAGCCGTTCACCCCGTCAACGGGGAAGAAGCAATGGCCCAGCACGTCGACCGTCGCCTCGTTGAATGAGCAGACATAGCCACCGACCAACATCAGCAGGAAGGCCGGTGATCCGGATCGTTTCCAATCGGCCAGGGCGGCGGCCACGAAGCCCGCCACCACCACGGCGAGGATCGCGGTGATGACTGATTGCGCGGTGGCCGGGGTGGTCATGCCCCATGGGGGTTCGGCGATCGCAAGGATTGAGGTTGTCACGGCCAGAGCTCCTATCTCGCTGTACTACGCGCCGACGGCGCTGCGGTCGGGGTTGGCTGCCAACAGGCGTCCATCTGCATCCTGTGCCGCTGCAACGGGTGGCAGGAGCCGAAATTGCCCGGTGCCGAACCGGATCAGCGTGTCGATCCCGAACAGGCCGAGCGCCATGCTCACGACCGCAGCCAACATGCGCACGCCGTGGGGTGCGTCGGTGCCGAGGACCAAGAAGAGCGGCATGCCCACTACCCACGACGACATGAAGGTGACGAATGGAACCACGAGCAGCAGCAGCCGGCGCGCGCCGGTGAACAACCAGGAGAGCCGGGTGATGACCACCGCACCCAGCAGCGACCCGAACGCGTTGAAAACCAGCTGGCTGAGGGGGAAACCGCCCACCACGAACGGCTGGTCGCCGTAGTAGAGGTAGAGCTTCGAGTGCAGCAGCGGGATTTCCATGGCCAGATTGAGTGCTCCCCAGACTCCGATGCCGATCCATAAGGTACGACGCGTGATTCCGCCTTCGAACGCCACGGAGAGCAAGTATGTGAGCCCGCCATAGAAGATCACGTAGGCCAGGATCACCCAGATCGGGATCGATCGGTGGAACACGGTGTGGCCCACCCAGCCGTCGGCGGGAAAGAAGCAGTGGCAAAGGAAATCGATCAGTGGCTCGTTGAACGAGCAGATGTAGCCGCCCGCCAGCATCAAAAGAAACGTGGGCCGCTTGATGCGGTACCAACTGACCACCGCGGCGGCGACGAAGCCTGCCACCGCAACGGCAAGCACGACCGTGATGATCGTTTGCGGAGTGGCGGGTGTCGTGATGTCCCAGGGGGGTTGGTCCCACGCGAGGCTCGTGCCGGTCATGTCGGCTTACGATCCTGTGGTGCCGATGAGCCGGGAGCGCGGACCGCGGGCGAACAAAGCCGCGACGCGGGCGGCCGCTTCCTTGCCGCTGACCAACCCCCCGTTGAGGCCTGGAATGCGGTCGAGGTCGCTGGCGAACTGCACCCGCGAAGTGCGATCGATTTTCTTACGGAAGTCCGCGATTCGCTTGAAGCGGCCCTTGTCAAGGACCGGAACGGACTCCGGCCAGCGGAACAGTGCGTGCTGCTCCAGGTCGCCGGGAAGTTTGCCGTAGTAGTACTTGACCCGCTCCAGCGCGTGATCGACCAGGTAGTCGTCGTCGCGGTCGTCGGTCCGGTTGAGATAGGCGGGCGAGAGCAGCACCGAGATGAGGCCCTTGCCCGCCGGTGCCCTTCCCGGCGCCTTGTTGTGGTCGGCGATCACCGCGATGGTGTCGGGATCGTCGTACGGGGAGACCATCGAGAAGGTCCCCGGATCGTTCGGTCGCGCCGAGAACCCGAGCGAGACGTTGCCCAATCGGTGGTACCGGGCGGTTTCGTAAAGGCCGCGGTGGTTTTCGTCCATCTGCGGGTACATGTCCAGCGCGGGTTGGGCTGTCGTCGCGATGATCGCGGTGTCGAAAGTCTCGGTGTGTTGCGCGGCCGAGGGCGTCGTGTAGGTGACTTCGACGGCCGAACCGTTGTCGGTGACGTTGGTGACCGCGTGCTCCAGCTTGGTATCGACCAGCGTCGCCAATTTCGTTGGCAGCCCGGCCACTCCGGACGTCAGGTTGAACACCGATTTGACCAGCATGTTGCGCACCGTCCAGTGCAGTAGGGCCACTGAGGTGTCGTGATCCTCGTGCACCCAGGTGCCGCTGACCAATGGTGCGGCGACGTAGCGGGCAAGTTCCTCGTTGAGCGCCCGGTGGCAGTAGTCGTAGACGGTTTCGCTGTCGATCTCAGCCAGCCCGTCATAGGTGTCGTAGCCGAGGCTCGCCCGGTGTTTGAAGACATCCGCGAACAATCGCAGGGCTTTGACCTTGGCGGGCCAGGAAATGACGTGCGTGCCCAGGCTCGCCCGGATCGGCTTGGCTAGGTCGAGATAATGCTGCTTGCCCTGCCGAGGCATCCCGAAAATTACCGGCGTTTCGACGAACTCATTGGTCAAGCCGACCTCGTGGATCATCGCGACCGCCTCGCGATAGGTGCCTAGATACACGGCAGTGCCCAGATCCATTACGAAGTCGCCCTTGCGCACGGTCCAGATCCGCCCGCCCACCCGGTCACGGGTCTCGAAAACGGTCACCTGGAAGCCGGCTTTTTTGAGCTCGTAGGCGGCCGCCATCCCGGCGATCCCCCCGCCGATCACTGCCGCGGTGCTGTGCTGCTGTGTCATCGATGCCTCTCTGGTAAGAGCTCGGGCCGATCCGGTGCTGACCGGCGCGAGATCGGCAGCTTCGGGTCAGGGCAATTGAAGGCGGTCGTGGGGCCGCACACCCCGCCGTTACGCCAAGTCCGTTCGATGTGCGGTTTGGGCATGGGCCCGGAGTGCAACGCGTAGATCGAGTAGGGGATGTTGAACGCGATCAGGATCGCCAACTGGGCGAACCCTACGAGGATGCACAAGCGGGCGAAGGTTTTGAGTCCTTCCCGCTTGAACTTCAGCTTGTCGATGCCGCGCTCGGGCCAGGACAGGCCACGGTCGTCACGGAAGAAGTGCAGGCAGCTCAAGATGATGAACGTCCCGGGCCAGCTCAGCGGCTCAAGCACCGGGAACTGGTGATCGGTGCCCGCGAACAGTGTCAGCTCCGGAATGGTCGACGAGTAGCTGATCAGTCCTACCCTCGTCATGAACAGCTCGACGATGACGTCGCCGATGATCATCACCAGGTACGTCTGCAGAATGAGTCGTAATACGCTGCGCGACGGATCTTTCCGGCGCTGATACGCCATGTACTTGGATCCACCGTAGGCCGAAATCGAGGCCATCCACAGGTAGGCCATGAAGTAGACCATCGGGACCGGGATCAGTTGCCCGTTTCCTGCACTCCACCAAGGAATCTGGGGTAGCCAGCTGCCGAAGTTGACGAACGTCGTGGCGTACTGGAACTGATACGTGATCATATCGATCCACGGCTCTTGGAAGAACATCAGCCAGCCGGCCAGGAAGAACAGTCCGTCGAAGGTGAACCGTCCGGTCCGCAGTTTCGGCGCGATGATGAAGCGCCAGATGATCCAGCCGGAGATCAGGATGCCGAAGATCACCTCGACGCAGCGAACCAGTACCACGTACCAGGTGGGTTCTTCACCGCGGCCGAGTGTGTTGGGCGTGAAGTCCCCGCTGACGACCCACATGGTCCAGCAGTAAACGATCAGTGCCAGCCACAGAAAGCCGTGCACGATCCACACCTTCGCCCATGTCCGTTGAGCGGAGGCGGGATCCGGGCCCGCCGCATCGACCCCTACCCGCTTCGCCGCCGTTAACGGGCGTTCATCCAGCATGTGATGACGGTAACAGATCCATCTGTCGATGAACAGATATCTATCTGTTTTCGGACAGATGCGGCGTACACTCATGAGGTGTCCAGTGCGATCAGGCGCAGGCCGAGGACTAATCAGGAGCGCGTCGAGGAGTCGACTCTCGCCGTGATCGCCTCCGCGATCCAGCTCTTCGCCCGCCAGGGGTACGAACGCACGACCGCGGTGGAGATCGGCATCAATGCGGGGTTCAGCCGCAACATGGTTCGCGACCGTTACGGCTCCAAAGAGGCGCTGCTGCAGTCGGTCTTCAACACCTTTGCCGAACTCCTGCTTCCCGCCGTGCGAGGCGAGCGCGGCGGAAGCGGTCTGGACCGAGTCCTCGGTCAGCTCGACGACCTACTGGACGCGGTCGAGCGGGAGCCCGAAACGATGCGGGCGATGATCGTGCTCACCTTTGAGACGCCGGCCGCCTTGCAGAATTTCTCCGGATGGTTCGACGGCCTTATCACCGACTATCAGGCCGAACTCGCCGACCACCTCGCAGCGGGGCAGGCGGACGGATCGGTCCGAAAAGAACTCGACCCCGCGCGCGAGGCCGAAGTCTTTGTGTCCTATGCCATCGGCCTCTGCTTCAGGTCAGCCCTACGTCGCGAGGGCTACGACTTCGTTGGAGAGATCGAGGCCTGGCGCGCACGGCTCGCGCAGCACTTTTCCGTCTGATGCCGAGGATCCCGTTTTCTCGTGCTTGAGGCGGAGTAATTTTGCGACGTACTGTGTCTTTATCCGACATGCGCCGAGGGGAGACTCCGGAATGAGGAACGTTGATGTGATCGTCGTTGGCGGCGGCCACAACGGGTTGGCCTGCGCTGCTTATCTTGCCAAAGCGGGACGGCGGGTAGTCGTTCTGGAAGGCCAGGGGGTGCTGGGAGGCCTCAGCGCCACGGAAGAAACGGTGAAGGAGGCCCCGGGGTTCCAGATGAACACCGGCGCTTTGGATTTGGTCTTCTCCAACAGCGATCAGTCGGTAATCGAGGAACTCGGCCTGCGGCGGCATGGGCTGAGCTTTGCCATCGCGGACCCTTGGGGCTCTTATCTCAACCCGGATGGCGCTTCGATTGCATTGTGGCGCGATCCGGCACGCTCGGTCGACGAGATTCGCCGGTTCTCGGCACGTGACGCCGCGGCGTTCGAGCGGTTGAATGTGCTGTTCACCGATCTCTGGCTGGCCGTTCGGCCCTATCTGCAAGACCATCCGACCCACCCGAGCTTGCGGACTATCGGCCAGATATTTGTGCACATTGCCAAAGGTCGTCGGTCGTTTCGCCCATTGCTGCGGATGCTGATGGCATCGCCCGAACAGCTCATCGAGGAGGAGTTCGAACGCGAGGAGGTCAAGGCCCTGATGGCCAACCTGGCCTCGTGGTCCATGCTGCCGTTGTCGGAAGGTGGCTCGGGCGGCGTCCTGGCGATGTGCAGCACCTATTTCAACCAGAAATCATCGCGACCGGTGGGCGGAACGGGCAGCTTCGCCGCGTCGATGGCGCGATGCGTGCGCGCATATGGCGGAACGATTCGCGTCGACGCCCCGGTGGCCGGGGTGCTCGTCAGCACCGACGGCACCGCCGAGGGCGTCGAGCTGGCCAGTGGAGAGCGCATCATGGCCCGCCACGTCGTCGGTGCGATCGACCCGCAGCGACTGATGTGCGACCTGGTGCCCAGCTCGCAGGTGCCGCGCCGCACCCAGCAAGAATTGAAGGCCCTGAGCAATTTGCGTTGGAACATCGGTGTATTCAAGAGCGACGCCGCCTTGTCGCACCGGCCCGATCTTGTCGGCGGACGCCAAGAGCTGTGGAATGGCCTGCTCTTCCTCGGCCCTACGCTCGGCTACATCAAGCGGGCTCAGTTGCAGGCCGCGGCGGGCCAGATCCCGGACGCCTACCCGCAGTGGACCGCGCTGCCATCGGTCGTGGATCGGGCTCAAGTTCCGCAGGGCAGTAACGGCGAAACCCTTTTCCTGGCCATGGCTACCGTGCCCGTGCGGATCCAGGGCAGCGAATGGGCCGACGAGGCAGAGAAATTCGGCCAGCAGGCACTTGGGTTCCTCGACGAACACGCACCCGGCATCTCCGACGCGGTCATCGGAAGCTTCTCTCGGACACCGGACGATTACAACGCGATGGCGGGCCGGGGAAACCTGTATCACGCCGACATGACACTCGCCCAGCTCGGGCCGTGGCGTCCGACGCCGTCCCTTTCGGGTTATCGGACTCCGGTGCGCAATCTGTGGCACAGCGGGTCGGGAGCCCACCCGGTTGGTGGGCTCACCGGATGGAGTGGGCGCACCACGGCCCGCACCATCGACGCCGAGTTGCGGGGGTCGTCGAACACCATTCGCGGGCGTGGGCGCGCGTTGCTGGCTCGGTGATCGCCCGGATGGTTGTCCACGGTCACCCCAGATCCAATGGGACGCGAGCCATCAGACCGCCATCGACGATCAGGTCCGTCCCGGTGACATAGCTCGATTCGTCGGACACCAGCCATAGGGCCGCGCGCGCCAGTTCGGCCGGATCACCGACATGGCCCAGAGGCACCTGCCGCGCCAACGGGTCGAGGACTTCGGGCTCGACGTCGCGGGGCCGGATCATCGGCGTGTCGATGCCACCGGGAACAATGGTGTTCACCCGAATGCCGCTGCGGGCCAACTCAAGTGCTGCCACCCGGACAATGCCGCGGATCGCGAATTTCGCCGAGGTGTAGCCGGCCAGGCCCGGATGGGCGCCGATTCCGTCCACCGACGACACCGCCACCATCGCGCCACCCCCAGCGCGGGTCATGGGCTCGATGCACGATCTGATACCGAGGAACACGCCCACCTGGTCGATCTCGACGGTCCTGCGGTAGTCATCGAGGGACAGATCGGCGATGAACGAGAAACTGGCGACCGCCGCGGTGTGGGCGTACGCGGTCACCGGTGCACCGAACTCGGACTCGGCTGCTTCGTGAGCGCCGGCCCAGTCGGTCTCCGAGGTGACGTCGAGGTGCACGAAAGACGCCCCCTCGCCGAGGTCCTTGGCGACCAGTTCTCCTTCCGCGTCGAGCACGTCGCCGAGCACAACCTTGGCGCCCTCGGCATGAAACAGGCGCGCGGTAGCCTCGCCCATGCCGCGCGCCGCACCCACGACGAGGGCCGTGCGACCTGCAAGTCGTTGCCAGGTGCGTGATTCAGGCGAGCGGCCGGCGACGGCGTCGTTTATGCCGGCGTCGATCATGCGCGCCGCGCCTTGGACGAGGGTTCTCGCACCGTCGGGCATCGGAATCTCCTGAGATCGATAAGTGTTGGTGTAATCTGTTGTCGCTCAAGGGAGTCGTTGCGAGGAGTCCGGCCCGTCAGCCAAGCGGCCCGACGAAGTCGTCTGCCAGGCGGCCGAAGGCGTCCGGCACCGCCGAAAGCTCAAATGCGGGCGGGGTCACCAGATACCGAGTCACACCGAGATCTGCGGCCTGCTTGGCGGCCTCGAGGCTGGGTGGGCCGGTGACGGTGAGGGCGATGTCGTCGGGACGGCGGCCGGCCTCGATCGCACCGGCATGGCATTCCTGGATCAGTGTGGCGACCCCTTCAGGCAGTCGGTAACCCGACCAGTCCGGCTCCTCACCCGTAAGAGTCGCCCGCATGGCGATCATTGCCACCGTGGAACTCTCGAACGGCAGGGGGAAAAAGCCGTCGGCGAGGCGCCCGGCGCGTCGGGCACCCTTGGACATCGACGCGCCGATGTGGATGGGGATGTGCCCGTCGGGCGGCTTGGGCCCGCCACCGATCCGTTCGAAGCGGACCGTCTTGCCGGCATAGCTCGCATCGGGCAGCCACGCGGCGCGCAGCGCGCCGATATATTCCTCGAGACGCGCGGCGCGCGAGGCGTACGCCACTCCGCACGCTTCGTATTCCTCCTTCAGCCATCCCAGCCCCACTCCGAGGATGAGGCGTCTTCCCGACATGTCGTCCAGGGTGGCGGCGGCCCGGGCGAGCAGCACCGGGTTGTGCAGTGGCAGCACCAGCACACCGGTTCCAAGCTTGACCGTTGCGGTCAACGCGGCGAACTGCGAAAGCCACACCATGGGATCGGGGAACGGAATCTCATGCAGCGGCGTATCGCCACTTTGTTCGCCCGACATGTCGGCGTCCAGATCATCGGGCAACGTCATCTGTTTAGGGACGGCCGGGTGTTCTTCCGCCCACACCGACTCAATGCCGTTTTGATCGACGGCAGCGGCGAGCGCGGTCATCATGTCGCGACTCCCGTAGGCGATATTGCCGTAGAAGACACCGACTTTCACGACGCCGCCCCCCTGATTGTGCGGTCCGGCAGGCCTCGATCGGCTGTCGCTGCGACGCCCCGTAGATCTTCGGCAGCGCCCGCGGCGGGCCAGTGCACAATGGTGATCGACGCCCAGGTCACCAGCAGCGAAAGGCCAACAGTCGCAATCGCTGCTATCTGCACAATCCCGTGATTGGCCTCGGTGTCAGTGCCCAACGCATTCATGATTGCCAGACTGGCCGCGGCCCATCCGGCCATGGTGCCGCTCGGGATGAGGCCCACCACCAGCAGCTGTCGCCATCCGGTCAGAACCGGGTAGAGCTTGTAGACCAATAAGACAGGCACCACAACGCAGGCGGCGTTGGCGAAGACCATGCTTACCGGCATCTCCCAGATCTTGAATGGCTGGTAGCCGAAGTAGTGCCACAAGCCGAAGTGCACCGGGATCTGCTCCACCGCGCATACCGCGAGCAGGCTTGCGGCGTAGGTTCCCCACCAAAATCTTGGTGTCAGGGTCTGGGCCTTGATGCGGTCGAAGAGCGCCACCGGCAGGGTCGCGGCGTAGAACCCGTAGGTCAGCACCACCCCCCATGGCACGGGAGCGCCCCGCACGGTGAACGCATTGCGCTGACCCAGCTGGGAGTGCACGGCGTTACCCAAAACGTCCGCGGGCGCTTCGATCAGTACCGTAAGAAACGCTCCGACGCAGATCAACAGCGGGAATGCGGTGCGGCGCGTCGCGGCGAGATAAAGCGCATACAGTGCGACCAGCGCGGCGGCCGCCCCGGCGAACAGCAGGTAGATCAGCTCGCCGGTCGGCGGCATGTGATACAGCGGTGGCTGGGTGTATTGAGACACTGGTGTTTCCTCGCTTAGTGGGCGCGAGCGGGTTCGGCGGCGGCGGTGTGACCCGCTTCCCCATCTGCCGCGATTTCCGGGAATCCGCCGTGCAGGAGCTTGACGGCGAACCACACAATCAGCACCGAGAAGACGCACGTGACGACGCCGGCGAGGTGAACGAACACCGGCTGCACATTCGGGTTGGCGTCGATCAGCATGTACGCCGGGGCGGCCGCGGCGGTGTGCCCGCCCACCACACAGATCGGCACGAGCGCTAGGACCAGCAGCTGTCGCCAGCCGGTCAGGATGGGCCAGACGGCATAGAGAACGACCATCGGCAGGATGACCGAGACCATATTGGCGATCGCCATGTCGATCGGCATGACCCCGACCACCAGCGGTTGATGACCGTAGTACTTCCACAGTCCGATCCCGATCGGGATCTGCTCCACCAGGGTGACCGCGAGGAAGGCCATCAAGGCGGCGGCGTACCAACGCCGCGGCGTCATCGATCTGTGTTCGGCGAACCGCCACAGCAGAATCGGGCCCAGCCCGAAGTACCAGATGTAGCCGAGCGTAATCGCCCACGGGATGGGCTGCCCGGCGGTGACGAAGGCGTTGATCTGGCCGACCGGCAGGTGTTGCACTTTGCCCAGTGCGTCGGCGATGGGCTCGAGCATGATCGAGCAGCCGCCCGCAAGGGCGAACAGCAGAGGCAGCGGGGAGCGCTTGCGGTAGGACAGGAATGCGCAGTATGCGACGAATACCGCGGCACCACCACCGAAAATCGCGAGCAGCACTTCACCCGCCGGTGACGGCATCGCCCAGTGGGGATCGGGAAGGGGTTGGGTCAAGTCGGGTGATGTACTCACTAGCACTCCTGAGGGCTCCACGATAAGCAGTAATTACCACTTATCTTGCGAGGATGTCAAGATGTCCTCATGCCACGCCGACCGCGCCGAAGCACCCCCGAAGTGCGGCATTTGATCCTCCAGGCGGCCCGCGAACGATTCGCCGCGGACGGGTTCGCCGGAGCCACCACGATCGCCATCGCCAACGCGGCCGATGTGTCGGAGACGGTCCTTTTCCGTCATTTCCCCACCAAGGAGCGGCTTTTCGAGGCGGCGGTGATAGAGCCGTTTGAGGAGTACGTCGCCCGCTACACGGAAGGTTGGCGGAACGTACCGGTGACCTCAGCGGATCCAGCAACCGTTCTGCGTGACTACGCAGCCGCGCTATACGACATCGTCGCCGCCGAGCGGGAACTGTTCGCCGCGCTCATGGCCAGGGGTCTGCACAGCGACGAGCTCAATGCGGCGTTCGCCCGGCTCGACGAGATGGCCCACATCGTGGCCGCGAAACACCACCTCGATTACGACGAGCCCATCGCAGTCCGCGCCGCCTTCTTGATGGTGATGTCGAGCAGCGTCTTCTACGAGTCGCTGTTTGCGGGTACCGATGGGATGACCCGGGATCGGATCGTCGCGGAACTCGGCGAGATGCTCGTTGGCGCCGCGCTGCACCGACGACACGCCAAGACGGCATCGAAGCGCAGGAGCAGGCCTATGGGCAATGCGGGCGCGACCGCAGCGAGGCAGCCCGATGTGGGCGGCGCAGCCGCGAGGTCGCGGTCAATAATCGCGCGAGACCACCCGTCGTGACCCGATGTCCACGGCGCCGACGGGTCAGGCGTTGCAAGAAATACCTTGGCGTCGCGGTGCTTTCGCGTCGATATCCAAGGCAAGCGGCCCGCTGGGACGTCAGCGGTTTCCGATATAGCTCACGGCGGCGCCCGATGGTGCCGGCAAGCCGATGAGCTTAGCGACGAGCTGGCTGGCGTGGTTGTTCTGAGCCATTGTCGAATCGTGAGGTAGTGCCCCCGCGGCTATCAGCATGTGGGCGGCCCGCACCATGATGATGGCTAACCGGACGCCGGCAAAGACCTCGTAGTAGTCGATGTCATTCACCTGGTGGCCCGTGATCTCCTGGTACCGGTCGATCGTCGCGGCACGGTCGAGAAAGCCCTCGGGGAGCGGTGCACCGATGCCCTCGGTGTGGTGGCGCGTGGTGAACAGGATCCAGCCGAGGTCGTATTCTCGGTTCGCCAGGCACACCATCTCCCAGTCCAGCACCCCCGCGGCGTTGAGCTGGCCGTCGTAAAGGATGTTGCCCGGCCGGGAGTCGCCCCAGCACAGCACTTTCGGGCGATCGTCCACCGGCATGTTGTCGCGGAGCCAGTCGAGTGCCGCTTCCATCGTCGGGTTGGGTTCGCCCTCGGTCGCCCATTCGAAAGTGTCACGCCACAGCTTCAACTGACCCGACACGCCCGCATGGTGGTCCGGCGAATCGAGGAAGTCGAGGCCGATGCCTTGCCAGTCGGTGGCGTGCACCTGCGCCAGCACATCAATGCTGTTCAGCCACATCACTCGTCGTTGTTGCGGCGTTAGCTCGAGCACCCAACCATCGACAGTGAACGGTGGGTCATCTCCCGGTGCCTGACCATCGATCCGCGACATGACCAGGAACGGCGAGCCAAGGATGGACGGATCCTCTTCGTAAAAGAGCAGTTTCGGAACGGCCACCGGCGTGTGATCGCTGAGTGCGGAGATGACCTGCGCCTCCTTCCTCAGGTCGTATTCGATGAATACGCCGGGTCCGCTCGGCTGCACTCTGGCGACCAATCCGTGCGTCGTGCGGACGCCATCTTCTCGCCACGAGACGTCAAACAGCACAGTCTCGTTCGACATGCCCGCCGCGTTGGGAACCTGCAGGTTGTCGACAACGATGTCGCGCGCTGCGGGGTATTTGGTGCCCAACCACTTCGCGACACGGGTCGCCGCTTGGCCGGTGTCGATTCTGTTGTGCAGTGCCATGTCCGCGCTCCTGAGGTTCGGCCGCCTGGTCTTCGACTGCGAGGTCTCAACTCACGTTCGACTGCGCGCGTAACTGAAGTCGAGCGCGGTCAGCTTGGCCGGCTCCAGGCGCAGGAACACCGCGCCCGGCGGTCCGCCATCGCGCAGGTAGCTTCGGTAGTCATCGGGAGAGTCCGACCACGAATCCTCGTCAGGACCCAGGTAGCGATACAGCAACCGACGAGCGCGCTCGACGTCGTAGTCGTGGAGTTCCACTGAACCGTTCGCGATTACCTGCTTGACGACGCCGTTGTCGAAGTCACCGACGTCTATACAGAATGCGACGCGAGGGTCCTTTTGCACGCGTTCGTAGAGTTTTGCCCAGGGGCCGCTGATGATCCAGAAGGCCTTGCCCTCCCACTGGTACCACAGCGGTCGGATCGTCGGGCCGTTGGTGGCCAACTGTCCGGTATGCGGTCCGGACAAGAAGTCGTCGGTTTCTTCGGGAGACATGGCGAGATCGTCCACGCGCGTTCCTTGCCGCTATACGGGTGTCGGAGCGAATCTATCATGGATGTGAACGGACGTTCTCGATAATTCAAACTTTCAATCCAACTGGTGAGTGCCGTTGATCGGAACACTCATGACTGGCGATCAGTTCGCGCGTCAGCTTGGTAGGTAGACCGGTATGCGCCGTATGCGATACTGCCATTTTGGTTAACGCTCGTTTGGACTCAGGCGAGCGCAGGGGAGTGCGACCCAGGAAAGGAACCGGTGCAAATGGCTCCGTCAACGATGACGATTCTCGCGGGGGCGCGATCGGCGATCGGCGCGAGTGGATGGCTGATGCCGATAACCGCCTCCAGGTTGTTCGGCATGAACGTCTCCAAGGACGTCAGCGCAGCGCTCTTTCTGCGGCTCGGCGGTACGCGTGACTTCGCGCTGGCCGCAGCCCCTTTGGTGACCGAGCGCCGGTCGAGATCGCAAATGTTGAAGGTGGCCGCGGCGTGCGACGTCGGCGATATCGTGGCCGCCGGCATCGCGCACCGGCGCGGCAAGATCTCTGGACTGAGTGCGGGGCTGTTCATCTCGGCTTCGCTGGGCTGCCTCGCCTTGAGCGCCAAAGCGCTCTTCGAGCGCTAGCGGATAGACGGCAACCGGCCCGACGTAGTCGGAGACTGCCGTAGGGCGCCGAATGAATCCAGGTCGTCGATCATGGTCGTCATGCGCTCAAGGTTCGCCAGCGACACTTCGTCGGGTTGCATGGCCGGCTGCAGGCGCCCGGCGCCGATCGTGTAGAGCCAGAACACCAGACCGTGGAAGGCTTGTTGCCGGTACCCCAGCCAGGCTTCATCGAACGAGAGCGCCGGGCCTCCTGAAGCGAACAGGCGGTCGACGTACAACTCGATGAGCTCCCGCTCCCAAGCGCGTCGATCATCCACGGTCAGCGCCGAATTGAGCGCGTAGGAGACGTCGAGGGCCCACACGCCGCGACAGATAATCTGCCAGTCGTACAGGCCCATGCCTCCGTTCGGGGTCAGATACCAGTTGCGGGAATGCACGTCGCAATGCAGCAACGTGTTGGGGGCCGAGCGGTGCAACTCCAGGGACGTCATCAGAGCCGGAAATACCTCGGTCCGGCGGCGGCGGAACCCGGCGGGGAAGACGGACTCGGCACGGTCGAAGCCGATCAGGGTGCGACGGGGAAAGGCGATCGTCTCGTTGACGTCGACCTGCCACCGGTGGGCATCCTTGACGAGGGCCAGATCGCCGGCGAAGCGCGGGCTCTCCCAGAGGTTTCCGTGGACGGTGGCCAGCGTGGTCACGATCGCTTCGGCCCTGGTCCGGTCGATGTAATGCTTGGTCGGGTCGCCGAAAGTCGCGTTCTTGGTGGTGGCCACGTCTTCCATCAGGAACATCGAGCGCCCGGATCTGCTGTCCACCGCCATGTAATAGCCGCGGGGGGCTTCGATGTCGAGGACGGGGCGGACCCGGTCGTAGAACAGGGCCTCCAACTGCAATGCCGCTGACGGAACCGTGATCGCGCGAGAGGTGAATTTGGGCGTGGACTTGGAAAAGATCGATGTCGGCAGCCCGGCCCGGCGCCCGACATCGTTGTAGTCGATGCTCAGCACGCGCCTGGTGGTCGACCCGTCGCTCCCTGAGGCGGTCGATACCGCGGTCACCCATGCGCCTGGGTGCTCACGGCATAGCGCGGCGGTCAGCCACTCGGGTGTCAGCGCGTCGACCGACGGCGGGATCTCGGCCAGCGTCGTGGGTTTGGGACGGCGTAACCGCTCGTTGACGACGTGCGCGCCGATTCGTCCCAGCTGGCCGGCGACGCTGAGCTTCTGGGTAAACGACTCGGACATGAAGCATTCTTCCTTTGCGCTGACGAGGGCAGGCAGGTTATTGATACAAGTTATATCAAAATTAAGCCTGCACAAATAGGCCCCGCTGCGCAGAGCGTCTATCAGCGGTTATTTGTGGGGTCAGGCAGTGTGCGCTGCGACGGCTTCGGATGCGGTGGGCGCCTTGATCGACGCGCGCTCACGGTGAACCGCTTGACGTAGGACGATGAAATTAACGATGAAAAAGCCGCTGAACACCACGACCGGGACCCAGACGCCGAAGATGCCGTTCCAGGCGAAGGGGCCCCTGTGGAAGAAGAACAGCAGCTGATCGGGAACGATCGTCAACGCCATCCAGCCGTTGGCGTAACCGCACCAGCGCGGAAACACCGGCGCCGCGCTCTTGTCGCACAGCGAGGCGACCATCACCGCCAGGGGCATCGCCAAGTACATGGTGATGCCGCCAAGGAACTGCAGCCACGCCATGTCGTTCATCAGGTAGATCAGTTCGGCGCGCCGGTCGGGGCGGAAGGCCGCGGTGAGCCACCAGATCGCGGGATAAAACGTCAGCACCATATTGCCGGCCGCACCCAGCAGGAAGGTGTAGGTCAAGACACCCGCGGTGCCCTCGACGCGTGCGATGAACTGTGACATCACCGCGGCGAACGGGATGAAAATCAGCGCGGCGAGCATGACCACGAGCATCGCGATACGAATTCGTGTGTAGTCGCCCCGGAAGAGCGCGGCGATCTGGGCGGCGTCGGCCGAAGGGGCCGTGGGCGGGAGAAACCCGGCTATCGCGCCCCAGCCAACGAACAGCGCAACCAGATAGCCGATTGCGCACCACGCGCCAAACATCTGAATCCGTGACTTGGTCAAGGGCTCCATCGTCGTCTCCTCGGGCTGGCCCCCAGAAAGGTGCCGCCATCGCAGTGAGTGACGGCACCCGTGCGATCGGCCCTTCCGCGTCAATGCTAGGCGCAACCCGCGACGCCGTCTGCAATTTCGGCCGATTTCGTTAACGTGCGTTTACAGGCCGACCTCAGGCCGAACGCGCCGGAGTCCGCTTTCGGCGGACGCTCTTGGGTGCGGCCTTGGCCCGCGAGGCCTCGCTGCCCAGCCAATCCAAACCTTGCAGCGCCATTCCGGTCAGGACGTCAGCGAGGCCTGCGGTCCGCAGCGACTTTTCGGGCCACATGGAAGTCGAGTCGATCAGTCCGTGGGTCGCGTGGACGGCCGCGTTGAGGACCTCGCGCGACTGATTCGGGTAGCAGGCGTGCAGGCAATCCACCCACCGGTCGATGTAGCGCTTGATCCGGGCGCTCAACCTCGACCGGTACGCCTTGGGAATCGAATTGCGTTCCCTGGTCCACACGCTCATGAGTTCGCGTTCCTCGAGAGCCCGCTGCACGTGGCCGCGCACCAAATGCTCGAGCTCCTCTCGAGGATTCTCGAACTGGCCGCCCGTCGACATCAGGACTCGATCGATCGCCTCGTCCAGAAGCGTCATCAAGATCTCGTCCTTGCCGCTGAAATAGCGGTAGATCGCCGGCCCGGAAATACCGGCGGTCTCGCCGATGAGATCCACTCCTACGCCGTCGAAGCCACGCTCATGGAACAGGTGCATCGCCGTACGCAGGATCTGGTCTGAACGGTCGTTACGATTGGCCATTTCTCAACGGTAGCGTAGATGGTTGGGTCGGACTGGTATCCGCTCACCCGGTCCGGTCAGGAGGCGTGCGTTCGCACAGGTGAGGCGGCCTTTTCTCGGTGAACGCCTGTGTCGCCTCGGCGAAATCGGGCTGCTGCTGAAGCCAGCCCTGGGTCTCTGCCTCGTGGGTCAGTTGGCTGGCGAAGTCGCTTTCCAGCGCCCGCTGGTGCGCCTGCTTGATCGCCGCCACGCTCACCGACAGTTCCGCGAAACGCCGGGCCATCGCAACCGCATCGGTGAGCGCCTCACCGTCCTCGGACAAATGATTCACCAGGCCCCAGTCACGTGCCTCGGTGGCCGAAAGGCGCCCTCCCAGCATCGCCATTTCGTTGGCACGTCCCAGCCCGACAACACGCGGAAGCAACCACGTCAGGCCCGCATCGGGCATCAACCCAATCTTCGCGAACGACAACTCGAATCGCGCGGATGCGGCGGCAACACGCAGGTCGCACGCCAGCGCCAGTGACACACCCGCGCCGGCCGCCACACCGTTGACCGCGGCGATGATGGGGATCTGAAGTGATCGCATCGTCTGCACCAGCGGGTTCCATGCCTCGAGCAGCACCTGGCGTGCGTTGCCCACATCGCCGGAAATGTCTGCGCCCGCACAGAATCCCCGCCCGGCGCCGGTCAGCACGACAGCGCGGATCCGGCTGTCGGCCTCCAACTCGAGGAAAGCCGACCTCAGCGTGTCGCCAGCCTCCGGGGTGACCGCGTTGAGTCGTGTCGGCCGGTTGATCGTGACCACACCCACAGTCCCGTCGCGCTCGACGAGTACGTCTGCGGCGGGCTGCGTGTCCGCGGTCACTGGAAGCGAAGAAACCATCGGTACTTACCGTCCTAAGAATTGTCGGACATAGTCGTGCCACTGCACCTGTTGTAGGTCGCCATGGCAAACTTGGCCCTCACACTCCCAGCGTGTGAGGCATATCCAGGTATCCATATTCGGCCATACGTTAAAACGATTGGCCGCGACAACTTTCCCGCGGAGCTGATACTGGCGTCCGGTGGCATCGGTCATCAGCACCTCGGCGGCGGTCGGGGCCAACGTCGAGTAATCGTTGTGGACGCGCTTGCGGGTCGACACGATGGGGATCAATTCGCCGTCGCGGCGAACCCAGCCCCCCTTGGTCGGGTCGCCTCCCGGAAGCTGCAGGTGGCCCTTCCAATCGGGTTCGAGATCTGGGTGGTCGTATGCCGTGCAACCGAACATGAAGTCCTCGTTGAAGACACCGGTCATCCAGTCGATCGGCGGCGCCGGCACGTGCTGTTCGCTGCGGTTCTGGCCCCACGACCGGTCACGAACGTGAGTGCAATCCACCGCGTATGTTTTGCCGCGCAGTCTGAGTTCGCCGCGTGCACGCACCGCCTGCTCGAAATGCATGCCGGTTTCCAGCAGCATCGGTTCCATGAGGGCTTGCGTCTCGATGTCGAATGCGTTCTCGCGCAGCTCGTCGGTGTAGCGCAGCCGGTGCCGCTTGAGAGGTTCGAGCGTCTGGACGTGATAGCCGTTGTCGAACTCGTAGTCCCACAAGTCGTTTACCAGGACGTCCTCGTTCGCATAGGTCGTCCAGTTGAACAATTCGGATTGCAGCACGTGCTGTTTCACGCCCTGCCACACCCAGGCCCCGCCGCTGACGATGCCCAGGTTCGGGTGATGCCACAAATAGGTCAGCGCGTGGATGTTCTCCTCCGGGACGCTGAAGCCGAAAAATTGTGTTTCGGTCAGGTTTGGTGATCGATTCGAATCCTTGAACTGCCGATGTAGTAGGTCGTCTTCGGGCGCCGCGGCCTTGAACGACAGGTTCTTTTCCTCCCAGAACGCCTTTTCGTGCGTTGCCTGGTGGGTTTCGATGGCTTCACTGGTCACCCTGATCTCCCTTCACGATTCCGCGAGCTCCCAACACGGCCGCAGCAGCGGCGCCTGGGCTTCCCGCTGGGCCTCCGTCATATTCCGCTGCAGCGCGCTGACGGCGACGATGATCATGTACGCGGCGAACTTCTTGAAATAGTCGAACTTGTGCAAGGGACGGCCGCCGGCGGCGTAATACATGGCCAGCCATTCGTCTTCGCTCGGTGGTTGCAGCAGCCCACTGTCGGGCGGGGCCGCGAAGATGCGATTGCTCACGCATTGCAGGGCGAGATCGGCCTCGGCACGCCCAAGGCTCGACATCTCCCAATCCAGCACCGCCGCGAGCCGTGTGCCGTCGAAAAAGTAGTTTTGCAGTGTCGAGTCGCCGTGCATCAGTTCCGGCTCGCCATCGGGAAGGTGGTCGAGCAGCCAACTACGCACCGGAACCAAGCGCTCGAATATCGGTAGGTGCACCCAATCCCAGGTCTGCCAATACCAGTTGATCAAGCGCTCCAACGGAGCGATACCCGGCGCGTTCATCACGAAGTCCTCCAGACCCCGCGCCTTGATGTCGGTGTTATGAATGGCGACCAGCGCGGCCATGACCTTGGCCAGCATCTCGTCCCGATCGGCCGGTGAGGCCTCGGCGAGCGGGCCCTGAATGAAGGCGGCCGGG
The DNA here is from genome assembly GCF_004298145.1 of Mycobacterium sp. Classification (GTDB taxonomy): domain Bacteria; phylum Actinomycetota; class Actinomycetes; order Mycobacteriales; family Mycobacteriaceae; genus Mycobacterium. Next base: position 161,266 of record NZ_SCRH01000045.1, read on the forward strand.
TGCTGTCCCCTCCCGTGCACCCGCGACATCACATAGCCCGAGGCGCCGAGGAAGCGGCCATCCGGGTCGAGCCACAACGGCTCGGGCACCGGCACATCGGTGCCATACAGCGCGCGCTGTACCCGGAACTGTCGCGACATGTCGTATTCGAAGAACAAGCGCTTGTCGCTGAGCGGCGCATGACGTAGCACCAGTTCGCGGGCGACGCGCCCCTGACCGCTGTTCAGGGTTGCGTCGAACAGCACTGTGCCGCTTGATGCGCCGACTTCACCGCCGTCGCCGATCACCGCCACATCGACTTCGCCATCGACGTCGGGCTGGTGCTCGATGAAGCGGCGAATCTCATCGGCACCGACCTTGTGAACGACATCCTTGCCGGCGCCGATCACGTTGCTGAGCATCGACTGGACATCAGCCATGAGTGAACTCCTCGTGTTGTGCGGGGGTGCGATGACCGTGGTGCGTGTGCAAGTTCGCCGCGGCGCGGTTGCCCCAGGCGACGGCCGTGTTCTGGCCGGTCTGAGACAAGTAGTCACCGGCGAATTGGATGCGAGACCGGGGATCCAAGTTCGAGGTGAACTCGGCGATCTGCTGATAGACGCCAACGCGTGTCTGCGGCAACGCGATTGGCCATCGGCGCACGTAGGTGAAATCGACGGTGTCCCGCAGCTCCGGGAACAGTCGCAGCACCGTTTCCAATGAGCGTGCGATGAGTTCGTCATCGGTGCGCGGCATCCATGCCGCGGCCGCCGACATCTCCCAGCACACCGAAAGCAGGCCGTGGCCGGCCGGCGCGCGGTCCGGCGCCTTGTTGTTCTCGACGATGATCATGCAGACCTCGCGGTCCTCAGCGGCGGGCAGCTGCACCAGGAATGCCGGTGTGTTCGCAGGGCGTGTGGTTCCGATGGCGACGTTGATCGCCTGAGTGAAGCGCAGCGTGTCGTTGAGGAGGCCGAGTGATGTTCTGGTTGGTGCGCAGATCGTGGCCGCCACCGGCAATGGGGTAGCGACGACGCAGGCATCGGCCGTGAGGGCCTTTGTTTCGCCCTCGGGATCGCGGTATTTGAGGCGCACACCGTCGTCGCTCTCGGTCAAGGAGAGCACGGGGGAGCGCAGGTGCACCGTCCGCAGCCGTGACAGCAGTGCGTCGATGATCGCGCCCTGCCCACCGGCGAGCGTCGACAGCCGTCCGGCGACCGCATTGACCAGACCCGACATCAACTCGACGCGGCTGACCTTGTCGGAGTCGGCAAGCAACAGCGCACGCGTGATCGGTTCACCGAAGTAGACGTCAGCCTCGGTGCCGGCCAGCCTGGTCAGGTAATCGCGGGCGGTCTCTGTGTCGAGCGGTGCGGCGGCGCGCAAGTCTTCGTACGACAGCATGCCGCGCATGCTGGCCAGCGCGACGTCGAGCACCACCCGTGCGAGCCTGACCTTGGTGAACAAGGACAGCACATCGGTTCTCAGCCCCGAGCGGATCAACCGATCGAGGCGTAACAGCCGGATTCGGCCGTCGCGGTACACGCCGAGATATGGCGCCGTATCAACGATGCGCAGGCTCAGCTCTCGTGCCAGCTGCGTAGCGATCGGATATCGCGCGGCGAACGCCGTCGCGCCGGTGTCGATGCGGTAGCCACGTTGCACGATCGTCTCGACGCGCCCGCCCGCACGGGGTTCCGCTTCGAAGACTTCTACCTCCCAGCCCGCCTGCTGCAGACGGTATGCGGCGGTGAGGCCGGCGATTCCAGCGCCGGCGACGACCGCTCGCCGCGATTTCACAAATGATGGTCGGGGCACCTGGTGGCTTCTGCGACTCTCGTGATGGAGGTTATTTTGAGACACTAAGGTCTATAAATAGTCGGTGTCAACTATCGTTTACGTAATTTCGGTGCCGGACTAGTCGGGAATCGTGCATATCCAATCTCATCACCGAAGTCGGAGCTAAAGCCGCGCTCGGCGAGGTAGTCTGTGACGGCATCGGAAGTGACAACGATCGTTTACGCACGACCTCGAGCCAGATCGAGTGAGCGCGAGCCGCCAGGGAGGATGCGAAATGCTATCGCCACAGGCAAATCTGAGGCTCCTGCAGCGCACCTCGTGGAGCGGCTTCGTTTACATCGCATTCCTGATGGTCGGCATCTGGCCGCTCGCCGGCTTCTTTCCCTCCCAACCGCCGAGCTGGAACGCCGCTGAGATCACCCGGGTCTACCACGACAACGTCATGGGAATCCGCATCGGGATGGTGCTGGTACTCGTCGGCTCGATGTTCTACGTGCCCTGGACGGCAATGCTCGCCAAGCTCATCGCGGCCGTGGAGGGTAAGCCGGGCATCCTGACCTTCTGCCAGATCATCGCGGGCTGTACCAACGTGCTGCTCACCGCGTATCCCGCGGGATGGTGGCTCACCGCATCGTTTCGCTCCGACCGCGATCCACGGCTCGTGCAACTGCTCAACGACATCGCCTGGCTGCAGTTCCTCGGCGTGATCGCGCCGTTCTACTTCGTCGTCATCAGCATCATTTACGCCTCACTGGCCGACGAGGACCCCGATCCGATCATTCCGCGCTGGGTGGGGTGGTTCAACGTGTTCTTCATGCTGGACCTGATACCGCTGAGCGTCATCTTCCTGTTCAAGACCGGGCCATTCGCCTGGAACGGGCTGTTCGGCTTTTACCTGCCGTTCGCGACGTTCTGGGTCTGGTTCTTCGTGATGTACTACGCGATCCGCAAGTCGTTGCACCGGCTCGACGGCGAGCCCGCGGTGCCGGTGGCCGCGTGAGCGCCGCTCGCGCCGCGATCGTCGGGGCGGGCCTGGCCGGGCTGACGGCGGGCTATCGCCTGCAGGCGGCCGGCTGGCACGTCGACATCTTCGAGGCCACGAACTCGCCCGGCGGCCGGGTGCAGACGGTGCGCCGCGATGGCTACGCGATCGACACCGGGGCGTCGGCGCTCGGTTCGACATACCACGGCTACCTGGCGTTGGCGCGCGAACTCGGTGTCGAAATGCGCTCCACTGCACCGTATATCGGGATCCGCCGTGCCGGCGCGACGCATCTGCTCGATATGGACAAGATGGTTCGTTCGGGGTTGACGACGCCACTGCTGTCACTGGGCGCAAAGCTGCGAGTGCCGCGATTGGCAATCGACGTGGCGATGGCCAAGGCGCGCGGCCGGCTGGACTACGCCGACATGCGCAAGGCCGCACCGCTCGACACCGAAAGTGCGCGCGCGTACGCCCACCGCGCGCTCTCAGCGGAACTCGACAGCTACCTGTGCGAGCCGATCGTGCGCACCATGCTGATCGCCGACACCGACAAGGTGTCCAAGGTGGAGCTGCTCTCCGGGATCGGCAACATCTTCACCGCCAAGATTCTCGCCGCCGCAGGCGGACAGGGCCGGGTCCCCGAGGCGCTGGCCGAGCGGCTCAAGGTTCACCTGCAGACGCCGGTCCTCGAGGTGCGACGCACCGAAAACGGGGTCAGTGTCAGGCATTCGGGTACAACGTCGGAATACGATGCCTGCGTCGTCACCTGCCCGCTGCCCGAGGCAACAGCCATCTGCGTCGATGACCGCGGCATCCTCGGTCAGCTCGACAACAGCCTGGGCTACACCCAATGCATCAGCGTCGCCGTCGCCACCACCAGACCACCCGACTGCCCAGCGTTTCTGCTGATGTTCCCGTCGGTCGAGGACCCCGATATCGCCCTGATGTTCCTCGATCACAACAAGGCCCCCGACCGCGCGCCGGCCGGACACGGCCTGCTGAGCTGTCTGTGGGAGACCGACGCGTCGCAGCGGATGATCGATGCGCCCGACGAGCAGCTGGTTGCCCACACTCTGAGGACCGTATTCGACGTGTTTCCCGAACTGCGCAACACCATCGAGTTCACGCACGTGACGCGGTGGCGGCGGGCGCTGCCGTTCACCCGCATCGGCGCCTACCAGGACATCGGGCGCCTCAACGCCGGGCTCGATCCGGCGTCACCGGTGCAGTACGCCGCCGACTTCATGTCGGCGGCCGGTCAGAACACGGCAGTGGAGTTTGGAAATCGGGCCGCGCGCAATGTGATTGGTGCACGCGCGAGCTGAGGGACGTCAGGCGGACGCCGACGTCGGCGGAGCCGCACCCTGAGAGGTGTCGATAGGGCAGCGTGGCATCTCGGCAGTCGCGGGTGGCGCCGGCACGGCGTTCCGGACGGATTGGACGGTCATCCTCGTGTCGCGGTGCGGCACGAGGATGACATGCTTCACCCGTCGCCGTTCACCCGCAGCCGCGGTGGTTCTCAGCTCGAGGCGGCGGAGAATTTCGCGCAGCACGACCCTTATCTCGACCATGGCGAACATCGCACCGAGGCAGCGGCGATTGCCGCCGCCGAACGGCAGCCAGGTGGTGGGACCGGGCGTCGCGCCCAGCATCCGGTCCGGGTCGAACCGTTCAGGATGGGGGTACCGCGCAGGGCTCGCGTGTACCAGCCCGATGCCTGGAGCGACCATGACGCCGACGGGCAGGCGGTAGCCCGCCAGCTCGACCGGCTGGGTCAGGACCCGGCCGACATCGAAGACCACCGGGCGGATCCGCAATGTTTCCTTGGCAATTGCGTCGAGGTACTCGTCGCCCGCTGGATCCCCGGCCGCGCTCGCGTCGGCTGCGCGTACCGCCTTGCGGAGTGTGTCGGGATGCCTGATGAGCCGCTCCAGTGCCCACGACAGCGCCGTGGCGGTCGTGTCGTGTCCGGCGGCCAGCAGTGTCATGAGTTGATCACGTAGTTCGGTGTCGGTCATTGTTCGGCCGTCGTCGTGGCTGGCACGCACCAGCATCGCGAGCACATCGGTGCGCTCCGCGATATCGGGAGCGGCGCGACGATCGGCAATCTCGGCGTACAACAGCCGGTCGGCTTCGTCGATGCGGCGGCGCACATATCGCCAGGGACGGCGCCGCTGCAGGTCGGGATTTGCGATGGACAGCGACGCCCATGACCCCATGTTGAGCAACCCCGGCATGACCTCGCGCAACGAGGCCAGCCGGGCCGGATCGGTGGCTCCGATGACCGTCCGCAAGATCACCTCGAGGGTGATCTCCGACATCTTGGGCGCAACCGGGAACTCCACGCCCACCGGCCAGCGGGCAATGTTGGCGGCAGCGATCTCGGCAATCAGTGCCGCCTGGCGTGCGACCGCGTCGCGTTGGAACGGCGCGATCATAAGACGGCGCCGGTCACGGTGCAGGTCCTCGTCGATCACCAGCACCGAGGTTTCGCCGACGAACCCCGATAGCAGCGAATTCGCTTCGCCGGCATGATAAATGGTCGGATCACCGGCGAAGACAGTCTTTATGTCGGCGGGATCGTCGAGATAGACCAGTGTTCCTATCGATGCGATTCGCAGCGTGAATACGCTGCCGTAACGACTGCGGCAGGCCGCCACGAAGCGGGGCCAATAGCGCAACATCAGCGCCGTCTGCACCGACCGGGGGAGCGGGGGCCCGGGCGGCAAACGATTCGGCTTCGCTTCGCTCATGATCGAAGCATACGAGCGGCCCCGGCCTTGGCTATAGCGATTTGAGGACGGTGCGCGCGGTGGTCCTGCCCGCCCAGCCGTGCACGCCGCCCATCGGGTGTGCGCCCGCACCGGTGTGCCACAGGCCCGGGACGGGTGTGCGGTAGCCCGCCAGCGACGCGGTCGGACGATTGGGGCCCATCTGGTTCAACGACATGTCGGCGACGACGTAGCTGCCCTCGTGCGTCATCTCCCGCAATTCGTCGGGACTCTTGACCCAGCTGCCGATGACAGTGTCGGCGAAACCCGGCGCCGCCTCGTCGACCTTGCGTATCGCCTGCGACGCGAACGGTCCGCGGTGTTCCTGCCAGCCGCTGCCGTCGGCGAAGTTCTGCGGAACCGCGGTGCAGAACAGGTACATGGTGTCTCCGGGGCTTCCCGGCGGCACCTGCGAGCGATCGAACGCCGACGGCATCAAGGCCCACATCGGCGTCTCGGCCGGCATGCGGCCGTGCATCGCGGTGTCGAGCGCGCGGTCGACATAGTCCTTGGAGTCGCCGATCAGCATATAGCTGCCCCACAGTTCCGGCCTGTCGCACAACAGCTTTGGACGCTGAGACAGTGCGACGTCGATTTTGGCGTTGTTGATGCCCCAGCCGTTGATGCGGATGTTGCGAACCTCGTCGAGCACCGTGTCGGACACGTGAGCCGAGTCGACCAGCTTGCACATCAGCGAGACTGGATCGACCGCCGCGACCACTTGACCGGCGTGCAGCACTTCGCCGTCGGCCAGCCGAACTCCGGCCGCCCGCCCGTCCCGGACCAGGATCTCTTCGACGGCCGCATCGGTACGGGTCTCGCCACCGTGGTGGCGCAGGCACGCCGCCAGCGCCTTGGTGAACTCGGCCATACCCCCGATGGGGCGCTTGATGCCCCACCCGATGTGCAGCATGATCACTCCCAGCACCGCGCCCGATCCCGGTTCCCGCAGTGGCGCTTCCGAACCCGAGGCGTAGATAGCCAGCAGCGACTTGATTTCTTCCGACTCGAACATGGTCTCGATGAGCTCATGCGGGGAAGCCATCAGCATGCGCGCAACGGGGGCGAGACTGCGGCGCTTGCGCACGGCCCGCCACCCCAATTCCGCGACCGTCTTGGCCCGCGGACGGGTGGGATGGTCCATCAGATACGGCGCCGCCACATACCAGAAGTCGCACCACATCTCGCAGAGCTGGGCGAACTTCGAGGCGTCTCGCTTCGAATACCGCCGGATCTCTTCGACGGTGCGGTCGAGCGAACGCCACAACCCGATGGACTGGCCTTCCGGACCAAGGTAGGCGCCCCATGGTTCCGGGCTGGCCTGGCGCAGGCCGAAGGACTCCAGCCGAAGCTCGCTGACGATGGACGGCTCTAAGTTGGTGAACAGCAGATCCACCGCGCACGGGTTCATCACGAATCCCGGTGCCTCGGCAACGGTTTCGCGCGAGTATGTCATCCCGCCCAACCACGGCTTTCGCTCCAGCACCACTACGCGTTTGCCGGCCCGAGCGAGATACGTGGCGCAGGTCAGGCCGTGATGACCGCCTCCGACGATGATGGCGTCATACATGGTCAACGAGCGTTCGCCTTGGCGCGCTGCTCGGCCAGCTGGGCCTGATTGCGCGCGATGGCGTCGGCCGACAATGGTAGTGGCAGGAATCGGCGGGTGCGGGCCATCAGCTCTTGGTACTCCGGCCGCACGCCCATGTAGTTGTCCTGGAACGCCGAGCCCAGCACCGACGTCAGCATGATCGTGTTGATGATCGGGCCGGCGACCGTCCACCAGCAGTCCGGGTTGCCGGCGACGGCCACCAGCCACATGCCCCACCACACCGTGGTGGTCCCGAAATAGTTCGGGTGGCGGCTGTGCTTCCACACCCCGGTGTTGAGGTACCGCGGGCGCTGCTCCAGCGCTAGGAAAGACTGCAGCTGTGCGTCCGCGACCGTCTCGAAGTACAGGCCCACCATGAACACCAGCAGGCCGACGAATGCCACGGGGCCGATGCCGCCGTTGGGCGTCCGGTTCGCCAGAATGCCGACTACGGCAGGCATTCCGATCACCACGATGACCACGGCCTGGGGTTCCATCACCCGGAAGAAGCTCTTCCACCAGTAGCCGGGTGACATCTCCTTGACGAAGTTCAGATAGCGGGGGTCCCCGCCGTGGACGGGTACGTATCGGCGCCAGCGCGCGGCCAGATACCAGCCCAGCCGGCCGCCATGCAGCATCACCATGAACAGCAGCAGCGCCGCGGTAACCGATTGGGCGCCAACGATCAGGTACGCGAGCAACGCCGGTGCCGCGAAAGCGAAGCCGTACCAGCCGTCCATCATCGAATGGTTGCCCTGCAGCAGGCCCACCAGCCACAGGATCGTCACCACCGAGAACGTGAAGACGACACAAAATACAAAAACGCTGAGGTTGCTGGACGGATTCACGCCCAAGCTGCTGACCAGACCGTTCACGTGCTCACCCTAACAAATAATGATAACGATCGGTAACGTGTTGGCGATATAATGCCGTATTACGATGCATAAATTGCGGTCGGGCGCTGGGTTTACGATCGTTCAACCTGCGGTCACTTGGCGCCGCGGGCCGGGTCGACCTCGTCCTGGACGTCGAGGTGGCGCTCCAACTGAGCGGCGACCGAGTGCGGCGTCAGCGATCCCATCGGCACTGAGGCCTGCGTTGGCTTCGCGAGGTGCGATAGGGCCTTGTGCCCACACGAACAGCTCCGCCCGCGAGCTCCGGGTCGGCATGAACCTCAAGCTTCACCGCCGCTACGGCGTGGCGCGTCGCTGTTCGAGCGTGGGGTCAAACAGCTGGGGGTGGACACCGCGGGGAGAACGAGTGTCTCGATGACTTGTCGTATGAAATCTGCGTCAACGGTTTGTCCGCCGAGTACGCGTAGCAGGCCCATGGCGGTGAGTACGTCGGCGACCAAGGACCAGTCCCGGTCAGCGGCGATCTCACCGCGCGCTGCGGCGCGGGCCAGAATAGTCGAGATGACGTGTGTGCCCTTGAGCAGCATCAGATCACCGAGAGCCGCGGCGAGCTGGGGATCGTGGGTGGCTTCCAGGGCCACGCGGAGCACCAGGTCGTTGGTGATCAACTCGTTGTCGTTGCGTGCCGCGCGTTCGATGAGGGCTTCGATGTCGCCGGCCAAGCTGCCGGTGTCGGCGACCTCATCGGTGCGCAGATCGGGCCGCCAGTAGACGAGGACGTCGGTGATCAACGCTGCTTTCGATGACCACCGCCGGTAGATTGCGGCCTTGCCGACACCGGCGCGCGCGGCGATGTCGTCCATGTTCGTGGCGTCGTACCCGTTCTCGGTCAGTGCGGCAAGAGCGGCGTTGAGGATCGCGGGATCGCGGGATCGGTCCAGCCGCCCAACCGTGCGTTGGCGAAGCTTCGATTCCGTTTCTCTCATATGCCTATACCTGCCCTGAACTCGGATCCGATGTCAGCGCCTTCTAGCCGAGAGCGTGCCAGATGCCGACGCGAGGAGTGAGCGTTACACCGTAGTCAACTGTGGGAGGGGCGCGGTGTCGCTCTCTGGCTCTGCGGCATCCTTCTTCATCTTGAAGGTGTTCAACGGCCACCAGAACCAGCGACCCAGTACGGCGGCGATCGCCGGCGTCATGAGTGCTCGCACGATAAACGTGTCGACGAGCAGGCCCATCCCGATCGCGGTACCGAACTGCCCGATCACGCGCAGGTCGCTGACGATCATCGACGCCATGGTCGCAGCGAATATCAGGCCGGCCGCGGTGACCACCCGGCCCGAGGCGCCCATGCCCCGGATAATGCCGGTGTTGAGGCCGGCCGGGATTTCTTCCTTCAGCCGGGAGACCAGCAGCAGGTTGTAGTCGGACCCCACGGCCAGCAGGATGATGACCGTCAGCGGTAGCACGATCCATTGCAGGCCCAGCCCAAGGATGTCCTGCCAGAGCAGCACGGACAAACCGCATGCGGTGCCCAGCGATGCCAGCACCGTACCGACGATCACCAGGGCGGCCACCAAACTCCGGGTGATCAGCAGCATGATCGAAAAGATCAAGATCAGGGTGGCGATGCCGGCGATCGCCAGGTCGATGATGACCCCGTCCTGCATGTCGCTGTACATCGAGGCGGTGCCGGCCAGCGAAACCTTGGCGGACTCCATCGGAGTTCCCTTGATCGCGTCGGCGACCGCCTGCTTGATGCCCTGGACATGTTTGATTCCCTCCACTGAGGCGGGGTCGCCCTGGTGGGTGATGATGAACCGGACGGCTTTGCCGTCAGGCGATACGAACATTTTCAGGCCGCGCTGGAAGTCGGGGTTTTGGAAGACTTCCGGCGGCAGATAGAAGGTGTCGTCGTTCTTGGCCTCGTCGAAATAATTTCCCATCATCGTTGAGCCTTCGGCACCCTCTTGCATATGGCGCTGAATTCCTGCCATGGAACTGTGGGTGGACAGCATGAAGTTACGCATCGTCTTCATCGAGTCGACGGTCTTCGGAAAATCGGCGAGCAGTTGAGGCATCAACCGATCCAGCTGGTCGAAATCGACTGTGAGACCAGTGAATTTCTCCGAAATCTGGTCGATACCGTCCATCGCGTCAAAGAGGGATCGCATACTCCAACATATAGGGATATCGAAACAGTGTTTCTCCCAATAGAAATAGCTGCGCAGGGGTCTGAAGAAATCGTCGAAATCTGCGATGCGGTCGCGCAGTTCGTTGGTGGTTTCCACCAGGTCGTGCGTTCTGCCGACCATGCTGTGAGTCGTCGCCGTGAGATCCTTCATGACGCTGTACATGTGCTCCATGACGGAAATGGTTCTGCCCAGCTCGTCTGCCTGCTCGAGCATCGACGCCATACTGTCGTTCATGAATTTCGCCGTCTGCAGGGTGCTGGAGCTATTCATGGCGATCACGAATGGCAGCGAACTGTGCTCGATCGGCGCCCCGAGGGGCCGGGTGATCGTCTGCACCCGCCCGATACCGCGCTCGTGAAACACGCTCTTGGCGATCCGATCGATGATCAGCATGTCCGCCGGGTTGCGCACATCATGGCCGGCGTCGACCATCAATAATTCCGGATTCATGCGCGCCGGGGAGAAATGCCGCTCGGCCGCCGTTTGAGCTATGTTGGCTGCGATGTCCGGCGGGGTGAATTTCTTGTCGTTGTAGCTCGGGACATAAGTCATCAGGCTGATGAAACCAATCACGGCGACAAAAAGAGTCACGACGATAATCGGTTTCGGCCACCTGGTCACGAGGGTGCCGATTTTGCGCCAGCCCCGCTCCGAAACCTCGCGCGTCGGATCGAAGAAACCGAACCTCGACGCGACCGCGAGTAACGCCGGCGCAAGCGTCAGGCCCGCCAGCATCGTGACCACCAAGGCGATTGCGCAGGGGAATCCCATGGTCTGGAAATACGGGAGTCGGGTCGCGGTCAGGCACAGGCAGGCGCCCACAATCGTGAGACCCGAACCCAGGATGATGTGCAGCACACCGTGGTAGGCGGTGTAGTACGCCTGTTCTCGATCTTCGCCACGGGACCGCGCCTCGTGGTAGCGGCCCAACAGGAAAATGAAATAGTCGGTCCCCGTGGCGATGGTCAGCATGGTGACCATGCTGACCGCGTACGGGGTGAGACCGATGATGTCCAGATTGCCGGCGGTGGCCACCACCCCTTCCGCGGCATAGAGCTCGAAGCGGACCAGCACCAGCGCAAGGAGCGCATTCTTCAGCGAGCGGTAGATGACGAGCAGCATCACGAAGATGACACCGATCGTGACAGTCGTCATCAGATCCATGCTGTTGTGCGCGGCGATGAGTGTGTCGGTGTTCAGCACGGTGTTGCCGGCCACATGGGCTTTGACACCCGGCGGTGCCGGGACGCTCTTGACGATCTTGCGGACCTCAGCGACCGACTTGTGGCTGGGCGTGGTGCCTTGAGCGCCGTCGAGGAACACCTGCACGTAGGCGGCCTTGCCGTCCGGGCTTTGTGAGCCGGCCGCGGTCAACGGGTCACTCCAGAAGTCCTGGACGTTCTGTACGTGCTTGCTGGCCTTGAGCTTCGCGACGATCTTGTTGTAGAACTCGTGCGCGCTGTCGCCGAGCTTGTTGTCACCTTCCAGCACGACCATCGCCGTGGAGTCCGTGTCGAACTCCTGGAACTTGTGGCCGATGTTCATCATGTCCTTGAACGCCGGCGCCTGCATCGGCGTCATGGGCACCGAGTGCTTCCCCGCCACCTCGCCAAGCGACGGTGTGAACAGGGTGGTGCCGAGCGCGAGGAGGAGCCAAAACAGGATGATCGGCACCGCCAGTACGCGAATCAGGCGGGCGACGCGGTCGCGCGGCGGCTGTGCCGTTTCGTTGCTCATACGGATTTCACCAAGCAGTAGATGAAGGGTTGGTATTCGTCCCGGCTGCGGTCGTCGCGGACTTGGCCGTCGACGATGACCCGGCATCGAATGTGCCGCACGCCGGTGTCACCTTGGGCGACGATGTTGGCCGACATCGACGGCAGGGTCGTCACGATGGTGTACGACCACGGCAACGGGGCATTTTCGACGAGGTGGGGTTGCCCATTCTCGTCCAGGTAATTGACGCTGACGTTGCCCCCCGAAGGTGCCGTGACCTCGTAGGTGATGTGCTTCGGGTTGAAGGGTTTGGTGTTGTCGGCATTCGCGTCGCCGATCGACAGGTTGGCGTTTGCACCGAAACTGTCGCGGATCCGAAGCACGACATACGAGCCGAGCGCGACAACGACCACAAGAAGCAGCGGCATCCAGACCTTCTTGAACAGTCGAAACACCCGCTGTCTCCTCCGTTACCTGCCACCGCCGAGCGCCGCGCGACACCAAATTGCTTGTCGGCACACGTGTCGATCAAGGTCGACGCACCGGACCACGCCCACTGCGGAACTTAAGTTCCATAATTGGGTCGATCTGGACTGTATCGCATCGCCGAACACGCTGACCTATAAGGTTCCTCAGCCCGGTATGCGATCGCGCATCGCGGTGTCGAGGGCGCGTAGAACAGGAACGCGCTGAGGTCGCTGGACGGGTGTAGCCCCAAGCCGGTGACGAGACTCGATCTCCGCACTGAGTTCCGTTTCAGGCCATCCGGCCCGGGCTGAAGGGAAGGTCGGAGAACGACTCGATAATTCCGGCCGGGGCGGCGTGCACGGCGGCCAGCACGTTGACCGCACGGTTGGAGGTGGTGACCATTGCGTCGGTGAGAGGATCCTGGCCTTCGAAGGCGATGTCGACGTTGACGCTGGGCTGACCGACAATGGTGAACCGGTAGCCACCCCGCTGCGGTGGCTGGGGCCAGTGCGAGGCGATCTCGGGATCGAGCCGCTCATAATGCTCCACACACAGTCGGCGGTTTCCGTCGATCAGGCCTTCCAGGCCCCAATGCAGCGCCGCGATGGAGCCGGCAGGGACATCCAGACCGCTGGTGGTGACGAACGCCTTGTCGGTGGTGGCGGTCTCACGGAAATGGCGGATTTCGTCGAAAGTGATACCGAACGCCTCGGCGAGGTAGTGCAGGATCGACTCCCAATAGAAGTTCAGGAAGTCGGGCGAGAACCCTTGCGCGTCTGCGTCGGGGTGTTCGCCGAAGCCCAGCGCCTTGAGCATGGCAGGGTCATAGCTCGAAATTTCGAGCATCTCGGCCATCGTGACGGACTCGATCTGGTGCGAAAGATTGGTCAGGGAAAAGATCAGCGAGTCGCAGAGAAGGCCTGGGAAGATGCCCGTGAAGTGAAGGGAGGAATTCCCGCGCGCGCAGGCTTGTCGCAGCCGCTCGACGATCGCCTGGTCGGCAGTGGGGATGTGAAACAGCTGGGTCGGGGTGATGGTGACCAGGTCTTTGCCTGATTCCAAGACGGCGCACAGGTCGTCGATGACTTGGTCGAGCCGACCGACGTCGGTGGCGCTGTAAGAAACAACGTCGCCGGGCCCCTCGAGCAAAGCACGGGCGTCACGCGTCGCCGCAATGCCGATGGGCGCCAGCCCGCATAGCTCCCCGGCGTCCTTGCCGTCTTTGTCGGGGGAGCTCACGTACAGTCCGACGAGGTCGGTGTCGGGGCGCTCGATGATTGCGCGCAATGCGGGTACGCCGGCTCGTCCGGTTGCCCATTGGATCACCTGCACGGGTTTGCTTGCGGTAGTGGACATGCGCGCTCCTTATGTCGGTCCTGCGTTAGGTGGATCGCCGATGTGTCTCCGCCGCTTGGGCTCTGGCGTTCAGACCGCGTCGATGCAGTCGAGGTCGGCGACCATGTGCGTCGGTAATCGGCCACGCAACGAATCTATTTGCAACACCCGGACTCGCTTCGACCCGGAATTCCGCAGGGGTTGAACGGTCTACTCACGCGTAGTGGTCACCACCCGAACCGCCCGCCGTTGCACGGGACGCCCGCGCTTTCATCGAACGCTGATAGTCCGCCATCCAGATACCTTGGAACGTTGCATGTGTGACCCTGCCGGTTTCGTCCGTCCAGCGGACCACGCTGTCGTGGAACAACGAGTTGGGCCACGCGGGCAACGGTGCGGTGGCGATCGACTCGCCCAGCAGGCGGTAGGTGTCGCCGACCTCGTCCTCGGCAGTGATCTCCTGCCTGAGCGGGATGTAGTTGCGGGGGTGGTACTCAAGAACGTCTCGACGCACCCATTTGAGAGACCTGATCTGCTCGCCACGCTGAATCCAGCCGAAGTGGTGGGTAGGTCGGTCACCGACGTCGTAGAGGCCCGCCCACGCGGGGTCGCTGTCGAGTGGCTCGAAGCTGATCTGGTTGAACACCAGGTCTTCTCCGAAGTACATCGGGGTCCAGCCCAGCGGCGGTGACGGCACGTAGGTCTCGGTCCGCACCTGGTTCCACGAGCGGTCCCGCGGGGCGAAGCAGTCAACCGGGTAGGTAGTACCGCGCACCGTCAGTTCACCGACCGCATGCATGAATTGCTCACTACCACCAGCACTGTGGGCGATCCGGTCGTGATGGTCCTCCTCGCCGGGCATGATATGGCCGCGGGCCACCAGCGGGGTGACCGCCGTTTGCAACACGTCCAGCGACACGCCCTCGGCGGCATTGCTGTAGGTGAGCCGCGCGATCTTGCCGGGCTCGAGGAACTCGATGTCCAGCCCGTTCGCGGTAGTAATGGTGGTGCCGACCACCTCGGGCCAGGGCATGGCGATCTGATAGTCCAGGTATTCGATATCGGTCAGCGAGACGTTATCGAGCCCCTGGAAGATGCAAACACCGCCGTGCGTCTGCCGGAATTCGGGCTGGTACCGGATATACAGAAACGCGCCGATTTGGGCGTCTGGCACCGAGAATCCGAAGTAGTGGGTGTGAATCCGGTGAGCGTCCCAGTGTTCGTCCCTGGCGGGGGTGGGGATCAGCAGGTCCGTGCTGCCGGGGTGGGTAGGGAAAGTCATGACTCTTCTCCGAATGATCGCTGTTTATCGGTCCGGCTCAGCGCAGAATGCGCACGGTGTTTGTGGTGCCGTCCACCTGGAGGCGGTCCCCGTCGCGGATGGTGGCTGTACCTACCTGGGTCCCGATGACGTAAGGGATCCCCATTTCGCGCGCGACGACGGCACCGTGGCTGGCCGCTCCGCCAAGGTCGATCACCAACGCCTCGGCGAGGGTGAACAACGGCGCCCAGCTGGGGTCGGTGAATTTGCAAACCAGGATGTCGCCCTCCGCTAGCTCGACGTCCTCGTTGGGATCGAGAACCACCCGCGCGCGCCCTTCTATGCTGCCACCGCCCGAGGCGACACCCGTGAGCTCGATCGGCCCACCGGTCGGCTGCACCGTGTCATCGGATGTTGTCGTCGCAGGCATGCCTGTGAAATGGACTGGCAGCTGCATCGTGCGATACTCCGCGCGCGCATTGCGCCGGAATTCAACGACCTCGCGAGCCTGCTGCAAGTTTCCCGAAACAGCTTGCCGCAGTTCTGGAATAGTCAAGAAGAATGTGTCGTCGACGTCGTCTATCCGGCCCGCCGCGACCAGCTCGACACCGAGCCTGCGTGCCGCTGCCCGCACGCCGTCGAGCGGCATGACATAGGCGGCCTTTCCGATCTCGAGTCGCGGGACGACGTTACGCGCACGCGCGAGTAGAAATTTCAGCGCGATGCGGTCCTTGGGCCGCGTCAAGCGCAGCAGTCGAGCGGCGGCCTCGTGCGAAGCGGCTATCGCCCGCTGTGATCGGATGGTCGGACGCACCAAGTCGGGCCGGCCGGCCTGTGCCTTGGCCATGGCGCGCACCCGGTCGGGCTGCTCTCGCCACGACCGGGTGTAGACGTTCCCCTCGTTGGGGCCCCGGTAGCCGTATTGTGTGACGAAGGTATCGACATCGAGCTGTTCTCGGGCCAACCGCCAAGTGTCGTCGGCCAATTCGGTCTCGGTGACGCCGCCCTGCCCGGATAGTGCGGCCGTGCCAAGCATTGGTTCCCCGGCCTTGTCAGCCGCCTCCGTCACCGCACCTTGAATTGCTGTCAACACGAAACGGGTGAAGGAGTGTAGGTAGAAGGATCGGGCGAATCGGTCGCGCGCATACACGAGGTCGTCGATCGGTGACCGCTTCGGTGCTGCACCGCGGAACACCTCGAGTACCTCGGCCCGCCACCACGACTTGGTATCCGTGTAGTTGGCTGCGATCTGCCCGGGAGAGTGGAACAGCGTGTAGGGCGCCTTGGCGGCGACGATGGGGATTCGCAGCGGTGATGCCCCGGGGTAGGTCGGAGCGTTCGCCCGGACGGTGCCCAGCAGATCCCGCTCGAAGTCGTCGGGGTCCATCCCGGGTATCCGCGACATCAGCTCGCGCATCACATCGACGTTGAACGCCTGGCGTCCGTAGATCACCCCGGTGCCGTTGCGATTCTGGTCTTCCCACACCTGGACGTCGCGGCTGCCGAGTACGCCGAGGGCGGCCAGGCTGGCGAGCAGGGTTTCCTGAGCGACATGGCCCCACACGCTCCAGCACAGCGGCGAGAGGATGTCGGGCGTGGCCTCGGAGATGTTGGTAAAGGTCCAGCAGCGGTTGGGCTCGCTGGTGCCGCGAACCGGATCGTAAGGCACCGTCATCTCATCACTCCATCGGCTGGCGCTGAACGACCGGCTCCACAAGCTCCCCCATCGTGGTTCAGCCACGGCCGTTCACTCCGGTGCGGGCGGTCCGCGCCATCCAAGGGGCGTGGTCACCGCATTTTTGATCCCACTCGGCTCAAAACCCTAAGGTGCGGCGAAGGGCGTGTCAACAAGACGCCTTCGGTGGGGCTGAGCGCGTGAGATGACCGAAGAGTGCGGTGGTGTGCGGCTTGTGAACGGCGACGTTCAGTGCCCGAATGGTCGTGGAACCCGGTGGTGATCAGGTCGCTCATTGCCTGCAGCCGACGATCGCGACTAGGTCGTTTCGCGCCGCGTGGCGATTTCCTTGGTGGTGGCCGGGGTGCAGGGTCGGTCTGATGTTCAGCGTTCGTCGTGGATGCGGAGGCGGCGACCGGGCATTTGTTGAAGTTCGAAAGGTGGCCGCGATAGCGTCAGATCACGAGTGCCACACCGTTCGTTGAACGGGCCGTGACGGCGCGGCTACGAGGGTTCGTTGGTTGGTATCGGCTGTCCGTTCATCGCACGCAGGTGGTTGCAGGTCTCCAGCACAAGGTCGACCTGGTCCGCGGGATCGCCGAAGTTACCGCTACCGAGGAAGCTGGTGTAGTTGATGACGTTGACCCACACCTCGTTGCTCTCGGGCACGGCGGCGATGTAAGCCTGCAATTGATCGGCGACCGATCTGGGAGTGCCGCAGGCACGCGCGCGCCGGACGACTTCCGGTGGTGTCTTGTCGATGATCTTCAGCGCGTCTTCACGCGACCATTCGGTCGGTAGCAGGTGGGTCGGATAGGAATAATCGGGTCGGATCGGGTGCTCTCCCAGGCCCCAGTCCTGGTAGACGTTAGGCCCGGGGATCACGGCAGCGGCGTCCCAACGCGCTATCGGATCGTGGGTGTGATGCTCGACCTGGTCGTCGGTTTCGTCGATGATGTTCATCGTCAACAGGTAGAAGATCATCGCGTCCGGGTCGCGGCCGGCTTCCTCGGCTTTGCGGCGCGCTGTGGCCACCTCGGCGGCATACCACTCCGGTGATCCACACGTGGGGACGTAGGTGATCCAGCCGTCGGCATACTTAGCGGCGATGTCGACGGCGCGACCCGGCCCGCCGGCGATCAGGATGGGCGGCCGCTTCTCGCCGTAGGGCATCAACGGAAGAACCGCATTGCGCAGATTCCAATGCGGCCCTTCGTAATTCACTACGTCAGGGGCATCGAGCAACAGCTTGATGATCTTGACGGACTCTTCGAGGTGCCCGAAGGGTTTGGCGCGCTCGATGCCGTACGGCGCGAACTGCTTGATCTCACCCGCACCCATGCCCAGGAAGAAGCGCCCCTTGGAATAGTGGTCGAGCGTGGCCGTCAGCTGCGCCATGTTGGCCGGCGGCCGGCGAATCGCATCGAAAACCGTCGTTCCGATCTGAATCTTGTCGGTGTGGATCGCGACATCGGTCATCAACGGCCAGGTGTCCATGAACGTGTCGATGTCCCAGAACTCGGAGGCCGGAGCGAGGTCGGGTGTCCACAGCGACCGCGGGATGGTCAGCATCATCTGGTCCGACCAGATCATGAAGTCGTAGCCCTGCTGCTCATACATCTGTCCGATGGCACGGTTCAGGTCGGGGTCGAACATGTGGCCGCAAGGCCCGTACTTGACGCGTCGCATCGCGGTTCCTTTCGTTGACTGCCGCCAGGGCTTCGGCATTGATGTTAGGCCAAGTGGCCCAAATTATGGGCCAGCTGGCCTAAAAATTGCGGCGACCGCGAAACAACTGCCGTCGGGCGTAGGTATCGCTGGATATGCTGCGGCCTATGGCAGTACCCAAGATCTCGCCCAACCGGCGGGAGAAGAGGCGAGAGATCATCGAGGTCGCCAAGTCGGCGCTGCTCGCCCATGGACTGGATCGCTTCACCGCGCGGGCGCTCACCGAAAGCGGGTCGTTCAGCCGCAGCGCCATTCACTACTATTTCGATTCCGTCGAAGAGATCGTCGACGCCGCGATGACAAGCGAGCTCGAAGCCTTCCTCGAGATGCTCAACGCCGTTGCGGCCGAACATACGGCGCCGCTTGATCGCTTCTGGGCAGTGACGCAACGCTATCTCGCCCACTTCTCCAGTCAGCCAGCCCTGACGCTGCTGTGGTTCGACTATTCGATCGCGGCGGTTCAAGCCGGCCGGCCACACCCCGCCATCGAGATCGAATCCCGGCTGCAGGAGATATTCGTTGGGCTGCTGCGCGATTGTGGCGTGCCGGACTGGCAGTCCCGATCGGAGGCACTGCTCGCCTTCATGCTGGGCACCACCCTGCGCGGAGTGCTGCACCCCGGCGCGCCGGCCGGCGATCTCCGCAGGCAACTGGCCGCGGTCAGTGGGCTGGAATGGCGTGACGATGGCCCATAGGGGCCGGGCCGCCGAAGGCGATCTACCACGCGATGACGACGATCCATGCGGTGCTCACGGAATTCTGATGACCGTGCCGGCCGATCCGTCAACGCGAACGCGTTCCCCCGACCGTAGTCGCCGCGTCCCGTCGTGGGTGTTCACTACCGCCGGCAGACCCAGCTCGCGGGCGACGATCGCCCCGTGGCTCATCTCTCCGCCGATATCGATGACGACGGCGCCCACCAGGTAGAACAGCGCGGCCCAGCTCGGATCCGTTGCCCGGCAGACCAATACGTCACCTTCATCGAGATCGTCGACTTCTGCGGGATCTAGGACCACGCGAACCCTGCCCTCGCAGATCCCTGCGCTCACGCCCTGCCCGCTGATCGGAGCGCCGTCGGCGGGCGCTTCGGTGCGCTGTTGGGCTGCCGGGGTACCCGTCCAGAGGTTTGGTAACACCAAGTTGCGATAGTGCTGGCGCCGTGCGTGGCGGAACCGCGTGACCTCACGCGTATCTGGTCGCAAGACGGGGGCAGTCAGCTCGTCGAATGTCAGGTAGAAAACATCGTGCTCGCATTCCAGCTGGCCGCTGCGCGCCAGGTGTTGGCCCGCGGCGGTGGCCGCATGTCGGGCAACATCGTATGCGCGAAGAAACGTCGCTCGTCCGGACTCGCGAAGGGGCATGTAGGAACGTGCCGTGGTCAACAGCAACCTGACGGGCAGTCGTTGCCAAATCGGCAGTGCGGATAGGAGTTCCCTTTCGGCGCAATGCATTGCGATTCCGCGACGCGCAGCCAGGGCGTCCGGTGGCTCGCGCTCAGGCCCCCTGGAGTAGATGGCGAGTAGGCGTTCGAGGGGGCTCGAGTCGATGCGCCAGGTAGGCGACGACAACTCGCCCTCGAGGGGTCCGTGGTAGCCATGGCGGTCGAGGAATTGGGCGAGTGGTCGCCCCGAGTCTGCGACGTCCCAGAGTTCGGCAAGCCAGCGTGCCTCGGCCTGACCTCCGGGCACGAGCAGGCCGATGTGTTCTTCCAGGCCTACGGCGGCACTGATCGCACGGACACGGTCGTAGAGCGCCTGGGAGACCAGCCCGACTGCCACGTGCGGGACGGCGATCTGGGCATAGCGCCTCTGCGCCTCGCGGAGCAGCGCCTGTGCCGCGGGAAGATCGGGTTGGGGTCGGGCAACCGACCGGCGCCACCACTCATCGGTGGGTCTCTCGAACTCGCGCAGGGCGTGACGGGAACGAAGGGCGAAAGGGGGCAACTTCAGGGCAACGACTGGATAGCGAGATCTGCGGTTGGTTGCTGTCACACCGGCTCGCACCGACCCGAAGAACGATCGCTCGATGTCATCACCGGAGCCACCCGGCAAGCGGTCGGCGAGCTCGCGAAACAGATCGAGATTGATGGCGACGTGACCCCGGTGGATGGTCAGGAGCCGATCGGCGAGGTCGGTGGGTGGAACCGAGAACGCACGGGGGAACGCGCCAGTGCCTGCGAAGCACCCTCTGATGCCGGACTCGGTGGGCCACCATGACCACGACCATGACAGCGGCGTCGGCACGTCGGGAAAGGCCGCCTCGCTCGCGTTGACGGTGGTCCAGGTGACTGCTCGTCGCGGGTGCTCGTCCAGGACGTCGTCGAGCGCAGAGCCCGTGTTCACCGGCCCTGCGCTTGCACCGCGGTATGAAAGAACCGCCCCGTGGCGGTGACATCGGAGCGCATCGCGTGCCCTTCATTCGAGAACACCGCGAAGGTACGCCCTTGCGGATCTGCCATCGTGGCGTAGTAGTCCCTGGCGTTGACCGCAATCCCAAACCGCTCTGGCTCCGCGTCATGAAATGGCACTGACAGCGTCGAAAGATGGGCGATTTGTTCGGCGTATACGCGGCGTCCGTCCGCGAATTCGAGCCCGAGGCGTGCCGGGTAGGACATGCTGTCCTTGAAGTAGATGCCGCCAACGGCGGGCACGGCACCCTCTGCATCCGTGAGAAATCCGTAGATGGGCAAAGGGGCGTCGGCAGAATGCTCGACATTGCGCATCGCCGATAAGGCGAAAGCGCTGCCGTCGGGCAGGATGCCCGCAATGAGGTCATAGCCTGTTCCGAAGGACAATTCGTTCACGCGACGTCCCCAGCCGCGGTCGCGCCAACCTATCGCGGAGATACATTGTTCTGCGCCGTGTTGACGCTTGACGACACCGGTCCCGGTGATGACCTGCTCGGTGTGGCTGTAGGAATGGCCTTGGACCCCACTCGGATTGACGCCAGGAAACATCGTGTCGAAGAAGGGGGCGAAGTGCACCCCGCGCACCGTGACGTCAAATTCGAACGATGCGGTGTTCGCGGTCCACCGCAACTGGTGGTTACAGTCCCACGACAAATTCACGATCTCGATCGACGCCAGCGAGTTGCCGATCGATCGACTATCGGTGCGGCCCGGTTCGGTACACACTGCTACCGACTCGCCCGCGAGGTCGCGCATGCCAACCGCGACGCGCGTGTCCGACTCTTGTCCGGCGGTGACCGTCATGTGCATGGCGAGATGCACCTGCGCATCGGCATCGACCAACGAGAAATACCAGGTGTCCTTCCAGGGCAACGACGCATCACCCCAAGGCTGATGCAACAGCTCCTCGTCAGGATCGGGAGACCAACTAGTTTCCACAGCAGCAAGTGTACTTGTATACGCAGGGGTTGCAAGGAGTTTTCACCCGGTCGAGCGCCCGATGCGAGCTTCGATAAGGGAGCTGATGCCACGCGCGAATGCCGGTTCCCCGAGCCAGTTGTAGTAGTACTTCAACCCGCCGGCTAAGTGGGGAAATTCTCCCTGCGCACGGGAGATGACATCGTTCGTCGCCGACCGTTCCTCGTCGCGCGCCAAGCCGACCAGAGTGAACCCAATCGTGAACGTCAGCAGAGCGGTGATGAGTTCACCGGCTTCATTCGGGGAGGTGCCGCATGCGACGAGTGTGCCGATCACGCTGTCGGCCTTTCGCCAAGCGACTGCACCGCCAAGGGGCTGCGCGGCCATCACGTGAGCCAATACCGGACGTTTGATCATCAAGCGGTGCAAGGCAACGAACCATTCCTCGACGTAGCGCGGGGACTCTGGGGCCTGTTCGGGGGTTGCCAATTCCTCGAAGTATCGGTCAGCGACCAGGCTCAGGAGTTCTTGTTTATCGGCGACATGCCGGTAGATCGCCATCGGACTCACGCGTAATCTTTTCGCGAGCTTGCGCATGGTCAAGGTCTGGAAAGACTCGTCGTCGATGAATTCCAATGCGGTGTCAACGATGTCATCGGCACTAAGACCCGCGTTGACTCCACGAGCACGGTAAGGTCTTGCGCTCACCAGGACACCTCCGCCCGCGAACTCCTGGCCGACATTCGGCGATGCACCGTACGAAGACAGCCCCGTTCCGTAACGGCTGAAGTGAGAGGTTACGCGGAGCCGTCTGCCGAACGGCGCCAACCGGGCCGAGTGCGGTGATCACCACCGAGATCGGTGACCCCGAACGGTCGTCTCGGGCTCGTGCCAACTCCGCCGCAAGCCCGGCCCACACCTCATAGAGCGACGTACATACCCATCAGCGCTATGTAGACCGTGACCAGATACAGGTCGTAGCACCCCGCCAACGGTAAGGGCGCCGTGCGCAGTTCCATGAAATCCAAACCGATGAAGCGCATCTTGACAAATGCAATCGCCAGGACAGTGGCGGTGATCGTGGTGGGCGTGAGCAAGTGGCCCCCGCCGATCGACCATGTCAGACAGGTGAATACCACCATGAGGACCCACAGCAGCAGGGCACGGCGTGGAACATGATTGATCATGAGTGGACCAGGTAGAAAAGGGCGAAGAAGGCCATCCACAGTAGATCGACGAGATGCCAGAAAATACCACCACTTTCGATGATCTCGCGATCGCGGAAGTCTGGTTCCGGGCGTCGCGCAATGCGACGCATGTACACGAGTATTGCGACGCCGAACACCACATGAGCGAAGTGGACACCGGTGAAGGTGTAGTAGAGCGTGAAGAACTCGCTGCTGTTGGGCAACAGCGACTGCGAGACTTTCTGACCGTATTCGAAAGACTTGAGTAACAAGAACGTTGCACCGCAGACGATCGCCGCGGTCAAGGCCTGATCGGCGGCGCGTCGGGCGCCGGCCCGATAGGCGCCCACGCCTTGCACGACAGCCAACGAACCCGTCAGCAGCACAAGGGTGTTGACGACGCCGATGTTGAGATTCATCGCTTGGTGGCCGGCGGCGAATGTGTGCGGCGATTTCGCTCGGTAGTACATGAAAGTCAAGAACAGTGCTCCGAACGCGAGTAGATCGCCGAAGATCACAAACCAGATCCCCGGCTCACCGGGTAGGTGGCGGCGGGTGGCGGCGATCTTCGCGTCAACCTCAAGGACCGACCCGGACATCAGACGTAGTCCAGATAGGTTTGCGTGTGCCCCTCGGTGGCTTCACCGCTGTAGCGATCGCGTTGCGTTTGGCGTTCTGTCCGAACTGCCTTGATCGTCGCGTAGACCATGATGAAGAACCAGGCGCCGAATGCGTTGGCGGGTATCCAGAACGCGGCGACCCCGTTCCATGCGAAGGGGCCACTCAAGAAGTAAAACAACACCGGGCCGGGCAGGAACAGCACCGCGCACCACAGGTTGGCGTAGCCGACCCATCGTGGGTACACCGGTGTGGCGTGGCGATCGGAAAAGATCGCCAGCGCCATCACCAGGCATTGCGCGAAGCCCGGGGCAAACGGTCCGATGAACGACGTGAATCCGAAATCGCTGAGCATCAACGTCACCTCAGGATCCCGCTGCGGACGGAAGGCGGCCACCAAAAAGATCAGGCACGACACCGTCGCGACCGCGGCCGTGACCGCACCGCCGAACAGTTGGGTGTTCGACAGGATCCGCGACGACCCCTCGATGCGGCGCATCTGCGAAACCAGCACGGCAGTGAACGGAGCCAGGAACATCACGCCGCCCATCGTGATGATGCACCCCGTGATGATGCGGTATTGATTGTCCTGGAAATAGGCGACGACGTCGTCGCGTGGTTTGATCGGCGTTGGGACGGGAATGAAACCCGCCACCAGACCCCAGCCAGTGAAGAATGCGACGATGAACAGCACACCGCACCACGCCGCACCGACTTGGATGCGGGTCCGCAAATCTCGCTCCCTGGCCACTGCGGCCGGCTCGGAAATCGTTGTCACATCCCCGTAGACGGCCACATGGAGACCCCTTCATCTAGCGGCTCGCCGTGTCGCTTCGGTGAACCCTGGTGCGGTCAAGAAACCAAGCAATGTCGCGCGAGACAAATCTCCCGGTTGGCGGGACCCCGTACCGGGGCTACAGTAATCAAATATGAATGGATTTTCAACAATGAGAATCCGTTCAGATAAGTTGCCGCCGGGCGGTGCTCGACAAACCAAAGCTCTGAACGCGTTTCACCTTCGGATAGACCGTTGAGGCAGGAGAGGCCCATGCACAACACGTCGACAGCGGTGGCGACACCGGGCCGTCAGGACGCCGCGCAGGACCGGGGCGGTGCGGTGTCGCTGTGGGCCGTGGCCGGTGCGTTGTGGATAGCGTTCATCGGCCAGGCGTGGCTGCGTTGGATGACTTCGGACAAGCTGTTTCGGCCCGCTCCGATCAACGGGCCCGATACCTTTGACGGTGCGGCACTGCTGATATTGCGGGTGATCGAGGTGGTCAGCCTGCTGATAGTGGCGGGGACCATCTGGGTGTTTTTGGTCAAGCCCCTGATCGCGAAGCGGCGGCTGACACTCGACGGCATGATCGTGATCGGCTCCCTGCTCGCGTCGGGTATCGATCCGCTGATCAACTACTTCCACTACACGTTCGCGTGGAATGCGCATGCCCTCAACATGGGATCGTGGCTCGCGTTCTTCCCCCTGCATCAAGGGCCGACGCGATACGCAGAGGGGCTCGCCTGGTTCATCCCGCAGTACCTTTACCTCGGGATCGGTCTGGCCGCGATCGAATGCCGCATCATTGTGGCGCTGCGCAGACGCTATCCGGGGATCGCGAACATCCGGTCGTTCAGCATGGCGTTCGTTGCGGTGTTCGGAATCGACATCGTGATCGAGCAACTCTTCCTCCGGACCCGGGTGTATGCGTTCCCCCGGACCTGGGAGGCGTTCACGTTGTTCGCCGGCACAAGATTTCAATTCCCGGTCTACGAAAGCCTTTTCGTCGGTATCTACGCCGCAGGATTCACCTACCTGCGCATGTCCGCGCGTGACGATCCGGGCGGTGTCTCTTTCCTGGAACGTGGCATCGCCCGATGGTCGCCGCGGTGGCGCACACCCATCGCGCTGCTGGCGGTCATCGGGTTCTGCGCGGTGTGGGCTGCGGTCGCCTACTTCATTCCGTGGAGTTGGATGTCGGTCAATCCGGATTCGTTCATCGTCCCGCCCTCCTACATGACCCCGGGCGCGGGGTGAACGGGTTGCTTAACGGCGAGATCACCTGAGGCCGGCGAGCTGCGCGGCCTCCAGGTCCAGTGCCATGTCCGCGTACCGGCGGGTCTGGTCCGCGATTACCCGGTCGATGCGCTCGGAAGGCGCAACCTGGCTCGACAGGCCGCAAAAGAGGTAGACGGCATAAAGGGCACCTTCGCGGTAGGCCCGGAAGCAGTCGTTGAAGTCATACCCGGAAACGCCTGTCGCAGTGAGGCGGTCATGGAACTCCGCGAGCAGTGCGCGCTCAGCGCAGCGCCGTGTCTCCGTCGAAAGTGAGGAGCCGAGGAAGTATGCCGGGTCCATTCCCGGCGGTCCGAGGCGCACGGTCTGGAAGTCGAGAAGGGTGGCCCGCGGGACGGGGTCGCGACTGAACAGAATGTTATCCGTGCGCAGGTCGCCGTGCTGAACGACAGACGGGCCGCCCCACGCTCGGATCCACTTGCCCGCCTGCGGAATCACGGTCTCGAACAGCACGACCTGGGGAGGTTCGAGTGCGTGCCCGAAGCGGGTGAGCCAGGGCTCGAGCCCGGCGGGCATCGAGTCGAAAACCTGCACTGTCCGTTGATGATCCGCGAGCCAGGGCATTGCCGCGGTGATCGGCGAATTCCATGATGCGCTCTGGAGGTGGGCGAGCTCGGTCAAGACCGCGGTGCATTCGTCGCCCGTGCTTTCCGTCAGGACGTCACCCGGGCGCGTCCGCCCACTAAGGTCGGCAAGAACCAGTGTGAACGCGCCCGTCGCTTCGTCGAGTTCGGCGAAATAGCAAGTGGGAGTGTTCACATCGGCCAGATGCGGAAGAAGCTCGCGATAAAAGCGGACCTCGAGTTCATACATCCGCATGGCCTGGGCGAGGGCGCGCGTACCGGCATCCGACGTCGGGAACTTCACGATCACCGACTCGGGTGAACCTTCGGTGGTGGCGTCCCAGGTCAACGTCGCGCGCAGCATCTGGCACATCGCACCGCCGCCCACGTGCTCGAGCCGGACGTCGGTCACCGTGGGGCCGAGAGCCCCGAGCGCTCGCGTGAACCACTCGGGGGTGAGCTGGTCCGAACTGGACACCATCATCGTGAGCAACCTCCGTCCGTGCCTATGGGTGTCCGGTGCTCAGCGCCCGGCGCTGGTGGGCACGGATGACGTCGATGTCGAACCAGTCCTGATTCTCGCCCCAGCCCGGCTCACCGTCGACGTCCCAACCGGCCAGGCACCACTGCATATGCCAAATGCTGTGCCACTTGAGGCAGTTCTGAACTTCCGACTCGGCGCGCAGTTCGCGGCCGCGGTCGTCCACCAGGTGCAGGGCGACCCGGCGGGGTCGGCCGTCCACCTCGCGGTCCAGGACCTCGCGGGTGCCGTCGACGACATGCGCCGTGATCCCGTCCTTGGTCATGTGGCCGTAGCTGACCTGGTCGATCGACCGGGCGGTCACCGGCGCCTTGGGGTCGGGCCGTGCCGACGTGACCGCGAACGAGGTGCGGTCCGACGCCCAGGCGAAGTCGAACCCGCCGCCGGGAAGGTTGTGCGCCGGACCGGGACGCAGCCCCCTCGAGTGGTCGCGGAAGTGGTGGCAGTCCACTGCGATCTGCTCGCCGTCCAAGGTGATGGTGCCCGTCACCGCGCCGAGTTGTTCGTAGTGGACGCCGCCGTAGATGTCGAAGCCGTGCTCGCCGGAGTAGTGCAGGTTCGGCGGCTTGTAGGCGCCGGTCCAGAGCAGGTCGAGCGAACAGGTGTCGCTGGTGTAGCCCAGTCGATACTGCTTGAGTGGCTCAATAGTGTTGCAGCGCATGCCGTTACCAAGCTCAAAGTCGAACATGTCGGTGTCGGGGGCCATCGGGTTGAAGTGGAACCATTCCGAATATAGACAGTTGTGACTTTCCATGCCCGTGTCGTCCCACAGCGCGACGCCCGCCGATGTCAGGTTCATGTTCGGCCGGTGCCAGACATAGAAGTAGCCGTCGATCTTGCGCTCGGGAATCATGAACCCGAACAGGCCGGACTCGTTCCAGAACGGCTCGGGGGGCCGCTCGTGAAAGCGAAACGAGTCGTCTTCCGGAGTGATTTCGCGTTCGGTGTCGATGGTCATCCGCGTCGTTGTCATCTTTCGGTCGTCGTCACAGTTCTCGGAGCAGGGCTCGCAGCCGAGGGAGTTGTTCGCCGATCACGCGGGCCGCTTCCTCGGGTGCGTAGGTGGTTCCGGTGACGTCGCCCAGCAGCAGGTGGGTGGCGCCCGACTCGGCGTAGGGCGCGATGCGCTCGGCGATTTCGTCGGCGTTGCCCAGCCAGGCGAGCTCCTCGACGAGCTCCACCGGGATCTTGTCGGCGATGTCGACGAGCCGTTCGGCCTCGATGGTGTGTGGGATGATGTCGGCCTGGCCGCGGCAGTCCGGCCCACCCGGATGCTCCAGGCCGTACTCGCGCCAGGTCGCGGCGGGCAGGTAGTAGGCGATCAAGCGCGCGACCGGTAGCCGTTCCAGGGTCTGCAAGACCTGCTCGCGGGAATCTCCGAGAATCGTCGCGGGCACCAGCGAGGCCACGGGTACGGGTCGGCCGGCGGCCGCGGCGGCGGCTTTGATGATCTCGAACTGCTCGCGATAGCGGTCCACGCTGCTGGGCAGGGGCAGCCAGCCGTCGGCGTACGTACCCGTCAGCCGCAGCATCCGTGGATGTTGTGCGGCAACCCATACCCGCGGGATGCCCCCGGCGCCGTCGCGCGGAAGTCCGGTGCGCCCAACACCTTCGGGCATGCGACCGTGGTCAAGCAACGATCGGATCTCGCGCAGGGCACGCTCCACGTTGCCGACGGGGGAGTCATAGTCATAGCCGAAGGGCACGATGGACTCCGCCTCGCCGGATCCGAGACCCAGGACGAAGCCGCCCCGACAGGCATCGTGCAGCGTGAGTGCGGCACGCGCCAGATCGCCGCCTCGCCGTCGGGTGGCGTCGGTGACGCAGGTGCCCATCGGCAGATCAGTCGTGGGGCCCAGAGCCGCCGCGACGCAAAAGGGGTCCAGCAGGGCATCGGGGTCGGGGAGTGCCCGGGCGGCGGGAAACAGCGGCCAGACGGCCGGATGGGTGAGTCCCATCATGTGGTCCAGTACCCAGACGTCGTCGACCCCCACCTGCTCCGCGGCGCTAAGGGCGGCGCGATTGACGTCCACGGATTGCATCGTGGGCAGTAGCAATCCAAGTCTCACGGTGTCCCTTGCTTGTCGAATTCTATTCGGTAATATTTACACCGTAAATTTTTGAAGTCAACCTCGATGTTTTACCTTTTGGGCAATGACCACTGGCAACCGGCCCGGGCGCCGTGCACTCCTCGACGTCGAGCATGTGATCGACGTGGCGCTGGCGATCCTCGACGCCGATGGCCTCGAAGCCGTCAGTTTTCGCCGCCTGAGCGCCGACCTCGGCGTCAGCCATATGACCCTGTACGGCTACTTCGACTCCAAAGAGGCTCTCCTCGAGGCCCTCGTCGCACGCACCATCACCGTCCCGTCGATCCGTGCAGCGACTACCGCGGCCTGGGACGACGTGCTCTACGACGCCATCCGGGACCTGCATCGCATCCTCATCGATCGTCCGGGCATCGCGGAGATTCTGGTCTCGCAACAGCTCACGGGCGAGTGGGTCGCCGAAGCGCGTGAACACCTCCTCGACATACTTCGCGGCGGCGGGTACGACGAGCGCCAGGCGACCGACGGAATCAGCGTGCTCTTCAACTACCTGCTCGGTGCGGTCATGATCGAGACCAGACGCGGACGGGGCGGGTCGCCGTCCGCGTTCGACGTCGGTCTGCGATACCTGATCACCGGCCTCAAATCCGCACCGCCGTGAGCCGGGCGGGACGTCATTTACGGGGCTGAGATTCCAATTTGCGCCCTGCGAAGGCCTTCCCGCATTAGCCAGCGGTCAGCGCAGGATTCCGGTGGCGAGCAGCCGCTCTGCCGCGCGTAGGCCCGTCGTCGTTGCGGCCTCGATGTTCTGCATGCTCTGCGAGTCGCCGGCCAGCTGGATGCGGGTGTCCTGTTCGCAGAGCGCGCGGAACTTGCCGAGGTCGCGGTAGAAGCCGATCGGACTGACTTCGAGATGCCACCGGCTGACGTCGACGAAATCCACCGCTCCGGCGGTCCAGGGCAGGATCTTCTCCAGGCCACCGAGGACCGAGCGACGGATCTCGTCGTCGTCATCGTCCCAGTGATCGCGACCCCAGGTATCTAGAATCGTCAGTGTCAGTAGGCCTTTGCCCGCGGGCACGCGCCCCTCGGCCTTATTGTGATCGACCATGACGCCGGTGATGAACGGATGCTCGGATTCCGGTATCAGGACGTATGTGGCATCCAACGGAGGACGGCGCGACAGACCGACACTGATGATGATGAACGGGTTGTTGTGGACCCGGCGCAAAAATCCCCGACGCCAGTCATCAAGCTGCGGAACCAGCTCCGCGGTGATCTGTCCGGGCGTGGCGACGACGCAGGCGGCGGCCCGCTCGATCCGCTGTGTGCCTCCACTGTCGGTCCACTTCACGGTCACGCCACCTTCGATGGCTTCGACGCTGTCCACAGTCGCACCCAGATCCACCTTCTTGTCCTGCGCGATGCGATCGGCGTAGGAGTTCATGCCCTCTTTGAACGCCAGGAGCTTGGCACCGCCGAGCAGCGTGAGCAGCGCCAGGAAGTCGACGCGTGACGACGTCCGGCCCGAGGTCGCCGCAATGCCGCGCATGAGCGCGCCGATCAGGTACTCGCGCAGCTCCGGGCTCAGGTGTGCGCGCGCCCACTCGTCCACGGACTCGACGTCGTACTCGCCGGTGCTTGGAATGCGTTCGTAAAGTGCCTTCCTCGACCGCACCAACTCGGGAACGAGCTTGACCAGCTCTGCCTTTGCCCGCAGCGACAACAGTTTGGTCTTGACGATGGCGGAGACCAGGTGGTCTCCGTCGAGATCGTGCAAGACGCCATCGCGGACAACCGACAGGACGAATCTGCCCGGAACGACGTCGTCGCTCATTCCGAGCTGATCGGCGATCGAGAGCACGTTGCCATACGTGCTGGTGACGAACAGCGCCCCATTGTCGATGATGTAGCCGGCGCGGTGGTTGGTGGACATCTTGCCGCCCACGCGATCCGCCGCTTCCAGGATCCGAACCGCCATGCCCGCTTGCGCCAACCGGTGCGCCGCGGCGAGCCCCGAAGGGCCCGCACCGACAACGATGACGTCGTCGGGTTCGACCGGCCTCGCCGGGCCGCTCACCGCCGCACGCCCTTGACGGCGTCGCAAAGCTCTGGCCCAACCCGGGTCCGGTTGGGCATCGTGACACCGAGTTTCACGTCAATCACCTCTCAAAATTCAACTTCGGCCTGAATTCCATGACGGTCGTCAAGGTGTCATCTGGTGGGACCTCGCGGGGGCGTGGACCCGGATGCTCCACTTCCTGGTCATGTATAGCGGAGAACGATGACCGGAAAGTAGCGTCGAATGCACTGTAGCGCTCATACATTACCCGGATCGCTGCTGCAACCGACCGTTAACAACCGAAGGCCTCACGCACCACGTGGGTGGCGACGGACAGGGGTGCGATC
Source organism: Mycobacterium sp. (assembly GCF_004298145.1). Classification (GTDB taxonomy): domain Bacteria; phylum Actinomycetota; class Actinomycetes; order Mycobacteriales; family Mycobacteriaceae; genus Mycobacterium. Next base: position 192,386 of record NZ_SCRH01000045.1, read on the forward strand.
AGTAATTCCAAGGCGTCGTCGCGTCAACGGTAACCGCCCCGAAGCGGTCGATCCTGGCATGGCGGGCCTCGACCGGCGCCAGATGCTGAGCCGCAGCTTCCGACCTGTGTGTCTGTTCGTCCATAGTGTCAACGACCGTTCACAAGTACGCGCCACGCTGATATGCTGCCAGGCGTGCTTGGGCTTCATGTGAGGTACACGCCCGTTCAGGAGTGTGACCGTGGATAAGGACGGCGGCCCATGATGCGAATTGGGCACGGGCACTTCTTCCAGAACCTCGACGGTCGACCCGACGAAGAAGTTTGGCGAACGGAGATGACGCTCGCCGACCGCGCCGAGCAGCTCGGCTTTGACTCGGTATGGGCGGTCGAGCACCATTTCGCGGGCTATTCGATGTCGACCGACCCGCTGCAGTTCTTGACCTGGGTTGCGGCGCGGACCCAACGGGTGCAGCTCGGCACGATGGTGTCGGTGTTGCCGTGGCATGACCCGATCCGGTTGGCCGAACACGCATGCGTGCTCGATCACCTTTCGGGCGGAAGGCTGATCCTCGGCATGGGGCGCGGTCTGGCCCGTCAGGAGTTCGACGGCTTCGGCGTCGAGATGGCGCGCTCCCGACAGATCTTCGACCAGTGCGCCGCTGAGCTGCTGGACGCGTTTGAAACCGGACGCATCCGCGGTGTAGAACTACGGCCGGCGCCGCTGGCGCCGCTGCGCGGACGGGTGTTCGCGTCCTCGATCTCTCCCGAGTCCGCTGAGGTCCTGGCCCGCCTGGGCGCGGGGATCATGATCTTCCTGCAAAAGCCTTGGGAACAAACGGTTGGCGACCTGCAGCGCTATGGGGAACACTATCGGCGGTACCGGGGCGGCGACCCACCGAAGCCGATGGTGGTGATCTTCAACGCCTGCCACGAGGATCCCGATATTGCCGCCGAATACTTTGAACAGGTTGTGGCCTATTACCGGTCGACCATCGATCACTACGGGTTCGCCGACGAGGCAACGGCCGAAATACCCGGCTACGAGTATTACGGCAACATCGCGCGCACGATCGCCAAGCACGGTCACGAGCAGTTCGCCCGCTTCCTGGCCGAGCTGCAGCCTTGGGGGACGCCCGAGGACGTCATCGAAAAGACCCGTGAGATCGTGCGCCGCACCGACGCCGGCGGACTCATCGTCGTCTCGGCGTTCGGCACCCTGGCGCCCGACGTCGCGGTGGCCAACCAAGAACGCTTTGCACGAGTCGTCATGCCCGCTTTGTACGAAACAGTCAGCAGTTCAACCTGAAAGGGGTTAGGGACTTGAAACTCGGAATCACGATGCCCAGTCGTACGGCGGCGCTTTCGCGTATACCGGATTACGCGCGGATGGCCGATGAGGCGGGCTTAGATTCGGTGTGGACCTATGAGGTCTACCGCAACCCGTTTGCGATGCTGTGCACGTCGGCGTTGGCCACCTCCAACATCGAGCTGTGCTCGGGGCTGGCGACGGCATTCAACCGTTCACCGTTCGAGGCGGCGAACGCAGCGGCCGATGTCGACGAACTGTCCGGCGGCCGTATGAAATTCGGGCTCGGCACCGGAGTTCCGGAGTTTCTGCAATCCTTTCACTCCACCGATTTCAACAAGCCGATCAAGCGGCTGAGTGAATACGTCGACGTGTTGCGCCATTCTTGGGCATACCTCGCCGGTGAAGAGGTCAAGCCCTTCACCGGCTCCTACTACAACTTCGTCGCCCCGCCGATCAACCCGTGGGGGTTGCGTGAGATGGTGCGTCCGCAGATCCCGATTCTCGTCGCGGGCATGCGGCCCCAGATGTTGAAGTTGTGCGGGGCCAAAGCCGACGGCTGGGTCGGATACCTGTGGACACCAAAGTTTTTCGAGCAGATCGTGCTTCCCAACATTGAAGAGGGCGCGCGCTCGGCCGGCCGCGATGTGGACGCGCTGGATTTGGCCTGCGAGGTGATCTGCTGCGTGCACCCCGACCGCGATGTCGCGCTGGCGCGCGCGAAGAAGCACGTCGGCTTCTACATTGCCCACCCGGTTTCTGACGTGGTCGCCGAGATCGAGGGCGTGCAGGACCTCGTCAACGAGCTGCGGGTGTCGATGATGCAGAAGGGGCTGGCGGCGTTCGAGGACACCCCCGAAGAGCTTGTCGAGCTGTTCTCCATCACCGGGACACCGGACGAGTGCCGCCAGAAACTGGACAACTACAAGGGGTTACCGCACCTGGCTTTGCACACGTCCTACGTGCCTCCGTTCACCGCCGAGGAATCCGAGGACTGCTACCTGCAGATCATCGACACGTTCAAACGGTAGGGGGCCGCGATGACCGATGATGTCGTCGTCGTCCGGGGCGGGGTCCTCGCCCGGGCGAAACGATGCGCGGCCGCGCGCGGACCAGGTGGACGGGCCGACACTGAGGACGAATCAGTCACTTGATGTCGACCTATGTCCGGGTTCCGCGGGCCGGCCATCCGTTCCTCACCGGAGTCATGTTCGGCCATCACAAGGCGCCCGGTCGCGCACCGGTGAACAAGGGGTTGTTCAACGTCGCGGTCCTGGGCTCGTGGAGCGCCAAGCACTGGGAAGACAGCGCCGACCGAATGCGCCAGGCCATCCTCGGCGCGCTGGAGCAGGTCCTCCCCGGCATAACCGATCACACCGAATTCGCCGATGTGCACCGCCGGCGCGAGGAGTACACGACGGTCGGCCTCCATCGGGACCTTGGAAAGTTCCGGCAGCTGTGCGATCAGGATCGGCGCATTCAGCCGGCCGGTGACTCCCAGGCATTCGAGAACCTGGAATCGGCGACGATCTCCGGTCAACGGGCGGCCGATCGGTTGCTCTCCGGCCAAGTCCTGTCCTGACATCCGCACGGAAGGCTCGACCATGATGACGGAACGACAGCAGCGCGTTTGCGTATGGGGCGGAATCACTTTCGCCCCGCTCTTCTTTGTCGGCTTCTGGCTGTTCGCGGGTTTCATACCGCCGCCGGCCCCGGGGATGAGCGCGGAGGCGGTGGCGCGGATGTTCGCCGCGGGACGGGGCCGGATCCGGACCGGCCTCTGGATCACGACCGCGGCGGCACCGTTCCTGGCGTTCTTCGTCGCGGCGCTAACCCATCAGATCCGGCGGATCGCGGGCAGCGATTCGCCGCTGGCCACCGCACAGCTGATCGCCGGTTCGTGCTTGATTCTCGAGTTCATCTTCCCGCAACTGGTGTGGCAGACGGCCGCATACCGGAGCGAGCGCAGCCCCGAGACGATCCAAATGCTGAACGATCTGGCATGGCTCCCGTATGTCGGGGTCGTCGGCACGGCAATGGTCCAAATGGCGATCATCGCGATCGCCGTATTCGCGGACCGCCATCCGCGGCCGGTGCTGCCACGTTGGTCTGCCTACCTCAACATGTGGACGGCCCTGGGCGTTGCGCCGGGTAGTTTCGTCGTCTTCGTGCATTCCGGCCCCGTCGCCTGGAACGGGATCCTGGCCTGGTGGCTGCTTTGCGTGTCGTTTTTCGTCTGGATGGTGACGATGACGTGGCTGATGTTGCGGGCCAGTCACATCACCGAGCACACCGAGAGGACCAGCAAAAGCGGTACGAACCTGCAGCCCAGCGCCGGTTAGACCACCATGATTTACCTGTTGGTCTTAGGTTTATTCGGCGCCGGTGCGCGGCTGCTGCTGCTTTTGGGGAGCCAATAGTCGATAATGTGACTATGCCCCGCCCCTCCAAGCCCCTAATCCGCCCCGACGCCGTGGTGGAGGCGTCGCTGCGCATCATCGACACGGAGGGACTCGATGCGCTCAGCTTGCCCCGGCTCGCACGGGAGCTCAACGTGCAGGCGCCGTCGCTCTACCATCACTTCACGGACAAAGCTGAGATCCTGAAGGCGGTGGCGCGGGCGATCGTGGTTGAGACACGGTTGCCGGACCCCCAGTCGGTACCCAATTGGATCGAATGGCTTGTGGCGCTGAGCCTGGCGTTTCGTGAATCGATGCTGCGACACCGCAACGCTGTGCCCCTGCTGCTGCAGTTCATGCCCCGCGATGTGCTGATCCGCAACTACAACGAATCCGCCCTCTATCTCATCGAGATCGGTGTGCCGCTGGAACAAGTCGTGCTGATAATGGACGGCCTGGACAAGTTCACCTTGGGCGCCGGCATCACCGAGGCGATGCGCGGTGACGGCGGGGGAGGCCGGCCATACGCCAACGCCGACCCGGCCACCGAACCTGAACTGGTCACGGCGGTGGCCGCCAACCACCGATCCGCAACCGGGGCGTTCGCCGAGGCCATCCGTAGTTTCCTGCGCGGCGCGGCGCCATCCGTTCCGGACACCGCGCCGCCGCCGCAGCACTGGGGGCAGCACTTCGGCTCGGGAACAAGCGATTTCGAGCGGTCGACGGCCTCCTAACCGAACAACCTCACCCCGCTGCTTGGTTGGACCGCGTCAGTTCGGGGTGCGCATCCCGGATTTGGCGCCGTGCGATCTTGCCGCTGGCCATACGGGCCAACGGTGTGTGCTGAATGATGATGTGGCGTGGCACTTTATATCCGGCGAGATGGGCGCGGCAGTACTCGGTGATCGCCTCTGGCGTCGCGTCCTGTTCGGCGTAGATGATCGCCGCGGGCGCCTCGCCAAATCCGGGGTCGAACGCGGAGATCACGCAGGCCTCGAGCACTCCGGGTATCTCGGCGATCACGGCCTCGATCTCGGACGGCGCAACGTTGAAGCCACCGGTGATGATGATGTCTTTGAGCCGGTCGACGACGCGGATCCCGTGGGCGTCCCTGATACCGACGTCGCCGCTGTGAAACCAGCCGTCCCGCATCGCGGCGGCGTAAGCATGATCGTTGCGCCAATAACCCGGGGCGATACCGGGACCGGACACGATGATCTCGCCGGGCTCATCGGGATCGCAGTCGGTACCGTCGGGCCTGACGACCCGCAGCCGGGTGAAAACCGTTCCATCACCGATTGATTCGGGCCACTCGATGGCCTGCTCCTTGGGGTTGATGGTGGAAAGTCCCCCCAGTTCGGTCATTCCGTAGGCCTGCTGAACGATCACGCCCTTGCTCAGCCAGGACTTCATCGTCGCGATCGGGGCCGAGGCACCGGCGATCGTCGCCAGTTCCAACGCAGACAGGTCGGCGGACGCGAAATCCGGATGGGCCGCCATGCGCTCGTAGAGAACCGGGACACCGGAATGGACTTGGATCCGTTCGGAGCCCAGTCGGTGCAGTGTGGTCGCGGCGTCGAAGCCGCGCTCGTAGTAGATGGTCATGCCCCTGATCAACGGGTGCAGGATGTGCCAGAGTAGGCCCGGAGCGCCCGACATCGACAGGGTATAGATGATCCGAGCGCCCGGCCGAAACGCGGGTTCGGTGATGGCGAGGTCGGCGACAAGATTGAAAGTGCTGCGGTGGGTGAAGATCACACCTTTTGGGTGAGAAGTGGTCCCACTGGTGTAGACGATTTGCGTGATGTCGTCCGGGTGCGCGTCGGCCCGGCGCGGAACCGGCTGGTGCGCTTCGTGCCGCAACGCGGTGAAGTCCTCCAGCCGCCGCACCTGAATCGGGGTTCCTTGCACGGCCGCGGTGATCTGGTCTCGGTGGGCGTCATCGGCGAGGACGACCGAGGGGCCGGAATCTTCGATCAGGTATCGCAGTTCTTCGGACGTGAAGCGGTTGTTCAACGGGACGACGACGCCCCCGATCTTGAGCGCTCCGATCGCCGAGACGACCCATTCCAGGCTGTTGTCACCGATGATCCCAACCCGATCGCCGGGCCGCAGCACGTCAGCGGTGAGATGTGCTGCGGCACTGTCGGTCCAGCGGTCCAACGTCGAGTAGTCGACGGTGTCCGCACCGTCGAACACGATGGCGGCACGGTCGGGGGATTGCCGGGCCCAATAACTCAAGCCGTCGGTTATCAATTCGGTCATCGGGTGCGCTCTCCCTTGCGGATCGGGTCACGGCGCGGCAAGCAGCAGCTCGACAATCGGCTGGCCCGCAAACGCGGCCACGCGCAGAAAACCTTATTTCAGTAGGTTAGAACGTGTCAACGATCACAGCCCATCCTGGCGCGGATTCGGCGCGACCTCGAACACCGGTAGCACTTCGCAGTCCTCTTCGCCTGCTGATTCGTCTCCGCCGGAACGCAGGAAGCGCACCCGCACCGGATCGCCGACGCTCAGCCGGTCCGGTTCTTCGGCCAGCAGCCGCACCATGAGCCATGGGCCCTCTGCCAATTCGACGATGGCGCTGACGTAGGGCACGGATGCGGCGAGCGCCGGCAATGGCGCGCGGCGCACGACAGCCCAGCTCACCAGTGTCCCCTCGCCGGTGGCGACGTAGGGCTGCAGGTCCGACGACCCGGTCGTCGGATCGGTGCGCGTCTCTGGGGGCAGGACCGTTCCCGACGGGCCCCGCTTGACCAATAACTCGCCGCGCGCCGCGGCGTCGAAGAACGACGCGCTGGCCTCGTCGCGGACGACGGCGGGCAGCGTGGCGCTCATGCCGCCATCCTGCGTTCATGGGGGCTGAGCACCAGCGTGGAGTGGTGCTCGAGGATGCCGCCGTTGCCGCTGACGAGCACAACGTCGTTGCGGGGGGCCTGGCGCGCTCCGCCGTCGCCGCGCGCCTGAATGATGGCCTCCGACAGCGGGGTCATGCCCCACATGTAGTACGACGACAGTTGCCCGCCACCGGTATTACATGCAAGTTTGCCGCCGGGAGCCAGCCTGCCGTCGGACACGAACTCGCCCCCTTCGCCCTTGGCGCAGAATCCGTAGTCCTCGAGGGTGACGAGCACCGTGTAGGTGTAGCAGTCATACAGCTGCGCGATGTCCACGTCGTCGACCCCGATGCCGGCCATCCGCATGGCCTGCGGCCCTGAGCGCGCCGCCGGTGTGACCACTCCCCACGGCGATCCCGCACGCATTTGCCTCGGTGCGTGCGCCTGCCCGTAGCCCCACACGTGGACCGGAGGGTGAGCGAGGTTTGTGGCCCGCTCGGCCGCGGTGACGACCACGGCGATGGCGCCGTTGCTGACCAGACAGCAATCCAGCAGGTGCAGCGGCTCGGCGATCCACCGCGACTCCTGGTGTTCGTCAATCGTCAGCGGTTGGCGTAGCTGCGCGATGGGATTGCCTGCGGCCCAGGCGCGCTGGGCGACCGCGATCTCGCCCAGTTGCCGCGAGGTCGTGCCGTAGGCCTGCATGTGCCGCCGCGCGCACAACGCGTAGAGGATGTTGGGGTTGACCGCACCGGAGGCCAGTGACCAACCGGCCAATCCCCGCGCCGCGGCGCTGCCGGATCGGCTGGGCGAGCGCCAGGACGCGCCCGCCGAGCGGTCGGGCTTCAAGGGGGAGTCGGCAAATACGCACGCGACCGTGGTGGCCGCACCCACGGCGATGGCCTGCACCGCTTGGGCGACCATCACCCCGGCGGTGGCGCCAAACGCGTTGACCTGGGCCAGCAGATCCAGCTCACCCAGGCCCAACACCGCGGCCAGCCCGACCCCGACATCCTGCTTGACGCCGGCGCTGACCAGGAGGCCGTCCAGGTCGCTGAGTGCCAGCCCCGCATCGGCGACCGCGCGCTGCACGGCCTCGGCGGCCAGCGCGGTCGACGACCGCCCAAAGACCTTGCCCAGCTCGGTCATGCCCAGCCCGACGAGCGCACCGGTCAACGGTTTTCCCTGACCGGCGCCCGGTAGACCGATTTGAGCGCCACGTAGGGCGCCAGGCCCTCGGGCCCCAGTTCGCGACCCACCCCGCTGGATTTGACGCCGCCGAACGGGCCGACGACGTCGAGCGCGTAGTGATTGATTCCGACCGATCCGGTGCGCATCCGGGCCGCCAGCGTCGCGCCCCGTTCCGGGTCGCTCGTCCACACCGTGCCGCCCAGACCGTAGTCGGAGTCGTTGGCGATGGCGATGGCCTCGTCGTCGCCGGAGTAGGGCAGCACGCACAACACCGGCCCGAAGATCTCTTCGCGGGCGATCGTCATCGCGTTGTCGACGTCGGCGAAGACCGTGGGCTCGACGAACCAGCCCAGGGACTGATCGGCGGGCGCCCCACCGCCGGCGGTCAGCCGCGCCCCGCCGGCCCTGCCCTCATCGATGTAACCGAGCACGCGGGCACGTTGGGCCGCGCTGACCATGGGACCGATCTGGGTGGCCTTGTCCAGGGGGTCGCCGATGCGCAACGCGCGGACCGTGTCGGTAACCGCGTCGACGATTTCGGCGTACCGCGCGGCGGGGGCGAGGATGCGGGTCGCTGCGTGGCAGGTCTGCCCGTTGTTGGGCAGACAGATGTCGGGCAGCGCCGCCACAAACGTGTCCAGTTCGACGTCATCGGCGATGAGCGCCGCGGACTTGCCACCCAGCTCGAGGGTCACGGGTCGCAGCAGCCGCCCGCAGATCTCACCGATGGCGCGGCCGGCGCCGGTGGAGCCGGTGAAGGCCACCTTGTCGACCCCGGGATGGCCGACCAACGCGGCGCCGCTTTCGCGGCCACCCGGGATCACGTTCAGCACACCGGCGGGCAGGCCCGCCTCGAGCGCGGCCTCGGCCCACGCGAAAGCGTCCAGCGCTGTTTCCGGCGGCGGTTTGAGCACGATGCTGCAGCCGGCGGCCAGCGCCGGGGCGATCTTCATCGCGGCAAGGCTCATCGGATAGTTCCACGGGATGACCGCGGCGACGACTCCGATGGGTTCGCGCCGAACAGTGACCTGCGAAAGCGCACCCGGCCGGACGTCTTCGTCGTCAACGTGTTCGGCCAGGCCGGCGTAGTAGCCCAGCGCGATGGACGGAAAGTAGCCGTTGGCGCCCAGGGAAAGCCTTCGCGGCATGCCGTTTTCGCGGCTGACCAATTCGGCGGTGTCCTTGGCCCGTGCCTGCAGCGACGCGGCCATCGCCCGCATCACCTCGGCGCGCTCGATCCCGGATGTGGCCCCCCACGGACCCCGCAGCGCCTCGGCCGCGGCGCTCACCGCGGCGTCGACATCGGCGCTGCCGGCCAATGCCGCGGTGCCCAGCACCTTGCCGGTGGCCGCCTCGAGCACCTCGGTACCACTCGTGGGGGCGGACGCGGGCACCCAGGCGCCGCCTATGAAGAACGCGTCCCTATCCAGGCTGATGTTCATGGGTGCCACGTCCTTTCGTTGTGTGAGCTGAGCCCCCGGCGGATGAATGCACTGTCGCAGGGTCGCCGTGTCCCGATGCGCCGGGCCGGGGCGACGCGGGATCGTCGGGCGGGGGTTGCAGCACCCCGGCGGTGACGAGGCGGTCGATCTTGTCAGTTTTCATGCGCAGCAGCGATGCGCATATTTCTCGGGTCTGTTCGCCGGGCGTGGGTGCGGGGCGCTGCGCCGGGTCGGGAATGCTGGAGAAGCGGGCGATGCGCGCCGAGGCCGGGATGGGCCGCTGCAGCATGGGGTGATCCAAGGTGTGGAAGGAATCCCGCGCGACGAGTTGTGGGTGGATGAGTTCCTCGGGCAGCCGCACCATCGCCGCAGCGGGAACGCCGACGGCCTGCAACTTCTCTTCGACGTCAACGGGATCGTGCTGAGCGGTCCAGGCGGCGAGCTGTTCCTCGATCCGCGCGCGCTCGGAGGCGCGCCCGGCATAGCCGCGCCGGGCGGGGTCGTCGGGCAGGCCGGTAGCCGCGGTGAGCCTCCGCCAGTCGTCGTCATCGCGCACCGCGATCACGCACCACTCGTCGTTACCGGCGCAGGGAAACACCCCGGCCGGGGCGAGGCCGCCCCGGAGGTTGCCTTCGGCGTCGACACTGCCCGGTTGGCTGGAGGCGGCGGCCAGGGTCGGACCCAACGCGTACACGGCGACGTCGGCCTGGGGTACCTCGATGGCGTGGCCGGCTCCGGTGGCGCCGCGCCCGATGATGGCCGCGAGCGCCGCGACCGCCGCGGCGTGGCCGGCGACGTGGTCGGGATAGACCGTCGAACCGTCGCAGAACGCGCTGGGCTCATCGGGATTCGCGTCGGTGTCTCGCCACAGTGACGACAGCCCGCACGACGCCCGCACCAGTGGCCCGTAACCCATCCGGCTGCGCCAGGGGCCGCGGCTGCCGAAGGCGCTGCTGTCGGTGACGACGATGCGGGGATTGATGCGGGCCAATTCGTCGTGGCTGAACCCGAGCGCTTCCAGCGTGCCGGGCTTGAAGTTCGCGGACACGATGTCCGCGTCGGCGACGAGCTCGCGGAACAGGCCTGCGCCCTCGGGACGGCGCAAATCGAGACCCAGGCCGCGCTTGTTGCGATGGCCCCAGGCGAAAGAGGCGTTCATTCCGCCGCCCTTGCGGGTCTGGCGCAGGCCGTCGGGGAAGGCGGAGTTCTCGACCTTGACGACGTCGGCGCCGTGGTCGGCAAATAGCCGGCTGAGTTCGGCGCCGAACACGATGACGCCCAGATCGAGCATCCGCAGGCCGGTGAGCGGCGCGGCGCCACTCGGCAGCGCGGGTAGCCCGAGGTCGTGGTCGGGTCGTCTGGAGCGGGCGGTGGTCAGCAGGTGGTTGTGCTCCCCGGGCCGGGGGGCGCGCCGAACCAGCCCCGCTCGCGCGCCGTCGACGAACACATAGCCGGACGGCACCGTCGCGCGCAGGCCGTCGGCGATGTCCGCCTGTACCAGGGTGCCCGTGCCGGTGAAGTGCTCGCTGGCCAGCACTTCGTCGACCGTCAACACACCGGCGATCGGGACGCCCCTGGCCGTGCCCTCGGCGACCAGCTCGTCGCGGCCGCGGTCGGCGCACAGCGCGGCGATGAGCGGGTTGAGCCGGTCGGAGGCCGCGAAGCGGGCAGGGATCGAGTCAAATCGCGAGTCGGCGAACTCGGCGGGCTCGCCGAGCCAGTGGAACATGGCACGCCACTGACGGGTGGCCAGCAGGCAGATCCGGACGTGTCCGTCGGCGCAGGAATAGATGGGATAGTAGTTGGCGGCGTCGGGCCGGCCACGGGGAAAGGTCTCCGAACGTCCGGCCGCGGCCGACCCCTGGGAGCCGAAGCCCGGGTCGAACCCGTGGACCACCGCTTCCAACGCCGAGACGTCCACATGCTCGCCCTCGCCGGTACGCACCCGCTTCACGTACGCGACCAGCGCCGCCCACGCGGCGTGCACGCCGACGGTCAGCGCCACCACGCCCCTGGGTGGCAGCAGTGGCGTGCCGCCGGGAGGGCCCGACCGCGACAAGACACCGCCGGCGGCGGCGAGAACGTCCTCGGTGGCCACGTGGTCGCGGTGCGGGCCGGTGCGCCCGAAATCGGTGATCGACACGACGACCAGAGCGGGGTTCGCCTGCAGCAGCGCGGCCGGCGTCAACGCACGTCTCTGGGCCTGCTCGCGGCTGAACGATTCCAGCAGGATGTCGGCGTCGGCCGCCAGTTCCAGCAGCGCGGACCGGCCGGCCGCGCCATCGAGGTCGAGCACCACCCCAGCCTTGTTGGCGTTGCGCAGCGCGAAGCCGACCTGGTCGCGGCGACCCGGGGATCCGCCGGGCGGCTCGACGCGGATGACTTCGGCGCCGAGGTCGGCCAAGATGCGGCCGGACCATTCGGCGGCGCCCTCGGTGAGGTCGAGGACGCGTAGCGCGCACAAGGGCAACCGCGGCGGCCTAGACGTCGCGGACATCGATGTCAATCCGGTCCCTTCCTATCGTGGTGGGCACCTGGCGTCGTGAGGCCCAGAGTGCAAGACGCGGCGGTGGGTAGCTCTGCCGCTTCGGGGCCTGGCGGGCGCACCATCCTGCGAGCTTGCCTAATGTTAGTAGGTTTACGTGCATCGGGCAATGCGCTCCGTCTCCTCGCGGCGCCCTGACCGCGAAAACCGCCGGGTCCCTTCCCCTCGAGCCACCCGTGATCGACCGGTGTGCCTACGTCCCGAGATTGACGTCCTATACCTATTTTCGTAAGGTTTATTCGGTAGGGCTCGAGGTCCATTCGGTGCTCGTACACCAGAGGAGTTCACGGAGCGAAGAAGTAGGCAACCATGACGACATCGCTTCCCCGCAAGGACCGGATCCTTCACGCGTTGGAGCTGTTGCGCAACGAGACCACCGACAAGTTCGACGACATTGTCGATTTCGC
>NZ_SCRH01000046.1 GCF_004298145.1 Mycobacterium sp.
GCACAGTGTGACCAGGGCGCGACGCGCGTTGCGGCGCTCGAGCTCGTCGACCATGGTCCCGGTGATCATGGCGCCGGTGGCGCCCAGCGGGTGGCCCATCGCGATGGCGCCGCCGTTGACGTTGAGCTTCTCGTCGGGAATGTTGAGGTCCTTCTGGAACTTCAGTACCACCGATGCGAACGCCTCATTGATCTCGACCAGGTCGATGTCGTCGAGGGTCAAGCCGGCGCGATCGAGCACCTTGCGGGTGGCCGGTGTCGGGCCGGTGAGCATGATGACCGGGTCGGCGCCGCTGGTGGCGGTCGCCACCACGCGGGCTCGCGGAGTCAGGCCCTGCGACTTGCCCGCTGCTTCTGACCCGACCAGCACCAGCGCGGCGCCATCGACGATGCCGGAGCTGTTGCCGCCGGTGTGGACGTGGTTGATCTTCTCGACGAAGTGGTACTTCTGCAGCGCCACGTCGTCGAAGCCGCCCATCTCACCGATGCCGTCGAACGCGGTCTTGAGCTTGCCCAGGCCTTCCAGGGTGGAGTCGGGGCGCATGTGCTCGTCGTGGTCGAGGATCACCAGGCCGTTCTGGTCGCGTACCGGGACCACCGACTTGGCGAAGTAGCCGCCCGACCAGGCCGCGGCGGCCTTCTCCTGGCTGCGCAGCGCGAAGCGGTCGACGTCTTCCCGGGAGAAACCCTCGATAGTGGCGATCAGGTCGGCGCCGATGCCCTGCGGCACGAATCCGACCGCATAGTTGGTCTCCGGATCCAGCGCCCAGGCGCCGCCGTCGGAGCCCATCGGGACGCGGCTCATCGACTCCACGCCCCCGGCGAGCACCAGGTCGTCCCAGCCGGAGCGCACCTTCTGCGCGGCCAGGTTGACCGCCTCCAGACCCGAGGCGCAGAACCGGTTGAGCTGGAAGCCGCCGGTCGTCTCGGGCAGCTTGGCTACCAGCGCGGCCGTGCGGGCGATATCGCCGCCCTGGTCACCGACCGGCGAGACACAACCGAGGATGACGTCGCTGATCAGGTTCTCGTCCAGATCGGGGAAGCGCCTGCGCAGCTCCTCGATCAGGCCGACGACCAGGTTGACCGGCTTAACCTCGTTCAACGATCCGTGGCGTTGCTTGCCCCGCGGTGTGCGGATGGCCTCATAAATGAAAGCTTCTTCGGACATGACGACTTCCTGTTCGCGAATAGGGTTCGAATCCGACTTCAAGACTAAGTCCCGCTCCACCCTAACAGCAGGGCCCGGCCAACCTGTTGGTTGGGCATGTTGGCGCTGGTCACAGCTCCGAGCGTGACGCGACAGTCACATTCGGCGCCGAGCGTGACGCTGCAGTCACGCTGAGGTCGGAAGTTAAGCTCGACGACCATGACGGTCTCGCGACTGCGTCCGTACGCGACCACGGTGTTCGCCGAGATGTCGGCGCTGGCCGCGCGGATCGGCGCGGTGAACCTCGGCCAGGGTTTTCCCGACGAGGACGGGCCGCCGGCCATGCTGAGGGCCGCCCAGGAGGCCATCGCCGACGGCATCAACCAGTACCCGCCCGGGATCGGTATGGCGCCGCTGCGGCACGCCATCGCCGCCCAACGTCAGCGCCACTACGGCATCGAGTACGACCCCGACACCGAGGTGTTGGTGACGGTCGGGGCGACCGAGGCCATCGCCTCGGCGGTGATCGGCCTGATCGAGCCCGGCTCGGAGGTGTTACTCATCGAACCGTTCTACGACTCCTACTCGCCGGTGGTGGCGATGGCCTCCGCGCAGCGGGTCACCGTGCCGCTGGTCCCTGACGGCCGCGGTTTCGCGCTGGACGCCGACGCGCTGCGGCGGGCGGTGACGCCACGGACCCGCGCGCTGATCGTCAACTCACCGCACAACCCGACCGGCACGGTGCTCAGCGCGACCGAACTGGCGGCCATCGCTGAGATCGCCGTCGCCGCCGACCTGTTGGTGATCACCGACGAGGTGTACGAACACCTGGTGTATGACGGCCGGCAACACGTGCCGCTGGCCGGCTTCGACGGCATGGCCGAACGGACGATCACCATCTCCAGCGCGGCCAAGATGTTCAACTGCACCGGCTGGAAGATTGGATGGGCTTGCGGCCCAGCGCAACTCGTCGCCGGAATGCGCGCGGCCAAACAGTATCTGAGCTATGTCGGCGGCGCGCCATTCCAGCCCGCGGTGGCTCTGGCGTTGGAGAAGGAGGGCGCGTGGGTGGATGAACTGCGCGCCACCTTGCAGGCCAGGCGTGATCGGCTGGCCGCCGGGCTGATCGACATCGGGTTCGAGGTGCACGACAGCGCCGGCACCTACTTCTTGTGCGCCGATCCACGCCCGCTGGGTTATGACGACAGCTCCGCGTTCTGCGCGGCGCTGCCGGAAAGGGTCGGGGTCGCCGCCATCCCGATGTCGGCCTTCTGCGATCCGGACGCGGCACACGGGCCGGCCGATGTGTGGAATCACTTGGTGCGCTTCACCTTCTGCAAACGCGACGACACGCTCGATGAGGCGATCAGGCGACTGGCCGCCCTGCGTGGCGGACCGGCTATTGCGGCGGACCTTCCATAACGCGCTTTCGCAGTCCCTCCAGCGCTGCGCGCAGGATCTTCTTGCGGGCCCGGCTGACCACGAACTCGGGAAGTGGCGCTGACGGTTCGACAGTGATGGCGAATCGCACCCGGGTCTTGTCGTCACCTTCGCGGATCAGGTTGTACTCGCCGTGCTGGCCGTGTTGGTGGATCGTCTTTTTGGCGTCCCACACCATCCAGTCGGCCCCCCAGTGGTACTCGAGCAGCTGCGTGTCGACGATGCCCATCACTTTGATCGTGACCTTCACGTGGTGCGGGCGTCCGTTTGGATAGGTGTCGACGACTTCCGCCTTCTTGTGTACCGCGGACCACGACGGCACGGTGTCCATGTCGGCGAGCGCGTCGATGATCGCATCTGCGGGCGCGTCGATAACAATTTCGGACGATGCTTGTACGGCCACTGCCTACAAGTTAACAACAGCTTCGTCGCCCATGGAGGCCCCAAAACCGCCGGCGACGACTATTCCGGCTCGGCTGAACGATTGCCGCGCATCACCAATTCGCGCAATCCCTTTTCCGCCCCGTCCAGAGCGCTTTCGCTTGCCCGCCGGACGATGAACGCGGGTACGGGCCGGCCCGGTTCGACGGTGATGTCGAAGCGCACTCGGGTCTGGCCGACGCCCTCGGGTTTGAGGTTGTACTCGACGTGCTGACCATGTTGCTGGGAGGTGCCTTTGGCGTCGTAGCAGACCCAGTCGGGGCCCCAGTGATATTCCAGGATCTCCTTGTCGACGAGCCCCAGAATCTTGATGGTGGTCCTGACATGGTGGGGCCGGCCGTCGGGATAACGGTCGATCACTTCGATGTGTTTGTGCAGCGGTGACCACGACGACAGGACGCGGACATCTGTCAGCGCCTCCATGACCACTTCTGGCGGCGCGTTGACGACGAATTCGCGTGATGCTTTTACGGCCACTGACATCAAATTTAGCAACACCGGCCCGGGCAGGGATCGGTTCGGCGTAATCGATGTTCTACCAATCGATTTCGTCAAGCGGCGTGGTCGCCGCCGACGGTCGTTCGACCGGTCCGGGCGGTGTCCGAGAAAAGCGCGGGGCCGGTGCGGCCTGGTCGACGCCGTGGGCGGTGATCACCGTGCACCGCGCCCGCAGGTGCTCGTCGGTCGCGGCTTCGGTCCGCGTCAGCACCGGGGTGACGCACGCATCGGTACCGGCGAAGGTCCGCGCCCATTCGGCACGGGTTCGGCTGGCGAACCGTTTGGCGAAGACGTCGCGCACGGCGCACCCGCACCACGTCGGCTCCGAGGTCGGCGAGCAGCATTCCCGCGTGCGGCCCCGGTCCGATGCCGCCGAGTTCGATGACTTTCACCCCGGCCAGCGGCCCGCCGCCGCTCACCGCGACTACTTACCCTTCGTGACCTTGAGCACCCGCTCGCGCAGCGCCTTGGTGGCGGAATCGATCGTCCCCTTCACGGCACGCTTCAACACGAAGCCGGGCACCGGCACGTTCGGGTCCGCGAGCAGCTCGAACTTGACCAGAGTCTGGTCGCCGTCCGGTATCAGCGTGTACTTCCCGTCCTGCGCCTTCTGCTGCGAGGAGCTGACCAGCGTCCAGCTCACCGTGTCGTTCCCCCAGGTGTAGGCGACCACCTGTTCGTCGGTGATCCCGGCGACCTTGACTTTCATCTTCACTTGGCGGGGCCGCCCGTCGTCGCCGGTCTCGAGGATCTCCGCGCTCTGATGCGGTTCCGACCATTCCGGCATCGACTCGAAGTCGGCGATGACGTCCAGAATTTCCTCGGGACTGGCTTCGATCACGATGTCGCGGGATTCTTTGAGTGCCATGGCCCGCACGATACTGGCACGGCGTCCCACCCGGAATAGATTCCGCCGAGCGTACCGTCGTGCCTGTGACTGATGCCGCGACCGATCCCGCATACACCGTCGGTGACTACCTGTTGGACCGTCTCGCCGAACTCGGCGTCTCGGAGATCTTCGGCGTTCCCGGTGATTACAACCTGGAGTTCCTCGACCACATCATCGCCCACCCGACCCTGCGGTGGGTCGGTAACGTCAACGAGCTGAACGCCGGCTATGCCGCCGACGGATATGGACGGCTGCGCGGAATATCGGCTCTGGTAACGACATTCGGTGTCGGTGAGCTGTCCGCGGCCAATGCGATCGCGGGGAGCTTCGCCGAGCAGGTGCCCGTCGTGCATATCGTCGGCGGCCCCTCCAAGGACGCCCAGGGCACCCGGCGCGCGCTGCACCATTCGCTCGGCGACGGGGATTTCGAGCACTTCTTCCGGATCAGCCGCGAAATCACCTGCGCTCAAGCCAATCTCATGCCCGCAACGGCCCGCCGAGAGATCGACCGGGTGCTGTGCGAGGTGCGCGAACAGAAGCGGCCCGGATACATCCTGCTGTCCACCGACGTGGCCCGCTTCCCCACCGAACCTCCCGAGGCGCCGCTGCCCCGCTACACCGGCGGCACCAGCCCCCGCGCGCTGGCGATGTTCGTCGAGGCCGCGACCGAGCTCATCGCCGACCACCAGCTCACCGTGCTCGCCGACTTGCTCGTCCATCGCCTGCAGGCGATCAAAGAGCTCGAGGCGTTGCTGACGGCGGACGTCGTGCCGCACGCCACGTTGATGTGGGGGAAGAGTCTGCTCGACGAGAGCGCACCGAATTTCCTGGGGATCTACGCGGGATCGGCCAGTGCGCCGACGGTGCGTACCGCGATCGAAGAGGCGGCGGTCCTGGTCACCGCCGGTGTGGTGTTCACCGACATGGTGAGCGGCTTCTTCAGCCAGCGGATCGACCCGGCCCGGACCATCGACGTCGGCCAGTATCAAAGCAGTGTGGCCGGAGAGGTCTTCGCGCCGTTGGAAATGGGCGCCGCGCTCGAGGCACTGGCCACCATCCTGGTCCGGCGCGGGATCTCGTCGCCCCCGGTGGCGCTGCCGCCCGCCGAGCCGCTGCCGCCGCCCCCGCCGCGCGATCAACCACTTACTCAAAAGATGTTGTGGAATCGCCTCTGCCTGGCCCTCACACCGGGCAACGTGGTGCTCGCCGACCAGGGCACCTCCTTCTACGGCATGGCCGACCACCGGTTGCCGCAAGGAGTCACCTTCATCGGTCAACCGCTATGGGGCTCAATCGGTTACACGTTGCCCGCCGCGCTCGGGGCCGCGGTGGCGCATCCGGACCGCAGGACGGTGTTGCTCATCGGGGACGGCGCCGCGCAACTGACCATCCAAGAGCTCGGCTCCTTCTCACGCGAAGGGCTCTCCCCCGTCATCGTGGTGGTCAACAACGACGGCTACACCATCGAGCGCGCGATCCACGGCGCGACGGCGCCGTACAACGACATCGTCAGCTGGAAGTGGACGGACGTTCCGGGCGCGCTGGGCGTCACCGACCACCTGGCGTTCCGGGTCCAGACCTACGGACAACTCGACGACGCGCTGACCGCCGCTGCCGAACACAACGACCGCATGGTTTTCGTCGAGGTGGTGCTGCCGCGGCTCGAGATTCCCCACCTGCTCGTCGAACTCGTCCAACCGACGTCACCGGACGGCAATCCGCGCCGCTGACGACGGCCGATCCGGTCAAATCGAGTTGGGTGTGCGGTCCGGCGACGATGACCGCAGGATGGCCTGCAGCGTCCGCCGGCAGCGACCACAATCGGCGCCCGCTCCGCACGCCTGGGCGACTTCCTGGGTGGTCGACGCCCCGCATTCCATGGCCTCGGTCACGGTCTGGCTGGTGACCCCGTTACACAGGCACACGTACACGGGCGAATCCTCAGTCCGCCTCGATGCGCATCATGTCGAAGAACCGGCCGACGAACAGCGGCGGATAGGCGCCGATGCCCGCTCCCGACATCCACTGCGCCGCGGCGTCAGGGTGGTCGATCCACTGCCGCGCTCTGTCTTCGTCGGGGAACTCCTGCAGGATCAACACTTCGTGGTCATCATCGAAAGCCTGGAATACCCAGGTCTTTCGGATTCCCGCGGTGGTGAACCTGTCTATCGCCGTGCTGACTTCGGAAGTCAGCAGGAGTACATCGTTGACGGATGCGATGGCGGCCACCACGACACCGGGTGCTGACGGGGTCGTCGGTGGCTGCGCGATGAACCTGTCGACGATCTCGCCGGCGAACACCGCGGGGATGTCGTCGACGCCGGCCTCGTCGAACCCGTCGAAGAAGACCCGGGAGCGCAGCAGCTCGACGATCGGTTCACGGCTGTGGACTCCGATCATCACCAGGACCCGGCCGTGGTCGTGGGTCGAGGTGTAGACCAGCACGTGATGCGCCCCGATATCGGCGAGGGCCGTTTTGTTGCGTTCCAGCAGCGGCCATACCCGGGTCGGATCGGGGATGCGATAGTCCGACGCGATCACCATCGAATGAATATCGCCGTTGTTCATCGGAGTTGATCCTTCATCACTTTCCCCGTCGCGTTGAGTGGGAGTGAATCAAGGAACTGTACCGCGCGCGGCACCTTGAACCCGGCCATGCGGTCGCGACACCAGCCGATCAACTCGTCGGCGCTGACATCGGCGCTGCGGACCACGAACGCCTTGCCCACTTGGCCCATCCGCTCATCGGGGACGCCGATGACCGCCGCCTGCGCGACGGCCGGGTGGTTGAGCAGGAAGCCTTCGATCTCGGCCGGATAGGCATTGAAGCCGCCGACGATGAACATGTCCTTTTTGCGGCCGACGATGCGCAGCCGGCCGGCGTCGGTGAACTCCCCCAGGTCTCCGGTGTGCAGCCAGCCGTCGGCGTCGATCGCCTGGGCCGTGGCCGCGGGATCGTCCAGGTAGCCCTGCATGACTCCGTAGCCGCGAACCACCACCTCGCCGTCGTCGGCGATGCGCACCTCGACTCCGTCGCACGGCAGGCCCGCGGTGGTGGCCACATCCTCGAAGGAATCCCCGGGCCGGGACAACGTCACGTTGCCGGCCTCGGTCAGCCCGTAGCCCGTCATCAACGTCTGGAACGGCAGTTCGCCATGGATGCGACGGACCAGTTCGACGGGGATGTCGGCGGCGCCGGTCACCGCCGCCCGCAGCGTCGACAGCGTGGACTTGTCGCTGACGGTGAGCAATGAGTGGTAGAGCGTCGGGGGCCCGGGAAGCATCGTGATGCGTTCGCGTTCAATGAGATCCACCACGGTGTCGATGTCGAAAACCGCGACCGGCAGCATCGTCGCGCCGCGCAGGAAGGACGTCACCAGGCCCGCCTTCAGACCGAACGTGTGGAAGTACGGGTTGATCTGCAGATAGCGGTCCCCCTCGCGCAGATCCGCAAGCGTCGCCCACTCCTCATACATCCGCAGCGTTTGGCCGTGGTTGAGCATCGCGCCCTTGGGGCGGCCGGTCGTGCCCGAGGTGAAGATGATGTCCGAGATGTCGGTGCCGTTCACCGGCCGCTCGAAGGGCGAACCGCTGGACAGGAAGTCGGACTTCAAATCGATGACCGGCACACCGGCGGGCGCTGTGTAATCCTGGTCCAGGAAGCCCTTTTGGACCAGGACGGCCTTCACCTTGCTGCGGACGATGATGTCGCCGGCTTCGTCGGTCTTGAACCGCGTATTGACCGGGACGAGCACGCCGCCCGCCGTGAGCAACCCGAACGCCGCGATGATCCACTCGGCCGAGTTGGGCGCCCAGATCGCGACGCGGTCACCCTTGTCGACGCCGAGGTCGGCGAAAGAACCTGCGGCGCAACGGATTCGCTCGACCACCTGTCTGAAAGTCAAGCGCAGCGGACCGTCGACGACTGCTTCCGCATCGCCGAAACGGTCCGCCGCGCTCAAGACCATCTCGGGGATGGTCTGCCAGTTTGGCGGGGTCGTCACACCGTGACGAGCCGACCGAGGTTGCCGCCCATGATCTTGGCCTGGTCGTCGACGGACAGGTGCGACAGCGCGTTGACGTAGTACGTCGGCTCCGCCAGCCCTTCCGGGTGCGGCCAGTCCGAGCCGTACAGCACCTGATCCACACCGACGAGGTTGACGAGATCGTCGATGCCGTCCTCGAAGAACGGGCTGACGTAGATCCGGTTCTTCACCATCTCGACGGGGTCGCTCGGGAAGGCTTCCGGGGCCTTCCGGAAAACCTCGGCCAGGCCGTCCAGCAGCGGGGTCATCCACTTCGAACCGGCCTCGACGATGGCGACCTTCAGCTTGGGGTGGCGGTAGAGCGCGCCGTGGATCACCCACGACCCCACCGAGTCCTGGATCGGCCGCCACTCGTTGAGGATGCCCATCGCATTGGTTTGGAACGGCAGCATCTCCTGGTCGGCACCGTCCCATTCGGAGGTGTACCGGGAATAGCCACTGTCGCTGGAGTGCATGCCGACCAGCACGTCGTGCTCGACGACCCGCTCCCAGAACGGGTCGAACTCGGGCACCGCGAACGACCGCGGGCCGCGGAAGCCGGGGACGGGAGCCGGGCGGACCAGGATGCAGCGCGCACCACGCTTGACCGCCCATTCCAGCTCCTCGATCGCCTTCTCGACGATCGGCAGGGTGATGACCGGGGTGGTGAAGATCCGGTTCTGGTAGTTGAAGCCCCAGACCTCATCGAGCCACTCGTTCAGCGCATGGATCAGGACGTGGATGGCCACCGGGTCGTCGCGCAGCCGCTCTTCGATCAGGCTGGCCAGCGTCGGGAACATCAGTGTGCGGTCCAGGCCCAGCTCGTTCATCTTCTCCAGGCGCGGGCCGGGCTCGAAGAACGCCGGGATCGCGCGCATCGGCTCGCCGAACAGCTCGCGCTTGGTCTTGCCTTCCGGGTTGCCGTACTTGAAGTACTCCTCCCAGGCACCCGGCCGGGCGACGACCTCGAAAGTCGGGTTGGGAATGTAGTTGCTGATCTGGCCGCGGATCGCGATCTTGGTGCGCCCGTTGATCTGCACGTACTGGACGAAGTCCTTGTACTCCTTGGGGAGGAACTTGGTCAGCGCCTCCGGCGGCTCGTAGAGATGGTTATCCGCGTCAAAGATTGGAAACGGGACGTCTTCCCGATGCGACAACTGCCCCATGAAATCCTCCTTCGCAATTTTCGAGAATTGTATTCTCTACAGGCGCCTAATCGCAACGTGGCCCAGCTGACACCCGATTCGATATGGTCAGCACGTCACGACGATCTTGAACGTGGCGGTGGCCGGCTCAGTGGGTCTGTCGGTCCGGTAACCGTTGGCGGTGCCGCTAACGGTGAATTTGTCACCCGTCATGCTCGTGTCGGCGTTGTCGCCGGAACCCCGGGAGTACATCCCGCTGAACCCACCCACGTTCCGGATATGGACAGACTGGGTCGTCGCCGGTTGCGCACTCTCGTCGACGATGACCTTCGCGCCGGCAAAATTGCTGCCGATGTCGATCATCCGGGTCCACTCCCTCTGATCGCACTTGACGATGTGGAAAGTCCGGTCGTTGCCGTTGACGGTCACCGATGCCGAACTCGAGATTTGGGTTGACGACCGCGACGTGCATGCCCCAAGAAGGGCAATGGTGAGGGCCGCAGCGGCGACCACGATCCGGTTCCGCACCGAATCACCTCCATCCTCGCTGACGAAAGTTCTTGGGCCTGCAGCGATGATGTTATTCTCGCGAAAAGAGAATGCCAATATCGGGTTTCTTGTCCGAGGAGCGATGACGCATGGTGGACCTGGAGATCGACGATGGGCTGGCGGTACTCACCATCGATCGCCCCCACGCGCGCAATGCCATCGCGCTGGACACCATGGAACAGCTCGAGAAAGCGCTCGATGCGGCGGCGGGCGCCGAAGCACTGGTCATCAAGGGGGCCGGAGAGCGCGCTTTCGTATCCGGCGGTGACCTCAAGGAGTTGAGCGCGCTGCGGACCGAAGAGGACGCCGCGGCGATGGCACGGCGGATGCGGTCCATCTGCGACCGGCTGGCGGACTTCCCCGCGCCCGTCATCGCCGCACTCAACGGCCACGCGTTCGGCGGCGGCGCCGAAGTCGCTGTCGCCGCCGACATCAGGGTGGCGGCCGACGACATCAGGATCGCCTTCAACCAGGTGCAGCTGGAGATCATGCCCGCCTGGGGCGGAGCCGAGCGGCTGGCCTCGCTGGTCGGGAAGAGCAAGGCGCTGCTGTTGGCCGGTTCGGGAACCGCCCTCAGCGCGGTTGACGCCGAGCGGATCGGTCTGGTGGACCGGGTGTTGCCCCGCGACGTCTTCGACTCGCCCGACGAGGGATGGCGAGCCATCGCGAGGTCGCTGGCCCGGGGCCCGGCGACGGAGATAAAGCGCGTGATTCGCGGAGTTTCTGCTGATGAGGCGATAGCATCCTTTGCACGGCTATGGGTTGCCGACCCGCACTGGCAGGCCGCCGAAAGGGTCATGAACCGCAACACCAAATCCCGTCCGGCAGCCGGAGGAGCGTCATGACCACCAAAACGAAGACAGCGCTGGGCGTCGGCTCCGTCGTGTCGTTGGCTTCTCTATTGGCAGCGGCGGGTGTAGTCGCGGGCAGTGGCCGGGCGCATGCCGATGACCCGGTCATGCATCACGTCAAATACACGGTCACCGCGCAGAACCCGATCTACACCAGCATCTATTACCTGGATCATGAGCCGGCCGTTTTTGCCGACTACAGCCACAACCCCTACTCGTTCACACCGCACGTCGACGTCGACATCGCGCCGGGCAAGCCGTGGAGCTACGAGCTGAGCCTGTCGAAGCCCGACGTGTATGCGATGGTCGTGGCGAGCACGGGTACGGAACCCGGCACGCCAGGGCTTCACTGTGATCTGGAGGTGGACGGAGCCGTCGTCGTATCCAAGGATGGGCCCAAAGGCGTGCTTTGCTCGCTGCGGCACTGGTGAACGACCCAGGTCTGCGGGACACCCTCGATGGGTCGCGGCTCGCCCTCCAGCCGGCGCAGGTAACTTTCGACCAGCTCCACGGTCTCGGCGTGGCCACCGGACATGCCGATCGCCTGCTCGAGCACCAGGAACCGCGACAGGCTGGTCATCAGCACGGTCCACACCACCGGCGGCACGTCCTCATTCTGCACGCCGTAGCGCTGCAGCGCGTCGGCCACCGCTTGCCGCTGTTCCTCGCGGAAACGTTCGGCGTAGTACGCGATTTCGGCCCGCATGTCTTTGCGGTGGTTGGCCAGCGCCATGAATTCCATCGAGATCTGGGTGAACCCGGGATCGGTCCCGAACCGCCACACCGCCCACAACGGCTGCTCCGACTGCAGCGCTCGTGCCTGTACTTCGAGGCCTTCCTCGGCGCGGCGCCGGAAGACCTCGAGGAACAACTCCTCCATGGTGCGGAAGTAGTAGTGCACCAGCTGAGGTTTCAATCCCGCCCGGCCCGCCAGACGCCGCGACGTCACCGCGGCATAGCCCTCTTCGAGCATCAGCTGCTCGGCGGCATCGAGCAGCAAAGCGCGATTTTTCGCGTCCGGCGCCCCGATCCTGCGGGCAGATGTCATGTCCCTGCTCCGTACTGTGTGCCATCCCGTGCCGACCACACGGATCGTATCGTGGCGCGGCGCCCTGATCTTGACCCTGACATTACCGTCATGCTAAGCAGGTGCTCAGCACATTCTCGATTTCGAAATCACCGTGGCGGTACCTCTTGCCGCCGATACCACCGGTAAACCCAGCCCAGGGAGACGCAATCCGATGAGCACCTACGAGTCGATCGACTTCTTCACCGATCAGTCTCTGGTCCCAGATCCGCACCCTTACTTCGACTATCTGCGCAGTCGGAACCCGGTGCTGCGCCTGCCGCACTACGGAGTCGTTGCCATCACCGGCTACCCGGAAGCCTTCGAGGTGTACAAGGACGCGGAGACCTTCTCGAACATCGTCGCGCTCGGCGGGCCGTTCCCTCCGCTGCCGTTCACACCGGAGGGCGACGACATCAGCGCACAGATCGATGAGCACCGCAGTTCGTTCCCGATGTTCGAGCACATGGTCACCATGGATCCGCCGGACCACACCAAGGCTCGATCGGTGCTGGCCAAGCTCCTGACCCCGAGCCGGCTCAAGAAGAACGAGGAGTTCATGTGGCGCCTCGCCGACCGTCAGCTCGACGAGTTCCTGCACAACGGTGGGTGCGAGTTCATCGCCGAATACTCAAAGCCGTTCGCCACGTTGGTGATCGCCGACCTGCTGGGCGTCCCGGAGGACGACCACAAGCAGTTCCGCACCGTCTTGGGTGCCGATCGTCCTGGCGCGCGGGTGGGTGCCCTGGATCACGAGTCGGTCGGCATCAACCCGCTGGAATGGCTCGACGACAAGTTCTGTCACTACATCGAGGAGCGGCGTCGCGAGCCGCTCGGCGACGTGCTGACCTACCTGGCAGAGGCGAAGTATCCGGACGGTTCGACGCCCGAGGTCATCGATGTGGTTCGCTCGGCCACTTTCCTTTTTGCCGCCGGGCAGGAAACCACCGCGAAGTTGCTCAGCGCCGCCCTGCAGGTGCTCGGCGACCGGCCCGACATCCAGCAGCAGGTGCGTGAGGACCGCAGCCTCATCCCCGCGTTCATCGAGGAAGCGCTACGGATGGAGAGCCCGGTGAAAAGCGATTCCCGCCTGGCCCGTAGGGCGACGACCCTCGGCGGTGTCGACATCCCCGCCGGCACCGTGGTGATGATCTTGCCCGGCGCCGTCAATCGCGATCCGCGCCGGTTCGAGAACCCGCACGAGTTCGACATCAACCGGAAGAACGTGCGCGAGCACATGGCCTTCGCCCGCGGCGTGCACTCGTGCCCGGGCGGACCGCTCGCCCGCGTCGAGGGCCGCGTCTCGATCGAACGCCTCCTGGATCGGATGTCGCACATCGAGATTGACGAGGCCCACCACGGGCCGAGCGCCGAACGCCGCTACAGCTACGAGCCGACGTATATCCTGCGGGGTTTAAGCGAGCTGCACCTGACGTTCACGACCGCCGATTCGGTCGCGGCGGTGGGCTGAATCAGATCTGCATGCCGACGAAGTAGCAGCCGAGCAAGACGGCGCCGATCAGCACCACCCACGCATCGGTGAGTCGGCACAACAGGACGGGAGCGTCGCGCACCTCCATGAATTCGCGAAAAATGATGCGCACCTTGATCAGTGCGATCACGATGACGCTCGACGTGACCATCGCACCTGACTTCAGCAATCCGCCGGCGGAGTGGTCTATCCATAGATAGGCCAGCGTGAGCGCCGAGAGGACCAGCCATACGATCATCAGCCGTTTGTTGAATTTGATTCCGATCACCTCACCACGTACAGCAGCGCAAAGATGAGCACCCACAGGAAATCAACGGTGTGCCAATAGGTAGCGCAGGTTTCGACGATTTCCTGGGCCTCCCGGGGCCCCTGGGCTTTTCGTGCCGCTTTGCGGATTTGGTAGACGATGACGCCGAGTGCGACGAAGCCGATCAGCAGGTGCACGAAGTGGATGCCGGTGAGAAAGAAGTAGTAGGTGAAGAAGTCGTTGCTGTCCAACCCGTTTCCGATGCCGACCAACCGGGCCCACTCGAAAACCTTGAAGAAGAGGAAAACCGCGGCGAACGCGGCCGTGATGTACACGTCCTTGAGCGCCGCCCGGTAGGCGCCGGTACGGGCCGACTGAACACAGCGCGCCACCGACCACGAGCTCAGCAACAACACGAGGGTGTTGAAGACTCCGATCCGCAGATCCAGCTGCGACTGCGAGTGTAAGAACAGCTCGGGGTTGTGGGCACGATAGAACAGGTAAAAGCCGAAATACCCGGTGAAGACGAGTGTTTCGAACAATACGAAGGCCCACATGTCCGGCTGTCCGGGCACGGTGCGTTTGTTCGGATCGGCGAGGTCCGTCATCGGGTGGCCGCCTCTTTGCGGGCGCGGCCGGGCAGCGGCCCGGTGCCGAAGTCCTCCCGGCGGATCATCTGAAACAGCATGACGATGAACGTGACTTGGTAGATGCCGAACACCACCATGTCCAGCCACCACGCGATCTGGCCGTTCCAGGCCAAGATGCCCCGTCGAAAGACCCAGCAAGGCGCCACGACGACCTCGGTCAGCGCGTTGCACAGGTTGAGGTAGCCGAACCACTTGGGGAACACCCGGTTCTTGTCGAGCAGGATCGCGACCATCCAGATCAGCGAGCCGATCAGGAACACTCCCATGGTCCCGTCGAAAGACAGGAAGGCGAAGTCGTAGAGCCACCCGATCGCTTCGGGGTCTCGCTCTGGTCGCAGCGTCCCGACGATCAGCGCGATACAGAGCAGCAGCATGCCGGGAACCGCGCTGAGCGAGTAGATGATCAGGTACGAATACCCGAAGGCCCGACTGACCGACATGCGCCGCATCGAATATGCGATGAGGGCGTTGTTGATCGCGATCATGCCGCTGATGGCGAAGATGACGCCGAAACCAAAAGGGATCCCGAGGTGTCGTTCGGAGAACCAGTGCACCTGCGTCGCGAGGTCCCAGGTGGGCTGCGGTGGCGGCTGGACCTGCGCGACGATGAAGAACATCGGGAAGAAGAGGTTGTAGAAGACGACGAGCGTCCACCACGCCAGCCAGAGTTCGCGCTTGGGGTTGTGGCGCAGATGCCAGGCAAACCGCTGATGCACAGGGCCCGGCGGCGGCGTGGCCGGGGACGCCGGCGGTGTGATCACCGCGCTCATGCGTTGACCAGTTCATCTGGGCGCCCGGCGTTCTCAGCGCGCTCGCGATAGATGGCTCGTCCCAACACAATGCCCATCACGACGATCCAGACGGCGATGGCGACGTTCTTCACCCAGAAGGACAGGAAGCCATCCCACGCCAGTGGGCCGGTCAATGACACGCCGACGAAGGCCGCGGGCACCAGCGCTGCCGCAACCAGGAGGTTGAAGTGGGCCACCCAACCGTGGAACACCGGACGGGGCTGATCGTCGAAATAGATTGCCAGGGCCAGGATTACGCTCTGTCCTATCAGAAATGGAACCAGGATGGTGAAGGTCATCCAGCCGAAGTCATTGAGCAACTGCGTCAGCTCGGGGCTTCGTTCCGGGCGGAAGGCGGCCAGCAGCCAACAAACATTGGCGACGAGAAAGAGCGTCGGACCACCGGCCACGCAACCCAACATCGCGTAGGAGAAGATCGGCGTCCGATGCGCCATGCGGCGGATCTGCAGCACGATCAGAGCCAGTATCGGGACGAGGCACACCCCGAACCAGTTGAACACGATCATGCTGTAGCGGATCTGCGGAAGGTGTGCGGGATCGCGATAGAACGCGGCGACCTGGTCTGCCGGCATCGAGGGTGACATTGGCGGATTGAAGGCCGGAAAGAGGAAAAACGATGCGATCCATAAGATCAGCGCCACTGGCAACGTCCAGAGCAGGATCAGCTCGCCATCGGTCCGTCGCAGCGCGGCCCGCGCCGATTGGCGACCGCCCGCATCGTTTCCACCGACGTCGGACATCGGTACTCCTTCCCCGCACGAAATCGCCGCCCAAAACTTGGCTAGTCAGCGAAGCTAGCCGATCGGCTAGCCTCGGTCAATAGCGTCGTCTAGTCTCGGTGCGTGGGAACAGCACGGCAGCCGGTCACCGGTGAGCAATTCTGGTTGATCGCGCACAGCGCGGCGCGGACACGGGTGCTCGATGCCGCGTTGGATCTGTTCGCCACACACGGTGTCAGCGGTACGTCGCTACAGATGATCGCCGACGCCGTCGGTATAACGAAAGCTGCTGTGTACCATCAATTTCGGACCAAAGAGCAGATTGTCATCGCCGTGACCGAGCGCGAACTCGGCCGCCTCGCGCCGGCCCTCGAAGAGGCCGAAGCCTACGAGACTGGGCCTCAAGCGCGAGATGCCTTGTTGGTCGGCGTGGTTGAGATGGCCGTTCGCGACCGCCGGTTGGTGCGCACGCTGCAATTCGATCCCGTCGTGGTCCGGTTGCTGGCCGAGCACAAGCCGTTTCAACTTTTCATGGACCGCCTGTACCAGGTGCTGCTCAGCGATGCGGGTCTGGACGGGCGGATCGAGGCCGCCATGTTCTCCGGCGCGCTCAGCACCGCGGTCATGCATCCGCTGGTTGCCGACATCGACGACGACACATTGCTCGAACGGGTAACCGATTTAAGCCGCCGACTTCTCGGCCTGCCTCGGGAAGACCCCTAGTGACCCGGACCGACGTAATCTCGGCTGAACGGAAACAGAAACAGCGTGGCTACGTGTCGGCGCGGATCCAGCTCAAAATACCGTCGTGGGCATAGCAGATCAGTAACAGACCATCGGGCGCCTGCGCGACGTAGTTCTGGTAATTCTGGCAATCGGCGTTTTCGTCCTTGACTCCCACCATTGGCGGTGACCGGAACCAGCGCGGCTGGTATTTCCTCGGCGAGCCGCAGAACATCAGCCGTCCGGGCTGCGAGGCGGGAGGAACGAAACCGTCCTCGACGCCGAAGGCGTAGTAGGTGGTGTTGTCACACGGCGCACCCAAGACCTGATGCGGCATGATGCCCGGGGTGCAGGCAGGGTAGTCACAGACGGTCGGCCCGGCAAACGATGGCGGCGCCACCAGCACACTGACGCCGAGCAACGCGGCAACCACTGCCACGAGGAATCGCACCCGATTACTGTGCCACATCTGAAAAGAAAATTCTCCTGGTTGGAGAAGATCAATTGAACCGGCCGGCCGTCGGCGCCGTATCGCCCCGACCCAGTTTGCCTCGTTACCCGACGGGCGAGCATTTCCGCATGTGAGGGCCATGATTGCCCCAGCGCGACGACACTGTTTAGGCCGGGACGAAGTGATAAGCTCATTCTCCGTGCACGATCCGGAGGGGCCCGACGCCGACCATTGCGACCCGGCGAAGGTGACCGATCCCGACGAACGGCAGTCGGTCGTCGGCGCCATAACGCCTGTCTCAGAAGTGGACACTCACGACGAAGTCGCCGAGGCCGAAGCGCGCGCCGAGGCGGCTCGGGCCCGTCTCTTGAAACTGCGCCGGGCCGCCGAAACCGGGGACACCGACGACGTCGCCGCTTCCCCAGATGCCCAGCAGCGCCCCGCAAAGCCGACCCGGGCGCGGCTACGGTTGCCACGGCGTCCCGGGCGGCCACGGTGGCTTCGGCGTCCCGGGCGGAAGACAGTGGCCGCCGGCGTCGGCATCGTGCTCGCCTCCGGTTCCCTCGCAGCGAGCGGTTACATGGTGTGGCAGCACCGCACCACCGTGCACAAACAACAGCTCGCGGCGGAGTTCACTGCCGCAGCCCGGCAAGGGATCACGGCGCTGATGTCGATCGACGCCAACCATGCCAAGGATGACATCCAACGCATCATCGACAACTCCACCGGCGACCTCAAGAGCCAAATGTCAGCGATGTCAGGCCTGATGGCCAAGCAAACGGAAGAGTCGAAGGTAAGCAGCAAGGCCACCGTCGAAGCCGTCGCCGTCGAGTCGATGAGCGACAATTCGGCGGTCGTGCTTGTCGCGGCGCGATCCGATGTCACCAATGCAGACAACACGCATCGGCCACCTGTCACGTGGCGGATCAGCGTTGACCTCACGCGCGACGGCGATCAGCTCAAAATGTCGAAAGTCGATTTCCTGCAATGACTGTCGAGCATGGCTCGTCGCCGGACGGCCTGGAAACCACGCCGTCAGACGAGATCGGGTCGCCACCCGCTTCCCCGGGATCGGCTCGCACCGACGGACCGGCCACGACCAAGCGCTGGATCCGCCGGTGTTTGGCGAGGTGGCGTTCAATAGTCGCGACAGTGTTCGTCACCACCACAGTGGGCGTCGCCGTCAGTTTGTTCTTCATTCTGTACCGGCCGGATCAGCAAGTCGGCGACGCGGCGGCACACCGGGCAATCCAGACCGCGTCAGAAGGTTCCGTGGCGGTGCTGTCGTACGCCCCCGACAACCTCAACCGTGATTTCGGCAAGGCACAGTCATATCTCACCGGTGATTTTCTCGCCTACTACACGAAGTTCACCGAACAGATCGCGGCGATGGCACAGCAGAAGCGGGTCACGGAGACAGCCAAGGTGGTTCGGGCCGCCATTTCGGAGTTGCACCCGGATTCAGCCGTCGTGCTGGTGTTCATCAACCAGACCGCGACCAGCAAGGAGAAGCCCGAACCGCAGACGACCGCGAACAGCGCCCGGGTGACGTTGACGAAAGTCAAGGGTTCCTGGCTGATCTCGAAATTGGATCCGCTGTCGTGACCGCTGTCATTTGGGTCAATCATCCCCCGGTCGATGGCGCCGGTGTTATTCTCACCGCGCGAGAACGCCGCAACCGATGACGAATACAGCTGCCATAGGTATCGTCTGAATAGTCCCGTCGAGGAGCACCTGATGCGTTCAGTTCGAACACTCACCACCGCAACGCTGGTCGCTGCCACCGTATTCAGCGCTTTGAGTACGGCATCCACAGCCCATGCGAACACGAAGGAAGAAGTGGCCATCAACGGGACGTTCCGCGCCACGTCCGTCGGCGATTGGGCCCAGCGGAATGACCAGTACTTCGGCGAGCCGACGGTCATCCAAACATGGACGATCAGCTCGACGTGCACCACGTTTCAGGAATGCCACGGCACCGTGACCAGCGACCAGGGATGGAGTGCTCCCCTGTATATGAACGATGGGGAGATGTGGAAGGTCAAACGCGAGGTGCCGAACTGGGAGCGGTGCGAGGACGGTACCGCGTACAACGGTCAGCAGACCTTCTACTTCTATCCGGTGAACGACTACGGGGGGTATCAACTCGGGTCGTCGACCTTCTCCGGCAAGGACAAGACGATCGGCCCCAGCGGCGCCTGCGGGCAAAACCAGTGGCTTGATATCTTCATGCCGCTACGCCTGGACCAGCTGAGCTGACCGAACGTTCGTAGCTTTATCGCCCCGCACCGTGGCCCGCGCCGTCGCGGGGCGGCGTCAGGTGGGAAGCATGTCCTGCCAGGTCTTGGGCGCTTTCGCGGCAACGAGGTCCGACTGCTGGTACAGCTTCCCGTCCGGCCCGACATAACGCCCGGTGCGCGGATCGTACTTGGCCACCACGACCGACGGCGCGGGCTTAGATGTCTTGCCTCCGAACGAGCTTGGCGCAGCCTGCGGCTGTGCACCGTTGACCTGATCCGGCGGCGCGGGGGCGGGTGGTGGTGGTGCGGGAAGTTCCCCCGGTGCAGGGACGTCGAGTGGCGCCACGGGCGGAAGGTCAGCCGACATTCTCGACATGGGTAGCGAGGGACCCGAGGCCGGCATCGGCGGAACGGCGGCTCCAACCGTGCCCGGCGGTGGATTTTCTCCCCGCGGCCCCGCAGGGGCGCCGCGCGGCACCGCCCCCGGCGGCAGCGGCGTTCCCTCGACCGGACCAAAGATCCTGTCGTTGACCGTAACCCGGTCA
The DNA here is from genome assembly GCF_004298145.1 of Mycobacterium sp. Classification (GTDB taxonomy): domain Bacteria; phylum Actinomycetota; class Actinomycetes; order Mycobacteriales; family Mycobacteriaceae; genus Mycobacterium. The sequence goes on from NZ_SCRH01000046.1 coordinate 19,930, forward strand.
TCGGGCGGAACGCCCTGGGCTAGCAGGTTCGGGTCCAGCGGGTAGGGACCGAGGACGTGCTGGCGCATCGCCAGCGGCATGAACGGCTTGTCGCTGTTGCAGATTTCGACGGTGGGCGCGCGCTTGCCCGGGTGCCCCATACAGGGATAGTTGCGGGCACCGCGAACCGAGAGCGGTGAATCCTGCGGGAGCTTGCAATACAACCCGTCCGGTGTGTCGATGTCGGTGAGGTCATCCGGGGACCGCCACGTGTTGGGAGGCATGAAGCCGACCGTGCAAATAGGCGGATCGTCGATCGTGAGCGCGAAGTCACCTTGGGCCGTACCCTCGGGATGGTTTGGCGCCGCGGCGGCCTGCTCGATAGCAACCGCCGACGGCAGCAACACCAGCAGCTGCTCGATGGAGGGGTGGTAGGTGACGCCGATCTGCCCGATGGTGGTCAGGTTGGCGAGCAACACCGGCAGCGTCGGTTTGATCTGATCGAGAAGCCGCGACGCTTCGTTCGCAGTGTCGGGACCGGTTTGCAGGATGGTGCGGAAGTGGGAATCGTTGTCCACCAACACATCCGAAATGCCGGCGAAGCTACGCGCCCACGTCCTGATCGAATCGGTGGTGCGCGCCTGGGTATCCAGCAGCGGCCCGGTGTCTTCGGTGAGAGCTCGGGTGCGATCGACGACGCCGTTGGCGTCTCTGGACAGTATCTGTGAGGAATCGATCAGTGACCCCAGGTCGTAACCGGAACCGTTGAAGCCCTGGAAGGATTCGTCGAGCAATTGGCCGAGTTTGGTCTTCGGGATGCTCTGGACCAAGGCATTGACCTGATCGAGCATCGGCCCGACCGGCTGCGGAATCGTGGTGTCGCGCACGGAGATGACCGAACCGTCATGCAGGTAGGGCGGCGAATCGGTTTTGGGCCGCAAGTCCACGTACTGTTCACCCACCGCGGAGACACTGAGCACCTCCGCTGTCAGGTCCGCGGGGACTTTCGGTGAAGTGTTAAGCGACAGCGTCGCTTTCGCGCCGGTCGGCGTCAAACCCACCGAGGTGACCTTGCCGAGCTGAACCCCCCGGTAGGTCACGTTGGAAAAACGGTACAGGCCGCCGGTGGCCGGCAGCTCCAGCGTCACCGTCATTCGACCGATGCCCAGCAGGGTCGGCGCTTGGATGTAGAACAGGACCATCGCGATCACGCCGATGGTGCCGACGACCGTGAAAATCGCCAGCTGGATCCGAACGAAGCGCGTCAGCATCTATCCACCCGCCCCAGTCGGAGGCGTCTCTGCGGGCGGCGGTGTTTGACCAAGACCCGCGTCAGGCACCGGCGCCGCAGCCGGCGGGGGTCCGGGTCGGGGGCCGTAAGCCGATGCCGGTCCGGGCGGCGGTGCCGTACCCGGCGGCAGAGCGGGCAGCGGCAGCGCATTGGGATCGACCCACGGTGGCCTCACGGGGTCGTGCATCGGATCGTGTGTGTACTGCAGGTAATACGGATCCCCGGGCAGCGGCACCAGCGGCTGGTCCAGCTGCCCCCAGTGCGTTCCCAACATCAGTCCTCGCTTGAGCCGCGGAATCGACAGGTCCAAATCGACATGCAGGTTGAAGTAGTCGCCTCGGATCGCCCGGTCGACGAAGTTCTGGGTGAACGGGAACACGAACCCCGCCGCGAGCGCCGTGCCGAACTCCGGCCCGACGTCGGCGAGCGCGCGGATGGTCGGCTCCAAGTTTTTCAAGTTCTTCACCAGGTCGGCCTGGGAGTCGTTGACCAACCGGGTGGCGGTGTTGCTGAAGACGCGAAGTTTGTCCAGGGCAGCCGTCAAGCGCGGCCGCTCCTTGATCAGCACATCGAGCGCGGGCGGGATCTTCTGCAGCGCCTGGGTGAGAACGTCGCGTTGGTCGGCGAATGTGCCGGCAAGCCGGTTCAGCGCCTGGACGGAATCGACGATGTTGTTCCGCTGATCGTCCAGTGTTCCCACGAACGTGTCGAGGCGAGTGAGCAGATCACGTACGGCGCCCTCGCGCCCGGATAGTGCGGCGGAGAAATTGTGGATGATCTCCCCGATCTGTCCCAATCCCCCACCGTTGACGACCGCTCCCAGCGAGGACAGCGTCTGCTCTGTCGACGGGTAGGCCGATGACCGACTCAGCGGGATGGTGGCGCCCGGCTGCAACCTTCCGCTTCCCTGCTGGCCGAGTGGCGTGTTGAGCTCCACATGCATCGACCCCAGCAAGCTGGTCTGACCGACGGTGGCTACCACGTTGGCCGGGACGACGACATCGCGCTTTACCGAGATCTCGACGTCGGCGTGCCAGCCCCGCACTCTCATCGCACCGACACTGCCGACCACGACATCGTCGATCATCACCGGCGAATTCGACTCCATCGTACCGACATTCGGGAGTTCGACGTGGTAGATGTTGGCGCCCGGCCCACGTCCGACCGCGCCGGGCAACGGTAGTGAATTCAGGCCGTGGAACGCGCACCCCGTCGACGTCAACACCACGCAACAGCCGACAGCGAACACCCGCCGGGCCGCAACCTTGGCGATCATTGTTGTGGCCCTTCGGCTGGCAGCAGCATGTCCGACACGCTTGACGCCGGTGGTGGCGGTGGTGGCATCGGTGTCGACGGCGGGGGCGGCAACGGCATCGCCGCACCCGGTATCCGCTCCGGTGGCACCGCCCCCGGCGGTCCCACCGGGTCGCCGGGCAGGCCGGTGAAGGCCGATATCGCGGGCGGGATCTCGGGCGGGCCCGGTTTCGGGCCCCCGCCGCCGGGCGCCAGGCGCGGTTCGCTGTAGAGGATCTTGGATGGGTCTACCGACTTCTGCAGGAAGATGTTGATGGGAATCGGCAGATTGTTGAAGTTGAGCACCCGCAACCCGGGACCGAGGAACAGGGAGCACAGCTTGCCCGATTCAACCGCGGTGATGTTCTCGATAGCGCCGACTGCCGTGCAGCCCGGCACGGGTACCGGAAGCAGCAGACCCGAGAACGTGGGATTCGCGAAGTTCATGATCCCGAACCCCCCCACGATCGTTCCGGTGTCGGCGTTGTAGTCGTTGAAGAAGTTGCCGAGCGCGTTCGGCGCGCCGTGCAGGATGTTTTCCAGAGCCATGCGCTTATCGACCAGGATCTGCGTGACATCGGCCAACCTGGCAATCTGCTCGCTGGTCTGGTTGCGCGTCCCGGCGATGAAGCGCTGCACCTCGCCGACCGCCGTCGACAGATCGGTCAGCGCCGCGTCCAGGTTGGATTTACTGTCGTTGACCACGCTGGTGAGCGTGGCCAGGCGGTCGTTGAACTGCACGATCTGGACGTTGCTGTCGCGCAGCGCGCCGACGAAGGTCTGCAGGTTTTTGATGATGTCGACGATGTTGCCGCTACCGTTCGCGAGGATGCGGCCCACCCCTGACAGCTGGCCGAGTGTTTGGCGCAGCTTGTCGCCGTTGCCGTCGAGCGCGTTGGCGGCGCTGTCGATGAACCGGCCCACCGACGTGCCCGATACACCACTCTTGGGTCCCAAATCCGTTGCCAGCCGCATCAACTGGGTTTTGACCTCGTCCCACTCGACCGGCACTGCGGTCCGCTCGACCGGGATGACCGCACCATCGCGCATGACCGGCCCATTATCTCGATACGCCGGCGAGAGCTGGACGTAGCGGGCAGACACCAGATTCGAGGCGACGATGACCGCCTTCGCGTCCGCTGGAATCGGCACGTCGTGGTCGACCTTGAGGGTCATCTTGGCCTGTGTGCCCTGCGGCTGAATGGACTTGATGTTGCCGACTTTGACACCCGATACCCGCACCTCGTCATTGGGATAGATCGCGGTGGCGGTCGTGAAATAGGCGGTGATCGTCTTCTGCCCGAAGAACGTGTTGCGGACGAGGACGGCAGCGCCGGCAATCATGAGCCCGACGAGGACGACCGCCACCACGGCCTTCAGTCTGTTGCGGCGAATCATTGCGATCCTCCGACCCTGCCGCCCAACGTGCAGCCAGGGCATACCGGAATACCGTTGTACGGCCAGGGAGTCAGCGACCGAGGTACCGGCGAAGGGTAGCCCGGACCGCGAGCCGGGTCGAAGGTGCGGAATCCCCAGAGGTAGTCGAGGATCGGTTGGAAGAGTTGCGGGGCAAGGAAGTTCGGAACGAACGCCGAATAGGCGTACATGCTGGAGATAGCCTCACCGACCGTGATCTCGAATTTGGCAAGACCCGGCAGCGCTTTGCTGATGTTGTCGCGGTTCTTTTCCAGCACCGCGGTCACCGAATTCAGCCTTTCGAGCGTCGGCGCCAATTTGCTTTCGTTCTCGTGCACCAACGCCGTCAGTTGCTTGGCCACCGCGGATGTGTTGGCCAGCAGGTCCACGATCTCCTGCCGGCGCGTCACCAGCACTTCGAGCAAAACGTCGGAGTTGAGGATGAGCTTGTTGACCTGCTGGCTGCGTTCGGAGAGAACCCCGGTCACATCGCCGGCGCTCTTGAACAGCTCGCCCAGGTTCTTGTTGCGGCTGTTGAGGGTTCGCGACAACCGGGTGAGTGCGTCGAACGCCGGCCCCATTTGGGGCGCGATCTGGTCGAGCGTCTCCGCCAGCGTATCCAACGACTGATTCAGCGCCGTGGTGTTCGTTCCGGCAGTGTCGCTCGTCAAGTCGCTGACCGCTTCCGTCAGCGAGTAAGGCGAAGACGTACGCGACACGGGAATGAGAGCCATCGGATGCATCGTGCCGCTGCCAGCGGACTCCACCGTCAGCATCCGCTCGCCCAGCAGCGTGCCGGTGCGGATGTGCGCGGAAGTCTCCGACCCGAGCAGGATGTTGCCCTTCATCGCGAAGGTCACCAGAGCATCGCCGTGGCGAAGCTTCACATCCGACACCGTGCCGACCTTCATCCCCGACACCACCACGGGGTTGCCCGTCGCAAGGCCGCCGGCTTCCGTGAACAGCGCCTGGTACCTGACCATCGTCGCCCACGAGATGAACCTGTCGGGCGACAGGCCCACCAGGATTACCATCACCGCCAGGACGACGCCGATGAGTCCGGCCTTGACGAGCCCAGCTCCGCGATACTTGAGCATCAGGGTTCCGTGCACCTTCCAGCTTCAGACCTAAATATGGGAGCTCTCACCGTCTTGCCCTGAAGATCCGTGCCGCGGAGCGTCAACTGGCACAGGTAGTAGGGGATCGTGGCGCCGTTCACGCCGAGTCGGACCAGCTTGCGATAGTTCTTGGGCGCCTTCTGGATTGCGGCGTCGAGGCGGTCCTTGTCGTTATCGAGAATGGGCGCCAGCCGATTCAACTGCTCTATGGTGCCGGACAGCGGCGGCCGCGCACTGCTCAGCAGGTCCGCCAGCGAGGCGGTGCCCTTGTCCAGGGCGTCGATGGCGGAGCCGATGGTGTTGCGGTCGTCCGACAACCCGCTGACGAGCCGCTCGAGGCGATCCACTGCGCCGGAGAACTTGGTGCCGTCCTTGGAGATCGTGCCGACCACGATGTTGAGGTTGTCGATCAGTTGCTGCACGGTTTGATCATTGTCGGCCAGGGCGTTCGAAAACGACGTGGTCTTGGCGAACAGCGAGTCCAGAGTCCCGCCCTGCCCCTGGAAGACCTGCAACAATCCTGAGGTCAGGGCGTTGACATCGCGCGCATTCAGGCCCTGAGTAACGGGTTTCAGTCCGCCGAGCAGCAGATCGAGGTCGAGGGCCGGCGCGGTGCGGTTGACGGGAATCTGACCGCCGGCCGGCAGGCGCTTGGTCGAGCCGGGACCATCGACGAGCTCGAGGTAGCGATCGCCCACCAGGTTCAGGTAGCGGACCGCCGCCCTGGTGCCCTCGGTGAGGACGACGTTGCGGTCGGCGTCGAATTTCACCACAACTTTCTTGTCCGGCCGCAGCGAAACGCTGTCGATCGTGCCCACCCGGATCCCGGCGACCCGCACGGACTGCCCCGTCTTCAGACGCGACACGTCGGTGAACACCGCCGAATACCCGTTCGTCGCACCCGTCCGGTACTGGCCGAAAATGAAGAACAGGAAGGCGGTCAGCATCGCCATCACCACCGCAAAGATGGCGAACTTGATCAGAGTGGCGCGCGTTCTCATCCGGGCTGTCCGACCTGTGCGGAGTTGCGTGGTGGGCCGGCGATCGGTCCGTACAACAGCTGTTTGAGGAGATCGGAGTTGATCAGCAACTGTGGGTTTCCGTACCCCACCGGGTCGGCGCCGATATCGGTGATGAATTGCGGCGGATTCGAGTTGAACCGCAGGGTCGGCAGACCCATGCACTGCGGGCCGCCCGTCGCAGCAACCTTGGGCAGGTTCGTCGGGTACCGATAACGTTCGCCGCCCCAGGTGAGACTCGCCGATATGTTGATGCTCGGTTCCGACAGTGGCGGACCGTGGGCTATGTTGATCAGCCCACCGAAACCGCAGGTGAGCGCCGGGCCGTACTGGTTGGTCAGATCGGTGGTCGGCACCAGCAGATGCAGCACGTTCGTCAGCGGTCCGCGGTTGGTCGACAGGACGTCGTTGCCGATGTCGGCCAAGCCGATCGCGCTGATCAGCAATGCGTCCAGGTTGTGCTGCTCATCGACAAGCGTCTTGCTGATCCGGGTCGCGTTGGCGGCGGTCTTCACCAGGTCGGGTGCCGCGTCGGCGTAGGCATTGGACACCGCCGGCAAGACCGCGAGGTCGTGTCTGAACGCGGGAAGGCTCGGCTCCAGCCTGACCAGAAACGAATCCAAGTCGCTCAGCGACTGCCCGAGTTGTGCGCCCCGCCCACTGAACGCTTGTGCCAGCGCGCCTAGTGACTCGTTGAGCTTCGGCGGGTCGATGTGCGCCAGGACCGACACCAGTTGCTGGAACACCGTGTTGATTTCGACCATGACGTGCTGACCCTGCAGCGTCTGGCCACCGCGTAACCGCTGCGGCGAGGGTTGGGCAGGTTCTACCAACAGGACGGACTTGGCGCCGAACACCGTCGATGACGCGATGTCGACGAGCACGTTGCCGGGGATGAAGTGCAACTGCGACGGGTCCATCGCCAAGTGAATCGCCGCCAGCCCGTTGGGCAGCGCGTCGATCGAGGCAACCTTGCCCACCTGCACGCCGCGCATCTTGACCTTGGCGTCCGGGTTCATCACCAGGCCGGCCCGTTGCGAGATCACGGTCACCGGCACGGTTTCGGTGAAGGAGCCCCGAAACAAGCCAACCGCCACGGCGAAAACCAAACCGATGATGAGGACCGTGGCCAGTCCGAGCAGGGGTGGCAGGTAACTCCGTCCGGCCGGCGGCCGCGCATGGCCGGTGCGCGCGGGTCGGCCGGCGACCGCGCCCCGACCCGCTGGCGCACTCTGCGTCACTACCGTTCCACCTCCTCTGCTAACCGGACAGGTTGAAGTTGCCGTTCGAACCGTAAATAGAGAGCGAGACCAACAGCGTTACCGACACCACGACGATGAGCGAGGTACGCACCGCGTTGCCGGTCGCGTTGCCGACACCGGCCGGCCCGCCCGAAGCGAAATAACCGTAGTAAGTGTGGATCAGCAGGATGGTGAGCGCCATCAGGATGGCCTGCAGGAACGACCACAACAAGTCGATCGGGTTCAGGAATGTATTGAAGTAGTGCTGGTACAAACCCTGCGACTGGCCGAGCAAGAACGTCGTGGTGAACTGACTGGCCACGAACGACAGGATCACGGCGATGCTGTACAACGGCGTGATCGCCATCATGCCCGCCAGGATCCTGGTGCTCACCAAATAGGCAACCGGGCGAATGGCCATGCTCTCCAAGGCATCGACTTCTTCGTTGATCCGCATGGCACCCAGCTGAGCGGTCACCCCGGCGCCGAAGGTGGCCGCCAAACCGATCCCGGCGACCACGGGTGCCGCGATACGCACATTGATGAACGCGGCCAAAAAGCCCGTCAGCGCCTCGATGCCGATGTTGCCCAGCGAGGTGTAGCCCTGAATGGCCAGTGTGCCGCCCGCCGCGAGCGTCAGGAAGCCGACGATCACAACGGTTCCGCCGATCATCGCCAAAGTGCCCGCGCCCATGCTGATTTCGGCAATCAGTCGAACGACTTCGCGCGTGTAGTGGGTAGCTGCGAAGGGCACCCCGGCGAGGGCTTTGCCATAAAACAGGGTGTGATCGCCGATCCGCCCCATTAAGGCGACCGGCCTCTCGAATTGGCGGGTCAATCGCGGATATACGGCCCTCAGCGCCATTGCAGCCCTACTTCGCCGTCATCTTGATGCCGATCGCGGTGACCACCACGTTGACGACGAACAGGGACATGAAGGCGTAAACCACCGTTTCGTTCACCGCATTGCCAACGGCCTTAGCGCCACCGCCGGTGATCGACAGGCCCCGATAGCATGCGACCAATCCGGCAATGAGGCCGAAAAGCGCTGCCTTGACGCACGAAATGACCACCTCTGGCACGCCGGTGAGCAAGGTGATACCCGCGGCGAATGCGCCAGGATTGACGTCTTGCACAAATACCGAAAAGACGTAGCCGCCAAGGACGCCGATAATGACAACGAGGCTGTTGAGCAAAAAGGCGACCAATCCAGAAGCCAGCATGCGCGGCGTGACCAACCGTTGCACCGGGTTGATGCCCAGCACTTCCATCGCGTCGATTTCTTCGCGAATTGTTCGCGACCCCAGATCCGCACACATGGCCGTAGCACCCGCGCCTGCCACGATCAAAACCGTCACCAGCGGTCCGAGCTGAGTGACTGCACCGAACGCGGCACCCGCACCGGATAGATCCGCCGCGCCCAGTTCGCGCAAGAGGATGTTGAGAGTGAAGCTGACCAGGACCGTAAACGGGATCGCTACCAACAAGGTGGGAGCCAACGCCACCCGCGCGACAAACCAGGACTGCTCTAAGAACTCCCGCCACTGGAACGGCCGGCGAAACAAGAACTTGACCGCATCGGCCGACATGGCGAACAAGGCTCCGACGGCGTGCATGGGCCCCGAGATGTCCCATTTCAGTTTCAGCTGCGGCAATCCCGCTGACCAGTGGTCTGCTCCCTTAGTCGCCATCGACGCCAGCCCCTTCCCGCGCTACGAGACCGACAGTCTTGTTGTTGCGCACCGGCTGAGGTAAATTTGGCTCAACCAACCGTCCCGCGTGGACGCTGCCGAGCACGAAAGGCCCAGCGGACAGCCGAGATTCGGCGTCTCGCGCCGGCGTGGCAATGCTTCGGATCCACACGCCGGTCCCTCCGTTCAATCGCGTGAGTTGACACCTCAAAACAGAGAGCTCCGCGTCTTGAAGCGTCCGGCGATTATGACCCATGCCGAGTCCAGGTGGAGCAAAAACGCAGAACCGTTATCGGACAACCTCTGACCGCTGCGCGCGGGCAGGCAGCGTCACTTTTGTTGGCGGGCTGAGACATTACAGGCGGCTCCAGTTCTAGGTGACGGCGCCGGCCGTCTTGAGCTCGATGATGCGGTCCCAATCGAGTCCGAGTTCCATCAGGATTTCGTCGGTCTGCTCGGCGAACCCGGGGGCGGGCCCGGTCTGTGGCGCTGCGACGTCGAACTGAACCGGGTTGGCAACCAACTCGAGTTCACCCGCTTGCACCATGTACTCGTTCGAGCGAACCTGCGCGTCGTCGACGGCTTGCAGGGTGTCCTGCACGGGCGCCCACGGACCGGAGAGCGTGGCGAAGCGTTCGCTCCACTCGGCCAGCGTGCGGGTTGCGATGGCCTTGGTCAGAAGTTCCACCGCATCCGCTGTGTTGGCGGCGATCTTCTCCACCGTGGCGAAGCGCGGATCGTCGGCCAGTTCCGGCAGGTCGACATGTTGGCATACGTCAGCCCAGAACTTGGTGGGCTGCATCATCACAAAGGAGATGTAGCGCCCGTCGGATGTCGTGTACAGCCCCACCAACGGGTTGTTGGGGGCGCCGTGCACGCCGGGCGGCGGCGCTTCCAGCCGCTGGCCCAGGTGCTTCGTCAGCGCGACGGTGTGCCCCATCGACCACAGGCCGCTGCCCAGCAGCGACACATCGACGACGGACGGTTCGCCGGTGCGTTCACGTTTGAGCAGCGCCGCCGCGATGCCGCCGGCGAGGTTGGTGCCCGAGATGGTGTCGCCGTAGGCGGGGCCGGGCGGAGCGATCATCCCCGGCATCCCGGCGGGAGTGATGGTCGCCGCGGTTCCGGCGCGGCACCAGAACGCGGTCATGTCGTAGCCGCCTTTTTCCGACTCGGTGCCACGCGGGCCGAGCGCACTGCCGCGGGCGTAGACGATGTTGGGATTGACCGTACGGATGTCGTCGACGTCGATGCCGAACTTCTTCCGATGAGCGGGAAGGAAGCTGGTGAGGAACACATCGGCGCGGCGGGCCAGCTCGTAGAGCACTTCCTTGCCCTCGGGCACCGACATGTCCAGCCCGATGCTGCGCTTGCCGCGGTTGGCGTGCTCGATGTTGGGGTTGGGATCGCCTTCGACACGCAACATCCCGGTCTGCCGGAGCCCGCGCTGCGGATCGCCGGTCACCGCGTGCTCGACCTTGACCACGTCGGCGCCCCATTCGGCAAGGACCGCGCCCGCCGACGGGACGAACCCGTACATGGCGACTTCCAGGACCCGGATACCCTCGAGCGGCCTCACGCGCCGGCCCCCTTGGCCGGCACCGCGGGAACGGCAAAGGTCTTGCGCTCCAGGAACTCTTCCAAGCCGGCCACCCCCATCTCGCGGCCGACGCCCGACTGCTTGAAGCCCCCGAACGGGCTGTCGGCGCCGAAGTAGTTGCCGCCGTTGATCGAAAACGATCCGGTCCGGATCCGGCGCGCCACTGCCAGCGCCCGCTCCTGGTCGCGACTGAACACCGCACCCGCCAGTCCATAGATCGAGTTGTTGGCGATGCGCACCGCATCGTCGTCATCGTCGAACGCGATCACCACGAGCACCGGCCCGAAGATCTCCTCCTGCGCGATCTCGCTGTCCGGATCGACGTCGGTCAGCAGTGTCGGCGCATAGAAGTAGCCGGGATCGAGCCGCGTGCCACCGGTGACCAGGGTTGCCCCGGCGGCCACGGCGCGCTGGACCATGCCGTCGACTTTGTCCCGCTGCCGTTCGTTGATCAGCGGCCCCATGTAGGTCTTGGGATCGGCCGGGTCGCCGTGGCTCACCTTGGCGAAGTTCTGCGCGATCAGCTCGACGATTTCGTCGTGGTGCGATCTGGGCACCAGGAGCCGGGAGGTGAGCGCACATCCCTGGCCCGCGTGGGTGACCATGCTGAAGGCCGCGAACACCGCCGCGGTGGCGAAGTCGGCGTCGTCGAGCATGATCGCCGCCGACTTGCCGCCCAACTCCAGAAAGACGCGCTTGATCGTCTCGCTGGCGGCGGCCATGATCTTGCGCCCGACCTGGGTCGATCCGGTGAAGGTGATGACGTCGACGTCCGGGCTGGTGGTCAGCGCGACGCCCGACGCGGGATCCGACGAACTGAGCACGTTGACCACGCCGGCGGGAATGTCGGTGTGGTTGGCGATCAGCTCGCCGAGCGCCAAGGTGACCAGTGGCGTGTCCGGTGCGCCTTTGAGCACCACCGTGCATCCCGCGGCCAGCGCCGGCGCCAGCTTGGCCAGCGCGAGCTGATTCGGATAGTTGTAGGCGATGATGGCGCCCACCACCCCGGCGGCTTCCTTTTCCACCCAGCGGTGGTGGCGCATGCCCCGCGATTCCCTGTCGCCCAGGTCTTCGGAGAACTGATAGCTACGCAACAGGTCCGCGTAGAAACGCACGATGCCGATCGGCTCGTCGAGCTGAGCACCCTGGGTCAGCGCGCGGGTGGCGCCGACTTCAGCGATGGTGAGCTCACGCAACTCGTCGGCGTGGTCGACGAGTGCCCGATGCAGCTGATCGAGGCAGCGGATGCGCAACTCGACATCGGTGGGCCAGCGGGTGGTGTCGAACGCACGCCGGGCGGCCGCGATCGCCGTTTGGGCCTCCTCGGCCCCGGCATCCGGAGCCTGCCCGATGACAGCGCCCGTCGCGGGGTTGATGGAGGGGAATGTCCTGTCCGCGGCGACGAGCCGGCCGTCGATCAACAGACGGTGGTCTCCGCCTGGCTCTGGGCCCGACTCAGGCGCGGCATCCGCGATGGTCGCCGCGGACCCAGTGGCGGGTTCTGCCGTGTCCTGGGCAGGCATGCCGGTACTCCCTAGTGTGGTGACGGTCACGATAATTTCATTCTCTTCCCCGGCGAATCTTACATTCGAGTTTCGATAATTCAAGAAAGTCTCAGGAATGAGATCGAGGTGCTGACCAGGGACGGAATTGGCCAGACTGTACCGTGCTGGACCTCTCGACGCAGGCCGAACACGGTTTCGCGGGCATGTTGCACGCCGCTCCGCGCGGAGAGTAAGGTTCTCATAATTGTAAGGGAGATTCTTTGTGGCTGAAATGGCCCCCGTCGGAGTAGAGGCCTCAAGATGAAGACTGCGGTGGTCACCGGTGGCGGATCCGGCATCGGCCTGGCCGTCGTGCAGCGCCTACGCGCCGACGGCCTGAACGTGGCCACCATCGACGTGCGGCCGTCGGACACCGATTTCACCTTCACCGCCGACGTGACCGACCGGTCGCAGGTGGATGCCGCACTGTCGGCCATCCGCGCCCAGCTCGGGCCGGTGACGGTTCTGGTCAACGCCGCCGGCCTGGACGGCTTCAAGAAGTTCCACAACATCACCTTCGAGGACTGGCGGCGGGTGATCGACGTCAACCTCAACGGCGTCTTCCACACCGTCCAGGCGGTGCTGCCCGACATGATCGAGGCCGGGTGGGGACGCATCGTCAATATCTCTTCGTCGAGCACGCATTCCGGCGCGCCGTACATGAGTCACTACGTGGCGGCCAAGTCGGCGGTCAACGGCCTGACGAAGTCGCTGGCCCTCGAGTACGGGCCCAAGGGCATCACCGTCAACGCCGTGCCGCCGGGCTTCATCGACACCCCGATGCTGCGCGCCGCCGAGAAGAACGGGTTCCTCGGCGACATCGACGAGACCATCGCCCGGACCCCGGTGCGCCGCATCGGCACGCCCGAGGACATCGCGGCGGCATGCGCGTTTCTGGTGTCCGAGGAAGCCGGCTACATCACCGGTCAGATCCTGGGCGTCAACGGCGGCCGCAACACCTGAGCAGTGCGCGGCAACCAACGGGAAGGAGAAGCGGTGGGAGACCGCGGACAGGGGCGCGTCAACGGGAAAGTCGCCTTGGTCACCGGAGCCGCACGCGGTCAGGGCCGTAGTCATGCGGTCCGGCTGGCCGAGGAAGGCGCCGACATCATTGCCGTCGACCTCTGCTGCGACATCGACACCATCGGGTATGCGATGGCCGCGCCCGAGGATCTCGACGAGACCGCCCGGCTGGTCGAGAAGACCGGCCAAACCGTGGTGGTAGCCCAGGCCGACGTGCGCGAGGCCGCACAGCTGAGCGCCGCGCTGGACAGCGGACTCGCCGAATTCGGCAAGCTCGACGTCGTCGTCGCGCAGGCCGGTATCGCCGGCATGAAAGGCCAACCGCCACTACAGGCCTGGTGCGACGTGATCAATACCAACCTGATGGGCACCATCAACGCCATTCAGGTCGCACTGCCCCACCTGGGCGCGGGCGCCTCGATCATCGCCACCGGATCCACTGCGGCGCTGATGGATACCAGCAAGAAAGACGTTCCGGGTAACGATCCCGGCGGAACGGCCTACGTTCATTCAAAACGCGCGATCGCCCACTACGTGCATGACCTGGCAACCGAGCTGGCCCCGTTGGGGATTCGTGCCAACGTCATCCACCCGACGAACACCAACACCCCGATGCTGCAGAGCGAGCCGATGTATCGGTCGTTCCGGCCGGATCTCGAACGCCCAACACGGGCCGATGCCGAGCCGGTTTTCGGTGTGCAACAGGCGATGAAGATCCCCTTCGTCGAACCGGAGGACATCAGCAACGCCGTGCTGTGGTTGGCCTCCGATGAAGCCAGGTACGTGACCGGCATGCAGTTGCGCGTCGACGCCGGTGGCTACCTGAAGTGGTACGACTACCACAATTGAAAACCGCTACAACGTCAGCCCTGAGAATCAGGTGAGAGGAGACAGCCTCGTGAAGGTCTGGGTGGATCCAGAACGATGCCAGGGCCATACCCTGTGCGCGATGATCGCTCCGGAATCTTTTCAGCTCAGCGATATCGACGGTACCTCGTCGGCAATCGACGAAGTGGTGCCCGTCGATCGGGAGGACCAGGTTCGCGAAGCCGCGCGGTCCTGCCCGGAGCAGGCGATCATGATCACCGACGACGCCTGAGCCGGCACGGGTCCTTAGCTACCGAAACACATAGGGAGACAGAGCGTTGAGTGTCGACGATGTCGTCAATGACGGCGACCGTAAGAAGAACTCCTATCACTTTGATCGGCATTCCTCCGAGTACCGGTCGCAGTTCAAAACGATCACCGACGAGATGCATGCCAAGTGCCCCGTCGCCTGGACGGAAACCTACGGCGGCCACTGGGTTGCGGCCGGGAGCCACGAGGTCTTCGAGCTGGCCCGCTGTCCCGTTGTCTCCAACGATCACGACATCCACGGAGAACGCCGCGGCTACAAAGGTATTTCGATCCCCACGGCCAAACGCGTCAGCGCGGTACGCGGCGGCATCCTGGAAATGGACGACCCCGACCACCGCATCTACCGAACCGTGCTCAACCCCTATTTGTCGCCGGCCGCGATCAAACGCTGGGAGCCGTTCATCGACGACGTGACGCGCGCCTGCCTCGACGAGAAGATCGAGGATGGCCGCATCGACTTCGTCGACGACCTGGCCAATATCGTGCCCGCCGTCTTCACGCTGGCCATGCTGGGCGTCCCGCTGAAGAAGTGGAATATGTACAGCGAGCCGGTGCACGCCGCGGTGTACACGCCCGAGCACTCCCCCGATATCGAGCGGGTCACCGCGATGCACCGGGAGATGGGGCTCGACATGGTCAACAACATGATCGAGATCCGCGAAAACCCGCGGCCCGGAATCGTCAACGGCCTGCTCGAGATGCGCATCGACGGCGAGCCCGCCCCGGACCTGGAAATCCTGGGGAACCTCGGACTGGTCATCGGCGGCGGATTTGACACCACGACCGCCCTGACCGCCCACTCGCTGGAATGGCTTTCGGAGCATCCCGATCAACGGCAGCTGCTCAGCAATGAGCGCAAGACTCTGCTCGACCCCGCCACCGAGGAGTTCCTGCGCTACTTCACCCCGGCGGCCGGCGATGGTCGGACCTTCGCCGACGACACCGAGCTCGACGGCACACAGTTCAAAGAGGGTGAGCGGCTGTGGATTTCGTGGGCGATGGCCAACCGCGACCCGGCGGTGTTCACCGACCCGGACAAGATCGTCCTCGACCGCAAGGGCAACCGGCACTTCAGCTTTGGTCTGGGCATCCACCGCTGCATCGGATCCAATGTGGCACGCACCGTGTTCAAATCCATGCTCACCGCGGTGCTCGACCGGATGCCCGACTACAAGTGCGATCCCGAGGGGACCGTCCACTACGAGACGATCGGTGTCATCCAGGGCATGCGCAAGCTGCCGGCCACCTTCACGCCCGGCCGCAGGGTCGGAGCCGGCCTGGACGAGACGCTGGAGAAGCTGCAACGCATCTGCGATGAACAAGAGCTCGCGAGACCGATCACCGAACGTAAGGAGACCGCGGTCATCGACTAGGCAGGTCCGGACGAACCAGTCATTGACTGCCGCAGTTTTTCCAAGTAGGCCTGTTCAACGTGCGAGCGCCTTATATTCGGGCCAGCCGCACGTGTGCAGAGATGGGAGACGCATCGGTGAAGACTTTCGCACTGGGCCTGGCGCTTGCCTCGGCCGCGCTGACGCTGACGCCGACCGCCCGCGCGGACGTACAGATTGGCAACTACAGGGTGGACACAAGCCGGGATCCCGGCCACAGCTGGATTTGGGCGATCCGACCGTGCAGATATGACCGAGGGCCGGAATGCCTGACCGTCCAAGGGGTTCCGCAACCCAACGGGCAAGCGGCGCCCTGGAAGGAAGACGCTCACCTGTCCAACGGCCGCTACACCATGGTCGTTGATGTACCCGACGGTGTGCGCTGCGTGGTCCAGTTCCTTCCCTCGCATGACGTTTACTCGTGGGATGCGGTGACACTGGCGGGTCACGTCGACTCAACATTCGACACGGGCTGCGGTGGCGCACCGGGGGGCACCAACACTTACCCGTTCTCGCTCGTGCGATGGTAGCCGCGTGAGACGTACAGGAGTCAGCCGATCATGAGGCCGACGGGCGGCAAGCACGATGCCTGAGGCGGAGAAGCCGCCGCAAGATTCGGCCACCTCGAAAGCCGACGCGGAGGCGTTGCTCGAGGAAGCCGAGGCCGAAGCAGCCGAAGCCGAAGCGTTGGCCGCCGCGGCGCGCGCCCGCGCCCGTGCCGCCCGGCTCCGGCGGGAAACGCAGGCCCAGGCTGAGACAGAGGCCGCGGCCGCGGCCGAGATCACCGACGAAGCCCCGGACACCGTCGAGGCAACCGACACCGACGAAACAGAGACCGAGGACGAAGCCACCGAAGAAACCCCCGCAGACGCGGAACCGGAATGCACGCCGGCCCGCTCTCGGCGACGCGTGCCGTTGCCGCCATTGTCGGTCACGTGGAAAGCGGCCGTCATCATCCTCATCTGCGCCTTCATCGGGGCCAGCGGATACATGGTCTGGCAACATCACGAAACCACCGAGCGCAACCAGCGCGCCGCGAACTTCATCGCGGGAGCCCGACAAGGTGTCGTCAACATGACGTCCTTGGACTTCAACAAGGCCAAGGAAGACGTCCAGCGGGTGATCGACAGCTCCACCGGGCAGTTCAGGGACGACTTTACGCAGCGCGCAAAAGATTTCACCACCGTCGTCGAGCAGTCCAAAGTCGTTACCCAGGGAACCGTGAATGCGGCGGCGGTGCAATCCATGGACGCGAATTCCGCGTTGGTACTCGTCGCGGCGACATCGCGGATCACCAACGTCGCGGGCGCCAAAGATGAACCACGCAATTGGCGGCTCAAGGTGACCGTCACAAACGACGGCGGGCAATACAAGATGTCCAAATTGGAGTTCGTTCCATGAGTGAGGACAACCGCGGCATCGACGCCGGCGGCGACTCTCCCGAGCAGACCGAACGCAGTGGACGTAGCGTGCCGCGCGCTTGGCGCAAGGTGAAACCCGTTCCGGTGATTCTGGTTGTGCTCCTGCTGATTTCCGGTGGCGCTGCGACGTGGTTGTACTTCACGCAGTACCGGCCGGATAAGCAAACCGACGCCGGCGTCGCGAGCGCGGTCGTCAATTCGGCGTCCGAAGGAACGGTCGCGATTCTGTCCTACTCACCCGAGTCACTCGACAAAGACTTCGCCGCCGCAAAGTCGCACCTCTCCGGAGATTTCCTGTCGTACTACAACCAGTTCACCGAGCAAATCGTAGCTCCGGCGGCCAAACAAAAGTCCCTGAAAACCGCCGCTCGGGTGTTGGGGGCCGCGGTTCAGGAATTACATCCGGATTCGGCCGTCGTGCTGGTGCTGGTCGACCAGAGCACGATGAGCAAGGACAACCCCGACCCCGCGATGGCGGCCAGCAGCGTGCTGGTGAGCTTGACCCGAGTCAACGGCAAGTGGCTGATCACCAAATTCGACCCGGTTTAGCAACCCATTAGGTGGACCGCACTCTCGTCGAGTGTGAACCCGCGGCTTTGACCATGACCTGGCGGTGACGACACGCCGGCGGCCACCGTGGCTTCAGCCCCAGCGTGCGGGCCATCCGACCGCCCAAGAATTCGCCAAGAATTCGTCGAGGTCGGCAGTTAATCCTTCCCTCACTGGATCGCCAGCAGCTGAGAGGAGGGATGGCCATGCTGAGCAACCACATATCGCTGATGCACGGCTGGGTACCGGTGGTGGTCCAGGTCGTCACCGGGATCACGTTGGGGCTGGCCGCGGGTTGGCGTTCCCGTCGTTGGCGCCTGTTATGGCTGCCGGCGGCGGCCGTCGTGGGCGGTGCGGCGGGGACGGCGGCGCACTGGTACATCGCCGGGGCCGCCGAATCGGCGCCGCGCGCGCTGTATGTGTGGATCGTGTTGGGCGCTACGGCCACGGCGATCCTGATCCTGGGTTGGCGCGGTGCGCGTTGGTGGCGGCGTGGCCTGTCGATCCTGGCCGTGCCGCTGTGTCTGCTCTGCTCGCTGCTGGTGCTCAACCAGTGGATCGGCTATTTCCAGACGGTGCAAAGTGCGTGGAATCATTTCACCTCCGGTCCGCTGCCCGACCAGACCGACAGGGCGACCGTCATCACGCTGGCGGCGAAGGGCACCAAGCCGCCCCACGGCAGCCTTGTGCCGGTGGCGATCCCCGCCGACGCGTCGCATTTCAAGCACCGCGAGGAACTCGTGTACCTGCCGCCGGCATGGTTTGCGAGCTATCCGCCGCCGAAGCTGCCGACGGTGATGATGATCGGCGGCGTGGTCAATACCCCCGCCGACTGGGTGCGCGCCGGCAATGCGGTGGACACCATCGACGCCTTCGCCGCCGCGCACGGCGGCAACGCGCCGGTGCTGGTGTTCGTGGACCCGGGTGGGGCCTTCGACAATGACACCGAATGCGTCAACGGAAGCCGGGGCAACGCCGCCGACCATCTCACCAAAGACGTTGTGCCCTACATGGTCTCGAACTTCGGAGTCAATCCTGACCCGTCCCGCTGGGGCAGCGTCGGCTGGTCGATGGGCGGGACGTGCGCGGTGAACCTGACCGTCATGCACCCCACCGTGTTCAGCGCGTTTGTCGACATCGAGGGTGACTTGACCCCTAACACGGGAACCAAGCAACAGACGATCGCCGATCTGTTCGGCGGCAATGCCGACGCGTGGGCGGCCTTCGATCCGACGACGGTGATCAACCGCCATGGCCACTACACCGGGGTCTCCGGTTGGTTCGCGATCGCGTCGGGTGGTTCGTCGACCAACCAGGCCGCGGCCGCGGCCTCCCTGTGCGCGCTCGGCCGGGCGAACGGCATCGACTGCGCGGTGGTCGACCGCGGCGGAAAACACGACTGGCCGACCGCCGGGGTGGCCTTCGCCACCGCGTTGCCGTGGCTGGCCGGCCAGCTGAACACTCCCGACGTGGCCCGGATCCCGTTGCCCGGCAATTTCTCTGGGCGGATGCTCTGACTGCGCGCTACCCGCGCGGGAGCCCCAGCACCCGCTGGGCGATGATGTTGCGCTGAATCTCGGAGGTGCCGCCGGCAATGGTGCCGGAGAAGCTGCGGGCAAAGCGCTCGAACCAGCTGGCGAAGTAGTGGTCGAGGTTCATATGTGCATACGGCCCGGTCTGACGCGGATGAATGAGCCCGTCGGCTCCCGCGGAGGTCAGCGCCAGCTCCATCCCGCGCAACTCCGCTTCGGAACCGAGCAGCTTGAGGACAGAGATCGCGGCCACGTCGTCTTCGCCGCGGGCGGCACGCGCCAGGGCCGCCGAACCCAGCAGGCGCAGCGCCTGTCTGTCCATGATCGTCGTGGCGTACTGGTCACGCTCGACGTCGGTG
This sequence comes from Mycobacterium sp., assembly GCF_004298145.1. Taxonomy (GTDB): domain Bacteria; phylum Actinomycetota; class Actinomycetes; order Mycobacteriales; family Mycobacteriaceae; genus Mycobacterium. The sequence goes on from NZ_SCRH01000046.1 coordinate 39,534, forward strand.
CCGGGATGGAAATCGTCGATCATGTTCTCGAGGCGGTCCGCGAAACCCAGCCACATCATGGTGCGCTCGTGGCCCAGCGACCCGTTGGCCACCAGCCATCCCTGGTTGAGCTCACCGACCAGGTTTTCCGCCGGCACCCGCACGTCGGTGAAGAACACCTCGTTGAAGTCCGTATCGTCGATGGAGCAGATCGACGGGAAGGGCCGGCGAACGACACCGGGGCTGTCGGTAGGGATCACCAGCGCGCTAATCCCCTTGTGCTTGGGGGCATCTGGATCCGTCCGCACGAAGGTCAACAAGAAGTCGGCGTCGTGCGCCCCGGAGGTCCACACCTTCTGCCCGTTGACGACGAAGTGATCGCCGTCAAGCACCGCGCGGGTGCGCAGCGACGCCAGGTCGGAACCGGCGCTGGGTTCGCTCATCCCCAGCGACGCCGTGATCTCGGCACGCAGGACGGGCACGGCCCAACGTTGCTTCTGCTCATCGCTGCCGAACGACAACAGTGACGCCGCAACGATATTCACGCCCTGCGGGTTGAAGCTGTGGTAGATGCGGCGGCGGCTCAGTTCCTCCAGGTAAACGAACTGCTGCAGCACCGTCGCGTTGCGGCCGCCGTATTCCGGCGGCTGGCTGGGCAGCAACCATCCGTTGTCGAAGAGGAGCCGTTGCCAACGACGCGCCCACTGGGGCATGTGCGAAACCGATCGCGGGCGCTCCAAGGTTTCGCTTGCGGGAGGGAGGTTTTCGTCCAGGAACGCCGAAAACTCGGCCCGGAACGCCTCGACGTCGGGATCAAAAGTCAGCTGCACGGTACTCCTCAGCGATCCGCGCTCGATGCTCTGCCGCGCCGCCCAGCATGAGTTCGCCCGCTTTGGCACGCTTGAGCGGGAACTGCAGGTCGTTCTCCCACGTGAATCCCATTGCGCCGTGCAGCTGTAAGCCGTGGCGAAAGACCAGCGACTGGCACTCCCCCGCCGATGCCTTGGCCATCGCGGCCGCCAGCCGGCGACGGGGATCGTCGGCCGCGATCGTCAACGCGGCGAAGTACGCCAACGCCCGCGCCCGTTGCACCGCGACGTGCATGTCGGCGGCCTTGTGCTGGACGGCCTGGAACGAGCCGATCGGTACACCGAACTGTTGGCGGCTACCCACGTGCTCGAGCACCAGGTCGAGGATCCGTTGGCAGGCGCCGACCATGGTGATTGCCATGCCCGTCAACGCGATGTGGTGCGCGCGCTCGTGGTCGACGGCCAGCCGGGCGCTGTCGGGCACCCGGACCCCGCTGAACGACAGGTCGGCCACGTGCAGGACCGGGTCGAAGACGGCCGAGCGGCGGGCCGACACCTGGCTGGACGCGGCGATGAACACGCCCGCGTCGGTCACCACCGCCAGGTTCTCGACGCGATCGCCGTCGAGTACATGGCGCGCCGTGCCGTCCAGCACCCAGCCCTCGGCGTCACGGTGTGCCGATACCCCGCCGTAGACGGCCGTGCCCGACTCGTGCGGGTCGAAGCGGTCCGCCACCAGCGGCGCGAACTGGCTCATCGTCGCCAGGAACGGTGTGGGGTCGGTCGCGCGGCCCAGCTCTTCGAGAACGATGGCGAGCTCGACCGTGCTCTCCGGGTCGCTCAGCTCGGTCCAACCCTGATCCACGTAGGACTTCCACAGCGGGCTCGGGTCGACACCCTCCTCCGCCACGCTGCGCACTAGCGAAGGCGGGCACTGCTTGGTCACGGCATCGCGCACCGTGTCCTGCCACAGCCGCTGATCAGCATCGAATTCCAACAGCATCCGCGCCGCCTCTCGTCCTGACTGTCACGGCGAGAATATCATTCTCGCTTGTGGAAGTAATAATCTCGGAATTCGGGCATGGGGTCACCGGAACGGTCCGCGACGAGCCGAATTGCTTCCGCAAGTTAGCCGCTGGTCAACAGCCCGTCGGGCGCACCATCCCAGCGGTCGAGGTTCACGAACTCGGTCAGCGGACGGCGGCGCAGCGGCCCGTGCTTGCCCTTGGGCCACCCGACCACGATGTGGCCGGCGACCATCCAGCCCTCGGGTATACCGACCGCGTCGCGCAGCAGTCGTTCACCGCCATAGGAGGCCCAGCTGGTCATACAGGCGCCGAGCCCCTGCGCGCGGGCGGCCAGCAGAAAGTTCTGCATGGCGGGAAAGATCGACCCGCCGAGCAGCAGTTCCGACGCCGTCGGGTAATGGGCCTGCGCGAACAACACCGACGTGAATTCACCGGCGCGGTCGTGCAATTCGTATGTCGCGCGGTACGTCCGGGCGCGACGGCTGTTGTCGTCGCCGGCGGGCCGGCTCATTCCGTAGACCGGCTCGATCACCTCCAGCGCGTGGGCGGCGGCCTTGGCCACCACGGCCCGCTGCTCGGGCGACCGCAGCACCACGAAACGCCAGCCTTGGGCATTGGCGCCCGACGGGGCCCACCGCGCCGCCTCGAGGCAGCGCGCCAGGATCGCGTCGTCCACCGGCTCGTCGCTGAAGCGCCGGATCGTTCGGGCCGTCGACATCACTTTCCAGACGTCAGCGCTTGCTCCGGTCATCGCCTCTCCTCAACGTCTAGCGCGCCCCGCTCGTATTCCTGGTCATCACAAGCGAATTGGGTGGTTGTGAAGTTCCAGCAGTCTTTGCCGGGAACGGGCAGGCGAGCGGGCAGGTCCATGTGAACCTCGACTGTAGACCTCGCGGATATCGGGCGGTGCAAGACTGCGCTCAGGCAATCGGAACTCAGCGGCGCGCCCCGGCGACATCGGGGCCGCCGCACCCGGAGTGGAGGAGGAAGGCATTGGATCGCGAAACCTACCAGCGGGGGCTGCAAATTCGCTCCGAGGTGCTGGGTGCGGAGTACGTCGACCGTGCACTGGCCGATGCGGATGACTTCACCGGGCCCCTGCAGGACCTCGTCACCGAGTACTGCTGGGGTGCAGTGTGGGGCCGCGAGGAGCTGCCGCGCAAGACCCGCAGCATGCTCAACCTGGCGATGATCTCGGTGCTCAATCGGCCCAACGAATTACGGACGCACGTCAAAGCGGCGCTGACCAACGGTGTCACCCGTGAGGAAATCCGCGAGATCTTGCTACAGGTGGCCATTTACGGCGGCGTGCCCGCCGCGGTCGACAGCTTTCGCATCGCGCGCGAGGCGTTCGCCGAACTGGATCGGGACTAGTGGTGACCGCCAGCGCGGCGCAGCCGGGCGCAGCGGGTCGCCACCATCGGGATCAGTGGCGATCGCTAGCGCGGCGCAGCCGGGCGCAGCGGGTCGCGACCATCGAGATCAGTGGTGACCGCCAGCGCGGCGCAGCCGGGCGCAGCGGGTCGCCACCATCGGGATCAGGAGTTCGTCATGGAGGTCGGGTTCATCGGGTTGGGAAATATGGGCTTTCCCATGGCACGCCGCCTTATTCAAGAAGAGCACGAGGTCGTTGCCTTCGATACGCGCAGCTCGGCACTCGAGCGCATCGTCGCCCTGGGGGCCCGCCCCGCGTCGTCGCCCAAAGAGGTTGCCGATGGCGCCGAAACGGTGCTGGCCAGCCTTCCCACGCCGGGCGTGTCCCTCGAGGTGGCGACCGGCGCGGCAGGCGTCATCGAAGGCGCACGGATTAAGCGCTATGTCGACTTGTCCACTGTCGGCAGGCAAATGGCGATGCAGATCCATGGCCTTCTTGCCGAGCACAACATCGTGAGGATCGACAGCCCGGTCAGCGGCGGCGTCGGCGGGGCCGAGAAGGGGACGCTGGCACTCATGGTGTCGGGTCCACGCAGCGAATTCGACGTCATACGAACGGCGCTCGAAGCCCTCGGCCGGCCCCTGTACGTCGGGGACAAACCCGGCTCGGCACAAACGATGAAGCTGGCCAACAACATCTTGGCGGCCAACGTCCTGGCCGCAACGGCCGAAGTGGTCGTCATGGGAGTCAAAGCCGGGCTCGACCCCGGCGTGATGATCGAGGTACTCAACGCGGGGTCGGGCGCGACGAGCGCAAGCCGCGACAAGTTTCCCCGCGCGATTCTGCCGCGCACCTTCGATTACGGCTTTGCCACCGGTCTGATGGTCAAAGATGTGCGCCTGTATCTCGAGGAGGCGAAGGCGCTGGGCGCGCCCGCCGAGGTTGCCGAGACGATCGCCCGGCTGTGGGAGGCCGTGGCGCGCGATGAAGGGCCCGATTCCGATTTCACGACGGTGATCAAGCCGTTCGAGAGGGCCGCCGGAGTCACGGTGGGCCCGTCCCTCGCCTGACCCGCCGCGCCGACCGCCATGCCGGGCGTCATGTTCGATCGCCATTGTCGGACGTCATGTTCGGACGTCATGGCGTAAAGCGATGGCGGATCCGACCCCTCACCAACCCGGAGAATGGTATTATCCAGATTGAAGAACGATACTTACCTAGAAGCCCACAAAATGCCCGTTACCAGCGGTAATGAATAAACGAAACGCTTACCGAAAACCCATTGATTGACCGCTCAGGAAAATGTTAGATTGGCTATTCACATGACGTCGCACGGCCCACTTTGGCCGCCGGAGCCGAAGGGTGGCTCTCGTGATCGAACACGCTGACGGGACAAGCACACCGCTGATCGACGCGAGCGTGCACATCTTCTTCCCGTCCAACAAAGCGCTGCGGAACACCCTGCGCGAGCCGTTCAAGAGCCGCGGCTTCCCCGATTACGAGATGGACTGGTACGGCGCGCCCGGCGGCGAGTACGCGCCCAACACCGAGGGCCCGGACCGTCAGTACCCCGGATCGGATCCGGAATTCGTTGCCACTGAACTGTTTACGAAACGCGGGGTGGACGTGGCCGTCCTGCATCCGATGGCCCGCGGCATCATGCCGGACCGGCACCTGGGCACCGCGCTGCACGCCGCGCACAACGAAATGATGGTGTCGAACTGGCTGGAATCCAGCCAGTTCGGCGACCGCTTCCGCGGCACCATCCGGGTCAACCCCGACGACATCCCTGGCGCGCTGCGCGAGATCGAGAGATGGCGTTCCCATCCGCGCGTGGTTCAGATCGGCGTCCCGCTGCAATCCCGCGAGCTGTACGGCAAACCGCAGTTCTGGCCGATCTGGGAAGCCGCGGTCGACGCCGGCCTGCCCGTTGCCGCGCACATCGAGGTCGGGTCGGGCATCGCGTTTCCGCCGACGCCGTCGGGGAATACCCGCACTTACGAGCAGTACGTCAGCTTCATGGCGCTGAACTACCTGTATCACCTGATGAACATGATCGCCGAGGGAGTTTTCGAGCGGTTCGACGGCCTCAAGTTCGTGTGGGGCGATGGCGCCGCCGACTTCGTGACGCCGTTCATCTGGCGGATGGACACCTTCGGCCGGCCGCACCTGGAGCAGACCCCGTGGTCCCCGCGGATCCCCAGCGATTACCTGCCCGGACACGTGTATTTCGTTCAGGGCAGCCTCGACGGCCCCGGCGACACCGAGTTCGCCGGCGAATGGTTCGGCTTCACCGGTAAAGACGACATGGTGATGTTCGGGTCCAGCTATCCGCACTGGCAGTGCGGCGACATCACCAAGCTGCCCAGCGCGCTGTCCGCCGAGCAGCGCGAGAAGTTGTGCTGGCGCAACGCGGCGCAGCTCTACGGCATAGACATCCCCGCCGGGGTGGGCGCACAGTAGAAGTAAGACGTGAGACTGAGGAGTTTCAGATGACGTTGACCCATTCTCAGGAGCGGCTTCCCGCCGCCGAGCGCATAGCCGTCCGGTGCGTCGACTCGGACGTCCACCCGGCACCCAAGCGCGGAGAGCTCCTCCCGTACATCCCCGAGCCCTGGCGCAGCAAGTACTTCCTCACTCGCAACGTGGGTGAGCAGATCTACTACGACGCTCCGGACTACGCGCACTCCTACGCGATGCGGGTGGACTCCTTCCCCGCCAACGGCGAGTTCCCTTGCAGCGACCCGGACATGGCGTTTCGCCAACTGATCATGGAGGCCGGCTCGGACATCGCGATCCTGGAACCGGCGGCCTACCCGGCGCGCATTCCTGAAGCGCAGCACGCGATGTCGAGCGCGTTGAACGACTGGCAGGCCAATCACTGGCTGGACAGCCACAACAACTGGCACGCGCGGTGGCGCGGCTCGATTTGCGCCGCCATCGAAGATCCCGAAGCGTCCGTGCGCGAGATCGAGCGTTGGGCCGGACATCCCTACATGGCGCAGATTCTGATCAAGGCCGAACCGCGGCCATCATGGGGCAATCCCAAATACGACCCGATCTGGGCGGCCGCCACCAAACACGACATCACCGTGAGCTGCCACCTGTCGCGCAGCCAGTTCGATGAGCTACCCATCCCGCCGGTGGGATTCCCCAGCTACAACCACGACTTCATGGTGACCTACTCGCTGCTCGCCGCCAACCAGGTGATGAGCCTGATCTTCGACGGCGTCTTCGACCGGTTCCCGACGCTGCGGATCGTCTTCGTCGAGCACGCGTTCAGCTGGATCCTGCCGCTGATGTGGCGCATGGACTCGATCTACGAAGCACGCAAGTCGTGGGTCGACATCAAACGCAAGCCCTCCGAATACGTCAAGGACCACATCAAGTTCACCACGCAGCCGCTGGACTACCCCGAAGACAAGACCGAGCTACGCCGCGCGCTGGAATGGATGGAGTGCGAGAAGATCCTGCTCTTCTCCTCGGACTACCCGCACTGGACGTTCGATGACCCCCGCTGGTTGGTCAAGCACCTCCCCAAGGCGGCCCGCGACGCGGTGATGTACAAAAACGGCATCGCGACTTACCACCTGCCCGAAACCGTTCCGGTTCTCGAGGGTCAGACCCGGGTGCTCTGAATTGACGACCAGCGAAGAAGGGGCAACCACGCGGCGCCCCGAGCCCCGTCTCGCCCAGGGCCGCGAGCATGTCGTCGCCACGGTGGACGAAATCCCGCCGGGCACACACAAACTGGTGCCGATTGGACGTCACGGCGTCGGCGTCTACAACGTCAACGGCACGTTCTACGCCATCGCAAATTACTGCCCCCACCAGGGCGGGCCGTTGTGTTCGGGACGAACCCGGGGACGCACGATCGTCGACGAGACCGCTCCGGGTGACGCGATCATGGTCCGCGACCTGGAATTCATCTACTGCCCTTGGCACCAATGGGGTTTCGAGCTGGCGACCGGCACCACCGCGGTCAAGCCCGAATGGAGTATCCGCACCTACCCGGTGCGTGTCGTCGGCAACGACGTGTTGGTACAGGCCTAACTACAGGAGAATCGGGTGCCTTCAATCGAGATCAACGGGGGAAATGTCGTCTACGAAATCCTCGGTGACTCCGGCGATCTCATTGCCCTGACGCCGGGGGGGCGGTTCAGCATGGAGATTCCCGGCCTACGCCCGCTGGCCGAAGCCCTGGCCGCCGGTGGCTATCGGGTGCTCCTGTGGGACCGGCCCAATTGCGGCGCCTCGGACGTGCAGTTCTACGGGCAGAGCGAGTCCCACATGCGCGCCGAGACGCTGCACAAGCTGGTGACGGGTCTGGGCTTCGAGCGCTGCATTCTCGCCGGAGGCTCCGGCGGGGCAAGGGATTCCATGCTGACCACGATCCTCTACCCCGAGATGGTCACCAAGCTCGTGGTGTGGAACATCGTCGGCGGCATCTACGGCACCTTCGTGCTCGGCTCCTTCTACATCGTCCCCAGCATTCTCGCGGTGCGAGGTACCGGAATGGACGGCGTGGTCAAGATCCAGGAATGGCGCGAGCGCATCGAGGAAAACCCGGACAACAAGCAGCGGTTCCTCGACTTCGACTCCGACGAGTTCCTCAAGGTCATGCTGCGCTGGCTGGGCGCATTCGTTTCCAAGCCGGGACAGACGATTCCGGGCGTCGAGGACGAGATGTTCGACCGAATCAAGGTTCCCACGTTGATCATTCGTGGCGGCGAGAACGACATGGATCACCCTAAGCGCACGTCGCTGGAGGTCAGTTGCTTGATCAAGGGGTCAAAGCTCATTGATCCTCCCTGGCCCGAGGACGCCTGGGAGCGCGCGGCCGAAGACCGCGCCGCGGGCAGGGTGCAGCATTTCAACATGTTCGACACGTGGGTGCAGGCGGCGCCCGCGATCCTCGAATTCCTGGGTTCGTAATGGCGCTACGTCGTATTTTGAGATTCCTACCTGGTGCGAATGTGGACCTCGCAGTTGAGCGACGACTCCAGCGCTGTGTGCACCCGGCTCTCCGGGATGCGTTCGAGGTCCTCTTCTCGCAGCGTCACGTACACGATGTCGAAACCGTCATCGTCGGGCATCCGGTCGATGTCACCGGTCAGCCCGAACGCGGACAGCACACCACGCGCGTCGTCGTCGGTCCCGCGGCTGACAAACGTGATCACACCCGGGGCTGGGGTGGTACTGAACGCGTTGGCGCACAGATCGATTGCGGTGGTTTGGGCCGTGTTACCGTCCTCGGCCGCAATCAGCAGTTCAACCTCGCGGCGGCGAACCGGCATGGTGGCGAGGTCGTTTTTGACCACGTCGGCGCCGGCCGCGGCCGCGAGCTTGTGGAGAGCTGCCATGCCGTCACGTAATTGCGCGGGCGTGAGCCCGCTTTCCGGGTCGACGTTGACACGCACCACCGCAGTTCGCATGTCTGCAAGACTAACTAAGACGATGGCAGGCCAGCTTTGAACACCACCCGGTCCGCAACCATCACCGCCATCCCCGCCGGGGGCACACCGCGGCTGCTGTCCGAGCGGTCCGGTCAAACACGCGAAGACCTCGCGTCGTATCGACAGCTCGGTGGCTATCACCCACTCACCGATGCCGATGCGTTGCTGAGCGAAGTCGAATCCGGCGGGTTGGTCGGCCGCGGCGGAGCGGCCTTTCCGCTCGCGGTGAAGCTGCGCACGGTGCGCGATAACGGACGCCTGATGGCGGACATCGGTCGCCCCGTCGTCGTCGCGAATGGCGAAGAGGGGGAGCCGGCGTCGATCAAGGACCGCTGGCTGCTGCGCAACCGCCCCCACCTGGTCCTGGACGGACTGCGATTGGCCGCGACGATCGTTGCCGCCGACCGTGCCTACATCTATGTGTCGGACCCGGAATCGGCGCACAGCGTCGAAACCGCGCTTGGCGAGCTGGATCCCGACACACTCGGCGTGACGACCGCCATGTTGACGGTGCCGGCCGGCTACGTGGCCGGCGAGGAGACCGCCGCCGTCCGCGCGATCAACGGCGGCCCGGCCAAGCCAACGGACAAGCCGCCGCGCCCATTCGAGGCGGGTGTCGATGAGCGACCCACCTTGGTGAGCAATGTCGAGACCTTGGCCAACCTGCCCTACCTGCAGCGCCACGGCTCGGCGGCGTTTCGCGCGCAGGGCACATCGCTGTCGCCGGGCACCTTCCTTGCCACCATCACCGGCGCGGGGCGGCCACCGGTACTCTACGAGCTTCCCCACGGCTTGCCGTTCACCGAATTGCTTGCCCTGCACGGTGTTCCGGCCGACCAGGTGCGGGGCGCGCTGATGGGCGGCTATTTCGCCGGCCTGCTCAACCGCGCTGTGCTGGAGACAACCCTGGACCACGAGACGATGCGACGTGTCGGCAGCGGCCTGGGCTGCGGCGCGATTTCGGTCATCACCGAGGACTGCCCCGTGGCGGTGGCGGCCTCGGTGCTCGCCTACTTTGACCGCGAAAACGCCGGCCAGTGCGGATCGTGCTTCAACGGGACGGCGGCGATGGCTGCGGTCGGCGGCGCCCTGCGTGACGGCACGGCGACGACAGACGATGTCGAGCGGTTGCGCCGCTGGTCGGTGGTGCTGCGCGGACGTGGGGCCTGCGCGACCCTCGATGCCGCCACCAATGTGGCCGCCAGCCTGCTCGATCAGTTCCCGGACGAAGTCGGTGTGCACCTCAACGGCGCTTGCCCGGATTGCACCCGCGGCGCATTCCGCGCCGACCGTCCCTACGAGGCGGAGGCGGTGAGTCACACATGAAAATCCGGCTGGACCGCACCGTTTGCGACGGCTTCGGTATTTGCGCCAAACACGCGCCGGGTTACTTCTCGCTGGATGACTGGGGGTACGCGTCCCTCATCGGGGACGGCACGGTGGCGGAGGCGGACCGCGATGCGGTCATGCGGGCGCTCCTGGACTGCCCGGTGCACGCCATCACCGAAATCGGTGATCGCACCTCCCGCGCCGCTGCGCCGCCACTCACCGACGCCGAGGATCCGGCCGAGAACCTCAAAACCGAAGAGAACGAGGCCGAGTGGGGCTTCACGCGGTGAACCCCTGCGAGTCCGACACTTAAGTCCATGCAACTCACCTTCGACGCCGAGGTCGAATCCTTCCGCGCGGAGTTCGTCGCCTTTCTCGCCGAACATCTGCCGACGGGGGCACAGGCCGTGGAACGGCCTTCGTCGACGTCGCACGTGCCCGAATGGTCGCGCCGCTGGCAGCGGGTCCAATTCGACCACGGTTGGCTGTTGCCGGGAAGCCCACCGGAATTCGGCGGCCGCAACGCCAATATCCTGCAGCAATTCGTGCACCGCGAAGAGCTCTCGCGGCGCCGGATCTATCACTGCTTCAATCCCCAAGGCGTCGGCATCATCGCGGCGTCGCTGCTGTCCTTCGGGACCGAGGAGCAGAAGCGGCGCTGGGCCGTCCCGATTCTGCGGGCGGATAAGACCGCGTCGTTGGGCATGAGTGAACCCGGAGCCGGCTCCGATTTGGCCGGGCTGCGGACGAAGGCCGAGTTGGTGGGTGATCAGTTCGTGGTCAACGGGCAGAAGGTATGGACCTCGGGCGCCCATGACGCCGACGTCATCCTGACCTTCGTTCGCACCGACCCAGATGCCCCCAGGCACAAGGGGATCAGCGCGCTGCTAATCCCGACCGATACCCCGGGGGTGGTGCGTCGCCCCTTCGCATCCGTCTACGACCGCGACGAGCTGGACTTCAACGAGGTGTTCTTCAACGATGTCCGGGTACCCGCGGACAACCTGGTCGGTCCGCTCAACGGTGGGTGGCGGGTCGCCAACGGTTCGCTGGGCCACGAACGCACCCTGATGTGGATGGCCTTCGCGAACCGGCTCGAGCAGCTGCTCGAGGACTACCGGCCGGCCGACGCGGTGAACGCGGACCACTACGCCACCATCGTGATGGACTACTGCGCGCTGCGGCTGCTCGGCTCGGCCGCGCTGGGGCGGGCGGCCCGCGGCGACGTCGACGTCGCCGCTTTGTCCGTCCTGAAGGTCTTCGGTTCGGAAGCCGAACAGAGCGCGCTGCGGCACGCGCTGGACGCGGCCGGGGTCGACGGGCTGCGCGACAAGGCGCTGACGGCCCCGTACAACCCTTACGCCCCCGACCTTTTCACCGCCGGCTGGTTCGCCCGCTACATCAGCAGCTACGCGGGCACGATCGCGGGCGGCACGTCGGAGATCCAGCGCAACATCATCGCCCAGCGGGTCCTCGGCCTGCCGTCGCGCTGATCACAAGGCGGAGCACACGGACGCCAGGAACTCCTGGGTCCGGCGTCGCAATTTCGCCCGTTCGCCAACGTCCTTTCCCAATGGCACAATTCGCGCCGCCAAATCGGTAACGCCCGCATCACGGTAGCGGCGCAGCCGCGCCAGGACGGCCGACTCATCGCCGGCCGCCATCGTGTCGCCGACGTCCTCGGCGTCGCCGTGCTCCAGCAGGCGCACATAGTTCGGCGAGAAGTCCGCATGCCCGAGCACCTCGCTGGCGTAGGCGCGGGCATCGCCTATCTCGTTGTCGGAGCACAGCGCGACGGGAACGCCGGCGACGATCCGTGGCGCGGGCCGCCCGGCCGCGGTAGCCGCCGCGGTGATGCGCGGTACGACGTGGTCACCGATCGCCCTCTCGTCCGCCATCCAGAGAACAGTGCCGCCGGCCCGCTCGCCCGCGAGTCGCAGCATCGCCGGCCCCAACGCCGACAACAAGATGGGAACGTCGAATGCATCCGTGACATCCACCGGCGAATGGACGCAATAGCTTTCGTTGTCGATATCGACGCTGCCCGGCCCGGCGAACGACGCCGCCAGCACCTCGAGGTAGTCGCTCATCAAGCGCGCCGGGCGGTCGTAGGGCAATCCCAGTTGAGAGTTGACGATCCAATGATGCGATGGCCCGACGCCGAGCGTGAACCGGCCGCCGCACGCGATCTGCGTGGTCAAGGCTTGTTGGGCCATGGCCATCGGATGGCGCGTCTGAATCGGAACGACCGCCGTCCCGATTTCGATGCGATCGGTTGCCCGCCCGATCAGCGTCACGGCGGTCATCGCGTCGAGGTAGCCGGGAACCTGGGGCATCCAGAACGCGGTGAAACCATCCCTTTCGGCCGCGGCACCGTCGTCGATCAGCCCGGCCAGCCGGTCAGCACGCGAGCGCTCCTTGTCGGAGCCAACCATCAAGCCGATGCGCATGCGGCCCCTCGTCTCCACTTGCTAAGGGACATACCGATCCCATTCGTACGGCACCACCGTGAAAAACGGTGCGGCAAACAAGGGTTCGACGCCGGTCTCGGCCCAGCGGGCGGCCAGCACCGGCCGCAGCCGTTGCGCGGTGGCGACCGGGTCGTCATCCAGGAAGCAATACGTGATCGACTGGTTCCCTTGGGCACTGGCCAGTTTGGCGTCGACCCGGCGCGATAGCGCGGACCAGACACCGGTAACACCGTCGACTTCGAGCAGCGGGTTCACCGCTGCGGATCCCCGTTCGACCAACAGGAACACTCCCCGCGCGGGCAACCAGGGCAGGACGTCGGATCCGGCCTTGATCGCCGGCGCCGCCGCTTTGCTCTGGACGTCGTACACGCCGCGCTCCACCGGCGGCAGCAACGGAAGCTTGCGACCGGCGTTGCCGAGCGCGGTGGACAATTCGTTGAAATCGTGAAGTCCGGCCGTGTCGGCGAAGAAGTAGGTCATCACGTGGTCGACCGCGTCCAACGGCCCGTCGCCGAGCGCACGCGCGGAGCGGCAGGCCGGCGTGGACACCAGTCGCAACGAGGCACGCACCGCGGCCAGGCGGTGTTGCTCCGGCCGGTGGTCGAGGGTGTGCCAGCGCAGGTACTCGGCGTCCTTCCCGTCGGGGTGGCGAGTCGCCATGGACACGAACAGGGTGGTGATCCCGCCGTTGCCGGTGGCAAGGACCTCGGGGACCTCGTCCGATGGTGTGCCGGGTAGATGCATCGCGCGTACGTCCTCAGGCTCGCGTCGAATCGGGTTGGGGCAGCGTTATTTCGGGGTGGCGGGCCGCAATCATGCGCCGGAAGCCCTCGCGCCAGGGCACCTTGGTGCGGCCGAGCACCTCGTGCATGTGCGTGACGTCCGGCCACAACGGCGTGTGCGCGTCGGGCGTGTATTCGAAGATCGGCTCGACGCCGGTCAACTCACCCATGAAGGTGCAGTAATCCTCGACACTGACCGTTTCGCTGCCGGCCCAATTCACCACGACCGGCGGCGTCGCGGCCACTTCCATGGCGCGGATCCCGAGTTCCACGTAGTCGTCTTCGTAGATCGGGTTGTAGTTGTTCGGCCCGTCGGGATGCAGCCGAATCGGCTTGCCCACCAGCATCGCATCGAGACGATCAGCGGGCGCGCCTCCCTGGGGCCCATACGTCGAACAGATCCGGATGATGGTCAGCGGAATGTGAAAATGCCGGGCGATCCAGGTGCACACCGCCTCCGCGGCGACCTTGGAGAAGCTGTAGTTGGCGCGCAGCGGCACCCCGGGCGGATCGGCCTCGGTCAACGGCCGCTGCCCCTGGTGGGCGTAGATCGATCCGGTGGAGCAGAGCACGAAACCCTTGGCGGCGCGGCAGTGGTGCAGCAATTCGCCCGACATCTGCGCGTTTGTTTCGACACAGCGGCTCCAGTCGTCCGCGCCCGGGTCCACCGCCGCGTGAAAGACGTAGGTGAAATCGTCGGGGAGGCCGGAGAAGTCGCCGGCGGCGACGTCCAGTGCGACGGGTTTGATGCCGGCGGCGACGAGTTTTTCCCGGGCCGCGGGATCTGTCAGGCGCGCGGCGCCCCACACCTCGTTTCCCGTTGCGGCCAGGGCGCGCGCCATGGGAAAGGCGATCTTGCCCGTCGCCCCGGTGATCAGGACCTTCTCCGCCTCGAGCAACAAGCCCTCCCAATGTGAAGTACTTGATATCCCGGTTGGCAGCATAGCGCCCGGCCGGAAGCAGATGTCACCGGAGGCCGGTTCGGTGCTGTGTCGCCGCCAGAGGTTTTTCCCGTGGTCATGGCGGTATGAACGGAATAGGCTGAAGCCACCCAAGCCAGGATGGCCCCAATGGGAGGCCCACCATGAGGCGCCTTGTTCGTCGTCTGATCACCGTCATTGCGGTGACCTTCGTGGCGCTGTCGGTCGCGGTGATCGCCACCCCGGGAGTCAGTTCGGCGGAGTGCGATCCCAACATGTCGTGGAATGAGACGACCTTTTCGTGCGAACCGCCTCCCGCGCCGCCGGCGTGGTACACGCCCCCGCCGCCATACGCGCCGTCATTTGCATCGCAGGATGTGCCGCCGCCTCCGCCACGGCCGTCGTGGGCACCGCAGGATCCGATGTGGCGCGCCGGCGTCAACCAGTGGGGCGTGTATGTGGGCTATGTCTGGGTCCCGCTGTGACGGGACGGGCGGGCGTCCCACCCCGCCTGCCGTGCGGGACGAGCACTGCCGAATCCGTCTGGATTGCGCCTGCTGGGGAGTGATAACGTAATTCTCCGATTCGTATAACGGGCCTACCAAATTGCAACCAGGGCCGTCCTACTGCCGGAGGTGACGTGTCAGCATCCGGACGCCCACTGCCCCTGATCACCGAGGACAACGAGTTCTTCTGGACTTCGGGCGCCGACGGGAAGCTGCGCTTACAGGAATGCAAAAGCTGCGAATCGCTGATCCATCCGCCCGCGCCGGTCTGCCGCTACTGCCGGTCCCGCGATATCGGTGTGCGGGCCGTCTCGGGCAGGGCGACCCTCGCCGGATTCACCATCAACCATCGATTCAGCCTGCCCGGGTTGCCGGCGCCGTATGTGGTCGCCCAGGTCGCGATCGATGAAGACCCCCGGGTTCGGCTGACCACCAACATCGTGGAATGCGATCCCGATCAGCTCGAACTCGGCCAACAGGTCGAGGTCGTCTTCGAGCAGGCCGAAGACGTGTGGTTTCCGCTGTTTCGGCCCCTCCCCGACGCCGAGCCCGGTCAATTGCCGGTCGACGACATCGCGCCCGAGCGGTTCGGTGAATACGTCCGGCCGATGCTGACCACGGAGAAGTTCGAGGACAAGGTCGCGCTCACCGGGATCGGCATGTCGCCGATCGGGCGCCGCCTGATGCAGCTGCCGCTGGCGCTGACGGTGCAGGCATGCGAGGCAGCCGTCGCCGACGCCGGGCTGACGTTCGCCGACATCGACGGCCTGTCCACCTACCCCGGCGCGATCAATGTCGGCGGCTTCGGGGAGGGTGGGGTGACCGCTCTCGAGGCCGCGCTGGGCATCCGGCCGACGTGGCACAACGGCGCCATGGAGACGTTCGGCCCGGGCGGTTCGGTGATCGCCGCGATGCTCGCGGTCGCCTGCGGGTTGGCGCGTCACGTGCTGTGCTTCCGGACGCTGTGGGAGGCCACCCACGGCGAGCTGATGAAGCAGGGCAAGATCGCCCCGTCGATGGGCCGAATGTCGGGGTGGCAGATGCCTTTTGGCGCCACGTCGGCGGCGCACACGCTGGCGATGAACGCGCAGCGGCACTTTCACCGGTACGGCACCACCAAGGAGACGCTGGGCTGGATCGCGTTGAACCAACGAGCCAACGCCGAGCTCAACCCCACCGCGGTCTACCGGTCTCCGATGACGATGGCGGACTACCTCGGTGCGCGGCCGATCACCACGCCCTTCGGCCTCTATGACTGCGACGTGCCGTGTGACGGGGCGATCGCCGTCATCGTCTCCGCCGCCGACGCCGCCCGCGATCTGGCGAAGCCGCCGGTGCTGGTGGAGGCGGTGGGAACGCAGATTATCGAGCGAATCGACTGGGACCAAAGCACTCTCACCCACGAGCCGCAGGTGCTCGGGCAAGCGGCGCATGTGTGGACGCGTACCTCGCTACGACCCGCGGACGTCGATGTCGCCGAGCTGTACGACGGGTTCACCATGAATTGCCTGTCGTGGATCGAGGCGCTCGGATTCTGCGGTATCGGTGAGGCCAAGGAATTCCTGGACGGCGGCAAGAACATTGCCCGCGACGGGCAGCTGCCGCTCAACACACACGGCGGCCAGCTCTCGCACGGACGCACCCACGGCATGGGTCTGCTGCATGAAGCCGTCACGCAGCTGCGCGGCGAGGCCGGCGACCGGCAAGTCGCCGACGCCCGCGTCGGTGTCGTCAGCAGCGGCGGCCTCACTCCCAGCGGCGTGATCCTGCTGCGGGCCGACGCATAATGAGCACCGCACAGCCGCGACCGAGGCTCGTCATCGTGGACGGCGTGCCGATGTCGGCGGTTGTCGCCGAACCCGAGAACCCCGACGATCCCAAAGCCGTCATCGTGGCCATCCACGGCGGAGGCACCACCGCCGTCTATTTCGATTGCCCGGGCCACCCGTCGTCCTCACTGTTACGCACCGGCGCCGCAGCGGGATTCACCGTCATCGCGCTCGACCGGCCGGGCTATGGCAGTTCGGCTCCCTATCCGGAGGCGATGGCCGAGCCCGAGCAGCGAGTCAATCTCGCGTACGGGGCGGTGGATCGCATCCTCGGGCAGAAGCCACGCGGTGCCGGGCTGTTTCTGATGGGCCATTCGGGCGGCTGTGAACTCGTCATGCGGATGGCGGCCGACGAGCGCGGCGCGGATCTGCTGGGCATCGAATTGGCGGGGACCGGCCGGCACTATCACCCGGCGGCCCGCGACATCCTGAAGGCGGCGACGCGCGAGCATCGTCCCACCGGATTGCGTGAGCTGTTGTGGCAACCGGAAAGCCTGTATCCGCCCGAGGTTCTCAACGGCGCGACGGTCTCCCCGACCGCCCCGTCCTACGAGGACCAGATGGTGTCGAACTGGGCGCGTCAAGATTTCCCGGCGCTTGCCCCTGCCGTGCGGGTGCCGGTGCAGTTCAGCATCGCCGAACACGAAAAGGTCTGGCAGAACGACACTTCGGCGATGGGTGAGATCGCGGCGCTGTTCTCCGGAACCCCGCGGTTCACCGTTCATCGACAGCCCGACGCGGGACATAACATCAGCCTCGGTCACACGGCGCCCGCCTACCACGCCAAGGTTCTGTCGTTCGCGGACGATTGTGTGGGCGCCCGCTCGCAGTCGCCCGACTCGTCGAACGTGACGGCACAGTCACTTTCGGACCCGAACGTGACCGTGGTGTCACGCTCGCCGGCTGACGACACCGATTTGGAGGCCGGTTGATGCGCGTCGGATTCATCGGGTTGGGCAGTCAGGGCGGGCCCATGGCCCGGCGGATCGTCGAGGGTGGCTACCCCACCACGCTGTGGGCCCGCAGGCCCGCGGCCCTCGAGGCGTTCGCCGACACCCCGGCGAAGATCGCCGGTTCGCCGGCCGAACTCGCCGCGGCCAGTGACCTGGTCTGCCTCTGCGTCGTCGGCGACGCCGACATCGACGAACTCACCGGCGGCGAAAACGGACTGCTGTCGGCGATGAAGCCCGGCGGCGTCATCGCGGTGCACAGCACGGTGCACCCCGACACGTGCCGAGAACTCGCGAAGCGGGCTGGGGCCGTCGGTGTTTCGATCGTCGATGCGCCGGTGAGCGGGGGCGGCGGCGCGGCGGCGGAAGGCCGCCTGCTGGTGATGGTCGGCGGCGACACCGACGCCGTCGAACGCTGCCGCCCTGTCTTCGAAACGTATGCCGATCCGGTGGTTCATCTCGGCGAGCTCGGCACCGGGCAGACCACCAAGCTGCTCAACAACTTGCTGTTCACCGCCAACCTCGCCACGGCGGCCACTGCCCTGTCACTGGCGGATGCGCTCGGCATCACCCCGGAGCGTCTCACCGAGGTCGTGTCACGCAGCAGTGGAAATAGCTTTGCGCTCAATGCCCTTGGCGGTATCGGCGGGCTGGATCGGCTTGCCGGTGTCGCCGGGGGGCTGCTGCAGAAGGACGTCCGGCTGGTAGTCGACCTCGCCGACCAGGCCGGGGCCGACGGCGGCGCCGTGCTCGAGGCGGCCGACGCGGCACTGGCCCTCATGGGCAATCCTCGATGAGGCTCAGGTGAGGGTCGGGTTCGTCGGCGCGGGGCGGATGGGCCGCCCCATGGTGAGTCGTCTGGTCGCGGACGGTCACGACGTCCAAGTCTTGGGCCGCACCGCCGAAAAGGCCCGCGAACTCAAGAAACTGGGCGCGCGGGTCGTCGACGAAGCGGCGGACGCCAGCACGCACGCCGACGCGGTGGTGCTCTGTGTGTTCACCGACGAGCAGGTGCGCCAGGTATGCCTGGACGACGGTTTGCTGACGAGCATGTCGTCGGGTTCGGTGCTGGTGGTGCACACCACCGCGAGTCCGAACACCATCGAGGCCATCGCCGCGCGCGCCCGCCACGTCGACGTCGTCGACGCCGCGGTCAGCGGGGGCCCGCACGACATCGCGGCCGGCCGGCTCACGCTGTTCGTGGGCGGTGCCGAGGCGGCGGTTGACCGGGTGCGGCCGCTGCTGGGCTGCTACGCCGATCCGGTCCTGTACGTCGGGCCCACCGGTGCCGGCCAGAAGGTGAAGCTGGTCAACAATGCCCTCTTCGCGGGACAGATCGGACTGCTCGCGGAGGCAATCCGGCTGGGCGAGCGGCTCGGCGTGCCCGAATCGACGTTGCTGAGCGCACTCGGACACGGCAGCGCGGCCAGCCGCGTGCTGAACCTCGTCGCGGCAGGCGGGTCCGTCGCGTCGTTCATCGAGGTCGCCGGCGACTTCGTCGGCAAAGACGTGGCCGTCGTCCGCGATATCGCCGCGGAACTGGGCAGCGGCCTGGGCGCGCTGGGCGACGTCATCAAGACCTTCGAGTCTGAGCCGGCTGTCGCGAAGTTGGTTTGAAATGCCAGCGTTTTGGTCTTTCCGGTTCGTCACGAAGGTATTACCGTTAGCGTTACAGTCAGGGACTCCGCTGTAAAGGTTTCAGCCCAACCTCGCCGCTGAGGAGGATTCAGTGACAAAACCGAAAGTCGTCTTCGATCCGTACTCCGAGGACTACTTCAACAACCCGTTCGACATCTACCGGCAGATGCGCGAGGAAGCACCGCTGTATTACGACGAAAAAGAGGATTTCTACGCGCTGACCCGCCATGACGACGTCTCGGCCGCGTTCAAGGACTTCGAGACGTATTCCTCGGCGCGCGGTTGCGACCTGGCCATGGTGCGCCGGGGCATTGCCCCCGAGCAGAAGTCGATCATCTTCATGGATCCGCCGGAGCACCGCCACATGCGCAGCCTGCTCAACAAGGCGTTCACACCCCGGGCGATTCAATCGCAGCGCGAGACCGTCATCGAGGTGATCGACAAGTACCTGGGCGCCGTCGACTCCGACAACTTCGACGTCGTACAGGACTTCTCCGGGCCGTTCCCGGTGGAAGTCATCACCCGGATGGCCGGGGTCCCGGAGGAATACCGCCAGCAGGTCCGCCACTGGATCGACACCAGCCTGCATCACGAACCCGGGCAGATCGAGGTCAGCGAAGCCGGCATGCAGGCCAACATCGACACGGCGATGTATTACTTCGGACTGGTCCAGGAGCGGCGCGCGGAGCCGCAGGACGACATGATCAGCAGGCTGATCGCGGCCGAAATCCCGGGCGAAGACGGTCAACTGCGCAAGCTCGACGACATCGAAATCTGCGGGTTCGCCACCCTTTTGGGCGGGGCGGGCGCCGAGACCGTCACCAAGCTGATGGGCAACGCGGCGGTGATCTTCGCCCGTCATCCCGACCAGTGGCAGAAGCTGCAGGACGATCGCGACAAGATCCCCGGGGCGGTGGAAGAGCTGCTGCGCTACGAGGGACCGGTGCAGTACAACGTCCGCTACACCCTCAAGGAGGCACACGTCACGGGTGGCGTGATTCCCGCAGGCAAACCGGTGTTCCTGTGCGGCGCCGCAGCGAACCGCGACCCGGAGGCCTTCACCGACGCCGACACCTTCGACATCGAGCGTGACCAGACCGAGGCACAACACCTCGGTCTCGGGTACGGGATTCACAGCTGCCTCGGTGCCGCACTGGCCCGCATGGAAAGCAGGATCGCGCTGGAGAGGTTGCTCGACTTCATGCCGCGCTACGAGGTGGACTGGGCCGGATGCACACGGGTGAACATGCAAAACGTCGCGGGCTGGAAGAACGTGCCCGTCAAGGTGCTGCGATGAGGGTCGAAGTCGACCTTGGGCTGTGCGAGGCAAACGGGATATGCATGGGAATCAACGCGGAGGTCTTCGATCTCGGCGAAGATGACGTGCTGAGGATTCTCAAGCCGGAAATCACGCCGGAGACCGAGAAGGATGTACGCGAAGCCGTTCGCCAATGCCCCCGTCAGGCGCTGTCGATCAAGGAATAGCGATCAGCTGCTCGCCGAAGGTATTTAGAACCCAGCGATAATGACCGCATTGCAGTCGGCCGCCGCCTGGCGCAGTTTCGCCGCCTTTTGATAGCCCTCGGACTCATACCACGCCCGCGCAGCATCCACCGACTCGAATTCCAGCACGACGGTCTGGTCGCCGTGCCAGGCGCCTTCCATGACTTTGGGTGCCGTGTCCACCGCGAGAACGGTGGCGCCGCTCATCGCTGATCCGGCGGCCTGGGCATAGGCCTTCATGCCCTCCGGGTCTTTGATGGCTTCGGTGAGGATGACATATCCTTTAGCCACTGAAGAATCTCCCTACTCGCCTGAGTGTTTGGTTACTTCTCGCTGATCGCTTGCTCGGGACAGCATTTGATGGCCTCTTGCACAGCGGCCTCCAATTCCGTTGGGACATCGGTGTCTATCGCCACCGAATAACCATCCTCGGTCAGGCTGAACACCTCCGGGCACAGCATCGTACATACGCCGTGACCGCAGCACCGCTCGTCGTCGACCCAGACCTTCATGGCAGCGTGAACTCCAGGTGCAATTCGGTCAGGCCACGCAGGATGTACGTCGGAACGTATTGGTAGCGGCGGTCATTCGCCGGACCGTGCATGTTCTCGTCGATCCTGATGTCGGTCGTGCGGTCGAGCAGCCGCTCGATCGCGACCCGGGTTTCGGCTCGTGCCAGCGGCGCGCCCGGGCAGCTGTGGATGCCCCGCCCGAACGAGATGTGCTGGCGGGCGTTCTTGCGGCCCGGATCAAAGGTGCTGGGGTCCTCGAACCGGCGCGGATCACGGTTGGCCGCCGCCTGCACAATCATCACGGTGGTGCCCGCCGGCAGGTCGACACCGCCGACATTGACGGGCACCCGGTTCATCCGGAAGTCGCCCTTCACCGGACTCTCGTGCCGCAGCGACTCCTCGATGAAGTTGGGAATCAGGCTGCGGTCCTTGCGCAACTGCGCCTGGATGTCGGGGCGCTCCCCCAGGGTCTGCAGCGCGGCACCGAGCAGCCGCACGGTGGTCTCCTGGCCCGCCGAGAAGACGTTGCTGGCGACCCGCGCCACGTCTTCGGCCTCAGGCATGGAGCCGTCGGGGTAGGTGGCGGTGGCCAAACCGGTCAGTACGTCGTCGCGGGGCTCACGGCGACGGTCGGCCACGTAGTCGGAGAAAAGACCGTAGAGGAATTCCAGCGGGCTGTGGGCCAGCGATTCCTTGCCGGTGCCCCCGATGCCACCACCCGAGTGCTCGCGGATGCCTTTGACGAACTTGTCGCGATCTTCCATCGGCACGCCCAGCAGGTCGGCGATCACCAGCAGCGTGAACGGCCCGGCGAAGCCCTTGATCCATTCGCCGTGGCCGGGCGCCAGGAAGTCGTCGAGCGCCTGGTCGGCGAGCGCCCACATGGCGTCCTCGTTCTCCTTGAGGCGCTTCGGGGTGATCAGCCGCATCAGCAGGGAGCGGTGGTTGGTGTGCGTCGGCGGGTCGAGCGTGGGCAGCTGGTCACTGAACGGCAGCTCGTCGCGATACTGCTCGATCAACCCGGTGACATCGTCACCCTCGAGCGGCACCGGAAAGCCGGGGAACGGGCCGGTCACCGAGATGCAGGACGACCACGTCTCCGCGTCGTTGAGCACCGCGCATGCCTCGTCCCACCCGGTGATCATGGTGACGTCGTGGTGGCTTTCCCGCGTGACGGGGCACCGCTGGCGCAGCGCCTCGTAGTAGGGGTACGGGTCGGCGATGAGCTCGCTGCCGCGGAAGAAGTCCAACTCGGAGAATTCGTTCGCCATCTCCTGCTCCTTGAATCTCGGCTAGTGAGAACGTGCCTCTCGCAGATGAGTATTACATTTCCATAGGGCGTGGTCGTCGTCAACGCGGGGTCCCGCCCCGAACGCCGAAACGGGCGGCAAATCGACCGGACGGCATTCGCCGTGCGGCGCGCCTCCGGCCACGCCGGTCAGCTGGCGGGCACCAGATCGGCAGCGACCGACGGCCACGCCAAAAGCCCGCTCCGGAATGTCTCGACGTGGCCCACGGGGATGTGCGGGGCCCCACCGACATTCGAGGCGGCCGCCAGGGCCTGGGCCTTGAACGTCCGCGCGGCCATGCTCAGCTGGTGTTGCACCAGGCCGACGCTGTCATCGAGTTCGGAGGGCCAGTTCTCCCCCCAAAGCGTGACCTCGGTGACGCCGTGATCGAGGGCCTGCAGCACGCCCTGGCGCACCCGCGGATCGCAGCCGAACAGATCGGCCGCGGCCGCCAGCGCCTGCGGACGGGGGCGCGGTTGCGCCGACGTCAGGGCGTCCTCGAGGTCGAGCACTTGGGCGCCGACGATCTGCAGGGGCCGGTCATCGGGGTGGTCCGCGACAAGCACGGTGACGTCCCACCCCGCCATCGACCGGTCGAAGATCCAGCCGCCGGCGAATCTCACCACGTCGATGACGGTGGCGGCGACGACGTCGAGTCGGTATCTCATGTCGTCCCGGGTCTCTTCGGGGGCGCGAAGTCCCGCGCCAGTGTCTCGGCGTACTGCTTGAACACCGCGGGTAGCGGTATCGAAGGATCGAGCAACCATGTGGTTTCCATTCCGTGGACGAAGGCGAGGATTTCTACTGCCTTGACGGCGGGGTCTATGTCTTCGCGGTACCGGCCGTCGGCCTGACCGCGCCGGATCAGATCGGCGACGATGTCGGTCGCGGCGCGATGCCTGGCCAGCATGCGGTCGTGCAGCGGAGCCTCGGGAAGGATGCTCTCGACCAGCAGGACCGTGAACGTGCCCACCAGTTCGGGGGCCCGGTGAAATCGGTCGGCAACCTGGGTGATCTGGTCGATAAGGTCGCCGGTCCGGTCGGCATGGGTGTCGTCATCGAGGTCGCGGGCATCGAGCACGGCGTGCAGCAGCTGGTCCTTCGATTCGAAGTGATGCAGCAGCCCCGCGGGCGTGACCCCGGCTTCACCGGCGATCTGGGCGAGCGTCGTGCTGCGCCAGCCATTGCGGGTGAGGAGTCGTTGGGCGACTTCGAGGATCCGCTGCTTGCGGTCCTCACCCTTGGCGAGAAGCGTGTCGTAACGCCGTGCGACGGCCACCGGACTCCTTTGGTGCGATTGGCGGGCTGAACCAACCTAGTGAACACACAGTAGGTTAGTTTGACCGGTGTGACAAGGGTCACCCGGCGGTGGTTTTTTCCAGGGGCAGCGCTGCTAGCCGACGAGCTCGACCAGCGTCGCGTTGGCGGTGCCGCCGCCCTCGCACATGGTCTGCAACCCGTAACGAATCCCGTTGTCGCGCATGTGATGCACCATGCGGGTCATCAGCACGGCGCCCGAGGCGCCCAGCGGGTGTCCCAGCGCGATGGCGCCGCCCAGCGGATTCATCCGAGCGGGGTGCGCCCCGGTCTCCGCCAGCCACGCCAACGGCACCGGCGCGAAGGCCTCGTTGACCTCGAACACCCCCACGTCGGAAAGCGGGACGCCCGCCTTGTTCAGCACCTTCTCGGTGGCCGGGATGGGGCCGGTGAGCATGAGCACCGGATCGGCCCCGGTGACAGCGCCCGCCAGGTACCGCACGATCGGGGTCAGGCCCAGCTCGACCGCCATCTCGGCGGTGGTCACCAGTAACGCGGCGGCACCGTCGGAGATCTGCGAGGAATTACCGGCATGGATCACGCCGTCCTCGGCGAAGGCCGGCTTGAGCGCGGCCAGCTTTTCCACGCTGCTTCCGCGCCGCACGCCCTCGTCGGCGGCCACGACGCTGTTCTCGGCTCCGTCGACGAACACCGGCACGATCTGGTCGATGAATGCGCCGCCGTCCTGGGCCGCGGCGGCCCGCTCGTGGGACTCGACGCTGTATTCGTCGAGCCGGGTGCGGGAGAGGCCCCACTTCTTGGCGATCATCTCCGCCGACAGGCCCTGGTTGAAGGAGAAATCACCATAGCGCGCAAGCACTTTCGGGCCATACGGCATGCCGGAGGCGCGCGCCGAACCGAGTGGAACGCGACTCATGACCTCGACACCGCCGGCCACGACGACATCCTGCTGACCTGACATCACCGCCTGCACGGCGAAGTCCAGCGCCTGCTGACTGGAACCGCAGGCGCGGTTGACGGTGGTCCCGGGGATGCTTTCCGGCCAACCGGCGGCCAACACCGCGTAGCGGCCGATGTTGCTGGACTGGTCGCCCACCTGGGAGACACAGCCCCACACCACGTCGTCGACGATCTCGGGGCTGATACCGGTGCGTTCCACGAGCTCGTTGAGGACGACCGCGGACAGGTCGGCGGCATGCATGCCGGAAAGCGCGCCGTTGCGCTTCCCCACTGCGGTGCGCACGGCCTCGACGATGACTGTTTCACGCATATCTCTACTCCGATTCTTACGCCCAACTGTCCCATCATCACCGAGCGCGTACTGAAAGCGAAAAAATCGCCGTGAATTCGCCGTGACTACACGTTCGGCGTTGGGCCTAGTAGCTCCTCGGCAGCTTCAGGACGTTGGCTCCCAGGAAGTTCAGGATCATCTCCTGGCTGACCGGCGCGATCTTCATCAGCCGGGCCTCACGGAAGTAGCGCGTGATGTGGTACTCCTCCGCATAACCCATGCCGCCGTGGGTTTGCAACGCCCGATCCGCGGCGGTGAAGCCCGCGTCGGCACACAGGTACTTCGCGGTATTCGCTTCGCGCCCACAGGGTTTGCCGTTGTCGTACAGCCACGTGGCCTTGCGCAGCATCAGCTCGGCGGCGTCGAGGCGGGCCAGCGAGTCGGCGAGCGGGAACTGCAGGCCCTGGTTCATGCCGATGGGCCGGCCGAAGACCTCACGCTCGTTGCCGTACTTCACCGCCTTGTCCAGCGCCACCCGGCCGATGCCGAGCGCCTCGGCGGCGATCAGCATCCGTTCGGGGTTCAGGCCGTCGAGGATGTACTGGAATCCCCTGCCCTCCTCGCCAACTCGGTCCTCGACCGGCACCTCGAGGTTGTCGATGAACAGTTCGTTGGAGCTGACGGCGTTGCGGCCCATCTTGCGGATCGGGCGGATGTCGACCCGGCTACGGTCGAGATCGGTGAGGAACAGCGTCATCCCGTCGGTCTTCTTGGTGACCTCGTCATAGCTTTGCGTCCGGGTCAGCAACAGGATCTTGTCGGATTCCATCGCTTTGGAGATCCACACCTTGCGACCGTTGACGATGTAGCGATCGCCGTCGCGCTTGGCGAAGGTACTGATGCGTGAAGTATCAAGCCCGGCACCGGGTTCGGTCACCCCGAAGCAGACATGCACCTCGCCGGTCGCGACCGGGGGCAAGGTGCGGGCCTTGAGGTCATCGGAGCCATGCACCACAACGGGTTGCATGCCGAAGATGGACAAGTGAATTGCGCTGGCGGCGTTCATGGCGCCGCCGGATTTGGCGACCTCCTCGAGGAGAATCGTCGCTTCGGTGATTCCGAGGCCATGGCCACCGTATTCGGTGGGGATGGTCATACCCAACCAACCGCCATCGGCGATGGCGCGGTAGAACTCGGTCGGGAATTCGTGGGCCTGGTCTTTTTCCATCCAGTACTGGTCGTCGAAATTCCGCGCCAACTCCGCGACCGACCGACGGATCAGTTCCTGGTCGTCGGTCAGCTCAAAGTTCATTCCAGCGCCGGGCACTGCTCATTCTCCTTCGATCGAAATGCACCGGCGCACATGCATTCCGGCGTCGGATTTTTCAGTCCTTATTGCCGGTAAGCGCTTTGGCGTTGGCCGCGAAATCCGCGAAGGACGAGCCGCCACGGCTGTCCTTTTCGTGGCCCTGTGCCTTGATGGACACGTCGTGCCCCTCGGCCGCTTTGCGCAGCGCACCGACGGTCGCCTGTTCGCGCGAAATGTGCGTGAATGGGTCGAACGAGTACCAGCGCATGGCGTTCTCGTAGGTCATCTTGTTAATTTCGTCGTCGGGAACGTTGTTGATCGACAAGACATCCCAGAGCTCTTCGGGCGCACCCGGCCACATCGAGTCGCTGTGCGGATAGTCGGCTTCCCAGCAGATGTTGTCGATGCCGATCATGTTGCGCAGCGCCACGCCGACCTTGTCGCTGATGAAGCAGGTCAGGAAGTGGTCGCGGAACACCTCGCTGGGCAGCTTGCCCTTGAAGTCCTGGTGCGTCCAGGCGGAGTGCATCTCGAAGGTCCGGTCCGCGCGCTCCAGGAAGTAGGGAATCCAGCCGGTCCCGCCCTCGGACAGGGCGACCTTGAGGTCCGGGTACTGCTTGATCGGCTTGGACCACAACAGGTCCGCGGCGGCCTGCACGATGTTCATCGGTTGCAGCGTGATCATCACGTCCATCGGCGCATCCGGTGCGGTGATGGCCAGCCGGCCCGACGATCCGATGTGCACGTTCATCACGGTGTCGGTGTCGCACAACGCCTTCCACAGCGGGGTCCAATAGTCGTCGTGGAAACTGGGGTAGCCCATCGCGGCCGGGTTCTCGGTGAAGGTCAGCGCGTGCACACCCTTCTTGGACACCCGGTGCACCTCGGCGGCGCACGCCTCGGCATCCCAGATCACCGGTATCGCCATCGGGATGAACCGCGCCGGGTAGGCGCCGCACCATTCGTCGATGTGCCAGTCGTTGTAGGCCTGCACCAGCGCGATCGAGAAGTCGTTGTCGTCGGTGGCGAACAGGCGCCCCGCAAAGCCGGGGAACGACGGGAAGCAGATCGAGGCCAGGATTCCGCCGGCGTTCATGTCTTTGACGCGTTCGTCGACGTTGTAGCAGCCCGGCCGGATCTCGTCGAGCCCCGTCGGCTCGATGCCGTACTCCTCCTTCGGCCGTCCGGCCACCGCGTTGAGCGCCACGTTGGGGATGACGGTGTCGCGGAACTTCCACATGTCGGAACCGTCGGAGTTGTGCACCAGCCGGGGCGCGTCGTCCTGATATTTCTTCGACAGATGCTTCTTGAACATGTCGGGTGGCTCGACGGTGTGGTCGTCGACGCTGATCAGGATCATGTCTTCTTTGTTCATGGCCGCCCTTCCGTCGGTTCCACCGAATCGATCACAGCCTCGGCGAATCGCTGTCCCGTGCCAAGATCACTAAAATGAAAACTATCTTCTCGTCAAGCGAGAATCAACATCCAGCGGTTGCCGAGACGGGCTGCACCTCCCTGACCAGCGGTCGGACGCACGGGCGAATCGCCCTGCGTCCGGACGACGATGCGGCGAGGTAGATCCCGGCGGGGTAGATGGGCACGGTGCCGCTCCCGCGTCCTCGGTGAAATACCGCCCTCCCGAGGGCCGGGGGAGCCAGGCTGGGTGCGGTTTCGCGCCCGAGTCACGCGCCGGCATTGACCAGTCGCGCGTTTCGTGCCAGTCTGTTAGTTGCAAATGAGAATACGATTCTCTTTCACCGAGAGGACACTGCCGATGCGGTTGCAGCCGCTCCCCGCCGACCAGTGGGACGAGGCTACCCAGCAGGCGCTCTCGGCCATGCGTGAAGCGGACACCAACAACGCGCTTTCCACGCTGGCTCACCACCCGGCGCTGGCCAAGGCGTTTCTCCGATTCAATGTCCACCTGTTGATGTCGTCCACGCTGCCGGCCCGCATCCGCGAACTGGCCATCCTGCGGGTGGCGCATCGCCGCGAGTGCGCGTACGAGTGGTCGCACCACGTCCGCATGGCCAAGGACGAAGGGATCACCGACGACCAGATCGCGGCGGTCCGGCGATTCGGCGATGGCAGCGCCGACAACTTCGACGCCTTCGATCGAGCGGTGCTCACCGGGGTCGACGAACTCGACGGGAATTCGGAGTTGTCCGACCAGACCTGGGCGGTGCTGGGCGAGCGTCTCAACGACCAGCAACGCATGGATTTCGTCTTCACGGTCGGCTGCTACGCGCTGCTGGCCATGGCCTTCAACACTTTCGGCATACAGCTCGAGCACGCCGCCGACGGCGGCTAAGCCCAATCAAGAGAGGTAAGAACGTTGGCCCACTTCCCCAAGCCAGCCGCTGGTAGCTGGACAGAAAACTATCCCGAATTAGGCACCGGGCCAGTCGATTACAGCGATTCGACCGACCAGTCATTCTTCGAAGCCGAGCGCGAGGCGGTCTTCAGGCGCATGTGGCTCAACGTCGGCAGAGTCGACCGGCTGCCACGCACCGGCAGCTACTTCACCAGGGAACTGCCCTCGGCGGGTCCCGGCACGTCGGTGATCATCGTCAAGACCAAGGACGGGTCCGTCAAGGCCTACCACAACGTCTGCCGGCACCGCGGAAACAAGCTGGTGTGGAACGACTTTCCGAACGAGGAGACCTCCGGCACCTGCCGGCAGTTCACCTGCAAGTACCACGCCTGGCGCTACAGCCTCGACGGCGAGCTGACCTTCATCCAGCAGGAGGACGAGTTCTTCGACGTCGATAAGAGCGACTACGGCCTGGTGTCGGTGCGCTGCGAGGTGTGGGAAGGCTTCGTCTTCATCAACTTCGACGACCACGCGAAGCCGCTCGCCGACTACCTCGGGCCGCTGGCCAAGGGCGTCGAGGGCTACCCGTTCGACGCGATGACGGAGACCTATTCCTACCGGGCCGAGGTCGGCAGCAACTGGAAGCTGTTCATCGACGCGTTCATCGAGTTCTACCACGCGCCGATACTGCATCAGGGGCAATACACCAAGGAAGAAGCCGCCAAGATCCAAAAATTCGGCTATGAGGCGCTGCACTACGAGATGGCCAGCCCGCACAGCCTGCAGTCGACCTGGGGTGGCCAGTCGCCTCCGGAGGACATGTCGATGGTCAAGCCGATCGACCGGGTGCTGCGCAGCGGGCTGTTCGGCCCGTGGGACAAGCCGGAGATCATCGAAGGGCTCGAGCTGCCCCCGGGCGTCAACCCGAAGAGGGTGCCGCAGTGGGGAATCGACTCATTCCACTTCTACCCGAACTTCATGCTGCTGATCTGGGAGCCCGGCTGGTACCTCACGTATCACTACTGGCCGACCGCCGTCGACAAGCACATCTTCGAGTGCACGCTGTATTTCGTCCCGCCGCGCAACGCGCGGGAGCGGTTGGCCCAGGAGCTGGCCGCTGTCACGTTCAAGGAATACTCGCTGCAAGACGCCAACACGCTGGAGGCGACCCAGACCATGATCGGCACCCGGGCCGTCAAAGAGTTCCTGCTGTGCGATCAGGAGGTCCTGATCCGCCACTTGCACAAGGTGACCAAAGACTACGTAAAGGAGTATGCCAACAATGGCGCTTCCCACTGAATTCGTTGACCTGGAGCCCTATTTGGAGTGGGACCTCGCGACCGAACCCGAGCGATACGCCAAGCGGCTGGCCTCGACGATGCCCGAGTTGCAGGCGTTCTATGACGTGGCGTTTCCCCGTCTGAACGACGTGATCGCCTACTGTGACAAATACCCACTGGACGATCTGCCAGAGGACGCGAGGACTCTCATGCACATCATGCAGTCGTTGGTCATGGTGTCGTTTCCGATCGAAGCATGGAAGCAGCCCCGGGTTCCCGATAGCGGGGCAGCCTGGGTGGAACTGACCAGAGAACCGGTGATCTGACAGGTGCAGACGCTCAAGGCCGCCGGACTGCTCGACGTCGACGCTGGTGAGATCGTTCGGCCCGGCATCCTGAAGATCGAGGGAGACCGGATCGTCGGTGTCGGCGGCGAGCCAGAAGGCGAGCTCATCGATCTCGGCGAGGCGATCCTGCTGCCCGGGTTGATGGACATGGAGGTCAACCTGCTCATGGGCGGTCGCGGGGAGAAGCCCGGCCTGTCCCAGGTGCAGGACGACCCGCCGACGCGAATGTTGCGGGCGGTCGGCAACGCGCGCCGCACGCTGCGCGCCGGGTTCACCACGGTGCGCAACCTCGGCCTGTTCGTCAAGACCGGCGGATACCTGCTGGATGTCGCGCTGGGCAAGGCGATTGACGCGGGCTGGATCGACGGTCCACGGGTGGTGCCGGCCGGGCACGCCATCACCCCGACCGGTGGGCACCTGGATCCGACGATGTTCGCGGCGTTCGCACCGCACGTGTTGGATCTGACCATCGAGGAAGGTATCGCGAATGGGATCGACGAGATCCGGAAAGCGGTGCGCTACCAGATCAAGCACGGCGCCGAGCTGATCAAAGTCTGCTGTTCGGGCGGGGTGATGTCATTGACGGGACCTCCTGGCGCACAGCACTACTCGGACGAGGAGCTGTGCGCGATCGTCGACGAGGCGCACCGGCGCGGGATGCGCGTCGCCGCCCACACCCACGGCGCGGAAGCGGTCAGGCACGCCGTCGCCGCCGGTATCGATTGCATCGAGCACGGGTTCCTGATCGACGACGAGGCGATCGCCACCATGGTCGAGAACGGCACATTCCTGGTGAGCACTCGGCGGCTGGCCGAGGGGATGGATGTTTCGCACGCGCCGCCCGAGCTGCAGGCCAAGGCCGCCGAGATGTTCCCGAAGTCACGCACGTCGATCTTGGCCGCGCACAAGGCCGGTGTGAAGATCGCCCTCGGCACCGACGCCCCGGCGATCCCCCACGGGCGCAACGCCGACGAGCTCGTCACACTGGTCGAATGGGGCCTACCACCACTGGCCGTGCTGCGGGCGGCCACCGTCACCGCGGCCGAGCTCATCAACTCGGACGACCGCGGCCGGCTGGCTCAAGGCCAGCTCGCCGATATCATCGCGGTGCCGGGAAACCCGTTGGAAGACATCACGGTTACCCAGCACGTCAGCTTCGTCATGAAAGGCGGCAAAGTCTATGTCGACAAATCAGCCAACGAGAACTGACGACCTGGTCGAGATCCAGCAGTTGCTGGGCCGCTACGCGGTGACCATCACCCAGCAAGACATCGAGGGTCTCGTCGCCGTCTTCACACCGGACGGGACCTACAGCGCGTTCGGCGAAACCTACAGCCTGAACCGGTTCCCGGAATTGGTGGCCGCCGCCCCAAAGGGCTTGTTTCTCACCGGGACCGCGGTGGTCGACCTTGACGGCGATGCGGCCAGCGGGACCCAACCGCTGTGCTTCATCGACCACTCCAGCCACGACATGCGGATCGGTTACTACCGCGACACCTATGTGCGAACCGCCGACGGGTGGCGGCTCAAGACCCGCGCCATGACGTTCATCCGCCGCAGCGGCGTGCACGATTCCGGGCGCCCGCACGCCATCGGGCGTCCCGCCGGGGACTCGGCGGCGCAGGCAGCGACCTAAGGAGCCGACCAATCGACAGTGCGGTGAATGTCGAGCAGTTCCGAGCCGACCTGCGCGCGTGGCTCGACGACAACGACCTGACTCCCGGGCCCGACCAGTCGCTGCAGGGCCATATGCAGCAGTTCGCCCGGGTCAGCCGCGCGCTCTACGACGCCGATTGGATGCGCTACGGCTGGGCGAAAGAGGTCGGCGGGTTGGGTGGTCCCGCGGTGCTGCGGGCGGTCGTCGGCGAAGAAGTGGTGGGCCGTCGCCTGGCCGAACCCGGCCCGTACTCGATGCTCGAGGTGCTCGCACCCACCATGATCGATTACGCCCCCGCGGGGCTGGCCGCGGAAATGGTGCCGCGGCTGCTGAGCGGCGAAGAGCAATGGTGTCAGGGCTTTTCCGAGCCTGGATCCGGCAGCGACCTGGCTTCGCTGACCACTCGCGCGACGCAGCAAGGCGACAACTGGATCGTCAACGGGCAAAAGGTGTGGACCAGCTTCGCGCAGTTCTCGACGCGGTGCGTCCTGCTCACCCGCACCGCGCCCGGCCACGACGGGATCACCGCCTTCTTCGTCGACCTCGACACCCCGGGCATCACCATCCGGCCGCTGCGCACGATGCACGGCGTCGACGAATTCTGCGAGGTGTACTACGACGACGTGGTGATTCCGGCGAGCCGGATGCTCGGCCAACCCGGAGACGGCTGGCAACTCGCCATGGACCTGCTGCCCTATGAGCGTTCCTCCTGCTTCTGGCAGCGAATCGCCTACCTGTACTCCCGGTTCGACGATCTGATCGCTGAGGCATCCGAACTCGGTACACCCGACGAATCCGCGCTTGGCGGAGCCTATCTGGCCCTGCATACCTTGCGCTGCCGGTCCCGCAGCACTCAGCACCGGATGGGCGACGGAGCCCGCCTGGGCCCTGACACCTCCATCGACAAGGTGCTGCTGGCCGCCGCCGAGCAGCGGCTCTACGACACCGTCCGCGACCTGTTGCCGGCGCGGCTCGAACTCGAAGACACACCGTGGCGTTCGGAATACCTGTACTCACGCGCGGCGACGATCTATGGCGGTACCGCCGAGATTCAGCGCAATATCATTGCCCGCCGGCTGCTCGACCTCGGGAAGGAGTGAACCGTGACCCCTTCGCCGGAGACCGAGTCAGATACCGAGTCGCTGCGCCTGCTGGCCGACTCGTTGCGGACGACGATGAGCGCCGCGTCGGGAGCCAAGCTCGATGCCGCGCTGACCGATCTGGGCTGGCGCGATATGCTCGACGAAATGCCAGGAATCACAATACCTTTGGTGTTCAAGCTGCTCGGCGAAACCGGTGCGCACGCACCAGTGCTCAACGATGTGGTGGCGCGCGCGGCGGGGGATGCGCCCGGAGGCGCGTTGCCGCTGCCGTTCGCCGGCGGAACCTGGGTGCTGTGGGACCGCCGCGACCAGCCCGGCTCGGCGATCGACGAACTTCTTCCCATACACACTGTGCCGCAAGGCGATCCATTGCCGTCGGCCGCACTGCATGCGGGATGGCGGGCCCTGGGCTGGTGGCTGGTCGGCACCAGCCGCGCCATGCTGTCGCTGGCCCGTCAGCACGCCGTGGATCGCGTTCAATTCGGTCGGCACATCAGCTCGTTCCAGGCGATCCGACACCGACTGGCCGAGACACTGGTGGCCATCGAGGGCGCCGAGGCGACGCTGCAGGCCGCCACCGAGTGCGACGATCCCGAGGGACTGGCCTCCCTACTCGCGAAGGCCGCGGCCGGCCAGGCGGCGCTGACCGCCGCACGCCACTGCCAGCAGGTACTCGGCGGTATCGGATTCACCGCTGAACATCCGCTGCACCACCACATCAAGCGGTCGCTCATCCTCGACGGACTGCTCGGCAGCACACGAGAACTCACGCGCAAGGCCGGAAGCGCGCTGGTGTCAACGGGATCCGCGCCACGACTTGCCCAGCTGTAACAAGCTTTTTCCCAGCGCCGACCGTCCCAGGAGGCTCGTCGCCCCAGGAGCCACACGGGATGCCACCCGCCGACCATGACACACTTCCCCAATGCGATAGCTCATGTGCTCGCTGTTTCGAGGGGTATTTGGCGGTTGGTGCCCGCGGGCACACGACCGCGCAACCGTCCAGATGCTTGCCCCTTGGCCAAAGCTCGGGTCAAACTGGGCGCGGACAACAACCCGGCGCCGGCCGTCGGCCCGAGGAGGATGCGACGCAATGAGTCACCCCGACGCACCGCGAAACGAGGTCGGCGTCGCCGCGGTGCTCCTGGGCCTGGTCGGACTCCTCACGTGCTGGCTGATGCTGGGGGTGGTGTTCGGTATCGCGGCGGTGGTGACGGGCGATATCGCCCGGCGACGAGTGGCCCGCGGGGAGGCGGACAATCCCCGAACCGCGATGGCCGCAATCGCTTTAGGGGCGATCGCGATACTCGCGGGTCTGGTCGCTATCAGCTTCTACGCCCGGCTCGGCGCCCAGAACCGCTGATGCGCGGATCAATTCCGCGGTAGCCCCAGGACGCGTTCGGCGATGATGTTGCGCTGAATCTCCGACGTGCCGCCGGCGATGGTCGCGGCGAAGGTGCGCGTATACCGGTCGAACCAGCTGCCGTAGTGGCTGTCCAGATTGAGCGGGGCGAACGGGGCGGTAACTCCCCGCAACGCCAGGCCGTCGCCGTCCTTGGCGTTGAGGACGTCCTCGCAGGCGCGTTGCATCGCCTCCGAGCCCAGCAATTTGAGCACCGACTGAGCCGGCACGTCCTCCTCACCACGCGCAGCTTTGGCCAGCGTCGCCGACCCCAGCAGCCGCATCGCGTAAAAATCCATCACCAGCGTCGCGTAGCGATCCCGCTGCAGGGACCCCGAGGGGCTGGACTCGACGGTCAGCGCGTGCAGCATGTCCGCGTAATCCAGCCACAGCATCGCGCGTTCGTGCCCGAGCGAACCGGTCGCTACGCGCCAGCCTGCGTTGAGCTCCCCCACCAAGTTCTCGGCCGGCACCCGCGCGTCGGTGAGGAAGACCTCGTTGAAGTCGACGTCTTCGATGTCGCCCACCGAGGCGAACGGACGGCGGACCACCCCGGGGGTATCGGTCGGAATCAGTAAAGCGCTGATGCCCTTGTGCTTTGGCGCGTCCGGATCGGTGCGCACGAATGTCAACAGCACATCGGCGTGATGGGCGCCCGATGTCCACACCTTTTGCCCGTTGACGACGAAGTGGTCACCGTCGAGCACCGCGCGGGTCTTCAGCGACGCCAGATCCGAGCCCGCGCCGGGTTCGCTCATACCCAGCGACGCGGTCATCTCCGCGCGCAGGATCGGCACCGCCCACCGCTGCTTCTGTTCGGGCGTTCCGAACGACAGCAATGACGCCGCGATGATGCCCACACCCTGAGGATTGAAACTCTGGTAGATCCGCCGTCGCGACAACTCTTCCTGGTACACGTATTGCTGCAGCAGCGTCGCGTTGCGCCCGCCGAATTCCGGCGGGTTGCCCGGCAGTAGCCACCCGCTGTCGAACAGCAGGCGCTGCCACTGACGGGCCCACTCGGGGATATCCGAACTCGACTGCGGCCGCTCGAACGCCGCAGCCTCGGCGGGCAGATGTGCATCGAGGAAAGCAACGAATTCGGCCCGGAACGCCTCCACGTCGGCGTCAAACGTCAGCTGCACGGCACTTCCCGAAAATGGTCCTGAGCAGACTCGCGCCGTCGGTAGATTACGCTTTCCGCCGACGGTGGGGTTCACTCTTGCGATTACGCTTCCCTACACACGCCTGAGAGAATAGTATTCTCGTGGCAAGAAAGTTACAATCTCCGACACGTGATCCGTGAGGGGGTCGAGCGCAGCGATGTCACGGCGTTCTCCGGTACAGTCCAACCATGTTCTCCCCGCGCGGCAATCACCTGAGTCGGCCGTGACCAGTCCCAGCGAAGAGCCGGCCTGGAAGCAGCGTGCCGTCGAGCGGTCCATCAAGACGGCGAAATTGCGGGCGGCACAACGTGTCCAGCGCTTCCTCGATGCGGCGCAGGCCATCATCATCGAAAAGGGCAGCACCGACTTTACGGTGCAGGAGGTCGTGGACCGCTCCCGCCAGTCGCTGCGCAGCTTCTACCTGCAATTCGACGGCAAGCATGAGCTTTTGCTGGCGCTCTTCGAAGATGCGCTGAGTCGATCCGCCGACCAGATTCGTGCCGCCACGGAAAGCCACACCGATCCGCTGGAGCGGCTGCAGGTCTCCGTTCAACTGTTGTACGAGGCCTCGCGGCCGGACCCGATGGCCAAGCGGCCGCTGTTCACCGACTTTGCTCCTCGACTACTGGTGACGCATCCAGCCGAGGTCAAGATTGCGCACGCTCCGTTGTTGGCGTTGCTGACGGAGTTGATGGACGCGGCCCACGATGCCGGCAAGCTGCGCACCACCATCAACCCCAAGCGCGTGGCCGCCATGACCATGCAGACGGTGATGTTCATCGCGCAATCCAGCGGCGGACCCGACGACGCGACGACCCACCCCATCAGCGCCGAAGAGGTGTGGGACTTCTGCTCACACGGCTTCGTCGCCACGTAGCACGCCCCGAGCGCGGCGTCACGGCCGCGATCTTCCTCACATTCGAGCTGAGCAGATAACGCACGCCGATTGCCGGTGAGAATGAGATTCTCTAATATCTAGAACCACAAATAGCCAAAACGGATTCGTCATTGACACCCGTGATGGCCGAATGACAGAGTTCAAAAGCGGCAAGACCCGCGATCCGGGGACGCGATTGTTCTCCGCAGGCTTGCCGATCAGATCAAGTCAGGAGTTGAGGTAGCCATGACCGGACGTGTTGAGGGCAAAGTCGCCTTGGTCACCGGAGCGGCGCGCGGTCAGGGCCGCAGCCATGCGGTGCGGTTGGCACAGGAGGGTGCCGACATCATCGCCATCGACATCTGCAAGCCCATCCGCGAGGGTGTGGTGGACACCGCGATCCCGGCATCGACTCCCGAGGACCTGGCCGAGACGGCCGATCTGGTCAAGGGACACAACCGCAGGATCTTCACGGCCGAAGTCGATGTGCGCGACTACGACGCACTCAAGGCGGCGGTGGACAGCGGCGTCGAACAATTCGGCCGGCTCGACATCATCGTCGCCAACGCCGGAATCGGCAACGGCGGCGAGACTTTGGACAAGACCAGCGAAGAAGACTGGACCGAGATGATCGACATCAACCTGGCCGGGGTGTGGAAAACCGTGAAAGCCGGTGTGCCCCATCTTCTGGCCGGCGGTCGCGGCGGATCCATCATCCTGACCAGCTCGGTCGGTGGGCTCAAGGCCTACCCTCACACCGGCCACTACGTCGCGGCCAAGCACGGTGTCGTCGGGCTGATGCGTGCCTTCGGAGTTGAATTGGGGCAGCACATGATTCGCGTCAACTCCGTGCACCCCACTCACGTCAAAACCCCCATGCTGCACAACGAAGGCACCTTCAAGATGTTCCGCCCGGATCTGGAGAACCCGGGCCCCGACGACATGGCGCCGATCTGTCAGCTGTTCCACACGCTGCCGATCCCCTGGGTTGAGCCGATCGACATCAGCAACGCGGTGCTGTTCTTCGCCTCGGACGAAGCCCGCTACATCACCGGTGTGACCCTGCCGGTCGATGCGGGTAGCTGCCTGAAATAGAGTTCCGTCCTATGGACGGATTCCTGTCGAGCTTCGACGGCCGCGGGGCCGTGGTCACCGGCGGCGCCAGCGGCATCGGCTTGGCCACCGCCACCGAATTCGCCCGCCGGGGTGCCCGCCTGGTGCTCTCCGACGTCGATCAGCCCGCCCTCGATCGGGCGGTAAATCGGCTGCGCGGCGAGGGCTTCGACGCGCATGGCGTGGTGTGCGATGTGCGGAACCTCGACGAGATGGTTCACCTCGCCGATGAGGCCTTCCGGTTGCTCGGCAGCGTCGACGTCGTTTTCAGCAATGCCGGCATCGTTGTCGCCGGCCCGATCGGCCAGATGAACCACGACGACTGGCGCTGGGTGATCGACATCGATTTATGGGGCTCGATCCATGCCGTCGAGGCATTCGTGCCCAGGTTGCTCGAACAGGGGACGGGCGGGCACGTCGCCTTCACCGCGTCCTTCGCCGGGTTGGTGCCCAACGCCGGCCTCGGGACGTACGGCGTTGCCAAATACGGTGTCGTCGGGCTGGCCGAAACGCTGGCGCGTGAGCTCAAAGGCAACGGCATTGGCGTATCGGTGTTGTGCCCGATGGTCGTGGAAACCAAGCTGGTTTCCAACTCGGAACGCATTCGCGGCGCGGACTACGGGCTGTCAGCGAGCCCCGAGGGGGCCTTCGGAACCCTGCCCACCCAGGACGAGAGCGTCAGCGCCGACGATGTCGCGCGGTTGACGGCCGACGCGATTCTGGCCAACCGGTTGTACGTCCTGCCGCATGCGGCCGCGCGGGCGTCCATCCGCCGCAGGTTCGAGCGCATTGACCAGACCTTCGACGAACAAGCCGCCGAGGGCTGGACACACTAGCTACTGTGCAGGGCCCAGCCGGTAGTCGCCGGTCTGCGGGTCGTGATACCACCCGCTGGAGGCCTGGGTGCCGCCGTCGATGTGCAGCGTCTGCCCGGTCAGATAGGCCGCCATATCCGAGGCTAGAAATACTGCGGCACCGGCGATTTCGTCGACATGGCCGGGACGTCCCATCGGAACCATGTCGCGCATTGCGCTCGTCGCTGCCTCGCCGCCGAGCTGTGCCAGTCCTTCGGTGAGCGTGATGTCGGGTGCTATCGCGTTGACCCGGATCCCGTGGGGGGCCAATTCCAGCGCCGCGGTCTTGGTGTAGTTGATGACACCGGCCTTGGCGGCTGCATAGGCGGCGTAACCCGGCGCCGCCCGGACGCCTTCGATCGAGGTCAGCGAGATGATGCTGCCGGGCAGGCCCTCCGACACCATCTTTCGGGCGATCCGCTGGCTGCACAGCAGTACGTGGCGCAGGTTGGCGCGGTAGAGCGCATCCCAACCGTTCTCGCTGGTTTCCAGCAGCGGCGAGGAGAACACGCCGCCGGCGTTGTTCACCAGAATTGTCGGCGTGCCGAGTTCTGCGATGGTGCGCTCCAGCGCGGCATCCACCTGGCCGCTATCTCGGACATCGGTGACGATCCCCAGGCCGCCAACGGATTCGGCTGCCTGCGCGCAGGTTTGCGGGTCACGCTCCCAGATCGCCACCCCGGCCCCAAACGCGGCCATCCCGGCCGCGATGCCGCGGCCGATGCCCGCTCCCCCGCCGGTCACCACCGCTACGCGGCCGGTCAGCAGGATGTTCGAGGGGTCGATCGCCATCGTCGATCAGCTCGCCGTGTGCATCGCCGGCGCGCTACCGATAACACCGTCGGCTTCCAGGCCGGCGATCTCCGTGTCGCTCAATCCCAACTCGGCCAGCAACTCGTGGTTGTGCTGCCCCAGCAGCGGCGCATGCTCGGTGTGAAACTTGTTGGGCCCGGCGGAAAATCTCATCGGCACGGTGCTCAGCCTAGCCGGGCCGTTCACCGGGTGGTCGACCTCTTCGAAAAAGCCCCGGAACGCCAACTGCTCCAGCTCGGTTTGCCGATGCGGTTGCATGACCTTGGCCACCGGCACGCCGGCGTCCCACAGGGTTGCGACGATTTCGTCGCGGCTGCGGTGCTCGCACCAGGCAGCGAGTCGCTCGTCGATCAAATCCTGGCGCTCGCGCCGGCCGGCTCGCGTCGACAGCGCCGGATCGGTTGCCCAGGAAGGCGATCCGAGCGCCCGGCACAGTTT
The DNA here is from genome assembly GCF_004298145.1 of Mycobacterium sp. Classification (GTDB taxonomy): domain Bacteria; phylum Actinomycetota; class Actinomycetes; order Mycobacteriales; family Mycobacteriaceae; genus Mycobacterium. Next base: position 79,089 of record NZ_SCRH01000046.1, read on the forward strand.
CACCCACTGATCGTCGGTGGCCACGGCGATGGCGACCCAGCTGTCGAGCCGGCCGAATTCGTCGACATCCGCGCTGAGGTAGAGGTTCTGTGGTGCGGCGGTTGGCCCTCTGTTGCCGGCGCGGTCGAGCACCGCCCCGTACGCCGAGTATTCGATGACCTGCTCGGCGGAGATGCTCAGCGCCGCATCGACCATCGCCGCTTCGACGAACACGCCCTCACCGGTGCGGCGGCGATGCTCCAGTGCCAGCAGTATCGCGTTGACCGCGTGCACACCGGCATTGGGGTCACCGATCGAGTACGGGTCATAGGGTGTGCGGTCCGGGTAGCCGGTGAGCCAGCTGACGCCGGAGGCGGCTTCGATGACGTAAGCGAAGGCCGGGTTGTCGCGCCATGGCCCCTCGAGACCGAAGCCGGGCATCCGCACCAGCACCGTGTCCGGCCGGATCGATTGAACCGTGGCGAAATCCAGCCCGATCTGGTCCAGCACCCGCGGCGTGAAGTTTTCCACCACCACGTCGCAGGTTGCGATGAGCTCACGCAGTAGCTCTCGGCCGCGCGGGCTCTGCAGGTCGAGTGTCAGGCCCTTCTTGTTGGTGTTCAGCGCCTCGAAGATAGGCGACTTTTCCCACCACTGGTCCTCGGTGATCGGCACGCCGGCGATCAGCCGAGTGCCATCCGGGCGGCGGGTTGATTCGATGTGGATGACCTCGGCGCCGAGCATGGCCAGAAAATGGGTACCGCACGGCCCCGCCCAGAACGTCGTCATGTCCAGGACCCGAAGGCCGTTGAACGGCAACGGTTTCGCCATACCCGTCGGTCCGGGCCGTGCGGACAGATCCGCGGCCCGGTATTGCTCGGTGTGCTCCCCCAGCCGCGGCGCCGGATGCGGTCCGCACAACCGCGCCGGCCGCATCCGGTACGGGTGACTCGGCTGCTCGAACCCATCGCGCGGATTGCGGACGAATGAACCGCGTTCCACGAACTGGTCGAACGATGTGACATTGGCACCGTTGGCGACGGGCGCGTTGGGGATGCGGAATGCCATGGCCAGTTCCCGGATTTCGTCGACCGGGGTGCGGGACATCCAGGCGAAGATCTCTTCGGCGTGGATGTTGGCTTGCTCGGTGATCGACAGCGGCGATTCCTCATCGATCCACTCGGGGTGACCCACCATCGCGCACAGGTCGAACCACTGCTGCGCGGTTCCGCAGCCGAGATCCACCAGGCCGTCTTTTGCCTGAGCCACTCCCGGAATCGTCGGCCGCCGCATGTCTCTCCACGGTCGACCGAGCACCTCGAAGTAGGTGACCGGGTAATAGGTCAGGCACAGGATCTGGGTCTCGAGCATCGACAGGTCCAGCAGTTCTCCTGCCCCGCCGTCGATCCGGCGGCACCGCGACGACAGGGTGGCCGCGCTCGCGTAAGCGCCGGCCAAATATTCGCCGACCTGACCGCCCACGAAGACAGGCGGGCGCTCCTGCTCGCCGCGGCCGAGGCCGACGATTCCCCCTGACCACGCCTGCAGCGTGAATTCGGTTGCGGCGCGGTCCCGCCAAGGACCTTCCAGCCCGAACGGCGTGATCGCGGTGACGGTGAGGTGCGGGTGGCGGTGATGGATGGCCTGCGGCGTGAAGTCCGAATGCCCGGCCACCGTGGAACCGGCGGACCAGATCACCGCATCCGCCGAGGCCAGCAGTCGGTCCACCAGTCCGACGTCGCCATCTTCGGCGGGATCGGTGACGACGCTGTGCTTTGCACCGGCCAGGAAGCTGAACAACGCGCCGTCGCCGCCGGCCGGGATGGACGCACCCGACGCCGACCACGCGCGCAACGGATCGCCCTCTGGTGGCTCGACTTTCACGACGTCAGCACCACCGTCGGCGAGCAACTTGGTGCAGTAGGCACCCGCGATGCCGGTGGACAGATCGATCACCGTGTAGCCGGCCAGTGGCGCTTCGACCCGCGTCACTGGTTCTTTCTCTTCGCTTTGGCGCCCTTGGCGGTGGGCGGCTTCTCGCGCGCATTCTTGCGGGCTTTCTTGCGCGCATCTTTGCTCAAACGCCACTCTGCGGGGAACTTGCTGTCGTTGTCCTTGACCGCATCGCCCAGACCCTGTTGCATGGCGTCAGCGAGCATCAGTTCATCGCCGACATCCGGGCGGACGCTGCCGCCCATCGACTCGAAGACACCGCTGAGCATGCTGCCCAGATATTCACCCTGGAACTGCTTCATGATCTCGAAGAAGACCTTCTGCATGAAGACCGTGTCGGTGGGGCGATTGCGGGCGCAGGCCAAGGCGTATTTCTCCACCTCCGCCTCGAGTTGATCCCTGGGCACCACGCTGTTGAGGAAATTGCAGTCGTACATCTCCGCGGCGGTGAAAGCCCTTCCCGTGAACACCATCTCCTGGAACTTGCGGATACCCATGGTCTGCGCCCACCACCACATGCGGGGACCCCAGCCGCAATACCGGAACGACGGATGCCCGAACAGCGCGTCGTCGCTGGAGATCACCAGGTCCGCGTCGGCGGCCTGGTAGAAGTGCCAGCCGTAACAGTAGCCCTTGGCTTCGAGGATGCTGATCTTCTTGAAGTCCTGCAGACCGCGGATGCCGGAGTTCGGATTGGCATACCACTGACCGAGGGTGGCGCCGTTGCGAAACGAGCCCGGGGGCGGGTGCCGGACTTCATCGGCGCCGATCCGGTACTCGGCGAGCCGCGGGCCCTGATCCGCCGCGTCGCGGACCCGCATCACCTCGGTCAGGTCCGCACCCGAACCAAGGTCGTCGCCGGCGCCCCGAATCACCAGGACCTTGACATCGTCGTCGATGTTGGCCCGGTGCAACAAATCTGCGTAGCGTACCCGGGCCGCGATCGTCGGCGCGTTGAGGTAGTCGGGCCGGTCGAACGTGATCGTGGCGATCCGCGTCTTGGCGTCCTTGTCGTACCGGATGATCTCCTCCGCCGGCGGCTCTGCGGGATCGGGCATGGCTAGGGCTGCCAGAACGGGCTCGCGGTGAGCACTTCGGGGCCATCCGCGGTAATCAGGACCGCTTCTCGCCCGAATACCGCGCCTACTCCTTCTTCCCACACATAACCCGTCACGGCCAGCACCATCCCCGGTTCCAGACGTTCGCCGGCCGCGGTTGCGGGTAGCTGCCTGGAGACGACGGGTGGGTCGAACCCCATGCCCAGACCGCGGGCCACCGGCATCGGCGGGTCCGGCTCCCCCGCGGCTTGATAGGCGGACATCAGGTCGGCGGCGCCCGCGCCGGGCCGGCAAGAATCGATCAGCTTGTCCCACAGGATTTCCCAGCGCCGATACAGGGCCGGGGCACCGTCGGGCACCTGGTCCCTGGCGGCGGGCCAGGTCCGTCCCACTTCGCCGACGTAGCCGCCCGCCAGGACCCCGGCGGACAATGCCACCAGATCGCCGTCCTGGATGCGGCCGTCACCGTCGGCGCGGCGCCACGGGTGCGTGCGCGAGGTCACCCATGCGACGTCTTGATTCGACGGGGTGCACACGCCGCCGGCCGCCGAGGCCTCCAACACGACACCGGCCAGCGCTTGTTCGGTTACCCCCGGCCGCAACTCGGCGACCCCGGCCGCCAGGGCCGACTCGGCCACCGCGACGGATTCCCGCAACGCGGCGATCTCCTCGGCCGTCTTGACACGGCGGGCGGCCCGCATCGCGAGCTCTCCGTCCACCAGCTGTGCGTTGGGGAACGCGGTCGGCAGCAGCTGCGCGAAAACCGGTGAGAGCGCATCGGTTCCGACGCGCCGGGCGGTCGCCGCGCCATCGATGCGTTGCAGCACCGACATGGTGTTCATCGGGTTCCACGAGATGCCGTAGAGGTTCTCGTGGGGAATGTCGTCGGGCACGCCCTCGTCCCACGTGCTGAGGAGGTGCACGGCACCGGTCTCACGCACCACCACACAGGTCGGGCCGAACGGCCGGGTGCCCGCGACCCACAGCTGCGGCGCGCCGGTGACGTAACGGACATTGGCTTGCCGGCCGAGGACCAGCACATCGAGATCGTGTGCCGCCATCTGTTCCAGCGCCCGGCGGCGACGCCCTGAGCGCAGCGTGCGCTCGTCGGGCAGGACTTCAGTTCCCATAGGGGTCATAGGGGTAGTCGGTCAAACGGATCCAGCCTTCCTCGGTAATCACCAGGACCTCTTCGCTGCGGTAGCCACCGGTGCCGTCCTCCCACACCACGGGCTCCAGCACCAGCACCATCCCGGATTTAAGGACGAAATTCTCGTCGAACTCCTGGCCGAGATCGGTTCCGATCATTGGCATTTCGGCCGCATTGACGCCGATGCCATGGCCCAGGTAGAAGTGCGGCAGCCACGGCTTGGTGCCGCCGTTGGCCTTGATCGCGGCCCGCCCCAGATCCGCGGCGGTGGCGCCGGCCTTGGCGACACCCAGTACTGCGCTCATGATCTCGAACCATTTATCGAACTGCGCCTGCTGACGCGGCGACGGATCCCGGCCGACGATCCAGGTGCGCCCGAAGTCGGAACAGTAGCCCTGGTAGGTGATGCTGACGTCGGTCCACAGCACGTCCCCTTCGGCCAGCTCACGCTCGGTGCTCAGCAGCGGCAGCGCCAGGTCACCGTGCGTGGTCCACACGCCCTCGGCCTTGCTCGGCGGCATCACCTGCCAGATCGGCTCGAGCATGCTGGCCGTGGCCCCCAGCTCGAAGGCTCGGCGCAAAAAGCTTGCCGACAAATCGATCTGACGGATTCCGGGGGCCAACCGCTTCTGAACCTCGACCATTGCCTCGTCGGTGATCCGGATGGCGTTGCGCATGCAGGACAATTCATCCGGGGTCTTGACCAGCTTGGCCGCACTGACGATGGCCGCGGCGTCAACGGGGGCGCCGTTGCAGAACAAGGCATCGCCGGCACGCGACATCGCGCCTGTCAATTCGTCGACCGCAACGACCGCGGTGGCCGGAAGGATGTCGGCCAACTGACGCGCGAAATGCCGCACACCCTCATCGAATTCGAGATATACGGGCCCGTGCAGGTGGTCGGCGGGCAGGTCCGATTCCTGCGAGGCTCCCTCGCGGAATGGCAGGAACAGGTGCGGCCACTCGTCGTCGGCGAGCACCACGGCCACCGGACGCTCGACGTAGGACAGCCCGGCGTCGCCGAGTGGCCAACTCGCGCCCGTGGCGTAGACGACGGCGTTGTTGCCGAGCAGCACCATCGCGTCGACGCCACGTTCGGCCATCGCCGACCGCAGCCGGGCCCCCGTCTCGCGGCGCAGGCGAGGAAGATCGGGTGTTTCGGGAATCACCAGTCCGTTACCGGCGTTGGTGTCCCGTTGCGCGAACGTCGTCACTACAGACCCAGGAACTTCGTGACGTTGTCGCTGACAATCTTCGCCGCGTTCGCCGGGCCCACCGCGTCGACGACGGCTTTCAGTGACTTCTCGGAATAGCCGTACGTGCTTTCGTTGTGCGGATAGTCGCTGGACCACATGACCTTGTCCACGCCGATCTGGTCGATCAGCTGCAAACCCAGGGGGTCGACCATGAACGACGCGCTCATGTGGGTGTCCCAGTAGTAGCGCACGTCGTGCTGCAGGGGACGGTTGAACATGTGCTGGTAGGACGCGACCAGATGCTCGGCGTCCTGCAGCGCCCACGGAACCCAGGAGATGCCGCCTTCGAACCAGCCGACCCGCAGCCCCGGGTGGTCGTCGAGGATGCCGCCAAAGATGTACTTGGAGAAGGTCTCCCGGAATCCGTCGATATTGATCATCATGCCGACCACGACGCTGTTGAACTCAGTCGGGCTTTTCGGCGGGGTTTCCCCGATGTGGTGTGTGATGGGGAGACCGGCGGCCTCGATCTCGTCCCACACCGGCCGCATGGCGGTGCTGGAGTAGTCGATCGGGTTGCCGTCGTCACCCTTGCCCGGGTTCAACGGCATCAGGAACGTCTTGAGCCCCAGAGACTTCAACTCCTCGATCGTCTTGCGCGTGCCCTGCGGGTCCCACCAGTTGATCAGGCCGGCGCCGTAGAAGTGGCCGCCCGAGCGCTCCTGCAGCTCGGCGATGTATTCGTTGTAGATGCGAAAGGCCAGCTCGCGAAGTTGCTTGTCCGGGTAGTGGAACAGCGCCAGCACCGCGTTGGGAAACGCCAGCTCCTTCTCGACCCCGTCGTCGTGCAATTCTTGAATCCGGGCCTCGATGTTGGTGCTCGCGGCGCCGGGCAGGTCGTCGTACTGCATCAGCACGGCGCTGAAGTCACCCGGCAGGAACGACTGTCCCTTGCGGCCGACCTGGTAGGCCCCGTCCTCGTACCAGATCCGTGGCGCCTTGTCCTTCAGGTCATCCGGGAAGCGTTGGTAGAAAATGTCATCGGCCAGCGAGATGTGGTTGTCGGCCGAGAAGACGACGGTCCCCTTCGGCAGGCCCACGTCGCTGCCGGCGGCGTGGCCGCGTCGATCCTTCGGAGCGCCAAAACCTCCGGGCGGATAGAGCGTGCTTGTTCGAGTCGTCATCCTTGACCCTCCATTCGGATCCGCAATTTTCAAAGTAGCGAGCTGGGCTACCAGGTCACCGGCAGTTCGTAGACGCCGTAGGCGAGGCGGTCGTCCTTGAGCGGCACGTCCTCGATCGGAATGGCCAGTTTCAGCGTGGGAATGCGCCGGGCCAGCGTGTGGAACACGATCTGCATCTCGGCGCGGGCAAGCTGCTGCCCGACACATTGATGCCGGCCGTAGCCGAATGCGACGTGGCGGTCGGCTCCCGAGCGGTGCAGATAAAGCCGGTCCGGTTCGGAGAACGCGCGCGGATCCCAGTTTGCCGGGGCCAGGTCGATGATGATGCCCTCACCGGCACGGATCGTCTCGCCGGCGATGTGGATGTCTTCTAGTGCGACGCGGCGCTGGCCGTTCTGAATGATGCTGAGGTAGCGCATCAACTCCTCGACCGCGCTGGCGATGATTTTGGGGTCTTCCGCGTCTCGGATGACGGCCAGCTGGTCGGGCTTTTCCAGCAGGGCGAGCACGCCGAGCCCGATCATGTTCGAGGTCGTCTCATGCCCGGCGATCAGCAAACCGGTGGCCAGCTGGGCGGCCTCTTTCACGCTGAGTTCGCCGGCCTTGACCCGTTCGGCGAGGTCGGATACCGCGTCTGGCGTGGAATCCGGGGCCGGACTTTCCATCTTCGCTTCGACCAGCTGGGCGAGGTATTTGTGCAGACTCATCGCGCCTTTGACGGTGTCTTCAGCGGTGGCGTAACGCGCGACACCGACGGTGGCGTGGTGCTGGAACATCTCGGCGTCCTCATAGGGGACCCCGAGCAGCTGGCTGATCACCAGCGAGGGCACCGGCAGCGCCAGCGCGCTGACGATATCGGCGGGCTGCGGTCCGGCGAGGATCGCGTCGATGTGGTCGTCGGTGATCTGCTGGATGGTCGGGCGCAAACCTTCAACGCGCTTGAACGTGAAGGGCTTCGACAGCATGCGCCGGAACCGGGTGTGTTCCTCACCGTCGGCGGTGAAGACCGAACGCGGACGCTTGTGCACCGTGGACAGCATGCCCTCGTTCCAGTGCGGGAACCCGGACAGCCGGTCATCGACGCTGACCCGCGAATCCGAAAACAGCTCGCGCACTTGCTCATACCCCGTGATCAGCCACGGTGTGCTGCCGTCCCAGATCCGGACTCGGGACAGTGGCCTGACTTCGGCCAGTGCCATCACATCCGGTGGTGGCGCGAACGGGCAGCGCGCCTGCCTGGCCATCGGGTAATCCGGAATGTCGGCGGTCCGCTCGGTTGTGGTGCTTGTCAGCGTGTCTGACATCTTTCTCATTCCTCGCCGTATGTCATTCTTCGATGTGGATGGCCTGTGCGGGGCAGGCGGCCGCCGCCCGCCGCGCGCCCTCGGCCTGTTCGGACGTTGGATGGGGATTGAGCAAGACGACGACGCCGTCTTCGTCGCGCTGGTCGAACACTTCGGGCGCGTTCATGACGCAGTTGCCCGAGGAGGCGCAAACATCTTGGTCGACAGTCACTTTCATCTCTCAACCCCTTACTCGTGCGCCGTCACGGACGCCAGCCACAGGCCCACGATCGCGTCGATGAGGCCGGACGCCGCAGCCCGCCAGGAACGATGGGACGTCAACGCACTTGCGGCCAGCGCGCGTTCACGGTCGGCACAGGTGTGCATCAACAGGTTTCGAGCCATGATGTTGCGTTCGAAATGCACCTCGGCCGGCAATTCGGGCAGGCACCGGTTGACGCCCTCGACGACCTGCACCAGCGACGGCGAGCTGAGCGCGCCCTTGACGATGATGTTGTAGTACGCGGGATCGGTCATCGCCTGCGCCGCGAACCGCGCGTACCACGTCGGATTTCCGAGCTCCTCGAGGTGATCGGTGAGCGGCCGCACCAGACACGCCACCCAGTTGCGCAGTTCGGCGTCCCGGCCAGCGGCGGTGCCCGATTCCAGCAATTCGTCGACCATCTGCTCGCGTAGCTGCTCGACGGGTCCGCGGTGCTTGCGCTCGATGGCGCGCACCAGGTCGGCCTTGGTGCCGAAGTGGTAGCCGACCGCGGCGTTGTTGCCCTGACCGGCGGCCTCACTGACCTGCCGGTTGGACACCGCGAACATGCCGTGCTCGGCGTACAGCCGTTCGGCGGCCACCAAGATCGCCTCTTGGGTGGAGCTGGCCCGCTCGGTGCGCACAGTCCGGCTGACGGTGGTCATTGCGCCAGTCAACCGCGCGCCGAGCTTTAAGTCAAGCGATTGATTTAAATGAGAATCCTTGGTTGCGGGGCCTCGGCGTGGACGCCGGCGCCCGAACGTGAGCGCATCGTCACGCTCGGGATCCTGAGGCGCCTTGTCAGCCCTGCCGCTTGGGCCGAACGACCTTGCCCGCCACCGTCCCACCGTCGACCGGCAGCACGGTCCCGGTGACGTAGCGCGACCGGTCGGTGGCGAAATACAGCGCCGCCTCGGCGACGTCGTCGGGCGTGCCCTCGCGCTTCAGCGGCCGGTCATCGCGCATCCCCTGGCGAATCCGCGCCTCGAATTGCTTCAGCTGTTCGGGGTCCATGCCGGCCGCCGACTTCCCCAAAATCGGCGTGGGTATGCTGCCCGGCGCGATGGCGTTGACTCGAATCTCGTGGTATGCCAACTCAATTGCGGCGGCCTTGGTGAACTGGATGACCGCCGCTTTGGACGCACGGTAGATCATCACACCGCCGCCGGCCTGGATCCCGCCGATCGAGGTGATGTTGATGATCGACCCGCCGCCGTGTTCGGCCATGTGCCGCGCGGCATCTCGGGTACCCGCCATCACGCCCAGCACATTGACGCCCATCACGCGGTGGAAATCGGCGAGGTCGTCGTCGAGCAGTTTTCGCAGGGGGCTCGAAATCCCGGCGTTGTTCACCATGACGTGCAGACCGCCGAACTTCTCGACGGCCCCGGCTACCAAGGCGCCCACCTGTTCGGGGTCGGCAACGTCCGTCTGCCGGAAGGCGGCGTTGGTGCCGAGCGATATCGCCAGTGCCTCGCCTCGGTCGGTCTCGACGTCGGCGATGACGACGCGCGCGCCCTCCGCCACAAAGCGCTCCACGAGGCCTCGACCGATGCCGGACGCACCGCCGGTGACGATGGCGACCTTGCCCTCGAGTTCGTTAACCACCCGATGAGTTAATCGGGGTCGCGAGCGTTAAGTCAAACAGTTGATTTAAGACGCTGCGGGGCGCGATGCTCGATCGTCTGGCGTCAAACGCCCGCTTGGCCCGTTGAGTTCGGCATGACTTCGGGCTTTCCAGGGTTCCCACCCGCCAGTGCACGGGCCATGCTGAAGAGGCCAGTTCATCGGGAAGCTTGAAAGGCGAGATCATGAAGGTTTTGGTAATCGGTGGCAGCGGCCTGATCGGATCGCAGGTTGTCGCCCTGCTCACCGAGCAGGGGCACGAAGCGGTCCCGGCGTCACCGAGCACCGGCGTCAACGCCGTGACCGGCGAGGGTCTCGCCGCGGCCGTCGCCGGTGTCCACACGGTGGTGGACGTCTCCAACTCGCCGTCCTGGACCGATGACGAGGTGCTGAATTTCTTCACCACCTCCACCCGCAACCTCCTCGAGGCGGAGCGGGCCGCCGGCGTGCAGCATCACGTCGCGCTCTCGATCGTGGGGGCCGACCGGGCGGCCGCGAGTGGCTACATGCGGGCCAAGATCGCCCAGGAAAAGGTGATCGTGGAATCGGGAGCTCCGTTTACGATCGTGCGGGCTACGCAGTTCTTCGAATTCATTGGGGGCATTGCCGATTCGATGACCGACGGTGACACGGTCCGCGCGCCGCATGCGGCGTTTCAGCCCATCGCGGCCGCGGATGTGGCCACGGCCGTCGCCCGCGCTGCGATCGGTGACCCGGTCAATCGGGTGATCAACATCGCCGGCCCGGAGAAGCGGGGTATGGACGACTTCATCCGGACCCGGTTCGCCGCGACTAGCGATGCCCGCCGGGTGGTGACCGACCCGGATGCGCAGTATTTCGGTGCGGTGCTCGACGAGCGCATGATCGTTCCCGTCGAGGGCGAAGAAGTGACCCTGTACCCCACCACGTTCGGCGATTGGCTGGCTTCGCAGGTGCGCAGCACCGCCAAGTAAAAGCCGGGGGCGCGCACAGCGCACCCGACCCGCAATTCCAGCCGAGCGAACTCACCCAGCGCGTGGGCACCGCCACGATGTTCACCGCCACAACGCCTATCACCAGGTCGCCGGGATGGAGACGCGCCTGGACTACGTCTTCTAACAATCACACCGTGCTCAGAAAATCCATCAGCAACTGGTTGACCGCCGCCGACTGCTCGATCTGGGGGCAGTGCCCGGACCTGTCGATCACCACCGAACGGGCACCGTCGATCTGCTTGGCGATCTGGGCCGCCCAGCCGCCGGGAAGGAGCTTGTCGTCTCCGCCTTCGACGACAAGCGTTGGCGCGCCGATGCGTTCGTAGGCGCGCGTACTCGACGGGGCCGAGGACGGCGTGGCCCCGGGGCGACGGAACCTGGCCGCGGCGATCGCCTCCCACGCCCCCGGCGCGGTGCCCGACTCGTGGCGGCGCCGCACGTAGTCGTCGTCGGCGGGGTAGGCGGGGTCGGAAAACAGCGCTTCGACGATGCGGCGCATGGCCGGCAGCGTGGCGTCATAGTTCTGCAGCGCTTCGAAATGCTGATTCTGCTGGATCTCGCCGCCCCCGCAGATGATCACCAGGCTACGGATCGGCAGCAGCGGCGTCTCCGACGTGCTGTCGGTGAGCAGGTTGATGGCTCCCATCGAATTGCCGACGAAGTGGGCCGAGTCGACGCCGAGCAATTCGCAAAACCGCGCGACGTGGCGGATCCGCATCCCGCGGCCGTCGACGAAGTCGATCACCTTGGCCGAACTTCCGTATCCCAGCATATCCGGGGCCAGCACCCGATAGCGTGCAGCGAGCGCGGAAATATTGCGTTCCCAACCAAGTTCGGCACTCGCGCCGAACTCACCGCCGTGCAAGAGCACCACCGGCTCGCCCTCGCCCGCTTCCAGGTAGCCGGTGGAAAGGCCGTCCACCGACATGGTTTTACGCTGAAAGTCCATCATTTGATCGCTATCGGGTTGACCGGGGATCCCACTGCACCAACGACTCTCAGCGGCGGGGCGACGAGCTGGAATTCGTAGACGCCATCGGCGGCGCAGTCCTCGGCCAGCGCGGTGAGATCCCAGTACTCGCCGAACATCATTCCCATGTCGCGCAGGCAGAGCAGATGCAGGGGCAGGAATACGCCCTCTACTCCCGAGACCAGGTCCTCGACCTGCAGGTTGTCGGCAGCGACGGCGGCGACCTCGTGGTCGTGCAGCCACGCGGCGCAGCCCCAGTCCAGTCCGGAGAAGGGCTCGGTCTTGTCCCCGGTCTGGGCGAACCTCGTCCACCAACCGGTCCGGATCAACACGATGTCACCGCGTTCGATCCGCACGCCCTGCGCGCGTGCGGCATCGTCCAACTCTTCGGGTGTGATCGGATTCCCCTGCTCGAGAAAGACTTCCGCATTCCGGTGACGGACCATATCCAGCAGCACGCCTCGCGACGTAATGCCCTTGCCGTCGACCTTGTCGATTCCGCAATGCACGGCGCCCATGCTGGTCACCGAATCCGCTCGGAAGCCGTTGTAGAGCTGCTCGTCGTAGTAGACGTGCGACAGCGCGTCCCACTGACTTGCCGCCTGCAACGGCATGATGATCAAGTCGTCGTTGAAGCGGAACGGATTGTCGTCGCCCATGTAACTGCTGAGCTGTTGGGCTATTGGGTTGCGCGCCCAGCCGGGGCCGTACTGGGCCAGCGTCTTCGCGTCGCCGCCATCGATGGTCATGATATGGACGGGGTTGTGCCGATATTCGAAGGCGCCCTGCGGGCCCGACGCACCGAAGTCCACGCCGAGCGGAAAGACCCTGCCGTGTCGGACCAGGCTCGCCGCCTGGGCGATCTTTTCCGTGGTGATGAAGTTCAGCGTGCCGAGCTCGTCGTCGTCACCCCAGCGGCCCCAATTCGAGACGTCACGCGCCACCCGCCGAAAATCAGTCAAGTCGGCCACGGGGCTCCTTCCTCGAGCTCACGAGCGATCGCGGCACCGACGTTTCCGCCGTCGACCCACACAACTTGGCCCGAAATATAACTGGCCGCACGGCTATTCAGGAAGAGCAGCACCGCCGCCTGCTCCGCGGGTTCGGAAACGCGGCCGAGCGGTTTGGGGATGTCGTCGAGGAAGCCCTGCCCGTATGCCGTGCGCAGCTGGTCCAGGATCGGTGTCTCGGTGACCCCCGGCCCGGTGCAGTTGATGCGGATCCCCCGAGCGCCCAGCGGCGTGGCGCTGCGCATCGTGTAGAGGATGATCGCTTCCTTGGACAGCTGATAGCCATTGCCCAACTCGTCGGGATGGGCGGCACACCACTGGATGCCCTCCCGCATGGACGCGGTGTCGAGCAACGGCGCGACCTCATGCAGATGTTCCCGGTAGGCGACCGCCGCGAGCGAGGACACGCTGACGATGGAGGACCCCGCGGCCATCTTCGGGATGAGCGCCTCGGTGACGTGGCGCAACCCCAAGAAGTTGATCGTGGCAACCAGTGACGGGTTGCCGACCCCGGACGACACGCCGGCGACGTTGAAAAGCGCGTCGACACGCCCGCGGATGGACCCTACGGCACCGTCGATCGACTCCGGGTCGGCGAGGTCCACCTCATGAAACTCATTGACCTCGAACGGCGGTCGGCGCTTGTCCAGCCCGACCACCTCGGCGCCGAGCTCGGTGAGTTGCCGTACCACGTGTTCGCCGATACCCGAGGCGCATCCGGTCACCACCGCCCGGCGGCCGTCGTAGCGCCACAGCTCGTCGATCTCTCCCAAGGCTCGCCCCGAAATCCTGGTAGAACTCAGGCTCTACTTCTGCTGTTCCTTTGCCCGCTGCGCCGCCTGGACGCGGCCCTCGTTGATCTCCGCCATCGCTTCGGGGATCTCGCTGGCGGTGAACTTACCGCCACGACCGGTGGGCAGTCCACCAAACGAGTAATCCTCGTCGAACTGCGGTGCCGTCGATTTCGGTCGACGCGCCTCCACCTTTTCGATCACGGGCGCGAGCCTGGTGGCCTTGTCGGCCACGGCCTTTGCGTCACGCTCGATGAACTCGGGAAGCACCTCTTTGCCCATCAACTCGATGGATTCCATGGTGCCCTCGTGGCTGCGCGGGTTGAGCAGCAGGATGATCTCGTCGACGCCGCTTTCTTCGTAGCCGCGCAGGAATTCCCGCACCGTGGCCGGCGACCCGATGGCGCCCCGCCCCGGCCCGTACGCCAGAGTCGGATCCTTCTCGACCTCTTCGAGATACCGCTTCCACACTCCGGTCCGCCCGGGCGTGTGCACCCCGGTCATGTAGTAGTGCATGATGCCGAACGAGAAGAACCCGCCGCCCTGCCCGAGCCGCTGCAGCGCCTGCTCGTCGGTCTTGGCGACCATCATCGACAGGTCACCGCCGATGGCGAGGATGTTCGGGTTGATGCGCGGGGTCACGGGGACGCCGTTCTCTTCGAATTCCTTGTAGTAGCCGTTGACCCTTTCGGTCAGTGGGCCGGGGCCGGTGTAGGCGAAACTCAAAGCCCCGATGGCTTTTTGGGCGGCCATCTGCACGCTGGCGGGTCGCGTGCAGGCGACCCAGACCGGCGGATGCGGCTTTTGCAGCGGCTTGGGAACGACGTTGCGCGCTGGCATCTGGACGTGTTCGCCGTTGAATCCGCTGAACGGCTCCTCGATCATGCAGCGGATCGAGACTTCGAGGGCCTCCTCCCACTGCGCCCGCTTGTCGGCGGGGTCGATGTTGAATCCGCCGAGCTCACCGACCGACGACGATTCCCCGGTGCCGAACTCGACGCGGCCGTTCGAGAGCAGGTCGAGGGTGGCGATGCGTTCGGCGACCCGGGCGGGGTGGTTGACCACGGGCGGCAGGTGCATGATGCCGAACCCGAGCCGGATGTTCTTGGTCCGCTGGCTGGCCGCGGCCAAGAAGATCTCCGGCGCCGTCGAGTGGCAGTACTCCTCGAGGAAGTGATGCTCGGTCAACCACACGGTGGAGAAGCCCGCTTTGTCGGCGGCCTCGACCTCGTCGAGGCAGTCCTGCATCATGACGTGCTCGTCGTCCGGCGCCCAGGGTCGCGGCAAAGCGAATTCGTAGAACAGCGAGATTTTCATTGTTACCTCCTATGAGTATTAACGGCTCGATTGGGTGCTTGGGCCGCAACGTGTTTCGCCGCGACATAGCCGAAGGTCATGGCTGGGCCGATGGTCGCGCCGGCACCGGCATAGCTGCGGCCCATCACCGGCGCGGACGTGTTGCCCACCGCGTAGAGTCCCGGCACCACGGTGTCATCGGTCCGCAGGACGCGGGCATGTTCATCGGTGCGCAGGCCGCCCGAGGTTCCGAGGTCCCCGAGAACGATTCGGAAGGCGTAATACGGCGGATCACCCAGTGGATACAAGTTCGGGTTGGGCAATGTGTGATCGCCGTAGTAGTTGTCGTACACGCTGTCGCCGCGGTTGAAATCGTCGTCGTGGCCCTTGCGGGCGAGTTCGTTGAAGCGGCCGGCGGTTTCGGCGAGCTGGCCCGGGGGCACGCCGATCTTGCCCGCCATCTCTTCCCATGTCCTGGCGGCCTTCACGACACCCGATTCCAGCCAGGCCGGTGGAATCTTGCGACCGGTGGGCACCGGCGCCAGCGGGATTTTCGGTATCGGCAGGTGTCCCCCGACAACGTAGCGATTGAACGACCTGTGGTCGGTGATCAGCCAGCACGGGATGTGGGTGACGCCGGACCTCTGGCCCTCGATCATGGCGTGGCCGAAATCCATGTACGGGGCCGCCTCGTTGATGAACCGCTTGCCGGCGCCGTTGACGATGAACTGCGCCGGCATCATCCGTTCGTTCAGCATGAATTGCATGCGGCCGTCCGGCCATTGAATCGCCGGGAACCACCAGGCTTCGTCGAGCAGATCTGTCGCGGCGCCGATCTTTTGTGCCGCGCGGATGCCGTCGCCCATCGCCGCCGGATTGCCGAAGCTCCAGTCCTGGTCCACCTCGGGCAGAAGCTCTTTGCGCCAGGCGAGGTCGTGGTCGAACCCCCCGGACGCCAGGATCACGCCCAGCCGTGCGCCGATCCGCTGGGTCTTGCCGCCGGATTCCACCACCGCGCCGGTCACCACTCCGTCGGAGTCGGTGAGCAGCCCGACCATCGGCGAGTCCAGCCACAGCGGGATGCCGCGCTCCCGCAGCGCCAACCTGAGCCTGGCCGCCAGCGACTGTCCGATCGCGGCCATCCGCTCGCCGAACACCCTGGCCCTGACCATCCGGGCGATCAACTTGAGCAGCACGCCTTTGCCGGCCCAGGACTGGCGGATCCGATAGAAGGTCCGCAGCTCCTTGGGGCCCAACCAAATACCTCTGGGCGCCAGCGCCAACGGCTGCAGCAGCTGCTGCTCATCTGCGCCCATCTTGCGCAGGTCGATGGGCGGCACGTTGATGGTGCTGCCGAGCTCCGAGCCGCCGGGTAACTCCGGATAATAGTCGGCATACCCTGGCTTCCAGACGAATTCGAACCAGCCGGACAGTTGCTCCAAGAACTGCAGCATCTGCGGCGCCGTCTCGACGTATTGCCGTATGCGCGCCTCGCTGACCAGGCCGTCGGTGATCTGCCTGAGATATCCCACCACGCCCTCGGGTGAGGGCGCATAGCCCTCCCGGCGCTGCGCGGGCGCGCCGGGTACCCAGATACCGCCTCCGGAGAGCGCGGTGGAACCCCCGAAGTGGGAGGACTTTTCGACCACCAATGCGTCGAGCCCGGCGGCCTGGGCGGTGAGGGCGGCCGTCATGCCGCCACCGCCTGACCCGACGATGAGTACGTCGACAACATGATCGAAATCGTCCACTACGTCGGTCATTTCGGAAGTGCCGTTCTGATGGCGAAACCGGCGATCAGTTCGGGAGCGGGTTTGTAGTAGCGTCCGGTGGTTTCGTAGGGCCCCGCGGCTTCCAGCGCCGCGAATGCCGCCACCCAGGTGCGGATCTCGTGTGCGGAGCTACCGCCCTCGTTGGCCACGAACGAGTTCGACCACTGATCCAATTCGCTGAGCCATCCACCGTCGACGATCTCCAGGAATCGGTGGTCCCATGCCGGGTTGAGTGGTTGTAGGCCACTGTCCCCGGCGGCAAAGCTTTTGGCCGCGTCGATGACGGCCGCCTGCCGGGTCTGGCGCTGCTCCGGTGTCATCGGCCGGCCGTGCACGATCCGTTCCAGCACGGGCGCAGGCGCGGTCGCCAAGGTCGGCACGGGCGGACTGTGCGAGAGCCCGCCTGATCCCAGTAGCAGGACTCGTTTATCCAGGCCGGTCAGATAGGCGCCGGCGGCGGCACCGAGTGCTCGGCACCGATGCATCGGCCCCAACGGGATTCCGATCGCATTGACGAAAATCGGGATCACCGGACGCGAAGTGGCGGCACCGAAAAGCTTTTCGAGCGGCTGGACCGTGCCGTGGTCGACGTCCATGCTGGCCGACACCGCGATGTCGACCCCCGCGTCGAGGACGGCTTTTGCGCAGTCGAGGGCGAGCTCCTCCGGCACGTCCAGCGGGCCGGCATGGGTGCCGTAGTCACCGACTCCGCTGGCGTTCGTGCCGATGCAGAACGGCGGCATCACCTTGTAGAAGAACCCGTTGTAGTGATCCGGGGAAAAGGCGACGACGAGTTCGGGATCGAAGTCTTCGACGAATCTGCGCGCTTCGGCGATTGCGCCTTCGATGTCGTCAAGCAGGTCCTGCGACGGCCCCGGAAGACTCAGGAGCGGGCTGTGCGACATACAGCACAGAGCCAGTGCCACTTTGCAAATCACCCCCTTGCGGCCTCAGGGTCAGCGCGTCAAGGAGCGCGGCGCTCAGGTCAGGAGTGCGCTGAGCGATGCAGGCGCCCGCGATGCATCGATCGGGACGCAGGAATAACACCGATTCGGAATGGGTGTCGAACCACGATTTGAGGTCACCGCGCCGGTCGCCGACGACCACGACGTCGGGATCGTCATGGTCGGTCCAGTGCAATTGTGTCGCCGGCCGCAGCGCAAAGAAGCGGGCACCCAAGGCTTTCCAGTTTGCGAATGCGGCCTCATCGAGGAGTTTGCGGGGGTTGTTGTTCCAGCACAGCACGGCGAACCAGGTGCCGAGCACGTCGTCGAGCAGTACATCCTGCTGGTCTCTGGTGTCGACGCGGGGCTGGATGAACAGCGTTCCCACCGGCGAATCGGCACTGCCGGGTGCAGCGTGCACGACGGCCCCGTGCTCGTAGCGGGGCATGGGCTTG
Organism: Mycobacterium sp.; assembly: GCF_004298145.1. Taxonomy (GTDB): domain Bacteria; phylum Actinomycetota; class Actinomycetes; order Mycobacteriales; family Mycobacteriaceae; genus Mycobacterium. The sequence goes on from NZ_SCRH01000046.1 coordinate 96,992, forward strand.
AACCGCATTTCCAACACATATCGTTTGAGCGACGGCACGATTGACGCCGACCGCACGAGCAGGTCACGCGCTCCGGCCACCCGACGATTGGTCGGCGAGATCACGCGGCCCACCATGGTGGACAGGTCGATCATCGCGCGCGCGTGCTTGCGGCGCTCCACGTCATAGGTGTCCAGCAGCTTGTCGTCGGCCCGGCCGCTCAGCACCGCCGCGAGCTTCCAGCCCAGGTTCGCCGCGTCGCGGATCCCGCTGTTGTAGCCCTGCCCCTGCCAGACCGGCATCAGGTGCGCGGCGTCGCCGGCGAGCAGCAGCCGGCCCCGGCGGAACGCGCCGGCGATCCGCGAGTGGTGGGTGTAGACCCGGCGCCGGATCACATCGACCCGGTCGGGGTGCGGCACCATCCGGCCCAGCATCTGGTGCAGGAATGCCGGATCCTCCGCCTGCTCGTCGGTCTCGTCGGCGTGGATCATGAACTCGAAGCGGCGAATACCGTGGGCGATCGAGATCGAGGCGTACGGGCGTTCGGGGTCCGCGCCGACCTCACTGTTCGGGTGCCCGAGCGGGTCGTTGGCGATGTCGACCACCAGCCAGCGCGTCGACGACGTCGTCCCGTCGAACGACACACCCATCACCCGGCGCGTCATGCTGCGGCCGCCGTCGCAGCCGACCACGTAGCGTGCCCGCAGTCGTGATGTGGTGCCGTTGTTCTCGGCGCCGCCACCGAGCTCGACGGTGACCCCGTCGGCGTCCTCCTGGCACCCCGCCATCGGGCTTTCCCACCGCACCTGGACGTGTTCGAATCGGTCCAGACCGGCCAGCAGTTCCGCATCGACGAGCGGTTGCACGAATCCATTTCGCTTCGGCCAGCCGAAACGCGCATCGGGCGGGGCCATTTCGGCGAGCACTCGGCGCTTGGCGTCCATGAAGCGCAGAATCTGGTTGGGCACCGTGTGCGGCAGCACCCGGTCGGCGAGCCCGATCGACTGGAACGTGCGCAAGGCCTCGTCATCGAGTCCCACCCCGCGCGGGTAGTCGATGAGGCTGTCCCGCTCTTCGACCACGACCGTGCGGATGCCTTGCAGGCCAAGGATGTTGGCCAAGGTCAAGCCGACCGGGCCCGCACCGACCACGAGTACGTCGGTGTCGGGTGCCTCTTGCCCCGGTGCGGTCATCAGCGGCCCAGCAGGAAATCGAGGTGCAGGCGATTGAAGGTCTCGGCGTCCTCGTACTGAGGCCAATGGCCGCACCCGGGCATCACTTCGAAGCGCGCATCGGGGATCATCGACGCGATGCGGCGGCCTTCGGTGACATCGGCGGTCGGGTCGTCACTGGTCCAGAGCACCAGCGTCGGTGCGACGATCGCGCCGTATTCGGCCGGACCGAGGATGTTGCGCGCCCGAATCTCCGGATCCTGCAACGCCATGATGTCGCGCATGGCGGAGACGAATCCCGGTTGGCGGTAGACGCGCTGGCGACTGGCAACCAGGTCGTCATAGTCCCGGGACTTGTCGGCCATCAGCCATTTGATCCGCGCTTGAACCGTTTCCCAGGTGGGGTCCTCGGCGGCCGCCATGGAGAGGGTGATAATCCGTTGCATCACAACGGGGTCGGCCTGGGAGCCGCCGGCGGTATTGAGGACCAGGCGGTCGACTACGTCGGGATGGTCGACAGCGGCGCGGGAAGCGACCCAGCCGCCGAGGGATTCGCCGCTGATGCACGCGTGATCGACACCGATGGTGCGCAGCACGGCCATCAGGTGCTCGACGTAGTGGCGGACTTCCAGCGGGTGACCCGGCTTGTCGGTGTAGCCGTGGCCCAGCATGTCGATCGACCACGTCCAGAAATGATCCGCGTGGGCCGCCAGGTTGCGGACGTAGGCCTCGGCGTGACCGCCAGATCCGTGCAACAGAATCAGCACCGGCTTGCCGGGGTCCCCGGCCCGTAGGTAGCGGGTCCGTATTCCTCCGGCGTCGAGGTAGCCCTGTTCAAACGCGACGCTCTGGAGATCGCTCCATACGCTCTCGAACTCCGTCACGGTTCTGTCCGGCCTCCAGATCGGGGAAATCTCGTTCTCGTTTTCGGCTTACTTCGTGTGCTAATATCGCACACTGATGTGCGTTATATATAGAGCTTCGCTCTCGCGGGAAGGTCTGTCAAGGCGGTGACGAGTTCCGGGACCGGGTCGCAAACCCTGGCCAGGGGGCTCACCGCGCTGCAGATGGTGGCCGACTCCCCCACCGGGCTCACGGTGCAACAGCTCGCCGATCAGGTCGGGGTGCATCGCACCATCGCCTACCGATTGCTGACGACGCTGGCCGAGTTTCGGCTGGTGGCCAAGGGAGAAGACGGGCGCTACCGGCCCGCGGCCGGACTCGCCGTGCTCGGCGCATCCTTCGACCGCAACGTGCGCCAACTGAGTCTGCCGACGCTGCGCGCGCTGGCCGACGATCTCGGCACGACGGTGTCGCTGCTCATCGCCGAGGGCGACCAGCAGGTGGCGATCGCGGTCATCGTGCCCAGCCACGTCGCCTACCAGCTTTCCTTTCACGAAGGCAGCCGCTACCCGCTGGACCGCGGCGCCGCCGGAATCGCCTTGCTCGCGTGCATGCCCCCGCGCCCGGGAGAGCGCGAGCTGGTCTCGCGGGCGCGCAAGCGCGGCTGGGTGACGACGTACGGCGAGATCGAACCGAATACCTACGGCCTGGCCGTGGGGGTGCGCCGCCCGGCGCCGTCCCCACCCACGTGCATCAACCTCATCTCGCACCGAGAAGACGTCGTAATGCGCGGGAAAGACGCGGTCGTCAAGGCCGCCAAGCAGTTGGCCGAGCTCCTGAGCTAGCCACTGAGCTGAAGGGATAGCAGTCGATGTCATGGGACCACGAAGTCGATGTCGTCGTGCTCGGCAGTGGCGGCGCCGGCCTCACCGCCGCGCTGGCCGCGGTCGTGGCGGGCGCATCGGTGGAGGTCTACGAAAAGGCCGCGACCGTCGGTGGGACCACCGCCGTGTCGGGCGGCATCGTGTGGATCCCCGCCCATAACCGTTCTCCTGACGGAGATTTGACGCGAGCGGACGCGTTGAGATACCTGCGTGCCCAGTCGCTCGGCTCGATGGACGACGAGTTGGTCGAAACGTTCGTGCGCACCGGTCCGGCGATGCTCGACTTCATCGAGGCACACAGCGGCCTGCGCTTCGAGATCGCCACCGGCTTCCCCGACTATCGGCCCGAGCTGCCCGGAGGACAACCGACGGGTGGGCGATCGCTCAGTGCGGCTCCCTTCGATCTGGCTCAACTGGGCGAATGGGCAACGCAGATAACGTCTTTCCCGCCAGACTGGTCCAACGTCGGTTTCGATGCCGAGACCAGGGCACGCCTGCACGCGGCGATCGACGAACGCACCGGCCATCTGTGCGTCGCCGGCACGGCACTGATCGCGGGACTGCTAAAGGGTCTGCTGGACGCCGCGGTGACACCGCACGTGAACGCGCGCGCCGAAGAACTCATTGCCGAGGGCGGAGAGATCATCGGAGTGCGCGTCGCCCTACCGGAACGCACGATCAGCGTTCGCGCCCGGCGCGGGGTCATCCTGGGTACCGGCGGTTTCGAGTGGGATCCGGCTCTGGCACAGGCCTTTCTGCGCGGCCCCATGCACGGCGCGGTCTCTCCCCCGAACAACACCGGCGACGGGCTGCGCATGGCGATGGCCCAGGGGGCCGACCTGGCCAACATGGGCGAAGCGTGGTGGGTACCGATCGTCCAAATCCCCGGCGACACCATCGAGGGCAAGCCGCGCAGCCGCAGCGTGCGTCTGGAAAGAACGCGACCGCGCAGCATCATCGTCAACTCCGCGGGGCAGCGCTTCGTCAACGAGGCGTGCGACTACAACTCGATGGCCGGCGCCTTCCATTATTTGGATCCTCGCGGCGGGTACGTCAATGATCGCGGATGGATGGTGTTCGATTCGGTTCACCTGCAACGCTATGGATTTCTTGGTATCGAACCGGGACAACCCGTCCCGGACTGGTTCTGCGAATCGGCGGACCTCGCCGAGTTGGCCGCCAAGACGGGCATCGACCCTGACGGTTTGACCCGCACCGTCGAGAACTTCAACCGCCACGTGGCGGCCGGTGAAGACCCCGAGTTCGGGCGGGGTTCCAGCGCCTACGACGGCTACTGGGGCGACGACAGCGCGACCACACAGGCCGGTAAGACGCTCGGCCCCATCGACACCGCCCCGTACTACGCGGTACCGGTGAGCATCGGTGCGATGGGCACCAAGGGCGGCCCGCGCACCGATCACGACGCGCGCGTTCTGCACGTCGGCGGCGAGCCGATACCGGGGCTGTTCGCCGCCGGCAACGCGATGGGCGGGGCGACCGGCCGGGCTTACGGCGGCGCCGGCGGAACCCTCGGTCCGGCAATGGTTTTCGGGTATCGCGCGGGCCACGCGGCCGCCACCGGGAAGTCTGTCGACCTGAAATAGCCGGGGGCGAGCGCCGAGCGTGGGCGATTACGGCGCCGCGTACCCAACCAATAGGTGAGTCTGATGTGTGATCGCGCCGGTGACAGCACAAACGAAACTCACCTCATGCCAGCCAAACTGGTACTCACGTGACTCGTGTGTCCGCCGACGCCGTCGCGGTCGAGCGCGCCGGAGCGGTCAGTTCTTGAGCGACACCTCGAACGGACGCGGGTGCCCACCGGCCGTCAGTCCGTCTGAGGCGTGGACGGTGAGATCAGCCGCTCGGCCGCCGTGTAAGGATCCCACTCGCCGTCGACGACCGCCTCGGCGAGCCGGTCGAGATCCGGCCGGGTCCGCAGCCGGGTTTGAGCCAGCGACAGGATCTGCGCACGGGCGCGGGCCAGCCGGCGGGCGCGGCTGTCGGTGCGGCGGTGGTCCTCGATGGCGGCCATCAGGTCCTCGATGCCCTCGCCCCGGGCGGCGATCAGCGGAACGATCGGGGCGCTGGTTTCGGCCCGGAGATCGCGGACGGTCTGTTTGGCACCGTCCCGGTCCGCCTTGTTGACAGCCACGATGTCGGCGACCTCCAGTACCCCGGCCTTGGCGGCTTGAACCGCGTCGCCCGCACCGGGATTGAGAATGACGACGGTCGGGTCGGCGACGGCGGCGATCTCGATTTCGGACTGTCCCACCCCCACCGTCTCGAGCAGGACGACGTCATAGCCGATCGCCCCCAGCAGGCGGATGGCGGCCGGGACCGCGGCGGCCAGCCCGCCGAGGTGGCCTCGGGTCGCCACCGAGCGAATGAGCACGTCGGAGTCGTTGATGTGCGCGGCCATTCGAATTCGATCCCCCAACAGCGCGCCACCACTGAACGGTGACGACGGGTCCACGGCCAGCACCGCCACCCGGCAGCCACGCGCGCGGTAGGCGCCGACCAGGGCGGCGACCGTCGTCGACTTGCCCGCGCCCGGCGGCCCGGTGATGCCGATGACCGGCCCCACGCGCTCCGGTGCCGGTCCGAGGGCCCCCAGGACCTCGTCGCGCTGCTCACCCTCGACGAGGCTGAGCAGCCGACCCGCCGCGCGGGGAGATCCGTTGCGCGCGCGGTCAATCAGGTCAGCGATCGTCATGTACGCATTATGGAGCCGCGACCTCGATCACCGTCGCCGAACCCATTCCACCGCCCGCGCACATCGCCGCGACCCCGATGCCGCCGCCGCGGCGACGCAATTCGTGCACCAGGGTGACCAGCATCCGGGCTCCGGTCGCCGCGACGGGGTGGCCCAGCGAGCAGCCGCTGCCGCTGACGTTGACCTTGTCGGGGTCAAGGTCGAGAAGCTTGATGGTGGCCACGCACATCGCCGCAAAGGCTTCGTTGATTTCGAAAAGGTCCACGTCGGAGGCCGAAATTCCCGCGCGCCCAAGGGCTTTCGGAATCGCCTCGACCGGCGCCAGGCCGGTGATCGCCGGGTCGACGCCGACCGACGCCCAGGACCGGACGGTGGCCAGCGCGGGCAGCCCGAGCCGGTCGCTGGCGATCGTCAACACCGCAGCGCCGTCGTTGGCGCCGCAGGCATTGCCGGCGGTGATGGAGAAGCCCTCGATTTCCGGGTGCAGCGGCTTGAGTGCGGCCAGCTTCTCCATACTGGTGTCGCGGCGCGGGTGTTCGTCGACCGAGAACAGCCCGTGCGGGGTGTCGATGGGGACGATCTCCTCTTTGAAGCGACCTTCGTCGATCGCGGCGATGGCATTGCGGTGCGAGCGCAGCGCCCAGGCGTCCATCTCCTCGCGGCTCACACCGGCTTTCACGGCGGCGTTCCAGCCGACGGTGATCGACATGTCCATGTTGGGTGCTTCGGGGCGGTCCGGGTGGGTCGGGGGGAACCAGTCGACCCATTCCCCATCCACCTGTATCCGCGACCGCGGCGACGTGGATGCCGAGTTCACTCCGCCGGCGATGACGAGTTGATCCATGCCCGCCCGGACGCTCGCCGCCGCGCTCTGTACGGCCGCCTGGCCCGCCGCGCAGTGGCGATTGTTGGCCAGGCCGGGCACCTGGGTCAGGCCCGCGGTGACGGCCGCGTGGCGGGCCAACACGCCGCCGCCGTAGAGGCCTTCGCCCAGGATCACATCGTCGACCTGCGCCGGGTCCAGGTCCTTCGCCGCCTCGGTGACCACGTGGTGCGCCAGGTCGAGCGCGCTGGTGTCGCGTAAGGTCCCCTTGCGGGCGGTGCCGATGGGGGTGCGCAGGGCGGACACGATGACGGCTTCAGGCACGGGTCTTCTCCAATTCAGCCAGCAGGTACGGGACGGTGAGAGCCATCCACACCTTGACGAGAATCATATTCTCGCATTACGAGAGTATGAGTCGCAACAAGCATGGCTCCGCGAGCCGACGCAGAATCGCACATAGCTGCGCCGGATTGTGCGATTCTGCGTCTGCTCACCGATCAATCAGGAGGCACAGGCAGCTATGCAGGGGACAATCGCGGTCCCGGGTGGCGACGTGTGGTTCAAGCGGACCGGCGGCGGGGCGGGTCTTCCGCTACTCGTCGTCCACGGCGGGCCGGGCTTACCGCACGACTACTTACGGTCACTCGGGCGGTTGGCCGCGCAGCGCGAAGTCATCTTCTGGGATCAGCTTGGCTGCGGAAACTCCAAATGCCCACCAAGCCCCGAGCTTTGGACGATGGATCGCTCGGTGGCCGAGGTCGATGCCGTGGTGCGGGCCCTGGCCCTGGAAAGCTTTCACCTGTTCGGCAACTCCTGGGGCGGGATGTTGGCCCAGCAGTACATGCTCGACGCAAACCCTTCGGGCGCCGCCAGCCTGACCATCTCGAACAGCATCGCGTCCATACCCGAGTTCGCGAACATGGTGGCGCGCTTGAAGTCCGAGCTGGATCCGGCCACGCAGGCAGCCATCGACCGTCATGAAGCTGCCGGCACGACGTCCGCGCCCGAATACCAGGCCGCGATACGAACCTGGAACGAAACCTACCTTTGCCGGGTCCGTCCCTGGCCGCGAGAGCTCGAGGACGCGTTCCGAAACATGGGCGCCGAAGTCTTCGAGACGATGTTCGGCCCCAGCGATTTTCACATCGTCGGAACGATCCGGGACTGGGATGTGCTCGATCGGCTCAACGAAATCGCCTTGCCGACAATGGTGCTCGCGGGACGCTACGACGAATGCGTGCCGGAACACATGTGGGAAATGCACCAGCGCATAGCGGGTTCACGGTTCGAGCTGTTCGAGTCCAGCGCTCACATGCCGTTCATCGAGGAGCCGGACAAGTTCGACGCGGTAATGCGCGACTTCCTGCGCCGCCACGACACCTGAGGCCGCCCGCGCGGCAAGACCCTCAGTTTTTCTTGGCCGCGTTGAATTTCGCGACGTTGGCACGGAAGTCCTCGGTCACGAATGATTGGCTCTCGGCCGACAGCGCGTAGTCCAAACTGGCGAGCACGGCCCGCTCCAGATGAATATTGAGCACGCGCTTGGTGCTTTCGACCGCCTGCTGCGGCAGCTGCAAAATCTTTTTCGCGCAGCTGAGTGCCTCGGCAACGGGATCCTCGACCACATGGTTGGCCAGTCCGAGTTCGACGGCGCGCTGCGCCTTGATGCGGGTTCCGGTCAGCGCGAATTCCTTGGCGAGCAGCAGGCTGATATGCAGCGGCCAGGTCAGCGGCCCGCCATCGGCCGCCACCAGCCCCACCTGCACATGCGGGTCGGCCAGATAGGCATCCTCGGCGATGTACACGATGTCGCTGAGCGCGACCAGGCTGCAGCCCAGCCCAACCGCGGGTCCATTGACGGCCGCTACCACGGGAATTCGGCAGCGCGCCATGCCCAGTACGATCTCGCGACCGTCCCGGATGGTCTTGGCGCGCAGCTCAGCATCGTTCGCCAGCTCCTCCAGATACGTGAAATCGCCGCCGGCCGAGAACGCCCGGCCGGCACCGGTGATCACCGCGGCGCGGGCCGTCGGGTCGTCGGTCAATCGCTGCCACAGCCGCGCGAGCCCGACGTGCAGGTTGTCGTTGACCGAGTTGAGCGAATCCGGCCGGTTGAGGGTGATGATGCGCAGCGCGCCGTCGGCCTGGACGTCGATTTCGGTAGGCATGTCGTACACGTCAGACTCCTTCGATGGTCGTGATCCGCTTCACCCGGGCTTCGCCCGCGTTCGCGATCATTCCTACAATCCCAAGATTCGTGAGGCGATGATGTTCTTCTGAATTTGCGATGTCCCGCCCATGACACTTTGCGCCCGGCTGTACAGGTAGGCGCTCAGTAGATCGGGATCGCGCGTCCCCGCGACAGCAAGAGCCGCATGCCCGACGGATTGTTCCACCCAGGTCATCAGCAGCTTGTCCAGCGAGCCCTCCGAGCCGTGCGACACCCCGTCGAGTTGTTCGGACAGCCGGCGGCGCACGTGATGGGTCAGCATGTCCGACTGGACCGCGGCCCACGCCAGCTCTTCGGGCACTTCACCGTCGTTGCGCGACAACAGCTCTCGCACGATCTTGCCGTAACGGGCGGCATAGCCGAGCGTGGAGGGCTCGCGCTCGTGCCCGACGACCGTCATGGCCACCGCCCAGCCGTCGCCGGGAGCGCCGATCATCCGGTCCGCCGGGACCGTGGCGTCGTCGAAGAACACCTGACCGAATTCGTTGGTCACCCCGTTGATCATCCGCAGCGGACGCTGTTGCACGCCAGGCTGTTTCATCTCCAGGACGAACGCCGACAAGCCGCGGTGGCGCTTGGCCTCGGGGTCGGTGCGCGCCAGCAGCAGACACCAGTCGGCCACATCGGAATAGCTGGTCCAGATCTTGTGCCCGTTCACCACATACTTGTCGCCCTCGAGGCGAGCGGTGGTGGTCAGCGACGCCAGATCCGAGCCGGCACCGGGCTCGCTGAAGCCCTGGCACCAGCGTTCACTGCCGTTGATGATGCCGGGCAGGAAGCGCTTGCGTACCTCGTCGCCGGCGTGCTCGCCGATGCCGTACACCAGATAACCGACGCTCGGGCGCGGCGGCGCGCCGGCACGCACCAGCTCCTCGTCGACGATGACGTCGTAGACCGCGGCCAGGTCCTGCCCGCCCCAATCGCGCGGCCAGGACAGGCCGAAAAAACCGTTGTCATACAGGGCGCGATGCCAGTCGGCCATCCGCGCCCAATATTCGTCTCCCGAGCCGGAAAACTCCTTGGCGTGCGCCGAAAGCCACGCGCGCAGCCGCTCGCGGAAGGCGGCCTCGTCGGGTGAGTCACGAAAGTCCAAGATCGATCTCCTTCAACGCGACCGGCCACAGCTCGGTCGAGGTCAGCGCGCGGCGCAGGTAGACGTGCGCCACGCATTCCCAGGTGTTGCCGATGCCGCCGTGCACCTGAATGGCCGTCTCACAGACGGTTCGGGTGGCGCGCGCGCAGTAGACCTTCGCGATTTGGGCGGCCCGGATGGCTTCGGCGGGGGCCAGCTCGTCGACCGCCCACGCGGCATGCCGCAACACACTCACCGAACCTTCAATCAGCGCAAGGCTTTCGGCCAGCAGGTGCGCGATGGCTTGATAGGATCCGATCTGCTTGCCGTACTGCTCGCGGATCTTGGCGTAGTCGCAGGCCACTGCGTGCGCGCCCCGGGCGATGCCGACCAGGTCCGCCGTCGTCGTGACGAGCGCGAGCGCCCGCCACTGCTCGGCAACCTCAGACGAGACCTCGCCCAAGGTCACCGGCGACCCCACCATCGTCGCGTCCGCCCGCGTCAGATCGACACCATCCGGCAAGGCCTGCACATCGACGGCCAGCACCGCACCATCCGAGAGCGACAGGGCGCGTCGGGCTCCCCGGGCGTCGATCACTCGGTCGTCGACGGCGACGGTCGTTCCCGACGCGTCTTCGCCGATGTGGCGGGCCAGATCGTCGGCCAGCACCGGACCGAGGAACGGTGTGTCAATCAGCCGGCGTCCGAATTCCTCGGCCACGATCGCCACTTCGACGCCCGAGGCGCCGTCGGAACGCAACGACCGCCAGCCGGTGGATCCTATCTGCTTGTCCAGGCGCGTGATTCGGGTCTGGTCGTCGAGGTCCTGCACCGCTGCCGGTCCGAGGTCGTCGGCCAGCTTGGCGGCGGCATCGCGTAATTGCTGTTGTTCAGTTGTCAGACGTACATCCATTTAAAACTCCTCGCGAGGACGCGCGGTGGCGTCGGAGAGGGTCGACTCCCTAGGCCACGGCATCAGCCTGAAAGTTGTCGGTGGTGTTTCGTATGGTTCGGGCATGTGTGTTCCTCGATTTCGTCGATGTTTGGGCGAGTTCATGCCGCCCGATCTGTACGAGCGCTGCCACCTGTACCGGTGGCCAACTCTTAGTGATTGGTCGAGAGGTAGCGACGAGCGCCGACGGGACGCAGTCGTGTGAGGCGCGCTTACAAATTTCGAATGCGCCCAACAGCGCGCCAACACGTCAGATTGGCGGCGTGTTTGGACGCCCATCGCGAGTTGTATAACGCCGCCTTGCAGGAGCGTCGGGATGCTTGGGTACAAGGGCGAACCAGGATCGCGTACGAAGACCAAGCCGCACAACTGACCGAGATACGTGTTGTTCGCTCGGATATAGCGGTGTGGTCCTATTCGAGTCAACAAGCCACATTGCGTCGGCTCAACAAGACGTTTGAACTCTTCTTCCATCGATTGAAAGCTGCTGGTAAGGCTGGATACCCGCGATTCAAAGGCCCCGGTCGATTTGACAGCGTGGAGTGGCCGAAAGACGGTGACGGAGCCCGCTGGCATGCCGATAAGAAGCGCGTCTATTTGCGAGGTATTGGACAGGTCAAGGTCACCGCGCACCGGGAGGTGCTCGGGCGGGTGAAAACGATCCAGATCCGCCGGCAGGGGCGCCGATGGATGCTGGTTCTTTCTTGCGACGACGTCCCTCGCAACCCTTTGCCTCCCACCGGACGGCAGGTCGGTGTCGATCTGGGGATCGCAAACTTCGCCATCACCTCCGACGGCAGCCACGTCAGCAACCCACGGTGGGCGCGCAGTGCAGCACACAAACTCACGGAAGCGCAGCGACGGTTTACTCGTGCTATGCGTGGCTCCAATAACCGGGCTCGCAAAGGCGAGATAGTGGCTGCCCGGCAGCGCAAGATCGCCAATGCTCGGCGCGACTACCACCATAAGACTGCCCTGCAAATCGTAAGGTGTTATGACTTGATCGCTTTGGAGCACTTGGCCATCGCAAACATGATTTGCCGCGCCAAACCTGTGCACGGCTCCGAGCCGCAACGACCATTCTTGCCCAACGGCGGCGCCGCCAAAACGGGGCTCAACAGAAGCATCGTCGATGCCGGCTGGGGACAATTCATCACGATTCTGCGTGCCAAAGCGGAAGACGCTGGGCGCATCTGCATCGTGGTCAACCCCCGCAACACCTCCATCTGCTGCGAAGCCTGCGGGCATACAGCTAAGGAAAACCGCGCCACTCAAGCGGTATTCATCTGCAGAGCATGTGGACACACCACGCAGGCCGACGAACAGGCTGCGCGCAACATCCTTCGGGCCGGACTGGCCCTTCATGCCACGATTGCATGAAAAGAAGCTGGCGGCTTCAGTCGTCAGAGAAGTCACGGCGCTCCTTCAGCACTCGGCGCAGCACCTTGCCCGAGGGCAGGCGGGGAATTTCGGGCACAAACACGACTCGGCTCAGATGTTTATAGGACGCCAACTTCTCGTCCACCAGGGCGGTCAGTTGGGTCGCGTCGACGGGTTCGGCGGCCGCGACCGCGGCGACGATCGCTTCGCCGTTGATTCCGTCGGGAATCCCGAACACCGCGCAGTCTTTGACCGCCGGATGACCGTGCAGCACCGTCTCGATTTCGGCGGGGGCGACCTGGAAACCGCGGACTTTGATCATTTCTTTGAGACGGTCGGTGATCCGCAGCCAGCCTCCGGTGTCGAGCGAGCCGACGTCTCCGGTCCGATACCACCCGTCGCGGATCGCCTCGCCGGTCGCGTCGGCCGGCAGGTAGCCGGCCATGAGCGACGCCGATCGGGCCTGAATCTCACCGACCTCACCCGGGCCGACCGGCTCGCTGGTCTCCAGCGAAACGACCCGCAGGTCCACACCGGGCACCGCCCGTCCGACGGTGTCGAGCCGCGCGTCCTCGATCGGATTACAGGCGATGACGGGCAATTCCGTGGTCCCGTAGGCGGGTATCCAGCGCACGCCGGTACGTCGGGTCACCGTCTGCGCGACGTGGGTATTGACCGGCGTGGCCCCCCACATGATGTAGCGCAGCGACGACAGGTCATAGGACTCGAGGCTCGGGTGTGAGGCGATGGCCAATGCGATCGGCGCGACCGCCATTTCCACTGTGATGCGGTCACTTTCGATGTAATGCAGCACCCGATCGATGTCGAATCGGGGATGCAGCCGCACGCAGGCGCCGGCCTTGAGGGCGGTCAGCAGGTTCAGCAGCCCGAGAATGTGTGACGGTGGCGTGGCAACTTGTATCCGATCGCGCTGCGTCAACCGCAGCGCGTGGCGCCAGTGCCGCACCGCCTCGTCCAGCGAGGCGTGGGTGTGCCGGACGGCCTTGGGCAGGCCGGTGGTGCCGGAACTGAACACCAGCGCCGCGTCGGCCGCAGAGGGCGGCAGAGAACTGGCGGCCGCCTCGGCCGGCGGGACCGGCTCGTCCAGGTGCAGCATCGGCATCAGGCCGGCCAGCACCGGGTGGTCCCCGACGGCGTGCGCGGGCCCCGTCAGCGCGAGCGCGTGGTCGACCTCGTCGCGTTTCCATGCGGGGCTGATGAGCACGGCCGCCGCGGCGAGCCGCCAGATCGCGAGCACGACGGCGAGGAACTCGGGCCGGTTGGAGGACATGACCGCGACCCGCTGACCCGCCGTCACACCGTCTTTTGCCAGGGCCGCGGCCCATCCGTCGGCCAAGGCGTCGAGTTCGGGCACGCTGAATCGCCGTTCCTCGAACACGAGCGCCGCCGGCTCGGTCACGTCCCGTCCTTCCCTGACAGACCGGGCTGACCCGACATCCATACAAGTCTTGAGAAGATGCTATCGCTTCACGAGAATAGTATTCTCTATACTGAAGAATGCAAGTACGGGAAGGGGTGGTCTACGTGACGGTCACCCGGATCATCGAGGAGACCCCGCGGGTGACAGATCCGGCCACAAACGGTTCCGGCACCGGAACGGTGACGATTCATCTCAACCGCAAGAAGGTGTCGGTGCCCAGGGTGCCGGGCGAGACGATCTTGGAGAGCGCGCGCCGGGCCGGGCTGGAGCCGCCGTTCAGTTGCGAGGCAGGAAACTGCGGTACGTGCATGGCCAAGCTTGAAGAGGGCCACGTCACCATGCGGGTCAACGACGCTCTCGAACCGGACGAGGTCGCCGAGGGCTACATTCTGACGTGCCAGGGCGTTCCGGATACGGACGCGGTCACGGTGCGCTACGAGTAGCAGCCAGGAGAGGTTTCCAAGATGGCCAAAGGCATCATCCTCGTCGAGAGCAGGCCCAGCTCGCCCGAGCGGGAAGCGGAGTACAACACCTGGTACGACGAGGTGCACCTGGGTGAGCTGGTGGCGCTGGACGGATTCGTCTCGGCACGCCGGCTGCGACCCGTCGACGGCGACGGCCCCTACATGGCCATCTACGAGATCGAGGGCGACGATCTGCAGGCGATTCTGGACGGCATGGTCGCCAACGCCGGCCAGCTGCACATGTCCGACGCCCTGCAGCTGGACCCGCCACCCATTCCACGACTGCTCGAGACCACCACCCTGTGCAGCGGCTGACCGAGCTCACGTCGCGCACGGCAGAGGAGCGCATTGATGAAGGCCGATGACCTGATCCTGGTAAGCATTGACGACCACGTGGTCGAGCCGCCGGACATGTTCCTGCGCCACGTGCCCGCCAAGTACAAGGACGAGGCGCCAATCGTCGTGACCGATGATAAGGGCGTCGACCAATGGATGTACCAAGGCCGCCCACAGGGCGTGAGCGGGCTGAACGCCGTGGTGTCGTGGCCGGCCGAAGAGTGGGGCCGCGACCCCGCCGGGTTCGCCGAGATGCGTCCGGGCGTCTACGACGTCCACGAGCGAGTCCGGGACATGAACCGCAACGGCATCCTCGCGTCGATGTGTTTCCCGACGTTCACCGGCTTCTCCGCCCGGCACCTGAACATGACGCGCGAGGACATCACCCTGGTGATGGTGTCGGCCTACAACGACTGGCACATCGACGAGTGGGCCGGGTCCTATCCCGACCGGTTCATCCCCATCGCGATCCTGCCGACGTGGACTCCCGAGGGCATGTGCGCCGAGATCCGTCGGGTCGCCGCGAAGGGATGCCGGGCGGTCACCATGCCGGAATTGCCTCATCTGGAAGGACTTCCGAGCTACCACGACGAGGATTACTGGGCACCGGTGTTCCGCACGCTGTCCGAGCAGAACGTGGTGATGTGTCTGCACATCGGCACCGGGTTCGGGGCGATCAGCATGGCCCCCGACGCGCCGATCGACAATCTGATCATCCTGGCCACCCAGGTCTCGGCGATGTGCGCCCAAGATCTGCTGTGGGGTCCGGCGATGCGCAACTACCCCGATCTGAAATTCGCCTTCTCCGAAGGCGGTATCGGCTGGATTCCGTTTTACCTGGACCGCAGCGATCGCCATTACACCAACCAGAAATGGCTGCGCCGTGACTTCGGTGACAAGCTGCCCAGCGATGTCTTTCGCGAACACTCGCTGGCCTGTTACGTCACCGACAAGACCTCACTGAAGCTGCGCCACGAGATCGGCATCGACATCATCGCCTGGGAGTGCGACTATCCGCACTCGGACTGCTTCTGGCCGGACGCGCCCGAGCAGGTGCTGGCCGAACTGAACGCCGCCGGCGCCGACGACGCCGACATCAACAAGATCACCTGGGCGAACGCCTGCCGGTTCTTCGGCTGGGACCCGTTCGCGCGGACCCCTCGCGAGCAAGCAAACGTTAAAGCCCTGCGCGCCAAGGCGACCGACGTGGATGTGTCCATTCGGCCGCGCGCCGAATGGGCGCGGCGCTATCAGGAAAAGCAGCTGGCCAAGGCCCACCCTTAACGTCGAACGTCGACTTGTGGGCCGAAATCGGGGATTTCGACGCAAACCACTCGACGTTCGGTGGCGTAGTCAGCCGGTTGGCGGGTTGACGAACCACACGTTCTCCTCGCGCAGGCTGCGGCTGCGCCAACCGTCGGCGGTGCGCGTCAGCTCGTGGTGGTAATAACCGCCGCAGTAACTCAACTCCGCCATGCCGGGCAACTGCATCGGGTTGTAGAACATGGCCCGCACCGTCGCGAGATCACCGTCGAGCGCAAGGATTTCCACGTTGGTGATGTAGTGCATGGACATCGGAATCGCGCCGAAGCCCTGTTCCAACCACTCGGTCACCTCGTCGCGAGGGCCCGCCGCGGCACCCGCCGACGAGTAGTCGATATGTGCGTCGTCGGTGAAGACCGAGCGGTACAGCTCCCAGTCTTTGGCGTCGACGGCACGGGCGTATCTATTGAGTAGCGCGGTGATTTCGAGTTCGTCAGCGACCCGCTGCAGATCCATCGTTGCACCTTATATCGTTGCTGGCGAACGTCGAATTGTTGGGCGAAATCGGGGCTTTCGGCGCAACTAGTCGACGTTCGGCGCACGGACTAGCCTTGCGGCAGTTCCACTCCCTCAAAGCTTTTCAACATCCCGGGCTGCGGCGGTACCATCTGGAGATAAACGTCGATATGCCGGATCCTGTCGTCGTCGGTGAACTCATACACCGACACGGAGTTGACCACACTGCTGAAATCGCCTACCTCGCTTCGTTCCTCCAGTTCGAGGAACACCCGGCCGCCGGACTCCGTGATGTGCTTGAAAGAGCACTCCCACTTCGACGACGTGGCCCAGTTGGTGAGAAATTCGACATAGTCCGGCCACTTCATCACCTCTTTGAAGGCACCGACTCGCTCGAACTCGTCGACGGCGACCAGCTGGGCCAGAGGTCCCCAGCTGTCCACCGAGAAGCCCGGTTTCTTCGCCTCGTCGACCAGACCCTTCGTGACGATGCTGTACTGCAGCACCGCGCGCGCTCGGCCGGTGTGGGAGCCGATGACATCCTCGACATTGCGCAACACGTTCACACCGCCATCCCGGCCTGCGCCAGGCAACGCTCGAGCGCCTCGACGTACTCGCCGGTGCCGCGGAACGGGCCATGCACGCCGATGGCGGCGTCGAGGAACGCGTTGTACTCGTCGTTGACGTGGGTCTCCCAGCGGGTCAGCTCCCCCGCCTCGTTGGTCTCGATGAAACTGTATGAATAGAAGCCCATTTTGACGTCGTCCTTGTCGTGGCCTTCCCACCGTGTCTTCATGACGACGCCGTTCTCGGCCGGCCAGCATTTGAAGTCGGCGGGTTTCCAGTCCGGAAAGGTCAGCGAGTAGGCCTTGGCCTCCATCGTCGAGGCCCGTGCGGTGTCCTCGGGAAACTCGCTGAACTTGAACACCTGGTCACCGGTGAAATAGGGGGACACGTACACGCCATCCTCGGCGAATTTCCATGCGTCGGCGAACGCCTCCCCGTCCTGAATCCCTTGGCGTAGGTAGGCGTCACGGTAAGCCTCGGCCATCCGGCGATGGTGGGCGATGCGGTCTTCAATGTTCATTGGACTTCCTCCCGGTTCAAACACCATTGGCCATGTAGCGGTCCACCACGGAGTGGTAGTGGCCGATGACAACTTCTTCCTTCACCAGCGACATATGGTCGAGTCTGCTGTTGCGAAGCCCCAGTTGCTGTCGCGGCATCTGCTCGTAATCCTGTTGTAGCGCTTCAAAATACTTGTAGGCCCCCGGCTCGTCCACTTCGGTCAGCGGGACCCTGAAGGCGTCACGGTTTTCCGGCGGCAGGTACATGTAGCTGCTGACGTGCCAGATGCATCGGTTCGGGTCCCCGTCCGGATGCGGCACCGCCATGATGACGTGGCATTCGCCGGCACGAATCGTCATGAAATAGTTCGGGAACAGCACCCAGCCCTGGTTGTCGCTCATCTGATCGTCGGTGAGCCCGGTGACATCCAGGCCCATGCCGGTCAAGGTGTCGCGGGTCGCCTGCTGGAGCAGTTTGCGTGCGGTCACGCCCTCGGGGAACTCGACCGTGTCGTCGGGCTTCCGGTGTTGCGCGACCAGCTCCTGGAAGCGGGGCATGACCGCGACAGTCGAGGGGAACGTGTCCGGCAGGTTCAGAATGCCTTCGATCTGCTTTTCCGCACTGGCTCCTTTGACTTCGAATGGAGCCACCGCGACGCTGTGATTTTCGAAGAACCGGTATCGGGCGGTCGTCGGATCGATCACGAGCACGCTGAGGAGTTGCGGGTGGATGCCATTGATGTGGTACCCCTCCTCGAACGCGTCCATCACAACTTTCCAGTTGCATTCCAAGGATTCTCGAACGTTCATCACGGTGACCATCTCGTCGAGGTGGTACGGGGCGAGCAGTTCGGCGACTTCGGGACCGAGAAAGTCGCTGAGCGGCTGTGCGTTTGGATCCGGGTTGACAAAGATGAATCCACCGAAGGTGTCGACAGGCACTTCCAGCAGCGAGTTCTCGCTCTTGTCGATGGGACCGGCGAGATTCTCCCGTAGCATTCCGCGCAGCTTGCCGTCCAGGTCGTATGACCAGAGGTGGTACGGACACAGGAAGCCGCGCTTGGCATTCCCGGCGGCCGCGTTGCACAGGATGTTTCCCCGATGGCGGCAGGCGTTGACGAACCCGCGCAGTTTCTCATCCTTACCGCGGACGATCACGAACGATTGGTTCAGAATCCGGTACTGCTTCCAGTCACCCACGTTCGGCAACTCATCGACCCGGCCGGCGATCTGCCATACCCGCATCCAGATGCGCTCGTGTTCTCGTAGCGCGTAGTCGCCCGACCTGTAGCGGTCGGTTGAGATGCACATGTTGAAGGCACCGGCGGCGACGTCGGCGACCCCGATTGCCGTCTCCTGCTCCACCCACTGTCCGGGTCGTGTCACTTGGCTCATGACGATCTCCTTTTCGCGGTGGCGGTCGGACCCGGCGAGGCCCGCCGGTGCCCGCGGCGTTCTGGGTTGTGATGGCTGTCACCATATACACGACTGTATTAGATATACAACAATGTATTAAAGTGGTTCACATCACATGGCCTACCCTCGGGTACTCGGGGTTGCGTTAGTGGGACGACAGAGGAGTTCGTGGTCAATAGGTCTGCGCGACAGGTGATTTCGGTGACCCCCGGAACAGGAAAGAACCCTGGGCGCGCCGCGGTGTGGGAGGATGGGCCGGTGGCGGAACGGTGGACGAGGGAGCGGCGCCTCGAGCACACACGCGGCCTCTTGTTGGACGCCGCCGAGGAAATCTTCGCGCGCAAGGGCCTGAGCGGGGCCGCGCTCGAGGACATCGCCGACGCGGCCGGGTATACCCGCGGCGCGATCTACTCCCATTTCGGGGCCAAGGAAGAGTTGTTTCTTGCGGTGACCGACCGCCAACGGCAACGGTTTCTCGACGGCTTCGCTGGAGTCATCCAGTCGTTCCGCCGGCTCGGCGATATCGATATCGACGAACTCGCCGATAGGTGGAGTCAAGCCAGCGGCGATCCGAACCGTGCCGCGCTCAACTACGAGCTCTCGTTGTTTCTATTGCGGAGCCCGGAGGCGCGCGAGCGGCTCGCAACACAGCGAATGGAGACGGTCCACTCCCTGGCCGAATTCATCGCCAAGAACGTGGCGCGACTCGGTGCGTCGCTCACGATGCCCGCCGAGACGCTGGCCCGCGTCATCCTTGCCGTCAACGACGGTGTCACCCTTGGCAGCGAACTCGACGGAGTCAATCTTTACCGCCCGTATCTGCAGCTGGTGGTATCGGCCATCGCACCCGCCGGCGACGCAACCTAACGGGGCCCACACCTTGACGTCGAACGTCGAGTTGTCGGGCGAAATCGCGCGGCGGATTCAGGCGCAACTACTCGACGCTCGGCGGCGGTGGGAGTTAGGTCTCGACGGCGTGGGAGGTGGCCTCGGCGGAGATCAGCCCTCCGGCAGCTCTGGCGGTGGACGGTACTCGGGCTCATAGCCGGAGACATGGATCGGGCTGCCCACCAGACGGAAATCACCCGCTGTCACAACCACTTCGGGAGTCGCCTCGAGCGCCTCGGGCAGGGTCCTGACGGCCGCGGCCGGAACCCCGAGTGGGCGCAGTCGCCGCTCCCACCCTGCGGCGCTGTCGGTCGCCAGCATCGCCGTGACGACGGCGAGCACTTCGTCGCGGCGGGCGACCCGCTCGGCCATCGTCTCGAAACCCCCGATGCCCGCTTCTGCGGCGAACGACTTCCAGAACCCGTCGTGCGTGATGAACAGCGCCAGATACCCGTCGGCCGTCGGAAAGAGCTGAGCCGGAACGTAATAGGAGTGGGCCCCGTGCGGGTGTCGCTGCGGCTCGATACCGCTGTTGAGGTACGCGGAGGCGTGGTAGTTCAGCTGCGACAACATGACGTCGCGCAGCGACACATCCACCTGTCCGCCGGTGCCGGAGATGATCTTGGCCAAAAGTCCTAGCGCCGCAGACATTCCGGTGGAGTTGTCGGCCGACGAGTATCCGGGCAGAGTCGGCGGGCCGTCCGGGTCACCGGTCAGCGCGGCGGTGCCGACACCCGCCTGCACGACGTAATCGAACGCGGGATCGTCGCCGCCGTACAGACCGAAGCCGGTGATCGCCACGCAGACGATCCGCTCGTTGTGGCGTCGCAGCTCCTCGTAGGTGAGCCCCAGCCGGCGGATGGCGGATGGTTTCAGGTTCACCAGCAGCGCGTGGGAATCGGTGACCAGCTCACCCAAGCGCTGTTGTCCTGCATCAGAATTCAGCTCCAGGCAGATGCTGGACTTGTTGCGGTTGAGGCTGGCGAAGTACGTGGCGCCGACGCTGCGAGAGATCTCACCGCCCGCGGGTTCGATCTTGGTGACCTCGGCGCCGAGATCGGCCAGCAGCATGGTGGCGTACGGACCCGCCAGCATGGTGCCGACCTCGAGGATGCGTATCCCCGCTAGCGGACCGGTATTGCTGCTAGTCAACGCAATTCCGCCGCGAGTGAGGCGATCATTTCGCGGGTGCGGCGCTTGGAAGCGACCAGCTCGTCCCGATTGTCGCCGATCGGCAGCAGCCGCACCGACAAGTCCGTGACACCGGCGTCGGCGAACCGGCGCATCCTGGCCAGGATTTGTTCCGAGTCGCCCGCCGCACACAGGTCGCCGACATCGCGGGCATCGCCGCGGTCGAGCAGGCGCTGATAGTTCGGTGACACCTCGGCCTCCCCCAGGATGCGGCTGGCCCGCTCCTTGGCCTCCTCGACTTGTGAAGGCGTACAAAGGCATACCGGGATGCCCGCGACGATGCGCGGTGCGGGCCGACCGGCATCCGCGGCGGCTTTGGTGATCTTCGGCGCAATGTGATCGCCGATCGCGCGCTCGTCGGCCATCCACAACACGGTGCCGTCGGCGAGTTCACCGGCAATCTGCAGCATCACCGGCCCCAGCGCGGCGACGAGTACCGGCATCGGGGTGTCGGCCCCGATCGCCAACGGATTGTGCACCGCGAACGAATCGTTTTCGACGTCCACCGGTCCCGGCCCGGCGATGGCGGCGTTGAGCACCTGCAGGTAGTCGCGGGTGTAGGCGGCCGGCTTCTCGTACGGCAGGCCGAGCATGTCCCGGATGATCCAGTGGTGCGACGGCCCGACACCCAGGGCCAGCCGTCCTCCGGCCACCGCATGCGTCGAGAGCGCTTGGCGGGCAAGGGCGATCGGATGTTGCGCCTGCAGCGGCACCACCGCGGTGCCCAGCTCGATGCGCGAGCTGTGCGCGGCCATCAGCGACACCATGGTCAGGCAGTCGAAGTCGTTGGGCACCTGCGGCATCCACGCGGTGTCCAGACCCGCGGATTCGGCCCATTCGATATCGGAGGCCAGCTTGTGCACCTTGCGGGCCATGTCGCCACGCTCGGCGCCGATCATTACTCCGACGCGCACTGTTCCTCTTTTTCTGTAGCGGGTTCCGCCGTGCCGGTCAATGCGCGGATTTCGCGCACCAGGTTGTCCAGCGGTGTCCCGGTGGGGAATACCGCCGCGGCACCGGCGGAGAGCAGTTTGGGCACGTCGGCGTGCGGGATGGTTCCCCCGACGACGACGGAGATGTCGGCCGCGTCGGCGGCGCGCAGCGCTTCGACGGTGCGCGCGGTGAGCGCCAGGTGGGCGCCGGAGAGGATGCTCAGGCCGACCACCGCGACGTCTTCCTGGACGGCGATCGAAGCGATGTCCTCGATGCGCTGCCGGATGCCGGTGTAGATGACCTCGAATCCGGCGTCCCGCAGGGTGCGTGCGACGATCTTGGCGCCGCGGTCATGCCCGTCCAAGCCGGGCTTGGCAACCAGAACGCGAACGGCCACTTAGAACACCACCGGTTGCTGGAACTCGCCCCACACTGCTTTGAGCGCGGAGACCATCTCCCCGACCGTGCAGTAGGCGTTGGCGCAGTCGATCAACTTGTGCATCAGGTTGTCGTCTCCTTCGGCGGAACGCGACAGTGCGGCAAGGCTGGATTCGACTGCGGTCGAATCCCTTTCGGACTTTACCTTGAAGAGTCGCTTGAGCTGAAGATCACGTCCTTCGGCGTCGAGCTCATAGGTGACGACATCGTGTTCCGGCTCCTCGGTGACGAACCGGTTGACCCCGACGACCGGACGCGTGCCGGCTTCGACGTCCTTATGCATGGTGAAGGCTTCATCGGCGATCAGGCCCTGCAGATAACCGTCCTCGATGGCATGGACCATTCCGCCGTGCCGTTCGAGGTCGGACATGATGTCGATGATGCGGACCTCGGTCGCGTCGGTGAGCGCCTCCACGAAATACGAACCGCCCAGCGGGTCCGCGACGCTGGCCACGCCGGTTTCGTGCGCGAGGATCTGCTGGGTGCGCAGCGCCAGTGTCGTGGTTTCCTCGGTGGGCAGCGCGAACGGCTCGTCCCAGGCCGCCGTGAACATCGACTGGACGCCGCCCAGTACGGCGGCCATGGCCTCGTAGGCCACCCGGACGATGTTGTTGTGGGCCTGCGGCGCGTACAGCGATGCACCCCCACAGACGCAGCCGAAGCGGAACATCGCCGCCTTGGCCGTCGTCGCCCCGTAGCGCTCCTGCACGATGGTCGCCCAACGCCGCCGTCCCGCCCGGTATTTGGCGATCTCCTCGAAGAAGTCCCCGTGTGTGTAGAAGAAGAACGAGATCTGGGGTGCGAACTGGTCGATGGTCATGCGGCCGCGCTCGACCACGGTGTCGCAATAGGTCACCCCATCGGCCAGGGTGAACGCCATTTCCTGCACCGCGTTGGCCCCGGCGTCGCGAAAGTGCGCACCGGCCACCGAAATCGCGTTGAACCTCGGCACCTCGGCCGCGCAGAACTCGATGGTGTCGGCGATCAGGCGCAGCGACGGCTCCGGCGGCCAGATCCAGGTCCCGCGCGAGGCGTACTCCTTGAGGATGTCGTTCTGGATGGTCCCGGTGAGCTTCGAGCGCGGTATCCCTTTTTTCTCGGCGGCGGCGACGTAGAACGCCAGCAGGATCGCCGCCGTGCCGTTGATGGTCATGCTCGTGCTGAGCTTGTCCAGCGGGATGCCGTCGAACAAGATCTCGAAGTCGGCCAGGGTGTCCACCGCGACCCCGACCCGGCCGACCTCCTCGCCGAACTCGGGGTCGTCGGAGTCGTATCCGCACTGAGTCGGCAGGTCGAGCGCCACCGACAGCCCGGTCCCGCCCTGATCCAGCAGGTAGCGGTAACGACGATTGGATTCCTCGGCGGTGCCGAAACCCGAATATTGGCGGAAGGTCCAGAGCTTGCCGCGGTAGCCCGACGCGAAGTTGCCCCGAGTGAAGGGGAACTCCCCGGGCTGCGGAGGCTCCGCGCCTCTATCCGCCGGCCCGTATACGGGCTGCAGCGGGATGCCGGAGGGAGTATGGGCCGTATTATCCATCGGTGAATAACGTACTTGCAAAAAAAGAGAATGCCAATACCACCCGTTTGACCAGGTCAGACGGGTGTCTTGACCAGGTCGAAGGAGACGAATGGCTAACAACTTGCTCACCGATCGCACCGTGGTGATCTCCGGCGGCAGCCGCGGCATCGGCCTCGCGATCGGCATCGGCGCGGCCAAGCGGGGCGCCAACGTGGTGCTCATGGCCAAGACCGACACCCCACATCCGCGACTGCCCGGAACGGTGCACACCGCAGCCGCCGACGTCGAGGCCGCCGGCGGGAAGGCGCTGGCCGTCGTCGGCGATGTGCGGCGCGAAGAGGATGTGCAGCGCGTGGTCGAGGCTGCGGTGCAGCGGTTCGGCGGCATCGACGTCTGCGTCAACAATGCCAGCGCCATCGCGGTGGAACCGACCGCCGTGCTGTCGGCCAAGAAATACAACCTGATGCAGGAGATCAACCTGCGCGGCACGTTCCTGCTGACCAAGGCGTGCGTGCCCCATCTCCAGAAATCGCCCAACCCGCACGTGCTGACCATCTCGCCACCGATCAATATGAACCCGCGCTGGTTGGGTGCACACCCGGCCTACACGCTGTCCAAGTACGGCATGACACTGCTGTCGCTGGGCTGGGCGGCCGAATTCGCCTTCCAACCCGGCAAAGCCGGGATCGCAGTGAATTGTCTTTGGCCGCAGACCTATATCGCCACTGCCGCCGTCGCCAACATGGCCGACGGTGACCGGCTGGCCGCGTCGTCGCGCAGCCCCGAGATCATGGCCGACGCCGCCATCGAGATCGTCTCTCGACCCGCCCGGGACGCCACCGGCGACTGCCACATCGACGCCGAGGTCCTGAAATCCGCCGGGGTCGCGGACCTGTCCCCGTACGGCGGCGGCGAGCAGCCTATTCCGGATCTTTTCCTCGACTGAATACCTATGCGCGGCAGATGATTTCACCGTGCGGGATGGCGATAAAGCCATTATTGCCTCGATATACGAGACACTAGTCGACGGGAACGTCGAGAATCGGACGGTCGACGCCGGCTCCCGGACCGTCGAAATGCCACCATTCACCGGAGTACGGGCTCAGACCTCCGTACTTCATCGCGTCGCGCAGCGTGGCTCGGTTCGCCCGAGCGTCGGCACTGATGCCCTGGGTGTTGAAAGCGGTTGCCCGAGGGGTGAAGTCGTCGAAGTCGGTGCCCATGTCGGCCAGGCAGAGCCCGCCCGCGCGTAGCCGCGATGCGCACGGCTGTTGCGTCGTTGTGAAGGTCACATCGACCGAGCGTCCGGACTCGTGGCTGCGCGCATACTGGCCCGGGCGTGCCACCCAAGCGGGGTTGGGGACCACGGTGAACATCTTGACCTGGGCGTCGTGCGGCCGGTAGCAATCCCAGAACACCAACAGGTGGCCCTGCGCCCGCAGCGTTGACGCGGCGTTTCCGAGTCCTTGAGACATAGACTGGTGCACAAGGCATCTGGCGTCGGACGGATACAACTGCGTGTGGGTGAAATTGTTCGTCGTCGCGTAGCGCAGGTCGATCACCGCGTCGGGAACGACGGTGCGGACGTCGACGAACCCGGCCGCGCGGGCGGCATCGCTGACCGGCGGCACGTCGGGGCCGGCCGCCCCGCGGGGGGTGCCCCATGCCGCACCCCATCCCCAGACCAGGCCAACGGCGACGGCCAGCTTGAGCACCCCTGCGAGACGCATGCGGCCATTGTCCCGGTCGATCGGGCCGCGGCGGGTCATCTGGGCCGTCGGGCGTGGCCGGGTTGCGCCTTATCCGAGTTCGGCGGTCGCCACGGCGAGCCAGTCGTCGGCCGATAATCGGCTTTCGCGCGTCGGGTCGTAGCGCCGCAACAGCGCAGACACCGTCAGATGCTCGCGGAGTTCGAATCCGTGGGCCGCCAACGTTGCGTTCAGGTCGGACTCGGTGAAGTCGGTGCGATACGGTTCGCCGCGCCGGGTAACCATCCGGGCGATCCGGTCCGCGCTTTTCCATGGGGTATTTGCGGCGACGACGCCCGCAGTGATGTAGTCGAGGACGAGTCGGCTTCCCGGGGTGCAGAGTCCGGCGAGGTCGGCGAGCGTCGCATCGATGGCACCAAGTGTCAGGTACGGGGTAACTCCCAGCCACACAACAAGCGTTGGAGCGGTGGGGTCGAAGCGGGCGGCGAGCAGGCCTTCGCGGAGCGCGTTCCATTCCAAATCGCAAGCCACCCAATTTATTCGGCATCGGTGCTGCGACGGCAATAGCCGTTCGACCACGGGGCGCTTGTCGGCTTGAGTGGCCGGCGCGTCGACCTCGAAAATTGTCACCGGGCTGGTTGCGCGGCGGAGGCTGGTCGTGTCGAAGCCGGCGCCGAGCAGCACGAGTTGGCTGATTCCTGCGCTGATCGCGGCCTCACATGCGTCGTCGACGTAGCGCACCCGAAGCGCGATGTGGGCGTGCAGCCCTCCCCACAGATGGTCAAAAATCCGAAGCGCAGCGTCGGCCGAGCCTCGGTGGCCCAGGATGGCACGCAGCGCGGGGTGCCTGACGAAATACCGGGAGTAGCGGTCGTCCACGAGGCGACGACCTGGGGGCCGCAGCGTTTCCGCCGCGCGTTGGAACGCATTGACTTCGGCCGTCCAACTCGCCGCGCGATCAAGACGCCGGGCACCCAGATCAACCATTGCCTCCCCTTTGCACGAACCGCTACGCGGTCGACGCTATCGAACACACCGGCACATCGGTAAGGTCCAATTTGATGGCGAATTCTTGGACCAGCCGCGATACCGGGGTCGACCTGCATCTTGACCTTCCACCGGGCCGCGGCCGGCGCGCGGCACTCGAAGCCGCACTGCGACAAGCCATCCGGGACGGCCGCCTCGCCCCCGGTGAATGGTTGCCGTCCTCCCGTGGCCTCGCCGCACAACTCGGGCTCGCGCGCGGAACGGTCGTCGAGGTCTATTCGCAACTGGCAGCCGAGGGATACCTCCGCACCCGCCCCGGCGCAACGACCCAGGTGGCGGGCGGGCCGCATCTCCACGCACCGGTCAGTCCCGCACCCGTTGTCCAGCGCTACGCGGCCGATTTTCGCCTCGGCCGCCCGGACCTCAGCATGTTCCCTCGCACCGAATGGCTACGCGCGCTACGCCGAGTCCTGCAGGAGACTCCGCACGCCGAGCTCGGGCCGGCAGATCCGCGTGGCTCACCGCGCCTGCGCGCAGCGCTGGCCAACTATCTGGGTCGAGTACGCGGAGTGCTCACCACCGGCGAGCACATTGTCATCTGCAGCGGGTTCACGCAGGGGCTGCGCCTGGTGTGTGAGGCACTGGCCGCCGGCGGAGCCCGCTCGATCGCCCTCGAGAATCCCTGCCTGCCCGACCATCGTGCGACGGCGGCCGCCGGCGGCCTTGCCATCGATGCACTCGACGTCGACGACGGCGGCGCGCGGCCCGAGGGATTGACCAAAACCGTTGCCGCGGCGGTCCTCACCCCGGCGCACCAGGCGGTGCTCGGGGCGACGCTCGACGCCGACCGCCGCACCGAGTTCACGCGGCTCGCCGCCGCCCGCGGTGCGTATCTGATCGAGGACGACTACGACGGGGAATTTCGCTACGACCGTCACCCCGTCGGCGCGCTGCAGGGCCTGGCGCCCGAACACGTCGTCTACGCGGGCAGCGCCAGCAAGAGCCTGGCGCCCGGTGTCCGCCTTGGGTGGTTAGCGCTGCCCGCCGCCCTGGTCGACGGGGTTGTCGAGGCCAAGCGCCGCGCCGACCGCGGAACCGATGTACTCGCCCAGTTGACGTTCGCGGAGTTGCTCGAATCGGGGGCGCTTGACCGGCACGTCCGGCGGATGCGGCGGCGCTACCGGTACCGCCGCGACGCCCTTGTCGCTACCCTCGGCCGTTGCGCCCCCGGGATGCCGGTGCTGGGAATCGCCGCCGGGCTGCATGCCGTTGTCTCACTGCCCGAGGACATCTCGGAGGGCGACGTGTTGGCCGCCGCGCACCAACGCGACATCGCTCTCACCGGGCTGACGCCCTTCTGGCACGACACAGCTCAGCGCGCCGACGGCATCATCATCGGTTACGGAACACCGTCCGAGCACGAATACACCACCGCACTCGCACATCTCGGGCAGTTCCTGTCCGACGTGGCCGTTCGACCATCTATTCGCGGGTAGCCGGTCAGCTAGCCTTGATGCTGGCCACCGGCTCGTCAGGGGCTTGAGAAAGCTGTCAGGAGGGTTCCGCAATGCCGATGATCGACCTGACATTCGTGCGCGGCTCGGTGGACGAGGCAGCCCTGAGCCCGCTGGCCGACGAGTTGGTCACGGTATTGCTGCGCGCCGAACGCGCCCCGGACACACCGTTTTTGCGTGACAACACCTGGGTGTATCTACACGCGCTGGACACCGAAGCGCTCTCGGTGGGCGGCCGGGGACCGGGTGCGCCTCGGTTCAGGGTTGATCTCACAGTATTCGAAGGTGCGCTGTCGCAGGACCGCAAGGAACAGCTGGCCGCCGACGTGCACGCCGCGGTGTGTGCCGCGGCGGGAATCGACCCTCAGGGCCCGAAGGCGTTTCACGTGTGGATGTTGATCCGCGAGATTCCCGAAGGAAACTGGGCCGGCGGCGGCAATATCATTTACTACCGGCAGGTGAAAGGCCTTGCAGCGCAGGACTGATGGCGGTCAGTCGGCCGCGGTGAACTCGATGTGCAACTCCGTCAGTCCGCGCAGCAAGAACGTGGACTCGTAGCGGTACTGGCGGTTGGAACGCAGACCGTGCTTGGCCTCACTGATTCTGAATTCGCGCGTTCGGTCCAGGAGGCGGTTGACGGTGATGTGTCCTTCCACGCGTGCCAGCGGCGCACCCGCGCACGTGTGGATTCCGCGACCGAAGGCAATGTGCTCGCGAACGTTCTTCCGGTCGACGTGGAATTCGTCGGGATTCTCGAACTTTCGCGGGTCACGGTTGGCGGCTCCCAGGCACAGCATGATGACGGTGCCGGCCGGGATGTGTACCCCACCCAGGGTGGTGGTCTTACGCGCCAGGCGGAAGTCGACCTTGGTCGGGCTCTGCATGCGCAGCGCTTCTTCGATGAACGTGCCGATCAAGCCTCGATCTGAACGCAGCCGCTCTTGCAGCTCGGGGTCATCGCCGAGGATCTGCACCGCCGAGCTGAGCAGTTTGGTCACGGTCTCCTGCCCGGCCGCGAACAAGAAGGTCGCCGGCCGGACGACCTCCAACAGCGGCGGGATCGAGCCATCGGGATACGTGGCGGTCGCCAGGCCGGTCAACACGTCTTCGCGGGCTCGCTGTCGCCGGTCGGTGATGTAGGCGCTGAACAGATCGTCAAGGTACTGCAACGGGTTGCTGCCCACCGGTTCGTGATCCAGCGCGCCCACCCTGGCGCCCGGCGCATTGCCGGCCCCGAGATTGCGGCGGATCTCCGCGCGGTCCTCGTCGGGGACCCCGAGCAGATCGGCGATCGCCAGTGTCGCGAACGGCTTCGCGTATTCGCTGAGGAACTCGCACTGACCGTTGGCGATGAACTCGTCGAACTGGCGGTCGGCCAACTGCCAGATGTAGTCCTTGTTTTCCTGCAGCCGGCGCGGGGTGAGCAGCCGCCCGAGTAGGGAACGCGCCTTTTCATGCTCGGGCGGGTCCATCACAACCATGTGCTCGAAGATCGGGAATTCGTGGCGGTGCGCTTGGATCTGGTCGCTGATGTCGTCACCGTCGGGGGTGAACGGCAGCGGCGGGAACGGGCCGCCGATCGCGTTGACGGCGGAGAACGAATCGACATCCTTGAATGCGGCGTGGACTTCCTGGTAGCCGGTGACGGCGACGACGCCGTGGTGCGGTTCGCGAAACACCGGTCCCTGGTTGCGCAGATATTCCCAGTACTCATAGGGGTCCTGCGCGACGTCGGCGTCGGTGAAGTAGTCGACGTTGGCGAGATCGGTCATGAGTTCAGATCCCTTCTCCTGGCCCAGAAAGCGCTGTGCGGCACGTTCACTCTTCTTCTGAAACCAAGCTGATGGCTTGGCGCGGACAGGCAACCACTGCGGCTTCTACGCTGTGGCGCAACGCTTCAGCCGGTGTCTCATCGCAGGTCGCGACGTCATCACCCAGCTCGAAAACCTCGGGGGCGATCTCCACGCAGAGGGCGTGTGCCTCACACAGGCGCGGATCCACCCGGACACGCATGCGTGCTGTCGTCATCGGCGCCCTCCGTCCACTGTCGCGGCTCCACAAGTTGATCGATCGACCAAATTGTTAAGATGCGGTATGCCTACCACGGATCGCGCGGGCCGGTCAAGCAAAGCGGGCGCGCCCAACCGCACGGTGACTCGCCAAAACAAGAGGAACACGGATGCCGGGGCGCGCAGCAAGCTGATCGAAGCGACCGCCCGGATCATGCGCGACGAAGGCTATGCCGCCGCCACATCCCGGCGGGTCGCCGCCGAGGCCGGCGTCAAGCAGGCCCTGGTCTATTACTACTTCCCGACGATGGACGATCTGTTCGTCGAGGTGCTGCGCGCCGGCGCCGAAACGGCGCTGACGCGCATGCGCGCCCTGTTGGCCGAGGATGATCCGCTTCGAGCGCTATGGCTGATGAACAGCGATGCGGCATTGACCACTCTCAACGCCGAGTTCATGGCACTGGCCAACCACCGCAAGGCAATTGGCACCGAACTCAAAGCGTATGCCGAACGTGTACGCGACATCGAGACGGCGGCGGTAACCATGGTGCTGCGCGCCAACGGAATCGATCTCGAGAAATACCCGCCGGTGGCAATCTCGATGCTGATCGCGCAGGTGGCGCGCAGCCTGTGTAACGAGAGCGCCGTCGGCGTCACCCAGGGGCACGACGAGTTGCGCGCGTTCGCCGAACACCAGATGAGCCTGCTGAAGGCGCCTGCGGCGGCGTCCACGCCAAGCAGCTAGCACGGGCCGCTCGCTGCCGCGAGGGCAGCACGGCCGCCTTCGGGCCGCGGCACCTCATCGCGCGGCCGGCCACACGTCTGTTGACACTGCGGCCAAATGGTGCCACCCTCCTGATCGATCGACAAATAAAACCAATCCACACACAGGCGAGGTGCAGTCATGGCCGGAAGAGTTGAGGGCAAGGTCGCGTTCATCACGGGGGCGGCCCGTGGCCAGGGCCGCAGCCACGCGGTGCGCCTGGCGCAGGAAGGTGCCGACATCATTGCGGTCGACATCTGCACCCCGATCAGCAGCAGCAGCGAGATCCCGCCCTCGACGCCCGATGACCTGGCCGAAACGGCCGACCTCATCAAGGGCCTCAACCGCCGCATCGTGACCGCCGAAGTCGACGTCCGTGACTACGACGCGCTCAAAGCCGCGGTGGACAGCGGCGTCGAACAGCTCGGCCGGCTGGACATCATTTGCGCCAACGCCGGAATCGGCAACGGCGGCCAGACGCTGGATAAAACCAGTGAGGACGACTGGCGTGACATGATCGACGTCAACCTTTCCGGTGTCTGGAAGACCGTCAAAGCCGGTGTGCCGCATTTGATTTCCCAGGGTCAGGGCGGATCGATCATCCTGACCAGTTCGGTCGGCGGGCTCAAGGCCTACCCGCACACCGGTCATTACATCGCCGCCAAGCACGGCGTCGTCGGTTTGATGCGCACCTTCGCCGTCGAGCTGGGCGAGCACTTCATCCGGGTGAATTCCGTTCACCCCACCAACGTGAACACGCCCATGTTCATGAACGAGGGGACGATGAAGCTGTTCCGGCCCGACCTGAAGAATCCCGGCCCGGACGACCTCAAGGTCGCCGCGCAGTTCATGCACGTGCTGCCGATCGGATGGGTCGAGGCGGTGGATATCAGCAACGCGGTGCTGTTCCTGGCTTCCGACGAATCGCGTTACATCACAGGCCTTCCGGTCACCGTCGATGCCGGGAGCATGCTCAAGTAAGGGTTTCCGTGACCGCCGGTCGATCAGTCCTCGACGCGGATGATCAATGTCGGCTTGACCGGATCGTCCGGATCGGCAACCCGCTGCCATACCGCGTCGACCATGGGGCGTAGCAACAATTCACCCATTTGCCGCACCAGTACGGACACCACCTGTCCGGACAACCGACGTTGTGACGAGGCCATATGCGCGTCCCGCAGCGCGCTGACTTCACGCCGGGTGAGATCGACCAGCACATCCAGCAAGTGCATCTGATCGTCAGAGGGTGCCAGGATGGCGCGTCGCAGGTAATCGACAACCGTCGGATTCTCCTCGAGCATGCGGCTCACCGCCGCATCGCGGGCGGCGGCGTGCTCGCCGGGGTCGTCGATTGGACCCACTTCTCGCAGCGCGCTCTCAAAGTAGTCGACCACCAATTGGTCGACGGCGTCGCGCAATCCGGCCTTGGACTTGAAATGGTGCTGCACGAGGCCGAGGGTCACGCCGGCTTCAGCGGCAACAGCACGCAGTGAGACCCGGTCCTCGCCATACAGGGCATACAGGTCGAGAGCCGCGTTGCGGATACGCGCCTTCGCCGTGAGGTCGTCGTTCGACGCCCGCGGATTCACCATGTTCGCCTCCTGTCGGGTCGCCCCGGACGTAGCTCAGGGTACGGCGGGGCGCCGCTGACTTTACGGCTGACTTTTTTACTATACGATCGTATCGTGCCTTGGAAGACGGCGATCGGAATGTCACCACCGCTCGTCGGCGTGCGGGTCGTATCCCTGGCCATCAATCTGCCGGGACCGCTCGCGGCCGCCCGCCTCGCCGAGCTCGGTGCGACGGTCACCAAGGTGGAGCCGCCCAGCGGCGACCCGCTCGCTGGGGCGGTGCCCGGCTGGTATGCGCAGCTGATCATGCGGCAGACAGTGGTCGCCCTCGACATCAAGTCCGATCGGGCGAAGCTGGACGATCTACTCGCCGACGCCGACCTGCTCATCACCTCGATGCGACCGTCCGCCCTCGACCGGCTCGGCCTTGCGTGTCCGCACCAGACGTTCCCCCAGCTCTCGCTGATCGAGATCGTCGGCCATGACGGTGACGCGACCGAGGTGCCCGGCCACGACCTCAATTACCAAGCGGTGCACGGCACACTGACGCCCCCGTCGATGCCGAAGGTCCCGATCGCGGACATGCTCGGCGCCGAACGCACCGTGTCCACCGCCCTGGCAGCCCTGATCGCGCGCACGAAATCCGGCGGCGGACGGGCGTACCGGGTGGTACTGGAGGAAGCCGCCGCCCGTGCGGGTGATGCCGTGCGACACGGATTAATGGGCGAGGGCGCCGTCCTCGGGGGTGCGTTCCCCGGCTACGGCATCTACGAATCCGCCGACGGGTACGTCGCACTCGGCGCTATCGAGCCGCATTTCTTCGGCCGCGTTCTGGAGACGTTCGGCGCGGACGGCACGCACGAGGGCATCCGAGCGGCCTTCGCCGGCAAGACCACCGCGGAACTGGAAGCCATTGCAGCGCAAGCCGACATACCGCTCAACGCTGTGCAGCAGTAACGCTGAACGCAGGAACAACAGACCTGAACGGAGGGTGATCCATGTCCGAACTATTCCCCGACTACCGCGCCACCTGGGAGACGGACCAACACCGCGAGCTGCGCAAGCACGCGGCGGAGTTCTTCCGCAAGGAGTCGACCCCGAATCAGGAGCGCTGGGCCGCACAGCACCAGGTCGACCGTGAGTTCTGGAACAAGCTGGGCGATGCCGGCCTGCTCGGTGTTGATCTGCCCGAGCAGTACGGCGGCATCGACGGCGACTTCGGGCTGTCGGCCGTCGTCGCCGACGAACTCGCCCTGGCCGGCGACGCGGCGTCGGGCTGGATCGTGCACTCCCCGATCGTCGCGCACTACATCAACACCTATGCGAACGAGGAGCAGAAGCAGCGCTGGCTGCCCGGCATCATCAGCGGGGAGAAGGTGCTCGCGATCGCAATGACCGAACCCGGCACCGGGTCCGACCTGCAGGCTGTCACGACGACTGCGGTTCGCGAGGGTGACCACTACGTAGTCAACGGCTCGAAGACGTTCATCTCCAACGGAACCCACTGCGATCTGCTGGTGATCGTCGCCAAGACGGACAGCACGCAGGGCGCCGCCGGAATATCGCTGATCGTCGCCGAGACCAACGCGGATCTGGCCGGATTCGAACGCGGACGAGTGCTCGAGAAGGTCGGCCAGCACGGCCAAGATACCCGCGAACTGTTCTTCACCGATATGCGGGTGCCGGTGGCGAATCTGCTTGGCGCGCAGGAGGGTCTCGGTTTCTACCAACTCATGGAGCAACTGGCGCGTGAGCGGCTGATTATCGCCGCGACGTGCGCCGGAATGGCGGAGGCGGCGGTGCTCGAATCGCTGCGTTACACCAAGGAACGCGAAGCGTTCGGCAAGCCGCTGATCAAGTTCCAGCACACCAGGTTCGAGCTGGCCGAACTGAAGGCGGAGGTGCTCTCGATCAAGACCACCGTTGATTACTGCATCCAACAGTACATCGACGGCAAGAACGACCCGGCTACCGCGTCGATGGCCAAGCTGGTCGCTGCCGACAAGGCCGTCGCAGTGGTGGATCGGTGCGTTCAGTTCTTCGGCGGATACGGCTACATGATGGAGTACCCGATCGCCCGCGCCTACGCCGCGGCGCGGGTGAACAAGATCTACGGTGGCACAAGCGAAATCATGAAAGAAATCATCGGCCGCTCACTGTGAGCAGCGCGGCGAGGAACTGGCACATGGCCACGCGGGCATACATCTACGAAGCGAAGACGGGTGCCCCGCACGCCGTCAAGCCAGAGTCATATGCCGTTTCACGCTGGCACCGTGAGGGGCGAAGGATTCCTGGATTCATCGGCTACTTGGTCGCCGGATTGCCCGAAGCGATCGTCTCAAGCTTAGCAATCCTCTCCCCGATCTCACCGCCGCCATCGCGGTGGTCACCCTCGGTCTGCCATGGTGATTCAAGATAAGAGAACCGTGTGTCGTACTCGTGACGGGAGCGCTCGGATCCTCGTGTGTTAAATACCCGCTCAGGATCGGTGGCGTCCAGTGCCCGGGCGCAGCGCATGGGCAGATGCCGGGATCGAATAGCCCTCTGTCATCGAATTCCCCTACGGCCCAGAGCGGCAAGTCCAGCTCCCGCTCCTGACTGCCGGGGCTGCCATACCGGCAGCAGACGAATTTGATCGCTTTCATCCTGGCTTCATGTGCCGCCGTTAACGTCGTTTTCCAACCACAGTTACAACGAGAACGGATGGATCGATGAGAGTTAGAACGAAGGTTGGCATTGGCGTAGCCGGCGTGGCCGTCCTGGGCGCCCTCGGCGTCGGCGTCGCAGTCGCTGACGACCAGGAGGTCACCGGCCCGGCAGCGGATCAGGCACGCACCGCGGCGGTACAAGCGATACCGGGCAAGGCCGGGAAGGTCGAAAAGGAAACCAATGAGGGGGCCGCCTACTACGGGGTGCTCGTTACCAAACCCGATGGCAATCAGGTGGAAGTACACCTAGATCAGGGCTTCCATTTTGTGGGCACCGAAGCCCCGGATAACGATTGATCACGGAATCTCAACTAGGTCCTGTCGCAACGTATTTCGCTTGCCTATTCGGTTAGTTGGCGCACCCCTGGCCTGGTCGGTGTGGGCGCGGCGTGCTCAGTACAGGTAGATGTCGATGAGCAGCGCGCCGAGACCGGCCAGGGCGGCCAGCCCCGCAAGTCGCCGCGCCGCGGTTGGCGCGCGGGTCGACGGCAACCAGGTCACGCAATTGAGATTTGCGAGTGTCGCGGCCCGCATTCCGATTATGACGACCGCAGGTTGGTGGCATCCATCGCCGGGCGCAGCGCACGCGCCAGGGTGACCGCGTCGTCGACGGCCCAATAGTGCATATAGAACAGACGAGGCTCCTCGGTCAACCCGTGATTATGCAACTCCACGATCTGGATGTTGCCGGCACGCAACGCCTGGATGACCTTCCGCACCTCGGGGGCGGTCAGGATGAAATCACCGTTGATCGCTGCGCGATCGCCGCCGACGGGCTGGAAGTTGACGACGGTCGTCAGGTTCAGCGAGGCTGCGGGTAGCACGTGCCCGTCCTCGATGATGGTGTCTTTGCGGGGGATGCTGTACTTCAACAGCCCGCCATCTTGGGTTCCCCTGCGGCCCAACGCCTGTTCGACCCCGGCGACGTCGATGTCGACCGGTGGTTGCTGCGCCGGGGGTGGGGTCGGCGGGCCGATCGCTGTGGCATCCAGTGCCGCCTTGAGTCCTTGGGCCAGTTGGGTGACATCGCCCATGCCATGCACGTGGGTCCACCACACCGGCGGGCTTTGTTGCAACAGATGCTTGTGTAGCGCGGTCTGGGCGAGGCCGTGGGCCTGCAGCGCATCGGTGACCTTCGGCAACTCTTCCTCGGTGACGACCAGATCGCCCATCAGCAGTGTCTCGTTGTTGTCGTAGCGGGCGAATGCCGCATAGCCGCCCAGCGACAGCCCCGGTTTGATGTCCACACCGTAGGACGAGATGTGAAGGTCGGTGCGCGGCAAGTTAATTCGATACGCAGTGTTGTTGTCGCCGAGCTTGCCGGTGCGCCCGAGCGCGTCTGCTACCGGTTTCCAGTCGGCCTCAGTCGTCCTCACCGCTGAACGGGGATTGCCGGGTTGCTCGTTGCCACTACCCGCGCCGCCCTTGGAGCCTGAACTGCAACCTGCCAGTACCACCGCCGCCGTGGTGGCGATCGCGACCGCTGCCGCAGCGGCATTCTTGACGCCTGCCATGCGCCTTCCCTTCATCCGCGGCATCCACACACTGTGGATGGCAGTTCGGTTGGCCATGGTCTATCGCGTCTTGATGAAGTCACGATGAAGTTCGACCGCCCGGTGCCCGGCGCGGCGAGAGGTCCTCATCCCAGCTTCATGACGGCCGACTACACCTGCTTTACCTCACCTAACGGCGATGATGGGTGTAGGCCTAGAGACGCCACGGCGCCACAGCACAGAGAGGCGGTGACAACGGTGCGCGTACTGGTGGTCGAAGACGAGCCCAAGATGGCCGGCCTGCTGCGCCGTGGGCTGATCGAAGACGGCTATGCCGTCGACCTCGCCGCCGACGGCCCTAGCGGTTACGAGGCCGCAATGGTCTATGACTACGACGCGGTGGTGCTGGATGTGATGCTGCCAGGCATGTCCGGCTTCGATGTCTGCCGGAAATGGCGCAACCAGCAGAAGTGGGTACCGGTGTTGATGCTCACCGCCCGCGGCGCGGTCACCGACCGCGTCGCCGGGCTCGACGGGGGCGCCGACGACTACCTCACCAAGCCGTTTCACCTCGACGAGCTCTTCGCCCGGCTGCGATCGCTGATCCGCCGCGGGCCGATACCACGACCCACGGTGTTGACGGTCGGAACGCTGCGCGCCGATCCCGCCAGCCGCCGATGCTGGCGTGATGAGGCCGAGATCGACTTGACCACCAAGGAATTCGGGCTGCTCGAACTGCTGATGCGCCGCCCGGGCACGGTGCTGACCCGGGAAGTACTGGTGGAACACTGCTGGGACCTCGCCTACGAATCGCGCTCGAATGTCGTGGACGTCCACATCCGCGCGCTGCGCGACAAGATCGACCGGCCGTTCGGGTTGCGCTCCATCGAAACCGTCCGCGGCATCGGTTATCGGATGCGCGCCGACGGTGGTGGGCCCGAGAAAACGGGGCGATGATGCAGCGCTGGCCGATCCGGATCAGACTCACCGCCGGGTTCACCGCGGTGATGGCGCTGGTGCTGCTGATCGTTGGGATTCTCACCCTTGCCCATACGAAAGAATCGCTGGACGGCGCGATCGCCGACTCCCTGTCCAATCAGCTGGCGAACTTACGCCCGATGGCAGCGGACGACGATCTGATGCTTGCCGGAGGTGGGCCCGATAACGCCGAACAAGTCATCGCTCCCGACGGCCAGGTGCTCGCCGCGACCCCAAACCTCGCCGGGCAAACCGCGTTGACACCGTCCGAGCTCGACACCGCTCGACGGGGCCAGTTGGTCGTCGATCACTTTCGGCTGGGCAATCTGGAGGGCCCGGTACGGGTGGCAGCAGGCCCGGCCCCTGGTGGACGCATCGTCGTGGCGGCCCAGAGCCTGGCCGACCGTGACGCCGCCGTGTCGGACCTGCGCAATGAACTGGCCATTGGTTTCCCGATCGTCTTGGCGGCCGCCGCTCTAGGTGCGCATCTGCTGGGCGCCGCCGCCCTTCGACCGGTCGAGCGCATGCGCGCCCGCGCCGCCGGAATCAGTGCGACGGACTCACACGCTCGCCTGCCCATCCCACCCGCTCGCGATGAAATCCGCTACCTCGGAACAACTTTCAACGAACTCCTGCAACGGCTGCAAGATGCACTGGACCGAGAACGACAGTTCGTCAGGGATGCGGGCCACGAGCTTCGCACGCCGCTTAGCCTGCTGACCACTGAACTCGAACTCGCCCTGCGCCGTCCACGCAGCAACCCCGAATTGGTTGTCGCGATCCGCTCGGCCCTCAATGAAACAACCCGACTGTCCCGCCTGGCGCGCGACCTGCTCACCGTCGCCGACACCGACCGATCCGCCGAGCCGCCAAGCATCGACCTGCACACCCACCTACAGGGGATCGGTGAGCGCTACCGGCACAGCCTCGGCGACCAACTCGACATCGACTGCCCCACAGACCAATACGTTCGCGCCGACCCTGACGACCTGGATCGGATCATCAGCAACCTCATCGACAACGCCGCCCAGCACGGGTCACCGGTAATCACCATCCACGTCCAGAGCGTTAGCGGCGGCACTGTCGAGATCCGTGTCGCGGACCAAGGACCCGGATTCCCAGACGATTTCCTCCCCCGCGCCTTCGACCGATTCAGTCGCGCCGATACAGCGCGCACCACCGGCGGGACGGGGCTCGGCCTGGCGATCGTTGACAGTCTCGCTCAACGCAACCACGGCACCGTCACTGCCCAAAACCGTGTCGCTGGCGGCGCCGAAATCACTATTCGGCTAGCTGCCGCAGCGGCGCAACACCTAGCGACCTGACTGAATCGGACGACTCTTCTGATCACCGACATCAAGCCGAGCTGCCCGCGAGTGATGGGATACCGATGCTGATTCCGGGACTGCTGCGGCCCGGTCACCGTACCGACACCGAAGCCGCTGCAAACGCGGCTTGACGATGAGCCGGCCTCGAGACGTCAACTGCCAAAGCCCTGCCCCGCCCTCGTGCGTAGCGGGCTCGGACCACGGTTTCGAGCAGCGAGCAGCGAGCATCTCGTGATCATTGACCGTCGGCGGGGCGTGCATGAAAATGCGAGGATGGGCGAGGTTCGAGTCAAGAACCTGATGAGTCCGGACCAGACACTCGAGTTCAACGGGATCAAGGTCCAGCAGGTCGATGTGGGCGACCTGACTGTCGGGCGGATTGTGACACAGCCAGGCTGGCGGTGGTCTACAGACGTACGTCCAGAGGTCGGCGGGGACTGGTGCGAGGCGCGTCACGTGGGGGTCGTGGTGTCGGGCCGGTTCGGAGTCGTGATGCGCGACGGGACCACGCTCCAGTTCGGGCCGGACGACGTATTCGAGATTCCGCCCGGTCATGACGGATACACCCTTGGGAACGAGCCGTGCATCCAGATCGAGTGGTCGGGGTTGCGGGCCTTCGCGGGATTCCGGCTCATCGGCACCCAGAGCAGGGCCCTGGTCACGCTGCTGTTCACCGATCTCGTCGACTCTACGGTGATGGCGAAACGACTGGGCGATGTCGCATGGCGAGATGTGCTCTCCGCACACTACGAGGCGACGCGGATGGCGTTAGAGCGCCACCATGGCCACGAGGTCAACACGACCGGAGACGGGCTGCTCGCGACCTTCGATGGGCCTGCTGCCGCCCTGCGCTGTGCGGCGGCGGTAGGG
The DNA here is from genome assembly GCF_004298145.1 of Mycobacterium sp. Lineage (GTDB taxonomy): Bacteria > Actinomycetota > Actinomycetes > Mycobacteriales > Mycobacteriaceae > Mycobacterium. The sequence continues at coordinate 136,445 of NZ_SCRH01000046.1, forward strand.
CGTGCCGCGGGCCGGGGAGGCCTGCAGATCCGCGCGAGCGTACACGTCGGAGAAGTGGAACTGGTGGGAAGCGACGTGCGCGGCGTCGCGGTGCATGAAGCGGCGCGGATCCTCAGCGCGGCGACGGCCGACGAGATCCTGGTGTCGGCCACGACGCAAACACTGGCGAGCAACGCGGGCTTTGTGTTCCGGCCCCGCGGTGCCCACGTTCTCAAGGGCCTGCCGGGCGAATGGGATCTCTTCGCATGCTTCGAGGGAGGGGAGCCCGGAGCATAGTGCGGGGACGTCGTGCGAGCGTCTCCGCCGGACGACGGCAGCGGTACATTAGCGCGACAATCGCGCGCAGACCTTGGCGCCCTTGACGATTCACGATCGACGCATGTGCGCCAGCCTGGCCCGGGCTTCGGGCACTGACCTTCGCTACGTCCAGAAAACCATTTGGCACTCCACGCCGGCGGTCACTGCGTTCGTGCAGTTCAGAACCGGTGGCCAGGGGCGGGATCGAACCGCCGACCTTCCGCTTTTCAGGCGGACGCTCGTACCGACTGAGCTACCTGGCCGGAAGGCAGCGAATGCCTCGCCGCGCTGGCGACCCTGACGGGACTCGAACCCGCGACCTCCGCCGTGACAGGGCGGCGCGCTAACCAACTGCGCCACAGGGCCTTGCTGCTGCTCCGCGTCGCCGCGTCGCGTACCCCCAACGGGATTCGAACCCGTGCTACCGCCGTGAAAGGGCGGCGTCCTAGGCCACTAGACGATGGGGGCCAGAACCGAATCACTCCGGGGTACTCGCAACGTGGTTTCGTTGGGAGCCACGTCAGCTTAGGTCACTGTGTGCCCAATCCTCAAACGAGCCGTGTTTTGGTTCCAAGTATCCTGAATCTCCGCAGCCCCTATAGCTCAGTTGGTAGAGCTACGGACTTTTAATCCGCAGGTCCTAGGTTCGAGTCCTAGTGGGGGCACCACAACGCTGTATGACCTCGGTTGATCCTCGACGCTCCCTAGATGAGGGAGTTAACCGTGGCCGAACAGAGGTATCCGGCCGTGTTGGCGGTGATCAGCGATGGGCTGTCGATTTCGCAGGTTGCCAGAAGGTTAGGGTGTCGCGCCAGACGCTGCACTCCTGGTTGGCTCGCTACGAGGCCGCGGAAATTGGATGGGGTGGCGCGGATCATCAGTCGTATCGACGATCAAGCGCGGACGTGTGTTTGGGGGGTCGCGTATGGCACGCGGCTCGCGATGGGATCGGCCCAGCGCCCGCCGACTCTCCAGCCCGAAGCCGATCTTGACCGTCACGGCAAAGTTTTCACCCTCCGGTTCGACCGCCCGATAGTCGAAGTGCCCCTCCACCGCGCCTTGCGCGAAACCGCACGGAACGTCCGCACAAAGCTTGAGTGCGCCAACCGATTTGGATACCTGCATACATCGGCGGTCACGTTTGGTGGAAACGGACCGTAAGCGGCAGAGTCGGGCTACGATTCGCCACCGTGAGAAAATTAGCGCTGCTGATAATTGGCTTTGCCGTGGGGCTCGTCTTCGCTCCGATAGCAAACGCCTATCCGGGCGGCATGCTGTTTGTCCAATCCCCCACCCCATACATCGCGCCACTGCCGCAAGCGCCGGGCTCATCATGCGACCCAAATTATTCGGGCGCCTGCGTTCCGATCGCTAGTGATGTCGACTGTGCGGGCGGTAGCGGTAACGGACCGGCCTATGTTTCGGGCCCCGTGACTGTCATCGGAAAGGACATCTACGGCCTTGATCGAGACGGCAATGGAGTTGGGTGCGAATAGAACCTCGCGATATGGCAGACCGCGCGGACCCGCGCGGACCCGCCTCGTCGTCCGTGGAAGACGACAACTCGCGAAAATGAGCAAACGGCAGCGCGGCAGCCAGCGACCGTAACCCAAGTACCGTGCGCGACCGATGGCCGCTTATCGCCCCAACACGGCGCTGGTATAGGTCACATCGGCGAAGGCCGCGGCGACGTCGTCGTCGGCGTAGACGAATCCGTTCGCGGCATGCAACTCCGCCACCGTTTTCGACGAGGTCTGCCAGCCGCGCTGGTTCAGGTGGTCGACGATGTGGCTGCGCTGGCCGTGATAGACGAGGTCGTTGAAGTCGATCTCGAAGCCGAGTTCGCTCATCCGGTCGTGATGTGCGCGCCACCGCGGGTCGGCGAAAACAGCGGTGTCAGGTACGAATTCGAAAGCGAGACGGCTGCCGGGGGCGCTCAGCACCGTGATGTTGTCGAACAGCGCATCCTGAGCCTCGTCCGGCAGGTAGACCACCAAGCCTTCGGCGCTCCACGCGGAGGGGGCCTGCGAATCGAATCCCGCGGCCTGCAACGCCGAGGCCCAATCGTCGCGCAGATCGATGGCGACGGTGCGCCGCTCGGCGGTCGGCTCGGCCCCGAGGTCGCTCAGGGTCAGGGTCTTGAACTCGATGACCTCTGGCATGTCGACTTCGTAGACGACCGTCCCGGTCGGCCAGGGCAAGCGGTAGGCGCGGGAATCCAGGCCCGACGCGAGGATCACCGCCTGGCCGATGCCGTTGCGGGTCGCGTCCAGAAAGAATTGGTCATAGAACCGGGTTCGGCAGGCCATGCCCTGAGCCATCCGCTGGGGATCGAATTCGGTGTTCCCGCCGGCCGCGATTTCGCCGTTCACCAGCCGCACGTAGACGTCGATCCCGACCGCCCGCACCAGCGGTGCGGCATACGGGTCGTCGATCAACTTCGCGTCGGAGGACAGCGCGCGCTGGGCAGCCACCATGGTCGCGGTCGCCCCCACACTTGTCGCAAGATCCCAACGGTCACGATCGGTGCGCGCCACGATGCCCCCTTAAACCGGGTTCCGAAAAAACATAGACAATCTAGTTAGTATCACAGGCTCGAATTCGAGCTCACGGGGCCACTTCGCGAGCCTGAACCGCACCCTTGGCGGCGTTACCGTCTTTCCGCTACTATTTGCGTATGCATGCAGGTAGTAGCAGAGGTCGGCTGCCCGACGACCAGGCCGGCCTGGTGGTCGAGGTCTTTCGGATGCTGGCCGATGCCACCCGCGTGCAGGTGCTCTGGTCGTTGACCGACCACGAGATGTCGGTCAACGAACTTGCCGAGCACGTGGGCAAGCCGGCGCCGTCGGTTTCCCAGCACCTCGCGAAGTTGCGGATGGCCCGCCTGGTCCGCACCCGGCGGGAGGGCACCACGATCTTCTACAGCCTGGAGAACGACCACGTCCGCCAGCTCGTCATCGATGCCGTATTCAATGCCGAGCACGCCGGCCCCGGGGTACCCGGCCATCACCGCGGCGACGGCGGGTTGAAGGCAGTAGCCGAACCATCACCCCCGACCCGACAGCGCACCAGCAGCCGCTGAGCACGCCGGAAACACAAGGTATTTCACACAAGGAGGCATCACCGATGACCGAACAGCACACCCACGACGCGCCACACGCGCACGAGCATCAGCACGGCGACGTGACGCACGCCCACACGCACACATCCCACGAGCATGACCATGTGGAGCACGAGCACCCCCACGCCCATGCCGACGGGACCGAACACACCCATCAGCACGTGCACCAGGCGGGGCTGGAGGAAGTTCACGGTCACGCCCACGCCTAGCGCGGACAGCACCCGAGCGGCAAGACAGAATTGCCGTACTCCTCCTCACCCCGCTTCGCGGGCTGCATCGTCGTATGGCTACGAAACCATCGGGCAGTAGTGCTTGGGGTCGCCCCGCTCGTCGACGGGCGGCAGGTTGCGCGCCGGAGTCTGCACCAGCGGGGTATCGAGAGGGATTCGCCCGCTGGCGCGGTCCAAACCGGCGCGCGCCCGCGGGTGCTTACGGAATCTGCTCGGCACCACGGCGAAGACCGCACGGACGAGGTCCCCGAAGCGGCGGTGCAACCACTCGTCGCGGCGCGACCATCGGTAGCCCATCAGCTCCCGCACCGGGGGGTCGTACAGGCCGACCGTCAGCCAGACGAAAAACGGAGCCAGCAGTTTGCGCTGTACGGCCCACAGCGGATTCGGAATCCATTGCGCGAACGGAGGTTTGGGCAACTCGCTGAGGTCGAGCACCGCCCGGGTCGCCTCGTTGCTCTCCAGCACGTTGCGGCACATGTGGTCCCAGTACACCTGGAACTCCTCCCACGACTTCGGCACCGGCCGCATGCTCATGCCATACATGCGATACCACTCGACATGTTCGTCGAACAGCTGACGTTTCTGCGCCTCGGTGATCCCGCCGCAGAATCGTTCGGCCACATGAATGGTGCCGACGAAGAACGTGGAGTGCGCCCAGTAGAAGACGTCGGGGTTCAAGGCGTGGTAGCGGCGGCCCTGGTCGTCGACCCCCTTGATGTCGGTGTGGTAGTCGCGCACCTCGGCGCCGGTGACCGGGGCACGCTCGCCGTCGAAGACGACTCCCCCGATGGGATACAACGAACGCAGCAGTCGCGGCCACCGCTCGCGGAAGAACGTGGAGTGGTCGAGGACTGCCGCACCCAACTGTGGGTGCATGTTCTGCATCGATCCGGCCCACGGGCCCTGCAGCATGCCCCGCCAGTCCCCGAAATACCGCCAGGTCAGGGAATCGGGGCCCAGCGGCGCGGGCGGTGCGTCGTAGCCCGTCGGCGACACGGGACAGCCACCCGCCACGCCGTTGGACCCGCCGGAAATCGACTGCTCAGCCGTGCCGGTCGCATCGCTGCGCGCTGCTTCGCTGGTCAGGGGGCGCGATGCGGACGTATCTTGAGTCACTATTGGATTCCTGTAGGTATCTGAATTTTTGACTACAGCCGTTGTCAGTTTTCAGCTTAGGAGCGATGTGCAGACGGGTCAACGACGGGGCCGCTGGACCGGCGTCCCCTTGGAGAGTCGCCTCGCGCTTCGCCGTGACAACCTCATCAGCGCCGGTGTGCAGCTGCTCGGCAGTTCCGGGGGGCCGGCGCTGACCGTGCGCGCGGTGTGCCGCAAGGCCGCGCTGACCGAGCGCTACTTCTACGAAAGCTTCGCCGACCGTGACGAATTCGTGCGCGCGGTCTACGACGATGTCTGCACGCGAGCAATGAACACCCTGACGTCGGCAACGACCCCGCGAGAGGCTGTCGAGCGCTTCGTCGAGCTGATGGTGGACGACCCGGTCGGCGGGCGCGTGCTGTTGCTGGCTCCGGCGGTGGAGCCGGTACTGGTCCGGTCGGGCGCGGAGTGGATGCCCAATTTCATCGATTTGCTGCAGCGCAAGCTGTCCCAGATCGGCGATGCCGTGCTGCAGAAGATGATCGCCACCAGCCTGGTCGGCGGCCTGTCGGGCCTGTTCACCGCCTACCTGCACGGGCAGCTGGGGGCGACCCGCACACAGTTCATCGACTACTGCATCAACATGCTGTACATCACCGCGGCCCCCTACGTCCCCGTCGGCGAGCTCGGCAAGCCGCAGTAGCGGGTTTTCATTTGGGCCGCATCGGCAAGCCGTAGAACTGAGCGCCGACCGCGGGAACCCGTGATGTCAAACCGTTATCAGCCGCGCCCGACGAGGAACTTGCTGCTACTGAAGTGCACAGATATATTGACTGCTACCCATCGACACAGATAACTGGAGGCCCTATGTCAGCCGAGCTGACAAACCTACAGCTGTTGCACGAACTCCAGCCGGCCGTCGAGAAGTACCTGAACCGGCACGAGAGCATGCACAAGAACTGGAACCCGCACGACTACATCCCGTGGTCGGACGGCAAGAACTACTACGCCCTCGGTGGGCAGGACTGGGAGCCGGGGCAATCCCAGCTGTCTGACGTCGCCCAGGTGGCGATGGTGCAGAACCTGATGACCGAGGACAACCTGCCCTCGTATCACCGCGAGATCGCGATGAACTTCAGCATGGACGGCCCCTGGGGGCAGTGGGTCAACCGCTGGACCGCCGAGGAGAACCGGCACGGCATCGCGCTGCGCGACTACCTGGTCGTGACGCGCGCGGTCGACCCGGTCGAACTGGAGAAGCTGCGCATGGAGGTGGTGAACCGCGGCTTCAGCCCGGGCCAGAACCAGCAGATCCGAGAAGACCTGTTCGCCGAGAGCCTGTTCGATTCCGTCACCTACGTCACGTTCCAGGAGCTGGCGACCAGGATCTCGCACCGCAACACGGGCAGAGCCTGCAACGAGACAATCGCCGACCAGTTGTTGGCCAAGATCTCGGCCGACGAGAACCTGCACATGATCTTTTACCGCGACGTCACCGAGGCCGGGTTCGAGATCGCACCGAACCAGGTGATGAAGTCGCTGCACAAGGTGCTGCGCAACTTCCAGATGCCCGGCTACCAGGTGCCCGAGTTCCGGCGCAAGGCCGTCATGATCGCCGTCGGTGGCGTGTACGACCCGCGCATCCACCTCGACGAGGTCGTCATGCCCGTGTTGAGGAAATGGCGCATCTTCGAGCGTGAGGACTTCACCGGTGAGGCCGCCGGGTTACGCGACGACGTCGCCCTGCTGATCAAGGAACTCGAGCAGACCTGCGAGAAGTTCGAGGTGTCCAAGCAGCGCCAGCTCGACCGGGAAGCCCGCACCGGCAAGAGGACCACCGCGGCCGAGCTGCACCAGACCGCGGGCACGCTGAGCATGAGCCGGCGGTAACCAAGCGGTGCGCATCGGTTCCATCGCGCTCGCCAGCCCGGTGGTTCTGGCACCGATGGCGGGCGTCACCAACGTCGCTTTCCGGACACTGTGCCGCGAACTGGAGCAATCCAAGGTCGGCACGGTCAGCGGCCTGTATGTCTGCGAGATGGTGACGGCCCGCGCGCTCGTCGAGCGGCATCCGGCCACCATGCACATGACCACGTTCGCCCCCGACGAGTCGCCACGCTCGCTGCAGCTCTACACCGTCGACCCCGCGACCACCTACGCAGCCGCCAAGATGATCGCCGACGAAAGCCTGGCCGATCACATCGACATGAATTTCGGCTGCCCGGTGCCCAAGGTGACCAAGCGCGGCGGCGGCTCGGCCCTGCCCTACAAAAGGCGCCTGTTCGGCCAGATCGTCGCCGCGGCCGTACGCGCCACCGAGGGCACCAAGATCCCGGTGACCGTCAAGTTCCGCGTCGGCATCGACGACGAGCACCACACGCACCTTGACGCCGGACGCATCGCCGAAGCCGAGGGCGCCGCCGCGGTCGCGCTGCATGCCCGCACGGCGGCGCAACGCTACTCCGGCACCGCCGACTGGGACGAGATCGCCCGCCTCAAACAGCATGTGCGCACCATCCCCGTGCTCGGCAACGGCGACATCTACGACGCCAGCGACGCGCTGACGATGATGGCCGCCACCGGCTGCGACGGCGTGGTCATCGGCCGCGGCTGCCTGGGCCGGCCGTGGCTTTTCGCCGAGCTATCGGCCGCTTTCACCGGCAGCCCGCCGCCCATGCCGCCCACGCTGGGCGAGGTCGCCGACATCGTCCGCCGGCATGGGCAGCTGCTGACCGCCCACTTCGGCGAGGACAAGGGCATGCGCGACATCCGCAAGCACATCGCCTGGTACCTGCACGGCTTCCCCGCCGGCTCCGAGCTGCGCCGAGCGCTGGCGATGGTCAAGTCACTCGACGAGCTGGACATCCTGCTCGACCGGTTGGACGCCACGGTGGCCTTCCCGGACGAGGCGACTGGGCCCCGGGGCCGGCAGGGTTCCGCCGCCCGGGTTGTGCTGCCGGAAGGCTGGCTGGACGACCCCGACGACTGCACGGTGCCGGCAGGCGCCGACGTCATGCACTCCGGCGGCTGAGTCGACCGGCTCGAAATCGCTTCCGGACCGATAACTCAGTACGATGTGGGCTTTGTCGCATGCGCTTGGATGGCGGATGGGTTTTGTGCCGCTGCACGAGCGCGACGGAGAACCGGTGGCACCAGCCGCAGCCCCGACGATGCAGCGCTGCGCTGCCACTACGCACGGACACGCTGACGTCCGCATCAGAGCTTCGGAGGCCGGTAGGACATGAGTGACGGCGAGAACGACGCCACTCGTAACGGTCGGCACGCACCGGGCGAGGCTCACGCCCAACCGATCCCAGCGCGCCCCTCGCCCACGTTGAGCGCCGCTCCCTGGGAACGCTTCTTCGAACCACCGCCCGACGACGGCCTCCACCGATGGCAGCCGGAGGCTGCCATCAAGCCCGCCCAGCCGCAGGAAGACGACGCCGACCACGCCGGATCCCACGGCTCCGGCGGGGTCAGCGTCGCCGATCTGATCGCGAAGATCGGCGCCCCCGACCGGCCCATTCACCATCGCGCCGCCCCGGAGGTCGGGCCAGCCGAGCCCGAAGTCCCCGAGTTCGAGCTTCCCGAGTCCTCCCAGCCCGAGCCGGAACCGCCGCTTGAGCTGCAGAAAACGCAGGTGATCGACGACCTGGCCTACTCCTTCGACGCGGCCTGGAAGCTTCGGCAGCTGATGGCCGCCGATTACCCGAACGACGACGAGCCCGACGACCAGCCTTCCGATGCCTTCGACACGGCCGCCGACAAGCCCAAACATCGCCGCCGTCCGATGTTGCTGGCCGCCCGCTCGGTAGCGGCGCTGGCCGCCGTGCTGGCCCTGGTGATGACGGGCGGGGCATGGCAGTGGAGTACGTCGAAGAACGCCCGGCTCAATACGGTCAACGCGCTCGATCCGCACTCGGACGACATCCGCGACGCGAATGCGCAGTACGGCGACGAAGACTACTTGATCGTCGGCCTTGACTCGCGCGCCGGCGACAACGCCAACATGGGCGCCGGCGACACCAGCGACGCCGACGGCGCCCGCTCAGACACCGTCATGCTGGTCAACATCCCGGCCAATCGCAAACGCGTGGTGGCGGTGTCGTTCCCCCGCGACCTGGCGATCACCCCGATGCAATGCGAGGCATGGAACCCCACCACGGGCAAGTACGGCCCGCAGTACGACGCGAAGACGCAGACGTGGGGACCGAAGACGATCTACACCGAGACCAAACTGAACTCGGCGTTCGCCTTCGGCGGTCCGAAGTGTCTGGTGAAGGAAATCCAGAAGCTGTCCGGCTTGAGCATCAACCGCTTCATCGGCGTCGACTTTTCCGGCTTCGCGAAAATGGTCGATGCCCTCGGCGGGGTCGAGGTGTGCTCGAGCAGTCCGCTGCACGACTACGAACTGGGCACCGTTCTGGAACAGGGCGGGCGCCAGGTCCTCGACGGTTCCACGGCATTGAACTACGTCCGCGCCCGCCAGGTCACCACGGAGATCAACGGGGACTACGGTCGCATCAAACGCCAGCAGTTGTTCTTGTCGTCGCTGCTGAGGTCGTTGATCTCCGCGGACACGTTGCTCGACCTCAACAGGCTCAACAACGTCGTCAACATGTTCATCAGCGACACCGTCGTCGACAACGTGAAGTCCAAGGACCTGGTCCAGCTCGGTCAGTCGTTGCAGGGGATGGCGGCCGGCCACGTCACGTTCGTGACGGTGCCCACCGGCGTCACCGACCAGAACGGCGACGAGCCGCCGCGCATGTCCGATATGCGGGCACTGTTCGACGCCATCATCAACGACGATCCGCTGCCAGAGGAAAACGACCAGAACGCAAAGAATCTCAGTGCGTCGCCTGGTACGGGTGCGTCGAAGGCACCCACCACCAGAAAGTCGCCGACCCCGGCGCCCGAGGCTCAGCACCAGCAGATCACGACGACCTCGCCGAGCGGTGTGACGGTACGGGTTTCCAACGCGACCACACAGAGCGGTCTGGCGGCAACCGCAACCAGCCAGCTCAAGCACGACGGCTTCAACGTGATGTCACCCGACGATTACCCGAGTTCGGTGACCGCGACGACGGTGCTGTTCTCGCCCGGCAACGAAGAGGCCGCGGCCACCGTGGCGTCCTCGTTCGCCAACGCCAAAGTCCAGCGGGTTTCCGGTTATGGGCAGGTCGTGCAGGTGGTACTGGGCCCAGACTTCAAGTCGGTCACCGCTCCCTCACCCAGCGGCTCGTCGATGAGTTTGCAAATCGAACGCGGTTCCAGCAACGCGCCGGCCAAGCTGCCCGAGGACCTCACCGTCACCAACGCGGCCGACACCACCTGCGAATAAGCGGTTTTGACGGCGCTCCGCCGCCTCTCCCGGATGCGGGGAACGTATCCTTGACGACATGCGAACCGCCTACCACGAGCAGCTCTCGGAGTTATCCGAGCAACTCGGTGAGATGTGCGGCTTGGCAGGAATCGCCATGGAGCGGGCCACGCAAGCCCTGCTGCAGGCCGACTTGGTGCTGGCCGAACAAGTGATCTCCGACCACGAAGCGATCGCCGCGCTCAGCGCGCGCGCCGAGGAAAGCGCCTTCGTGCTGCTGGCATTACAGGCGCCGGTGGCCGGTGATCTGAGATCTATCGTGAGCGCCATTCAGATGGTGGCAGACATCGACCGGATGGGTGCGCTGGCGTTGCACGTCGCCAAGATCGCCCGCCGGCGGCATCCCCAGCACGCGTTGCCCGAGGAGGTCAACGGATACTTCGCCGAAATGGGCAGCATTGCAGTCGAATTGGGAAACAGCGCTCAAGAAGTGGTGTTGTCGCGCGACCCGGAGAAAGCAGCCCGGATCCGCGAAGAAGACGACGCGATGGACGATCTGCACCGGCACCTGTTCTCGGTGCTCATGGACCGCGAATGGAAGCACGGCGTGGCGGCAGCCGTCGACGTGACGTTGCTCGGCCGCTTCTACGAGCGTTTCGCCGACCACGCGGTCGAGGTGGCCAGGCGCGTCATTTTCCAGGCGACCGGCAAACTGCCCGAAGAAGAAGCGAAACCCACCTCGCAGTAAGCGCACGCGCGTCCGGGCTGAGTTGAATCGCCCGACTCCTCGCACCTCGCTACGCGAGCCGCTTCGTCTTCGGGCTGAGTTGAATCGCCCGACTCCTCGCACCTCGCTACGCGAGCCGCTTCGTCTTCGGGCTAGCCGAAGCGGCCCGAGATGTAGTCCTCGGTCGCCTTTTGATTCGGGTTGGAAAAGATCTTCTCGGTGTCGTCGACCTCGATCAGGCGCCCCGGTTTTCCGACGGCTTCCAGGTTGAAAAACGCGGTGTAGTCGCTGACCCGGGCGGCCTGCTGCATGTTGTGGGTGACGATGACGATGGTGTAGGCCTGCTTCAACTCACCGATCAGCTCTTCGATGGCCATCGTCGAGATCGGGTCCAACGCTGAGCAGGGCTCGTCCATGAGGAGGACATCGGGTTGCACGGCGATGGCCCTCGCGATGCACAACCGCTGCTGCTGCCCACCGGACAGTCCACCGCCGGGCCGGTCCAACCGATCCTTGACCTCGTCCCACAGGTTCGCGCCGCGGAGCGAATATTCGGCCGTCTCATCGAGCACCTTGCGATTGCGCAAGCCTTGCAGCTTCAGGCCAGCCACCACGTTGTCGCGAATCGACATGGCGGGGAACGGATTCGGCCGCTGGAACACCATCCCGATGGCCCGGCGCACCCCGACCGGGTCGACACCGGCGCCGTAGATGTCTTCGTCGTCGAGGAGCACGCTGCCCTCGACGCGTCCGCCGGGCACCACCTCATGCATGCGGTTGAGGGTGCGCAGCACCGTCGTCTTGCCGCAACCCGACGGACCGATGAACGCTGTCACGCTGCGAGGCAGAACCGTGAGCGTCACCTCCGCGACGGCGTGAAACGACCCGTAGTAGATGTTGACACCCTTGAGGTCCAACCGTTTGGCCACTAGTACTCCTGCCTAAGACTTTCTGACGCCAAGGAATTTCGCTATCACTCGGGCCACGACATTGATCGTGGCGATCACCAGGATGAGGGTTAACGCAGCACCCCACAACCGATCCGTGGGGATGGGGTTGAGGCCTGCGCCGGCCGACGTCTGGTTGAACATCATGCCAGGCAGCGTCCCCATGAAGCCGCTGAAGATATTAAAGTTCATCGACTGGGCATAACCGACCAGGATCAGCAGCGGCGCCGTCTCCCCCATCACCCTGGCCATCGCCAGCAAGATCCCGGTGACGATGCCGGACACCCCGGTGGGGATCACCACCCGCACGATGGTCTTCCACTTCGTGATGCCCAGCGCATAACTGGCCTCGCGGAGATCCATCGGGACGATCCGCAACATTTCCTCCGTCGCGCGCACGATCACCGGGAGCATCAACAAGACGAGCGCCAGCGACACCGCGAACTCGGACCGGGGAAGGCCCAGCGTGGCAACACACAACGCATAGATGAACAACGCCGCCACGATCGAGGGCACCCCGCTCAGGATGTCCACCATGAACGAGACCATCCGTCCCAGCGCGGTACCGCCGCCGTATTCGACCAGATAGATCGCGACCATGAGACCGATCGGGATGGAGATGACAGCGCACACCAATCCCTGCAGCACGGTGCCGACCAGTGCGTGGTAGGCGCCCCCACCGGTCACGAAGGCCGTCGTTCCGGATTGCGAGTGCGACCACCATACGGTGGACGTGACCGCCTTGAATCCCTTGACGACCACCGACCACAGCACCATCACCAACGGCGCCACGGCCACCAGCAACGCCAGTGAAACAAGTGCGGTCGCAACACGATTCGTGATCCGACGGCGAAGCGTAACTGGTGAGAACGTCCGCGACTTGAGCGGGCGGTCCAGCATCGAAGTCATCGGACGCCCCTTCGGCCGGCGCCGGCGACGGCGCCCCGGGCCAGGGCGTCGACCAGGAAGGTGAGCACGAAGAGCGTCAGCCCCGCGGCGATGTACGCGCCGGTCTTGAATCGGTCGTCGAATTCCGCCGCGGCACCCGCGATCGTGGTGGCGAAGGTGGAGCCGCCGTCGAACAGTGACCAGCCGAACGCCGACTGGGTGCCCCGCAGAATGATCAGCAGCGCGACCGTCTCGCCCAGCGCGCGGCCCAGCCCCAGCATCCCGCCGCTGATGTACCCCGACCGCCCGAACGGCAGCGTGACGGTCTTCACCACTTCCCACCGGGTGGCCCCGAGCGCCAGGGCGGCCTCGATTTGGTCCTGCGGTGTCTGGACGAACACTTCGCGGGTGACGGCGGTGATGATCGGCAGAATCATCACCGCCAAGACGATGCCGCCGGTGAAGATGGTGCCGCCACCGGTAGCCGACGCGTTGCCGTCGGCGAACAGGAAGCACCAGCCCATCGAGCGGTTGAGCCAGGTGGCGAGTGGGCGCAGCTGCGGCGCCAAAACATACAGACCCCAGGCGCCATAGATGATCGAGGGCACCGCGGCCAGCAGGTCGACCGCGTAGGCCAGCGGTGTGGTGACCCACCGCGGTGCGTACTGCGTGACGAAAAGGGCGACGCCCAGGGCGACCGGCATGGCCAAGGTCAACGCGAACAGCGACACGAACACGGTGACCGGCAGCAGGCCGGCAATCCCGAAGTGCATCGCCGAGGTGTCGGTGGTGACCCAGTTACCGCCGTAGCTGAAAAAGTTTTCGCGATTCCGCTGCAACGCCGGTGCCGCCCGCCCGGACAGGAACACGGCGATCGCGGCGATCACGACGATGATCAGCACGCCCGAGGCCTGCGCCAGCCAGCGGAATGCCCGGTCGCCCACATGGGGTCGCCCCTGGCCCCAGGGGCTGGTGGGCGTCGTCGCCGACTCGGGGAACGGCGCGGCCAGGACGGCGCCCGAACCCGCGTCGATCGGGTTTGGCCCTGAAAACCCCGTCACTGCGATCCCGCCACAGTTCTGCTGCCGCTCCTTGAACCCCGACTCACTGGGTCACCGCAGCGCATTGATCGCTGCAACCAGTCGTTCCTTGACCATATCGGGCAGCGGAATGTAGCCGGCCGACGTAAGTTCGGCCTGCCCACTGGTGGCCGCTACGGAGAGGAACGATTTGATTGCCGCGGCGGTCTCCGCGTCGTAGCCCTTGGAGCAAACGATCTCGTAGGTGGCGAGCACCAACGGGTAAACGCCCGGTTCCTGTGAGGCGTACATGGCGTTGAGGTCGAGCACCAGGTCGTTTCCATCGCCGAGGAATCTGGCTGCCTTGATGGCGTTTCCGGCCGTGTCGTTGGTAAGCGGAATCACGCCGCCGCGGGTCGCGATTTTGGCATAGGACACGCCGGCCTGGTCGGCGAAGCCCTTCTCGACGTATCCGATGGCACCCGCAATTGCCCGCACCGCCTGAATGACGCCGGCCGACTTCGCGGCGCCCTCGCCGACGCCTCCCTGGAATTCCGTGCCGACCCCCTTGGCCCAGCTCTGCGGTGCGGCGGCGGTCAGATACTTTTGCACGTTGTCGGTGGTTCCCGACGAGTCGGATCGGTAGATCGGCGTGATCCTGGTGTCGGGCAGCGCCACACCGGGATTGAGGGCGGCCAGGACGGGGTCGTTCCAGGTGCTTATCTTGCCGGTGAAAATCTTGGCCACTACGTCACTGCTGACCACCAGGGCCGGATTTCCCGGCAGGTTGTACGCGATCGCGATCGGCCCGAACACCAGCGGCAGGTCCCACGCCGGGTTCCCGCCACAGCGGTTGGCGGCGGGGCCGATCTGTTCGGCGACCAAGGGAGAGTCCGCTCCCGCGAAATCCACGTGCCCGGCGATGAACTGCTCGCGGCCGGCGCCCGACCCGGTCGGGTTGTAGGCCAGGCCCTTGCCCGGGCAGTACTGGCCCCACACCTGGTTGAAGACCGTGATCGCATTCTCTTGAGCGGTCGAGCCTTCCGCCGTCAGCGTGTTCTTGCCACCGCACCCGGCGGTTCCGGTGCCGCCGGTGATGCTGGGCGCCGTGGCCCCACGGCGGTTTTCATCGCTGCCGCAGGCGGTCAGCGCTGTGGCGCTCAGTGCCGTCGCCAACGCTACCGCCGCCAGCGCCCTGCCCTGCCTGTCGAGCTTCACCGATCTCGCTTTCTTGACAACGTTTTCGGACGCATCCGGGCGCCGCTGGCCATCTGTCTTTCAGGTTGCCAAGTCGCGGCGAAAATATGCGCCAGCGCGGCGCACGGCAACGTCTCGGTAGCAAGCACCAGGTTAACGATCCGGGCGGATGCCGCTCCGACCCGCGGTCAGTTCGCGGCGGGTACTACCGCGTATGCGGTGTCGACGCTGTAGGTGGTGAAGCCCAAACGCTGGTAGGTGCGCACCGCGGCGACGTTGTCCGACTCGACGTAAAGCATCACGGTGGGGTCGGCGGCATCGGCCAGCCGGCGCGCCAGCCATTCGATACCGACGGCGGTCAACGCCTGTCCCAGGCCGCGGCCCTGCGCCGACGGATCGACGGCTACGACGTACACCTCCCCCAAGCCGGGCCGATCGAGATGCACTTTCGTCCAGTGAAAACCCAGCAGCCTGCCGCGCTCATCGTCCTCGGAGTCGTCGAACGCGAGAAACAAGCCCGTCGGGTCGAACCACGGTTCGTCGCGCCGTTCCGCCAGCTCGACGTCGGTCCAGCCGCCCTGCTCGGGGTGGTAGGCGAACGCGGCGTTGTTGACGCGCAGCAGCTCGGCGTCATCGGCCGTACCCGCATAGGTGCGAATCCGCACCCCGGGCACCGAGGGCACACTGTCGGGAAGATCGCGCAGCGAACGGCGCATCTGCATCAGTTCCCGCATGGGCGCCAGGCCCAGCGCGGACGCAGCCGCCCGGGCGGGCTCGAGCGTGCCGTGCGCCCAGAATCGGTTGCCTGCACCGGTTCTGGCCAACGCCGCACGAACCAGTGCGGCCCCGATACCGCGCCGGCGGGCCTGTGGGTGCACCACGAGTTCCGCCATCGCGGTGTCCCCGTCGCGCGGCGGGCTGAGATTGAGATAACCGATGATTGCGTCGGCCTCGACCGTCGTGATCAGCAGGTGCTCCGTGCGGTCGTGCCCGAGCTCGCGCAGCACCTGTTCACCGACAGGTGCTACCCCGTCGAATTCCGTTGCCGCACCGACAAGTTCGCGCACACCCTGCTGTTCTTCGGCGGTCAGCGTCCGGCGCCAGTCAGACGAGCTCACTGAGTATGCAACGGATCGACCAGCGGATCTTGGACATCGCCGGAGTCGGAATCGGAATCGGCACCCTCGGCGGCGTCGGCGTCGTCGGGCTCCGCGGCCGGCGTGCGGCCGCGCGCCGGCCGGACGGCCTTGTAGCCCACGTTGCGGACCGTGCCGATCAGGGCCTCGTGCTCGGGGCCGAGTTTGGCCCGTAGCCGACGTACATGCACATCGACGGTGCGTGTGCCGCCGAAGAAGTCGTATCCCCACACCTCATGGAGCAACTGCGCCCGCGTGAACACCCTCCCGGCGTGCTGAGCCAGGTATTTGAGCAACTCGAATTCTTTGTAGGTGAGATCGAGCGGGCGGCCCCGCAACCGGGCGGTGTAGGTGCCTTCGTCGATCACCAACTCGCCCAAGCTCACCTTGCCGGCGCTTTCCTGGTCCGCGAGCCCGACGCGACGGCCGACCACCAGCCGCAACCTCGCGTCGATCTCTGCGGGCCCGGTGGTGGGCAGCAGGATCTCGTCCAGACCCCAGTCGGCACTGACGGCCACCAGCCCGCCTTCGCTCACCACGGCCAACACGGGAATCGACCGGCCGGCCGTGCTCAGCAGGCGGCACAGCCCGCGCGCCGACGACAAATCGGTGCGCGCGTCCACGATCACGGCGTCCGCCGCCCCGGCCTCGAGCAGCGAGGCTGGTTCTGGCGGCGCCGTCCGAACGGCATGCGGAAGCAGCGACAACGAGGGCAGGACCGGATCGGGATGCAGCTCCGAGGTCAGCAGTAAAAGCTCCAACTAGTCCCTCCAGCTCGGGGGAACGGCATCTCCCAAATTCACCGCGCCATCACGCGTTAGTTACCAGGGCATCAACGATAACGTGTCACCTGGCTTTTTCGCGTGGTAGACGAGCCACTGTGAGCCCTGCCAGGGGCGATCCGGCGGCGTCGGGGGTTACGCCACAATATCCGGGTGCGCAAGATGCTGATTGCTGTGACCGCGACGGCGACCCTGCTGGCCGTGGTCGCCCTCGGCGCGATCGCTGTCGACTACGGCACCAGCATCTATGCCGAATACCGGTTGTCGACCAACGTGCGTAAAGCGGCCAATCTGGACAGCGACCCATTCGTGGCCATCGTGGCGTTTCCCTTTATTCCGCAGGCCATGCGCGGCAACTACAACCAGTTGGAGATCAAGGCCAACGCCGTCGAACACGCCATGACCGGCAGGGCCACCCTCGAAGCCACCATGTACTCGGTAGACCTCACGCATGCGTCCTGGCTGGTCAGTCCCGATGCGAAGCTCGCCGTGGACAAATTGGAGAGCCGGATCATCATCGACTCGACGCACCTGGGCCGATACCTGGGCATCAGCGATCTGATGGTGGAGGCCCCGCCCACGGAAACCAACACCGCCACCGGCGGTGTCACCGCGTCGGGCATCTCGGACAGCCACGGACTGGTGTTCACCGGCACGCCCAAATCGGCCGGCTTCGATCGTCGGGTCAGCGTCTCGGTCGACCTTTCCATCGCCCCCGATGACCCGGCGACGTTGGTGTTCACCCCCACCGGCATCCTCACCGGTCCGGACACCGCCGACCAGACCGTCCCGGCCGACAAGCAGGACACCGTGCTGCACGCCTTCCGCGGCAGGCTTCCCGATCAGCGGCTCCCCTTCGGTGTCACGCCCACCACCGAGGGTGCGCGGGGCTCCGACGTCATCATCGAGGGCATCTCCCATGGAGTAACCGTGACCCTGGACGGGTTTAAACGGTCATGACGCACGCTGACGACACCGCCGAGCGCGACGATGGCCGGATGTGGCGCCGATGACGACCGTCATCGTGGTGACCGTCGCGGCCCTCGCCGCGGCGACCCTGGCCGGCTGGCTGTTGACCCGCCGCTCCGGCAGCCTCCGGGAAGTCGGTTCCGAACCGGATCAGGACACCGCCGGCGACATCGCAGCGCTGGGGCTTTCCCGCAGCGGACCGACCGTCGTGCACTTCAGCGCCCCGTGGTGTGGGCCGTGCGACCGGGTCCGCCGGGTCGTTGACCAGGTCTGCGACGACCTCGGCCAGGTGGCCCACGTCGAGGTCGATCTGGACGCCAATCCGGACACGGCACGCCGTTATTCGGTGCTGTCCCTGCCCACCACCTTGATCTTCGACGTCGACGGGCGGCAGCGATACCGGACGTCTGGAGTGCCCAGCGCCGCCGACCTGCGGTCCGCCCTGCAACCGCTGTTGGCTTGACCACGGTGTCATTGGGTAAGCTGACCGACGTGTCAGCCCGCCTCGAGCCCATGCTCACCAAGCGTCGCGCAGTTGAGCTGCGCCGCACCACGGGCTGTTGTTGTTGCTGTTGCTGCTGAGTAGCCGCGCTTTCGCGTAGCACTCGGAGCGGGCCCGGATCCCGACCGTGGCGCCTCTCCCATCGTCATTTCCATGAGCAACAGGCGTTTCGAGGAGTAATACCTTGCCGAGCAGCAACACCACCACGCAGCCCGACCTCGTCGACGTGCGTGGACCACGCTTCGCCGCCTGGGTGACCACCGCAGTCTTGGTGCTGGCGCTGATCGTGTCCGCGGTCAGCCCGCCGGCGGCGGCGGCGATGCTGGCTGTCCAGGCCGTCATCTTCGCCATCGGTGCCACCGGTGGGCCGCGCAAGCACCCCTATGGCCGGGTATTCGCCACCCTCGTCGCGCCCCGGCTCGGGCCGGTGCAGGATCGCGAACCGACCGCGCCACTGAAGTTCGCCCAACTCGTCGGCCTGATCTTCGCGCTCTGGGGAAGCGCCGGATTCGCGATGGGTGCTTTCCTGGTCGGCGTCATCGCCACCGCGGCCGCCGTGGCTGCCGCGTTCCTCAACGCGGCCTTCGGCATCTGCCTGGGCTGCCGGCTCTACCCGCTGGTGGCCCGCTTCCGACGCCCCGCGCGTCCCAGCTGACCTGCTGTAACCAAAAGTGATTGAAAGGATCCATTCCATGGCACGCTCCGACGTCCTGGTCTCCACCGACTGGGCTGAGAGCAATCTCGCCGCCTCAGGCGTCGTCTTCGTCGAAGTCGACGAGGACACCAGCGCTTACAACGCCGGTCACATCCCCGGCGCGATCAAGCTGGACTGGCGCTCCGATTTGCAGGACCCGGTCAAACGCGACTTCGTCGACGCTCAGCAGTTCTCGAAACTGCTCAGCGAACGGGGCATCTCCAATGACGACACCGTGATCCTCTACGGCGGCAACAACAACTGGTTCGCCGCCTACGCGTACTGGTATTTCAAGCTGTACGGCCACGACAAGGTCAAGCTGCTCGACGGCGGGCGCAAAAAATGGGAGCTCGACGGTCGCGCCCTGTCCAGCGACACCGTCAGCAGACCGGCGACCTCGTACACGGCGACCGCGCCGGACAACAGCATCAGGGCGTTCCGCGACGACGTCATCGCCGCCATCAACGTCAAGAACCTGGTCGACGTGCGCTCCCCCGACGAGTTCTCCGGCAAGATCCTGGCGCCCGCGCACCTGCCGCAGGAACAAAGCCAGCGGCCCGGCCACATCCCGGGCGCTATCAACGTGCCGTGGAGCAAGGCCGCCAACGAGGACGGCACCTTCAAGTCCGACGAGGAGCTGGCCAAGCTGTACGCCGCCGCCGGCCTGGATGGAAGTAAAGAAACGATCGCCTACTGCCGCATCGGTGAGCGGTCGTCGCACACCTGGTTCGTTCTCTACGAATTGCTCGGGCACCGGAATGTCAAGAACTACGACGGCAGTTGGACGGAATACGGCTCCCTGGTGGGGGCCCCGATCGAGTTGGGAAGCTGATATGTGCTCTGCACCGAAGCAAGGACTGACGTTGCCCGCCAGCGTCGACCTGGAGAAGGAAACGGTGATCACCGGCCGTGTCGTGGATGGCGATGGCCAGGCAGTCGGTGGCGCGTTCGTCCGCTTGCTGGACTCGTCGGACGAGTTCACCGCCGAGGTGGTGGCGTCGGCTACCGGTGACTTCCGGTTCTTCGCCGCACCGGGATCCTGGACGCTGCGCGCGCTGTCGGCGGCCGGTAACGGGAACGCCGTGGTGACACCGTCGGGTGCCGGCATCCACGAGGTCGACGTCAAGATCGCCTGATCGACCAGCTGCCCCGACCGGAACGCGGCGGGACGAATAGACTTGTCCCCGTGGTGCTGTTCTTCGAGATCATGCTGGTTGCCTCGGTCGTGGTGATTTCATGGTTCGCCCTCTACACGCTCTACCGGCTCATCACTGACGAGTCGTGACCCGCGCCGACGACGATCCAGAGCGCAGCGATGGGGAGGAGCGGCGCAAGTTGCCCCCGGCCGGCGACGATCCATTGAGTTCCGCCGGCGACGATCCGTTGAGTTCCGCCGGCTCCGGCGACCGGGCAATGGCCGCCGCCGCTGAGCGCGCCAAGGTGACCGCCGGCCGCAACATCCCGTCCTTCGACGACCTGCCCCTTCCCGCCGACACCGCCAACCTGCGGGAGGGCGCCGACCTCAGTGATGCGTTGCTGGCGCTGCTGCCGCTGGTCGGCGTCTGGCGCGGCGAAGGTGAAGGCCGCGGGCATCACGGCGACTACCGGTTCGGTCAGCAGATCGTGGTCTCACACGACGGCGGCGACTACCTCAATTGGGAAGCCCGCTCCTGGCGGCTGAGCGAGACGGGGGCTTACCAGGAGCGCGATTTACGCGAGACCGGGTTCTGGCGCTTTGTCAGCGATCCCGACGACCCCAGCGAATCCAACGCGATCGAACTGCTGTTGGCGCATTCGGCGGGCTATGTCGAATTGTTCTACGGGCGTCCGCGCACCCAATCGTCGTGGGAGCTGGTGACCGACGCGCTGGCCCGCAGCAGGTCCGGCGTCCTGGTCGGCGGCGCCAAGCGGCTCTACGGCATCGTCGAAGACGGCGACCTCGCCTACGTCGAGGAACGGGTGGACGCCGACGGCGGCCTGGTGCCGCATCTCTCGGCGCGGCTGTCGCGGTTCGCCGGCTAGCAACCGGCCCGCGGGCGACCTTTCTGCGTGTACTGTTCGACCTCCGAGCATCCGGGGGCGACGACATGCCGGGAAGGGAGGTCGGATCGGATGCGTCCCGCGCGGTCACCTTCGCCCGTTGTGCGGTGGACGGTCTCCGGGGCCGCCCTGCTCCTGATCCTCTATCTGGCCGTCCTGGATCTGGCGCCCTCGATCATCGATGCACTGCCGCCCGCGCTCGGCTGGTTCGGCCGGCCCGGCTCGATGCCGACGCTGGCGATCGTCGTCGCCGTGCTGATCGCGGCGTGCGTACTGACCTTCCGATCGGACACCAGCCACCGGGTGGTGGGGGTTTCGTTCACCGTGATTGCGGTGCTCGTCAGCATGACCGCGGTGTTGGGGCTGAGCTCCTACTGGGGATGCCACGACGCCAACCACCCGGCCTTCTTCACCCCGCTGATGGCGACGGCCAGTCTGGTCAAGGGCGGCACCGGCGACTTCTCGGTGGGCGGGCGGACCTGCCCCAATCCCACGCCGGTCGGGCTGGAACTGGCCCGAATCGCGGCGCTGGCCGCGATCTTCACCGGCCTGGGCGGCGTCGTGGTGGGCGTGTTCCGGTCGCAGGTGGACCGGCTGCGGGCCAACCTCGCCGATTCCGT
The DNA here is from genome assembly GCF_004298145.1 of Mycobacterium sp. Taxonomy (GTDB): domain Bacteria; phylum Actinomycetota; class Actinomycetes; order Mycobacteriales; family Mycobacteriaceae; genus Mycobacterium. The sequence goes on from NZ_SCRH01000046.1 coordinate 158,035, forward strand.
CACGGCCATCGTCGGTGTCGATGCCGACACCCAATCGATGATCAGCGCGGTGGCGCGGACGCTGGACCGGCGCAGCACCCTGGTCGCGATCACCGGCGCCAGTGACGACCGCGTGGCGCGGGCCCGCAGGCAGGGCGCCCGGGTGGTGCTGGTGGACTTCAACACCCCGTCCACATTGGTTTCACTTCGATTGTGGCGCAACCTATCTCGGCTTTACCTGATGGCGCCCGACCCGGCGGTCAACCTGTTGTGGCTGGACCTGATCGGTCGCCGGCTTTCCGAGGTCGCCCACAAGCGGCGGTTGCCCCTCATCGTGCGCATGGACGACCCGTGGCTGGCGCAAGCGTGGCGCGCCCAACAGTTCGGCGGGTCCGACACCCGATGGGCGGCCGACGTTGTCGGCAAATACGAGGTGACGGCGGGCCGACTCCTCGATGCCGTCGTCGCAACGCGACGCATTGAGCGGGTGTTCGTTTGCGGCACTTCGCAACTCACCCTGGCGCTGTGCGCGAACCTGACCCAACGCGCCCTGGAACGCGACTTCTACACCCCGCCCGACGCGGCGCCATTGCCGGCGCTGACCCTGGTCGGGACGGACGCCGAGGATTACTTGCGCGATCACGAATTCCACCGTCGGCAAGCCGGATTCGCATCGGAGGGCCCGACGATCGACGCGGTAGCCGAGGCGCCGACCGTGCCGACGATGCTGAAGCTGATCGACGCGGCCGGCGCCGCCACCAGCGCGGTGATTTTCGTGGACGCCCATGCCGCGACAACCGCCGCCCGGCTGGCCGCCCGCTTCCCCGAGATGCCCATTCACGCCTCGGATCTCAATACCAGCATCAGCGACGACTCGATCCAGGTGGTCGGCCAATTGCAGTCCTACTCGCTGGTGCTGGACACCCAGGAGGGCCTGGTCCAGGACGCGTGGGAACGCGCGGCGCGGCTGATCCACGAGCGCTACGTCTCGACGATCGACCCGACGGCGCCGCGCTCCCCCGCCGCGATGCCATGGGCCGAACTCAACGAGTTCTACCGCGGCTCCAACCGGCGCCAGGTGCGCAACGCGCTGTGGATGGTCGAGCAGATCGCCGGGCACACCTGGAATACCTGGGGCAGCCCGCCGGCGCAGCTGTCCGGACGTGATATGGCGGGCCTGGCGCCGGTGGAACAGTTGGCGTTGATGGGCTTCGATGAGCACGCGGCGATGAGCATGGCTCAGGCGGAGCACGAGGACTGGTGTCGCTACTATCGCCACCACGGCTGGAAGTACGGTTCGCCGCGCGACGACGCGCGCAAGATCCACGACAAACTCCTCGACTGGCCCGCGATCGAAAGCGACCCGGATCTGCTCAACGCCGCGGTTCGAAGTTTGGCGGGCACACTGTGGAGCTTGCGGCAGTTGGGCTTTCGCTCCCGCCCCCTGTGGCAATCCTTCACCCGGGTGGGCACGGTCGCCGCGGAGCAACGCAACACCGCGTGGACGTGGGCGTCGGATTCCGGCCACACCATGCGCGCCGACGCCGGCGACTGGGCGATCGCCGAGGACGGCAAGGTGTGGTCGGTCCGCGACGACATTTTCCGCGACGCCTACGAGCCCGCGGGCGATGGTCGGTGGCGCCGGAAGGGGCGGGTTCAAGCACGCCCGGCGCAGCCCGGCGAGACCATCAACACCCTGGAAGGCCAGACGGCGGCGGCCGACGGCGACTGGGTCGTGCGCGGGCAGGGCGGCGAGCAATGGCCGGTTCCCGCCGAGGAATTCGCGCGACGCTACGCCGAAATCCACCCGTCCGAAGAAGTCCCGGTTCTCGAGGGCGGCGATGGCTAGGGTGCTGGCTCACCGCCGACCCCAAATGGCAGTTCATTTGCACCCTCTGCCAGGGCCCAACACTGATACCGTATCGGCGCACGTGCAATAGCCGGATCAAAGGATTTCGCCCGAGTGAGTTAGTTCGCACCCAAGGAGACTTCGATGGCGATCTTCATCAGCTACTCGAGCCAAGACAGGTCGACGGTCGACGCCCTGACGACCGCGCTCCGGCGCGGACAGCAACAGGTTTGGTTCGACCAAGAGCTCGGCGGCGGCGATTCCTGGTGGAACAAGATCTTGGAGCAGATCCGCTCGTGCGATGTGTTCATCGTCGCGCTGTCGAACAACTGGCTGCAGTCCAAGCCCAGTCAGGTCGAGTTGCGCTACGCGAGGGCATTGAACCGGCCGATCCTGCCGGTCCGCATCGGCGACGTGGACAGCATGCGCGTGAATCCCCTTGCCGCATTGCAGATCATCGATTACTGCGAACCGACCGTCGACGCCGGTATTCAATTGGTCACCGCGGTGCACGCGCTGCGCGCCAAACCCGTGCCGTTGCCGGATCCGCTCCCCGAAGAGCCGCCGGTGCCGTTCGGTTACATCACGCGGTTGGGCAACACCCTCGCCGAAAAGGAACTCAGCCCGCAACAGCAGACGCAACTGCTGATCGAACTCCGGTCCGGACTCGATGAGGACGGTGACGACCCCAGCGCTCGCGGCGACATCGGCCAACTGCTGCGCATGCTGCGCCTGCGCCACGACGTCACCTACCGCACCCGGACCGAGATCGACAACGTGCTGGCCGAAATCGAAGCCAAAAACAGTGCTGCGGGAACTCCAGCGGACGCCGACGCTGCCTTGGCATCGGCGCCGACCGCGAAAAGGCCGTCCGGCCCAACACCATCGGACGGATTGTCGACCGCGGCGCCGCCCGCGGGGCCCAGTCGTGCGGCCGCCTCGGGCGGCGGATCAAACAAGAGGTTGATGATCATCGGTGGCGCCGCCGTCGCGGCGATCGCCGCAATAGCGATCGTGGTCGTTTTGGCGACGCAGGGCGGCAAAACCAAGGCGCCCAAGGTCGACGCGGCCTCGGGGCCAAACGCAGGTTCGGTACCCGCCGCCGGGTCGGCACCGGGTGCGGGCAATGAATCGAACAGCTCGAAGCTGGACTCGTATCTGCTCGGCCCCGCCGAGGTCGCCGCCAGCATCGGCGACCAGGACATGGTGGTCGCCGAGAAGGCCGCCCAGCTTCGTAACTTGAGGGCCACCCTGTCCAACCCGGATTGCAAGGGCGCGTACGAACCCATCGAAGACTCGGCCTACAAGGGGGCGGACGGCGTCACCGCGGTCAGCGGCCAGGCCGTGCACACCGCCGGCCCGAATCCGCCGCACCGCGTGTACGAATCCGTCGTCGCGTTCTCGTCGCCGGAGAAGGCCACCGCGTTCGTGCAGGCATCGGCGGGCAAGTGGAAAGCGTGCGCCGGGCAATCGATCACGGTGAGCTTCAACGGCAAGTCGTCGGGATGGACGTTCGGTGATGTCACCGGCGTTCCGCCGAAGATCTACCAGCAGAGGACTCAGGCCGATGGCACCCGGGTCTGCCACCATGCGTTGCACGCGGTATCCAGCGTGGTCGTCGACCTGTTGGTGTGCGGGCCCGATGCCGGCACCGGACAGGCCGGCAAACTCGCCGGGCAGATCGCCGCGAAGGTGGGCCAGTAACGGCTACAGACATGGAGCGGCCCCCGAGCCATACTCCAGGTCGGACAAAAACCGGAAGCTCGGGGGCCGGGTGACTGCGGGGAATTCGCCAGCGCGTGTGTATCGCCAGCTCTTCCGAGCCGATGCAGCTAGCGCGCAGCCACCTCACATGTCCATGAAGCTATCAATTTCTCGGACCACCTCCTTCCTTGTGTACGGCCGACCGTACCCGCGAATCGGTGCGCCGACTACAGAATTCAGCGCTCAGCGATCGCTGACGATCGCGGCGTCGACCAGTTCGGTGAATTCCGCCGCCATCGGCGACCGCGACAGCGGGCGGCCATCGAGGGTATGCACTCGGGCGGCCAAAGTCATGCTCGAGATCAGCCAAACACCTTGGGCAGCAATCAGATCCGCGACACGCAGCGCCCGATAGTCGCAGTCGTAGCCCTTGGATCTGGCCACCTCGAACAGCGCCTGCTGCGTGGTGCCGCGCAGAATCGGATACCACGGCGGGGGCGTCAGCAGGCATGGATTGCCGTCCGATACATCGGAGTCGGTGGCGATCACCACGGTCGAGCGCGGGCCTTCCAGCACATAGCCGTCGGTGCTGACGAAGATGACGTCACCGGCATCCCGGCGGGCCGCGTGACGCAGGGCCGCCATATTCACCGCGTAGGACAGGGTCTTGGCGCCGGCCAGCAGCCACGGCATCGTGTCGACACCCGTGGCGGGCAGCCCGCGATCGAGCGTGACCGCCGCCAGTCCGTCACGTCGGACCACGCTCACTCGTTCGGGAACGCCGTTGACCATCACATACGCCGTCGGCACCGAACCGCCCTCCCGGCCGCGGCTGTAGATCAACCGCATCGCGCCTTCGTCGCCAGTGCCCGCGCACCACTGCCGGGTGGCCACCTCGATCGCGCTTCGCCAACGCGGCAGATCCGGCTCGGGCAGATCGGTCAGCGCGGCCGACTGGGTCAGCCGTTGCAAGTGCGACTCGATCAGACAGGCTCTGCCGTCGCGCACCAACAGCGTCTCGAAGACACCGTCGCCGCGTAGCGCCGCCAGGTCGTCGGCGTGCAACAGCGGCGCATCCGGCGAATGCCGTTCGCCGTCCAGCGTGATGATCACACCCGTCTGGCCGGCCATGGAGGCAAAGCCTATCCAATGCCGAGCTTCACACTGCCCGCACACTCGGCGACCAGTGTGAAGTCTGCTTCACACGCTCGCTGGCCGCGTGCACCGGAACGTAGAGTTGACGTGTGAGCCACCCCGTTTCCGCACCCGATACCGGACCCGACGCCGGCGCCGTCTGGCATTACGGCGATCCGCTGGGCGAACAGCGCGCCGCCGAAACCGGCGCGATAGTGGTCGACCGCTCGCACCGGGGCGTGCTCACCTTGACCGGTAACGACCGGCAGACCTGGTTGCACAGCATCTCGACGCAGCACGTCAGCAGCCTCCCCGACGGCGCCTGCACGCAGAATCTCAGCCTCGACGGCCAGGGGCGCGTCGAGGATCACTGGATCCAGACCGAACTGGCAGGGACCACCTACCTCGATACCGAACCGTGGCGCGCTGAGCCGCTGCTCGAATACCTGCGCAAGATGGTGTTCTGGTCCGACGTCACCCTGAGCGGCGCCGATCTGGCGGTGCTCTCGTTGCTCGGGCCGCGGCTGGCCGACCAGGCGATCATCGACGCGCTCGGAGTGGACGCGCTGCCCGCCGAGCTGACCGCGGTTCCCACCGGCGGGGGCTTCGTGCGGCGGATGCCGGGCACGCCCGCCGGCCCGATCGAACTGGACCTGGTGGTTCCGCGCGCCGAGGCCGGTGACTGGCGAAACCGGTTGTCGCAGGCCGGGGTGCGGCCCAGCGGCGTGTGGGCGTATGAAGCCCATCGCGTCGCGGCCGTGCGGCCCCGGCTGGGCATCGACACCGATGAACGCACGATTCCGCATGAGGTGGGGTGGATCGGTGGGCCCGGCGACGGCGCCGTCCACCTGGACAAGGGCTGTTACCGCGGGCAGGAGACCGTCGCGCGGGTGCACAACCTGGGTAGACCACCCCGGGTGTTGGCCTTGCTGCACCTCGACGGTTCGGTGGAACGGCCGTCGACGGGTGATCCGGTGCTGGCCGGTGGTCGGACGATCGGCCGCCTCGGGACCGTGGTCGACCACGTCGATCTCGGGCCGATAGCGCTGGCGCTCCTCAAGCGCGGGCTGCCCGCCGAGACGGAATTGGCGACCGGTCCGGAGGCGGCGGTGGCCGCGGTGATCGATATCGATTCCCTGCCTCCCGCCGAGCAGATCGGCGCCGGCCGGCTGGCCGTTGAACGGTTGCGGGGCGGTGCGAGATAATGAACGGTAACGTCCGCCACAGCGAGCAGGGGGCGCCAACGCCCGGTGGCGAGGCACGGTAAACTGTCGGCAGGACAAAACGACACCAGGAGATCGGAGCCGCCTACTCGTTAGGCCGCTCCGTTATTGCGCGAGGGGGTTCCCCCATGGGCCGCGGCCGGGCTAAGGCGAAGCAGACCAAGGTTGCTCGAGAACTCAAATACAGTTCTCCGCAGACCGACTTCCAGCGGCTTCAGCGCGAGCTGTCAGGATCGGATTCCGACGAATCCAACGCACTGGACAACGACGGCGCCGACGAATCCTGGGACGACCAGGACAACTGGCGGCGCTAGAACCAACGCCCCGGCGCCGATGCCCAGTGCATCGGCGCCGCGTCTGTTCTGCTGAGGTGCGGGCTGCTCAGAATCTCGGGTGCTGACCGACGAGTTTGGCCCGCGGGCCTGCCTTTCCGCCTTTGCCGACGGTGCCCAGCACCCAGGAGTCCAGGTGCCGTGCGGTCAGGATGGCCAGGGCGCGGTCGGTATCTTCGGGAGCCACGACGGCGATCATGCCGACGCCCATGTTGAACGTCTTCTCCATCTCTTCCCGCGTCACCCGGCCGCGCTGGGCGATCATGGCGAACACGGGCGCGGGCGTCCAGGTGCCGCGGTCCATTTCGGCGACCAGCCCGTGCGGGATGACGCGTGCCAGGTTTCCGGCCAGTCCACCACCGGTGACGTGGCAAAAGGTGCGGACGTGCGTTTCGGCGGCCAGCGCCAGGCAATCCTTGGCATAGATGCGGGTGGGTTCGAGCAGCTCTTCACCGAGGGTGCGGCCGAACTCCTCGACGTAGCCTTCGAGGTTCATCCGGTCGATCTCGAGTAGCACCGTGCGGGCCAGCGAATATCCGTTGGAGTGCAGGCCCGACGCGCCCATCGCGATGATGACGTCACCGGGTTTGACCCGATCGGGTCCCAGCACGTCGTCGGCCTCGACGACACCGATGCCGGTGGCCGAAATGTCGTAGTGGTCCGGTTCCATCAGGCCCGGGTGTTCGGCCGTCTCGCCGCCGAGCAGCGCGCAGCCGGCCCGTACACAACCTTCGGCGATACCGCTGACGATGGCGCTCAAGCGTTCCGGCACCGTCCGGCCGACAGCGATGTAGTCCTGCAGGAACAGCGGCTCGGCGCCACACACCACAAGGTCGTCGACCACCATCGCCACCAGGTCCAGCCCGACGGTGTCGTGCTTGTCCATCGCCTGAGCGACCGCCAGCTTGGTACCGACGCCATCGGTGGAGGCCGCGAGTAGCGGCTCGCGGTAGTCGCCGCGTAGCGCGAACAAGCCGGCGAATCCGCCCAAGCCGCCCCGCACCTCGGGTCGCGTGGCTTTTGTCGCCAGCGGCTTGAACAATTCGACGGCGCGATCGCCGGCGTCAATGTCCACCCCGGCCGACGCGTAGGTGATGCCCTGACTGCCTGAGTGGCGTGTGGGGCTCTTTCCGGGATCCGTCATCGCGATAAAGGCTACCGGGCGGCGCCGACCGCCGGTATCAAACGTCGGCGAAGAAGCGCAACCGAGTCAGTGCACGACCGGCACTTCGTCGGGCGCGAGATCGTCGAGTCCGACGCCGCGGGCCGCATTGGCGAGCATGTGCTCGATGACGTTCTTGCCCAACGCGGTCTCCCCGGGCAGTTCGATCGGATACTGGCCGTCGAAGCAGGCGGTGCACAGCCGCGAGGCCGGCTGCTCGGAGGCCGCGACCAGGCCCCGCAGCGAGATGTAGCCCAGCGAGTCGGCACCGATGGCGTGGCGTACCGCCTCGAGCATCTCCTTTTTGTCCTCGACCGCATTGGCGATCAATTCGGCCGGCGACGGGAAGTCGATGCCGTAGAAGCAGGGCCATTTGACCGGGGGCGACGCGATACGCACGTGCACTTCGACGGCGCCGGCCTCGCGCAGCATCCGCAACAGGGCGCGCTGGGTGTTGCCGCGCACGATCGAGTCGTCGACAACGATGAGGCGCTTGCCGCGGATCACCTCGCGAAGCGGGTTGAGCTTCAGCCGGATACCGAGCTGGCGGATGGTCTGCGACGGCTGGATGAAGGTGCGCCCGACGTAGGCGTTCTTCATCAGTCCCTGCCCGTAGGGGATGCCCGACTCCTGCGCGTATCCGACGGCGGCGGGGGTGCCCGACTCGGGCACGCCGATCACCAGGTCGGCTTCCACGGGGCGTTCACGGGCCAACCGGCGACCGATCTCCACCCTGGTCGCGTGCACGGACCGGCCGGCGATCGTGCTGTCCGGCCGCGCCAGGTACACGTACTCGAAGATGCAGCCCTTGGGGGTGGGGTTGGCGAAACGCGTGGAGCGCACCCCGTCGGCGTCGATCGCCAGCAATTCGCCCGGCTCGATGTCGCGGACGAACGAGGCGCCGACGATATCGAGCGCCGCTGTTTCGGAGGCCACCACCCACCCGCGGTCCAGCCGTCCGAGCGAAAGTGGCCGCACCCCATGCGGATCACGGCACGCGTAGAGCGTGTTCTCGTCCATGAAGGTCAAACAGAACGCGCCGCGCACGGTCGGCAGCAGATCCAGCGCCGCCTGCTCCAACGTGGAGTCGGCCGCGCCGTGCGCCAGCAGTGCGCCCAAGATGTCCGAGTCCGTGGTCGCCGGCGCCGGACAGCGGCGGGCGATCAGCCCCGCGTCGCGGGCGCGGGCGGCCAGGTCGGCGGTATTGACCAGATTCCCGTTGTGCCCCAAGGCAACCCCGGTGCCGGCCGCCGTGTTGCGGAACACTGGCTGGGCATTTTCCCAGGTCGTGTCACCCGTGGTCGAGTAACGGCAGTGCCCGATGGCGACGTGGCCCGGCATCGCCGCCAGCGTCTGCTCGTCGAACACCTGGCTGACCAGACCCAAGTCCTTGAAGACCAGCACCTGGGATCCGTCGGCGACGGCGATACCGGCGGCTTCCTGGCCGCGATGCTGCAGCGCGTACAAGCCGTAATAGGTGAGTTTGGCGACGTCCTCGCCCGGGGCCCAGACCCCGAATACGCCGCATTCCTCACGGGGCGCGTTGAAGTCCTCTTCGGGTTCTTGGACGGTCACGATTCGGCGGCTCCCCGGGGAACGGTTGGTGACGGTAGGAAGTCTACGGGCACGAGGGCCGCGCCGCCGAATCCGCCAGGCGTGTTGAGCGACGAAATACCCGCCCGAAACCCTAAACCTGCAGTTCAGGGTTGCATTCAGCCCACATCGAACAGGGGTAGGCAGTGGTCAATCTCACCGGCCCGGGAGCCGGAAAGGCGCAGCGTGCCGGTGCCCTTCGCGTCGGCGAACGACAACTTCCCCGTGGCCAGCAACAGCCAGGTCCGCGGATCGGTCTCCACCACATTGGGCGGTGTGCCGCGGGTGTGCGTGGGCCCGGCGACGCACTGCACCGCGACGAACGGCGGAATCCGCAGCTCCACGCTTCGTCCAGGCGCCACCGCGGCCAGGGTGCGGGCGGTGAGCCGCACGGCCGTCGCCAATTCGCCGCGGCCGGGCGCCGGCGCGGATTCGTCCCCCAACCATTCCGCGACGGCCAACACCGCCTCCCGGGTCTTGGCCGGATCGGCCCTTTCGCGCGGCGCCATACCCCAGGGTCTCAAAACCACGCACCCGCGTCGCTCAGCGGCCCCAGCGGTTGGGCGACCTCGCAGCCAGCACGGCGATGGCGCCGGCCTCGTTGATGGCCAGGTGCGCCAGCATCGGCGCGGCGAGGCTGCCGGAACGGTCGGCCAGCCAACCGAACAGCCAGCCGCCGATTCCGGTGACCAGCACGGTGGCCGCCACGGGCTCACCGGTGGCACGTGCATCGGGGATGTGCGAGAGGCCAAAAGCGGTGGCTTGCAACAACCTTCCACCGTGTCTACCGAACGCGGCGGTGCCGACGATGGCCAGCGCCGCGCGAAAGGCGGACTCCTCGGGCCAGACGGTGCCAAGGGGTATCCGCACCAGCAGCCAGTCCGGCACGGTCGCGGGCGGTTCCCGGACGGCCATCGATTGGCGCACCGGCGCCAACAGGGTTGTCGCGGCGACCGTGCTCGCCGCCGAGAACGCGGCCGCCGACCCCAGCCGCAGCCCGGCCCACAGCCGGGGCGGACCCAGGCCCAGCGGGGCCCGCGTCACCAACACCAGCGCACCGCCCATCCCGGCCTGCAGCAGTACCCGCCACGAGGCCGGCAGCCGCGGGCCGGCGAAGCTCCAGCCGACCAGGGTGGCGGCCAACAACACGGCGGAAGTCGGACGAAAATGCCTGGCGGACATCAGGATTCGCTGCCGGCACTCATCCGAAGAGCCGCGGCAGCACCGCCTCGGAAGTCTCACGCAGTTCGGCCAGGGAGACCGTGAACAGCCCCTGGACCTCGACGGCGCCGGAGGCCTGGTCGACGACACCGATGCGCACCGCCGGCAGTCCCCGCGCCTCGCACATCGAACGGAACCGGCTCTCCTCGGTGCGCGGGACCGCCACCAGCACGCGGCCCGCCGACTCGGAGAACAACGTCACGAAGGGATCGGCACCCTCGGGAAGCACGATGCGACAACCGGTTTCACCCGCCAGGGCGGCCTCGACGACGGCTTGGGCCAGGCCGCCCTCGGACAGGTCGTGCGCCGCGGACACCAGGCCGTCCCGTGACGCGGAGCGCAACACCTCGGCCAGCAGCTTTTCGCGGTCCAGGTCGACTGTGGGCGGCAGCCCGCCCAGGTGATCGGCGGTGACCTGCGCCCACACCGAGCCGTCGAACTCGTCGCGCGTATCGCCAAGCAGCAGCAGGGTTTCCCCCGGCTCGGTGCCCAGGCCGGTGGGGATGCGCCGGGCGACGTCATCGATGACGCCGAGGACCCCGACCACCGGGGTGGGCAGGATCGCCGCCGACCCGGTTTGGTTGTAGAAGCTGACGTTGCCGCCGGTCACCGGAATCCCCAGGGCCGCACAGCCTTCGGCGAGGCCCCGGACCGCCTGCGCGAACTGCCACATCACGCCGGGGTCTTCGGGTGAGCCGAAGTTCAGGCAGTTGGTCACCGCGACCGGGGTGGCGCCGGTGACCGCGACGTTGCGGTAGGCCTCGGCCAGGGCGAGCTGGGCACCGGCGTACGGATCCAGTTTGGTGTAGCGGCCGGACGCGTCGGTCGACAGGGCGATGCCGCGGCCGGTGGACTCGTCGACGCGGAGCACGCCGCCATCGGCGTGCTCGGCCAGCACGGTGTTGCCCCGCACGTACCGGTCGTACTGCTCGGTGATGAACGCGCGGCTGCACAGGTGCGGGCTCCCCAGCAGCGCAAGCAAAGTGGCGCGCAGTTCGTCGCCCGTGGCCGGTCGCGGCAGCCGCGTCGAGGTGTCCTCGTTCAAGGCGTCCTGCGTGTCGGGGCGAGCGACCGGACGCTGGTACACCGGACCCTCGTGGGCGACGGTGCGCGGCGGCACGTCGACGACGGTCCGACCGTGCCAGGTGATCCGCAGCCTGTCACCGTCGGTGACCTCGCCGATCACGGTGGCCAGCACGTCCCACTTGCGGCACACCGCCATGAAAGCGTCGACGTTCTCCGGGGTGACCACCGCGCACATCCGCTCCTGGGACTCGCTGCACAGGATCTCCGCGGGGGTCATCTGGGTGGTGCGCAACGGGACCGTCTCGAGCCGGATTGCCATTCCGCCGTCGCCGGCCGACGCCAATTCCGAAGTGGCACAAGATAATCCGGCGCCACCCAAGTCCTGTATGCCGACCACCAGGTGACCGGCGTACAGCTCGAGGCAGCACTCGATGAGCACCTTCTCCATGAACGGGTCGCCGACCTGCACCGAGGGCAGCTTTTTGCGCGAGTTCTCGGCCCCCCCATCAGCGCTGAAGGTGTCCGACGCCAGCACCGACACCCCGCCGATGCCGTCCAGCCCGGTGCGGGCTCCGAACAGGATGATCTTGTTGCCGGCGCCCGAGGCGAACGCCAGATGCAGGTCCTCCTGCCGCAGGACACCGACGCACATGGCGTTCACCAACGGGTTGCCGGCGTAGCACGCATCGAAGACGGTCTCGCCGCCGATGTTGGGCAAGCCCAGGGAGTTGCCGTAGCCGCCGATGCCGCGGACCACGCCGTCGAGCACGCGACGGGTGTCCGGCGCGTCGGCGGCGCCGAACCGCAGCTGGTCCATCACCGCGACCGGTCGCGCGCCCATCGCCATGATGTCGCGGACGATGCCGCCGACACCGGTGGCCGCCCCCTGGTAGGGCTCGACGTAGGAGGGGTGGTTGTGCGATTCCACTTTGAAGGTGACCGCCCAGCCGTCGCCGATGTCGACGACGCCGGCGTTCTCGCCGATGCCGGCCAGCATGCCGGCGCGCATCTCGTCGGTGGTGGTCTCGCCGAAGTAGCTCAGGTGCACCTTGGACGACTTGTAGGAGCAGTGTTCGCTCCACATCACCGAGTACATCGCCAGCTCGGTATCGGTGGGCCGGCGGCCAAGGATCTCGCGAATGCGCTGATATTCGTCGTCTTTGAGGCCCAGCTCACCAAACGGCTGCGGCTCGTCGGGGGTGGTGGCGGCGTGCTCGACGGTGTCGATCGCGTGGGTGCGCGCACTCGTCCCGGAGACAGTCACGGGACACAGTCTAGGGTGGGCACGCCCGGGGCGTCGGATGCCGACCGCCGCGCTGCGTCAGCCGGTGATCTCGGCCAGCGCCGCCGCGGTATCCAGGTCGGCGTAGGCGAACGAATACCGTTGGGCCAGCGCCAGAGCGATGTCGGGACGCTGCCACAGCTCCCCGGCGCTGGCGGTGCACAGCCACAAGGTCAGGCCGTGCGCCACCGAGGCCCGGTACCGCAACCAGACCTCGTCGGCGGTCGGCATCTCCGCTTTCGGCAGGCCGAGCGCACCGCGGTACTCCTCGACCAGATCGCGCTCGCTGCGACGGCGATCCTCGACGGTCAGGGCGCCCTGCAGGAAGTAGCCCACGTCTAGTGACCAGTTGCCGCGCCGGGCCACCTGCCAGTCGAGGAACCCCACCTCGTCGCCGGGCAGCAGGTAGGTGTTGCCGATGTGCGGATCGCCGTGCAGCAGGGTCTGCGGCGACGCGGTCAGCGTCCTGATGTAGGGCTTCCAGATCGATTCGATCAGCTTGTCGATGGTCAGCGAGGTCACCTGCTCGGGCGCGTCCGCTCCGAGGCGTTCGAGCGCGGCGGGAAGGGGCGCCATCTCCATGCCGTCCCAGGGCAGAAACGGCTCGAGCCATCCCAACGCGGGCTCGGCGAGCACCCGTTCGCCCCAGTACCGTCCGTGCATCCGGGCCAGGCCGCGCACGCCGGTGGCGACCTGCTCGACGGTCATCGGCCTGGTGGCATCGCGCGGGTCGGCACCGCGGGCGGCGAGGTCTTCCATGACCATCACGAAGTCGTAGGCGGCCTCGTCGATCAATGCGGCGTAGACGTGGGGGTGCTCGAGGGGTAGCGGGACCCCGCAGGTGAACAGCCGCGGCTCGTGGAACATGCCGCTGGTCATGCGGATCAGCTCTTTGTGGCCGGGGTCGGCGGCCTTGACGAACACCGACGCCGGTCCGCTGCCGTTGCGGTACGTCACTCCCAGGCGGGCGCGCCGATTGGTGCCGTCGTCGCGAACCTGGACGGTGACGGTGTCCACCTCGGCGCCGGGGTGGTCGGCGGCCAGCGCCGCCGACATCCACTGGGGCGTGATGTCATCCCAGGTCGTGGGGACCGACAGCGAGGGGGCGTTCATGGGTCGACTCCTTCGGCACGCGCGGCGGTTAGGAAACGACACGTATCGTTTCCTAGAATTATCCCCGTGAAGGTAACCCGAGCGCACGCCCGCATGCCAGCACCGAATCGGATCGCCCGCCCATCCGGCGCGGCCACCTAGGCTCGGCCCGGTGTCGGACGAGCGGGCCGGCCGGCCCCGTGACAGCCGGCTGCATCACGCGATCCTCGACGCCACCCGCGGGCTTCTGACCACCGGCGGCTACGCCGATTTGTCGATGGAAAGCGTCGCGGCGCGCGCCGGCGTGGGAAAGAAGACCCTCTACCGGCGCTGGCCATCGAAAGCGCCGCTGGTCGCCGAAGCCGTCCTGGAGGCATACGGCGGATCCGGATCGTTTCCCGTCGCCGCGACCGGAGATCTTCGCGCCGACCTACAGGCGTGGCTGCGCGAACATGCCGACTTCCTGGCCGAGCCGCCGAACGCCGCGTTGGTGCGGGCGCTCATCGCCGCGGCGGCGGCCCGCCCGGCCGACGGCGACGATCTCTACCGCCAGCTCAGCGCGCCTCAGCTGGCCGGCTTGATGACGCGACTTCGCCTGGCCGTCCAGGACGGGGAAGTGCGCGCCGATGCCGACCTCGACGCCATCGCCGAGGCGCTGATCGGCACAATGCTGTTTCGCGCGTTAACCCACCGGGGCGCAGGTGATTTCGTCGCGGAAGGATCCCGGCACTTTGACGGGCTGCTCGACGCGATACTGCACGGCGTGGCCAAGACGAAGACCGATTGAGCGTCAGGCCGGCGAGAAGAACGCGCGCATCGCGGCCGAGTAGGCGGCCACATCGTGCGCGCCCATGAGCTCGCGCGCGGAGTGCATCGCAAGCTGCGCGGCGCCGACGTCCACGGTGGGGATGCCCGTGCGCGCGGAGGTCAACGGGCCGATCGTCGATCCGCATGGCAGGTCGGCCCGGTGCTCGTAACGCTGCAACGCCACCCCGGCCTGCTCACAGGCCAGCGCGAACGCCGCGGCGGTACGGCCGTCGGTGGCGTAGCGCAGATTCGGGTGCACCTTGAGCACCGGTCCGGCGTTGACGGCGATCGGATGGCCGGGCTCGTGCCGCTCCGGGTAATTGGGATGGGTGGCGTGCGCCATGTCCGCTGAGGCCAGCAACGACGCCGGGAGCCTGCGCAGGTAGTCCTCCCGGTTGCCGCCCGCGGCCAGCACAATTCGCTCCAGCACGGTGCCCAGCAAGTCGGATTGCGCGCCGTGATCCGAGGACGATCCCACCTCCTCGTGATCGAAGAGCACCAACACCGGCAGATAGGCCGAGGCCCGCTCCATGCCCAGCAGCGCCTCCAGCCCCGCGTAACAACTGGCCTGGTTGTCGAGCCGGGGCGCGCTCAGCAGGCCGGCGGTTCCGTTGTCCAAGGCGCCGATCACCGTCGAGGGAGTCAGGTCATGGGTCATCAGGTCGGCGGCGAGCACGTCGGTGGGCGCCACTCCGGCGCGCTCGGCGACGTAATCGACGAAGGACCGAGCCGTCTCGCCGACACCCCACACCGCGTTGACGTGTCGTTGCGGGTCCAGTGTCAGCGAATTGCGGTCCTCGGCCAGATGGATGGCCAGCTGGGGCACCCGAAGGATCGGCTCGTCGATCCGGACCAGCCGGTGTCCGATCCCGGTGCCTACGTCGTCCGCCCGCACCGACAGGCGCCCGCTGATTCCCAGATCACGGTCCAGCCACGAGTTGAGCCACGCGCCCCCATAGGGCTCCAGCGCCACCACCCGCCAGCCGGCGACCACCCGGTCGGGATGCTGCTTGACCCTGAGGTTAGGGCTGTCGGTGTGCGCGCCGACGATGCGGAACGGGCCGTCGGCTCCCTCCGAATTCCACGCGACCAGCGAGCCCGCCCGCACCGTGAAATAGCGCCCCGGCTCGGACGGCCAGCGTTCGGCCTCGCTCAGCTCGGTGTATCCGGCGGCGATCAGCCGAGCGGCCACCGTGGCGCAGACGTGAAATGGCGACGGAGAGGCGTCGATGAACTCGCAGAGTCCTTGCGCACTCGCCGAGGACTTCGTCTGGTTTCGAGGCCCGCCGGACATGTTGAACATCATGGCGGGCCGCGGCCGCGGCCTCCACGCTAGGGTCGATTGCACGCTCCTTGCTCGCGCCGCTTCCGGCGCTCACCGTCGCCGCGCTCACGCCGATTGCACGCTCCTTGCTCGCGCCGCTTCCGGCGCTCACCGTCGCCGCGCTCACGCCGATTGCACGCTCCTCACTCGCGCCGCTTCCGGCGCTCGTCGTCGCCGCGCTAGGGTCACCAGAGTGCCCCCCGTCCAGCCGCAACCCATCCTCGCGCCGCTGACGCCCGCGGCGATCTTCCTCGTGCTGACGGTCGACGACGGTGCAGAGGCGACGGTGCGCGACGCGCTGCAGGACGTTTCCGGGCTGGTGCGCGCGATCGGATTCCGCGAGCCGCAGAAACGGTTGTCGGCGATCGCCTCGATCGGCTCGGATGTATGGGACCGCTTGTTTTCCGGGCCGCGCCCCGCCGGACTGCACCGGTTCGTCGAACTGAACGGCCCGCGGCACCGCGCTCCCGCCACACCCGGGGACCTGTTGTTCCACGTCCGGGCCGAGAGTTTGGACGTCTGTTTCGAATTGGCCGACCGGATCCTGAAATCGATGGACGGCGCGGTCACCGTGGTCGACGAGGTCCACGGGTTCCGGTACTTCGACAACCGCGACCTGCTCGGGTTCGTCGACGGCACCGAGAACCCGGACGGCCCACTGGCCGTCAGCGCCACCGCGATCGGCGACGAGGATCCCGATTTCGCCGGCTCGTGCTACGTGCACGTACAGAAGTACGTGCACGACATGTCCTCCTGGAACTCGATATCCGTCACCGAGCAGGAGCGAGTGATCGGCCGCACCAAGCTGGAAGACATCGAACTCGACGACGACATCAAGCCGGATGACTCCCACATCGCCCTCAACGTCATCACCGACGACGAGGGCACCGAACTGAAAATCGTGCGGCACAACATGCCGTTCGGCGAGCTCGGCAAGGGCGAATACGGCACATACTTCATCGGCTATTCGCGCACACCGCAAGTCACCGAACAGATGCTGCGCAACATGTTCCTCGGCGACCCGCCCGGCAACACCGACCGCATCCTCGACTTCTCCACCGCTATCACCGGCGGATTGTTCTTCTCCCCGACCGTCGACTTTCTCGATGATCCCCCGCCGCTGCCCGCGGCGCCGGTGGCGGAAACGTCTGTCGCACAAGACGGCTCACTTTCGATCGGCAGCCTGAAAGGAACCCCCTCATGAACAACCTCTACCGCGACCTGGCACCGGTCACCGAAGCCGCTTGGGACGAGATCGAATTGGAGGCGACCCGGACGTTCAAGCGCCACATCGCCGGGCGCCGGGTCGTCGACGTCAGCGAGCCCGGCGGGCCGGTCACCGCCGCGGTGAGCACCGGCCGGCTCGCCAACGTGGCGTCGCCTACCGACGGCGTGGAGGCTCACCTGCGGGAGAGTAAACCCTTTGTGCGGCTCCGTGTCCCGTTTACCCTGTCGCGTTACGAGATCGACAACGTCGAGCGCGGCGCCAGCGACTCCGACTGGGACCCCGTCAAAGCGGCCGCGAAGAAGCTGGCGTTCGTGGAGGACCGTGCCATCTTCGAGGGCTACGCCGCCGCGTCGATCGAGGGCATCCGCTCCGCCAGCTCGAACAAGTCGCTGACCTTGCCGGCGGATCCCAGCGAGATTCCAGACGTCGTCACCCAGGCAATTTCCGAACTCCGGCTGGCCGGCGTCGACGGTCCCTACTCGGTGCTACTGTCCGCCGACGTCTATACGCAGGTCAGCGAGACCACGCAACACGGATATCCGATCCTCGAACACATCGACCGGCTGGTTCCCGGAGACATCATCTGGGCGCCTGCCATCGACGGTGCTTTCGTGCTGACCACCCGCGGCGGAGACTTCGATCTGCAGCTCGGGACCGACGTGACGATCGGGTACACCAGCCATGACGCTGACACCGTGCAGCTGTATCTGCAGGAGACGCTGACATTCCTGTGCTACACCGCAGAGGCGTCCGTCCCCCTGAGCCCCTAGAATTAAACACCTTCGGGCCCACGGGTTTTCGCTAAAGGTCCAGCACCACGTCGGTTTCGGGGGCCGCCGAGCAGATGAGCACCGACTCGTCAGCGGGCGGCTCCAGCGGCCGCTGAATGTAAGTGGTCGTCCCGGCGACGATCCCGGTGACGCACAGGTGACAGACGCCGCTTCGACAGGAGAAGCGGGTTGGCACATCGCAGGCTTCGGCGAGATCGAGGATGCTGCGGTACCCGGGCGACCAGTTGACCGTCAACCCGCTGCGCGCAAACGTGATCGACGGTCCGGCACCCGGGGCGCCGACGGGCTGATGGGGCGGCCGGCGCGGCCCCGATTCGACGACACCCGGGTTGATCGCGGGCAGCGCACCGAACAGTTCGCTGTGAATCAGAGCGGGGTCGAATCCGATGCCGACCAGGTATTCGCGTATATCCGTCATGAATTGTGCTGGCCCGCATAGGTAGACGACGCCATCGGCCGGCAGCCCCAATGCCGCAACGGAGTCTCGGTCCAGACGGCCCTGGGTTTCGGTGTAGAAAACCTGCTGACGGGCGTGGGGTAACGACTCGATGAGCATCGCGACTTCGGCTGCAAATGCCTCGGTTTCGTGATTTCGAGTGGTGTGCAACCACCAGATGTCGCGCCCGCTGGCGCCCGCCGACAGCGCGTGCAACATCGCCAGCACCGGCGTCGCCCCGATTCCGGCTGAAAAGAGGACCACCGGGCGGCGGTCCTCGGTGAGGCAGAAGTCGCCGCGCGGGGCGGCCGCGGTCATCACCATCCCCGGCTGGATGTGGGCGTGCAGCCAGCGGCTCACCAATCCGTGATCCGCACGCTTGACACTGATGCGGTAGCACCCGGCCGACGAATCACCCGAAAGCGAGTAGCTGCGCAGCGGCACCGGCCCGCCGGTCCCGGGAATCTTCACCGTGAGGTACTGACCGGGGAGCGCCGGTGGCAACGGATCCCCGTCGTCGGCCTGCAGCCGAATCGAGAGCACCTGTGGACTCTCCCGACAAGTGTCGGTCACCCGCAGGCTTCGAAATCCCCTCCATCCGGGCTCCACTCCGATGGGGGCAGCCGCTGCGTCGGCTGCTGCCAGCATGTCGTGAAAAGACTGCTGCCAGCCCGCGCTCAGCGCCGGGACGTCGGTGGCCTCGCGCATCCGTTTGAGATTGCGGTCCGGCAGGTAGAGCAACGCATCGATCTCGGCGACACTGATCTGGTGACGGCCGCGGCGGGTCCGCACGATGTCATCCCCGGCCCGCACTCGACCTTCCGTGATGACGCGGAAGTAGAAGCCCGGACGGTGCTGGGAGACAAGCAAATTGGGCATGTCGGGCTCGTCGAGACGAAGGCCGACCCGAAAGCACGTGACTCGCGGCTGGGTGACCTCGAATTCGGCGCCGCCGATGCGATAGCGATCACCGATGCACACGTCGTCGTCGGCAAGCCCGGTGACGGTGAAGTTTTCCCCGAAATGGCCTGGCCGCAGGTCGGTGCGACCCAGGTAGGTCTTCCAGAAGTCGTACGACTCGCTCTGGTACACCATCACGGCGCGTTGTTCGCCGCCATGGCCGGCGAGGTCACCCTGACCGTCGCCGTCGACGTTCAGCCGGCGCACCATGACCGGTCCCTCGACCGGGGTCTTCCAGATTCCGGTGTGGACGGCTTTACCTCGCCATTGGACGGTCGTGGGCATGCCCACGTTCACCGAAACAAGCCTGCCCACCGTGTCACCTCGAACCAGCTCGCCCTGGCACCAGCCACCCAACTGGGATGGTTGACCCAGAATATGGCACCCCGATCCGCGCGGCAACACATCGACCGCACGGACTGTTGCACGGGCCCCCGATTGGTGCATAATGGGTTGCACATCCCAGAAATTTGGCGGGTGGATTTGGTTGACGTTCGCCGAACGCCGCCGTCGCGCTCGCGTGCGAATCGCGTTGGCTCAGGAGGAATGTCATGCCGGCTGTTCATCATCGATATGCCACGGTCGACGGCCACCGACTCTTCTACCGGGAAGCCGGCGACCCGGACGCTCCCGCGGTGCTGCTGTTGCACGGGTTTCCCACCAGTTCCTACATGTTTCGCGATCTGATACCGGCCCTGGCGGACCGCTACCATGTCGTCGCGCCGGACCATCTCGGCTTCGGGCTGTCCGACGCTCCGCCGGTCGAGGAGTTCGACTACACCTTCGACGGGCTGACCGACCTCACGGCGGGCCTGCTGCGAACCCTCGGCATCGAGCGGTATGCCATGTATGTCCAGGACTACGGCGCGCCCATCGGCTGGCGGCTGGCGCTGCGTGAGCCCGCCGCGATCACCGCGATCATCAGCCAGAACGGCAACGGTTATGACGCGGGATTCGTCGAAAGCTTCTGGAAGGTCGTGCAGGCTTACCAGCGTGAGCCCACCGTCGACACCGAGGCCCCGGTGCGCCAGTTCCTCACGCTGGACGCCACCCGGTGGCAGTACGTGACCGGCGTAGCAGACGAGACGCTGGTCGATCCCGAGTCCTGGCATCACGACTACGCGCTGCTCTCCCGTCCCGGCAATGACTTGGTGCAGCTCAAGCTGTTTCGGGATTACGCCACCAACGCGCCGCTGTATCCGCGCTTACACGAATACTTCCGCGCCAGCCGGGTACCGTTGCTCGTGGTCTGGGGCCGCGGCGACGAAATTTTCGGGCCGGCCGGAGCCGAGGCGTTCGCCGACGACCTGCCCGAGGCCGAGATTCATCTGCTCGACGGCGGTCACTTTCTGTTGGAATCCGCGCTCGATGACGTGATCCCACTGATCCGCGACTTCCTCGCCACGCAGCTCGCGGCGTGATGACCGGCCGCGGGGCGCACGGCAGCCAACCATGACGATCCCGTCGTATGGGCTGGAGATCCCATAATTGGAGGCGCTCACAGGTTAGCCTGTCGCGATGGCCCATCCCGATGTTCGTGACGAACAACGGTTGACCGCCAAGGGGCGTGTCACCCGCGACCGGATCGTGCAAGCGGCCGCCCAGCTGATCGTCACCGAAGGCCTCTCCGCATCCAACATGGAGAACGTGCGGCGCGCCGCCTCGGTCAGCGGCTCGCAGCTCGCCCACTATTTCGCCGACAAGGGCGCGCTGATTCGAGCGGTGATCCGGCGCCAAATCGGGGTGGTTTTGGACTTTCACCGCCACCCCACGCTTCGGGGTCTGAGTTCGTTTGACGACTTCGAACGATGGATCGACGTGAACATGCGCTACCTGCGACGCATCGGATACTTCGGCACCCCCACCTATCACGCGCTCACCGGCCAGCTCGCGAAGTCGGACAGCGCTACGCGCGACGCGTTGGCGGGCGGCTACCGGCAGTGGATCGACCTGTTGGAGAAGGCAATCCAGCGAATGAAAGATGACGGGCTGCTGGTTGCGGATGCCGACCCGCGGCAGCTCGCATGGGTGATCATCGCCGCGCATCAAGGAGGTGGCATCTTGACCTTCACCTATCAAGAGGAATGGCCGCACGCCGATGCGATGCGTTTCGCGGTGAACTACTTACGCATGTTCGCCGCCGACACCGCCGAACGGGTTCCCCGTCCCCCGCGCCGGTCGCGAGGTCGACGCCCGGCGCGGATAGCCGGCTGATCCAGCGGTGTCGAAGGCGGCAACGTGACTGAAGACCCCTCTTCGCGGTTCACTCGCAAGGGTTTGGCGACGCGTGCGCGCATCATCGAGGTCGCCGCCCGCCTGATGTTCGAGCGTGGCGTCGCCAACACCAGCATCGACCAGGTGCGGCGCGCGGCCGAAGTGGGCGGATCCCAGATCTCGCACTACTTCCGCGACAAGCGCGACCTGACCCGCCATGTGGTCGACGTGCGCCGAAACGAAGTGCGGGCCTTTCACACTCAACCGAAGTTCGCCACCCTCGACAGCCTCGATGCGCTGCAGGCGTGGGCCGACGCCTGCGTATCCGACATCGACCCGGTCTACCGGGTCGGAGGTTGCGTCTATGGGTCGTTGGCCGGCGAGCTGATCGAGGCCGACGACGAAATCCACGGTGACCTGGCCGCGGGGTACGACCAATGGATCGAACTGTTCCGCGCCGGCCTTGAGGCGATGCGCGACCGTGGCGATCTGCGCCCCGAAGCC
Organism: Mycobacterium sp.; assembly: GCF_004298145.1. Classification (GTDB taxonomy): domain Bacteria; phylum Actinomycetota; class Actinomycetes; order Mycobacteriales; family Mycobacteriaceae; genus Mycobacterium. The sequence goes on from NZ_SCRH01000046.1 coordinate 179,896, forward strand.
GATCCGCGCCACCTGGCGGTGTCACTGGTGGCCGCGCATCAGGGCGGCGCCCTGCTCACGCACGCCACCGACGATCCGCAGCCGCTGCGGGCCGCCGTCAACGCCGCCGTCGACTATGTGCGCTCGTTCGGGGTTTCGACGTCATCCCGCAAGGGTCGACCCCGCTCGTCTCGCGATCCGCGCAAATCCTGACGGCCACCTTCCCTGGACATGGCGGGAGCGTTCGAACATAATAATGGGTCAGTTGGCCCATTATCGTCTGGGCGGCCGCCCGGCGCCCTCGCGCTGCCGACGATCGAAGAGGTGGTCCATGTCCGTCGCCGACTCGCCGCAGCTGCCCACCACGCCGGCCGTCGTGCGTGAGAAGGCCGGCGGTGGCAATCTTGTTGATCGAGCCCTGAACATGCCGGCGCCATCCGTGCTCGTTTTCGACGTCAACGAGACGCTGATCGATATCGACTCCATAGCACCGCTTTTCGCAGAGGTGTTCGGTGACGAGCGAGTGCTGCGGGAGTGGTTCGCCCAGCTGATCATGTACTCGATGGGCATCACACTGGCCGGCAATTATGTGCCGTTCCCCGTGCTTGCCCAGGGGGTGCTGCGCATGCTGGGGGACATCCACCAGGCAAAGGTCAGCGAAGACGATCTGGACCGCCTGACGACCGGACTGCTCAGCATGCCGGCCTACCCCGATGCCGCCGATGGACTTGCCACCCTGCGTGACAACGGTTTTCGTCTGGCAACCCTGACGAACTCGCCACCCAATCCGGATGGCCCGACGGCACTGCAGAATTCGGGGCTGGCCGGCTTTTTCGAGCGCCAGCTGAGCGTGCAGGCCCGCGGCGCCTTCAAGCCGTCGCCCGCCGTGTACCGCTACGCGTGCGAGGAGCTGCGGGTGACTCCGGGTGATTGCATGATGGTGGCCGCACATGTGTGGGACACCCTCGGCGCGCAGAGCGTCGGCTTCAGCGGAGCTCTCATCACCCGTCGGGGCAACGCGCCCTTGCCGGTACACGGCCTGCCGCAGCCGAGCATCGTCGCCGGTGACCTACCCGAGCTGGCCGAACGCCTCGGCGCTCGCTGAGCCCTGAGGACTCGGACGATAATCAACCCATGGCCAACTCAGATGGATTCCATCCTGACTTCGACGACACGGCAACACCGCTCGCACGCAACCGGGTACGGCACATCAAGGCGTCGGAGATCAGCTCGGACACCGCGCAGTCGGAGGGGCTGCGGCGCTTCGCCGCACTATCCGGCCGGTCGGTCGGTGCGGAAAAGCTTTGGATGGGCGAGACCCACGCGTCGCCGAGATCCGCGTCGGACAACCATCACCACGGTGACTCGGAGACGGCAATCTATGTACGAAGCGGTAACCCGGAGTTCGTCTTTCATGACGGCGTCCAAGAGGTCCGCATCGCAACGGAACCCGGCGACTACGTCTTCATCCCGCCGTATCTGCCGCACCGGGAGGAAAACCCCGACCCCAACACCACCGCCGTGGTCGTGATCGCCCGCAGCACCCAGGACGCGATCGTGATCAATCTTCCCGCGCTGTATCCGCTGAGCGAGGCTCAATAGACAGCCGGCTGGCACTCACTCAGCGAATTCTCAACAGATTCTTCGGCGCCACATCGCTTGGCTCCAAGCATCCGCAAAGTCATCGGCTGCAACATAAGCCTCATGACGACTGAGCAGACGTGCGCGAACCTGGTCGAACGTTATTTGCGCACCCGCGGGCGGCGGTATTTCCGCGGCCACCTCGATGGCGAATACTTTTTCGTCACCGGCGCTCCGCGGCTGCACGTTCACTTCGAGGTCTCTTCCGCGCACGACGATGTGTTGATCATCCGGGTCACTCCCGGGTGCTACTTTCCGGCCGCCGACCGCCCCTGGCTGACGTACTTCGCCGACAAGTGGAACCGGCAGGACCGCCACGTCACCGCGATCGTGCACGGCTCGTCCGATCCACAGCGCATCGGTGTGGTGGCCCGCAAGTCGCAATGGATCCGAAGCGGCGTCTCCTTCGCCGATTTCGCCTCTTTCGTCGACCTGACGATCGCGGATGCCACCGAGCTGTTTGAGGAGCTCAACCCCGCCCTCGAACTGCCGTCGCCGGACGGCCCGTTGCTCCGTCACGCCGGCTGAGGCCCAGCCGCAAAGAACCTGCTCGGACGCGTTCCCCCGCCGGGCGCTCACCTCCAGCGAACGAATATGACATTCTCCTAAACGGAGAGTATGGTATGTCGCTCAGGGGCTGAGGTTTGAGACCGGCATCACACCGGCAATCACTAGCAAATGGCACGATCACGACAGCGGGGAGCCATGAAGGGCAGCGGTGTGGACGCGGCGGATAATCACGAAACCGCCAAATGGGATCCGGCCTTCACCGAACAGATCGCCAAAGCGCTCGGGCCGGCTGTCAAACGGTACTACCGGGCCGAGGTGCGAAACATCGACAATGTCCCGTCCTCCGGCGGGGCGCTGGTGGTCTCCAACCACTCCGGCGGCATGCTGACCCCGGACGTGCTGATCTTTTCCCCGGCCTTCTACGAGAGGTTCGGCTACGACCGGCCGGTCTACACGCTGGCCCATTACGGGCTGTTCCTGGGGCCCATGGACGGGTGGCTGCGGCGCCTCGGGGTGATCGAGGCCAGCCGTGAAAACGCCGCCGCCGCCCTGCATTCCGGCGCGGTGGTTCTGGTGTTTCCCGGCGGCGACTACGACTCCTACCGGCCGACCTTCAACGCCAACACCATCGACTTCAACGGCCGCACCGGCTACGTGCGGACCGCGATCGAAACCGGAGTGCCGATCGTGCCGACCGTGTCGATCGGCGCCCAGGAGACCCAGCTGTTTGTGACCCGGGGCAACTGGCTGGCTCGCAAGCTGGGGCTAACCAAGGCCCGGATGGACATCCTGCCGATCAGCGTCGGGTTCCCGTTCGGGCCGAGCGTGATCTTCCCGCCCAACCTGCCCCTGCCGGCAAAGATCGTCACCGAGGTTCTCGAGCCGATCGACGTCACCGCCCGGTTCGGCAACGACCCCGACATCGACGAGGTCGACGCGCACGTCCGCGCCGTCATGGAGGCCGCGCTCAAGCGGTTGGCCGGGCAGCGCCGGTTCCCGATCCTGGGCTGAACTCGTCGGCAGGGCGAGGTGACGCGTGAAAAGGCTCAACGGCATGGACGCCCTGCTGCTCTACAGCGAGACGCCCAACCTGCACACGCACACGTTGAAGGTGGCGGTCATCGACCCGGCCGACTGTGACGGAGAGTTCGGCTTCGACGTGTTCCGCCACCACATGGGCCGGCGGCTTCATCTGCTGGAACCGTTGCGCTACAAGCTCGTTGACATCCCGTGGCATCTGCATCACCCGATGTGGCAGGAAAACTGCGACGTGGACCTGGACTACCACCTCCGTCGCGTCGAGGTGCCCGCGCCGGGTGGTCGGCGAGAACTCGATCGGGTCATCGGCGAGGTGGCGTCCACTCCCCTGGACCGCAGCCGCCCGCTGTGGGAGTTTCATTTCGCCGAGGGACTGGCCGACGGTCGGTTCGCCGTGATCGGCAAGGTGCACCACGCGTTGGCCGACGGCGTCGCCTCGGTCAACCTGCTGGCACGCGCGATGGATCTGCGGGACGGGCTCACCGACGAACGTGACAACGACGACGCCGGCGTCACAGCTTCCGAGGCCGATCTGCTGCGGGCGGCAGCGCGCGATCACGTCACGCAACTCGCGCAACTGCCGAGGCTGCTCAACGACGCGGTCGCCGGGCTGATCCGGGTGCGCCGCCGCTCCCGCGAGCGTGGAGATCACCCCGACCTGGCCGACGCGTTCGACGCACCCCCGACCTTCCTCAACCATGTCGTCTCCCCCCGGCGGTGGTTCGCGAGCACGTCGTTACCGCTGCCGCAGGCCAAGGCGACGGCAAAGGCGTTGGGCATCACCATGAACGATCTGGTGCTGGCGACGGCGGCGGGCGGGTTGCGAACGCTCTTGCTGGCCTACGACGGCGCGGCCGAGCGCCCGATCATCGCGTCGGTCCCGACGGCCACCGACAAGTCGGACCGGATCACCGGCAACGAGATCAGCGGCCTGATGATTTCACTGCCGGTGCATGTCGACGACCCGATCGAACGGGCCCGGCTGATCTCGGTGGCGACCCGAATCGCCAAAGAAGACCACGCGATCCTCGGCCCGCAGCTTTACGGAAAAATGATGGCCTACCTGCCGACCGCGTTCGCCCCGGCCGCATTTCGGTGGCTGGGTCTGCGTGACGTGCCGAACAAGTTGATGAACGTCGCCGTGTCCAGCGTGGTCGGACCGCGCGAACGCGGCCACTTCGGCGGCGCGCCCGTCAGCGAGATCTATTCCACGGGCGTGCTCTCGCCCGGCGCCCCGGTCAACATCACCGTGTGGAGCTACGTCGACCGGCTCGGCGTCGCCGTGCTCACCGACGACCAGACGTTCGACGATCCCCAGGAAGCGACGGACGCCATCGGCGCGGCATTCGACGAATTATGCGATGCCGCAGGCGTTTCCGCTCAGCCGGCGAGCACCCCGTCCAGCACCGAATAGAACAGGCCCAGGCCGTCGTCGGAAGGCCCGGTCAGCGCCTCGATGGCATGTTCGGGATGCGGCATCAGGCCCACGACACGGCCGTCGGCGGAACTGACGCCCGCGATGTCATGCTGCGAACCGTTGGCATTCTCGTGGTACCGGAACACCACCCGCCCCTCACCCTCGAGCTCGTCGAGCACCTCGGCAGGAGCCACGTAGCGGCCCTCACCGGACTTCAGCGGCACCAGCAGATCGGCGTCCGGTTCGAAACGCGACGTCCACGCCGTCGACGTCGATGCCACCCGCAGCCACACGTCGCGGCAGATGAAGTGCAAAGCCACGTTGCGAGTCAGGGCCCCGGGCAGCAGTCCGGCCTCGCAGAGCACCTGAAAACCGTTGCAGATTCCCAATACCGGCATGCCACGCCGCGCGGCATCCACCACTTCGGTCATCACCGGGGCGAACCTGGCGATCGCGCCGGCCCGCAGGTAGTCGCCGTAGGAGAAACCACCGGGCACCACCACGGCGTCGACGCTTTTCAGATCGGCGTCGGCATGCCACAGGTTGACCGGCTGCGCACCGACGCGCCGCGCCGCGCGGGCGGCGTCCACGTCGTCGAGCGTCCCGGGAAAGGTGATGATCCCGATCCGTGCGGTCACCGCGTCTCCCGGCTGATCGACCAGTCTTCGATCACGGTGTTCGCCAACAGCGATTCCGCGATCTCGGCCAGCGCCGAGTCGTCCACGCTGTCGTCCACTTCGAGCTCAAACCTTTTGCCCTGCCGGACATCTGATATCCCCGGGTGACCGAGGCGGCCCAGCGCGCCGACAATCGCCTGACCCTGCGGGTCCAAAATTTCCGCTTTGGGCATCACGCTCACGATCACCCGGGCCACCGGCGCTCCTCCTCAGTTGGCGTTTCGGCGCCAACTCTACCGGCGAAAGCGCAGCTCGGGGTCACGGGCACGAGGCAATGTAGGCCTCGCACAGCGGCGCGTTCATGGCGTTGAGCACCGGGTCGTCCGCCATCGCAGGCCAAGGCGTCTGCGGCGGCGCCGAGGACCAGAGCGTGACCTCGCTGATCGTGCTGCTGGCCGGGTGCGCGAAAAGGTAGGTGTGCATCACGATGGGGCCACTGATCACGGCGGCCATGCGGGTGGTTTCATCGCTGGTCAGCGATGGCGATTGCAGCGGCGCACGCTGCTGGCAACTCCGCAGCGCGGCGACGGCGCTGCGAAACGCCGCCGACGCGATCGCGCCACCCTGCGCCGTATCGCCGCGCCAATGCAGGACCTGGGCCTGCAGCTGCCACTGGCCGTCCGGATGCTGAACCGTCGAGCGGGCCGAGACCGCCGAGTCGCGCGGGTCCCGGGGTGTCGCCGGCGTGGCGCACAGCTCCTCGAACCGGAAACGGGGCCCGGGCGCCGAACCGGTCGTCGGTACCGCCTGACCGGCCAGCGCGGGCCAGTGGTAGACCGCGTCCAGGGGCACGGCATGCTGATCGACCCACGCGGTGTTCGGGATCCGGTCGCACATGCCGGGGCAAGTCTCGGGCTCGCCGTGCGCAGGGATGACGACGATCAGGGCAACCGCGAAGCTGCCGGCGACCAGCATCGTGGCCAGGATCATGCGCAGCGGCAGCTTGTCCATCAAGGCACAATCGTAGATATGCAACTGACGCATTTCGGTCATTCGTGCCTACTCGCCGAGTTCGACCAGACACGCGTACTGTTTGATCCCGGAACCTTCGCCCACGGTTTCGAGGGCATCACCGGCTTAACCGCCATCTTGATCACTCATCAGCACCCCGACCACGTCGACGGCAAACGGCTACCGGCACTGCTCGAGGGTAACCCGGATGCCGCGCTGTATGCCGACCCGCAGACCACAGCGCAACTGGGCGCGCCGTGCCGCGAGGTACATGTCGGCGACGAACTGCAGATCGGTGAACTCACCGTTCGGGCCGTGGGCGGCAAGCACGCGGTCATCCACCCGGAAATTCCTGTGATCGAGAATATTTCGTTTTTGGTGGGCGATGCCGAGCATCGTGCCCGGTTGATGCATCCCGGCGACGCGCTCTTCGTGCCCGACGAGCCGGTGGACGTTTTGGCGGCCCCGGCGGCGGCCCCGTGGATGAAGATTTCGGAGGCAGTCGATTACCTGCGCGCGGTGGCACCGGCGCGTGCCGTTCCCATTCACCAGGGCATCATCGCCCCGGATGCGCGTGGCATCTACTACGGCCGGCTCACCGAGATGACCAGCACCGACTTCCAGGTGCTGCCCGAAGAGGACGCCGTCACCTTCTAGCTCTACCGGCCAATCACGTGATGTCGTCGGCGGCGCCACGGCCGGCAGCGCGGCCCGAAAAAATGCAGCCCCCCAGGAAGGTGCCTTCCAAGGCGCGGTAGCCATGTACGCCGCCCCCACCGAACCCGGCCACCTCGCCGGCGGCGTACAGGCCGGTGAGCGGCGCGCCATCGGCCGTCAGCACCCGCCCGGCGAGGTCGGTTTCGATGCCGCCCAATGTCTTTCTCGTCAAGATATGCAGCTTGACCGCGATCATCGGTCCCGCCTTGGAATCGGTCAACCGGTGCGGCGCCACGACCCGGCCGAGCCGGTCCCCCAGATAGCCGCGGGCGGCGCGGATCGCGGTGATCTGACCGTCCTTGCTGAACCTGTTGGCCACCTCCCGGTCCCGGGCAGTGACCTCTGCCTCCACCGTGGCGTAGTCCAGCGGCTGAACGCCGGGCAGCTTGTTCATCGCGGTCACCAAGTCGCGCAACGAATTCGCGCTGACAAAGTCCACGCCCCGATCGACAAACGCCTGCACCGGCCCCGGCGGCCCGGAGCGCGCCCGGCTCCGCAGGAGCTCGCGTACGCTCTGTCCGGTCAGATCGGGATTCTGCTCCTGCCCGGAAAGCGCGAACTCCTTCTCAATGATCTTGGCGTTCAAGACAAACCAGGTGTAATCGAACCCGGATTTGGTGATGTACTCACATGTGCCGAGGGTGTCGAAGCCGGGATACAGGGGAACCGGCAACCGCTTGCCGTTCGCGTCCAGCCACAGCGAAGACGGGCCCGGGATGATGCGGATCCCGTGCAGCGGCCAGATCGGGTCGTAATTGGTGATGCCTTCGGTGTAGTGCCACATCCGGTCCGGGTTGATCACCCGCGCACCGGCCTTCTGCGCGATGCCGATCATCCTGCCGTCGACATGGGCCGGCACCCCGCTGAGCAATTGTTCGGGAACGCGTCCCATCCGCTTCGGCCAGTTCTTTCGCACCAGCTCGTGGTTGCCGCCGATGCCGCCACTCGTCACGATTACCGCTGCAGCGCGGAACTCGAACTCTCCTAGCGCTTTTCGCGACGAAGCGACTCCTCGCACCGCGACCGAGGGCTCCAGAACGGTACCCCGGACACCGGTCACCGCGTCACCCTCGACGATCAACTCGTCGACCTGATGGCGGTGCGCAAAGCGCACCGTCGAGCGATCCCGCAATTGACGGGCGAAGATCTCGACCAGCGCGGGGCCGGTACCCCAGGTGATGTGGAAGCGAGGAACCGAATTACCGTGCCCCTGTGCGCCATACCCGCCGCGCTCGGCCCAGCCCACCAACGGGAAAAGCTTGAGTCCCCGGGAACCCAACCAACTGCGTTTCTCCCCCGCGGCGAAATCGACGTAGGCATAGGCCCATTGGCGCGGCCAATAGTCCTCGGGCCGGTCGAATGCCGCCGTACCCAACCAGTCCTGCAGCGCGAGCTCATGGCTGTCGCGGATTCCCAACCGGCGCTGCTCGGGGCTGTCGACGAAGAACAGACCTCCGAAGGACCAGAAGGCTTGCCCGCCCAGGTTGGCGCTGTTCTCCTGGTCGAGGATCAGCACCCGCAAGCCGCGATCCACCAGCTCGCAGGCGGCGACCAGGCCGGATAGTCCCGCCCCGACGACGATGGCATCAGCGCCGAAGCCCGCAACCGAAGAATCGCTCATGTCGGACCAGGGTAGTGGCCTCGACAGCAGGTCAGGCAGTCTCTTCGTCAGGCGGCGTCGAGTAGGGCCTTGTCGCGGCGCCAGTGGTACACCGTCGGTGTGCAGTCGTGCATCAACGCGAGGTCGACGGCGTCCAGCATCGCCTGCAGCGGCCCGGGTTTGCGTAGGTGACGCGCGGCGACCGCCACCCGCACCACACCTTCGCGGCGAGCGATCCGCTCGGCGGACAGCACCACCGTGCGGCACCACCACGGCTCGGCGAGGAAGCCTTCCCCGATGCCGAGAACCCGTGCCCGCACCGTGGTGTGCCGAACCAGGTCGGTGATCCCATGCAGATCGGCGAGCATGCGAAATCCGTTCCCCGGCAACGCCTTAACGACACCTGGCGATACCACGCAGCCGGGCGCCGCGAACAACCGGGTACGCAGCCCGAGGTGCTCGAGAACCCGGTCGGCCGCCATCAATCGCAGATTGGCCTCGTGCGCCCGCAAGATCGCGAATTCACCGCGGCGCTTCTTGGTGACCGCGTCGTCGTAGCCGTGCAGCACGATGGCGTCGCCCCCGGCGCGGCGGGTGGTCAGCCAGTCAACGGTTCCCGGGTCGTGATCGAGCCGGTAGTTCCCGGACAGGCGGGGAGCCACCAGCAGCGACACCGGCACCTTGCGGGCATCCATTTGCGCGCAGAACGCCTCCACGCCGGGCAGGGTGCGTTCGCCAATCCCCGAGACCGAGACGATCAATTTTCCAGACACACCAGCAGTTTGCCGATCTCAAGTGTCGGAACGGTGAAGGACACGCAGACAGCAGGCGTATATGCGCTCCCCCAAGCGCGATAATCGATTTCGGCGGCCGGCTTATCAGCACCGCCCAGCAAATAGCCGCCGGCGCCGGCGGACACGATCTGTTCGATATGCTAAGCAACGCCATGGACGAGGCCTCCTACGCAGCGGCCAAAACGCCGCTGCCCCATGCCCCCGCCGGGCAGCCGGGCGCCGGCGAACGGGAGTATCCGGACAAACTGGACGCCGCGCTGTTGCGGGTCTCCGGTGTGTGCATCTTGGCCACGGTCATGGCGATCCTGGATGTCACGGTGGTCAGCGTCGCGCAGCGCACCTTCATCGAGCAGTTCGCGTCCTCTCAGGCGGTTGTGGCGTGGACGATGACCGGCTACACGCTTGCCTTGGCGACCGTGATCCCGATAACCGGATGGGCAGCCGACCGGTTCGGCACCAAACGGCTATTCATGGGCTCCGTGGTGGCCTTCATGCTGGGCTCACTGCTCTGTGCGATTGCCGCAAACATTCTGCAGCTCATCATCTTTCGGGTGGTGCAAGGTGTCGGCGGCGGCATGCTGCTGCCATTGGGGTTCATGATCTTGACCCGTGAGGCCGGCCCCGGGCGGCTTGGGCGCCTGATGTCGATCCTGAGCATCCCCATGCTGCTCGCCCCGATCGGCGGGCCGATCCTGGGCGGTTGGCTGATCGACACCTCGAGTTGGCGGTGGATCTTCCTGATCAACGTGCCGATCGGACTGCTCACCATTTTCCTCGCGGCGATCGTGTTTCCACGGGATCACCCGGCCCGGTCGGAAACTTTCGATGCCGTCGGCGTGCTGCTGCTGTCCCCCGGCCTGGCGATGTTCCTGTTCGCGGTGTCGTCCATCCCGGGCCGCGGTACCGTGGCCGACCGCCATGTGGTGATCCCGGCGACGATCGGGCTGGCATTGATCGCGGGGTTCGTCGCGCACGCCTGGCATCGCGCCGATCATCCCCTGATCGATCTGCGGTTGTTCCGCAATCCGGTGCTGACCCACGCCAACGTGACGATGCTGGTCTTCGCCGGCGCATTTTTTGGCGCCGGGCTGCTGCTTCCCAGTTACTTCCAGCAGGTGCTGCATCAGACGCCGATGCAGGCGGGCGTGCTCATGATCCCGCAGGGGCTCGGCGCCATGCTGACCATGCGGCTGACCGGGCCGCTCGTGGACCGGCAGGGGCCGGGCAAGATCGTGCTGGTCGGCATCGTGCTGATCACCGCCGGCCTGGGCGCTTTCGCGTTCGGGGTGGCCAGGCAGGCCAACTATCTACCTTGGCTGCTGGTGGGGCTGGCGGTCATGGGCCTGGGCATGGGCTGCACCATGATGCCGTTGTCCGTCGCGTCGGTGCAGGCGCTGGCACCGCATCAAATCGCCCGGGGAACGACGTTGATGAGCGTCAGTCACCAGGTGGGCGGCTCGATGGGAACCGCCCTGATGTCGATGATCCTGACGAATCAGTTCAATAGGAGCGAAAATATCGTCGCAGCAAACAAACTTGCTGCGTTGCAACAGAGGGCGGCCATCGACGGGGTGCCGGTTGACCAATCCGAAATACCGCGGCAGTCGCTTGTCCCCGGCTTTTGGGCGAATGTGTTGCACGATCTTTCACACGCGTATACCGCGGTATTCGTGGTTGCCGTCGTGCTGGTAGTTTGCACGGTCATTCCGGCATCCTTTCTGCCGAAAAAGCCGGCAAGCGAAACTGCCGGCGAATAACACAAACACGCCTGCTAGACCACCAGGGGCCGATTTATCGCATTAACGGCAGTCCGGGTCACTTGTGCGCAGCACGAATTACACGCGTGCGAATAGGTGAATACGCGCAAAAACCCTTCTGCGGGGCCACCGATCTGGATATGCTCAGCGGCGCCATGGAGAACACTCGTTCCGCGTCTTTCACCGTCCCGTTGCCTATCGCCCCGGGATCATCGCGCCACCCAGATGAGTATCCCGACAAGCTGGACGCGGCACTGTTCCGGATCGCCGGGGTGTGTGGCCTGGCCTGCATCATGGCCGTGCTGGACAGCACCGTCGTCGCCGTGGCGCAACGCACCTTCATCGAACAATTCGGGTCGACTCAGGCCATCGTCTCGTGGACGATCGCCGGCTACATGCTCGCGTTCGCGACCGTGATCCCGATCACGGGGTGGGCAGCGGACCGGTTCGGCACCAAGCGCCTGTTCATGGGGTCGGTCCTGATTTTCACGCTGGGATCGCTGCTGTGCGCGGTGGCGCCGAACATATTGCTGCTCATTTTGTTTCGGGTGGTGCAGGGTATCGGCGGCGGCATGTTATTGCCGCTCAGCTTCGTGATCTTGACGCGTGAGGCGGGGCCCAAGCGGGTCGGCCGCCTGATGGCGGTGGGGGGAATCCCGATTCTTCTCGGCCCGATCAGCGGGCCCATCCTGGGCGGTTGGCTGATCGGCGCCTACGGCTGGGAGTGGATTTTCCTGGTCAACCTGCCGATCGGCCTGACCGCATTCGCGCTGGCGGCGGTCATGTTCCCGAAAGATCAATCGTCCCCGTCCGAGGCTCTCGACATCACCGGCGCGCTGCTGCTGTCGCCCGGCGTGGCGATCTTCCTCTGCGGGGTGTGTTCCATCCCGGGGCGGCGCACGATATCCGACCCCTACGTGCTGGCGCCGGCGGTGGTTGGCCTGGCATTGATCGCCGCGTTCATCGTGCACGCCTGGTATCGCACCGATCACCCCCTGATCGACCTGCGGCTATTCCGCAACCCGGTAGTCACCCAGGTCAATGTGACGCTGCTGGTGTTCGGCGCCGCGTCGGTGGGCGTTGGGCTGCTGGTCCCGAGTTACTTCCAGATCGCCGGCCACGAGACGCCCATGCAGTCCGGGCTGCACATGCTGCCGGTCGGGATCGGTGCCGTATTGACCATGCCGCTGGGCGGGGCCTTCATGGACAAACGCGGTCCCGGCAATATCGTGCTGATCGGCCTGCCGCTGATGGCAGCGGGCCTGGGTGTCTTCACCTACGGTGTCGCCACGCGGGCCGAGTACTCCCCGGTCTTGGTGTCTGGACTCGCGATCATGGGCCTGGGGGCCGGCTTGACCACCACACCGCTTTCCGCGGCGCTCATGCAGGCGCTGGCCCCGCGTCAGGTCGCCCGGGGGACGACGTTGATCAGCGTGAATCAGCAGGTGGGCGGGTCGATCGGGGCCGCGCTCATGGCGGTGATCCTGACCAATCAGTTCAATCGCAACGAGGCCCTGATGGCGGCGAACGAGATGGCCGGGGTGCACCGGGGCGCCGGCAAGCGGGACCTTCCGGTTGACCCGTCGGCCCTCCCGCGGCAGACGATGACCCCCGATCTGGCCAGCCACGTGTCGCACCACTTGTCGCACGCCTATGCGACGGTCTTCGTGCTGGCTGTCGTGTTGGTGGCCTTCACCATCATTCCGGCGTCGTTCCTGCCCAGGAAGCCACCGACCCCGCCCGTCGACGAAGTGCGCGCCGATGTCCCGGCTACCGCTGCGGATCGGCGTTGAGGTCGGCTTCCCGGCCGCCGCCATAGCGGGCGCCATCGGCGGTGGCTAGCAGCCACGCATACTGGAAGGCGGCTTCCTCCCACCCCTTGTAGCGACCGCTGACGCCACCATGCCCGGCGTTCATCTGGGTCTTCAACAGGATCGGGCTGCCGTCAGCGTTGACGTGCCGCAGCGCGGCGACCCACTTGGCGGGCTCCACATAATAGACCCGCGTATCGTTCAGCGACGTCATCGCCAGAATCGCCGGATACCGCTTGGTCTCGACGTTCTCATACGGTGAATAGGACTTCATGTAGGAGTAGACATCCTTGTCCGCCAACGGGTTTCCCCATTCGTCCCACTCGGTCACGGTCAGCGGCAAGGAGGGATCCAGGATGGTGGTCAGCGGGTCGACGAACGGCACCTGCGCGAGGATGCCGGCGAAGAGTTCCGGGGCCAGGTTGGCCACCGCCCCCATCAGCAAACCGCCAGCACTGCCCCCCAGCGCCACCAGCTGACGCGGGCGGGTGATTCCGGAATCCACCAAATGCCTTGCCACCGCAACGAAGTCGGTGAAGGTGTTCTTCTTCTCCAACAGCTTGCCGTGCTCGTACCACAGCCGGCCCATCTCGCCACCGCCGCGGACGTGGGCGATCGCGAACACCATGCCGCGATCCAACAGCGACAACCGGGCGATGGAAAAGCTCGGGTCGGTGCAGATCTCGTAGGCACCGTAACCGTAAACCAGTGCAGGCGCCGGGAATTCGCTGCCCGCACGGTGCACGATCGACACCGGGATCCGGGTGCCGTCGTCGGCAACCGCCCAGTCGCGCCGTTCGATGTAATCTTCCGGCCGATAATCGCCGAGCACGGGTTGCTCGCGCAGCAGGGTGCGTTCACCGGTGACGAAGTCGATGTCGTAGACCCGTGCCGGGATGACGAGAGACCCCGCCCGGATCCGCAGCTTGGGCGCATCCCAATTCGGGTTGCCGGCCAGGCCGGCCGACATCAGTTCAGAGTCGAACGAAACCTCTTCCGGCTGTGCGTATGTCCCGTCCGAATTGATGCGCCACAGCTGTAACCGGGGCAGCGCCTCACGCCGATAGCTGACAACGAGGTGGCCGGCAAAGGCATCCACCCCGTCGAGGCGGACGTCGTCGCGGTGCGGGATCAGGGTGCGCTGCCGGGTGGGATCGCTGACCGGTGCCTCGGTCAGGGTGAAGTTGATCGCGCCGTCGTTATGCAGGATCAAGAACCGGTCCTGCCCGCCGACGACCGCATGCTCTACCGCGTACTCCACACCAACACGGCGCGGCAGCACGATGGTGAACTGCGCCTGCGGATCGGCGGCGTCGGCGTAGCGGAACTCGGAGGTGATTGAGGAGCCCGAGGCAATGACGACATAGGCCTCACTTCGGGTGAGTCCCACGCCGAGCCAGAACTTTTCGTCGGCTTCGTGATACACCAGCTCCGATGACTCACCGGAGCCCACCCGATACCGCCACACTTTGTCGGGGCGGTGCGCCTCGTCCAGGGTGAGGTAGTACAGAGTGCGGTTGTCGGCGGCCCAGGTCGCTCCCGCCCCGATGTCGGCGATCTCGTCCGGATACAGCTCGCCGGTGCGTAAATCCTTGAACCGCAACGTATAGCGCTCGTCACCCAGGGTGTCGACCGAGTACGCCAGCAGGTTTCCGTCGAGGCTGACGGTCGCGGCGCCCAGGGCGAAGAATTCGTGTCCCTCGGCCTCGGCGTTCGAGTCGAGCAAGATTTGCTCGCCCGGGATGTCGGTGTTCTCGTCCAGGGTCGGCGGGATCCAGTCATCGGGGTCGCTTACCGGACAACGGCACTGGACGCGGTACTGCTTCCCTTCGAAGGTGCGGGCGTAGTACCACCACCGGCCCTGCCGGGTCGGGACCGAGAGATCGGTTTCCTTGGTGCGCGCCTTGATCTCGTCGAAGATCTGTTGCCGCAACGGTTCGAGCCGGGCGGTCATCTGGTCGACGTAGTCGTTCTCGGCCTCGAGGTAGGCGATGACGTCGGGGTTGGTCTTTTCGCGCAGCCACTCGTAGGGGTCGATGAAGACGTCACCGTGGTGCTCGCGCCGGCTGTCCACCCGCTTGGCGACGGGTGGTACGGACCCGGCACGGTGCGATTCGGTCATGCTCATGCGCCGGTACCTATCCAGTCATCGAAGCTCAGGCCGGAAATTCGTTCGTAGGCATCGATATAGCGGCCACGAGTCGCCTCGATGATGTCGTCGGGGAGTGGCGGCGGGGGTTGCGTGCCGTGGCGGTCCCAGCCGGAGGCGGGGCTGGTGAGCCAGTTGCGGACGAACTGTTTGTCGAAGCTGTTCTGGACCACGCCGGCTTGGTACTCGTCGGCCGGCCAGTACCGTGAGGAATCCGGAGTGAAGATCTCGTCGGCCAGCAGCAGGTTGCCGTCACGGTCGGTGCCGAATTCGAATTTGGTGTCCGCGATGATGATTCCTTTCCGCAGCGCATGGTCGGCGGCCTGAACGTAGATCTGCAAGGTGCGGTCGCGCAGCTGGTTGGCGCGCACCCCGCCCACCATCTCGATCACCCGGGCAAACGAGACGTTTTCGTCGTGGTCCCCCAATGCGGCTTTGGTCGCCGGGGTGAACAGCGGTTCGGCGAACCTGCTGGCTTCGACCAGTCCCGGCGGCAAGGTGATACCGCAGACCTTGCCGCTCGCCTGATAGTCCAGGAGCCCCGAGCCGGTCAGGTAACCGCGCGCCACGCATTCGACCGGAAGCATCTCCAGCTGCCGCACCACCAGCGCCCGCCCCAGGACCTCGTCGGGGACGCGCGGGTCGTCCGGCGGTCCGGCCAGGTGGTTGGGGGCATCGACGAGACCGAAGAAGAAAACACTCATCGCGGTCAGGATGCGGCCCTTGTCCGGGATGGTGCTGTCCAGGATGAAGTCGTACGCCGAGATGCGGTCGGTGGCGACCAGCAGGAGGTGTTCGTCGTCGACGCGATACAGCTCACGGACCTTGCCGCTCGCCAGATGCTGGTAGTCGGACAGTGCAGGCATCCGGCCAGCCTATCGGGCACACCGAAACGCGCCGTGTGCTGGGATCGGGGATATGACACCGCGGTTTCTGCCCTACTCGACCAGGCCCGGCCGGCTGGCGGCCCAGCTGTTCAGCGACTTCGCCGTCGTCGTGTGGACAGTGCTGTGGCTTCTGGTCGGCCTGGCAGTTTACGACGCCATCGCGACCATCGCCGACGCCGGCCGGCAGGTCGAGAGCGGCGCGGACGGCATCGCCGGCAACCTCGCGTCCGCCGGCCACGGCGCCCAGCACATTCCGGTGGTGGGCGACACGGTCAGCGAGCCGCTCAACTCCGCCAGCCGGGCCGCGCTGGACATCGCGGGCGCGGGCCACGACCTGGACATCGCGGCGAGCTGGCTCGCCGTGTTGCTGGCGATGGCGGTCGTGGCGCTCCCGATCCTCGTCGCGGTGATCCCGTGGGTGTTTCTGCGGCTTCGATTCTTTCGGCGCAAGTTGACGGTGACCGCGTTGGCCGCAACCCCGGCCGGTGCGCAATTGCTTGCGCTGCGCGCGTTGACCAACCGCCCGCCCCGCACGTTGATCGCCGTCAGTGCGGACCCGGTCGGCGGGTGGCGTCGCGAGGATCCGGTGACCATCGGCGCCCTGGTGGCGGTCGAACTACGGTCGGCGGGTATCGCGATCCGCAGGGCTTAACAGCAGCGCCCGCGAGAAGAGCAGCAGCCCGGCGACGGCCACAATGAGCCAGGCGGCCAACGCATCCCAGAAGAAAACCTGGGACACGGTGAGCAACCACCGCTCACCGAGCTCGGTTGCCATGGCGAAACTGGCCGCGGAATACATGCCCAGCGGGAACACGAACGCCCACCACACGCCGGCGAATTGCAGCATGTTGGGATGCCGCCTGATGCGGTGCAGGACGAAATAGATCAGCGGCGGTATCCACAGCGTGGCCGTCACCCAGGTCACGATGGTGACCGCCCGCACCGGGCCGGCCAGCCAGCCGGGCGCGATGGTATGGATGTTGTCTCCGGCCAGCGTCGCAATCGCCATGCCGCCCATCAGGATCCAGGTATCGGGCTCGAAGCCGTCGCGGTGCTGGCGTTCGTTGACCACGCGCCACAGAGTCAACCAGGTCATCAGGCCGTAGATGCACAGCGCCGCCACCCATGCGGCCACGGCTACCGCGAGCCACCAGTGGTGCCCGGTCTGACGGGCCGCCCGGGCGATCACGATCGCCAAACCCGATGTTCCCACGCTGCCCAACTGCCAGGCGCCGTGGACATGGTCGCGCAGCACGGACCAACGCTGTGCCAACATATTTCGCGCGCTGAGCATGATCAGCACCAGCCAGGACACCAGCGCGACGACACCGAGGACCCGCGCCACCCACACATTGGACGACAAGCGGGTGTCGATCACCGCGCAGGCGGCGACGAACGTGATCATCCGCAGTGTGACGTCGGGATCGGTGAGATCCCAGCGCAACTTCTGTTTGGTGGCGCAGGCCTTCGCGACCACCAGGGCGACCAGCAGCACCAGCCCGAGCGTGGCGATGACGCCCATCGTGTCGCTGATCAACCGGTATCCGTGATTTTTCGCGCCGACGGACAAGATACCGGTCGCCATCACCGCAGCGAACACGTCGGGGGTGGGCTCGATATCGGAGAACCGGATCGTCACTGTTCTTCGCGTAGCTCCACCACGAGGTGCCGGATGCCGGTATGCCGGTTGCTGCGGGCCCATTCGACCGGCCGGACCACCCGCACCGTGCCGAACCGACTGAGCAGTTCCTCGAACAGCACCCGCAGCTCGAGGCGCGCCAGGTTGGCACCCAGGCAATAGTGCACGCCTTGTCCGAATCCCAGATGCGGATTGGGTTTCCGCGCGATATCGAATTCGTCGGCGCCGTCAAAGACACTGGCGTCGCGATTCGCCGATCCCTCCCAGATCTGTATCTTCTGTCCGGCCGCGATCGACTGGCCACCGAGCGTGACGTCGCGGGTGGCGGTGCGCCGTTTCGAGGGCGAGGGTGAGGTCCACCGCACCATCTCCTCCACGGCGGTGGGTAACGCGCCGAGATCCCCACGCAGAGAATGCAATTGCGGTGGATGGCTGGCCAGCGCCAGCAGCCCGCCCGCGACCGCGTTGCGGGTGGTCTCCGCGCCGGCGCTGAACAGCAGGCTGAAGAACAGGTACAGCTCGAGGTCGGAAAGAGCCGACGCGGCGTCCCCATCCGAGTCGTCGAGCATCGCGTTCGCCACGACCGACAACATGTCGTCGGTCGGCTTGTCACGTTTGGATGCGATCAGCTGTTGACCGTAGTCATACATCCGCGACCCGGCTTCTTCGAGTGAGGACCGCAGCGACGGCTGCGATAATGTGGCCTTGCGCGAACCACCGAAATCGAACTGCGGCTCGATCGCCTCGAACAACCAATGCCGCTCGGACTCAGGGACTCCCAGCAGAATGCAGATCATCTGCATCGGCAGCTCGGCCGCGATGTCGACCAGGAAGTCGAATGGCTCACCGGGCACCACCGCGTCCAGCAGCCGGCGCGCCCGGGCCCGCAGATCGTCCTCCACCAGACGGATCATCCGCGGCGTCAGCCCGGAGCTTACCCGCCGCCGGATCTGCGAGTGCCGCGGGTCGTCCATCATGTTGAGCACCTGACCAGCGATCGCCAGGTCCTGCAACAGTGTGCCGCCGTACGGCCGCTCGCCACCGGTGACCGACGAGTACGTCACCGGATCCTTGAGAACCTCAAGCGTTTCCGCGTAGGTGGCGACCGACCAGAAACCCTCGCCGTCCGGGGTGTTGTCGGTCGGTGAGTGCCAGTACACCGGCGCCTCCCGCCGATGGATGGCGAACAGGTCGTGCGGAAATCCGGTGGCGAAGTTGTCCAGGTCGGTGAAGTCGATCCCCGAGAGCGCGCCCGCCAAAGTCACAGGATCGCACCGGGAACGTACTTGGCCGCGTCCGGGTAACGGCTCACCAGCGCATCCACCAGCGCCGCCACCTCGTCCACCTGGTCACCGGCGGCACCGGTGAACGCCTTGTTGTCGGCCAGCGCGGTGTCCAGACCCGCCCGGTCCAGCGGCAGCCGCTCGTCGGCGGCCAGCCGATCCAGCAGATCGGGCTCGGCCCCGCGTTCCCGCATGGCCAGCGCCGTCGCCACCGCGTGTTCGCGGATCACGTGATGTGCGGCCTCACGGCCCATGCCGGCGCGCACCGCGGCGATCAACACCTTGGTGGTGGCCAGGAACGGCAGATAGCGGTCCAGTTCGCGACCGATCACCGCCGGATAGGCGCCGAACTCGTCGAGCACCGTCAAGAAGGTCTCGATCTGCCCGTCGACGGCGAAGAAGCTGTCCGGCAACGCCACTCGGCGCACCACCGAGCAGAACACGTCACCCTCGTTCCACTGCGCGCCCGCCAGTTCCGCCGCCATCGAGGCGTAGCCGCGCAGCACCACCTGCAGGCCGTTGACCCGTTCGCAGCTGCGGGTGTTCATCTTGTGCGGCATCGCCGACGAACCAACCTGACCCGGCGCGAATCCCTCGGTGACCAACTCGTGCCCGGCCATCAGCCGGATGGTGTGCGCCATCGAGGACGGTCCTGCGCCCAGCTGCACCAGCGCCGAAATCACGTCGTGGTCCAGCGATCTGGGATACACCTGCCCGACGCTGGTCAAAACCGTTGCGAAGCCCAAGAATTGGGCGACACGCCGCTCGAGTTCGGCGAGCTTGGCCGCGTCGCCATCCAGCAGGTCGAGCATGTCCTGCGACGTGCCCATCGGTCCTTTGATACCACGCAACGGGTAACGGTCGATCAGCTCCCGCAGCCTGGTCAACGCGATCAGCGTCTCCTGGGCCGCCGAGGCGAACCTTTTGCCCAGCGTGGTGGCCTGGGCCGCGACATTGTGACTGCGTCCGGCCATCACCAGGTCGCGATAGGTCACGGCCCGCTCGGCGAGCCGCGCCGCGACCGCCACCCCGTGAGCGAAGACCAGCTCCAGCGAACGCCGGATCTGCAGCTGCTCCACGTTCTCGGTCAGATCGCGACTGGTCATGCCTTTGTGCACATGCTCGTGACCGGCCAGCGCATTGAATTCCTCGATACGGGCCTTGACGTCGTGGCGAAGGACGCGTTCACGATCCGCGATCGAAGCCAGATCGACGTCCTCGAGCACACGCTCGTAATCGGCGATCGCTTCGGGGGGCACCGCAACGCCCAGCTCCGCTTGTGCGCGCAGCACCGCGAGCCACAGCCGCCGCTCCGCGACGATCTTGGCCTCGGGCGACCAGATCGCGACCATCTCGGCACTGGCGTACCGGGCGGCCAGCACATTCGGAATGCTCACTTGGTCCTCACGAACACACAGCTTACGGTTCGTCCGGCGCCGCGAGACTGCATCTGGCGACGCGTTCGCCGAGTAGCGGCGTCACCAGTTGCAGCCTGGCGGCACAATGTCGCCCATGTACTTCGCCGGTGTCGACCTCGCCTGGGCGGGCCGTAACCCGACCGGCGTTGCCGTCGTCGACTCCGGCGGCGATTTGGTGAGCGTGGGCGCGGTCCGCGACGACGACGAAATCCTGGCCGCGCTGCACCCCTACGTGCGGGGCGATTGCCTGGTCGCCTTCGATGCGCCGCTGGTGGTGAACAACCCGACGGGCCAGCGCCCCGCCGAGACCGCGCTCAACCGCGACTTCCGCAGGTTCGAGGCCGGGGCCCACCCCTGCAACACCGGAAAACCCGAATTCGCCAACGGCCCGCGCGGGGGCCGCCTGGCCGCGGCGCTGGGCCTCGATCCGGATCCGCGGTCGCCGGTCACGCGTCGCGCCATCGAGGTGTACCCGCATGCGGCGACCGTCGCGCTGTTCCGGTTGCAGCGAACCCTGAAATACAAGGCAAAACCGGGCCGTGGCGTCGACCGGCTCAGATCCGAGCTGTTGCTGCTGATGGACGGCCTCGAACGGCTCGCGCAGGCCCCGATTCCCCTGCGTGTCGCCGCACACGATGGCTGGCTCGCGCTGCGCCGGGCCGTGACCACCGCGCAACGCAAATGCGAGCTGCGCCGCGCAGAAGATCCGGTCGATGCCGTCGTCTGCGCCTATGTGGCGCTGTATGCGCAGCGATGCCCGGCCCAGGTGACGATCTACGGCGACCTCGACACCGGGTACATCGTGACGCCGTCGCTGCCGCCCGACCCGATCCGCCCGTTGCGGACGGGTCAGATCTGCACGGGGCGCTGATCGATGGGTGCGAGCACCTCGATGAGATCGACCACCGCCCCCTGCGCCGCCGCGCGCGGATCTCGTCCCTCTACCAGGGCCGACACCACCGAACCGTCGACCGCGCAGATCAGCGTGCACACCAGCTCGATGTGCACCGAGCGGCCCGAGCGCTCGATGGCCTCCGCCACCGCCTCGGCGCGCTGACGCAGGCTGCGCCGCATGGTCTCCTGCAACGCGGGCAGGCGGGTGCACGCGATCTGCCGCTCATAGCGCGATATCAGCTGCTCGGTGAGTCCCGGGCCGGACACGTCCCCGACGAGCAGATCCGCCAGCACCTCGGCGATGGTCTCCGGCCCGCGGCGCCGCCGGGACAAGGCGGCGACCCGCGATCGAAGCTGCGCCACCTCGATCATCGCGGTGTGTTCGACCGCGCGTGCGATCAGATCGTCGAGGGAGGAGAAGTAATAGGTGGTGGACGCCAACGGCAATCCGGCCCGACCGGCGACCGCCCGGTGCCGCACCGCTTCGAACCCGCCCTCGGCAAGCAGCTCGGCGGCGGCGCTGACGAGCGCATACCGTCGACGTTCTCCTTTCGGAGTAACCGCTGCAGTCACGAGTAGCCATCGTGCCAGCCAAAGTGGTACTGCATTGCCATTTCGGCCAAACGGCCATGGCATGATGGCCCGCATGCCCGACTTGAGCCGCCGCGCCGTGCTCGGTCTCGGCGCCAGTGCGGCCCTCGGCGCCGTCGGCGCCTACGGGCTCGACATTTTGTTACAGCCTCGAACATCTCACGCCACGCCGGTTTCCGCCCCCGTATCGAGGGCGGGCACCCAAATGCCGTTGGCACCGCCGAGCGCCCCTCGTGCTCCGGCTCCCCCGTCGGCGCCCGCGCCCACCATGGTCACCGGTTCCTTCGTGTCGGCCGCGCGCGGCGGCGTGAACACCAATTGGGCCATCGCGCGTCCGCCCGGCCAGACCCAGCCACTGCGAGCGGTGATCGCGCTGCATGGCAAGGGCAGCGACGCCTCCACCGTGATGGCCGGTGGCGTCGAGCAGGGGCTGGCGCAGGCTGTCAACGCGGGGCTGCCGCCGTTCGCGGTGGTTGCCGTCGACGGTGGCGGTAGCTATTGGCACAGGCGGTCTTCCGGCGAGGACAGCGGGGCGATGGTGCTCGACGAGCTCATCCCCATGCTGGGGAACCAGAATCTGGACACCTCGCGCGTGGCGTTCCTGGGCTGGTCGATGGGTGGCTACGGCGCGCTGCTGCTCGGCGGCCGGCTCGGCGCCGGCCGCACCGCGGCCATCTGCGCGGTGAGCCCGGCGCTGTGGCTGTCCTCCGGCGCGGCCGCACCGGGGGCGTTCGACGGGCCGGACGACTTCGCGGCGAACTCGGTGTTCGGGATGCCCGCGCTGGCGTCGATCCCCATCCGGGTGGACTGTGGCGACAGCGATCCGTTTTACGCTGCGACAAAGCAGTTCGTCGCGCAGCTGCCGCAGCCGCCGGCGGGCGGTTTCTCCCCCGGCGGGCACAACCCCGAGTTCTGGAGCTCGCAGTTACCGGCCGAACTGACCTGGATGGCACCGCTGCTGACGGCCTAGGGACCGGTTTGATCGCGAATGTAACGCCACTGCGCGAAAATTGGCGCGGATTCGCAGCAGCGTTACGCTCGCGGGCGTGACCCCACCTTTCGATTGGCGCTTCCCGTACGCCTGGCCACGCAAGCCCGTGCTCGCGGAAAACGTTGTGTGCACATCGCAACCGCTTGCCGCCCAGGCGGGCCTGCGCATGCTCGCCGAGGGCGGAAGCGCGGTGGACGCGGCGATCGCCACGGCAATCACGCTGACGATCGTGGAGCCGGTGTCCAACGGCATCGGCGGGGACGCCTTTGCCATTGTGTGGGATGGCAAGCAATTGCACGGGCTCAACGCGTCGGGCCGCTCGCCGGCGGGGTGGACTCCGGAATACTTTGGCGGCGAAGCCGTTCCCCTCCTCGGGTGGAATTCGGTGACCGTGCCGGGAGCCGTGTCGGCGTGGACCGAGCTGCATACCAGGTTCGGCAAGCTGCCCTTCGAGCGGCTGTTCGAACCCGCGATCTCGTACGGCCGCAACGGTTTTCTTGTTTCGCCAACGGTCGCGGAGCAGTGGGCGGCGCAGGTGCCGCTGTTCGAGAAGCAGCCGGGTTTCGCCGAGGCGTTTCTGCCCGGCGGGCGGGCGCCGAAACCCGGTGAGCGGTTCAGCCTGCCCGATCATGCGGCCACACTCGAGACCATCGCCGCCACCAACGGCGAGGCGTTTTACCGCGGGGAACTGGCCGCCAAACTCGAGGCGCACTCGTCGGCCAGCGACGGTGTCATGCGGGCCAGCGACCTCGCGGCGCACCGCGCCGACTGGGTGGGCACGGTCGACGGCAGCTACCGGGGCTACACCGTGCACGAGATTCCGCCCAACGGTCAGGGGATCGTCGCGTTGATCGCCCTCGGCATTCTCGAGCAGTTCGACATGGCTTCGTTGCCGGCCGATTCCGCCGACAGCGTGCACCTGCAGATCGAAGCGGTCAAGCTGGCGTTCGCCGACGCGCAGGCCTACGTCGCCGACATCGACCACATGCCGCTGCGGCCGGAACGGCTGTTGGACAAGGAGTACCTGGCGCAGCGGGCCGCATTGATCGACCGCGCACGGGCGAAGCCGGTATCCGCGGGGGCTCTCTCGGGCGGAACGGTCTATCTGACCGCTGCCGACGCCGCGGGAGTGATGGTCTCGATGATCCAGTCCAACTACATGGGATTCGGTTCCGGCGTGGTGGTACCGGGAACCGGGATCGCGCTGCAAAACCGCGGGGCGAACTTCGCTGCCGCCCAAGGTCATCCGAATATCGTGGGCCCGAACAAGCGCCCCTATCACACCATCATTCCGGCCTTCGTGACCAAGGACGGCGGCCCGGTCATGAGCTTCGGCGTGATGGGCGGGATGATGCAGCCGCAGGGCCATGTGCAACTGATGGTGCGCATCGCCGACCACGGGCAGAACCCGCAGGCGGCGTGTGACGGTCCACGGTTTCGGTGGGTGCAGGGTATGCAGGTCAGTTGCGAAAAGGGTTTCCCAGCATCAACATTGGACGAACTGCGGCGCCGTGGACATGATCTGGTCGCCGTCGACGACTACAACCAATTCGGCAGCTGCCAGGCTATCTGGCGACTCGAGGAGGGCTATTTAGCGGCCAGCGATCCGCGCCGCGACAGCCAGGCCGTCGCTTTCTAGACGCCTTCTAGACGCGGATCTGACCTTCGGCCGCCAGCTGGGCGATGTCGTTGCGGAAATGACTGCCCGGCAGCCGAATCGAACGAAGAACGTCATATGCCTTGGTCCGCGCGGCCGAGAGGTCGGCACCGGTTCCCACCACCGACAGCACCCGACCGCCCGACGAGACGATTCCGCCGTCCTCGCGCCGCGACGTTCCGGCGTGCAGCACCCCGTCGGCCTCCGAGCCGACGATGACGTCGCCCACACGAGGACGTCCGGGATAGTTCTCCGCAGCCAGCACCACCGTCACCGCGGCACCGTCGTGCCAGCGCAGCTCACCGAACTCCGCCAGCTTGCCGCTGCCCGCCGCGTACAGCAGCTGCCCGAGCGGTGATTCCAGCAGCGCCAGCACCGCCTGCGTCTCGGGATCGCCGAAGCGGCAGTTGAATTCGACGACCGCGGGTCCGTTCGCGGTGATCGCGAGTCCGGCATACAGCAATCCGCTGAACGGGCAGCCACGCGCAACCATCTCGGCCGCAACGGGTTCGACGATGTTGCTGACAATGTCGCGATACACCTCGTCGGGAAGCCACGGGACCGGCGCGTAGGCGCCCATGCCGCCGGTGTTGGGCCCGTTGTCGCCGTCGCCGACGCGCTTGAAGTCCTGCGCCGGGAGCAGCGGCACCACGGTCTCGCCGTCGACGACGCAGAACAGCGACACCTCGGGGCCGTCCAGATACGACTCCAGCAGCACCGGGTGGCCGGCCTCGAGCAGTCCGGCGGCGTGCGCGCGCGCGACACCGCGATCCGCGGTCACCACGACGCCCTTGCCGGCGGCCAGGCGGTCGTCCTTCACCACCCAGGCCGCATCCCCGGCCGGCGGACCGAACCGGTCCAGGGCGGCGTCCAAAAGCGCGGGGCTGTCGACGATTTCAGTGGTCGCGGTGGGCACCCCGGCCGCGGCCATGACCTCTTTGGCGAAGGCCTTGGAGCCCTCGATGCGGGCGGCGTCCTTGCCGGGGCCGAAGCAGACGATGCCGGCGGAGCGCAGCGCGTCGGCCACCCCGAGGACCAGCGGCACCTCGGGGCCGATGACCACCAGGTCGGCGCGCACCCCGCGCGCCAGGGTGACGACATCGGAGGCCGAGGCGATATCGACCTCGTGCTGCTCGGCCAGCCGGGCGGTGCCGGCGTTACCCGGGGCGATGGCCAGTCCCGTGACCTGCGGATCTTTGCGGAGCGCCAGCAGCAGCGCATGCTCACGGGCACCGGAGCCGATCACCAGGACGCGCACGAAACGACACTCTAGCCGTCGGCTGGGTGTCAGCGCCCGCTGGTAGTGACACGACGTGGGGCGGTTCGGAGAACGCTCAGCTGATGCCCCTCACTGGGGCCCGGCGACGTCACTGACCGGCTGACTGGGTCGTGATCGAGCGTCCGAGCGGCGCCACAAATAGATTCCCAGGGCAAGGATCATCACGAACGGTATGTCGGTGAGAAACTTGCTCCAGTAGTGATGGATCTCGGTGACCGCCTGCACTGCCATCAACAGACCGTGCGCAAGGTTGGCCCACATCGTGAAGTTCAAAAATGACGCATAGTCGTGCGGGTCGCCCGCGGCCCGCAACAGAAACACTCCCCATACCATGTAGATCACCATCAGCATTGGGGGCACGTGCAGATGCTCACTGCCGCAACGTACGTCGTTCCAGATCGTCCAATTCAGCGCTCCGCCATGCTCGGCCAACAACGGTGACTGCGCGAGGAAGCCGACAAACAGCAGCACAAATATGGCCAGTGTCAAAACGCCGTAGACGCGTAGAAAGACCCGGAACGCAGCCGGCCCACGTGATCGATCGTCGTTGACGATGCCGGTTATTTCCATGTTGCACTCCTATTCACGGTGGTATCGGTGGCTACGAGAGTCTGGCGGGGAGGTCGAAACGTTGTAGGGCGTCGACGTTCTGAAACGCCACTATGCGGGAGATGCCTTGGGCGGCAACGGTGAGCACGTGCAGCGAGTGCAGTCGGCGGTTGCCGGCAGGACCGATGTAGAGCGCCATCGCCGGCTGTCCATTGGCCGATGTCCGAACGATCGACGCCTTCCCCAGCTCGCGCATCCGTGCTCCCAGGAAACCAGCGATGACGTCCCGTCCCCGAAACCAGGTGAGGATTGGCGGCATTTCAAACGATGCGTCCTCGCTGAGCACCGCGACCAATGCGGCGACGTCCGCGTTTTCGAACGCGGCAACGTAACGATCGAGCAGTTCACGTTGCTGTGTCTGCGACGGTTCGGCAACACCGTCGTGTTCGGCGGGCAGCCGCGCTCGTGCCCGCTGCAGTGCGCTGTTGACCGCCGCGACGCTCAGGCCCAGCAGGCCGGCGGCTTCGGCTGCACTCAGGCGCAGCACATCACGCAGAATCAGCACTGCTCGTTGCCGCGGCGGAAGGAGTTGCAGCGCCGCAACGAATGCCAGCCGCATCGTATGCCGCTGCACCGCCACCACAGCGGGATCACCGACGGTCCCGGTGAGCGCAGAATCGGGCGTCGCCTGTAACCACGCCAGCTCTGCTGACCCGGCGCGAAGCGCCGCGGAGGAATCCATTGCCGCGGCGCTGAGATCCGATGGCAGCGGACGACGGTTGCGTCGCTCGACGCCCCTGATGAACGCGCGGGTCGCGATGCGATACAGCCACGTGCGCAGCGAAGAGCGCCCATCGAAGCGGTCGTACGCGCGCCACGCATCCAGATACACGTCCTGGACGATTTCCTCGGCGTCGTCGAGTGAGCCCAACATCCGGTAGCCGTAGGCAACGAGTTCCCGGCGGAACGGTTCGACGAGCCGCCCGAAATCCTCACCCTGATCAGTGTTGGTGCCCATGACCGTCCGATGCACCCGCCAGCTGGCAGCATGCGGCCGTCCTGTCCAGCAGGTCCAGCCGTGCGGCACGCCGTTTCCGCCCTGACTCACTGCGTGAGATCTTCATCAGAATTCCCGTCCTTTCACCATGTATAGAGGCACCGGCACGTCGAAATTCATCGTTTCCTCGCGACAATCCCTCATCCCTCACCGCACCTCGGGCCGAAGTAGGAGCCGATCAGCACGGCACGGCTGACGGTCGGCGGCGCCGCAAGACGCTCTCGTAGGTGTCGGTGAAACTCCCGGTGGGCGGCGCAGTCCGCGAACGGGTCGGTAGTGCCGTCGAACACCGCGACGTGCAAGAAGCCCACACCGTCGTCGAACTCGAACACCTGGTAGTCGAGCCCACCGGGATCGAGGCCGGCGAGTTCGGTCAGCACGTCCTCGATCAACGTCCGGTTGTGCTCGGCCGAGTCGGCATTGGTGTGGTACTGGACCACAGCGGCTCTACGCATCCCGACTACCTCTCACCGGTGACCCGCGATCACGGCCTGTCCCACCAGCGCCGCTGCCGCATCGCCTGCTAAGCATGCTGCGGGACCGCGAACGCGGAACGGTTTTGGCTGATGAACGCCTCGAGTGACTGTGGCGTTGCGCCGCCGATCGTTTCGACCACATCCGTCACCACGTCGAATTCACCGCGTTGGTGGCTCTCGGCCACCCGCGAGAGATGCTCGATCAAGAACGGCGACATAACGGGGATCTGGGACAGGATCTGCCGCCAGTCCTCGACGGGAATGTCCACATACTGCACCGGACGGCCCAATGCGCTGCCGAAAACGCTCGCCTGTTCTGCCATCGACAACGATGCCGGGCCAGTGGGCACATACGTCTTGCCTTGGTGCACAACAGGATCGGTCAGGATACCGACGACCACTCGTGCGATGTCTTCTCCCGAGATGGGGGCGTGTCGCCCGTCGCCATAGGGCAGATAAAGCTTGCTCTCGGCCCCGACTGTCGGTGCGGCAACGTTGAAGAGATTCTCCAGAAAGAAGGGCGGGCGCAGATGGGTGACACCTATCCCCGACCAGTCGAGCACCCGCTCGGCGAACCAGTGTTGGCGGGCGGCTGGGCTGGCGTGATCCGGGCGAGCGGTGATCTGGGACATGTTCACCATCCACTGCAGACCCGTCTGTGTTCCCGCAGCGGCGAAGGTCGCGGTTGCCTCCATCAGGCCTTCGGCCAGCGGATAGGTGAAGTAGGCCCGTTGCACCCCATCCAGCGCTGCGGACACGTCTCGGAAGTTGTGCAGATCGCCGACGGCGATTTCGGCGCCCAATTCTCGTAACCGGTCCGCCCGTTCGTCGTCCCGGCGAACGAACGCCCGAACCGACCGGCCCCGCTCGAGCAGCTGCCGCGCCGTGTGGTTGCCCGTGGCGCCATGGCTTCCGCCCGCGCCCGCAATCAGGAACATCGTGGAATCCGGCTGTGCCATTTCCGTTGCCTCCTCGACCTACACAATCGGTATGCCGATATAGAGGCGGCGGCGTTCTCAAACTCATCGGTTCCGAGCGAACATGACCGCAGTATCGCTTCACGGCGCACGCCGGGAGATGAGCTTTCGAGCTCGAACGAACTAGGCGCGGATGTCAGCGCCGGTCAGTCGGCGGCGTTGCCCGAGTGCATCTTCAACGCGGCATCCACGTTGGCCCTCTTGTCTTCTCCGGCACCCTTCGCCGCGGCCTTCTTGCGCTTGGCCACGACGGCCTCGACCGCGCCGTTGAGCGCCGAGCCCAGCGGGAAGCCCAGGTAGTGGGTGAGGAAGACGGCCATCTCCTTCAGTTCGGTCTCGGTGAGTTCGCCGTTGAGGAGCGCGGCGTTGATCTGGATCTCGGCCAGATCGCGATTCCCGATGGCGGTCACCGCCGTCAGCGTCATGATGCGCTTGTCGCGCATCGACAACCCCGGCCGCGTCCAGATGCTGCCGAACAGGTGATCGACGGTCAGGT